>CAVVMV010000041.1:0-11557 GCA_963749485.1 uncultured Ignavibacteriales bacterium | reverse complement strand
AGGGCCTATTACAAATGAAAGTACCTTTGCAATAATAGATTGTGGGATTCCATTAAATGACATTGTCAACACGGTGCTATTATCAATCGATTTTAAACTCAACTTGGTTATATAAACCGATCCGTGGCTCTCCGCCCGTGCGCATAGTATTCGTTCACCTCCGAATCAGTGATCCACATAGTTTCCATCGCCTCTTTTCCGAACATCTCCCTTGTTTCTTCCCACTTCGAACCAACAAAGTCCTCCGTTCCGGCTTATTTAAAATATCTATTTTCATTATGCTTGAAATCATACTCTGCCAATTTTCAATATCCGTTATTGCCCTCCACACTGATTCCTTTGATCTATCTATTTTGATGTCTACCCTTACTATCATTCTTATCTCCAATGTTAAATTAAGCTAACTTATACTTATACCGAACCTGCCTGACGGCAGGCAGGTTGACAGTTATCAGTTCGGCATGTAACTTATTAATTATTCTTCTCATATATCAACTGCTCTATCATTTCAAATTTACCAGTAATCTCTTTATCCGTAATACTTTATAACCTATCTCCAGCCATTCTAAAGGATTATATTTGTTTTCAATAATTTACCTTAAAATATTTTATAATTTCATTTTTATTGATATTATTTCTTTGGCAAACTCCATATTTTTTTTGTTGTTCATTAAGAGAGTAAGCCCACGAATTTTTCCAAATCTTTTTCCGTCTTTAAACTGTTTTTTTAGTTTATCTGAAATCGAACTTTCCATAATAGCAGGTTCAGCTTTATCACCGAAGTAAAAACCTAATTTAAACGAGTTCTGGATAATAGAAACCCAAAATATTGTTTTTGCCTTTCTGGTAACTTTTAATAGCCAGCTTTTGCCATCGTTGTAGTATTTCCACTGTTCAGAAAAATCGGGATGATTTATGTGAATGTGTTTGAAAAAAGATTCCCAAATAACTTTAGATTTTCCGATATGTGAAAAAATAACTTCTTCAGTCGGGAATTGATTTTTGTCTGTTAATACTAACTGATCCATTCATTCTCCTTAGGATTGATTCATGAACTGAACCCGAAAATCTGCATATCGTAGAAATAAGTCTTTATTCAGGTTGTTTCTGATATTATTTGCCTTACTAGTCTCTGACAATCACCATAAATTCTATTCCGCTATAAAAATTCATTATCCATAATGATCTGGGCTTACCTGGCCAAGTATATCCAGCATAGCCAAATATCCCATCACCGAAATATTCGTAAGTTCCAGAACCCAAAAATCTTTTAAGCTCATCCGACATGCTTTCATACGTTTTTTCCGTCGGAGCCATTTTCCATTCGAAACTATAGTCACCATAACCAATATTGTTGTTATGAAACAATAATCCGCGAGCAATTCTTTCAAGGAATTGGCCAACGATACTTGAATCTAAATTATAAGCTGGAAATTTCCCTATATATTTACCAGCATCTGAATATCTATCAATTTGTTCCATATTTTCCAAAAGAAATTTTAAGGAATGTATGCCACCATTTCGTGATAACGATCTATTTCTTTTTTCAGCCAACTGATTTATTACTGCAGGATGAATTTCCGTGGTATCTAAAGATGTCAACAGATTTCTAACTATTTCATCTTTTTTCCCAAATTCTCTATTGCAATTCGAACAACTAGGTACAGTTATTAAGTTTGATGGTCGCGGTCGGGCAAAAAAACTTTTTGGAGGGATATGGTCTTTCTCAATTGCTTTTTTGTTACCACAATATATACATTTTTCATTCATATGATCTTAAGACATTACACAATATTACACTTCATTTTTAATGTATAATCATAATGCAATATTTAGTATCACTATTAAATCTTTAACTTTTTGAAATTCATCACCGGCTACGCCCACGCCTGTGGCGGGGCAAGTTTCTCCACCAAATCAGGACACATACCTGCGGTATGCATGTTCCCCAGCCAGTATTGTAGTTACTCAGAAAGGGGCTTACATATTTGCTATTGTAAATTAAATCAAAATGTATGTAATATCAATAATGTTGTTAAAACTCTGCTGGTTTTTGGAATGTGGGAAAAGATTTTGATGAAATGGTTATCTGTTATAAGTTTAAAGTTGAAAGTAAATTATTATAAACAGCAGCACGGAATGTGAGTTATGAAAACCATTATCACAATAATTTTGCTTGCACTATTTTCCCCATCAGATATTTTCCCAAAACCAGTTCCAGGATTTTATAAATAGGGTAAATTCTCTTCCTGATTCCAGTGCAAAAGCAGCGGTGATAGATAGTTTTATGACAGTAGCAAGAGCAGAGGGTATTCCATTCATTGAGAATAATACTGCTAACTTTATTTACATCGGTTCAGTCAGTTCAGTAAATGTACCGGGTGATTTTAATGGCTGGAACCAAAATTCTGCGCCAATGGCAAATTTAGTTCTTACAAATTTCTGGTATCACTCAAAAGATTTTGAACTGAACGCACGGCTCGATTATAAATTTGTATTAAACGGCAGCAGCTGGATACTTGATCCTGAAAATCCAAATACAGTTTCGGGTGGATTTGGACCAAACTCTGAACTGGCAATGCCTGAATATGTGCAACCGTGGGAGATTGAATATAATCCAAACATAGATCATGGTACAATTGAAGATAAATCAATATTCAGCACAAATCTGAATGCAACTCATCAGCTAAAAATTTACCTGCCACCGGGATATAATAATGCATCAACTTATCCTGCAGTTTATTTTCAGGATGGTTTTGAATACGTTACACTTGCAAGCGCTGCAAATGTTTTAGATAATCTTATTGATAGTAATAAAATAGAACCTTTGATTGCAGTATTTGTAAAACCAAATAACAGGAATGAAGAATATGCATTCAGCAAGAGAAATCAATACAGATTATTTTTTGTAGAAGAACTGGTTCCGTTCATCGATAGTATTTACAGCACAAAGGTAGATCCGAAACAAAGACTGGTAATGGGTCCTTCGTACGGAGGTAATATTTCTGCATTGATCTCTTATAATCATCCTGATGTTTTTGGTTTGTGCGGTGTACATTCGGGCGCATTTCAACCAAACAATTACGAAGCTTTTACGTTAATTACCACGGGCGAATTTAGAGATATTAAATGGAGTTCAATTTGGGGCAGTTATGAGGGGCTTAGTCAGAATATGCAAGATTTTCGTGATTCTTTAATATCAAAAGGATATGAACTGGATTGGCTCGAATTACCGGAAGGACACAGCTGGGGTTTGTGGCGGGCAACAATTGATAACATGCTAAAATACTTTTTCCCATCTTCAGCTGCAGGTATTGAAATTAATAATTTGAATGTGCCGGAAGGTTTTGATCTTTATCAGAATTTTCCGAATCCATTTTCCGCCGGAGGCGGATCCGCCTTTGGCGGAAACCGGGGAACAACTATAGAATTCTCAATTCCAGATGTAGAGCGATTCACTGAATCGCTCAATAAACATGATGGAATTAGCAACTCACTCCATAATGTGCAATTAAAAGTTTATGATATACTTGGAAATGAAATTGCAATATTAGTTGATGAAGAAAAAACTGCCGGTAGCTACTCAGTTGTATTTGTTGCTGAACAACTTTCAGCCGGGGTGTATTTCTATAAACTCCAATCGGGGGATAATGTTAAAACTAAAAAGATGGTATTATTAAAGTAAACTCTTTTCGTACAGTCTGTATTTTTTATACAGCTTTCCGCCCACGGCTTCATCAAAACGGTTTATCATATCGTTATCTTCTAAATTCCAGCTCATTTCACACGAGTCGTAACCAAGTTTGGCACCCCTAACTTCGGTTTCGTAATAGAGAACAACATTAATTCCCGTAAGCCTGTATTCTTTTTTTAATCCAAATATAATAGAGCGCAAACCTTTAATTTTTCTTTTGTAATAAAGGAATTTTAACAGCTGGATTGGTCCAAGTTTTCCATTAAGTTTTTTCAGCACAAAATTTAAGTCAGGCAGTGTAATTGCCAGCCCCACAGGTTCACCTTTAACTTCTGCAAAAAGAACAAGTTCAGGTTCGGCAATTGGTTTTAATTCTTTTGCCATAAGATCCATTTCAGCTGGTGTCATCGGAACAAAGCCCCAATTGAGTTCCCACGCTGCATTGTAAACATCTTTTATTATTTCAACATCCCTCTTGAAATTTTTCATATCAAGTGGTCGTACAACCACATCTTCTTTGCGCTTTACCCTTTCAACAAGTTTTGTAATCCTATCAACTACCCCAACTTCACCTTTAAGTATGCGTACAAATCCTTTGCTTTTTTGTAACCGCACTCTTCACTAAGTTTTAAATAATACTCAAGCGTGTAAGGCATCATAACAGCAGGATCTAAATCAAAACCTTCAAGTAAAAATCCGCATTCATCATTCGTACTAAGGTTTACAGGACCAAGAATCCGCTCCATACCTTCTTTCCTGCACCACTCTTCTGCAGCAGTATAAAGTAATCTAGCAGTTTCAACATCATCCACAGATTCAAACATTCCAAAGAAGCCGAGCTTTTCATTATGGAATTCATTATGCCGGTCGTTGACAATAGCTGCAACACGTCCAACTATTTCATTTTCATTTTCAGCTATAAAAAGTTCCATCCGGGCAAATTCAAAAAACGGATGTTTTTCCCTGTTCAATTTAAATTTTACATCTCTGATTAATGGCGGAACCCAGTGCGGATTGTCTTTATATATTTTCCAGGGAAGGCTAATAAATTTATCAAGATCGGTTTTATTAGTTACAGCTCTTATCTCAGTTTTGCCGGAGGTCATTCTAAATTTTCACCAATCTTTTTTTTGAGTTGATTTAAATAATCAGTTTAGTAAACACCCAATTTCTCTTCCGCATTCGCCCAAGTTATGGCAGGGTATTTCCCATCCAATATATACTCAGTCACAAAGGGATTTACATATTTACAATAGTAAATTTAACTAAAATGTTTTTAATAGCAATAATATTACGTGCGTAACGTCTATTCAAAATAATCCTGCTTTCTTATTATACAATAAAGAGTTCCGATTATTCTTATATTATTTCCTTTCTATTAGAACTTCTTATTAATATATTCACAAAATCAAATCAACTTTAATTGAATTAGGAGTATAAGAACAATGGCTGCAAACCGAAGAGATTTTATTAAATCATCATCATTATTAATTGGCGCTATTCTTTACCCGGGTAAAAGTCTTTTGAGTTTCACCAGGTTGTTTTCTCTACCAGGAATAAGAGAGATTCGTCCAAACGTTGGTGTTTTTACAATGGAAGGCGGCACAATTGGCTGGTATGTTTCTGATGATGCAGTTGTTGTTATTGATTCACAATTTCCTGATTCTGCAAAAAGTTTTATGAATGAAATCAGGGAGAAAACTGAACGAAAAATTGATATACTATTTAATACGCATCATCATGGCGATCATACATCAGGAAATTATTATTTAAAAGATTTTGCAAATAAAATTGTTGCCCACGAAAATTGTCCTGCATTACAAAAGAAATTTTATGGTGAAGGTGAAAAAGAAAGTCAGCAGGTTTATGCTGATACAACATTTAAAAATGAGTGGGAGTTTGATCTTGGAAATGAAAAATTAAAAGCATATCACCTTGGAAGTGCTCATACTGGCGGAGATGCATTTATCCATTTTCAAAATTCAAATGTTGTGCACATGGGCGATCTTGTTTTTAACAAGGTATATCCATATATGGACCGACCGGCAGGATGTATTATTGAAGGATCAATCAATGTTTTAGGAAAAGCAGCTTCATTATTTGATAAGGATACGATTTTTATTTATGGTCATGCAGATTCAGATGAAAATGTATCCGGTTCAATTGATGACCTTACTACAATGAAGAATTATTTTACAGCATTACTTGAGTTTGTTGATAAAGAAATGAAAACCGGAAAGTCTTTAAACTGAAATTCAGAAAGCAGACATATATACCAGGATTTGAAAATTTAACCGAGCGCTGGGAAGGTGCAAAAAATATGAGCTTAAAAGCTGCCTACGAAGAATTAAGCAGCTAGCAAACGGTTAAACTATATTATTTTTCTTGAAGACTGATTGAAAAGTAAAATTCGTTTTTATTCTTCATTTCTTTTTCAACTGAAATAAATTGGGGTATATAATCCATAGTATTTTTCATATTTATTTCAGCAACCGAGAACTCCTCTATATCAGTATAGTAAAGAGCTCCTGCATCTATTTCGCTTTCATCAATAAAGTTAATAAGCGGTTTAATATGCGGTACATCATCAATACAAGGTGCCAAAAACAAAACAAAAACAGTTACAACAGATATCCATACGAGTAAATAAAGATAATCTTTTATTTTGTTCAACATTCTATTTTTACCACTCGGCTTAATTGGCTTCATTTTGTTAGGATATAGATTAATGATTATATCGAAGCAGTAATTTCAGGAAATACAATATAGAACATTATATATGCCATTATTAAGGTTAAAATCAAATTAAAGGTCTGCCCACAAATATAGAGGATGAGAGGTTTTCCTCCCTTAAAGTAGCTTTTTAACTTACGGAAATCGGTAGCAAGCCCGATACTAACAAACGCTAGGCAAAAAAACCAACCCCGGAAAATTTTTGAAAATCCCCGAATCGCACCGTGATCGATAACAACATATGCCATATCATTTCCGAGGAATTGGTATATTAATGAAAATATTATTGAGGCAATAATAAAACCTAAAACAAATTTTGGAAAACGATACCAGATTTCTAAAGCAGATACTTTTTGTCCCTGCTTGCGGTCGACCTTTGCAACCCAATAGAGTGCAACACAAAATGCAACAATTCCTATTAAAACATTTTGAATCATCTTAATTGTGGCGGCGACATAAAGAGCACGGTCGCTTAAAAACGCACCGGCAGCAGCTACTGCACCTGTAGCATCAATTGTTCCTCCCATCCATGCACCACCAAGTATATACGGCATCCCGACTGATTTTATAATAGCAGGCATAACTATCATCATAATTGAAGTGAATATGAGAGACATACCGACAGCTAATGTTAATTCTTCTTTTTTGGCTCTGCAGGCAGCAGCCGTAGCAATGGCAGCCGAAACTCCACATACAGACATATCTGCAGATATGGTTATGTTAAGAGTCTTGGAAGGTATTTTAATTATCTTTTGACCAAACCAAAATGTTGTAAGCAAAACAATAGGTGTAACCACCCACGCAACAAATATACCTGGGATGCCGATTGAAAGAATCTTTCCAAACAAAATTTCTGCACCAAGAAGTACAAGCCCAGTTTTAATATAATATTCAGTCTGCACTGCAGGTTTAACCCATTTGGGTGTTCCTATTGTGTTGCTAATTATAAGCCCGAACAGAATTGCCCATCCTGGGTATCCTAATCCGTAGTGGTTCATAGTTGTGTTGCTTGCAAATGTATAAGCCAGTACAGCAATAATAAAAACAAATATAAATCCAAGGATAAACTTCAGAATTGTATTTCCCATTATTTTCCCACCAACACCAAATAGAATTGCCAGGATGATCATAAATAGCAATAAATATGGAATTTGATTGAAAGGTTTCACCCCTGCTTTCTTCTTTTCAACAGAAGTATTTTTCACGGCAGTCCGCCAGTTATCAATTGCCGTTACAGCTTTAATATTTAGTTTTTGGTTTGAAAACTTGAACGCTGAGGCTTCATCCTCAGCAAGTTGCGCAATTACTAACGCTTTGGATTCCGTGTCCTTTGCATCAATATATTTTTTTTCAACGTTTTGTTTTAATAGGTTGGATTCTTCCTCTCCCATCAAAAAAGCATCTAGCGGATTACTATTCCATGATTTTGGAGTACCCGTAAGTTCCTTTATATCCTTACCGATCTGTGTGCTGGTTGCTTTTAGTTTTGCTTTTGAATCGAGTGCTGTGTACCAAGCAATAGTTTTGAATGGTGCTCTTTTAGATTCTGTTTGAAGAATTCCATTCGATTCATCAATCTTGTTACTAACTTCTTCGGAACCTTCAGGTAGGTAGATAATGAGACCAACGAACAGGATTATAAAACCAAGCCATATTGCCCAGTAATCTTCAAGTTTCCATAAATCGGATACTTTGCTGCGACCATGATCAATAACAATCTCAGCATTTTGATTCTGGTTTTCCTTTTCTTCAGCCATAGTTTTACTTTTGAAGTTTTATCGTTATAAAACTCTTAACTGTACAACCAAAGATTGAGATACAAATAACATAAGCTGCACACACATAAAAATTAGTGAGTACAACTTTAACTATGCAAAATCGTTAAGCACCTGTTGAAGTGAAAATTCTTCTCCGCCATTATCTCTATCACAAACTTGCTTAATAACAGACTGCAGCCGGTCTTCCAGCGTTGGCTTTTTAACCTGGTAGAAAATTCCTGTATATATTGGCTTTTCTGAATAAGCCATCTCCATTGCTTTTAATTTATCTTCTTTGGGATGATCTTCCGGCAACGGTTGTAAAATATTCTTCAGTCCTTTTCCATCAAATTGCGGAAATGTTACGCAAGGTGAATAGATGTAAACAATAGACAACCCCTTATGGGAAATTGCTTCAACTAAAATTTCTGTTAAGTGCTTTTGTATCAACACCGTTGGCGCGTGCAATAAAGGAAACATCATAAGATAAAAATATTGGGATTGCAGAAAGTGCATCTTCAAAAACACCATACGGAGATGTTTTGGTTTTTATCCCGTAAGGTGATGTTGGAGAAGTCTGCCCTTTTGTTAAACCATATATTTGATTATCAATTAAGAGGTAAGTCATATCAATATTTTTACGAGCTGCATGAGCTATATGACCACCACCTATTCCAAGCCCGTCTCCATCACCGCCAACTGCAAATACAGTTAGTTCAGGTTTTGCTGTTTTAGCACCCAAAGCAGTCGGTACTGCACGTCCATGTGTGCCATGTAATGAATATGTATTAAGAAAGTGAGATAACCGACCAGAGCAGCCGATACCAGAAACAGCAACTATATTTTCAGGCGCAATTTCTAAAGTTACAAGTGCTTTTTGTAACGCTGTTCACTATCCCGTAATCACCGCATCCGGGACACCAGATCGGTTTGATAGCACTTTTATAATCTTGCAATACTCTCTTCATGGATTATCCTCTCTACTTTTTCAATGCCGTTAAAAATTTCTTCAGGAGTGAATGGAACTCCTTCACATTTATGTATTTCAATCGGTTTAATACCGAATTTAGCTTTTATAAAATGAGCAAATTGCCCGGTATAATTTTCTTCAACCATTACTACCTGCTTTAAGCCGGAAAGAAAATTGCGTACCTGCCGTTCCGGTAAAGGTGAAAGTACTTTAGGCTGCAGATGGCGGAATAATATTCCTCTCTCTTCAGCAAGCAACCGGGCTTCATGAATAGCACCTTCAGTAGAACCCCACCCAATTACACCAATTTTTGCTTCTTCAGATCCTTCAAATTCAGGTGGGTTTTTTTCCAAAGCCTTCGAGAGAGCTTCTAACTTTTTAAATCTTTTATGCATCATTTTTAAATGAATTTCAGGGAGTGAGCTTGCTTTTCCAGTTTCATCATGTTCAAGCCCGCCACCAAGATATTGTCCGCCTTCCATTCCGGGAGTGGTGATCGGTGAGATTCCATCGAATGTATCCAGGTAACGTTTGTATCCTTCCATCTCTTCTGCTTCAATCCTGTTGACAATTTCAATCTTCTCCGGAGATGGGATAGAAACATCATCAATATGAACTGAACTATCCAGTTCTACAATTTTAGTTAAATCGGGAATGCGCACTGTTGCTTTCCTGTAACCAATAGACTGGTCGGTTAAGAGTAGAGCAGGCATCTGGAATCTCTCAGCAAGATTGAATGCACGAATGGTCTGGTAAAAACAGTCTTCAACAGAAGTTGGTGCAAGTATGATCCGCGGAGCTTCACCAGCAGTTCCGTAAATAGCAAATTTTAAATCAGACTGTTCGGTTTTTGTAGGAAGACCTGTGCTGGGTCCTCCACGCTGCACATCAACAATAACCAGAGGAAGTTCCAGCATTGAAGCAAGATTTAACTGCTCGCCCATTAATTGTAAACCAGGACCTGATGTTGGTGTAATTGCTTTTTCACCTGCAAACGAGGCACCGATACAAGCTGATAGTGAAGCGATTTCATCCTCAAGTTGGATGGCTCGTCCCCCCACTTTCGGCATTAAATTAGTCAAAGTTTCGAATATTGGAGTAGCAGGAGTTATGGGATATCCTGCCACAAACCTGCAGCCGGCTGCAATTGCACCTAAAGCTACTGCTTCATTTCCGGATATTAACATGTAATGTTCTTTTGCCTGGGGATCTGCAACAAATTAAATTTGCGTTCCCAGTTATTAGCTTCACCGGCATCATAACCTGCTTTTAATGCATTAAGATTATTTTCAGTTATCTTACTCCCCTTTGCACCATAGCGGTCTTTAATTAATTTCTCTAATACGTTAAACTCAATATCAAAAAGATTTCCAAGTGCACCCAATGCTACAACATTCTTTCCAAGGTTAGAGCTTGAACTGCTTGTAACAAGTTTGTTAAGTGGTATAGGATAAACTCTAACATTAAGATCATCTTTTATTTTAACTACATCCGGATCATAAATAAGCATTCCCCCTTCTTTAAGATCATTTATAGTTGTATCATATGCTTGCTGGTTAAATACTATAAGATAATCTACTGAACTACCAATCGAATAAATCCGACCGGATCGTATTCGTATCTGTATCATCGAAAAACCTCCTTTTATTTCGGCAGGATAGGTTATGTACGTAAATACATGATACGCTGTTCTGGCAGCCGCCTGTGCAAATAATTCTCCGCAGCTTATTACACCTTCACCACCTTCGCCGGCTATGCGAATGGCAAAATCAACTTCGGAGTTCTCTTTTAAATTATTCACGGTAAATTTTTCTGTAGTTGGTTGGTAAATATTTTGGTTAAGTGGAACAAGAAAAAATCTGTATTAATAATTTATTTTTCCTATTTAAACATATCACTTTATTAAACATAAATAAATATTACCTGGAAGAATTATTGAAATGATCAATTATTTTAATCCCATCCGCCGGGAGGTGAAGCAGAAAGGAATTGTTTGGAAAGAGCTGTGGCTATTGCAGCAAACTTTTTTAGTGTTAAGTTCTAATTTCCTTTACCTATTTTTTTTGGTTTACACAATACTTCTTTATCATTTGCTGATCTTGCACATTTTTTACAAAAATATTTAGCATCGGTTATCAATTTTATTAAACTCAGCTGATTTCTTTTCAATCTCATTCTTTTCCCACTCACATAAAGTTTTTTTATCTGACATTATTGTACCGACTTATATTTCATCATTCATAAAGTAAACTTACTAATTATTATTCTATCCAACTTTTTTACATTGCTAAGGCCAAAAATAATTCAATAAAATTTTGTTAGCAAGGATTAAGTGAATTCATTAATGATCAAAGTGATGAGTGTAAAAGTCATTGGAATCAGGCGTTCAGCGTATAACGATTG
>CAVVMV010000040.1:0-35264 GCA_963749485.1 uncultured Ignavibacteriales bacterium | reverse complement strand
TTGAATTCCCAGAACATTTTCTGGAATGCAACAAGTTCTGCCCTGTCTTCAGCCGGTAAAGTTGTGTTCTGTAAAACTTTTGCTTCAAATGATTGGGGACCTGCAAGTTTTGTAAGTTCTCCATCAACACTCATAAACATTTCAACAGAATACTTACCCGGCATAACCGGTGTTCCGCTTTCATTTTTATCAGTTACTTTTTTAACGGGATTTGTATTTGCAAATCTTAAATCCCAGGTAATCCTGTTTATTCCGGATTTAACACCTTCCTTTAATTTTCGTAACAACATTTCCTTGTTCATCAGAAACAATAAAAAGTAAATATGATCCTTCTTCTCTATCCTCTAATCGCAAGCTCATTCCAGCTAGGATAGTAAACCGGTTTATTTTCTTTAATTAATTCTTTCTCTATTTCCTGCCTTTGTTTCTTTAAAGTCTTTGGTGCTTCTTTAATGTAGTAAGTAAATGTTGCGCCAAAAGGAGGATTTTCAGCTTTGAAGAATGATTTACCAACACCTCCAAAAGTACCTCTTCGCTTCATAAACATCAGCGCATCTTTAACAGGAAATAAAATATTTTCCTCTTCATCAAGATTTTTTTCTGTTATTCCTCTTAACGGCGAGTAATTATCAAGCACATAAAATCCTCTTCCAAAAGTACCAAGCACTAAGATCATTTTCTCTTCTTTGAATATCAATATCTCTTACCGCAATGGTTGGCAGACCACCTTTTAGCTGAATCCATTTTTTACCTTCATTAATTGAAAAATAAACTCCATACTCTGTTCCGGCAAATAACAGTTCAGGATTTATATGATCCTGGATTATAGAATAAACAACAAAAGGATCTTTTAGATCGCCGGAAATTGATTGCCAGCTTTTTCCTTTATCACTGCTTTTTAAAATGTAAGGTTTAAAATCAGCACGTTTATGATTATCAAAAGCTGCATAAACCGTATTTGGATCATGAAGCGATGCATACAATGAACTAACGTAAGTCATTTCAGGAACGCCTGGAAACTTTTCTATCTTTCTCCAGTTTTTCCCGCCATCTTCAGTAACCTGTATAAGCCCGTCATCTGTTCCAACATAAATCAATCCTTCAACTAAAGGTGATTCTGTTAAAGAAACAATATTTCCGTAAAATGATGTTGAAGCATTTTTTGCAACAGCATCAACACTCCAAACTTTACCCATAACTTCAAGTTTGTTCCTATCAATTTGTCTTGTAAGATCATCACTTATTGCAACCCAGCTATTGCCCCGGTCATCGCTTTTAAAAAGTTTATTTGCAGCAAAGTATAATCTTGTATGTTTATGCGGACTTAAAAGTAACGGCGAATCCCAATTCCAGATTAATCGGTTCTTCGCCGTTACCTTCCTGTGGTTTGATGCTAATCTGTTCACCGCTTTTTTTATCGTAGCGAACTAATCCACCGTACTGGTATTGTGCATAAACAATATTCGGATCAACCGGATCAACCTGTGTTTCATATCCATCGCCGCCAAGTGTTGGGAGCCAATCTGCATTTACAATTCCTTCGTTGTTTATAGTTTGGGATGGAACGCCCATACTGTTGTTATCCTGTGTGCCACCATAAACCCAATAGAAAGGTTCGGCATTATCTACGCTAACCCTGTAAAATTGTGTGATGGGAAGATTGCTTTTAAATAACCATGTTTTTGCCCCATCAAAAGTTTCATAAATTCCACCGTCACCTCCAATTAAAAAGTGATCTGTATTCTCTGGATTAATCCACAATGCATGATCATCAACATGCCTCGCATCATTTCCTAAATTGTTAAAAGTTGTTCCTCCATCAATGGAAACTTTTGTGCGGGTATCCAGTGAGTATATTTTATTTACATCTTTTGGATCGCAGAAAATTTCATTATAGTATTGAGCGCTTACAGTTTTATAATCATTTGTTTTTTTCCAGGAAGCTCCTCTGTTTGTTGATTTAAAGAATCCACCTTCATCACCCTGCGCTTCAATTATGGCAAAAACATGATCGGGATTAACAGGAGAAATGGCGAGACCGATTCTTCCTATATCGCCGCCTGGTAAACCAGATTTAAGTTTATTCCATGTAGCTCCTGCATCGGTTGATTTATAAATTGCACCTTCAGGTCCGCCATTTAAGAGCACCCAAACGTGTCTTCTTCTCTGGTAAGAGGCTGCATAAAGAACATCTGGATCTCTTGGATCCATAACAACATCAGTTACGCCGGTATTCTCACTTATGTAAAGAACCGAATCCCAAGTTGTACCATAATCAGTTGATTTATAAAGCCCGCGATGCCCGCCGGGTCCCCATAAAGGACCTTGTGCTGCAACGTAAATAACTTTTGAATCTCTTGGATCGACTAAAATTTTAGCAATATGTTCCGATTTTTTTAACCCAATATTTTTAAAACTTTTACCACCATCTTCAGACCTGTAAATACCGTCCCCCCACGAAACGCTCCGCTGGCTGTTATTCTCGCCTGTCCCTACATAAACAACGTGCGGATTATTTGGATCGAGAGTTACACAGCCAATTGAGTAGGAACCGTAGTTATCAAATATGGGTTCCCAGGTTGTGCCGGAGTTTGTTGTCTTCCAAACATTACCTGAAGCAACTGCTGCATAAAATTCATGGTAGTTATTCGGATTAACAGCAAAATCCGTTACTCTGCCGGAAGTAATTGCAGGTCCGAGTAAACGGAATTTCAATCCACTAAATGTTGATGATTTATAGGGAGATTTATCTTCTTTCTCCTCATTATCATTATCTTGTGCGATGAGAGTTGTAAAAGAAATAAGAAGGGAAAGCAATAGCAATAAAAATTTTTTAAGCATTAGATCACCTGGAATGATTAATTGTAGATTTGTGAAAAGTCATATCAAAAATTAGATAAACTTAGGTAGGAATTCAATTTGAATTTGATGAATGGGACAGTTTTTAACAAACGGTTTATGCCAAATTCTTAATTATTGTCTGTTAAAATCAATAATCAATTTTGCTATAAGCACAATCCGCTAGGGATAACAATTAGAGATAAGCCTATTTATAATTATA
Source organism: uncultured Ignavibacteriales bacterium (assembly GCA_963749485.1). Taxonomy (GTDB): domain Bacteria; phylum Bacteroidota; class Ignavibacteria; order Ignavibacteriales; family Ignavibacteriaceae; genus JAZGGS01. Next base: position 32,203 of record CAVVMV010000040.1, on the reverse strand, counting down.
TTTTCGTATTACTTAAGACATAAGTAATTTTAAAGAAATAAAAACAATAGGAAGACAAAATGAATATTAACAACTCAACATTTTTAGTAACCGGAGGAAGTGCCGGAATTGGTAAGGCAACAGCAAAAATGCTTTCTGATAAAGGAGGAAAGGTTGCAATAACCGGAAGGGCTAAAGATAAACTAGAAAAGGTTGCAAAGGAAATTAAAGCATTTCCAATTCATGCTGATGCTGCGAAACCAGAAGATGTAGAAAAAACATTTGATGAATTTCTAAAAGAATTTGGTCATCTCGATTGCTTAATTAATAATGCGGGAATTGGCGGCGGCTGGTCAGAAATAACTGAACTCGATATGAAAACATTTCGCGAAGTTTATGATGTAAATGTTTTTGGTGCAGCAATGATGGGCAGCAAGGCAGCAAAGCTTTTTAAGGAACAAAATAATGGCAACATTGTAAACATTGCTTCAACTGCTGCTTTAAAAGGTTTTTCAAACGGAACTGTTTATGCATCATCAAAATTTGCTCTAAGAGGAATGACACAATGCTGGCAGGCAGATTTGAGAAAATATAATGTTCGGGTAATACTTATTAATCCAAGTGAAGTTACAACGGCTTTTGGAAATTCCGAAAGAGTAGAAAGAAAAGAAGTTTCAAATAAATTAAGAAGTGAAGAAATTGCACATACAATTGTATCCACTTTAGAAATGGATGACCGTGGATTTATTCCCGAAGTTACCGTGTGGGCAACTAATCCATTTTAATTAATCGTAAATTCCGGCCCTGAGCGGAATCTGAAAAATGAAAAATTAAAACTGATAAGAATAATAAAACATCCTAAATGGTTGGAATGGGCACGAGAAATACAACAGCTTAGCCAAACCGGATTGGCTTTTGCAGTTACCGATTATGAAAAACAGCGTTATAAAAAGCTGATGGAAATAACGGCAGAAATGGTTGACCATCATACCAGTTTAAAAAGCGAAGAAGTTGCTAAAGTGTTAATGGCACAACCCGGTTACGCAACACCGAAAATTGATGTAAGGGCAGCAGTAATAAATGATGAAGGAAAAATTCTCCTGGTAAAGGAAGTAATGGATAAAAAGTGGGCAATGCCCGGCGGTTGGGCTGATGTGGGTGATATTCCTTCTGAAGTTGCTATTAGGGAAACGAAAGAGGAGAGCGGCTATGATGTTAAACCGAAAAAAGTAATTGGTGTTTTTGATGCGAACAGGAGCGGAAGACCTCTTGAATTTTTTCATGCATTCAAAATTATTTTCCTGTGTGACCTTACTTGGAGGAGAAGCCGCAACAAGTGATGAAACTGAAGATGTTGCATTTTTCAGTATTGATGAACTTCCCCAACTTTCTCAAAACCGGACTAATGAAAAACATATAAATGAATTAAAAAAACATCTAAAAGATGATAAAAGACCACGCATTTTTTGATTAAAATCAGCATTTCCCCATTCTAACCGGATTAAACACTCCGTTTATAAATATATTTTTGATTCTTATTGCTATTGAAATATAAAGTGTTTATGTTCGTTTGGCTTATGTGTCATCACACTAGTTTATAATCATTAACCGTTACTATTTCTTCTTCCTCTTTTCTAATCCGTTATTTCTTGATGAATGCCGCGTAACTATTTTGAGTATAAATGGTACATCTAAAATTATTAGCATAAGTACTAAAAAAAGTTAACCAATCAAATAAACAGGCAGAGTAAACATCTGCTTGTACATATAAAATAAGAATTAATAAATGGAGTGAACAAATGGCTCTATCAATGATCCAGTTTTCCTACAAATCAGAAACTGTAGGTACTTTAATAAAAAACCCGGAAGATCGTTCCGTTGCAGTTAAACAGCTTATAGAAAAGCTTGGTGGTAAAATGCTGGCATTTTATTACTCTTATGGTGATTATGACGGATTGGTAATAGCAGAAATGCCAGACAATGTATCAGGGCTTGCAACTACTATGGCTGCATTCGCCGCAGGCGGTACAGCTGGGATAAAAACAACAATTCTTATTTCTGTTGAAGAAGCAATGGCTGCAATGAAAAAAGCGTCGGGGCTAAAACTTGAACAACCTAAAGGATAATCAATTAATTCTTAATCAAAACAAAGGACTAAAAAATGAAAACTCTAAAAAATGTTTCATTGTTCGTGCTCGTGTTACTTTCTCTTAGTTTATCATCAACAATTATTGCTCAGACCCCAGTCCCTTCAACTGAAGATGAGGTAATAGCTTTAACATACAAACTTTGGGACGCCGAAAATAATAAAGATATGGCTTTCAGAAATAAGCATGTCTCAGATGATTATACAGAATTCAATTCGGTTTTTTCAACCCGCATTGATGGGAAAACTAAGAATTTCACGCTCAGCGATGCAAATTTTTCGGGAGGGACTTCACTTGCAGATGAAATGCTCAATCCTAAAGTACAGGTTTATGGTAATGTTGCAATATTAACATACAACTTTGCCGGTGTAATAAAAGACAATGATGGAAAGACCAGAAGCAGCAAAGCAAAATCTACCACGGTTTATGTGAAAATGAACGGTGAGTGGAAACTCGTTCATGCAAATTTTGCGCTGGATCCAACAGAAAACTAATAATTTTTATAAACCAAAAATAAGAGGAATAGCTATGAAACATTTCAAATTAATTTCAGTCATCTTTCTATTTGCTGCATTCGCAAGCAGCACCTTCGCCGGGGATAAAGAAGATGTTTTAGCTCTAGTTAGTAAAAACATAGATGCTTTTAACAAACAGGATTATAAAACCTATTTTTCATCTTTTGTGAGTGACAATACTGAATTCCCATACGTTGTATCACCATTGCGCCACGATGCCGCAATGTGGAAAAATTTTATTGAGGGGACCGCATCCCTTGCATACGTAAATTATCATCAGCAAGATTCTGAAGTTCAGATCTACAATGGAAATACTGCCGTTATAACCAGCTACTACACATTTACCTGGATGGAAAAAGGTGGACAGATGAATTATCAAAGTGGAAGATCCAGTATGGTTTTAATAAAGCAAGATGGAAAGTGGATGACGGCGCATATGCATTTTTCAAAAATGTTTTAAGACAATAAATAAAACTAATTCTAAACAAAAAGGAGAAAAAATGAAATCATTAATTAAAAATGTATCTTTCCGTAAACTTTCTGCTACGTTATTAGCAATTGCTTTTATTACAGGATGTCAGCAGCAAAAAGATTATTCAAAAGAATTAAAACCAATCTCTTGGATAGAGGTGTTGCAGTCTGGAATAACGGAAATCTCGATGAAGTGGATGCACTTTGGGATCCAAGCGTTGTGAGAAGTGCAAATGGATTACCTGATGTTAACGGTATCGATGGTATAAAAAAAGTTATCTCTGGATTTAGAACAGCTTATCCTGATTTGAAATTGACGGCTGATGAGGAAATATATGCGGAAAATAAGGCAACACTTAGATGGACACTTACAGGAACAAATACCGGTCCTGGTGAAATGCCTCCAACGGGAAAACAAATTAAAATTTGGGGAATATCTATTGTTCATTTTGCTAATGGAAAATTAACCAGAGAATTTGTTTCTTTTGATAACCAACCATTAATGGAACAATTAGGATTTACTATGATGATGCCATCAGAAGAAAAGAAATAACATAATTATAATCAAAAATTAAAAGGCGTTAGTGCTATGAAACAATTAATTCAAAGAAGTATAATAACAGGTTTCTTGTTTTTAATGATATTCGTCATTTCCACAGGATGCCAGCAGCAGTCGGATAATTCTAACGATCAGGTTGAAGACAATATTAAAATGTACACAAATGTTTGGGATGAAATTCTGAACAAGGGAAACATTGATATGATTGATACACACTTTGCATCAAATTATGTCAATAAAACGGTATCATCAACAGTGAATGGACAAGCTGAAGCTAAAGAATTCTTTGGTGCATTTTTAACAGGATTTTCAGATATCAATTTTGTTGTTGATGAAATATTCGGAGTAGATGATCGGATTGTTAAGAGCTGGACTTTCAGTGGAACACATTCTGGTGAATTTGCAGGTATACCTGCAACGGGTAATAAGATAACACTCAAAGGGAGTGAGTGTAGCAAGAATTGTGAATGGAAAAATTGCAGAAGAATTAGATTATATGGATGATTTAGGTTTCTTACAGCAGCTTGGTGTAATTCCTCCGATGGAATAGGGGGGTTTAGTTATGTTAATCAAAAATAATATTTAATCTTAAATTAATAGGAGCATGTGTTATGAAAAAATTAAATTTAGTTATTGCTGTATTATTTGCAGTGATGCTTTTCGCAGGCAGCAGCTTTGCACAAGATGCAACTGTAGTAGACCCTGATCACTACAAAGTTGAGTTTGAAAATGACCAGGTACGTGTATTAAGAATTACATACGGACCCGGAGAAAAATCAGTTATGCATACTCACCCGGAAGGTATGGCAATATTTTTAACCGATGGCGAAGGGAAATTTACACTTCCGGATGGCACATCTGTAGAGACCAGTTTTAAGTCTGGTGAATTCAGTTGGATGCCGGAACAATCACATCAGCCTGAAAATACTGGTGATAAACCATTTGAAGTAATTCAGATTGAGATGAAAACCAAGAAAGAATAATTAGCACAAATCGAATTAAACTTATAAACAACTTCTTTAACATAAACCGAAAGGAAAACATAATGAAAAAATTCACATTCATCTTTGCCACTGCAGTTGCTGTTAATATATTCATTAACAATATTTAAGGAGAAGTACTATGAAACAAACAACTCAATTCTTTGCAATATTTATAGTTGCATTACTTATTCTTGGCGGAAATAGTTTTGCACAAGATAATGAACAACCATTGCTGATAACAAGCTTTAATATGGTACTCAATGTGCGATGTTGGGAAAGTTAACAAAATGGTCGATTCAGTTTTCACTCCAATTCTTAAAGAGCTGGTTGATGAGGGAATGATATACAGTTTTGGTCAATTTCAATGCATAGCTGGGGCGATGAATGGAATGTAACTTTTGGTATACAGCAAAAGATATGACTTCGTTTGATAAGTTCTGGGACGAGTATGTTAGTCGTGTTAACAAACGCCATCCGGGTGCTTTTGGATCAGTTGTAAAATATTTCCAGGCGCATAAGGATAACATTTATACAATTCGTAATCAGTATCCTGTTCCACCTCAGAAATAATAATTCTTTGTAAAGATGTCATCTTAAAAACGAGATGACATCTTTGTTTTTAATCTCTGATTGTAATTAGAAATATTTCTTAGATTCTAATTTACTATCTATCCCATATTAAACCTGAAACCACCTAAAATAACAATAGCGGTGAAATCTGTGCTGTAATTAAAAAATAGAAATTTAATATATTATTTATTATGGATTGGCAGGAGAAGGTCTTGCTTCTCTGGTTCGGATTCCTCTATCATCTGGCTCGTATCAATTCTTCAACTTCATCAGTCGTAATTCGTTCCTTTGAATCTATTTCATCAATAAACCAGAATCTTTTATTCTTAAATTCAGGAGGCAGATCGCCAATCTGCCAGCCGGGGTAAGTGGTTTCCAGGAAGTAATATTTTTTCCCTTTAATCGATTTAAACTGTCCGCCTCTTGAAATTGAAACACCAAGCATTGCATGTTTATATTTGTAACTCCATAACATTGCACAATCAACATTCATCTTTTCTAAAATAACATAAAGCAGCAATGCCTTGGAATCGCAATCTCCAAACCTGTAAGCAAGAGTACCAATTGGTGGGAAAAGATCGAGCACACCGCCGGGGCGATCATATGGAATATTTTGAATGAAAGTAACAACAAAAATAACACGGTCTTTGGAACCGAGATTTTCTTCTTCAAATATTTTATTAAATCCCTCAAATATCGATTTCATTTGTAGTATTGAATTGCTGTAAACCCTCCTGTAAACTTCAGCCCACACAATCCTTGCTTCAAGCACCGGGTCGGGCGAACGTGTTCCGAAATCAACACCAAGCTCTCTGTAACTCATCTCTGATATTTGTTCGATATGATCCATTGCTCGTTTAACATCTTTCTCAAGCAGCCTGAATGACAAATCATATTTTTTCCTGCGAAGATTGTTATCCCTGAATCGCCATGAAAAAGAAGAGTTAATTACTTTCTCATTCGTTAAGCTATCGGTTACAATCTCATATTTATTTTTTTTGGTTTCATCAACCGATAGATCAATTTCAGGCAGTTCAATAGAAATGAAGATTACAATTATCATCACAAAGAAAAATAAGAAGAGAAAAGCACAGCCAAAGAATCCCTTCTTCATACATCCTGCACGCGAGCGTTTGTTCTGCTTAAGCATCTGATTTTGAAGCATAACTTTACATGTACTATAAATTACCTATATCGATTAAGGAAACCGGCGGGTAAGGAATAAGTGAATCTAGAATAGTGGTTATTCCCGGCTGGAGTAATAACGCTATCGAGATGATTATAATACCAAGAAGTAAACTTACGGCAATATTATTCTTTTTTATTTCTGCCAGCTCATCAAGATCCTTTGTGAGCCACATAAAAAAGTGCATCGCAATATATATGGATGAAAATGCAACTAATCCAGCAATGATTATATGTAACAGCATGATCAATGCTGTTCGAACGTATGTAGAGAAGATGGCATCGGGATTACGAAGCGTGTTTCCAAATATGGTTATTGCAGATTCTATTGAGTTGCTTACGACAAGAATTAATGCAATAATGATAGCACTATTAAGGATTGCTACGGCAATGTTGTTATTCTTAAGCTCATCGGTTTCATTTATTCCTTTTATCATTTTCCGGAATACTTTTGATGCTGCATAAATAAAAAGTACACCGATAAGCAGCGAGAGTGCTATTTGCACCAATCCGGTTATAAAAAGTATTAAATCCATTATGCCCTCTTTTATTTATTTAAGGGAGTTTTTGTAACGAGTAAATCTCTTTCTAAAAATAAAGTTAACAATATTTGGTTTTACATGTAATTGTATATAGCTTAAATTTTAATTACAGATTCTGCTCTGTTATTAACTTAATATAATACCGGTTAATGAAAATTACTTCTACAAAATATACTTTGGCTTTCCAATTCTCGATCCTTATGGTTTTTATAATGATTGCCGGCTGTGCGCCTTCGATTAATGTTAATTACCAGTTGGGTTTACAGAGTTACGAAGAAGAAAAATACAGAACTGCGATTGTTCATTTTACAAGGGCTTTAATGGATGATCCAACAGACCCGGAAATTTATTTTTATCGTGCAATTGCTAAGTTCCACCTTGAAGATTTTCCCGGGGCGATTGATGATTATTCAAGAGCAATTACCATTAACCACGGCGAATATAAATATTACCTGAACAGGGGATTGGTTTATACTTCTTTAGAAAATTACGATGATGCCATGAGGGATTATAACCGGGCTGTTGAAATTGATTCTCTTAACCCTGAGTCCTTCTTTAATCTGGGCTATGTTAGGGAACTGCTTGAAGATTACAGCGGCGCAATTAAAGATTATTCAAACTCAATTTTACGCGATTCCACAGACGCAAGATTTTTTGTAAACAGGGGAAACATAAACAGTATAATTGGAGAGTATGAGCAGGCAATAAAGGATTATACTGCAGCTATCAATTTAAACCAGGAAGATGAGATTGCTTACCAGAACAGGGCTGGTGATTATATAAAACTCGGCAAATTTTCCGAGGCAATTGCAGATCTTACAAAAGCAATAAAACTTGATCCGATGAACAGTGATTTTTATTACTCCAGGGCAGAAGCAAAAGTTGGTTTAACTAATTTTCTTGGTGCTGCTGTGGATTATACACACATTATAAAACTCGATCCCGGTGACGCGCTTGCGTATTATAATCGTGGTATATGCTATGCAAATATTGAATTAAAAGAGAACGCCTGTACAGACTTTATTAAAGCTGGTGATTTAGGTCTGTTCGAAGCTTATGAAGTGATTAAAGAATATTGTAACAAAGATGAAAAATAGATGATAGAAATTATTCTGATAATACTTGGTTTGCTAATTGCAATTGTGGGAATAATCGGTTGCATAATTCCTGCCGTACCTGGTCCTCCTCTTAATTTTATTTCGCTTTTGATTTTAGAATTGGCAATTGAAGATGCATTCTCAACGGAGTTCTACATAATATGGGGAGTAATAACCATTGTGGTTACTGTGCTCGATTATGTGCTTCCACTCTTCGGGGCTAAGGTTTATAAAGCAAGTGCCTATGGTATTTGGGGTTCAATAATTGGAATGATAGTGGGAACAATCTTTCTTCCCGCCCTTCGGAATGATACTAGGTTTGTTGATAGGGGCTATTGCAGGAGAGCTGATTGCAGGCAAAGAAGGTTCGGAAGCTATGAAAGTTGGAGCTGTTACTTTTATAACCAGCTTATTGATGATTGTTGTTAAGCTTGCAGTTTCTGGAATTATGACTTATTACTTCATTGCAAGGGCTGTAGAATATATCTTCTGATTTAAAAATAAAAAAGGGAGCTAAGCTCCCTTTAAAAAATTGAAATATTTAACAGTTATTTTAATATAACGCCAATATGTTCTTTCTTAGCCATTAATTCTTCCGGTGTTTCCTGGCGATCAGGATCAGGAATAATTGCTTCACTAGGGCAAGCATCTATACACTGCGGTTCATCATAATATCCAACACATTCTGTACATTTATCAAAAGCAATATATGTGTGGTCGTCATTTAATGCATCATGCTCTTCACCGTGCAGTTCCCAGCTGTCACCTGCATTGTAGATTGCATTGTTAGGACATTCAATTTCGCAGGCGTTACAGTCAATGCAATCATCAGTTATTAAGAGTGCCATATTATTTGTAATTCCAGATGTTTGTAAAAAATTTATATAAAATTAACGGTTCTGAATTACAAAAATTATGCCCTTAACTAATCTTTCTAATTTGTGCCTTTTGGTTAATAGGCAGCAGGTTAAGATTTAAAATGAGTTAAAAATTCTTTCTTTCTTCCGATAATTTCTATCAGAACTGAGAATAGAACCTTAAGCAGAATGTTGTACGGCGATTTATTTATTCGGAAGGGCAACATTTGTTTCCTTCTGGTCTATAATGCTTATGATGTTTCTGAAGCGAGGGATCCATCGGGAAATAATACCCTACAACTTTTACCCTGTATGTTTGACCAACCCGAAACAAAGGGTAAAGATCATCCGCATTACTTTTATTATGATAATAATTATTCATATTAAGGAAAACTTCGTTTTCGGTAAAAATAAAGTATTTTTCTCCCTCACCCCTCCATACTTCCTTATTTACAACAACAATGGTTTCCTCAGTTTCTGAAAAAAAAGGTTCAAAAAACATAAATCCGAAAACCAGTATTACAAGAATTATGATCACTCCAAGAACCATAGCCAGTTTTGTCATCATACTGCTCGGTGTCAATTTCTCAACTCACTAAATGTTAAAGATATTTTTAAATCCTTAAAGTGATTTATTAGTTACATTTAAGTTACCGCAACCACAGAGGTAACTTTTTATACTAAGAAAAATAATGCCAAACTTAGATTACGCGTAAAGTGGAATTTCAGCTTAAAAAATTAGTAGTTTTAAACCAGAAAGTTTAATTTATGAATTATTATTCCATTTTTGCTGACAAAGAGATGAAAATTACCTATCGATTAATAATTGTATTTTTGCTGGTATTAACAGCTATTGCAGGATGTATTAAAGAAAAAGAGGAAAAACCCGGTGAGAAAATCACCTTGCTAAGGAGATATGACATTCCTGTACCTGAACCGTCAGGTTTAACGCTGACAAGCGATCAAAACGGATTCTGGACGGTTAGTGATGAAGATAGTTCTCTGTATGAACTGGATAAGTATCGGAAAGATTATTAAAAGGATAAAAGTTAATGGGTTCGATCTTGAAGGTGTAACTGTAATTGATGAAGCGACCCTTGCAATTGTCCTGGAAAGAACCCGCGAAGTGGTTGTTTTAGATACATCCGGAACAGAACTACAAAGAGTAAAAATAAATTTGGAAGGTGAGCTGAATTCCGGGCTGGAAGGTATTACTTACAATGAGAGTACAAAGCATTTTTATATTGTAACTGAAAAAGATCCTGCGCTCATAATTGAGCTTGATGGAGATCTTAATGAAGTAAGAAGAGATACAATAAAATTTGCAGCGGATGTTTCTGGAATTTTTTATGCTGAAAATGATAACATTCTCTGGATTTTAAGCGATGAAGACCAGATGGTAATTAAAACAGATATGGAGTTGAACATCATAACCAAGTTTAAAATTTCCGTAATCCAACCGGAGGGAATTACAATTAATAAAAATGGCGACAGGTTGTATATAATCTCGGATATAGAAGAAAAGTTATCAGTTTACAAAATAAATTGATAAAAAACGGTTTGGTGATTTTTTAATAAAAAATAGGAATTAATTAAACAGCCCTGGTTTTTCCTCTAATCATTTGCCAAATTGTAATCAGAATAATCTGAATATCGAGAGTGAAAGTCCAGTTTTCAATATACCATAAATCGAATTGAATTCTTTTAGTGGTTCTTCTCAGGTTTTCTTCCTCATCTTCCACATCACCTCTTAAACCGTGTACCTGCGCCCAGCCGGTAATTCCCGGTTTCACATTATGCCTCAGCCGAATTTCATCAACGACCTTTCCATACTTTTTGTCATATTGAATTGCATGTGGTCTTGGACCTATTGCAGACATTTCACCCTTTAGAACATTTAAGAATTGAGGCAGCTCATCCAGGTTAGATTTCCTTAAGAATTTACCGATCCGTGTAACTCTTGGGTCATCTTTTATAACCGGTTTAACCACCGAACTTTCTGATTCATCTTGTACGTTCATTGTTCTGAATTTATAACAATTGAATTTTTCGTTCTTCGTTCCAATTCTATCCTGAATAAAAAAGATGGGACCTGGGGAGGTTAACTTTGAAAGGATAAAAATGATAGGGTAAAGCCAGCTTAAAATAAAAATGATAACTGCCAGCGAAAAAACTATATCGAATGATCGTTTTAAAATTCGCTTTTGAACTTCATCAAGCGGTTCGCGCCGTAGTGTTATGATTGGGAAATCCCCAAAAGTACTTAATTGGAAGCGGTTGGATAAGTAATGAAAATAATCCGGAATGATGTGAGTTTTTACCGCCCTCCTGTTACATATTTTTATTATATCATCCAACTGATGGCTGGAATCTGCAGCAAGTGCTATCACAACTTCTTCAACTTTTTCTGACATCAATAATATTTCCAGTTTGTGTTTTGTTTCGTTGGCTTCATCAATCTCTTTAATCGAATCTTCACCGCTGATTGATCCTACAAAATTATATCCAAAATCCGGGTTACCACCCACCATTGATTTTATATTATCCGAAATATTTTCATCTCCAATTACCAGCAAATTTCTGATGTTCTTCCCTCTTTTCCGAAGAACCTTTAATCCTTTACGAAAGAGAATGACTCTAAAGCAAATAGCAGCAATTAAAAAGAGTGCATAGTAGATTATAAAATATCTTGTAAAAAGATCTTCTTTTGCCAGGAAGATGAAAACAATGGAAGCAACAACCTGGGTTGTGGTACTTTTTAAAATATTTACAAACTGTATTGGAAAATTTCTCGAATAAAAATCATCATAAAAACCAATGCTGCTTGATGTAATGATCCAAAGAAGATTTGATCCAATCAGAAGAAAAAACATATAATTTCTATCAGCCAGTATTTCCCACGATTGCGCAATTACAGCCGATACAATGAACACTGTATTTAAAAACAGCAAATCGCTTAATAACCTGAAAAGGAAAATGGATCTTTTATTTACTATCATTCTCTCGTTTAATTCTTTTTGTAACAGGAAAAAATTTCTGAGCTTTTTCATTTACAAAATTCTTAATATTTCTCTTCAAAAATAATTCTGCTGAATTGCTTCAGAATGTTTTCTTATTGCTGAAGGATCAAAAGAATCTTTCTGTTTTTCAAATTGGATAACAGCATTTTTAATTGATTCGGAACTTTGCTCATCAAATAAAAGCCCGGTTAGTTCCATTAATTACTGATTCCTTTGCACCGCCTTTATTTAATGCAATTACAGGCGTTCCGCAAGCCATTGCTTCAACCACTATAATTCCGAAATCTTCTTCCGCTGCAAAAACAAATGCTTTCGCTTTTTGCATAAATGATTTTAATGCCTCCCTATCCTGAGATGACCGATTACTTGAATGTTTGAAGCGGCTATAGATCTTAATTTTATCCTTTTCCTGGTCCACTTCCAATTACTACAAGTTTTTTATCGGGCATTTGGTTAAAAGCTTTCACAACAAGATCCAGCTTTTTATAAGGAACCATTCTTGATGCAGCTACATAGTAATCTTCTTTCCTCTTTCCAACTTCCAAATTTATCAGTATCAACCGGGGGATAAATAACCGCAGCTTCTCTTTTATAAATTCTTTCAATTTTTTCAGCAATGTGATGAGAATTTGCAATGAAGAAATCAACATTTGCTGCAGATTTTAAATCCCATTTTCGTAAATAGTTGATAAATAATTTTGCAATAAAACCTTTAAAGCCTTTCAAGTAATGTTCAGACTGATCCCATGCATACCTCATTGGTGAGTGGCAATATGTAATGTGCAGCTGATTTCCTCTTTTCTTAAAACCTTTTGCAACAGCGTGTGAACTTGAAATAATAATATCATAACGCCGAAAGATCTAACCTTTCTATTGCTGATGGAAAAAGCGGCAGGTAGTTTCTGTGTTTTCTTTTTGCAAAGGGCAGTTTTTGTATAAAAGATGTATTAGCTTTTCTTCCTTTTAAAATTATTTCTCTTTGTTCATCGTTCAGAAAATCCACCAGGGCAAAAACATCAGCTTCGGGCCAGATATTTGTAAACGATTCAACCACTCTTTCGGAGCCAGCATAATTAACAAGCCATTCGTGTACAATTGCAATTCTCAGTTTATTCAATTGATGATCTCTTTTTTACGATCTCCAATTCATAATAAATTTCACCTGCAGGTAAAATCCAGCAGAAAAATTTTTCATAAACTCTGCTGAATTTATTTATTAACCATTCAATACCAATCCATTTAAGCGGATTGAAAAATGGTTTGTTTCCATCGTGAGTAAAATACTCTCTGAATGAGACATGTACCTTCCTGATTTTAAAGTTTACATCCTGTAAGTAAAAACTATGTTTGTATCCAAGTGATTTATCAAAATAATTAAAACTCCTGCTTGAGAAAAAAGTAGTATGAGTCGGATCGGTGTACATATTATCCGAGGAATAGTGTGGAACAGATATTTTAACTAATGCAGCCATTCATTCCCAACTCTGTAAAGCTCTTCAATTACACCTAAAAAATTATTTGAATGTTCAAGCACATCATCCATAACAATTTCTCCAAATGAATTATCCTCAAGTGGCCAGGGCAAATCATTCATATCGTGAACAATATCAACACCTTCTAGCGGAATAATATCCATCCCGATAAAGCCGTCACGTTTATGATCACCGCAGCCAATTTCTAATTTTTTATTCATAAGTTACTAAATGTTTTTTCTACATTTTTAGAATAAACTTCTTTTAATTTATTTATCATTCCCTGTAACACAAAATGTTCTTTAAATATTCTTTTTGAATTTTGCCCAAATGTATTCAAGGGTTTCCGCGGGAATTTTTTAACTCTTTTATCAATTTCACAGCAGAATCCAATATCATCAATTTCGAAATAAATATCCATTCTGTTTATCAAAGACAACCTCGTTATTTCCGGTTACATCACTTGCCAACAATAGGAAGTCCTGCTCTTGTAGCTTCAATTAAAGAATATGGAAGTCCTTCCCATAATGAAGTTGAAAGAAATAAATCTGAAGCGTGTAAATATTCATCAACATTATTCTGATAACCTAAAAGTTTAACGTTATCTATTTTGTCTTTCACTAATTTCCTTTTCAATTGATGATTTTTCTTCACCATCTCCAATTAATATGAACATAAAATTCTTATCATCAAAAAGTTTTTGAGCAATATCTAACATTGCTGGAATATTTTTTTGTGGATTGAATCGAAGAACAGATATTATTAAAAATTTATCAATCGGAAGGTTAAGTTTTCTTCTCAATTCATCTTTGGAAGGATAATCATTTTTATCATTCTCTATTGCATTATAAATTACTATCGATTTGGAATCATTGAATAAATTGTTATCAAGGCAAACTGTCTTTTCGCCATTTGAAACATTAATAAACATATTGGTTAATTTGCTAAGAACTCTCTCAAGAAAAATATACATATATTTCATTGACTTTGAATAATCTGCAATATGAAGTCCGTGAAGTGTAAAAACAAGATATGTTTTAGGTGTAAAAATCTTTGCTAATCTTGCATAAATTCCAGCACCTTTTCCGTGCGCATGAATGATATCAATTTTGTTTCTTTTAATGAAAGAGATCAATCGAATAAAATGCTTTACTGAAAATGAACGAAATGGTAATTCGAGAAATTTTTCATTACCAAGTTTTTCAAGCCATTTTACTCCATAAGGTTTTTCAATTGGTGCTGCACAATAAATTTCATAATCTTTATCGAAACTCTGAACAAGTTGATCGATCTGCATTGTTGCGCCACCATAACCTGATCGTAATGTTATGTACAGTATTTTCTTTTTTTCTGACATTTATAGCTAATTAATATCGTGGAATTAAATCTTTATATTGTTATCCAATAGTTATTATTTTATTAAATAAATCAACAGATTGGTTATAAATATCTTATAATTTTGCTTAATGAAAATCTCAATTGTAACGCCAACATTTAATTCCGAAGCTGACCATTTTAAATAATGTAAATTCAATATTGAATCAGTCATATTCGAATTTTGAACATATATTAATCGATAATGAAAGCAGCGACAACACCTTAAACCTGGCTAAAAAAGAATATTAGCATAAGAAATTCAACAGAAAAGTTACGAATAATAACGTGAAAAAGATAATGGCATTGCCGAAGCATTTAATAAAGGAATAAAAACAGCTAGTGGTGAAATTATAGGAATATTGAACAGTGATGATCAATATTATGATGAATATGTATTGGAAAAAGTTATGAATTGTTTTAAAGATGAAAATGTATTATTTGTTCATGGTAACATTTATTTTGATGATCCGATTTATGGTTCGAATATTAGAAAACCACTTTTATGTCCTGTTACAAAAGCAATGCCGTATAATCATCCCACAATGTTTTTTAGAAAAGAAGTTTACAAGCAGCACGGTTTTTTTGATACCGAGTTATAAATTTGCTATGGATTTTGAATTTATCTGTCGTCTAAATAAATCAATTATTGATTTTAACAGCAGAGGATTTTATTTAGATGGCGAGCCGCTTGTAAAAATGATTGCAGGTGGAGCTTCCTGGAAAAATGAATTGGAAACCATTGAAGAAACAAAAAAAGCATTGAAGAAATATGATTATTGGAATTTTGATGCAAAGAAAAATTATTTTTTAAGAAAGCTGCGTACAAAAATAAAATACCTGGTTATCAGTAATTAAAATGGAAAAAGTAGTTACCCTGTGGCGCAAACGAAAGTGGGAAAATTAATTAACTATAAAAGATGATTTATTTTAACCAAATATGCGAGAGATTTCCCTGATGTTGAGAATATCATATTCATTTCTGAAAGTGAAGCAGATCCTTCCAGGAAAACTTTTCTTCTAAATGATGTTATAATTAAATCACGAAAACTTGATGATGACAAAAGTGCCCACTTACGTCATAATGATCTTAAAGAAGAGTACGAAATACTTAAATTAAGTGATGCTGTAAAAGGTATTCCCAAAGCACTTCATTACCATAAAAATGAATTATACGAGTTGCTCTTTCTAAGTTATTTACCCGGTGTACAGCTTCGTAATCTGCAGCTTTCTTTTTTCAGACTGTTAAGGTTACGCTTAAGGTATTAAAAATTTTAGTTAGATTATCCGGCAAAAGAATTTGTCATAATGATGTTACACCCCAGAACGTTCTTCTTACAGATAAAAATAATGTTTCATTAGTTGATTTTGATCAGGCAGTAAGAACAACAATTGTTAAGGCATTTGCCGGAAACATTTTTGGAATTAAAAGCGGAGAATCGAAAGTGAGTTACGGGCTTAATACAATATTCAAAGATTATTTAAGGAAACATTTCCCCAATTTCCTTTATTCTATAAAGAGATTGCTGGGTAGAAATCCTGAATTTGAAAAACATGAATTACCCGCCATCAATGATGATGCAGATCCAAAGCTAAAAAAATTACTTGATGCCTGGAGACTTGCACAAAAATCAAATGCAAGCGCACCGGCATTACCATTAGCATATTATGCAATTGATTTTGAAGGATATCACTTTCCGGGAGAAAGACCCTGGAATGAAAGATGGAACAGGTTAAAAAGTCTATCCGATTATTCAGGAAAAACTATTTTAGAACTTGGCTGCAATATGGGATTGCTTTCAATTCATCTATTAAAAGAAGCAGGCGCAGCAAAATGTATTGGGATTGATCATGATAAAAAAATATTAGAATCAGCAAAATTAATTAGTGAAGTATTTGAAGTAAATCCTCAGTTTAAAGCAAATAAATTTTGATTCTGCTAAAGATTGGGAAAGTGATCTTTTATCAGAAAACATCGATATTGTTTTTGCACTTAACGTACTTAATTGGGTAAATGATAAGGATAGATTATTAAGTTTCCTATCTAACTTTCCGGAAATAATTTTTGAAGGACACGATACCACAGAAGTTGAACGAAAACGTTTTGAGCAAATTGGATTTAATACAATTGAGGAGATTGGTTACAGCGAAAGAGAGCGGATAATTTTGAGATGCAGGAAGTGAATAAATGAGTGGTAGCGATGAGGAAAAAAGAAGATCGAGCCAGGTTAAACGTGATCTTAAGTTATCAATTTTAACCGGTCCGCTAACATTTATTGTTCCCGTTCTTTCATACCTTTTTTTATACCCCATTATTCTTTCCCGCTCAAGTCTTGAAGTTTTAGGTATCTGGTCATTATATGTAACCACAGTATCATTCTTTACAGTAGCCGATATTGGATTCAGCCAGCATTTAATACGCGAAGCCGGAACTGACCGCGATGAAGAAATTCTTATAAAATTAAAAAAAGAGTCTGCTCTCAGCAAAGAGATTTTACCTGCTGCTTGGTTTATTGGGGATAGCGATAGTTTTAATATTAAAAAATTCATTGTTCAGTTATGCGGAAAATGTTTATTCATCTTCTGCATTATTTTACTCTGCATTAGTGCTTGTTATCGGTACAACACTGCAATTATTATCTTCACTTGATGCTGCAATACTATCAGCCCGGGCAGATAATTATTTTGTAAAGTTAGTAAGAAGTGTCTCACCTATTTTCACCTACAGTGATTGCAATAATTGGTGCACTCTTTTATTCACCGATTGAGGGCTTTGCTGCTGGTTTCCTTTTAGCAAACTTTTTCCTTCTGATTGTTTATCATTTTAGAATTAAAAATAAACATACTACCTGGAGCAGAATAAATATTACCTTAACTCTTAAAGAAACATCTGTTAGGTTAAAGGAACTTTTTAAACAAGGATGGCAATTATATAGTGTATCACTTGGAATGATTTTGCGGCAGCCGGTAATACGGTATGTTATTGCTATTATTATGGGACTGCCTGCGGTTGGTATTTTTGATATTGCAATGAGGGTTACAACAACTTCCAGAGATGTGATAACTTCCGGATTTGCCTCACTCTATCCTTCATTTTCTTATTATTACAGGAATAAAGAACGGGATAAGTTGATTGAAATAATTACAATTTCCCTGATGCTTCTAATTCCTGTTGGTGCAGTTTCCCTTGTAACTTTGGTTTTCTTTCCGGAGCTCATTTATAGTGTGTGGCTTGGAGATTTTCCGGGTGGAATTGTTTCAGCTACAATTATTTTAGCAGTCTGGCAGTTTATCACAATTCTAAATGTTCCTTTTTGGTATTTGCTTCAGGCATCTCACCATGAAAAAATTGCGGCTATTGCTATCTGGGCACATACAATTTCAGTTCTGCTATTGCTTCCGTTGGTTTTTACAGGGATTAATATTTCACTCGATCAGCTGCTTATTTACTGGACAATTACTGCCTTGTTAACACAGGTTTTAATCTACTTTTTTGCAGAATCTAAACTTTCCATGTTTTGGATTATATTCAAAAACAAACGGCTCATATTAGTTTTTGCAGCCAGCATTTTATTATTTGTTGCAATCCTTCTTGCTGGTTTAGTGATATCATTTAAGGTCTGCTGAGCTATTGATTCCAGCACTCATAATTACAGCCTTGTTCATACTTTCACTCTTACCTTTTTACATTCCTATTCTTAAAAAGAGTTTTTCATTCAAGAATCTAAATTCTGGTAAATAATCTTATTTGGGATTTTCTTATCCCGAGCTTATTTATTCATCAGAAAATTTCAGCAAATTGTTGTAAATTTGTGTAATTAAGTTAAAATATAAGAGGAAAAAATGTCTGAAGATAATCATCCAATACTTTTTATGCAGTTAGTAATGCAAAACCAGCAGATTGCAATGATGGCAATGGGAAAAATTAAAAATCCTGTTACTGATAAAATTGATAGAAATCTTGAGTATGCCAAAGTTTCAATCGATACGCTGGATATGCTGCAAGCAAGAACAAAAGGAAACCTTACCGAGTACGAGGAAAAATTTTTATCCGAAGCGTTAAAAGATTTAAAGCTTAATTATGTTGATGAAGTTGAAAAAGATAAAGCCGGTTCAACCAGCGAAGAACCTAAGGAAGAAAAGAAAACTACTGACGAAACTCCTCCTGAAGAAAATAGCGCAAAGTAGTTGTTGTTTAACTTTAATGACAAATTAATATGCTGATAGGAATAATAGCTAATATTACCAAGGAGAATGTTTTTGAAGTTGTATCTTCATTTATCCGGAAGCTTAAAGCTAATGGGCTGGATTACATTCTTACCAGCGCGCTTGCAGAAGAAAAGGATAAACTTAAAATTGAATTAGATGAAGATTTGCCTGCTGACGACAGTGAAATTTACGAGAAGAGTGATATTATAATTTCAATTGGGGGCGATGGAACAATGCTCTCAACAGCTTTTCATGCACACTTTTATGATAAACCGGTGCTTGGTATAAATTTAGGCAAGCTGGGTTTTTTAGTTGAAACAGATATTAAGAACATCGATAAAGTTATTGAACTAATTAAGAATAAAGATTATACAGTTGAAGAGAGAATGGTAATTGAAGGATGTGTGCGATTTTCCTTCCAGCGAAAAACTGTATGCGGTAAATGATATTGTAATTGAAAAAGGCGGCTGGTCTAAAATGATTGAACTTACTGCCTGGGTTGATGGTGAATATGTTACAACTTTTTCTGCAGATGGATTAATTGTTGCGACCCCAGCCGGTTCAACCGGTTACTCACTTTCAACAGGTGGACCAATTGTAACCCCTACTGCCAGGGCAATTACTCTTTCGCCTATTTCACCGCACAGCTTAACTGTAAGACCATTGGTGCTTTCAAGCGACCAGGAGATAGTTATAAAAGCAGATTCACTTTTTAAAGAAGTTCAAATAAACTGCGATGGGCAGAGGGTTTTTTCCTTCCCGCCGCCAATTGAAGTAAAGATAAGAAAGAGCAAACGCCCGCTCAAAATAATTCATACCTCGTTAACAACTTATTTTGATACTTTAAGAAATAAACTCTTGTGGGGCGTTGATGCAAGACATGATAATATTAAACAACACTGAAGAATAATGAAACATCTAATTTTCTTCTAATCTTCATAATTATTTTTTCTTCTAATCATCTTCGCGCAGGATTATAACACAATTATAATTGATGATGAATCTGAAAAGCCGATGCTTATTGGTTATTGTACAAGAGAAGCATTTGATGATACAAGTTTTTCTGAATGGTGGAACGAAGAATATGATATGTATGAAGTTGATGATTGAAACTGCTGAAGAAATAAAAGCTAATTTTGAAGATGTTGAAATAAAACTTGTTATGGGTACCTGGTGCAGCGATAGCAGGAGAGAAGTACCCAGGTTTTATAAAATATTTAGATGAAATTGAATATCCTTCTGAAAATGTAAACTTGATAAATGTGAACAGGGAAAAAGTTGGGCTAGCTGATGAAGTTGATGGAATGGAAATACATTTTGTTCCCACATTAATTTTTTACAGGAATGATGAAGAGATTGGAAGAATAGTTGAAATGCCTTACGAAAGCTTAGAGAAGGATATGCTGGAGATAGTTAAAAAATAGCTTGCAAAAAAATGCGGCTCATTTTTTGATGAACCGCAATTACTGAATTGTTAAATTCTTACGCTTCTTCTAAAACAGGAACAGCAGTTTTCCTTTTCTTAACCTGTTTTTTAACTGCTTTAACCTTACGTTTTTTGCTTCCCACTCCATCAGGATTATTCTTATCAGCATAATTTTTATAAGAATAAACTTTGTTATTAAAGTTACGCAGAATAACCTGTTCTTCATCCTTGTGGAGAACATAATTAGGAAGCAGTGGTATTTTACCGCCGCCGCCCGGGGCATCAATTACAAATTGCGGAACTGCAAGCCCGCTTGTATGTCCGCGCAGTGCCTCAATAATTTTTAAACCAGTTTCAACTGAAGTGCGGAAGTGGTTTGCACCTTTTGTTTCATCTGCCATGTACATATAGTAGGGTCGCACTCTTATCTTTAATAACTTTTGCACTAACTCTTTTACAGTTTCCGGTTTATCGTTAACATTTTTCATAATAACCATCTGGTTTCCAACAGGCACTCCGTTATCAGCAAGCAATTCGCATGCTTTGGTGCTTTCTTCTGTTATCTCCCAGGGATGGTTAAAGTGTGTGTTAACGTAAATTGGGTGATATTTTTTAATCATGTTGCAAAGTTTCTGGGTAATTCTGTGCGGAAGAACCACAGGCATCCTGGTTCCTAATCGTATAATTTCAATATGAGGAATTTCTCTTAATCTTTTAAGAATTTTTTCCAGCATTGCATCAGTAAGCATTAAAGGATCGCCGCCGGAAAGAATTACATCCCTTATCTCTTTATGTTCTTCAAGGTATTTGAATGCGCTTTCCAATCCCTTCATAGAAATTTTTCCATAATCGCCAACTTTTCTTTTTCTCGTACAAAAGCGGCAGTAAATTCCGCACTGGCTTGTTACAAGAAATAAAGCACGATCAGGATAACGATGAGTAATATTTGGTACAGGGCTCATTCCTTCTTCGTTCAATGGATCTTCGTCGGCTTCAAAATCTTTTAATTCCTGTTTATCCGGAACGCACTGAAGCCAAATCGGATCGCCGGGGTAACGGATTAAACCAAGGTAGTATGGATTAATGCGGGCCTGGAAAAATTCATCCAGATCTTCAGCAGTTTTCCTATCGATGTTGAATTTATCAACAAGGTGATCGACTGTATGAACACTTTCCCTCACCATTTCTTGCCATAGTTCCATGATGGATCCTTAGTTGTTCTTATTGTTAAAATATTTTCCAAAGATTAATAAACTTTCACCTTTGGAATAAAAATCATTTATTTGAGAAATAATTGTGTAATTATTTCGCATGTAAAAATTTCTTGTTGCGTTATAACTTTCTTTTGATGATGTTTCGATCAACATCCACCTACCGTTGTTTTGTGTTACAAAATCTTCAGCATGTTCCAATAAACTCTTTCCAATTCCTTTTTTTCCATGATCTGGATCAGTCACAATCCAGTAAAGATCGTATACTGCATCAGTTAACGGTCTTTTGCCGGTACAATGATAACCAAGAACCGTACCATCATTTTCATAAACAAAAATATTATAATCTGTTTGCGACGGATTAGAAGCAGTTATATTAACTAATTCCATCGCAACTTTTATATCTTCTTTTTTAAAGAGAGGTATTTTTTTTAAAATACCTTCAATTATTTCGGCATCAGCCGGCTTTAACCTGCGTATCATTTACTTTCTTTCTTGATAAAGCAAAATTTGCAATTGTGTTAAGCAATTCTTTGTGTGAAATCCCGGCCGCAGCTGCAGCCCTTGCAAAACCTGAATCGGTTGATATATCAGGGTTCGGGTTTACTTCAATTACGTATGGAACATTTTTTTTATCGAGTCTTACATCAATGCGTGCGTAATCTCTGCAACTAAGTGCTTCGAAGGCATCAATGGCTATTTTAATTATTTTATTTTTTATTCTTTCGTTAAGTTCTACCGGGCAGACGGGTTTTGTATGTTTATAATAAACACTATCCTCAATCCACTTACCATCATAAGTAACAATTGATGGTAATCCTTTTGGTAAACCTTTAAAATCAATTTCGGAAACAGGTAAAACATTATTACCAAGCACCGCAATATTTAATTCTCTTCCCTTAATATATTCTTCCAGAATTACATCTTGTCTGTATGTTTCAGTTAAAAATTTAAATTGCTTACGTAGTTCGGTGTAATTATTAACAACAGAATACTCTGAAATTCCAATACTAGCATCTTCACTTAAGAGTTTAATTATTGCAGGATAATTAATTGTAATATCTTTTTTAGTAAATCTTGCATTTGGTTTTAATGTTATATGCTGCGGAGTTTTTATTCCCCTTGAGGTTAGAATATTTTTTGCCCTGGCTTTATTTAAACAATTACCAAGAGATGCAGGGTTACAACCAGTATATTCAAACCCAAGAAGTTCAAATAAACCAGCTATACACCATTCGTACGAAGCAATTCCTTCAACAGATTCAACAAAATTATATATTACATCCGGGTTAAACTTATTAATATTATTTATTGATTTTTGAACATCGCGGTAAATTGCAAGAGTTTCAACTTCTGTGTAAAATTCCAATAATGATCTTTTAATAATATTTAATTCCTTTAAGAAACTTTTTTCAGAAAGATCTATTTCCTTAGGTTCATTAGTAACCGGCTTACCATTATAAACCGGAAAAATGCTTACCGGTGCGTTATAGCAAATCAATATTTTCGCTTCAGTTTTCATACCAGGTTGTACCTTTTGGCTGCTGCGAATAAAACACTTTGTATCATCTGGTTATAATCCATTCCCGCAGCTCTTGCAGCTTTAGGGAAACTCGAATTTTCAGTCGGATCGGGCATAATCCCTGGAAGAGGATTTATTTCAATAATATTCGGAACGTTGTTTTTATCTAGTCGTCAAATCCACACGGCTCCAGTCTTTACAATTCAATACATTATATGCTTTTAATGCAGTATTTTTAATTTCATTTGAAAGCTTAGCATCAAGTTTGGCAGGGCATTCAAAAACATCAAAGTCACTCTCTTTTGTATCAAGAATCCATTTTGCTTCGTATGAATAAAGAGGAACAACATCAGCAGGAAATTTTTCATAATTTATTTCAATAATAGGTAACGCTCTTGCATTCTGCACCATTACCAAGGATTGCAACAGTAAATTCCCTTCCCGGCAAAAACTCCTCAATAAGTGCGGGTTGGTTATATTGATTTATCACTTTAATGGCTTCATCATTTAAATCGCGGTGGCTTTTTACTAATGATGAAGAAAAAATTCCCTTGCTTGAACCTTCGGATACCGGTTTTACAATAACTGGATAAGAAAAATTGTTTGTTGGAATTCCCTCCGGCTTATCAACCACCATAAATTTCGCATTTGGAATATTATGGTAAGAAAGAATTTCCTTCGTGCGTGCTTTATCAAGACAAATTCCTAAAGTCAATGCATCGGAACCTGTATAAGGTATTTGAAGCATATCTAACATAGCAGGTATTTGAGATTCACGGTTAACTCCGTTTAATCCTTCCGCAATATTGAACACGATATCCGGCATTAATTCTTTAAACTTTTCATAAGCAGATTCATCAGCTTCAATTAAAGTAACATCATGAAAACATGCTATTGCTTCCTTCAAAGCGTTTATAGTTTCCCATGTATCCCACTCAGCAAAAGTATCAGAAGTGAGTTGTAATTCACGTGCTGATTTATCTTGAATTGGGGGTAAGTCTTGGGAGAAAGTTTCACTTTCTGGTTTTACATTGAAGGTTAAAGCAACATTTAACCGTGAGTTAAACGCAGATCGATAAAATTTTTACTCCTTTTTATTTTTTTTTATAACAAATATAATCTTTATAACATATAAGTCAACAAGTTTTAAAAAGTGTTTAAAATTTTTTTTTCTAATGAATTTAAGATTTTTTTAAATAATTAATCTTAGCAACAAAAAATATTTAAATATTTTATTTCATGATATAAAAATTTTAATGAAGTTATGAAGTAACTATGTTTATCATGTAAGCTATTAATAGGGGTTTGGGTTAGGTTGGGTAAAAGTTAAACGTTAAGCTATCTTAGCGTACTTTAAGTTATCGGAATAGTGAACTAGTAAATTTTTCCTTATCACGTCATTCGATTCTGTTTTCAGCGCCGGATCTTTTTTTATTAATTCGAACGAAATTTTTTTAATTTTAAATATTAATTCGCTATCTGCTACAATATCTGCAAATTTTAAATTTGGAAAACCACTTTGCATTGTTCCGAAAATATCACCGGGACCTCTTAACTTTAAATCAACCTCAGCAATTTTAAAACCATCAGTTGTATCAACCATGGTTTGTAATCTGATTGTTGATTTATATTTTTCTATCTGGGTTGATGAAAGATATTCCGGCTTAATCGTAATTTTATTATTGCGTGCAGCAGATTCATCATCAGTAATTAAAATGCAATAAGCTTGTTTATCACTCCGCCCAACTCTTCCTCTTAATTGATGAAGTTGTGATAAACCAAACCTGTGTGCATCGTTTATTAAAATTATGTTTGCATCAGGGATATCTATTCCAACTTCAATTACTGTTGTAGAAATGAGCACATCAAATTCTTTTTTAAGAAAGAGATACATCTTCTCTTCTTTTTCCTGCCAATTCATTCTTCCATGGATTAAACCAAGGTTTAAACTTTTTAAGTAAGTGTTTTTAAGTTCATTATAATAAGTTTCAGCAGCTTTTAATTCAAGTTTCTCCGAATCTTCAACAAGAGGATAAACAATAAATGATTGGTAGCCTTGTTGAGTTTTATCAATGATGTATTGATAAATTTCCGGAAGCTTTACATCTCCGCGCAAAACAGTTTTAACCGGTTTCCTGTTTTTTGGCATTTCATCAATTACTGAAACATCCAGGTCGCCGTAAACCGTTAGCGTAAGAGTTCTTGGAATTGGAGTTGCGCTCATAACAAGCACCTCTGGCGTTTTACCTTTACTTTGCAATTTTGATCTTTGCCTTACACCAAACCTGTGCTGTTCATCAATTACCACAATACCAAGATTTTTATAATTCACCTTCTCTTCAAAGAGTGCATGCGTTCCAACTATTATATCGGCTTCCTGCAATTCAATATCCCGGAGATGTTTTTCCCTTTCAGATTTTTTTTGTCCCCCTAAAAGCAATGTAACTTTAATTTCCTTTCCATTATCTGCATTTTTCAACGTCTCCATCATCCTTGCAATGTTTTTAGCATGCTGATCTGCTAATATTTCAGTTGGTGCCATCAGTGTTGCCTGGTAACCGTTATCAACGGCTAACAACATTGCGATAATGGAAACAATTGTTTTACCGCTTCCAACATCTCCCTGCAATAACCGGTTCATAGGTATTTCGGATTGCATATCTTGTTTAATTTCAGATAGAACTTTTAGTTGGGCTGAAGTTAGTTTAAATGGAAGTATGTCTAAAAATTTTTGTACCAGTTTAGTTTTTATACTCATTGCATTTCCGGTAAGCTTTGTGCTGTAATTATGCTTTCTTAGTGCAACAAGAATTTCCAGGTAAAATAGCTCCTCAAACTTCAGCCGTGTAAGAGCATCTTCTAACTTTTCTTTGCTTTCCGGAAAATGATAATTTTTAACTGTTTCTATTAAGGGAAGAAGAGAGTTTTGTTCAATAATATTTTCAGGTAAAGTTTCTTCCAGTTTGTCTGCATATTTTTCTACAGTATTATTGATTATCCTCCTCAAACTTAAATCGCCGATGTTACCTTGCTTAAGTTCTTTTGGTATCCTGTAAAAAGGAATTATCTTTCCTGTATTTAAAAAGTTATCGGATTCTTCCCTTGTGATCTTATCGTAATCAGGATGAACAAACTGAAACTTATCGTACTTATTTATTTCCGGTTTTGAGGAGACAGCAAAAATATCTCCCTCATTAAATACTGAATAAAAATATTTTGCTCCCTGGAACCAAACACATTCAAAAAAACCTGTTGAATCCTGGAAGTGCACGATCAATAATTCTTTCTTACCAAATCTCTTTTTCTCTTTATCAACAACATTTGCAATTACAGTAACTTCACCATCGTAACCATTCTTAACGTAGCCGTAAGCTTTAGCTGCAGTAAGAACGGTTGTTCTGTCAAGATGCCTGGTAGGAAAATAGAAAAGTAGATCGCGGATAGTATTTATCCCGATTTTCTTAAAACTTTCGGCACGTTTTGGTCCTACAGATTTTATAAACTGTACAGACCGTTCTAAAATATTATCCTCACTTGTTTTCATCTAATTAAAAATAATTGAAGGGCACAGCAAACACAAAAAATCCAGCTGATAATTTTTTCTTTTGAAATATAGTTAACTTTAATAAAAGAATAATTTAGTACGAAGCAAAATAAAAACTATTAGCAGATAATTATTAAGGAAAAATTTTGAACTGGAAAGAATTATTAAACGATAACCGGCTTGGAGTTAATGCAGCTTCACCAGGCAGTTAATGTTGATGGAAGAAGTCAATTCCAAAAAGATTTCGACCGGATTGTGTTTTCACCGGCTTTTAGAAGATTGCAGGATAAGACGCAGGTATTTCCGCTGCCCGAAAGTGATTTTGTTCATACAAGATTAACTCACAGCTTAGAAGTCTCGGTTGTAGGAAGATCGCTTGGCAATTTAGTTGGTGAACGAATACTCGAACGAAATCCAAAATTAAAAAATGATTTTACAAAATTTCATTTTGGTGAAGTAGTTGCTGCTGCCTGCCTTGCTCACGATATCGGCAATCCGCCCTTTGGTCACTCTGGAGAAAATGCGATTGCAGAATATTTTAAAACCGGTAGGGGAAAAGAATTTAAAAAAAATATTAATGATGAAAAGAAATGGTTTGATCTCATAAAATACGAGGGCAACGCACAGGGTTTTAGGATTATTACAACTTTGCAAAATCCTGATATTGATGGAGGGTTGCGTTTAACTTTTGCTACACTAGCAGCTTTTACAAAATATCCCAAAGAATCTTTTACTGCTACTGATTTGAAAGGTCTAACAAATAAAACTGCTTATAAAAAGTTTGGTTTCTTCCAGGAAGAGAAAAATATCTTTAAAGAAATAGCGAAATCAGTTGGATTAAAAGATGTTGAAGAGAGTAGCTATTGGTGGTGCAGGCACCCGCTTTCAGTTCTTGTTGAAGCTGCTGATGATATTTGTTATGGCATAATGGATTTGGAAGATGGTTTCCGGCTTGGTTTAATTTCATTTAAAGAAACTGAAGAACTGTTAATGCCTCTTGTTCCGGGAAATGTGCTGGAAGGATATAAAGGACGGGATGAAAATGAAAAGATTGGTTACTTAAGAGCAAAAGCAATTAGCGAACTTGTAAACGAGCTTGCAGATAAATTTGTTGATGAAGAGGAAAAACTCCTTGATGGAAAGTTTGAAGATGAAATGATCTTAGTTATAAAAAAAGCTAGTGCATTAAAGGAGATAAATAAAATTTCAATTGAAAAAATTTATCGCTACAAAAGTGTTGTCGAAAGAGAAGTTGCCGGTTACGAAGTTTTAGGTGGTCTGCTGGATACATTTATTCATGCGTACAACGAATCTTATGAAGGAAATCTTTCGCGTAAGAACAAGGCTGTTGTTAATCTTCTGCCAAAAAGGATTACAAACAATCCGCCGGATGATATTTATTTACGGTTATTAAATGTAATTGATTTTGTTTCCGGAATGACCGATTCGTTTGCAGTCTCGCTCTTCAGAAAAATTAAAGGGATATCTTTACCGGGTGGAAGAGTTACAGATAATGTATAATGAAAAATTAACAATTAAGATGAAATTACTTGCTCTCCATGCTTAATTGTAAATTATTCATTCTAAATTCTACATATTATTCCGTTTTCATATCGCGGGTCATCAAATCTGTTGTGGCTTTAATTGGGTCTTTATCTTCAAAAAGAATTTTATAAACTTCGTTAGTAATAGGAGTTTCAACATCATATTTTTCTAGCAAGCTGCGAAGCCGAGCGGCTGGTTTCAACTCCTTCTGCAACCATCTCCATCGATTTTAAAACCTGTTTTAATTTTTTCCCCGCACCAATCTGCTCGCCAACATAGCGGTTACGGCTATGCCTGCTCATGCAGGTTACAATCAGGTCGCCCATCCCGGATAATCCTGCAAAAGTTTCAGGTCTTGCGCCCATTGCCACACCAAGCCGCGAAATTTCTGCAACACCGCGCGTCATTATAGCAGCTTTAGTGTTATCACCGAATTTTGCACCGTCAATTATTCCTGCACCAATTGCAATTACATTTTTAAATGCACCACCAAGCTCTACACCAAGAATATCGGTTGAAGAATAAACCCTGAAGTAAGAGGTTGTAAATGCTGCCTGTATTGTTTTTGCAGTATCCAAACTTGTTGATGCGGCAGTTACAGTGGTTGGAATTCTTTTAGCAACTTCTTCTGCGTGTGAAGGACCGGAAAGCACACCTATCTGTTCATCTTCTAACAAAGGATGAACATCTTTTAACATCTGCGACATTGTTAGAAGTGTGTTTTTCTCAATTCCCTTTGCAACACTAACCAGAATTGTTTCTTTTATATTCTGAAATTTTATCTTCTTAACAGCACCACGAAGAAATTGAGACGGAACGGCTAAAACTATGAGATGTTGGTCGGTGGTAGATTCTTCAAGATTATTAGTGATGTTTATTTCTTTAGGAATTTTTATACCGGGAAGCAGGTCAACGTTTTCGCGCTTTTTATTTAATTTATTGGCGTAACTTTTCCTGTATTCCCAAAGAGTAACATCATGACCGTTGTAGTGAAGTAAAATTCCAAGGGTGGTTCCCCAGCCACCAGCACCAAGGACGGAGATTTTCATTTAATCAGGATTTAAATTTTTTCTTAAAACTGATTTTACTTTCGCTGCCGTTAAACAAACGAACTAAATTTTTCCGATGTGTGAATATAACCAAGAGTGACATAGCAACTATAAACGGGAAAAGAATATCATATCCAGTAATATCCACATGGAAAACATTTTCCCTGATATATAATACAGATGGAACTGCAATTGCAGTTAGAATAGATCCAAGGGAGACATATCTTGAAATAGAAACTACAAGTACAAACACACCAAGTGCAATTAACATATCAATAGTAATAAGCATTAACATCATTCCTAGGGCAGTGGCAATTCCTTTACCGCCCTTAAAGCCGGCAAAGATAGTCCAGATATGTCCAACAACCGCAGCCATTCCGGCAATTATTTGAACAAGTGTAAAGTCATCAAATGGTGAAATATTGGTAAAGGGGAGTGGTCCGTAATGCAACCTTGCAATTACAACAACAGCAATAGCACCTTTAAGTGCGTCCAATAAAATTACGAGAAAGCCATGCTTCCAGCCAAGAACCCGCATAACATTAGTACCGCCGGCATTTCCGCTTCCATGCTTGCGGATGTCAATTCCCTTAACAGCTTTGCTTATAATGATGCTGTTTGGGATTGAACCGACCAGGTAAGATAACAATATGATTATTGCTAGTAATAACATATTTGAAGAATCTCAATTAAATTGAATTAATAACCTAACTATTCTATAAACAATAAACAACGAAATTTTATGCCATCTATTTATTTACACTACACGGTAATTGGATGCTATAAACAGGTAAAAGTTGCATAATTACTGGATTTTATTCCTCTTCCATCTTCCAGAAATCGTATTTTTCTTCAACATAATTGCTTTTAACACTTTCCAGAACATCCTTAACATAACCCTGGCTGCGCATACCAACTAATGTGCAGGAAACTTCCGGCAATGAATTTATAATCAGGATTAGCTTTTGAGATAGCGATAGTTTTTGTTTTGCAAACAAATTATTTATAAATTAAAAGTTCAATCAATAATCATTTAACTAATATCATCAAATCAAATTAATGGAGGCAATTAATGAAAAAATTAACTTACATAATTTTGCTTATGGCACTTAGCATCTTCCTGATGTTTTTATATGGAGGTTGTGATAAAGCTGTGACACCCGTGGAGGATCCGAACACTGACATACCGGCTGATCCGAGCGGTGTTGTTATTCCGACACCAACAAAAAACAATGTACAACCAACTGCTACCTTTTCTCCCCAGGGTTCAAGAATTAAGATTAATCTTCAGGGATTAATTGATCCCACGACCAACCAGCCAATGACTTTACAATATGATGCAAATAATCCTCAGAACTCGAACATATTCGTGGATGAAGATGGCAAGGTGAAGGGTTTAAAGGTTACGAAGGTAAGCAGCGGTAATATACTAAAGGCAGATATAGTATTTGTTGTTGACAATTCCGGAAGCATGGGAGAAGAATCAGATTCAGTTGCTGCAAGCATTATTGAATTTGCAAACTTTCTTCAGGCCAGCGGATTAGATGCAAAATTTAGTATTGTTGGATACTCCAGCAGTATTAGCGGAGCTATTAATTTTACCGATGCTCAAAGCATAAGTGCTTACCTTAACAGAAATACAGGTACGAGTAGAACAATGGGATTTGCCGGTACTGATAGTGCCTCTCTCGTAACCAGAGCCAGTACATTTGGAAATACCCCTGGTGAAAATGGAGTTATTGCAGCTATTTTCGCTGATTCTGTATTTAACTGGAGGTCCGATGCTCAAAGAGTTTTTATAAACTTTACGGATGAACCAACTCAATCCGATGGCAGTATGTGGAATAATGCTATGGGTTGTAATCTCCTTGGTGGTAAAGCAACAGTGCATACAGTCTTTAGTAACGATTCAACTGCATATAACTGGTCATCTACAGATGAACGGCCGTGGTATTTATCTTTATGTACAGGTGGTACTTATCTGTTTATCCCTTCCGATGCTGCCGGACTTGACTTAAAGAATTTACCAGTTGCAGGTGCACTTTCGAACAGTTATCTTGTGGAATATATAGCAGGATCTACAGGAATAACACATACAGTTAAGCTCACTATTTTTACTTCAACTGCTGATGGTTCAAGGTCTTATGAGGTTTCTTATTAGTAATACCAACTAACAATTAAATAAAAAAAAGGGACTTGATAAGTCCCTTTTTTTATTTAAAGTCTTGATGTTATTAAAAGCTTAAGAAGTATGAAAATTATTTAGGAGAACCATTTTCTTCGTTTGAACAAAGTTTCCAGCCTTTAACTGATAGAAATAAACTCCGCTTGATAATCCATTTGCATTAAATTCAAATTCAATAAATACCTGAAGATCTATGCCCATCAACAAGAGTTGCAACTTCTTTACCTTGGATATCATATACCTTTTGGTTTTGCCAACTGGCAACCTCCAACATATCTTTGTAACAGGATTAAATGGGTTTGGATAATTTTGGAATAGAGAGAATTCATTTGGGTTAAAAAATATTCCGGGTTATGAAGCAGATAAACATCTATCTTCTTTGAATGTAATCCTTGAAGCGAGCCAGTGATTTGATCATTTAGAAAATCCGGATGAATTGAATGCCATAAATCAGGAGAACACTTAACAATCTCATTTTAGGGATTGCCTGCTTCTTCTTTTTCCTTTGCTGACTTCAGATTATTGCCTTGGATGTAACCATCTTTTGAAACTATAATAATTTCATCTGGAAGAAAATCTCCTTTCTGAAAAGCATTCTGTAAAACATTCCCAATCAACTTTTCACTTCCGCCATCCGTATAGTTTGCCGAGGTGTCAATTAAATTTATTTCCCTTGCTAGTACAAATTCCAAAGCTTTATGATGTTCAGCAATAGATTCATCAAGTCGGTAGCAGCCAAAT
>CAVVMV010000039.1:0-30885 GCA_963749485.1 uncultured Ignavibacteriales bacterium | reverse complement strand
AGGTATGTGAGGGCACCTGCTTTTTTTAGTGTATTAATTATTATCCGTTCTTAGGTTAATAACCTGGTTAAGAAGTAAACTAACGAAACAAAATATACAATTCCCATAATCATCTTAAAAATACCTATTGCGTTTCTGGCTTTTTCTTTGGGAACTACTACAGTGTAAGGTGCATTAAAACTTCCTGGTGAAAAATTTCCTTTAACTAATTTTTCAATATTAGTGTTAATTACTGAACCGCTTTTTGAGTATGTAAGTGAATCAGGAGATTTCATTTCCAGGTACCTCTTAATACTTATTTTCTCTGTTTTCCTATAATTCTTGCAATAATTATACTAACATTAATGTAGAAAATAGTGTTAAAAATGATGAGGTTATTAACTATTAATGTAGTATTTACCGGTAAAATTCCTACAAATTTGTAATAATGCAATGTTGGATTGACTGGAAAAGTATGCTAAACTATATTCTTATTTTAAGGATGGAACTTATTCTTCTCTGTTGATTTCAATTCTTCTGTTTCTCCTTCTTCCCTGCTCGGTTGTGTTGTCCGCAATCGGGAACTTATCTCCCAAACCATACACTTCAAAATTAGCCCGGTTCAAACCACCTAACACAACAAGGTATTCTAAT
Source organism: uncultured Ignavibacteriales bacterium (assembly GCA_963749485.1). Taxonomy (GTDB): domain Bacteria; phylum Bacteroidota; class Ignavibacteria; order Ignavibacteriales; family Ignavibacteriaceae; genus JAZGGS01. Next base: position 30,252 of record CAVVMV010000039.1, on the reverse strand, counting down.
ACCGCTTTTGCTCTTTCTAATGAGAGAGTTCTTATAAAATGCTCCGAACCCTGGCTATCCATGTGACTTTCAATCCTCCATTTCAAATTAGGATGTTCTCTTAAAATGGCAGTCACTTTATCAAGTTTTTCTTTAGCTTCAAATTTTATTTTTGATGAATTACCGCTAAAAATTTCATCCGCCTCAAAAATTAGTTCGGTAGGCAAGACTATTGGCAGAGGAATCCGGACAGCCATCTCTATCATCAATTCCATTTATGTTTTCAGCAATATTAGGACAGTTATCAAACTCGTCGGGAATTCCATCGTTGTCGTTATCCAGATCGGGGCAGCCATCTTGGTCTTCAAACCCGTCATAATCTTCAGGGTTATCAGGACAAAGATCTAATGCATCAGGAACTCTATCATTATCGTTATCCAATATCGGGGCAACCATCAAGATCTTCAAACCCATCAAATCTTCAGGTTCATTTACACAAAAATCATCAGCATCTAAAAATCCATCGTTATCATTATCTTCATCTGGGCAACCATCTTCGTCTTCAAATCCATCAATATCTTCAGGCACATCGGGACAAATATCATCTGAATTATTAATACCATCCCCATCACTATCAACATTTACAAATGGTGAAAAAGATATTCCGGCTAATGCAGTTAAATAAAAATCGTTCGATTTTGATGCTGCTATATCATCAAGGTAATCAGTAAGTGAAATATGGGCTCCGGCAGAGAGGTTTAAGCTTAAATAATCGCTAACCAGGTATTTAATTCCAAGATCAAAATCGTAAGTCTGAGTGATTTTTTCGTACAGACCGGTTTCATTCCCAGGTAACAAATTTCCATCGTTGTCCTTTGGATCGAACCATAGATTTGACATACCCGCCATCAGAAACGGAAAAATAACGTCATCAATTGAATAGCTGTATGAAAATGCAAGACCAACTGATTTAAGATCTGTGGAGATGGGTGAAAAAATTTTGCGCACACTATCTTTGGCGGACACCGTAGTTCTGTCATCCTGCCCGGAAATCTTCTGCAATGTTCCGAACAATCTTAATCCAAAGTTGCTTGGAGAATCAGTTTCGAAGAAATAATCTAAAGATAGTTTTGTTGAGTAACCCGGTTTTGTTTCTTTGTAATCGGTAAAGCTTATGGCAGTACCGCCTTCCAGAGAAAAAACCCAGTTTCCTGAAAAAATATGATTTTTGGATAAAGATACACCCTGTGCCCAAAGTGGCTGGTAAATAGCAAATCCAAGCAGTATTGTTAAGAATAATTTCAAAATTACCAATTGCTAATAATTGTCTCAAAATGAAATATATATTAAAAAACGGATGTTACCAATAGCATAGATATAAATATTAGCTAAAAAATCTTGCCACTTCAAATTATCAGTAAAGAATACTAAAATTTTTGCATAAATTTATTTCATATTTACAATTAATCTGACATGGAATTACGGTTGATAATTCAATACTTTTATAATTCCGGTTTTTCAAGTTTTATATAACTCAACATTCTAAAAAAAAGTCTATATTGAAAAACTTCAAATAAAGATTATTAAATCCTAGAGGAGTAAAATATGTTCGAACCTCAAATTTATACTGATAGAAGAAACACTTTAAAAGCAAAATTCGATTCCGGAATTATTCTTATTCTCGGTAATGAAGAAAGTGCAGCTAATTATACTGCAAACACGTACTCATTCAGGCAGGATAGCAGCTTCCTATACTATTTTGGTCTCGATTTACCAGGGCTTGCAGCAACCATTGATGTTGATAATAATATCGATGCAATTTATGGTAATGATTTTACAATTGATGATATAGTTTGGATGGGTCCACAACCGACCATGCAGGAAAGAGCTGAATTAGCCGGTGGCGTTAAAGCTGAACAAGCTGATAAACTTGCGGAAGTTTTAAAGGATGCGTTTACCAGTGGAAAGAAAGTTCATCTTTTGCCTCAATACAGACCGGAAAATCTATTAAAGGTAAGCAGCTTGCTTGGTATTTATCCTAATAAGGTAAATGATTATGTTTCTGAAAAATTGATCAGGTCTGTTGTTGAGCAGCGTTCTGTAAAATCGGAAGAAGAAATAAAAGAAATTGATTTTGCTGTAGATATAGCTAATAAAATGCATACAACAGCAATGAGAATGTTAAAACCGGGCATAAGCGAAAAAAAGATTGCCGGAATGATTGAAGGAATAGCGCTATCGCTGGGTAACGGTTTGTCCTTCAGACCAATAGTATCAATTCATGGAGAAACTCTGCACAATCATTCTCACGAGAATATAGTTAAAGAAGGAGATCTGCTGGTTAACGATTCTGGTGCAGAAACAAATCTGCATTACGCCAGCGATATAACCCGCACTTTACCTGTGAACGGAAAATTCACACAAAAGCAACGAGAGATTTACGAAATTGTTTTAAAAGCAGAGACGCAGGCAATTGAAGAAGTTAAACCTGATGTTTATAATAAAGATCTGCACATGCTAGCCGCGCGGATAATTGTTGATGGCTTAAAGGAAATTGGTTTAATGCATGGCGATACCAGCGAAGCACTTGATGTTGGCGCTCATGCTTTATTCTTTCCGCATGGGTTAGGGCATATGATGGGATTGGATGTACATGATATGGAAGGTTTAGGAGAAAATTTTGTTGGTTATGATGAAGAAACATCTCGAAGTCCGCAATTTGGTTTATCTTACCTGCGGTTAGCAAAAAAACTTAAACCTGGTTATGTATTTACCATTGAACCGGGAATTTATTTTATTCCGGAACTTATTGATATGTGGAAAAACCAATCGAGACATTTTGAATTTATTAATTATGATAAAATAGATGAGTACCGCGATTTTGGTGGAATAAGAATTGAAGATGATATTTTAGTTACTGATGATGGTTATAGAGTGCTTGGTATCAAAGCCAATACCAAAAACTGTAGAGGAGGTAGAAAAACTGGCTTCAAGTTAAATTAATTTTAATAATTCGTTAGGTCATTCTGAACGAAGTGAAGAATCTCTACCAATGCGTCTTTAGACTCTTCGCGTTACTCAGATGTTTCAACTAATTCTATCTCCAACCGGTGTATGCTCTTCGCAAACTCACGTCCGGCTTTTAATGCTTCGATGTTTAGCTGAACAACCTTTTCACCTTTTCTTCCGAAGATTTTTCTTATGCCGCTTTCTAAGCTTTCGTATGGAATATCAATAAACGGAGAGGCAGCACCAAGTATCACAATGTTAGATGAGCGGGTAGATTTTATTTCCCGTGCAATTTTATCTGCATCTAAGAGAACATGGTTTTTTAAACTTTTTATCTCATCTAATAACTTATCTAATTCGGGATAGTCATCGAATATTTAAAAATGGTTTTGAATTGGTAACAACCCAGCCATCATTTTTTAAAAAATTCAAATACCTGAGAGATTCCATCGGTTCTACGGATATTATTATGTCGGCTTGTCCTGCTGGAATCAGATCAGAAGAGATTGGTTTATCAGAAATTCTTAGATGTGATTGAACCGAACCGCCGCGCTGGCTCATTCCGTGAACTTCCGATTGTTTTAAGTGAAGATTATTTTCAAGCGATGCCATTCCTATTGTGGCAGCAATTGATAGGATTCCCTGTCCTCCTACTCCTGCCAAAATTATGTCTGATTTCATATCTCTTCTTTTCTCAATTACTTAAACTTTTACTTTCTGCTTTATTTCTTTCTTACTCTTCTTAATAGTCTGTATACATTCTCTGCTTGGTATAACAACAGAAACACCTTCATACTCAATCTCTTCTTTTAAAACTTCTATCATCTCTTCATGATATTTTTTAAGCGGAGTAACAACTCTAACATGATCGGGATGAACACCAATTCCTTTACAGATCTCTTCCAGTTTAGCAAACGCTGAAGATTCCTGCCCGCCTGTCATCCCCGTAGTGGAATTATCTGAGATTATCACTGTCATCGGGGTGTTTTCATTTACCGCATCAAGCAAACCTGTCATTCCTGAATGAGTAAAAGTAGAATCGCCTATAACCGCAATAGCTGGTCTGATTCCTGCATCTGCAGCACCCTTTGCCATAGTTATTGAAGCTCCCATATCCACGCAAGTGTGAATTGATTTATAAGGTGAGAGCGCACCAAGTGTATAGCACCCAATATCTGAAAACACTCTTTGATCATCGCCATATTGCTTCATTGTTTCATTTAAAGCATCGTAAACATCTTTGTGGCTGCAACCGGCACAAAACTGTGGGGGTCTGTTGATGACAATACCAGGCACTTGTAAAGTTTTTTCTGTTCCGTTACCAAATGCAGCAGCAATAATATTTGGATTTAACTCTCCTGCTCTCGGAATAGTACCATCTAATCTGCCAAGTACGCGCTTTTCTTTATTCAAAAATCCTCTTAATAATTCTTCAACCATCGGGTATCCCTCTTCGATGATTAAAAGCTTCTCACACTCATCATCAATTTTTTGTACCATCTTAGTAGGAAGAGGATATTGCCCAATCTTCAAAACAGGATGAGGACATTTACCATCCGGAAAATTTTCCATTAAATAATTAAATCCAATTCCGCAGGCAATAATTCCTAAAGATTTATCCTTGCCTTCAAAATATTTATTGTATTTCGATTCATCAGAAATTTTCCTGAGCTCTGTTAGTTTCTCTAATAATACCTGGTATTTTTGCCGGGCATTAGAAGGTAGCAAAACGAATTGAATCGGATCAGCAGGATATGAAATTTCCTTTTCATCTTTGATTGTCATTTGTGACACTCCTGAACGGGAATGGGAAAGACGGGTTGTAAGTCTTATCATAACAGGTAAATTATATTTTTCCGATAGATCCAATCCTTCATAATGACATATCATAAGCTTCCTGCTGGTTTGATGGTTCAAGAATAGGGATGAGTGCAAATCTGCCGTAATACCTGGAATCCTGTTCATTCTGAGATGAATGCATCGAGGGATCATCGGCTACTGCAACAAGCAATCCGCCGTTTACTCCAGTTATTGCCGAATTCATAAATACATCCGCAGCAACATTAAGCCCAACGTGTTTCATTGCAGCCATCGAACGCTTCCCTGCGTACGACATACCAAGCGCAGCTTCCATTGCTGTTTTTTCATTCGCAGACCATTTCCTATGAATGTTTCGTTCCTTAGCAATTTTAGATCTTTGCACATATTCCATTATTTCTGTTGAAGGTGTTCCCGGGTAAGCATACATACCTGACATCCCGCCATCTATTGCGCCCTGGGCTACAGCTTCATCGCCTAATAATAGTAACTTTTCCATGGTAAATCTCGATTAAAATTTTGATTTGCAGAATTTAGAATTTATAGATTTATTCCCTTTTTAAGATAAAATCGTATAAATAAAATTAACCAATTTAATATTAATAACATATCACTTAACCGTATTGAGTATAAGGGAAGGGAATAAGACAAAGGTTTTTAGTTTCTATTTGAAAATTATTATAACTTTTTCTAAAGTTTTTATAACTTCTTATTGTTATTTGAACTCATAACCATCTACTATAAAATTATTGACTAATGGCTGTTAGTGATGTACAATCCCGCAATAAGTTTTTTATATCAATCTGGATAGTATTCTTCTTGCTTCTGATTGCCTATTCAATTTATATTTTAATTACATCGCCCGGGCTTGCTTTAAACTTAAAACCACTTACCGATGATATCGTTCCTTATGTTTCTTTCAGAGTAATAGTGGGATTGTATTTCTTTATTGCTCTCTTCAATCTGAAAAAAATAAAAAATAACAAGTTGTGGTTTGGTGCAATTATAGGGGTTGGATTGTTGAGCAGGTTGATTCTCATTCCTTCCCAGCCGGTCCTGGAAGATGATTATTACCGCTACTTATGGGATGGAGCAGTAACTGCGCACGGTTATAATCCATACGTTTACAGTCCGCTTGATGCTATGGATTACACTAATTGGATGTGCCTGAGGAGCTTCATCAACTTGCAAAAGATTCTGGTGAGCTAATTAAAAACATTAATCATCCGCACATCAGAACAATTTATCCTATACTTTCTCAAGCTGTATTTGCAGCAGCATATTTTATAGATGATTGGCAATACTGGAGCTGGAAAGTACTCCTGCTTCTTTTCGATCTACTCCTTTTATTTGTTTTGATAAAGATTCTTAAACATTTAAAGCTTCCAACAATATTTGTTGCGTTCTACTGGTTGAATCCAATTGTTATTCACGAAATTTTTAACGGCGCACACATGGATATGCTGGCACTGCTTCCGGTAATGCTGGCATTATATTTTCATTTAAAAAATAAGTTGTGGTATTCTTTGATTGCACTTGCTATTGCTGCAGGATTTAAACTATGGCCGGTTGTACTTCTTCCCCTGTTGTTAAGAAACACTTTGCCAGACTGGAAACAAACAGCAAAATATACTCTTGCATTTGCTTTGATGATTTTGCTGCTTTTTATACCGGTATTGCTTAGTAATCTTAATGAAAGTTTAGGTTTTATAAAATATGCAGGTAAATGGGTAAACAACGCAGCATTCTATTCAATTTTTAAATGGCTTATTCAAAATGTTATTTACCTCTTCGAATTTAACATAAGTTGTATCTCGTGCATAACCAGGTGGGGAATTGTAATTCTATATATTTTACTTGTTGCATTTATACTTAAAAGGAAACCGTCTGATCATACCCAGTTCTTCAACAAAGCATTATTAATAGTTGCAGTGCTATACCTTGTAAGCCCCACACAGTTTCCATGGTATTATAGCTGGATGGTTCCGCTGCTTGCAATAAGACCAATGGTTTCTTTACTTCTCTACCCTTTACTTCTTCCGTTATATCAAATAAATTATTTATCTGAAATAATAGTTTACATACAGCATTTACCCGTAATTATACTTTTCATTTTAGAACTGCGTGGAAATATCTGGAAGAATAAGTTTTTCTTTCAGGATAAGGAAGTAATAGAAACTAATTTGTTATAGAGCAGCAAATTAGTTTTCCAATCTGATTTACCTGGTTAGCAAGGTGGTGAAAAAACGAGTGTAAAAGTTTCCGCTTCATTTCATTATATTTAAGCAATAACTAAAGAACTTGCTTGGATAAATGAAAATCATTTCTACATTTATTACCCTTCTTTTATTATCTGCTCCCTGCAGTGCCTTAACAGATGATTATATTTTCAAACAACTTACAGTAAACGATGGACTTTCGCAGAGCACTGTTTTTGCAACCATACAGGACAGCCGCGGGTATATGTGGTTTGGCACAATCAATGGATTAAACCGTTATGATGGTTACGAATTTAAAGTGTACGTTAACAACCCAGCCGATTCAACATCTATCTCAGATAATTTCATTTCAGCATTGTTCGAAGATGATGAGAATTATATATGGGTGGGCACAACAAACGGCTACTTGAATAAATTCAACAGGAAAACAGAAACTTTTACACGCTATAATATAAATGATTACTTCGATTTGATTGATGAACCGGAAACAGAATATTATGAATACCCGCTTGCTTTTTCCAGGAACCAGGTAAACACTATTACTTCTATTAAACAGGATGCTAATGGTTATCTCTGGATAGGCACCTGGGGAAATGGTTTGATAAGATTTGACAAAAAGGATGAAGATGGTATTCATTATTATTACAAATCCTGACGATCCCTTTACCTTAAGTCATAACCGTGTTATGGATATTTGCTGTTGATAAGAAGAACAACCTTTGGATTGCGACTTTTGGCGGCGGGCTTAACAGGGCAGTAATTCAAAATCATCCTGATTCTTCAGGTAACTCCATTAAAAACCGCAACGTAAGATTTGAACATTATAAACAAAATAAAAACAACAGAACAAGTTTAAGTGATAATAAAATAATTACTTTATTTGAAGACAAAGATGAAACGCTATGGATAGGAACCTATGATGGAGGGTTGAACAAACTGGATTTTAAAAATAAAACTTTACCTTCCGACGAAGCAAGTTTTACAAGTTACATTGCCAACGGCAGATCTTCAGATTGTATCTGCAATAACAAAGTTATGGCAATTTCACAGGATAATGATGGATATATCTGGATTGGAACTTTTGGCGGGGGTATTGATAAACTTGATATTCAGTCTGAAACTTTTACACATTACTACCACGATCCTGCCAATCACAAATCACTGCCGGATAATGATATCCTTTCACTGTATGTAGATAGATCAGGAATTTTATGGATTGGTTCTCATCTGGGAAAAGGAGTTACCAATCTTCAAAAGAACATAGCAAAATTTAATCTTATAAATAAAGATTCCGGCGAAAAACCTATACTGAATGATGATGTTGTATGGTCTGTATATGAAGATTCAAAAAATAATTTATGGGTTGGAATGTACAGGGGAGGCTTAAATTTTATAAACAGTAAAACCAACAGAACTATTGCTTATCAATTTAACGAAGAGAATAACAACAGCATTAGCGATAATCATATCCGTTCAATTAAAGAAGATAATTTTAATAACCTCTGGGTAGGAACATATTCCGGCGGATTAAACAGGTTTAATTTAAAGACCGGAAAAATCGACAGGTTCAAAAATGATCCTGAAAATTCAAACTCACTTTCTGCAAACCAGGTTCAAGATATATTGATTGAATCTGACTACTGTAATTTGGGTGGCTACTTTTGGAGGCGGGCTTAACAAGTTAAGCTTTAAAAAGATCTTACAGGAATTCCTTCAATTACAGTTTATCAAAATAACCATCTGATCCTCAATTCATTATCTGACAACAGAGTTTATAAACTTCTTAAAGACAGTAAGGAAAATTTTTGGGTAGGAACCTACGGCGGCGGATTAAATAAATTTGATCCTTCTTCCGGAACATTTAAATACTACCGGCATAATACGGACGATCCGAATTCAATCAGTGATGATAAAGTACTATCACTTCTGGAAGATTCTGACGGAACTATCTGGGTTGGAACTTCTGGTGGAGCACTTAATAAGTTTAACCCGGTTACAGGAAAGTTTACCAGCTTCTCTACTAACCAGGGCTTAACAAGTTCAGTTGTGTACGGAATTTTAGAAGATAATTCACGTAATCTATGGCTCAGCACAGATGATGGTATTTTTAAGTTTGATATTGAAATTGAAAAATTTACACAGTTTGGTTTGGAAGATGGCTTGCAAAGTCTTGAGTTTAGCGGTGGAGCTTATTTTAAGAATAAGAGCGGGAAGATGTATTTTGGCGGAATTAACGGGTTAAATTATTTTTATCCGGACAGCATTCCTGTAAATAATTATGTACCGCCGGTTGTTATAAGTTCAATTAAACTTTTTAACGATAACCTGAAAGGTGAGCTTGATGAGATAATTTTATCTTATGATCAGAATTTTATTTCTTTCGAATTTTCTGCCCTGGATTACACTAATCCGCGCCGTAATAAGTATTCATACAAACTGGAAGGATTACAGCAAAACTGGCAAAATGTTGATGCAAATATGAGAATTGCCAATTACACCAACCTTCCTGCCGGTGAATATATTTTCCGGGTTATTGGTTCAAACTCCGATGGTGTTTGGAACACTGAAGGTGCGAGTATTAAATTAATCATTACCCCGCCCTACTGGCAAACCTGGTGGTTCATTACACTGGTTATAATAATATTAGGATTTATAACTTATTACATAAGTACTCTCAGCATTAAAAACCAACTTGCAATCGAACAGCTAAAAACAAAAATTGCTTCCGATCTTCATGACAACGTTGGAGCAGGATTGACTGAAATATCTATCCTTAGCGAAGTTGCAGCACAAAAGATGGATGGCAATGCAGAGAAAAATTCAAAAGAAATTAAAAACATAAGCAATATTGCACGCGAGCTTGTTGATAATATGAGTGATATCGTTTGGGTTGTTAATCCGCAAAGAGATTCCCTTTACGATTTAATTATTAAGTTAAAAGATTCTTACAACGAATTCCTGAACACTGTTGGAATATCTTTCCAGGTAAAGAATATTGATAAGACAGACGATGTACATTTGCCGATGGATTACAAGCAAAACCTGTTAATGATGTTTAAAGAAGCAATTAACAATGCAATTAAACACAGTAACTGCAAAAAAATAACGCTTGAAGCTAACGTTAGAAACGATGTGATAGAATTAATGCTTACTGATGACGGAATTGGAATTGAGAACTACAATAAGACTTCTGGTAACGGCATTACAAACATGGAAAATCGTGCAAAGAAACTTGGCGGAAGAATGAAGTGGAGATCGGAACGTGAAGAAGGAACCAAAGTGATTTTCATAAGTAAATTAAGCAAGTTTAGAAAGATCAGTTCATTTTTTAAAAGATGAATAATTTTCACATCAATATTTTTTTATACAGGAACTTATTATACAATGATTAACGTAGCCCTAGTTGAAGATAACGAAACAATACGGGAAGGATTAGCTGCACTTATTAACGGAACTACCGGTTACTCCTGCATCGGTTCATTTAATGATTGTGAAAGTTTTTTGGATAAGTTACAAAGTTTAAGTATAGATGTTGTTCTAATGGATATTGCACTTCCCGGGATGAACGGAATTGAAGGTGTGAAAAAAGCAATTGAGATTGAGCCGGATCTAGATATTCTTATGTTAACCATTTATGAAGAGAGCGAAGTAGTTTACGAAGCACTTTGTGCAGGCGCTTGCGGTTACCTTGTTAAAAAAACTCCGCCGTCAAGATTGCTGGAAGCAATAAAGGAGGTCCACGAAGGCGGCTCCCCCATGAGTTCAAGAATTGCACGCCAGGTTATTAACACTTTACAGGAAGGCAAAAAAACCTCTCCTGATAAAAGTAAAGATCAATTAAGCGAAAGAGAAAAGGAAGTTGTTAATCTTCTTGCACAGGGCAACAACTACCAGGAAATAGCCGACCGGTTATTTATAAGTGTTGATACGGTACGACATCACATAAAAAACATTTACAAAAAACTCCACGTTCATACACAAACCGAAGCGGTTGCAAAAGCAATAAGAAAAAAGCTTATCTGATTATTGATTCCCTCCTATTTTTAACATCCACCTACATATATATGTAGGTACCCTTCTATGGTTGAGCGAAAATATCATAAAACCACACAAATATGCAGTTGTAAAGGCCGTAAAACTTTCTAATTTTAATTCAGAATTAAACAGAGGTAGCAGGTATTTATACATTCTTATCCTGATAACTAAACCTGTAAGCAAAAACATCTAACAAAAAATAAGGGTGATAAAATGAACGGAAGCGAAATAATTAAAGAGCTTACCAACCCTATTTCGGATTTAATAAGCGATGAAATTTACGAGCTCCTTCGCGATCGCGGGCTTATACACGAAAGGGCTGTTAGGGATTACAAAATCAGGAAGAAGTTTAAACAACTGCGTTCGCAAAAACTAAGAACCGGCGATGCCATTGATACTTTAAGAGAAGAGTACCCATACCTGCAGTTTGATACTATAAGAAAAATTGTGCATAACCCACCCAAACAATTAAGTGTTTAATAGCTGACCCTGGCTACAACTTCCGCCCTGTTCTTATTATTTGAAAAGAGCAGGGCAGAGCTCTTATAAATATCTTAATAAGAGTTAGTGCGTCTATTATAATTCTTCACACAATCATCTCATCTTCGCGTCATCAAAATAATTGATCATTATCCTCTTTTATAAACGCCAAACACTTTTCACTTTACAACTTTATTACTAATTTACATTAAAAAAATGAGGATACGATGAACTGCCCTTCCTGTAGTAAAGCAAATAAACCGGCGGCTAAATTTTGTAAGTTTTGCGGAAGTCCTATATCAGCAAATTATAAAACATGCGAAAACGGACATAACTATGACGCAACCCTTACAGCATGTCCTTATTGTCCTAAACCTATAGCAAAAAATACTGCGGAGGAGAATATAACCAGTGCCAAAACAGTTTTGGATACACCTTATGTTGCACCTGAAAAAACAAACCTCGATACAAAAACCGCAAAACCGGAAGCACCCATAATTACCAAAAACAAAGTTGAACAAGATAAGATTACTGAAACGAACAAACCTCCCGTTACGATGACGGGCGGGAAAAAGCCGGAGGAGAATATAAAAAAATTAACCGGCTGGCTGGTTACTTTCGATATTAATCCTGAAGGAACCGATTTCAAACTGTATGACGGAAGGTTAAAAATAGGAAAGAATCAATCGAATGAAATTGTTTTAGATGATCCTGAAGTATCTGATGAACACGTGCTTATTTTTTGCAAGGATAATCAGATTCTTCTGCAGGACGAGCTTTCAGCTAACGGAACTTTTGTAAACGGGAATAAAGTTGATTCAAGAATTGAGCTTAAAGATAATGATGAAATTAAAGTTGGGAAAACTTCATTTAAGATTAAAATCATTTGATCTTAATTATCAATTATAATCTTACTGTAATAATATGAGTTTTAATTTTGAAATAGGTAACCATTCCGATGTTGGAAGAGTGCGCGAAGTTAACGAAGATTATTTCGGTTCATTCCACGGAAGTTTTGGCGAATTGCTTGTTGTTTGCGATGGTATAGGAGGACATAAAGGAGGCGAAACTGCTTCGCGCCTTGCAGTGGATGTAATTAAAAATCATTTTGAAAATTTGAATGATGATTACGATGCAAAAAATGAGTTGCTTAATGCACTCACAGCTGCAAATAATACAATTGTAGAAGCTGCCCGCCAAGATCGATCACTGGAAGGAATGGGTTCAACTGCTGTTATTGTTTTGTTTAAGGATGACCTTGCTTATACTGCCAATCTTGGTGATAGTCGCATTTATCTGGTAAGAGATGAAAAAATAAAACCAGCTTACCACCGATCACTCATTAGTTCAGCAAATGATAGACTCGGATATGTTAACGCCCGAAGAAGCAAAGAGCCATCCGAAAAAAAATGTTATTACAAAATCACTTGGAAGAGAAGGCGCAGTTGAACCGGATATTTCTGAACCAATTGAACTGCTTAAAAATGATAAGTTTATTTTATGCACAGATGGTTTAACAAACTATGTTAAAGATGATGAAATATTTAACATTGCAACTAACAACCCTGTGCAGCAGGCAGCAGGAAAACTTGTAGACCTGGCTAATGAAAAAGGTGGAAGTGATAACATTACAGTTCAAATTGCTGAAGTGAAAGTTAATATTGATACGCCGGTGAAAAGTGTTAAGAAGAAAAATCTGCTTCTTTACTTTTTAATTGGTGTAGTACTTGGAATTGCTGCTATTGGTATTTTCAAACCGGATATTTTTAATCTATAAATTTTTAAAGCCGGTAGAACCCGATTCTACAAAAACAAATTTGCAGGATAGTTCATCTGTAGATTCTTCTGCTAATTTAATTAATCGCGATTAATATTAATATATAAAATGCTGATTATAACAGGAGGCAAAATGAAAATCATAATCAAAAAACTTAAGTAAGATTTGGAGAAACTTATTAATAGTTCCTCTCCTCGCTCTAATATTTTCTGCTCCGCTTAAAGCACAGGATGAAATTCTAAACGAACTGCTGAACACCGCCAACCTGTTGAATGAAACATTGCTTGAGCTTACTGCCCTTTCCGATGAAGATGAAAACCTGATTGGTGATGAATTGGATAAACAAATATCAAAAGATCTTCGGTTTACTAAGGAGAAAAAATTCAACATCAAAAATATTTTTAACAAACTAATGAAGTATGTTAAACGAACGAGCATAAACTACAGTTACAAAGTCGTTAGAACAGATGAGGTTAACGCTTATGCTATTGCCGGTGGCAGGATGTACATCAACACAGGAATTATTGATTTTCTTGATAATGAAGATGAGATTGCATTTGTTCTTGCACACGAAATTTCCCATAACGAATTAAGGCACTGTATAAAAAGAGTTCAGTATGCAGCAATTGCATCATCTATAGATCCCAATCTTGGTGAAATTGTACAGGTTGCTTATGGTATGTATTCGATGCCATTCACAAAGTATGATGAGTTTGAAGCCGATGAACTTGGTGTAAAGTTGATGAAGAAAGCCGGTTATAATAAATCAGGTGCGGTTTCTTTCTTTGAGAAATTGGAAAAACTTGAAAAAGAATATGGAATGGATCAAAGAGACCCGGTTAATGATTTTATTTCTTCGCATCCAACTGCAAAGGAACGGAGAAACAGGGTAAAAAAAATGTAATTCCATAATTGTGGAGGAGATAAATGTTTTGTACTGAGTGCGGTCAGCAAAATTCTGATACTGCAACTTATTGTTTAACCTGCGGTAAACCTTTGGACAAAGATGAACCGGTTAAGCAAGCAGTGCCTGGTGGAATGCCAGGGTCTATTAATAACGCTTCAAACAATTCCGGGCAGGGAAAAATGGCAGCCCTACCGCCGGAATTGACCGGTTGGAACTGGGGCGGATTCTTTCTTACATGGATTTGGGGAATTGGCAACAGCACATTCATTGCTCTTCTTGCGTTTATTCCTTTTGTAAATTTTGTTATGATCTTTGTGCTTGGTGCAAAAGGAAACGAATGGGCATGGCAAAATAAAAGATGGAACAACATTGAGCATTTTAAAAAAGTTCAGAAGCTTTGGGCTATATGGGGTGCAGTGTTATTTGCTCTGGGTATTATTCTGTTTATAATAATCATAATTGTTGCCATAGCTGCCTCCGATCCTTATTATTATGATTACTGATTTTTATAGCAACTAATTTCCAAGCTTTAAGGAATGAAAAAAAGAATGCTAAAAATTTCAATATCTGCTGTAACTATTATTATTCTGCTACTACTCATTAACCGTTTATGGTGTTCCACTTCCGGCATACCACCCGAATTAGTTAGTGTTGAAAAAATTGAAATAGAACAATTTAATGCCGATTCGATCAACCTTAATGTTTTTGTTACAGTTTTAAACAGGAATAACTTTAAAATAGATGTGAGTGACCTTTATGCAAATATTTTGCACTACCAGGATACAATTGGCATTGCAAAAAAAGATGAGATGGTTCAATTAAATGCACTGGATACGGCAGCAGTAAATTTTTATGCTTCTCTTAACACACAGAAGTTTATCAAATCAGTTAGTGATAAGAGTGATTCGCTTAACCTTAGAATGTTAGGCACTGCAAATGCAGATTTAGGATTGTTCACCCTCCCGGTTGATATTGATCTTGGAATATTCATTTAATGCAAAAGAAAATATTTCGCAGCTAGTTGAAAGAGATGTACAAATTGAAAAACTGATTAAGCTGGAAGGTGGGAAATTAAAATCTCTCGGCACAAGCGAATCAGTTGTGGAAGTAGAATTTAAAGTTCGAAATCCATACGGAGTTGATTTTAAAGTTGAAGGTTATCCATCAAAAATTTTTATAAATGATAAGGAAGCAGGAAGCGGAAATATTAAAACCGCAATCAATATAGAGAAAAAAGGTGGTGGTATAAAAGCCGTTTCAGTTTATAAATTAGATAATGTTAAAACTATCACTTCCCTGTTCGGCTCAATCTTCACCAGGAAATTAATTTATAAAACAACCGGTGTTTTATTAATAGATATTCTAGGTTATAAAATTCAATTTCCTTACAGTTTTAACGGAGAATTAATTAAGATATGATTAACTCAAACACTCCCAGGATAATAACCGTTGGCAGATCGCCTCAAAACGATATTGTAATTGATAACAAAAATGTTTCTTCCAGCCATGCCCGCTTTAAAATTTTAAACAACGAAATAATACTTGAAGATGTTGGATCAACTAACGGCACTTATGTTAACGGCGAAAAAATAACATCAAAAAAAGTTACTGCGAGATGATACTATAACTTTTAGTAAGCAGTACACATTTGATTGGAAACAGCTTGAAGAATTGGTAAAAGCAGATCAACCCGTAAAGACTGAAGGAGCAGGAAGAGTTCATACAAAAATTAAGGAAAGAGAAGTTATAACAATTGGGCGCAGCAGTGATAATGACCTGGTTATAAATAATATTAAAGTTTCCAGGAAGCATGCTAAGCTGGAAAAATCCGGTAATGAATGGTTCATCGAAGACCTGGGCAGTTCAAACGGCACATTTTTAAATGGGGAAAAAGTTAAAAGAGCTAAAGGTAACTCCAAAAGATGTACTTACAATAGGCGGCATTCCTTTAAACATAGAAAAATTATTTGCTGCAGAAAAAGAGATTAAGGGTGATATTCAAATTGCTGCAAACAATATTACCTTCAGGGTTAAAGATAAAATTATTGTTGATGATGTTGGATTAACTATTTTGCCGGGTGAGTTTGTTGGATTAATTGGTCCAAGCGGTGCAGGTAAAACCTCCTTAATGATGATGATGAACGGAGTTGTAAGACCAAGCCAGGGCGATGTGTTTATTAATTCACAATCACTTTATTCAAATTTCGATTTATTCAAAGGACAGATTGGTTACGTTCCACAGGATGATATAATCCATCGCGAACTTAAAGTGCAGGAATCATTTACTTATACAGGCAAACTAAGATTAGATAATTATTCAAATGAAGAGATTGCTACCCAAGTTGATACTGTGCTCGATACGCTTGGTATTGAAGATACAAGAGACACACTTATTGGATCTGCAGAAAAAAAGGGAATTAGCGGCGGACAAAGGAAACGAGTTAACCTTGGACAGGAACTATTAACTGAACCATCCGTTCTATTTTTAGATGAACCAACCAGCGGTCTCGATCCTAAAACAGATCTTGATGTGATGCATCTTTTTAAAGGAATTGCTGCTAAAGGAAAGATAATTATTTTAACAACGCATAATATTACTAAAGAAAATTTTGATATTCTTTCACACCTTATCGTTCTTTCCAAAGGAGGTAAGCTGGCATACTTTGGTGAAGCAAATAAAGCAGCTGATTACTTCCAGGTTGATAAACCTTACGAGATATTTGGAAAGCTTGAAACAAACGAACCTGATCACTGGAAAGAAAAATTCAGCAAATCACCCGAATATAAAAAATTTGTTGCTGCACGTGAAGAATCAATTTTAGAAACCAAACCCACCGAAATCTCTGCACCACCTAGCCGTAAAGCAGATATGAAACAATTTCTTACTTTAACCGAAAGATTTTTCAGAGTTAAGTTAAGGGATAGGGTAAGCACGGCAATTTTATTACTTCAAGCGCCTATAATTGCAATACTCATTGCTTTGTATTTGATGATGCAACTGAAAAAACAGCAGCACTATTCATTTTAGTTATTGCTGCAGTCTGGCTGGGCTGTTCAAATGCTGCAAGAGAAATTGTAAGTGAACAAGCGATTTTTAAACGGGAAAGGATGGTGAATTTGAAAATTCCATCCTATCTTTTTTCAAAAGTAGCAGTTCTTATGTTGCTTTGTGTAGTACAGTGTGCAATACTCGCAATGATTGTTGTTCCAGCTATAAATATGGAATCATCTTTCCTCAGCATATTTTTCCTTTTGCTTTTAACATCGTTACCTTCATTGCTATTAGGATTGTTTGTTTCATCGCTTGTATCAACTTCGGAAGCAGCAATGGGTTTAATTCCGCTTATATTAATACCGCAGGTTGTACTTGGCGGGTTAATAACATTTTTTGAAAATATGAGTGTTTTTGAAAAAGTGATTGCAGCATTTCTTACAACCCGGTGGGCTTTTGAAGGTATAACCATTTTAGAATATGGTGATTTTAACGAGATGGCACATCACCGAGCTTGGTTTTTCACCCGGTAACCTGTTTACAGATATTGTGGTGATTTTAGGATTTTCGGTAATCTTTTTTCTTCTTACTGCGTATTCATTAAAAAGAAAAGATGTTCGCTAAGAAATTTTCAATCAATAAAATGAAGCGTTTTATATTAGGAAATTTAAAATGATTGAAAAAATACGAGATTATAAAATTGTTAAAAAATTAGGTGAAGGTGGGATGGGCACGGTGTACCTAGCTGAAGATACTATGCTTGAACGGAAGGTCGCATTAAAAGTTCTTAATCCGCTATTTACAAAAGAATCTCAATTTACTGAAAGGTTTCGGCACGAAGCCAAAGTACAGGCAAGTTTAATTCATCCTAATATTGTAACTCTTCACAACTATTTCCGCGAAGGTGAAAACTACTGTATGGTTATGGAAAATGTGGAAGGTGTTACACTTAAGCATTTAATCTCAAATATAGGTCCTATGCCGGAACAAAGAGCTATTCGGATATTAAACCAGTTGCTTGAAGCTGTTGGGTTTGCACATAAAAAAGGAATAATTCATAGAGATATAAAACCGAGCAACATTCTTATGAGTAAGGATGATAACGTAAAAATACTTGATTTTGGAATTGCAAAAATCCTCCAGGATAAAGGACATACAAAAACCGGGACCAAATTGGGCACTGTTTATTATATGTCGCCCGAACAAATAAAAGCAGTAAAGGACATAGATCATCGTACAGATATTTACAGTTTAGGCATCACCTTTTACGAAATGCTATCAGGCAGGGTTCCTTTTAATGTAGATACAGATAGTGATTTTGAAATAATGAATGAAATTGTTAGCAGTGAGTTAAAAGATCCCGAGAGAATATTATCCACATATCTCCAACTGGATTGTCGATGTACTTTTTGATTCGGTGACACAAAGACAGAGATGAAAGAATCCAAAATGCTGATGAATTCAGAAACCGGCTTACTTTCAAAGGAAGAAAAGACGATCATTGCCTTGCAGGAAGAAAAAACAATTATTGATGAACCAAAAACTACGCCTGAAGTAAAATCTGTTAAACCAGCTAAAGAACAGGAAGTTGTTGTAAAACCAAAGAAGAAAGAATCCATATCAAAATCAAATTTGTATGGTATTGAAGGATGGTTACTACTTTTTACTTTGGCTCTAATTTTGTTCACACCAGTTTATAACATTACCAAAATTATTTTGTTGTTAGAAGGTGAATCAATATTTGATGTTATAATTGAAAGTACAGAAGATTTATTCGATGAATTGTGAGGCACTGGTTTCCCTGCTTTGGCTTATCAGTAAATTTGTGTTTGCAGCACTTAGTGTAAGAGCTGGTCTTAAATTAATATCCAAATCAGCCAGCGCAGTAATTAATGCAAAAAGATTTTTAATAATTCAGGTAATTACTAACGGGTCAATTTATCTTATAATTAGCACTGCAATTGATGATTTCCTCCCAGTAGTTTTTCTTATTGTTGAATTAATTTATTTCGCAATCTGGTACAGTTATATAATCAAATCAAAAAGAGTAGAGACAACATATTCTAATCATTAACTGTATAGTTTTATGGCTCAAGCTATGAGAAAATTTCATATAGATAAAATAACCGAAGAAAATTGGCAAAGAGGATTTTAGTCTTTCAAGATTGTTGACATGCCTAACAGCCAATCCTGTAAATTAGGAGATCTAAAATGATTGACAACATAAGAGATTATAAAATTATCAAGAAGCTGGGCGAAGGCGGAATGGGAACCGTTTATCTTGCTGAAGACACTATGCTTGAACGAAAGGTGGCACTTAAAATCACTTAATCCGATACTTACAAAAGATTCTCATTTTACCGAAAGGTTTCGCCACGAAGCAAAAATACAGGCAAGTTTAATTCATCCTAATATAGTTACGCTTTACAATTACTTTCGTGAAGGTGATAACTATTGCATGGTTATGGAAAATGTTGAGGGCGTTACACTTAAACATTTGATTTCAGCCACTGGCCCTATGCCGGAACAAAGAGCTGTTTGGATTTTAAACCAGATGCTGGAAGCTGTTGGATTTGCACATAAAAAAGGAATAATCCACAGGGATATTAAACCAAGCAACGTTCTTATAACTAAAGATGATAATGTTAAAATTCTTGATTTTGGAATTGCAAAGATCCTTCAGGATAAAGGTTTAACAAAAACCGGAACCAAAATGGGTACGGTTTACTATATGTCACCCGAACAAATAAAAGCTGTTAAGGATATTGACCACCGCACAGATATTTACAGTTTAGGAATCACATTGTACGAAATGCTATCCGGCAGGGTTCCTTTTAATGTAGATACTGACAGCGATTTTGAAATAATGAATGAAATTGTTAGTAGTGATTTGAAAGATCCCAGAGAATATTACCCACATATCTCCAACTGGGTTGTCGATGTACTTTTTGATTCAGTACACAAAGACAGAGATAAAAGAATCCAAAATGCTGACGAATTCAGAAACCGGTTGCTTTCAAAGGAAGAAAAAACAACCGCAGCACCGCCTGAACAAAAAACAGTAATTGATATACCTAAAACTGCACCGGCAGTTAAACCTGTTGTGCCAATTAAAGAGCAGGAAGTAGTTGTAACACCAAAAGAAAAAGCCCCGGCTGTTGTTCCACAGGTTAAACCATTAAAACCTGTAACTCCGGTTAAGAAAAAATCAACCCTTCCTAAAATTCTTTTGTTTGGAATAATTGGAGTTGCGGTAATAGCATTAATTGTTCTTGTTGTAATTCCCTTATTAGATTCCGGACCTCACCAGGCAGAAGCAATAAGAGCTGCGGCAGCATTTTTATAGAATTAAGCATTAGGCGGCTGGTGTTCTGCTTTAAGCAGGTCGTTAACTTCTTTAACAGGATTAAAAGTAATTTTCGGTACTTCCACAAAAACTGTTATCCAATTTGCCATCCCGCCGTTCCATAAACCTGGCAGTTCAAGCGCTTTTAATTCTTTGCCATCTTTTGATTTAATTGTTATTAAACCAGAATCCTTATCTGAAAACTCGTAAAGATCGAAAGGTTTGTTTTTGTAATCCCTTACACAGCAAATAAAATCCACTGGACTAAAGTGTGTAGCTGATTCAAATATTTCCTGTTGTTCTATATTGTTCAAATCAATTTGAGTTGTTTCAACTACCTGCTTTGTAACTTTACCATCTTTCTCCAGAACCCAGAACGGACCACCGCCCGGATGCCCTTCTTTACTTACCATTCCACATATTCGAATCGGTCGGTTCATCAACTGGAAAAGATAATCTCTTTTTTTATCGCTGCTCATCGATTTATATTCTTCTCTAATCTCAAGTTCCAACTCACTTTTTACAAAATTCTTTATCTCTTCCAGCAATTCATCAGAAATATTTTTATGTATCGAGTTGAGACAGGTAAGAACAAAGTTTTGAATGCAGCTCAACAAGGTAACCGATAAGTAATTTTTTATACTTATAAGTTTCTTCCCTTAGATGATCGGGAACAAGATTATCAATATTTTTAATTACAATTATATCAGCTTGAAGATCATTCAAATTACTAAGAAGTGCGCCATGCCCGCCCGGTCTGAATACAATTTTTCCTTTTTCATCCCTGAATGGTTTATTATCGGCGGTTGCAGCAACTGTATTGGTTCTAATATTCTGAAATGAATAATTTACTTCAATTTTTTTACCTTTTTTGCTGTACTTTTCTAAAAGAGGAGTAATGATTGATTTTACGAGCTCTTCATGTTCTGCTGATATCGTAAAATGGATGTGCGCAGGACCGTCATTTCTTTTTGTATAATTAATTGCTTCAACAAGATGTTCTTCAAAAGCAGTGCGCTCTCCATCCGGGTAATTATGAAATTTAATAGCACCTTTTGGTTTGTTTGAATAACCCAGCCCAACTGGTTCCATCGTAAACTTTAAAATTTCTTCAAACTCACCATGCTCTTTCAGTTTATCCAGGTTCAGTCCGGCTTCTTCCATCTTCTTTTTTAATTCATCATAAAAAGCAAAGTGTTCTAATTTATTAATAAACTCTAAAACAGCGATGCTCTCTTCATCATTTGAATTTGCAGCTTTCTCTAATTCTTTTTGAGTGGTTATTGAGTTAGTTAATACGGACTGAAGTTTTTTAAACATTCGTGAAGCCGCTCCTGAAGCGGGTACAAATTTTATTATTCTCTCATTATCTGCCGCGTTCTGGAAAAATTCAATGTAGTTGCTATATTTCTCTTCAGGAATGATCCTTATTCCATCACCAATTGTGCAAGCTCTAACAATTCTTACCGGCGGAATCCCTTTTTCAAAAGTCTCTACCTGTTCAATAATTGTTTCAACAGGTATATCTAATTTACCTTGTTCGGATTTTAACTCTTTTTCCAGTTTCTTTTTATCTTCTTCAGTCATAATTTTATTTCTAATATGTGCACAATTTCTCCAAATCAATTTTAGTGAACAAAAATAGCCAAATAAATTTATCAAATGAAAACTCTAGCGAGGTTGCGGTTTCTTCTATTGAATCAGTTTTAAATATAAACAACAAAATTCCATTACAAAAAATTGAAGACCCGCTGATACAAAAATCGGGAATTAACTTGTTTGTTCTAAGAACAGATCTAAATCACCCAACTATTTCAGGTAATAAGTGGTACAAGCTTAAATATAGCCTGATTGAAATTAAAGCAGAGGCAATTGATACATTGCTTACCTTCGGTGGAGCGTATTCTAATCATATTTATGCAGTAGCATCAGCTGGTAAACTGTTAAATTTAAAAACAATTGGAGTAATCCGTGGTGAAGAGTATAACTCTTTAAATCCAACACTCGCTTTTGCAAAGGAAAACGGAATGCTTCTCCATTATGTTAATAGAAAAACTTACAGGGAAAGAAAAAATCTTGAATTTATTCAGTTGCTCCGTGAAAAATTTGGCGAGTTTTACCTGTTGCCGGAAGGTGGAACTAACCTACTTGCACTAAATGGATGCAGCGAAATTATAAACAGCATAAATATAAACTACGATTTAATTTGTTGTGCCTGCGGAACAGGGGGTACACTTGCAGGAATCATAGCAGGATTAAACGGAAGTAAAAAAGCACTCGGTTTTTCTGTGCTTAAAGGTGCAGATTTTCTTACAGCCGATGTTGAAAAGTTATTGTTAGATTATTCTGGTGAAAACTTATTCAAACTGGCAGATAAACCAAAATTATCACTTTGGAGGATATGCAAAAACCAATAGGGAACTTTTAAAATTTGTTCTGAGATTCAGAGAAATTAATAAAATACCAATTGAACCAATCTATACAGGCAAAATGTTTTATGGAATTTATAAACTTGCTGAAGAAAATTATTTCAAAAAGGGAGAAACAATAATAGCAATTCATTCAGGAGGGTTGCAGGGGCTTGCAGGTTTAAACGAGCGAATCAGAAAAAATAATCCTGATTTTGTTATTTAAATAAATATAAATTTAGATAGTAATAATGATTAATCAGAATCTACCTATTTTTAGAAACAATTTTAATTGATATAAAGATAGTCCATTAAAAAATGAAATCAGATAAGAAAAAAATAAATCCTGATAACTTTCAGCAGGATTTGTCTTTATACAGGCGCATCTTTACTAACTCGTATGATTGTATTGCTATTTTAAATTCCGAAGGAGAGTACCTGGAACAAAATGTAGCTCATCAAAAGTTATTTGGTTTAACAGATTTTGATATTACAGGTGAATCACCTTCGGTAATTTTTGGAAAAGAAAGATTCAAAAAAATAATAGACCAGTTAAAAGAAAAGGGGGCTTACACAGGAGAAGTTGATGTTTCTGATAATAGCGGAGAAAAGTTAGCAACTAAACTTACCGCTTTTGCTTTAAGAAAAAACGGTGTTGAGCCGATTAATTATGTTTATATTTTAAAAAGTACAGCTAAAGAGCAGCACGTTGATGAGGAGTTAAAAAAATCGGAGCATAAATACAGGCTGCTGATAGAAAAGTCACTCCAGGCAATTATTATCATCCAGGATTTTAAAATAGTTTACACAAATAAATCCTTTTCCAGGATATCAGGTTATTCAATTGAGGAACTTCTTTCTTTTACACCAAATGAAACGGTGAACCTAGTACATCCTGACGACCAGAAGATGATTTGGGGAAATCTTAGAAAAAGAATGGATGGATTTGATGTCCCTCCGCATTTCCAGTTTAAAGGAATAAGTAAAGATGGAAATGCTAAGATATTAGACCTTTATGCGAGTGACACTGAGTTTGAGGGAAAGCCTGCAATTCAGGGCTTTATACTTGATATAACCGACCAGGTTGAGGCACAGAATAGTATAAATAAGAGGACAAATTTCATTGAAACGATTTTGAACAATTTACCATTAGGTATAGCCGTTAATGAAATAAATTCAGGCAAATCTACTTTTATTAACAAGGAGTTCCAGGAAATTTCGGGGTGGACTAAAAAAGAAATTCCGAACTTAAGAAAACTTTTCCAAAAGGTATTAAACAATCCTGGACAAGGAAAAAACATATCCAATAAAATCAAGTCAGACATAAAAGAGAAAAAACCAGAAAATTTATTTTGGGATAGTATCGAACTTGAATCAAAAACAGGTGAAAAAAAATTCCTCTCCGCTAAGACTATTCCATTATATGATCAAAACCTGATAATATTAACAGTACAGGATATTACGGAAAGAATTACAGCAGATAAGCAAATTCAACATTCACTTAAAGAAAAAGAGATATTGCTCAGGGAAATTCATCATAGGGTGAAAAATAATCTTCAGACTATCTCAAGCTTACTCGATTTACAGGCAGAATCTATTAACGATTCAGCGGCGCTGGAAGCTTTTAGAAGCAGCCAAAGCAGGATAAGATCTATGGCATTAATTCATGAGCGCTTATATAAATCCGAAAATCTTTCACGCATAAAAGGGCAAGAGTATATTAAAAATCTCATTGATTACCTGGAAGCGACTTACGATTCGCAGGCAGGGAATATTAAGTTAAAGACCAACGTTCAGAATATACTGTTAAACCTGGATACTGCTATACCTTGTGGATTAATTATCAACGAGCTTGTTTCTAATTCTATGAAATATGCTTTCCCGGGAGAACAAGCTGGAACAATAGAAGTTTCGTTGTTGGTAAGCAGCGCTGATAGTATAAGTCTTTCGGTTAAGGATGACGGGATTGGTATTCCGGCTGATATAACGGCAGAAAATTCCCCTTCTCTTGGTTTGCAGCTTGTTTATCTTCTTGCAAAACAAATTAATGGAACTTTAATAATGGAAAGAAAAAACGGTACTAAGGTAGAATTAATATTTCCCAAACCCTCGATGTTCGAGGAGGTTGTTAGTGAATAAGATAGTCAATGAAGTACAAATATTATTTTTATCTCTTATTCCAATTCATTAGGAATTTTAATGACAGATACGAAAATACTTATTGTTGAAGATGAAGTAATAGTTGCTAGTAATATTGCGAAAAGACTAGTGAACGCTGGTTACAAAGTTGCCGGCATGGCATCTTCTGCAGAAGAGGCAATTGAACTGGCTGCATCACTTAAACCCGACCTTGTTTTGATGGACATCAAACTAAAAGGAAAAATGGATGGAATAGATGCGGCAAATGCTATCCGGAATTCATACCGCCTTCCAATAATCTTTCTTACTTCTTATGCTGATGAAGAAACATTTCAGCGGGCTAAAATAACTGAACCGTTCGGTTACCTGATTAAACCGTTCGAATCAAAAGAGTTAAAACGGTCAGTTGAAATGGCTATTTACAAAAGCAAAATTAACAATGAACTGCTGGAAAATCAGCAGCGCTACGAGATTGCTGTACATGCAGGTAAAACAGGTGTGTGGGAATTCTGGCCAAATGAAAAAAAGTATTTTTCCGATGAAAACCTTAAAACGCTTTACGGTTTTAAAGAAGATGAATTGTCAAATAACTCAGATGATTGGTCTAATCTTGTTTACGAAGAAGACAGGGCTGAAATGAGTGAAAAATTCCAGAATTTTTTAACAAGTAATGATAATGAATTCCTTCTGGAACACCGCATTTATAAAAAGAACGGCTCAATAGGATGGGTAATTGATCGTGGAGTTTTATTTCAACCTACTAACGAAAAACCGCTCCGTTTAATTGGAACCACTACCGATATTACCGAATTCAAAGAAGCTGAATTGGCTCTGATAAAAAGTGAAGAAAGATTCAGAAATACTTTCGAAAATGCAGGAATAGGTATGGCAATTCTTGCACCTGATGGACACTTTACAAAAGTGAATAATTCTTTTTGCGAAATGATTGCATATAAGGCGCCGGAACTTCTGCAAATGTATTTAAGAGAAATAACTCACCCTGCAGATCTTGAAAAAACTATGCAGATGAAAGAGAAACTGCTAAAAAATAAAAGTGAGGGAAGTCGGAATTTGGAAATTAGGTTTATGCATAAAAGTGATGAGACAATCTGGACATCAACTACATTATCGCTGGTTAGAGATTTTGAAGAGAAACCGCTCTATTTTATTTCGCAGGTCCAGGATATAACGATTCGGAAGAAGGCTGAAGAACAGTTAGAACATTACGCCGATGAGTTAAATTCGCTTAATAAATCCAAAGATAAATTTTTCTCAATCATTTCTCACGATTTAAGAAGCCCATTTAACGCACTGCTTGGTATAACAGAATATATGGCAGAATATTATAAAGATATGAGTCCCGATGAGGTGAAAGAATCAGTTAATAATATTTACAGATCGTCCACAAAACTTTATAACTTAATACTAAACTTGTTGGAATGGTCACGATTGCACACTGGGAGAATGGAAGTTCAGAAAACCAGCTTAAATCTTAACGAGGCAGGCAACGAAGCGCTGAATCTTCTAAATGAAAATGCAGTTGCCAAAAAAATAGATCTCATTAATAAAATAGATAAAGATATATATGTAACCGCTGATAAGTATATGATTGATACTGTATTTCGAAACCTTGTTTCTAACAGCATTAAATTTACAAACCCGGGCGGATACATTATCCTTACTGCAGAAAGAGTGGCTAACATGGCGGAAGTTTCGGTTGAAGATAACGGAATTGGAATTGGTGTGGAAAGTCAGAATAAAATTTTTCGGATTGATGCGCAATACCACCGGGAAGGCACGGCAAATGAAAAAGGAACGGGTCTAGGATTAATACTCTGTAAAGAGTTTGTTGAAAAAAATAACGGCACAATCAGAATTGAAAGTAAAGAAAATGAGGGGAGTAAATTTATATTTACTATTCCTCTTTCCACAAGATAGCCGCTATTAAATCTTTTTAGAAGCTAAATATTTCACCTTGTATAAATCCATGCTAAAAATTTATATTCTCAGGCAGTTTATTTAATTTTAAGTTCATTTATAAAATATTCTAAGCAGTTTTTTTGCGAATCATAGTTTTCCCGGATTCCCGAAATAAAAATAACTCAATAATTCAAAACTAATCTTAAGTCTGTCCTATGAATGATCTACTAATTGTATTTATCGGTCTCGGTATAATGCTTTATATCTTTTTTGTTCTCGGCACTTCAAGAAATGCAATAATAAAAGGATTCAACGGAGTATTATGGTTCTTATTTTCTATAATACTTCCACCAATTGCTTTCATTGCAGTAATGTTTGTAAATAGTACCAGTAGCAAAGAAGAGAGGGAATATAATTTCCTGGAAAAAATAATAATGGATCTTTCGCAGCCCTTTGTTGACCTTGCGCATACTTCCCGTGCATTGCTGGGTGTTAATATCTCATACGTGCTGGAAGGTTTAACATACTTTGGAGTTGTTGGATTACTTGCAATATTTCTTCAACGATTTTATTGGATTAGACGATATTGACGCTGGAAGAATGGTTGGCATTCTTACTGCCGGAATTACAATAGCTATGCTTTTCCTTGGTGCTACAGTCGATTGGATAGGACTTAAGAAAGTCTTTGTTAATTTCCCTTTCACTAATGCTGGTAGGAAGAATATTATTAACTATGTCTCCGGATATTGGCATTTCAGGATTGTGGAACTCTGCTCATATTTTATCAATGCTTGGAATAATGGGCATTATTCTTGGCTACGGAATTTACCAGCCGGCCTGCTATGCTGGAGTTAAACAGTTAACAAATGAAAAAACTTCAGCTATGGGTTACGCAATGCTTTATGCTTTGATGAATTTGGGAGGATTTCTTCCGGGAATTATATCTCCACCGATTAGAAAAGCTTTTGGGATACCTGGAGTTTTTTGGGTATACGTAGTTCTAACAGTAGTTGGTATAGGAGCAGTTTATTTTATTATTACCAAAAAAGCGATGGAAAAAGCTCTAAAACAAGCCAATGAAGATATAGAAGGTTGAAAAGAAGGAGGAAGAAAAAGATGAGATGGCTGATATGTCAAGGAAAGAAAAGCTTGTTTATTATTTTAAAAACTTTCCTTTAAAAGATTTACGTTTCTTATACTTTGTTTTCATTTTAATTTTTGTACAAACGCTTTTTGCGCACAACTGGTTAACACTTCCACAATATACAAGCCGTGCCTTCGAAGGTTTTGTTAGCGACAATTTTGAATTCTTCGTAAACCTTAACCCGATTTTAATTTTTATACTTGCACCAATGGTAACTGCTTTAACTGCAAAAAAGGACACGTATAACATGATGATTATTGGAACATTTGTTATGGCGGCTCCAACTTTCATACTTGCATTTGGTCCTAACTTTTACACATTAATGGGATACCTTATATTCATGACACTCGGTGAGGCAATGTGGCAACCACGGTTTTTACAGTGGGTTGCTGATATCGCACCAAAGAATATGACAGGAATATATATGGGCATTGGACAGTTTCCATGGTTTTTAACAAAAGTTATTACGTCAATATATTCGGGGTGGTTTCTGATGAACTACTGTCCGGCAGATACACTACCTTCTGAGATGAATACAGAAACAATGTGGCTCATTTATGGTGCGATTGCCATGATTAGCCCAATTGGGTTGATATTAGCTAGAAAATGGATGATAAAAGGTTTTAAAACTAAAGCTTAAAAATATAATCCTGTTACTATGAACGATTTGACGCGCATTGAAGAGAAGCTTAGCAAATCGGATATGCTATTCAGCCAGCTGTGGGAAATTTCTGTTGATGGTATGCGGTTGACAGATGAAGACGGAATAATAATAATGGTTAATGATGCATACTGCCGCATAGTTGAACTTAGTAAAGATGAATTAGTTAACAAACCCTTTTCTAATGTTTATCATTCCTCCGAGCAGGAAAGCGTACTTTCAATGTACAAACAGGATACATTGAATAACGCTATCAAAACTCACTTCGAAAGAGAAAACACACTTTGGAATAGAAAGAAAAGATGGTTCGAATTTTCTAATTCTTTCCTAAACATTCCCGATTCCGGCAAAATTACTTTAAGCGTTATAAAAGACATTACGGAAAGAAAAAGAAGTGAACTTGAACTGGTTGAGAATGAAAAAAAATTCAGGATGCTCTTTAATAATGCCAACGATGCAGTTTTTGTTACGCAGTTTACAGAAGATAAAGCTTACGGCGATTTTATAGAAGTGAACGATATTGCATGCAAACGATTGGGTTATACAAAAAAGGAATTTCTCAGTCTCAGCCCTTCAGCCATTGTTGAACCGAAGTACATTGAGGAATTTAACAGTTGGATGGAAAGACTTCTTACAGATAACCATGTTATTTTTGAAATTGTACACAAGGCAAAAGATAAAAGACTTATCCGGGTTGAAATAAGCTCACATCTTTTCAATTACGAAAACAAGTTAACCATCCTTTCTATTGCCAGGGATATAACTGAGAGAAAACAAGCGGAAGAAAAATTAAAACGTACAAGTCTTGTTTTAAGAAATCTTGCTTCACATTTACAGACGGTAAGAGAAGATGAACGCAGCATGATAGCTAGAGAAGTGCACGATGAACTGGGACAGGTTTTAACAGTTCTTAAAATTCATGTTTCTCTTCTCTCAAATAAATTAAGAGAAGACCAGGGGGATCTTAAAGAAAAGATAAACACTATTTTAAAATTCATTGATGATACTGTTGAAACTGTTCAAAGAATAACATCAAAATTAAGACCGGGAATACTTGATGAACTGGGTCTCGTACCTGCAATAGAATGGCAAACAGAGGAATTCAAAAAAGTAACCGGGATTCATTGTTCAATATCTTTACCTTCTTACGAAATTAAACTGGATGAGGATAAATCAACTGCCATCTTCCGCATTTTCCAGGAAGCTTTAACTAATGTAGTGCGGCACGCATCTGCAAAAAGAGTTTCAATTACTATAAAAACAATTAGTAAAAATTTACTTTTAGAAGTGACCGATAACGGTTTTGGGATTTCAAACGAACAGGTAAAAAATCCTAAATCGCTTGGTATAATTAGCATGAAGGAAAGAGCGCTAATCCTCGGCGGAGAAGTTTCTATTGAAGGAATACCAAATAAAGG
>CAVVMV010000038.1:0-14196 GCA_963749485.1 uncultured Ignavibacteriales bacterium | reverse complement strand
ACATATAAATGGTTTAAGGAGAATTTAAGGAACCAGGAGAAAGAATTGAAAAAAGCTTTAATAACCGGCATAACCGGACAAGACGGAAGTTACTTAGCTGAAATACTTTTAGATAAAGGATACGAAGTTCACGGGATTATTAGAAGAAGCAGTTCTTTTAATACCGGAAGAATTGACCACCTTTACAATAATAAAGGATTGCTGGATAAAAATTATTTTTACATTATGGCGATTTTGTTGATACAAGCAATCTTAAATCGCCTACTTGAAAAAATTGAACCGGATGAAATCTATAACCTTGCTGCTCAAAGTCATGTTAAGGTTTCTTTTGATGTTCCCGATTACACTGCCCAAGTTGATGCTCTTGGAACGTTACGATTTCTTGATGCAATTCGTGAAGTTGGATTAGGAAAAGTACAAAGTTTTATCAGGCATCAACAAGTGAACTTTATGGTAAAGTGCAGGAAGTACCGCAAACAGAAAAAACTCCATTTTATCCGCGCTCACCTTATGGTGTTGCAAAACTATACGGATATTGGATAATTGTCAACTACCGTGAAGCTTACAATATTTTTGCTAGCAAACGGAATATTATTTAATCATGAATCGCCGCGAAGAGGTGAAACTTTTGTAACCCGAAAAATTACACGAGCTGCAGCAAGAATTGCTGCCGGTTTACAGCAAGTTGTTACACTTGGTAATCTTAATGCAAAACGGGACTGGGGTTATGCACCGAATACTGTGAAGGAATGTGGAAAATACTTCAGCATGATATACCTGATGATTTTGTTCTTGCAACCGGCGAAACGCACACAGTCCGTGAGTTTACAAGTCTTACATTTCAGAATATAGGGATTGAACTTGAATGGTCTGGAAAAGGAGAGAATGAACAAGGTAAAATAAAATCAATTGACCTAGATAAAGCAAAATCCCTGATCGATTATTCATCAAAAAAAGATTTATTCAGTTTTAAATTTACCAGCGAAACTTAAAACGGGGGATGTTGTGGTTGCTGTAGATCCCAACTACTACCGTCCAACTGAAGTTGATCTGCTGATAGGTGATGCTGCAAAAGCTGAAAAGGAAATTGGCTGGAAAGCCGAAACTAAATTTGAGGATCTTGTTCGGCTAATGATAAAATCAGATATGGAAAAAGTTTTGAAGAGGGGATTTTAATAACCGTTTTAAAATACTGGCATTATTGACCCAGGCATCCTCACACTTTGTGAAAACCCTAATTACACTTAAATTTGTGTTTACCTAATCAAAATTAACGGAAGTTTGAATGAGAATTATTGCTTCATTATTTATTATGAGTTTATTACTAAATTCTTCAACTTTTTCACAGGGTACTAAAACACAAAAGTATAATCCTTTTTCCGGAACAGTTGTACTTTCTGTAGAAGCTGGCGCCACACTTGCAAGTACTGATTATGAAGGCCTTGGAACTGATTATTTAGGCAGACTATCAATCGAATATTTCTTCCCTGCCTGGGTTAAAAGCTCTTTTGGTTTAAGGGTGTTTGGAAGCGCAGGATTTCTAAGCGGGAGCGATCCAGAGCTCGATCCTAAAGAATTCAGAACAAATATTACCACGCTTGGTCTAGGGGTAGTTTTTATGTTAAGCGTTAATGATGAACTTTTCCCTTATTTCTTTGCTGGTATCTCAAGTCTAAATTTCGATCCGAAAGGTGAAGGGGGTGTGCAACTCCCGAATAACAAAGCAGGCGTTTACAACAAGAGTGAGATTAACTACAATGCAGAGCTTGGAATAAAATTTCCCGTCACCGAAAATCTCTCCCTAAATCTTAGCGGTGGTGTGCAAATGTCACCAAACGATTGGCTCGAAGATCTAGCAAAAGGAACAAGCAACGATATGTTTTTTACAGTGATGGGTGGTATCTCATATTCTTTCTTAACTGAATATGATTCTGACGGAGATGGTGTAATCGATTCTGATGATCAATGTCCTAACACTCCGGCAGGAATTAAAGTTGATGAGTTTGGCTGCCCGTTGGATTCTGATAAAGATGGTGTTGCCGATTTTATGGATGACTGCCCCGAAACTCCAAAAGGAGCAAAGGTAGATTCAAAAGGTTGCGCACTAGATTCCGATAAAGATGGCGTGCCTGATTATAGGGATCTTTGCCCGGGTACTCAGCGCGGAATTCAGGTTGATGATTACGGATGCCCCTTTGATAGGGATGCGGATGGTGTGCCAGATTACCTTGATAAATGCCCCAACACTTCCTACGAGGTTGATGTTGATAAAAACGGCTGTCCTGTTGATTCAGATCTTGATGGAGTTCCGGATCATTTAGATCAG
Source organism: uncultured Ignavibacteriales bacterium (assembly GCA_963749485.1). Classification (GTDB taxonomy): domain Bacteria; phylum Bacteroidota; class Ignavibacteria; order Ignavibacteriales; family Ignavibacteriaceae; genus JAZGGS01. The sequence goes on along the minus strand of CAVVMV010000038.1, from coordinate 11,870 downwards.
TGCCCGGGAACACCAGCAGGAACACAAGTAGATGATCAAGGATGTGAAATTACACCAATTATTTTGATTCCGAAGCCAGAAATAACTCCTGAACCGATAGTTGAAGAAACAGGCTTAGTTGAGGAAGTAACACTTAGTTCTGAAACATCATTCGGATTTAACAGCGCCAAATTGAAACCAGCTGCTTTTCCACAGCTTGATAAAATACTTGAAGAGATGAAAAAATATCCTATGTCTCGATGGAGAATTGAGGGACATACCGATAATGTTGGCTCGAAAGAAGGAAATATTCAAATGTCCCAGATGAGAGCTGAATCAGTATTGAATTATTTTGTATCGAGAGGAATACCAAAAGGAAGGTTCACTGTTGTTGGGCTTGGCAGCATAGAACCGATTGCTGATAATAAAACTCCTGATGGAAGAGCAAAGAACAGGAGAGTAGAAATTATTAGAGTAGATAAATAAAAATTTTATTAATATAAATTCCCGGAGGAATAAATGTTTGATGATAATTATCAATTTACTTGTATAGATAGATTTCTAAAATATGTTAAATACGATACTCAATCGGATGAAGAATCGGAAAGTTTTCCAAGTTCCGAAAAGCAAAAAGTACTTTCGCAGGATCTTGCAAATGATCTGAAGGCAATGGGTATTGAAGATGCACATATGGATGAGTGGGGTTATGTTATGGCAACCCTTCCTTCTAATACTGAAAAAAAAGTTGACCCGATTGCTTTTATTGCTCACGTTGATACATCTCCTGCAGTTACAGGAAAAGATGTAAATCCTATCATCAAAAAAAATTACCAGGGTGGCGATATAGCTTTAGAAAACGGTGGTTGGATTATTAAGGAGAGTGAAAATCCTGATCTAAAAAATATGATTGGTTTTGATATCATCACTACTGATGGAACAACTTTACTTGGTGCAGATAATAAAGCAGGTGTTGCTGAAATTATGGATGCTGTTGCTTATCTCCTTGCCCACCCGGAAGTAAAACACGGACCAATTAAAATTTGTTTTACTCCTGATGAAGAAACCGGCAGAGGTACTGAAAAAATTGATCTTAAAAAGCTTGGTGCTAAGTATGCTTACACTGTGGATGGCTCAAGTAGAGGCGAAGTGGAAATTGAAACCTTTAGCGCCGATGCCGTAAATATTAATTTTATTGGTAAAAATATTCATCCCGGTTATGCTAAAGGGATAATGATTAACTCGATGAAAGTGGCTTCAGCGTTTATAGACAGCTTACCAAAAGATAAACTTTCTCCGGAAACTACAGCAAAGAGGGAAGGATATTTTCATCCTGTTTCAATAAATGGCAATGAAGAAAAAACATCGCTAAAATTTATCATCCGCGATTTTGAAACTTCCAACCTGAAAAAACTTGAAGATCTACTTAAGAAATTTGCTGAAGATACTATTGCTAAGTTTCCCGGCTCAAAGTTAGAGTTTGAAGTTGTTGAACAATACCGCAATATGAAAGAGATACTCGATAATCATCCACAGGTTTTTGAAAATGCATTTGAAGCGATGAAGAATCTTGATATTGAACCATAACACATCCTATCCGCGGCGGTACCGATGGCAGCAGGTTATCCTTTATGGGTCTGCCAACTCCGAATATATTTGCAGGTGAACACAGCTTCCATTCACAGCTTGAGTGGGTTGCAATTCAGGATATGGAAATGGCTGTAAAAGTTATTGTAGAAATTGCCCAAGTCTGGGAGCGAAAATCTTAGTACAAAGTTTAAGCACGTAATGGATGAAAATGTGATGCATCTTTTACGTGCTTTTTCATTTTAAATATATCAAATTTATGAAAACAGAGATTACTCAAAAACCGGAACTAATGGCTCCTGCTGGCGACTGGACAATGCTTAGAACCGCTGTGCAAGCTGGGGCAAATGCAGTTTATTTTGGCGTTGATAAACTCAACATGCGCGCCAAAGCTGCAAACTTTACCGTTGATGAGCTTCCGGAGATAGTAAAGTATTGTAGAGAGAATAAAGTAAAAACTTACCTTACAATTAATTCAATTGTTTTTGAGGAAGAAATAAAAGAACTGGAAGATATTATTATCTCAGCAAAAAACAGCGAAATAGATAACATCATATGCTGGGACTTATCTGTCGCGGAATTGTGCAGCAAACACAATTTACCCTTTTGTATTTCAACCCAGGGTTCTGTTTCAAATTCACTTGCGGCATCAATTTACAAAAAACTTGGTGCAGTACGTATTGTCCTTGCTCGCGAATGTTCACTTGAAGAGATAAAAAAAATAAGAGCAAACACCGACCTGGAAATTGAAGCATTTGTTCACGGGGCGATGTGCATTGCTGTTAGTGGAAGATGCTTTATGAGCCATCATATGTTTGGGCAAAGTGCAAATCGCGGTGAGTGTGTACAATCATGTAGAAGGGAGTTTGAAGTTTATGACAGTTCTTCGGATAAATCATTAATACTAGGTGAAGATTATGTGATGTCTCCCAACGATCTTTGCACAATTGGATTTATCGATAAATTAATTGAAGCTGGGATCGATTCATTCAAAATAGAAGGAAGAAAACGCAGTCCTGAATATGTTGCAAAAACTGTTTCCGTTTATCGCCGTGCAATCGATCTTTATTTTGAAGGTAAGCTTACTGATGATATTAAAAAAGAAATGTTAGAAGAATTAAAACAAGTTTACAACAGGGGATTCTCATCCGGATTTTATTTTGAGATTCCTTCATCCGAAAATTATGCAGACATACACGGTTCAAAAGCTACTAAGAGAAAAGAATATTTAGGCAAAGTTCTTAACTATTTCCAGAAACCAAAAGTAGTTCACATATTAATCGAATCCGGTTCGCTAAATCAGAATGATGATCTGCTTATCATTGGTGAAACAACAGGAGTTATAGAAAATAAAGTGAACAGCTTTTTAAGAAATGATGAAGCAGCAACCAGCGCAGAAAAAGGGGATGAGGTTACATTTGTTATTGATGAACTGGTAAGACCGAGGGATAAAGTTTACCTCTTCAAAGAAGTTGAGAAGCAATAAGCTGGAATCAGATTAATTCAAATACTCCTCCCGCAAATAGATTTTCACTTTCAAAGTCAGCTTTGAATAACCTCTTCAATTGGTTATTTTTAGCCACAATTTTCAATAAATAATCAAATTATGAAACTAAGTAAATCGTTCGTTCCAACATTAAAAGAAGTACCAAATGATGCAGTTGTAGCAAGTCATATTCTTATGCTTCGAGCAGGAATGATAAGAATGGTTGGGGCAGGAATCTATTCATTTCTCCCTCTTGGTTATAAAGTTATAAAGAAAATTTCTCAAATAATTAGAGAGGAAATGGATGCAATTGGAGGGCAGGAATTTCACCTTCCGGCAATAAATCCCAAAGAGATTTGGGAAGAAACAGGAAGAGTTGAAGCGTTTGGAGACACACTATTTCATATAAAAAACCGCGATTATGTTTTAGCTCCAACTCACGAAGAGATAATGACTTTCCATGCAAGAAATGTTGTTAAATCTTACAAAGATATGCCGCAGATATGGTACCAGATACAAACAAAGTTTAGAAACGAAGCAAGACCGAGAAGCGGTGTTATACGCAGCAGGCAATTTTTAATGAAGGATGCTTACTCGTTTGATATTAACCAGGATGAACAGGATAAATCTTACAACAAACACGATGGCGCTTATAGAAATATTTTTGACAGATGTAAGATAAAATATTTTGTCGTTGGTGCATTTAGCGGCGCGATGGGCGGATCAGGTTCAGAAGAGTTTATGGTTAAATCGGATGCTGGAGAAGATACTGTTGCTCACTGTGAATCGTGTGGATACTCTGCAAATGTTCAAGTTGCTACATCTAAAGTTGAAGCAAAAAAGCGAGCTGAGAAAAGTGAGGAGTTGAAAGAAATTCATACACCGAATGTTAGAAGTATTGATGAACTTTGTGAATTTTTAAGACCCTGCCGACGGGCAGGTTGATGAATCACAATGTGCTAAATCAAGAGTTTATATTCATGATGGCAATCCTGTTTTAATTTTAATGCATGGCAACGATGAAGTAAATGAAAGTAAGTTGGAAAACTATTTAGGCGGAACAGTAAGACCTGGTCACCCTGAAGAACTTTTAGAAATTACAGGCGCAGATGCTGGATCTATTGGTCCGGTTGGATTTAAAAATAGAATAATTGTTGATAACCGGCTTAAAGATGCAAACAATATGTTTAGCGGCGCTAATAAAAATGATTACCACGTAGGCGGGATTGATTTTAAACGTGATGTTGAAAAATTAGAATATGCTGATCTAAGGACTGTAGAAACCGGTGAAGGATGTCCGAATTGTGATAAACAGCTTAATGTTTTTAACGCAATTGAATTAGGTCATATTTTCAAACTTGGGACAAAGTATTCAGAATCTATGGGTGCACTTTTTCTGGATGAAAATGGTAAAGAACATCCTATTGTTATGGGCAGTTACGGAATTGGCGTTGAAAGAGTTATGGCTTGCTACATCGAACAGAATCATGATGAGTATGGAATTATCTGGGATAAAACTCTTGCCCCGTTTGATGTTCAGCTTATTGGGCTGAACATGAAAAAAGATATAGTAGTTGATGCATCAAATAAAATTTATGATGAATTAACCAGCAACGGATTTGAAGTTCTGTTTGATGACAGAACAAATGTTCAGGCAGGATTTAAATTTAAAGATGCTGATCTTTTAGGAATGCCTATCCAGGTAATTGTTGGGGATAAAAAACTTAAAGAAAATAAAGTTGAAGTAAAGATAAGAAGAACCGGTGAACGATTTGATGTTGAGCTGAATGATCTGGTTGAAAAATTAAAGGACATTATTAAATAGACAGAGGTGCACAATTGTGCACCCCTGCTCATGACTTAAACTATTATTTGAGAAAAGCAAACCGGAAGTTCGCATTCAACTTTATCATTTGCTGCAGATTTAAATTCAATCATACCATAAAATTTTGCATCTTCCGGTATCTGAATTTCAGGTAATTCAAAATCACATTTTAATTCAGTAAGAATATTCGGATACAATGTTACCTGGTCTCTTCCATTATAATTAACATCTACAGTTACAGGATTTTCTAATATTGTTTTTTCAGTTACTTTTATGGTCATCTCACCATCTTTATGTGCAAAACCCGGAATTATTTCAAGTGTATAATTTTCATTTTCTGAATCTGTGCTGCGGCTTATAGAAATAGAGCCATCCCTGTAAGAAAGAGCACTGCTTTCTACTGCAACACCATCTTCATCCAAAATGATAAAAGCAAAATCAGTTACTTTATTAAAGTCTTCTTTTGTTAATTCAATTTCGAATTCTTTAGAAGCTTCACCTTTATTAAGTGTGATTGGCAGCTTGAAATGATCGCCGCCTTTTAAGTCTATTGTATGTACTTTTTTATAACCTGGTATTATCCCACTCAGGTTATAATTAGTTTTGTTGTTAAACTGGTTTATAATTTTAAATGAATTATCATCTTGTGTGATAACTTTTTTACCCATTCTTTCAATTCCGTAAAAGTTGATCTCAAGGTTATACTGTGAAACATCTTCTGCTCTAAAGTATCCTTCAACATCAACTTCATAAACACCTGGTTTAAGATTATAATAGTATTCTTCAACAATATTTTCTCCATCAACCGAATAAAGAACAGGAGAGATATCATACTCTCTGCCATCAGGATCAAACAAACGGAAGCGGGTCATAGAATATTTATCTGAATTTCTTGTAAGTGAAATTCTCATCCCGGTTTGTCCTGCAGGCAGGTTAATAAAATATCTGTCGATCATTCCTGTTGCCACAGTTTTATCAATCCACTTCATTTCATAATTATTTTTCTGTGTAAATTCGTATGGAATAACCACGGTGGCAAGCATTTCAAATTCAGGGAAATTGCTTTTATCATTTCTGTAAGCTTTAATCTTACTTGTGTAAAGTCCCGGCTCATTCATTTTAGTTTTATCAAACATAACCTGAACAGAAGTTCTCTGGTCATTTCTTAAATAAGTTTTTTTCTGGATGGGGATAAGCCAATCTTCATCACACTTTATGTTATAATCTCTGTAAAATTTATCTGTATTACCGAAGTTATTCCTGCTAATTGAGAAGGAGAATTTTTCATTATCTTTTAGAAAAGAACCATCTCTAAGATAAAGATTTGGCGCTCTGCCGTCAGGCATATTAGGTGCAGTGGAAGTAATTGTATAAGTCTCAAACTTATCTATCTCGCCGCTATCAATATATTTTTTAAGCAGCTTGTAAGCTTCTGCAACGTTTATATATCCTGATCCCTGGTCAAGATATGTGTAGCCATCCATTTTAGTTGCGCTTTCACGAATTGCTTTGAAACAATAATGGAGAAGGAACTTTTACATCCGGGTACTCATTTATAACCGCGCTCATAAGAAGTGCAACCACACCTGCAGAGTAAGGTGAAGCCATACTTGTTCCCCAAAATCGATCCCTGCCGGTCCAGTTTGGCACTGTTGAAGTACATGCGCCCGGTGAGCAAATATCGGGTTTGCCAACTTCGCCTCCTCTCGAACTGAAATAGAGAATTATATCCTTATCGAGATTTGCACCGTATAAATCTCTTCCAACTTCCGGCAGTTAAAATAGCACCCGAAGATAAGAACATAGCTGCTTGCAGAAGGAAGACCTGTTGTTGAAATGCCAGGTCCTTCGTTGCCATTACTTGTACAAACATAGAGGTAGGGATTTTCTTTAACTAACTCCTCAATAAATTTTTCGATTTCTGATCTTCCCTCTATTTCAGAACCGATACCAAAACTCATATTAATTATACAAGGTTCTTTACGCTCCTTTGAGAGTTTATCAGCATAGAGGTATGCCTGTTTCATACTTTCTGTAACTGTTGCACCGCCCGAATAATTATTATTTCCAAGTTTGCAGCTGATTAAATATGCCCCTGGAGCAACACCAGCTAAGCCAATACCTCCAATATCATTTCCCGCAGCTATTCCTGCACAGTGAGTGCCATGTGCACCATCATCAAAATGAATTGATATTCGCTGCTCATCCGGGAAAATATTTAAACCAAACGTTAACTGCGAAAGACCTTCTTCGTTTGGAATTGTAGAAAGATTGCTGGTTTGTTTTATAATCCTGTAAAGGAAATTCATCCGAAACATCTCCATCTCCGTCAGTATCAAAATATGCTACCCAAAAACGATCATCTTCAACCATTGTTTCAAAAGCTAATCAGGTAATAAATGTCTTCACTTTCTCCGTTGCCGTTAAGATCAACAGCTCCTGAGCTTGAATTTATCATCCTGCTTTCTTTAAAAGCGCCTATAAAATATTCATCGTTTATAGGATGATAAGTTAGCTTACCGGCTCCTGATACTTTGTAATTCATTTCTTCATTAACAAAATATTGTATACCCTCTTCTTCATCGGTATCGGCTTCATATAAAGCGACATCACCCTGTCCTGTAAAATCCTGGACATCAATAACTTTAACTTCCCCGGTGGAAGTATGAGTTAAGCCGTCAATTCCCGGATCAACGCCTGTATCAAGAATAAAAATAATTGTTCCTCTTCCGTCATATTCCGGGTACTGATTTAGGAATTCACTAACGCCGGTATTGGTAACAGAGAGAAAGGTTTGTACATCCCCCTGTGAAAAAATTATAACATTAAAAAGAATTATGAATGATAGTAGTAATTTTGTTTTCATTTTGTAACTCTCAATTAATTGTTGTTAATTAGTATAAGTATATCCCGGATGGCTTGTTTTACTAGTGGCTAGCATAAAAATTCTATTAATGTAATTATCAAAATTAAGAAAAATAACAGTGTAACAGAACCAATGAAGAATAAATTATTTCTTGTATCCACCCCAATTGGCAATTATGATGATATAACTCTACGTGCTCTTAAGATTCTTAAAAGTGTTGATTTTATAATTTGTGAGGAGTACAAAATTGCACGGAGAATGTTAGCACATTATAAAATTGATAAAGAACTGATAGCACTAAATGAGCATAACGAAAATGAAGTGGTGGATGAAATTCTGTTGGAAATTTTAAATGGAAAAACTGCTGCGATTATTTCAGATTGCGGGACGCCGTTATTTTCAGATCCCGGGCATTTGCTTGTAGATGTTTGTATTTCTCAGAATATTGATATTGTTCCCGTTCCAGGGGCTAGCTCACTTCTTCCAGCGCTTATTGGTTCCGGTTTTGATTTTGAAAATTTCTATTACCGCGGATGGCTCTCGCCAAAAAAAGATATAAGAAGAAAACAACTGCTGGATCTGAAGAGGATAAAAGAAGTTATTGTTTTGATGGATACGCCTTACAGGTTACAAAGGTTGCTAAGAGATGTTGCAAACATGCTTGGCAAAAGCATTCCGGTTGTTTTAGCTTTTGAATTAACGATGAAGGATGAAAAGTATTACAGGGGAAGTGCCGAAAAGGTTTTAAATATTGCAGAAAAGAAAAACCTTAAAGGAGAATTTGTGTTGATTGTAATAACAGATAAAACAGCGAAAGAATAAGTTTAACGATTTAGTCAGTTAAAATCCGTTAGTTCTGTACGATCTTGTTTTTTTCCAACAACGCAACATTCTCTATATGATATGTATGAGGAAACATATCAACCGGTTTCATATTCACTAATTTATATCCTGCTTCCACCATTAATTTTATATCCCTCACCTGAGTGGCAGGATTGCAGCTTACATAAACTATTTTTTCCGGGTTTAGCTGTATCGCATCATCAACCGTATTTTTATGCATACCGCTTCTTGGTGGATCAATTATCATCACATCCGGATTTGGGATTTTGTTTTGCTCAACAATCGGCAGAAATGATTTGTACAAGTTTGCCTCAGAAATTGAACATTATCAATAGAGTTTAGTCCTTGCATTCTCTGCAGCATCCCTCATAGCAGACCTAACTGACTCAAATCCAATAACTTTCTTTGCTTTATCCGAAACATAAATTGCAATTGTTCCTGCGCCGGAATAGAGATCATAAATTATTTCATCACCTTTCAGCTCTGCAAATTCCATTGCAGTTTTGTAAAGATTCTCTGCCTGTACAGTGTTTGTTTGAAGAAATGAATTTGCACTTACCCTGAAATCATAATTCCCAATCTTATCGTGAATAAAACCTGTCTCCGTAGTAAACTTTTTCATAATCACCAATTGCAACGGATGCTTTCTTTAAGTTAATATTATTAATAACTAGTGGTTATTTGAGGAACTGTTTTTAGCAGTTCGGAAGTATATTCATTCATCAACTCATCATCTTCGCTGCTTGTAACAAGATTCACCATCAGATCATCGGTATTTAGCGATTGCCTGATTACAAGATTTCTTAAATATCCCGTGTGTGTTTTTGTTGAATAGATTGAAGCATTCTTTTCCTTAAAAAACTTTCTTGTAAAGTTCAGAATTTTATTGCTGATTTCTGATTGAAGGAAACATTCATCGATATCCAAAACTTTATCAAATATCCGTGGAATGTGTAAGTCCGAGAGCAAAATCTTTATCAACAATATTCTTCCGAACCAATCTCTTCTTTTGTTAACCATCTTCTATCTGAAAAAGAGAATTCCATTTTGTTCCTGTAAAAGAAATTATTTTCCGGAAGGAATGATATCTTCAAAATCAAAATCTTTTAAACCAGCAATGTGTTCAAAAGTTTCTTTAACAAGTTCCTGTTTATATTTTAGTTGAGTTTCGTAATTAAGATCCTGCTGCTTGCAGCCGCCGCAAGTTCCAAAGTATTTACATCGTGGTTCAACTCTATCTTCTGATGGAGAAATTATTTTAACTATTACTGCTTCAGCATAAGATTTTTTTATTTTTCTTAACTGCGCAGTTACCTTATCCGGGGATATGCACCCTGTACAAAAACCACATAATTTTCTTCATTATTTTCCTGCTGTTGAGGTATCCTGCGCAGGTTTAATAATATTTCGATTTATCTTCGCAATTCCTTTTCCTTCAGCAGCGTACCTGGTTATTTCTAATTCTAATGTGTCACCCTTTTTCAAATTTCTTTCCTCATTATTATTGAAGTGAAACCGATATAATCTTTCCCTCCCTGTTTAAGATAAACATTCGATTCATGGCTTAACCGGTTTAAAATTATTTTATAGTAAGATTTTTCACTCTCCGTTAACGTATGCAATTTATCTTTTAGCAGCTTGTGATTTTTTTGATAGTAATCAGTAAGTGTATTCGATAAATCCATCTCATCAATTATTTCAAATTTTCTTTCTTCATAGTAAGTGGTTAACTCATTTGATCCAAGTGGAAGTATTTCTCCAGCGTCCCAAATCTCCCGGATAAAAACAGGAACGGGAGATTTTAAATAAGTAATTTCGCCCGCGTTTAAAATTCCACCCTCTTTAAGAATACGTTTGATCTCCTTTATAACCTTATTCCTGCGGCTGCTTGAAACAGATGCTTGAGCATAAACAAGGTCGAAACTTTCGGCAGAAAAATCAGTATGTTCAAAATCCATCATGCTCACTCTAATTTCAGTATCCTTCGGCAAAATCATCCTGCTGTTCATCACCGATTCATAATCGCTTACAACAATCTTTACGGAAACCGCCCCATTCATCTTCAAATAAACAGCTATTTCTTCGCTTCCCGTTCCAATAACTAAAACATCTTTACCTTCTATTTCCAGCTTGCTTTCCAGGTGTTGCAATTGTTTTTCATTTCCGGGGAGGAATATCTTGCCACTCAGGTTATCCAATTTCTATCTGCTTTGTAAAGTAAAATGCAAACTTAACCAAACTACCTATCATATTGAATTTACTTTGCAGGATACCGTTACTTGCTTTGCCTTTAATTGCTACATACATTATTTTTGATTTGTACCTTAATCTAAGAATCTAAGTGTTATAAATTGGTTCGTATTTATTTTAGGAGGATCGCATTGTGAATTATGAAGATTACAATACAGATGATGATGTACTCTTTGATGATGTTAGTGATTTAAACCAACTCGATTTTGGTGGAAAAAGTGAAGAGGATGTTGAAGAAGATATAGAATATGTTGATGAGAACCTCTGGTCAAAGCTTGAAAAAGGCGGAAAGAGAATATCTTTTGCCAGGGATATTGTAGCGCTTTATAATTTTATGAAAGATCCGATTGTAAGATGGCACAGGAAAGTAATTGTTATTGCAGCGCTTGTTTACTTTATTGTACCACTCGATACAATTCCAGATTTAACCCCTTTCTTTGGTTACCTGGATGACCTTGGTGTAATTACCGCACTCTTAAAATATCTTGGCAGTGAACTTAAATCCTATTACCCGGCAGGGTTTAGGGTTTCTTAAATCAGCACCAATATTTTTTCTACTTCCTAAACTGAAATAAAACACCAAGAGTTTTCCCTTACTTTTTTGAAATTCCATTTCAAATAGTTTAACTTTCTTCTGCAAATATTTATAGCAGATTATGTTAAAATCCTTCGAAGTAAAAGATTACGCGCTTATAGAACACATTTCCGTTGAATTCGGAAGGGGACTGAATATTATTACCGGCGAAACCGGTGCGGGTAAATCCATTTTAATTGATGCAATGGGTTTGCTGCTTGGTGAACGTGCTTCAACGGAGGTTGTAAGAAAAGGTGCAAACAAATCAGTTGTTGAAGGAATATTTGCCGTTGAAGGAAATGGTAAAGTGAAAAATCTTCTTGAAGAAAATGAGATTGAATATTTTCCTGAACTGATATTAAGAAGAGAAATTTCACTTAAAGGTTCCAATCGTTGCTTTGCAAACGATACACCTGTTTCGTTATCAATAATAAAAGAGTTAGGTAATTTCCTCGTTGATCTG
>CAVVMV010000037.1:0-21665 GCA_963749485.1 uncultured Ignavibacteriales bacterium | reverse complement strand
GACCAGCAATAAGCACAAACGGGTTATTTCCGCCTAACTTTATTCCTTCAATTTCAATCATCAGGTCATTTAGAGTTTCATTGATAAATACACTGTAAATATAAGAAATATAAGTAATTGATATACCTCAATGCGCTGTAAATTCATTTGTTGAAGCGGATTGAGAATCTAACAGCAAACATATATTTTTTGTTATTATATTCTTTTTAATTTCTACTCAAATTAAATAACTACAATTCATCAATTATTTTTAGTAGCTTAAAGTAAATTATTGTAAAAATCGTTTCAATTCATTTTCTTTTAATTTCCGAAGAAAATATTGGTAACAAAGACGAAACTACAATTCTTCAATTTTAATAATTAAATATAACTTATATGCTTAAAAAACTTTTATTCCTCTTACCACTCCTCTCATTACTAATTTACCCTCAACCAAACAAAGTAATGAATGCATCTGAAATTAAGCTTGCGCTTAAAAAACTTAATGTTCTTGGAAGTGTGCTTTATATTGGTGCTCATCCTGATGATGAAAATACGGCTTTCCTAACTTATTGTTCTTCTGAAAAACTGCTGCGAACCGGTTACCTTTCATTAACGCGAGGTGATGGTGGACAAAACCTTGTTGGAGATGAGCAGGCGGAACTGCTGGGAGTTATAAGAACGGAGGAACTTTTACAGGCAAGAAAGAAAGACGGCGCAGAACAGTTTTTTACACGCGCGATAGATTTCGGTTATACTAAATCACCGGAAGAGACGTTTAAATTCTGGGATAAAGAAAAAATCCTTTCGGATGTTGTTTGGGTGATCAGGAAATTCAAACCCGATGTGATTGTAACAAGGTTTCCAATTACCGGGGAAGGAAGACATGGACAGCACACTGCATCAGCGATTCTTGCACTGGAAGCATTTCGTTTAGCCGGAGATCAGGGAGCATTTCCGGAGCAGCTTGAATATGTAAATCCATGGCAGCCAAAAAGAATCTACTGGAATGGGTGGACACCAGCATTTAATCAAATGGGAATTTCTGCTGATACTCTTATTTCTGTTAACTTAGGAAGCTATAATCCCCTTCTTGGAAAATCGTACACAGAAATTTCGGAGGAGAGTAGGAGCATGCATAAAAGTCAGGGTTTTGGATTTGAAGCCTGGCGTGGCAATCGTTATAATTATTTTCTTTTAATGGATGGGGATAAAGCTGCAAACAATCTTTTTAAAGATATCGATATATCCTGGAGAAGAATTGACGGAACTGATAAAATAGGTTCACTGCTTAAAGAAGCAGAACATAATTTTGATGCAGAGAATCCTTCAGCTATTATTCCATTGCTATCAAAAGCTTATTCTTTGATGAATGAATTAGATGATAATTATTGGGTGCATGTTAAAAGCCATGAGCTACTTCAAATAATAAAATCCTGTGCGGGCATCTGGGTTGAAGCAATTGTGGATGAAAAAGTTTATACGCCGGGAGATAAAGTGAAAGTCTCTACCGCAATTGTAAACAGATCAGGTTTAAATTTTCTATTGGAAGGAGTTCATATCACCTCTCAATCAATTGTTTCGTTACAGAACCAACAATTAGAAAAAGGAGAAATAATTTCATTAGATGAGGAAATTCAAATTCCTGAAAATATTCAAATCACTCAACCTCACTGGTTAATGGTGAGAGATGAAGGAAATATTTTTACAATAGAAGACCAGCTAATGAGAGATTTACCTGTTAGCCCTCCCTCACTTTTAGCTCGCTTTCGTGTTTCCCTGGATAGCAGTAGATTTGTCTTCACAACACCTGTTCTTTACAGGGAAAGCGTTCCTACAAAAGGAGAAGTTTATTACCCTGTTTCAATTGCCCCACCGGTAACTGTTAATTTCGAAAGCAGTTTATATCTTTTCCCATCAAATGAAAAGAGAGAAGTGCGGCTCATCATCAAAAACCTAAAAGAAAATTCAACTGGAAAATTATTTCTCACAGCTCGGGCTGGCTGGGTAATCGAACCATCAGAAATAGAATTTAAATTGGAGAAGAAGTATGATGAGAAGCAGTTTATAATTAATGTAACACCTCCAGAAGGAATTGATGAAGCAGTTGTAAAAGCGGAGCTGATAATTGAAAATAAAACTTACCGGAATAGTTTTGTTACTATTGATTATGATCATATTCCGTTGCAAACAGTCTTCCCGCAGTCAAAAGCAAAGTTTGTTAGATTAAATGATGTACAGAAAATAGTAAACACAATCGGCTACATTGAAGGTTCGGGAGATAAAATTCCTTATTATCTTAAAGAGTTAGGTTTTGATGTTGCTTATTTAAATGATGAAGATCTCTCTAACGGAAATCTTTCCAGCTATGATGTTATAATCGCAGGGATAAGAACATACAACACAAATAAAAGAATGAATATCTATCAAGATAAGCTTATGGAATATGTTTATAACGGTGGGACTTACATTGTTCAGTATAACACGCTTGGCAAGAGCTATGCTGAACCGGGTCCTTATGAGTTTAAGATTTCCCGCGACCGTGTAACCGAAGAAGATGCAAAAGTTAATTTGTTAATACCTGGTCATCCACTGCTAAACTTTCCTAATCGTATAACCGAAAAAGATTTTGAGGGATGGATACAGGAAAGAGGTTTGTATTTTCCGGATGAATGGGATGATAACTATGAACCAATCCTGGAAATGAACGATCGAGGTGAAGCTCCTAAACAGGGTTCTCTTTTGTACTCAGAGTATGGAGATGGTGTTTTTATTTATACAGGATTATCCTTCTTTAGAGAATTGCCAGCAGGCGTGCCCGGCGCTTACAATCTCTTTATCAACTTGATTTCTGCAGGAAAAAATATTGAATAATTCTTCCCAAAAAATAGAAAGTGATGATAATCCCCCCCCGATTTTGAAAACCTGGAAACGGCTTTATTCTTTTGTTTTTTTTAACCTGGTTTTTCTGGTGTTAATATTTTATTTGTTTACAAAGGTGTTTGAGTGAGCGCGCTTGACTTGCTGGTGATGTGCGGTTTTCTTGCTTTCGTGGTTATTTACGGAACATGGAAAACAAGGAAGACAAAAGATATTGATTCATACATCCGCTCAGGAAGAACGACCAGGTGGTGGACAATAGCACTCTCTATCATGGCAACTCAAGCCAGTGCAATAACTTTTCTCTCCACGCCTGGTCAGGCATATGTTGATGGGATGCGATTCGTACAGTTTTACCTTGGGCTGCCAATTGCAATGATAATTCTTTCCGTTACTGCGGTACCACTTTATAATAAACTAAATGTTTACACAGCTTATGAATATCTTGAAAAGCGTTTTGATTTAAAAAACAGGATGTTAGGCAGCGCACTATTTCTTACGCAGCGTGGGCTTGCAGCTGGTTTTACTATTTATGCTCCTGCACTAATTTTATCAGTTATCCTCGGTTGGGAAATCAACTTAACAATTATTTTAATTGGCGCGATGGTAATTCTTTACACAACTGTCGGAGGAACAAACGCTGTAAACAAAACCCACCTTTTACAAATGATAATAATTACAGCAGGAATGTTTTCTGCTTTCATCACAACTTATATGCTTCTCCCGCAGGATGTTTCAGTAATAGATGCTGCATATATTGCTGGAAAAATGGGAAAGCTGAACGCAATCGATTTTTCTTT
Source organism: uncultured Ignavibacteriales bacterium (assembly GCA_963749485.1). Taxonomy (GTDB): domain Bacteria; phylum Bacteroidota; class Ignavibacteria; order Ignavibacteriales; family Ignavibacteriaceae; genus JAZGGS01. The sequence goes on along the minus strand of CAVVMV010000037.1, from coordinate 18,006 downwards.
TGATCTTAGCAACAGGTACACTTTCTGGACAGGAATAATTGGCGGAACCTTTTTAATGCTTTCATATTTTGGTACGGATCAATCACAAGTTCAGAGGTATTTAGCGGGAAGTTCAATTGCCGAAAGCAGGATGGGTTTGCTTACAAACGGTATTGTAAAAGTGCCGATGCAGTTTATAATTCTTTTTATCGGCGCGATGGTATTTGTTTTTTACCAGTTTGTCACTCCTCCTCTTACTTTTAATACTATGGAAACTAAAAACATAAAGGAAAGTTCTTATGCGGCGGAATACAACAATCTTGAATATGAATACGATAATATTTATAAAGAGAAGCAGGAAACCATCCGTGAGCTTCTAACATCCATTGAATCGGGGGATGAAGATTTAGTTGATCAAAAAACTGAAGAAATGTTAGCGCAGCATAATGAAGCATCACTTATTAGGGAAGAGGCATTAGGACTAATCCAGGAAGCAAATCCTGATGCAGATACTAATGATACGAATTACATTTTCTTAACTTTTATTATAAACTTTTTGCCGATAGGTTTAGTTGGGCTTGTTCTTGCTGCAATTCTTTCTGCTTCAATGTCTTCAACTTCAGCTGAGCTTAATGCACTTGCAACAACTTCTGTAATAGATTTTTATAAAAGACTAATAAAAAAAGAAGCGAGCGATTCACATTATCTTAATGCATCAAAAACTGCAACTGTATTCTGGGGAATTTATGCAATCACCTTCGCGCTTTTTGCTCATCATCTTGGTTCCCTAATTGAAGCTGTAAATATTCTCGGATCCTTAGTTTATGGTACTATTTTAGGAATATTTTTGACAGCATTTTACTTAAGGAAGGTACCGGGTACGCCTACATTTCTTGCAGCTCTTACAGCAGAAGCTGTTGTGCTTTATTGTTACTTTTTTACAGAAATTCCGTTCCTATGGTATAACGTGATTGGCTGTATTCTTGTAATAATCTTATCGCTGCTAATAAATTCGTTCCTAAAAATGAATGAGAGAGTTATAAACAACTAAATATTAATATTGCTTCTTTGATCTGATTTTTTATATTAGAGAAGTATTTAAATAACAAAATAGAGGGAGTTATAAAATGAAAAATGATGAAAAACTTGGGATGTTGGTTGTGGGTATTTTCTTAGGTGGATTAATAGGAAGTACTATTGCGCTGCTCTATGCTCCTACTTCAGGTAAAAAACTGAGGAAAAAGATTGCTGATAAAACCGACAATTTAATTGATGATGCTCATGGATTATACGACAGCGGTAAAGAAAAGGCAGAGGAACTAGTAAAAGAGGGCAAGAAAAAAGCTGCCGATATAATCCAGGATGCGAAAAAAATAGTACATAATTAGTTTATTCTACTTTTGGCAAAAGAACGAAAGAATCAAATCATCCGTGCAGCTGCAAAACGTTTTGCACGGCACGGATTAGGCAAAACTACACTTAATGAAATTGCCCGCGATGTAAGAATTGGTAAAGCTACCATCTACCATTACTTTACTTCCAAGGAAGATCTTTTCTATCAAACTCTTGAATGGGAAGCATCTCAATTTATTTATGATATAAAAGCAATCTTTAATAATGAAGAAATTCCACTCGGCGGCAGGCTACTCGAATATTTTAGTTATAAAGAAACCGTTGCATCAAAATATAAACTACTTTTCGATTTGATGCTGCAACTCTTCACTTATGATAAGTTTGAAACCGAGAAAGAAATTCTGAAAAAATTGCTAAAAGAAGAAGAGAAAATTATTAAGCTGATTCTCAGTTCGGTTTACAGCGGAAGAATAGAAAGTATGGATACTGCCCTGCCAAATTATATTACCACAATAAGCTGGGGGATAATGTTCGGTAATTTAGTTAATAATATTACCGAACCTGATAGAATTGTTAGCATGAAAGATGTGATGTTTAAAAGCTTAGAAAATATTTTAAACTAAATTACTCTTCCGTTGTTTCATCCGCATCCTCATCATCAGTCGAGAATAGATACTTTTCGTATTTATGTTTAATAAGTTGTGCTTCATAAATGAAATAAACATCTTCGGCGATGTTAGTTGCAAGATCACCAAGCCGTTCCATCTGTTTTGAAATACTTATCATTGCTACTGCAGGTTCAACAAAATCACAGTTTTTCTTCATTATATTAATAAGCACCTGGTGATTTTCAACATTCAACCGATCCATAATATCATCAGACTGGATAACATTTTTAGCAAGTTCAGCATCACCATTCAATAAATGCATCGATGCTATTCTTTAACATAGATCTCGAAAGCTTTGCCATTTCTTCGAATTTTGTTTCGTTAAAGAATGATGGTTTCTTTTTCATCATTAAAAAATATTCTGCAATATTTACAGCAATATCACCAATCCGTTCAAGATTAGTATCCAGCGACATCGCAGACATTATTAATCTTAAATCCATTGCTACCGGCTGGTTAAGTGCAAATATTTTTTGGCAGCTTTTTTCAATTTTCAGATCAAACTTATCAACTTTATCATCTTTATCAATTACTTCCTGTGCCAGCGTTTCATTTTCTTCTTCAATTGATAAAATTGCGTTATTAACTTGTTCATCAACAAGACTGCACATTTTTGTTAATCGTTTTTTTAGTTTCTCAAGCTGAATATCTAAATGTCTCTCCATTGTCCGACCTGTTTTTTCTTAATATTAAAAATAATTTCTGTTTTTAACCGAACCTGCCCGTAACATAATCTTCTGTTTGTTTGACAGAAGGTTTAGTAAATATTTTTGCAGTATTATCGTACTCTATCAGTTCTCCAAGATAGAAAAATGCAGTATTGTCACTTACCCTGGCTGCCTGCTGCATATTATGCGTTACAATAACTATTGTATATTTTTCCTTTAAGCTGATGCAAAAGTTCTTCAATTTTTGCTGTTGAAATCGGATCAAGCGCACTAGCAGGTTCGTCCATCAAGATTATTTCCGGTTCAACGGCGAGTGCCCTTGCTATACAAAGTCTCTGCTGCTGCCCGCCTGATAAACTTAAACCACTTTCTTTGAGTCGGTCTTTTACTTCATCCCATAATGCCGCTTGCTTTAATGTTTTTTCAACAATCTCCTCAAGTTCCTGTTTATCTCTTAATCCATTTATTTTCGGACCATATACGATATTTTCGTATACACTTTTGGGAAACAGGTTTGATTTCTGAAAAACCATCCCCACACTTTTCCTTAAGTTAACTTCATCAATCTGTTTATCGTAAATATTCACACCGTCAATGTAAACTTCGCCATCAATTTTTACACCGGCAATTAAGTCATTCATCCTATTTAAAACTCTTAGGAAAGTAGATTTGCCGCACCCCGATGGACCGATAAAAGCAGTAATTTTTTTCTCTGGAATCTCAATTGAAATATTCTTAAGTGCCTGCGAAGCACCGTAAAATAAATTTAGCTTTTTAGTTACTATCTTAATTTCTTTCATTCGGATCAATATTTCCTATTTAAATTCTTCCTATAATTTTTCTGAACCTGTATCGAAATATTACAGCAGTTATGTTTAGTAAAAATGTTAACCCAATAAGCACCAAAGTCGAACCATATTGGATCGGTAGTGTTTTAGTTGGATTTGCAGACTGAGTTGCAAGAATAAATATATGATACGCAAGGTACATAAATTGCTCTGTTGGATTAATCATCGGGATACAGTAATCACCTATACATAAATCCACAACAGGAAGACTTGGCAAGAAGAATGCAGCTCCGAGAAAAAGTATTGGAGCAGTTTCCCCTGCACCGCGGCTTACCGCCAAAATTGTTCCTGTTAAAATTCCCGGACGTGCCTGTGGAAGAACAACATTCTTAATAGTCTGCCATTTTGTTGCACCCAATCCATACGAAGCATCCCTGTGAGATTTAGGAACTGAATTTAGGGCTTCAAGAGTTGATACGATTACAATTGGGAGAACAAGGATTGCCAACGTAGCTGATGCCCACAACAGTGCCGGCTGTCCAAACAACAAACCGGTTTGTAAAACTTTATCTAAATTTTTTCCTACAAACAAAATAAAAAATCCCAACCCAAATAAACCAAACACGATGGAAGGAACACCTGCTAAATTATTTACTGCAGTTCGAATAATACGGGTAAGGAAATTATCTTTTGCGTATTCATTCAGGTAAATTGCTGCGAATACACCCATCGGCACAGTTATTAGTGACCATCATAAGTGTCACAGCAACCGTACCAAATATTGCTGGGAAAATTCCCCCTTCGGTCATATTGTTCCTTGGTTCATCAAAAATGAACTCCAGGCTCAACTGGTCAATACCTTCAATAAAAATCTTTGCAAGAAAAAGAACAAGAAATATTAATATAGAATAGAAAAGTGCTCGTACTATTCCTAAAAATAATGTTCCGGTAATATCTTTTCTTTTTTTCGTAAAACTAATCATAAATTGATGCTAAAACGTGTTTTTCTTTCTCATCCTGTTAATAATTATTTCTGCAAGAAGATTAAGAAAAAAGGTAATTGTAAAAAGAACAATGCCTATAAAAAATAATGCAAAGTAATGATCAGAGCCTTGTGAAACCTCACCCATTTCTGCTGCAATTGTTGCAGTCATTGTTCTAACACTTCTGAAAATATCCGCAGTTAAATTAGCTGCATTACCGGCAGCCATAAGCACAATCATAGTTTCGCCAATCGCTCTTCCGAAACCAAGAATAATACTAGCAGATACACCGCTAAATGCAGCTGGTAATAGCACCCTGCTGATGGTCTGCCACTTAGTAGCACCCAATCCATAAGATGCCATTCTTAATTCGTTTGGAATTGAACGTAAAGCATCTTCGGTTAATGATGCAATAATGGGAACTATAACCATTGATAAGCCAAGTGCAGCAATAAAGGCATTTAGCCGGTTGGTAGGGTCAAATAAATCGTTAAAAAAAGTAGCTGCAACTACCAGCATAAAAAACCCAATCACCACTGTAGGGATTCCAGCAAACAATTCAACAATGGGTTTAAGAATTTCTTTTGAACGAGCGCCCGCGATTTCCGCAAGATAAATCCCCGCACCAACACCCAATATGGTTGAAAACAAAGTTGCCGGTATTGCTGTAACTAATGTCCCAAGTATGAGTGGAACAAGCGAAAACCTGGCCTCTTCTGAAGTCGGATACCATTCAAACACTCTTAAAAGGGAACCATCTGAAAGAGATCTATCAAAAAATATAAAATCTACAAATCCAATATGCTCAAAAGATCTTAAACCTTCCTTAAATAAAAAGATAAAAATCAGAATAATAAAAACAAGTGCCATGGCTCCGTTTAAGGCGAAGAAAGTTTTTATAAAACTCTCTTTAATTCTGGTGCCTTTTTTTATCTTTTTTTTAAACCGTGAGGCAGCAGCCTTACCGTAAAATTCTTCTTCTTTTGGAGCCATACAATAACTACAGGAGTTTTATTTATTTTATAATTATCAATTACTGTTTTTATTTAATGGTAGTGGAATATATTCCATTGTTTCAACAACTTTCTGTCCATCTTCGGAAAGTATGAAATTCATAAAATCATTTAATTTTCCGGTTGCCTGACCGTTAGTAAAGCAGTAAAGATACCGCGAAATTGAATACTCCCCGCTCCAGATTGCTTCGTAATTAACTTTCCCGTTTTCTGACGGAGTAATCGCAGGAGCATCATCGTCAGCTTTAACAGGAATTATCTTTACATCAGTTCTTGCAGCAAAGTAACCAACACCACCATAACCAATTCCTTTAATATCTCTTGCAATAGCTTCGCCTAACGCTGCTGTACCTTGTAAAACCTGTGTAGAGGTTGCATAGTCTATTTTTTTCCCGCTTTCATCTTTACCTAAAACATTGTCTTTGAAAAATTCATAAGTGCCGCTGCTGTTTTCTCTTCCGTAAAGAGTAATATCAAGGTCAGCTCCGCCCAACTCTTTCCAGTTAGTAATAGCTCCCTTAAAAATATCACTCAGTTGCTTTACAGTTAATACATCAATTCCATTATCCGGATGAACAATGACTGCAATCCCATCCAGTGCTACTTCATAAACATAGGGTACAATTCCCAGCTCTGTAGCTTTTTCTTTCTCACTTGATTTCAATTCACGACTGGCATTTGCCAGATCGGTAGTGCCATTGAGCAGAGCTGCAACACCAGTTCCCGATCCACCGCCGGTAACCTGGATAGAAACCTCAGGATGATTTTGCATATATACTTCTGCCCACTTCTGCGAAAGATTTACCATGGTATCTGAACCTTTAATAGAAATAACAGTTTTCTCTATTTCATCTCCTTTTTTCTTACAGCCATAAAAGATTATTGAGCCTGCAACAATAAAGATAAATAAGTATAATAATTTGCTTTTGGAATTCATTTTTTCACTCTCCGGTTAATATTAATTAAATATAATTGATGAAGAAACTTAGTGAGAGTGATTCAATCTAATATTAAGGTAAGGTTATCTAATTGTTAAGAAATTGTTATTAATCATAAATTCGACTTAAAAAATGTTGAAATTAGCTAGTTTTTACGATTTTTTCTTTTTCGGTTTGAAACCAATCCTGTGGAAAGGATTTACAACACTCGTAGTAATGTTTCTTAAGTGACCATAAATTCTTTTAAGCGAACGAAAATATAATGCAAGAGTAACAGCGCTTCCAACACCTAAATTTTTATCAACTTCATTCATCAGATCCATTAAGCATTGATCTGCAGCTTTACTAACCCATTTATAATCTTTTAACAGTTCCCTTCCTATTTCCTCATCAGCACTTCTTAAAACATTCAATGGTTCTTTTAAAACTATCTTCAACTGCATTTTCAATTTTAAACTAGGTCCTCTTCGCATTCGCCGCCCTGCAATCTTGCAGCATGATTTACTGCAAGCTCGACGATGTTTTTTGTAAAATCTCCAATTCTTTCCAGATCGATAACTATACTAACCAGCACCAATCCTGAAGCGAGTTGATCAGTACCTGTAAGAGTAAGATGATTAAATACATCTTTACGAACTTCTCGCTGGTACTTATTTACTGCAAGATCTTCATCATTTATATCAAAATCAGCCTGGGCGTGATCTTTATTCCTTAATATGTCTTTCGATTGGATATACATTTTATGAGTAAGGTCTAACATTTCGAAAGATCTTTGGTAAGCCCTGTCCATCAAAGTATTTTCTTTGAATATCGATAGAATTTCTCTTATCATCTTTTCACCTTAATTTGCTAAATAAATTACCAATAATGGTATAATAAAAAACATAATAAAAACATATGCAATGGGTATTAATTTACTTTTTGTTGAGTACTCTGAGAATTTTTTTGCAATTGTAAGTGGAACAATTTTAAATGGCCACCAGATAATAATTCCGGAAATATTAAAAAGCAGGTGAGCAAATGCCACTGTAACAGCAGCTAAATTTCCGGTTATCAAAGAAGCTAGCATAGCTGTAATTGTAGTTCCAATGTTTGAACCAAGTGTATAAGGAAATATCTGTTCAAGAGTTAATAATCCGGCACCGGCCATTGGGACAACTAATGAAGTTGTAATTGAGCTGCTCTGAACGAGTATTGTTAAAACTATTCCTACCAAAAAAGCACGAAGAGCATTTTTGAAAAGATACTTGTCGAACCAATCTTTTGCTCTTGATACTACAATAACTTTTAGCGAAGAAACCATATATTTTAATGCAATGAAGAGTAGTACTAACGCAATTGCAAACATTAACCACGGTATATCAACAAAGTATGGTTTTATTAATGTCACAACTGGTTTTGTTATAGCTTTAACCGGGCTTAAAAACTTTAACCCTCCAACACCAGCAAAAATGTCTGCCATATTTGTTGCCAGCAAACCTAAAAAATTAGTGTAATACTGCAGGGGAAATATTACTAATACCGCTAATAGATTAAAATAATCGTGTACAGTTGCTGCAGAAAAAGCACGTTTAAATTCATTACTCCTGTTAATTTGCGGTAACGAAGCAATTGTATTAGTTACAGATGTGCCAATATTAGCACCCATAATTATGGGAATGGCTGTATCAATTGTTAATGCACCTCCAGCAACCATACCAACTACAATTGAAGTTGTTGATGAAGAGCTTTGAATAACAGAAGTTGCAAGTATTCCTATAAAAAGACCAACGAGCGGATTTGTAGTTGTAGCAATCAAGGATTCGGAAAATTCCTTGCCGAAAAGTTTTAATGAATCCCCCATCATTTGAAGAGATAAGAAAAAAAGGTAAAGGAATATTACCAGCTTAATAGCGGCAATAAGGTTTGGATACTTGTCAAAAAATGCTTTTAGAGATTGCATCAACTATGGTATTATCTTGCTTTATATGAAATTTTCTTCATCTCTAAATACAATTTTATTTAAATAAAATCGAAGGTGATTTTCCTTCGACTAATTGATTATATGAAAGCTACAAAGATTTAATTGTCATTTCCAACCCTATGTTAATAAATTGTTAAGAATGCCAAATCAACAACTATTCGCTTGGAATTAGAAACAGTTATTAGGAAAATAGCGGCGTTAAATTTTTTCATTAATAACAAAGAGAGATAATGTACAAACTACTAACTTTATTTATGGTGTTGATATTAGCGTCTACCATTATGCCGCAAAAATCCAATGAGAGCGGAGGTAATCTCAGCGGTTATGCATTTGGAGATTACTACCACATAACAAAAAATCATAGATCCGATATTTTAGATAAGCACGGATTTTGGTTCAGAAGAATTTATCTATCCTATGACTATAAAATAAACAGCAATTTCTCAACCCGTTTAAGATTTGAGATGGCTAACGATGGTGATTTTAAATCAAAAGATGCTATGACGCCAGTGGTAAAAGACGCCTGGTTAAAATATAAACTGGATAAGATACAATTTATCCTGGGAATATCACCTCCACCAACCTTTGCAGTTATCGAAAAAATTTGGGGTTACAGATCCGTTGAAAAAACTCCACTGGATATACAAAAGATGGCTAGTTCAAGGGAATTTGGTTTATCAATATTGGGCAAATTTGATGACGACGGAATAGTCAAATATCATCTGATGTTATCAAACGGATCCAGCAATAAACAGGAAATTGATAAAGGTAAATCGGGAATGCTCTCAATTGGATTGTATCCATCCAAGGAGTTGATTTTTGAAATATACGGAGATTACTCCGATAAGACAGGAAATACCGATTGGTACACTTGGCAAGCATTTCTAAGTTATTCAATTGAACAATTCTGGGCTGGTATTCAATATTCCAACCAGACACGACAGCAAGGGGAAAATAGCGATGAACAGTTAAGAGTTGCTTCAATTTTCCTTGGAGGAAATTTATCAGATCAGTTTTCTTTATTCGCCAGGGTTGATAAAACGTTTGACCCTAATCCTAGCGGGGATGATATCGATTTTATTCCTTTCGATCCCACTGCCAAATCAACTTTTATTGTTGCAGGAGTGGATTTCAAACCTGTAAAAGATGTATCAATTATTCCTAATGTAGAATTTATTAAGTACGAAAGAAACAATATGGGAGTTACTCCAGCGAGTGATCTTATTTCAAGAATCACTTTTTTCTGGAAGTTTAAATAATTAATCTTTTTCGAAAATTAAATTTGCGAGCTTCTACTTAATATCCTTAACAAATTAATTATTTGCAAGTAATTAACTGCTTCGTTAATTTAGAAGAAAATAATTTTCATACTTCAGCAAACTATTTCAGATTACTCAATGCCTTCATTTTTCAATTCCTGGTTACCATTTATTTATCTCTACGGTGTAGGCGGCATATTCTTTTTTGCCGGGATGTATATTATCAAAAAAAGCGGTGCTATAGACCTGAAAATTAAACGCCATCGTTTTTGGTATAAAGTTATGTTTTTTGGTTTCTTCTATTTTGTTCTGCTTCACTTTCTTTTAACAGTTGCAGCGATGTATTTTTAAGATGGGTCAGGAAACTTTCCATAATATCGGAACTTCTACTGACTGGATTGTAATGATCGTTTACTTTATTGCGATCATGCTTTTCGGCAGCTACTTTGGAAGGTACAACCGAAGTACAAAAGATTTCTTTTTCGGAGGAAGAAGATTTGCCTGGTGGTTAATTGCATTCTCTATAGTTGCTACAGGAGTAGGAAGCCACAGCTTTGTTAAATACGCTGCTAAAGGTTTCGAACACGGTTTTTCCTCAACGATGACGTACATAAACGATTGGTTCTTTATTCCATTCTTCCTTTTCGGATGGCTGCCGATAATTGTTTATACAAAAATAAGATCAATTCCAGAATATTTTGAAAAACGTTTTAGCCCGTCTGCAAGATTCCTTGCAACAATTCTTTTACTTTTTTATATGATAGGTTACATAGGAATTGGGTTTTTAACATTAGGTAAAGCAGCTATACCAATGCTTCCGGAAAGTTTCCAGTTACTTGGTATGAATTTCGATATTACTCTTATGGGAGTGGTAACAGTAATCGCAATTATAACCGGTATTTATATTACATTCGGTGGGCAAACCGCAGTTATTTTTACTGATTTATTGCAAGGCTTTATACTTTTATTTGCTGGATTATTCCTCTTTGCTGCTCGGATCTAATTTATTTAGGCGGCTTCGATGTTTTCTGGAATATGCTTCCTACAGAATGGAAAATGCCTCTCGCAAAATTTAACGAACCCTCGAGTTTTAATTTTGTAGGAATATTCTGGCAGGATGGTGTTGCAGGTTCAATTGGTTTCCTGTTTATGAATATGGGATTGATCATGAGATTCATGGCAACCAAAAGTGTAAATGAAGGAAGAAAGGCAGCTACATTCAATATTCTTTTTATGCTTCCTATATCAGCTATTGTAGTTGGCTGTGCAGGATGGCTTGGTAAAGCTATATCTATCACCAGTCCAGATGTCGTTCCACCAAACACATCTCCAGATCAGATATTTGTTGTTGTTGCAAATATCGTTGCATCACCTGGTGTTTTTGGATTTATTATGGCTGCTCTTACTGCCGCACTTATGTCTACAGTTGATACTCTTATTAATGCAACTGCCGCAATCTATATAAATGATGTTCATCGCCCAATAAAAAAATGGCTAAAGAAATATGATGAAGATGCAAAATCTGAAGACAGACATGAATTAGCATCAGCGAGAGTTTCTTCAGCTGTTATTACTACTTTAGGTGTGCTTACAGTTTTAGTATTCAGAGATTTCCCAACAGTTTATGAAGCTCATGGTTTTTTCCATTCAACCTTAACTCCTCCACTTGTGATAGCAATATTTTTAGGAATATTCTGGCGGAAGTTTACACCTGCTGCAGTTATATCAAGCTTTTTGGGGGGTGTTGCTTTGATGATATTGGGAGCCAACTATCCTGGCATCCTCATCGCCCCGTTTGATCATGGAATTGAGATGAGTCCTTCTCATCCATATTCTTACATACGAGCGTTATATAATCTTTTTGTTTGCGCATTTGTTGCGGTTGCAATAACACTTACAACAGTGCACCAGAAAAAATTTGTAGAATGGATAAAACTAAAAGAGAATCATCAAACCATAATGTATATTCTTGCGGTTGCTGCAGGAATAATTTTTGTTCTGCTTGTGTTCAGTTCTTCCTTTATGGAACTCCATACAGAATCATATCCTGAAATAATCTCGATGATACTTTTAGCTATAGTAATGTCAGTGCTTGTTTCACTAACAGTTAATTACTTTGTAGATTATGATGAAGAAGCACAGACTACTGGACTAACCGCGTGGTCTCTTTTAAAAGCAAAAGAGATATTTAAGGGAAGCAAAGCTAAACGAACGTGAAGGTGAAACAATTAAAGTTAATTGGAAAATTAAACCGGGCGATGAAGAAACTATTAACTTTTCTAAAAATGATATGGAAAAAATGCAGGCAGAAGTTGGTGATCTCGTTTACATTTGCGATGCAAGAAAAATATTTGGGGGTTTAAAATCTGTTCATGCTGTTTATGGTGAAACTCACGATGAAGATGGTATTGTTTACATATCGGATGAGCACAAAAAGCAGGCACAGTTTGTTGAGGAAAAAATTATAACTGCAGAAAAAGAGATGTAAATCTCTTTTACCTTTATGTAAGTTTATTCCTTAATGAAAGTAAAATCACATTTAAGAACCCAATCCAGATTAGACAATCCATTTTAACTACTACCACTTTTTGTAAAATGTATAAATATGACGGTAAATTATGACTCTTCACTAATGCTGTCCTTGTAAACTTAACAAAATGGCAAGAAATAGTTATGGTATGGTTTCTGCGTAGGTTAAGCCCTTTGGGATGAAACAGTCTTTAGGGGAATCTCTTTATTGATTGATATTTATACAATTAGGTCATTTATTATTTACTTAAAATGTGTTATATTAAATTTTAATTACTATTGCATCTATAATTTTTACAGTATTAATTCTTTTAAATAGAAATTAATTACTTGTTACAAACCAGAAAGGAGGAAATGGTTAAGAAGTTCAATTTTTTAATCAACTTTAAGATAGGAGAAAAAAATGAAATCATTTGTTATGATTTTTACATTAATTATTTGTTTATTCAGCTCATCAATATTCATTCAAGCTCAGAATGCTGACCAAGTTTCAGGCTCAGAACCTATTGTTGTACCTGAGAATATTAGATCTCTTAGTTGAGCAAATAACAATTGCTGAGAACAATGAAAATTGGGAAGAATATACAACACTTAAGAGAAGAAATAATCCAGGCATGGCAACAAGTTAATCCTGAAGTTGCGAAACTATATTCAAATTCAAATTCAGGTAAACCTGATTTAACTGCTGATGGAATGCCAGTAAACAGTGACCATTATTTAATAGCATTATGCCTGAAGAAGAGGTTGAGAAACCTCTGGAATCTCCAGAGTGGGGCGGCGATGTTATGATTACCAGTGGAAGAGCATATGATATATCCATGGACGTTAATAGAAATGGCGAGATTTTTATAGCTGTAGATAGTGGCACAAAAGATATCTGTATATATTTACAAATCAACAGATGGTGGATTGACCTGGAGCCGAATGGGGATTTATTTCGGGCTACTACCAGAACATTTGAACAAATTGAACTTATGTGCTTTGATCGACCTGAGTGGAACTGAAGCATATATATTATTATTTTTCAGATTTGACAATGGTTGGATGCGAGTAGGACGAAGTGATATGAGCGCACCTAGGTTTTACTTACCATACTATTGTTTCAGCAGGTGTTATTGATTTTGCTGTAGATAGAAATTACAGCCCATCCAATTATCGTGCTATCTGTGTTTATGATAGCAGTAACAGAATTTATTCTACTCGAAGCGAACCAGCCAGTTATGGAACAGTATGGCAAGATAAAGTACATTTTGGTCAATAGTTGGAAGAGATGTTGACTTTGCTTATGGCTGGAACGGTGCTGTTTATACTACTTTTAATGGTAACAGTACTGGTAATTTATATGTTTACGAAAATACAAATTATGCAGATCCTACTAGTTGGGGTCCTCAGTATACAGTGGCTCAAGGAGCATGTTGATACTACCCGGCATGCAGAAATAATTGCTTCAAGAGAGGATGACCCAAATAACAAAGTAATTGTAGTTTTTGAAAAAAAATCTAGTCTAACAATAAATACATATGATTTATTTGATGCTACGCGCGATAACAATGTTTGGACTCCTTATAATACCTGGGTAATTCCTGACTGAAAACAAATGGCCTTCAATGTCTGTTGAATATGGTGCAATAGCCAGAATTTTAGAGCAGGCTTTTGTACAATCCCCTGAGTTAAACCGGTTCTCCACGTATAATAAAATATAAAGGATATAATGGTTCAACCTGGTCTGGTAGTCTTCAAATGTCAGATCCATCAAATGATCCAACCGGTTTACAGAAACCAGAGGTTGGAGATTTAGGTGCAAATGCTACGATAGTTGCTTATGCTGGTTCTAATTCTAATCGCGTATACTTCGATAATGAATCCTGGACACCGCCTGCACCGGGAATTTTTGTAAATCCTACAGCGCTCGATTTTGGTAATGTAGAAGTTAATACAAGCGCAATGTTACCGTTTAACATTGAAAACACCGGTACTGCTGATTTGATGGTAACTAATATTACTAGTAGTGAACCGGCTTTTACTGTAAATTTAACAAGCACAACAATAACACCCGGTAATAACCAGGATGTTGAAGTTACTTTTACACCAACTTTAGAACAAGCTTACAACGGCACTATAGATATAACTCATAATGCTGCAGGAAGCCCAACCAGCGTAACTGTAACAGGTGTGGGTGATCCTGCTGTTGGTATTGAAGATGATTTTAACAGTATCCCGGATGATTTTGCCCTTATGCAGAACTATCCGAATCCATTTAATCCTAATACAACCATTTACTATGCTTTGCCAGAAGCAAGTTCGGTTGAGCTAATAGTATATGATATTTTAGGTAATGAGATTATGAAGTTTGTTGAGGATCAGCAAGCTGCAGGTTATCACAAAATCAACTTTGATGCATCCGGATTTATAAGTGGAATTTATTTCTACCAATTACAAGCAGGAGATTTTGTAGAAACCAAAGAAGATGGTACTAATGAAATAAATTTCACTTCATATTTTGTTAATTAAAAGACCACCCTTAACAGGTGGTCTTTTTTTATATATAGTAAATTGCTGTCATTCTGTATTACAATTAAAGAATCTTCTTCAAATTAATTTTCTATTTTTAACTTGATTTTATTTTGAATAAAAACCATTATATATAATGTAATTTCTCAAATCGTTTAAATGATAAAATATTTTTCTAAATATGAAGAGCCGCTCACTCATAAATTTTCCATTTTATGGATGGATAGGGATTTTACTTGTAATAGTTTTTTGGTATTTAAACTGGCAACTTGATGGACTCCGCACCCATATACTTTTCTTCCCACTCTGGCTTGGTTATGCTTTAACAGTTGATGCAATTGTATTTTATAGAAAAGGTACTTCCCTTCTTAAAAGGAACGTAAAAAAATATTTTTCCCTTTTTTTAATTTCTGCTCCGGCTTGGTGGCTTTTTGAATTGTTAAACCTTGCAACACAAAACTGGTTTTATGATGGCAAACAATTTTTTACAGATTTAGAATATGCACTTTTATGCAACATTAAGTTTTTCAACAGTTATTCCTGCAGTATTCGGCACAGCAGAATTAGTAGGTTCATTCGAGTGGATACAAAAGATTAAACCCGGAT
The DNA here is from genome assembly GCA_963749485.1 of uncultured Ignavibacteriales bacterium. GTDB lineage: Bacteria > Bacteroidota > Ignavibacteria > Ignavibacteriales > Ignavibacteriaceae > JAZGGS01. The sequence goes on along the minus strand of CAVVMV010000037.1, from coordinate 2,748 downwards.
TTAAAATCCCTCCATCAAGTAAAATACTAATTATTCATTTTCTTCTTGGTTGGCTAATGCTTTTATTGATGATCATCTTCCCTCAATACTTTTTTCTGTTTGTGTGGATGTCGGTCTTTTTCATAATTGAGCCGGTAAACGCCTGGTTAAAAAACCGTACGTTGTTTGAGCACATTTCAGTAGGAGATTGGAGACCAGTTTTTTCTCTCTGGATCAGCTGCCTTATATGCGGATTCTTCTGGGAGATGTGGAATTATCTTTCATATCCCAAATGGGTCTATCATGTTCCTTTTGTAGATTTCCTCCACATCTTTGAAATGCCGCTTATCGGTTACCTCGGTTATCTTCCCTTTTCGCTTGAGCTTTTTGCATTATATCATTTTGTAACCGGAATATTAAAAATAAAGGATGATGATTATATCAGGATTGTTTGAAATTGCCAACCAACCAGCAGATTCTGTTAACTCTCATTCATCAAAATATTGCAAATTAAGGGAATCTAAAGTATTATTGAGGCAATCATTTTTTCTGTTTAACCAAATTAAGGAATAAATATGGGTAAAGGAGATCAGAGATCAAGAAAAGGAAAAATTACCCGCGGATCTTACGGTAAAACCCGGCTTCGTACAAGAACCATTTTGAAGAGAAAAGGTGTCTTAATTAGCACACCTCCTAAAAAGCAACAAAAGACTGAAGCAGTACCTGCTGCACCACCACCAGTAAAAGTAGAAGAGAAAAAAGAAGTAGTTAAGGAAGTAGTTGAAAAAGTTGAGGAAATTAAAACGGAAGTGAAACCGGAAACTGTAGTTGAAGAAAAACCTGCACCGGTTGAAGAAGTACCAAAGGTTGAGGAAGCACAAAAGGTTGAAGAAACTAAAGTTGAAGTGAAAGAAGAAAAGGTTGAAGCGAAAGTAGAGGAGAGGAAAGAAGAGCCGAAAACCGAAGAGAAAAAGGAAAAGGCACCGAAAAAGAAAGTTGAGGAAAAAGCAGAGACTAAAGCTGCTCCTAAAAAGAGAGGAAGACCTCCTAAAAAGAAAGAAGATAAAACCGAAGAAAAAGAAAACTGAAAAAAAATCTAAAAAGAAAACTGAACCCAAAGAGAAGAAAAAGTAATGGATTTTATGAGCCGGGTTCGCCCGGCTTTTTTATTTTCACGAGTCATCCAAATTATTAATTCCAGGTTATTAAAAATTATTTATTGAATTACTACCTGGTTATTTTCAGAATCTGTATCAGGAATATCCGGACTTCCAAGTATTATTTCTTTAACAGGTTTATCAGCAGGATATTCAATTATAAATTCCTTATTTCCGTTCTTCCACACAGCTGCAGTATGGTTTAGTTCAGCTTCAGTTCCATCTTCAAAAACAATTTTTAGTTTGATAGGAATTGGAATACTTCCTACTTTACTTATAAAAACCTGTATCTTTTCTTCCTGCTGTTCCACACGGTCAATTGCAAGATCAGGATGACCGTGCTCAAAAAACCATGCATGCCAGTACCAGTTTAAATCCTGCCCGGTTACTTCGTTAAAAGTGTTGTACATATCGTATGGCAATGGATGTTTCCCATTCCAGCGTTTTATAAATTCCTGCAATGCTTCGGTGAACAATTCATCGCCAAGAACTTCTCTTAGATAATCGTATGCAAGCCCGGGGCGCGAATAAGCAGCCATTCTGTAGGAATGTCCTTTTAACAGTATTGAAGGAATCATTGGTGGCATTTCAGTCTCATTGCCTGCAAACCTTTGATAGCTGCCAACATTTCTTCTTCTTGGATAGTTATCTTCAACCATCCTTTCCTGGAATGCAAAAGGAAGCATAACAGCCCAGCCCTCATCCATAAATGCATATTTTCTTTCGTTAATTCCCATGTAGAACGGAAAGTAAGTGTGTGCAATTTCGTGTGAAGTTACACCAACTGTTCCTGCAAGCGTACTTGCAGATCCATCATTTATCATCATAGGAAATTCCATACCTCCTGATCCATTAAATGCAGTTAAACATGGATATGGAAATGGAACACCCGGCATTTCAAATGAAAAATATTCTATAGATTTTTTGCTGATATCCGCAACATCATAAAAATCTTCTGACTCGATTTTATATGCTGCATCAACAAAAACATTCCGTGTTTGTTGTGCTGTCAACTATAACACTAACTCCGTCCCAAAGGTAATGGTCACTTAATGCAAACGAAAAATCGGTTACATAATCTGCTTTAAATTTCCATGTATTAAATTCGCTTGAACTACTAAAAATATTTCCGCTTAGCAAGTCTTCTTCTGTTATAATTCTAATAACTTCATCAGATTGTTGTGCAAGATTGTATCTTTCAAGATATTTTTCATTTAACAGTTCATCTGGATTTTGCAACAAACCTGCTGCCCCATACCGCAAAAGTGTTAGGAACTTTTATTTCAACATCAAAGTTCGAGAAATCGTTGTAAAATTCCTGCTGTCCGGAATAGTTATACCTATCCCAGCCATCAATATCATCATACACTGCAACCTGCGGATACCAGTAAGCAATAAAAAATGATGTGGAATCGTAAGCTCCCATTCTTATTTTTACTTTATCCGAAATCAAGCACATTCCAATCTAATTGAAAAATTAAGCCGTGAATTTGGAGGAAGCGCTTCGTTGAGAGTAATTAGCAAATTTGTACCACTGCGGTTAATACTTTTTTTTATCTTCCATGTCAACATCTTCACCTGCAATTACTACTTTGCTGATCTGCACACCTTC
>CAVVMV010000036.1:0-21141 GCA_963749485.1 uncultured Ignavibacteriales bacterium | reverse complement strand
TACAGGAACGATTAAAAGAGTTTGGAATCAAAACAAACATTGTTGCCAAAAATATTGGTTATGAGTTAAGATGTGCCGACCCGATACCGTTCGATATGGAATATACACGGGACCTTGGTTTTTCCGCAGCACAGTTTATACTTAATGAAGGGAGCGGGGCAATGGTCTCAATTCAAAATGGTTATTTTGTTCCACTTTTCTTTAATGATATTCTTGATCCCGCAACTAACAGAACCCGTGTAAGAATGGTTGACCCTGGTTCTGAGGTTTTTTATATAGCCAGAAGATATATGCTTCGATTAAACAAGACAGACTTTGATGATCCTCACGAATTAGCAAAACTTGCCGCAACAGCTGGTATATCGATAGATGATTTCAAAAATACATTCTATTACTTAATAGAAAATGATATGCTTTATTACCATCTTAAAAATGGCACAATAAAGTTAGCCGGTGCAGAAAGTAAAACCGGTTATAAACCCTTACCTGTCTCTGCGATTGATGATACAGGAGATGTAACTCCCAAGTAAATCATACTAATAATTAATCTAACCGTTAGATACGGATTACTTCTTCTTATACACTTTGTGTTTAACCGAGAAGTACTTATTTGTCATCTTCTTAAGAACTCCCGATAACAAAATAATTGCAAGAAGGTTGGGGAATGTCATAAAACCAAGTGCTGCATCGCCAAATGCCCATACAGCTTCCAGCTCGGCAATTGCACCAATAAACACAAAAAGTACAAACACCCATTTGTAAGGAAGAATTGCCTTTTTCCCAAATAAATAGTTAGCTGAACGGTCACCATAAAATGACCAGCTTATTGCAGTTGAGACAGCAAATAAAAGAACCGAGACAGTTACTATCTTATCGCCGTAACTTGTGAACCAGCTTAATCCTTCTTTAAAAGCGAATGATGTTAACAGACTGCTATTAAGCAATTCGCCAGCAAAATCAGGGTTTATTCTTGTAACAAAAAATTGCGTATGATGCCATGCATTTGTTACAATTATTACTAGTCCGGTTAAAGTACAGATTAATATTGTATCGATAAATGGTCCCAACATTGCAACCGATCCTTCTCGAACGGCAAACTTTGTTTTCGCAGTTGAGTGTGCAATAGCTGCGCTTCCTTGTCCTGCTTCATTTGAATAAAGGCCTCTCTTGACTCCCCATAACATAGTGTTCATAATTACTAAAAATGTTCCGCTGCCAACTCCGGCAATTTCTGCAGGCGGATTAAAAGCCATTTCAAATATTAATTGAAAACTGCTTCCAACTTCTGCATAATTAAATAGAATAATTAGGAAAGCAGATACTACATAAATTACTGCCATTATCGGTGCAAGGAATCCTGTTACTCTTCCTATTCTTTTTATTCCACCTATTATAACCACGCCAACTATTGCAGCCAAAATAATCCCGTTTATTACCTGCTGAACCGAAACCTGGAAGCTTCCAATAATTGTATGTTTTAAAGTTAAAAAATGATTTGCTCCAAGCAGTTGTACCGTTTCAGAATAAACCTGGTCGGAAACAGTAAATGATTGAATGGCATTACCCGTAGCAAACGAGCATATCACTGCAAAACAAGCAAACGCAACAGCAAGCCATCTCCAGTTTTTACCGAGTCCTCTTTCTATAGTGTACATCGGTCCACCGGCCGTATGCCCTTCTTCATCCAGTTCCCTGTATTCCACGGCGAGGGTTGCCTCAGCGTACTTTAGAGTTGTTCCAAAAAATGCTGTAATCCACATCCAGAAAATTGCTCCGGGTCCACCATAATAAATGGCTGTAGCCACACCTGCAATATTTCCAATTCCTACTGTCGCAGAAAGAGCAGTTGTAAGCGCTCTAAAGTGGTTAAGATCTCCTTCATCTTCAGGATTATCATACTTACCCATTGTAACTTTTATACCATGCCAGAAGTAACGGATTTGCGGCAATGCTAATTTTATTGTAACAAATACTCCTGTACCAACAAGCACAACAATCATTAAAGGAATTATACCAAGCGGAAGTTCTTCACTAGGAAATGTTTTGAAAAATTCAAAGTTACCGGGGAATGACCACACTGAATCGAAGAAGGCAACTCCGCCCACTATTAGAACAACAATAATAATTGCAAAAGCTACAATACCGGCTGCACTTTTCTTCATTTACTTATTGCTTTCCGGCTTCGTTGGTAAAAAATTAGTATTGATTTTATTTCGTTATTCAAACAGGGCTGTAATTTTGTCTAATATTCCTATTGACTGAAATAGAACTACAAAAATTAAAATGGGTGCAAAGTATTTTAAAAAGATTTTCCAAAATGTTATTAACCAGGGGTATTCATCAAATAATTTTTCAGCACCTTCTTTAACATTTATAATAACTTTATCAAAACCCCAAACCCAGCCCACAAATATGGCAATCAACATACCTCCTAAAGGAAGGATTACATTGGATGCTGTGAAATCTACTAAATCAAAAAAGTTTAATCCGAAAATCTTAAAATCGGCTAGAACGTTGTATGAAAGAGCACTCGGTACGCCGAGTAAAAATATAAACCCTGCAAGAACTGTAACTGCTGTGTGCCGGTTCCATTTTCTTTCATCTACAAAATAAGATACAACAACCTGGAGCAGTGAAATTGATGAAGTTAATGCAGCAATTGTTAGCAAAACGAAAAAGAGAATGGAAAAAATGTATCCGCCGGGCATCTTTATAAAAACAGATGGTAGCGTATGGAAAATCAATCCCGGTCCTGCAGCGGGATCTAATCCAACTGCAAAAACAGAAGTGAAAATTGCTACACCAGCTATAAGTGCAATTACAGTATCAAGAATCACTATTTGTAAAGCAGAATTTGGGACGCTGTCTTTTTTAGACATATAACTTCCGTATGTTAGCATTGCGCCCATTCCTAAACTTAGGGTAAAAAATGCATGACCAAGTGCAATTAAAACAGTTTGAGCATCAATTTTACTCCAATCGGGATTCCATAGAAAATCCATTCCAGCAGATGCCCCTTCAAGAGTTATTCCGCGAATCATTAATATGATTAAAAGCAGAAGAAGAATTGGCATCATTATTTTACTTCCACGTTCAATTCCTTTTTGGATTCCTGCGTAAACAATAACCATGGTTAAAATCATAAAAAAAGTAAAGTAACCGAGTATCCAATAAATATTGCCTACAAGCATTATTAAAGTGATCGGATGCTGAAGTCGGTTCAGTAAAACTGTTAAAGTTACCTAGTACAGATTCAACAATGTAGCCCACTGCACATTCCGGCAATTACTGCATAGAAGGATAAAATTAAAAATCCGCCTACTACCCCCATTCCGCCAACACTTGCCCATAATTTGGAATTGCTTAATTTATAAAATGCACCCACGGGGTCTCTTTGAGTAGTTCTGCCTATAAGTATTTCTGCAATTAGAACAGGAAGACCAATTATTGCGATGCATATTAAGTAAACTATAATGAATGAAGCGCCACCGTTTTCCCCAGCAATGTAAGGGAACTTCCAGATGTTGCCCAGCCCAATTGCCGAGCCTGCGGCTGCAAGTATAAATCCTGTTTTCGATCCCCAGTTTTCTCTTTTCTGTTCCATTTACGTTTCCAATCCGGGTTTATTCTGGTTTATTTTTTGCTTTGGAATATGAAAACATTAAACTTTATATTCAAATAAAATTTTTTCCGGAAAGAAGGCACACAGCATTTGTGTTATTGATTTGCATAAACGCAGATCTATTTCCGGAATTAAAACTAAAATAATATTACTCAATATTTAAAATGAATCTAACTTTTTATCCTTATACCCTCAAGTTAAAACACAAGTTTGTTTTATCAAAATATTCTCACACATCAACCTTAATTGTTCTTAAGGATATTTAATGAAACAGGATGATAATTATGAATGGACAAATCAGCCTCCCAAAGGGTACGGAATTGGGATTGTGAAAAAATCAGGGTACGATTTATCCCAGATCACATCTTGAAATAATTAATTTATATTTCTAAATATTTTCACTAAATTTGCACCAAAATTTGCTAAACAGAAGGAATTAACTATGGCTAAGAATTTTGTATCAAACAAAGATGAAACTGTAAGAATGTTTAATAGTAATTTTATGGAAATGTTTTCAAGAGTTCATTTTACTGTGCCGCTTTACATTTATATTCCTATAATTGGTTATCTGCTTTATCGTTCCATTGCAATTTATTCTTTATCATTTTCTTACATAGTCGGTTTGCTGGTAGCCGGAATTTTTTTGTGGACTTTTTCAGAGTATATACTGCACAGGTTTATTTTTCATATCTCTGTGAAGACAGACTTTGGAAAAAGAATAAAATTTATTTTTCATGGTGTGCATCACGATTATCCAAGCGACAGTAAAAGATTAGTTATGCCACCTTCAATCAGTATACCTTTAGCGGTGATTTTCTTTCTACTTTTCTACCTTATTTTTGGTAATGTATATATGCTTCCGTTCTTAAGCGGATTTCTAATTGGCTACCTCTTTTATGATATGACACACTATGCTATTCATCATTATAATTTTCATAACAAGTTCTTGCTAAAGATAAAAAATCATCATATTCGTCATCACTTTAAAGATGAAGATAAAGGTTACGGTGTAAGTTCACCATTTTGGGATTTTGTTTTCAGAACCAGGTTTGAAGAAGAAAGCAGTTAGAATTAGCAGATTTGAATTTCATTATTTTTAATCTTAAAAACTTTCTGATAAAAATATTTGCTTCTGTTTAATCAGTAAATTGGACAGATTAGAACGAGTTTTTATATTGAGCTGGTACAGCGAACATTCCTTTAAATACTTGATTAGTCCTAATAAATTATAATTAAAATATAGTTTAACAGGGCAACTTCCCGATAAATTTAACAGCTCAATTCTATAAAGAATCTTTCGAAATTGGACTCCAAATGGACTTTTTTGTTGTTACATTATAATACATCGGACATTGGATTGTCTCTCTTTAGTGCAAAAAACAATCCCTATAATGCATTTTAGCCCATAATAAGTACTTCCATTCGGCATAATATTTGGCAATATAGAGAAAACTATTCTCAGGGCTATGAAGAAAAAAATTCAACTGTTGCCTTCCGGAATCCCGCTTGTTGATCAGGCATGGGGAGGATTTTATAGGGGAGGGTCATATTTACTTGTTGGCGCTCGAAAATCCGGCAAAACAATACTTGCATTGCAATATGCAATGGAATGCGCAATGCGCAATGAGGTTTGTTTGTATTTTACTAGCGTCAGACCGAAGGACTTATTGATTAATGCTGCTTCCATAGATTTCGATTTGCAGCATTACATGAATGAGAACCTTGTGATTGTTGTTAAAGTAACGCCACCTGCAAATATTAATTTGGCTGACAATCCTGATGATTACTTAGTAGAATATATAAAAGATATTGCAGATGTTGTAACAAAGTACCAGCCCTCCATGATCGCCTTCGATGAACTTACTCCCTTTATCGGTTTTAAAAATCTTGATTTACTAAATAAAACTTTTGGTGAATCGAGTGAAGTTGTAGAAGATTTGGGTATAACCAGTCTGTATGTTGCCGGAGAACCTGCTGCTAATGCTTCAAGAAAAGTTGTAGATATTTTAAAGAATTATTGTACCGGAATCATTAACCTGCAAAAAAGGGGTGAGTTCGTTAGCAAATCTGAAACCGGTAAGATGACAATAATTCCCCAGGTTGGACATGCTGAAGGGCAGTTTAGTGCAAATTATTTTATCGAACCCTATAAAGGTGTTTATGTAGATTATAAACCAGCAGTAGTTACTGAACCGGGAATTGAAGGGAATAAAAAATATACTTCAGTTTCTGATCTCGATTTGCCAAAGGATACACTAAGTTTGTCCAGCGTATATTCTTTAAGCGATTTTGAACTTATCTTAAATAATCAGGTTGCTTTCTATAAAAGTACCGGTCAGGTATTTACATTGTTTTCCATCTGTTTAGATGAAAGTGCAAAAAGATCTAAACTACTTAATATGAACCAATTACAGAATGCGGTAAGACTTTCAACTGATAAAAAAGACAAGATGTGTGTTGTTGGAAATAAAGTTATTGTACTATTCACTAATGAAGAACATAAGGATATTAATACCCTCCTTGCAGAGATAAAGAATAATCTTCCAAATAATGATACTGAATATTTAAATACCATAGTTAAACATCTATCCGTTTATTCGCTTAAAGTAGACCCCGATATTCGGAATGCGGAAGATATGTTCGGGCAATTATCTTTAGATGACTCATCGGAGAAGAATAACCCCGGTATTTCATAAAAAGTGAAACATCATGAAATCCGTAGCTATCGTTTCTGTTGTAATTCTCTTTGCCTTTAATCTTTTTGCGCAGCAGCCCACCGATAAACTAAAAACCGAAGCAGTAGAACAGATGAAATATGGCAGATACGGCGAGGCAATCGATCTGCTTAACCGCTTTATTTCTGCCGAACCACAAAATCCTGAAGGTTACAACTTAAGGGGCTTATGCTACGAACAGCGTAAACGATATGAAATGGCTGTTTACGATTTCAGATCTGCACTAAAACTAAATCCAAAGAATATTGATTTTAATTCCAACCTGCAAAGAGCAATTGATGCCTGGAATGCTCTGCTGTTTAATAATATTATAGGTTATAAACGAGAAATTGCAATAAATCCGGCAACAGCGATAAATTATCTTGAAATAGGAAAATGTTATAAGAATTTAGGAGAGTGGAAGAAGGCAGAGGATTGGTATGATGAGTATTTGAAAAGGGAAGAAGCTTCAGCCGATGAAATTATTCGTTACTCAGAGATACTTGCAAAAAATAATCATATCTCTAAGGGTGAGCCAATATTAAAAAGATATACGGAAAAATATCCTGATGATCATCGACTTTGGTCGCGCTACGGCTATTTTACAATGTGGCTTGTTAAAAAACAGGTTGCCTTAAAAGCATTCGAAACTGCTTTGGAATTAAGACCTTACTTTAAAGAAGCGTTAGATGGTTATGATCTGGTTAGAGGTAAAGGATACATTTATACTGTAAACGATACAACCAGCAGATTTAATTATGGCTTACCTATCAAGAAAAAATACAAAGAATACCCGATAGATAAATATTACAGAACCTTAAAAGCGAATGCTGAAGATTTTAATACACGTTATTTGCTCATTTCGGAATTGTTAAAAAATAACCGGCACCAGGAAGCATTCGATCAAATAAATTTTTTCTTACAAACAAAAACTGATGATAAAAATTTTAGTGATTTGCGAGATAAGATTCTTGCTGAGCAGGAGAAATATTTCTCTGTAAAAATTGTTGAACTGGAGAATAAATTTCAATCGAATCCTGATGATGGAAAAACACTTCTTGAACTTGCAAAGTATTTATCATACCAGAAAGAGTATAGTAAAGCGCTTAGATTACTGCAAGCTTATTTAAATCGATTTCCCGGTGATGATGATGCGAGATATCAATATGCATTAATAAGTTCCTGGAATAAAGATCTTCATACAGCAAAGGAACAAGTTGGTATATTATTAAATCGTTCGCCGGACAATAATAATTATAACCTTTTGTTCGCACAGCTTTCTGTGTGGATGAATGAAGATTTGAATGCAGCAGAAAATTCTTTAAACAAAGTTTTAAAGAATAATCCTGATAATTTCCAGGCGCTGCTTACTTTAGCTTCTCTTTATTTTCAGCAAAACAAACTTGCAGATGCACAAACTCTTCTAAACAAAACCAGTTTATTACAGCCATTAAATTCTGATATCAAAAAACTGCAATATTCTATTGATCTTCAAAAAGAAAGGAATGAAGCTGCACAGCTTTATAACATTCTGCAAGTGGCAAGAGAGAGTGTTTTTAATAAAAATTGTGATGATGCAATTTATTATTACAATGAATACTTATTAAACCTTAAAGCTGATAGAAGCGTTTTGAAAGAACTGGCAGAAGCATACATTTGTAAAAACGATTATTTAAGTGCAATAGAAATTTATAACGAGCTTTTATTGAACAATCCTGATGATTATAATTTATTGAAGCAGCGTGCAAAAGTATATTATTGGAGTGGAGATTATTATAGTGCTAATAAAGAATTTAATAAGCTTACTTTTATGGATCCTGATGATGCGGAAGCAAAATTATTTTTGGGCGATTCCTTTTTTGCTTTAAGCGAATATGAAAATGCGCGAAAAGTTTATGAAGAGTTGTTAATCATCTCTCCCACTTCTCACATTCTTCAAACAAGGATGAGCTGGTTTGGCGGAATGGGTTCATCAGGCTTTACAACAGGAACATTTCCAACATACATGCTGCTATCGCCGGAAGGAAATTATTTTTCAGATAATTTTGATTTTCTATATTCAACTTACGGATTGAAGTTTGATTTTGGAGTTACAGATAGAATTGGTTTAGGGGTAAGCGGTTATGGCGGCGTTCTTGCTTCCGATTCGGTAACAAATGAAATTAAAATTTTAAAAGGAAATGTTTATGCAAAGTTAAGCCCAATAGTTTCGGTAACAGCAGGCTTAGGAACAACCTTTTTTCCCAACAAGGTAAAGCGGCTTCTTGCCGAAGTATCTTTACGTGCTGAAAAAGAGAAAAGATACTCCTTCCTGATAAATTTTCAATCGATGGATGCTGCGCAGCTTCTTTACTCACCTTTTTTAGTTGATAAAAGATTGAACGCTAACATGCTTTTGCTGCAGGGAGATTATTTAACCAAAAATGATTGGAAGTTTTCGGGAGTTTATGCATTTACAAATGTTTCCGATGAGAATAACAGCAACCGGCTGCAGCTTAGGTTGGGGAAGGTGTTCAGAAAGACTTTTACTTTTGGCTACGAATATTATTACTATATTTTCAAAGATCAGAGTCCTCTCTATTGGTCTCCGCAAAATTATGATTCTCATAGTTTATGGGCAGATTGGATACTTGCAGATGATGAGGAAGCATATACAATTATTGGTGGAAGAGTTGGATATATTCCATCAGAAGAGTTTATCATAAGAGAGTTCTACGGACTCCTTAGATACAGAGTTACAGAGACTTTTTCATTGCAGGGTAGATTGACATTTTCAACAACCATTCAATCTGAAAGAGGGTATAGCTCCACATCATTTGGTTTGGCAGCATTCTGGAATTTATAGAGCACTTAGCTGTAAGAAAATTGTTAAAATTCCTTCGAAATTAGCATTTTGTTTTATATTAATACACACACTTTTCATTATCTGAGATTGTTTCATAATAGCAATCAAAAAAGTGTATAATTAGAGTTAAAACAAAAGCTTTTGGTGGCATTAAAATTGATTTTTCTATTAAACTAACGTGTCATCAAAAATGAATTATAAGCGAAAAATTAAGAAATCAACATTCAAAATTGATAGCAGTTCTTCAATTCCTGCGTCCGGAGGGAAAAGAATGGAAATTTTTAAGGAGGATTCTTATTAGCGGAATCTTTTCGCTTATTCTTATTTTTATTATTCTCTATACACTTCCAAAAACAGTATTAAGCACATCATCTTTAATTGAATACTCAATAATAGTTGCTCTGGTAATTTTCCTGTTCATATTGTTGTTGCGCTATTTCGGCATTTTAGTTTTAGCTTACTTCTACCTTAGCGAGTACACATTTAAATCAACAAACGGGTTTAAACCTTTTGTGTCAATTATAATTCCTGTTTATAACGAAGCAAAAATGATTAAAAAATCTGTTGCTTCATTACTTAAGCTGGATTATGCTGATTACGAAATAATAATTGTAAACGATGGCTCAACTGATGATACGAAACAAGTTGCGGAAACTCTTGTTGGTTACCAGAAAGGGAAGCATTCAGAAATTAAAGTATCACTTGTAAACAAAATGAACGGTGGGAAAGCAACTGCATTAAATGCGGGTATACAGATTTCAAAAGCAGATTTTATTCTTTGCATGGATGGTGATTCTCAATTATCACCAGATTCTTTAAAGTTAGCTGTCCGTCATTTTGCCGATCCAAAAATTGGTGCCGTTGCGGGTAATGTAAAAGTACTTAACCGCGGAAAATTTATTACAGATCTTCAGGCGCTTGAATATATTGAAGGACTGAACATGGCAAGAAGTGCACAAAGTTTTGCACGGCTTGTAAATATAATTCCCGGTCCGATTGGTCTTTTCCGAAAAGAAGCCTTAGAGAAAGCCGGTTATTATGCAGATGATACTTTTGCAGAGGATGCTGATTTAACTCTAAGAATACTTGCCGGAGGATGGAAAATTTATTATGAACCAAAATCAATTTCATACACTGAAGCGCCGGAAAATATTCAGCAATTACTTAAACAAAGATATAGGTGGACAAGAGGAATAATACAGTCTATTAGAAAACACAAAAAGTTAATGCTTAATCCAACAATTAATTTTGGTGATACTTTTACTCTTTGGGCAATGTTTTACGAAGCTTTAATTTGGCCGCCAATGAATATTGCAGCACACCTGTTTTTTATTGTTGCTGCACTTGCGTTTGGTTTTACCTCTCTTATCTTTTTCTGGTGGGCGGGTCTTGCTTTGTTAGATCTTATTACTGCACTTTATTGCGTTGCAGCAGAGAAAGAAGAATTCCGTCTTGTAAGCTATGCTATTATTTATAGGATGGTATTCATACTGATAATTGATATTTGTAAAGCTATGTCTACCGTTGAAGAATTTCTTGGTGTTAAAATGAAATGGGGAAAGTTAGAACGAATAGGAAACTGAAAATTTATAAATCCTAATTATGTGAGGGCATAAATGGAACTAATTCCGATATTATCTACAATTATTTTGGTTGCTACAATCAGCACATTTATACTGGCTGTTGGTGCATATATTCTGTATAAAATTCGTGAAAGCAAATACCAGCAAGCACCTGCGCCTGCTCCGGAAATGCAGCATGCAGAATTAGTAGAACCGGAAGAATTGCCACGGGAAAAAATTTATGTTGAAGATATTGTAAAACCGGTTACCCGTGTGGTTAAACCGGAAGTAAGATATCGCCCCGTTAAGCAAACAGAGACCTCTTTTTCACCACAATATGTGGCAAGGACAGAAAGAGAGCCGGTTAGAAAAACGCGGGTGGAACATGGAATCGTACCCGAAGTACCGGATTCCAGGTTCCTTAAATATACTAACGAAGGATATATTGCTCCCGAAGAGGATAAAGAAAGCGGAGAAATCAAGTGGCGGTAGATCGGAATCGACAACATAAATCTAACCTTGCTGGCAATATTATTCTCAGGAATAATTGTAATCGGGCTGGCTTTACTTGTTTATCTGTTTGTTCTCAAATCAGTTTATGGCAGGTTTAGCACTGCTGATATGATGCCGAACTTTGATGTATTGAAGAATTTTATTTTTGGAAGCGATATCAAAGGTAGCAATTCTTTATTCCGATTATACAAAAAATATGATGCCCGATGGCAGCAGCTGGCTTGAAGATAATGTTGAAACATGGAAAAAGTTTCTTGATAACATTGAGCTTGAGTATAATATTATTAACGATGAAACAATCGAAAAAAACCTGCATAATGATTATGAATTAATTATCCTGCCCGGTTCTAAATCTTTAAGCGATAGAGAAATAATCAATATTAAAAAATTTTTAATTGATGGCGGCAGCATTTTTGCTACCAGTGGTACAGCATCTTATTCTGATGCAGGTAAGTGGAGAGGATGGGATTTTTTCTCGGAAGTGTTTGGGGTAAAATATTCTAAAGAAATTGGAAATGAAGACCGAACAAGAATTCACACTTTAAGGGGCGGGCTTCCTATCACTGCAAATATTCCAACAGGATTTCCATTAAGAGTCGCTACGTGGGATAGACCGCTTGCAGTTGAAGTACTCGATCCGCGAACAACACAGGTTAGTTTTTGGTACAACTACCGGCTGGAGGACGGGCTTGTGCGTGAAGGGATTAAGAAAAGTGCAGGAATTGCTTACGGTACATACGGCAATGGCAGATTTGTATGGATGGGTTTCGAAATAAATTCAATTATCGGCAGCCAGGATGATTACATCTTCTTCGATAGGTTTTTTAATAACTCCATTAACTGGCTTTCCTACGGACCAATAGCTTACATAAGGGACTGGCCTGCAGGAGTTGATGCGGCAGCAGTTATATTGCCATCATTAACAAAAGATGCAGCCAATATTACTAAATCTTTTGCCAGTGCTGGAGCAGGAAAAGCTGCAGGCGACTTTTTTCGTTAATCCATCACAAAGTGCGAATTATAAAAACCTGGTAAAACAGGTTAGCCGGTATGGTGAAATTGCACCCCTGGTTGATGTGGGCTATATGAACTCAGTTGAAGATAAATATAACAAGCTAGATGATTATAAAAACCAATTGCAAAATCTTAAAGCTGCAAAAAACTGGATTGAAAATATAACTAACAAACCTGTGCAGGGAATTCTTCCTTTTTACGGGTTATATGATAACAATACAATTAACGCTGTAATTGAATCGGGTTATGCTTATATCTTAACAGATTCGCTTACCGATAGGTCTGTTCCTAAAACAGTTATAAGAGGTGAGAACAGGATTGTTTCGCTTACTAAAACTGCGCGTGATGATTACGAGATCATCCGCGATTTTGGATTAACCTCTCCTGAATTCCAGTTTTATTCTTACCAGGAAGACCTGGATAGAATCCTTTTTGAAGGCGGACTCTATCTTTTTAAAATGCACACTGAATTCCAGTGCAAACCAGAGAACATACCCGTTATACAAAATGTTATAAAGGAATTAAAGCAAAAAAAATTCTGGATAACTACTGCAAGCGAAATCCAGAAATGGTATGAAAAGAAAGAATATGTTGAAATAAGAACTAAAAAAAGTGGAAAAACAAGAGTAACCGTTACTGTAACAAATCCCGGAAAAGAAATTATCGATGATCTTGTGCTTGATATAGATCTTAATGATAATGCTGAGAAAATATCAATCGATACAGAAATTATTGGTACTAAACTAGCAAAGTTTAAACATGTGGTAAAATCAAGATTTTTGAATCTTCAGATAGATGATCTTGAACCGGGTGAATCGAGAACATATTACATTGATTATGATAAAGTTAGCAGTTAGTTAATTAAAAAATTTATGAGCTCAAGAATTAAAAATAAAATATACAGATCAAATTTATCTTACATGATTGCTGTGCTTAGCATCAGTCTGATTTCTTCTTTATATCCGCAGGATTTAGATAATATTAAAATTGGATTAGTTCATTCTTCACTTACAAAAAATCTTCTGCACGATGAAGATAAGAATTTTTATCCTGTACAGGATTGGGAACTTTTTTTCCTGAATAAGAAGATAAGCTATGAAGTTTTTGATGATGAGGGAATAGATGATTACGATTTTGATGAAGTTGATGTTCTTATCTTACCCTCAATAGAAGTTTTATCTGACGATGGATTTGAGAACCTACAGGATTTTCTAGAAGAGGGAAAAGGATTATTTATTCTTGGAAAATTAGGAGTACAGGATGATGGTGGAAACACCGAGGATAGATGTGCTGCAAAGTTTATCTGGTATCCAGGTTAATGAATTTTTAGATAGAACTACAATTGCAAAGAAACATATTCTTTATGCAAATAATTTTCTAACACATAACCTGCAAATCAATACCAGTGTTATAGTGATGAATAATTTCCCACTGCTTTATACAGAAAACGCTTCAAGCAAAATTATGAATCTGGGTGAATATCATAAAGTTACTTATGAAGATAATATTATTGGTAAATCAGGAATTGTAAAGATTGAAAACGGAAAAAGGACGACTGCTTTGGTTTGGCTTTCAACTCTCTCAAATTTCAGTTGATGATGATGGGAAGGAAGCATTACAAAAAGTAATATTTAACAGTATTGAATGGTTGGCAGGAAAGCCCATTGCCTGGATAAATCACTGGCCTTCCAATTTTAATTCTGCTACAGTATTTACAAGCATGATAAACAATCCAAATGGATTTACTCGTGATATGACTGCTCCATTTGGAATTTAAGCAATCGGTTGTCAAAAACAATTTCTTCCTTAAACCTAATGCAATAAAATCGTTTCCTGGTGAAATTGAAAGACTTGCTTCATGGGCGATTTCCACATTTTATATGATGAGTTTGAATACCTTGATCTTTCAGAGGATGAAAAAACTGCAATGCTTGAAAATACTGTTCAGACTTTGCGCAATGAAACCACAGCAATCATTTTATGGGATAAAGTATTTAAAATAGAAATGAGCAGAAAGGTATTATTGAAAAATCCATGTAGTAAGTACTTTGATTTTGTTATTTATGAAGATAATTCGATTATAACATTTGAAAAGAAAAGAGGGTCGTTGACCAACAATGATAAAATGATTTATCCTCCTTCCAATTATTCACTAAAGAGGAATTACATTTACAGAAAAAATGATCTTAAAGAATACAAAAAATATTTTGATGATGTTCACAAGTACGGTGGTATTATACCCGTAAATTATATAGATCAGTTCAGCAATTTCAATCAGCAGCATGGAAAGTGAGACTTTTAAAAAAATATTAAGCTATTCCATGAAAAACTATTCATGGGTTGCAACTTATTCACGTATTGTTGACTGGCTTATTGCAAAAGAGAACATTTCTGTTAACATAAAAGAAATAGGAGAGAAGCCGGTTTTAAGGTTAGTTATTGAAAACCGGAATAAAGATAAAGTTGCAAATGTTGGGGTTAGGTTAATCCTACCTCCAGAATACCGAAATCCTTCCGTGGTAAATCGCAACTTTAGCTTAAGATATGATGCGCTAACAAGGAGCTACTATTTGTTGGTTCCATTTTTATTAGCAAATCAATCTACAACAGTTGAGGTACATTATGATAATTAGATTATCATTACAAATATTGCTCTATATCTTCCTTCTGTCGTTTGTTATTTTTTATAGCTGGTAAATAACTTTGCTTATCTGAGCTGGAATTAACGTAGCTGGTTCATTATAGCAGTAATTTCCTTAATGAATAATGATGGAGCAGAAGGAAATCCAGTTATAAGAGGGTATTCTAAAACAGATAATGTTAACCTGCATTAGGTTTTATATTTTCAAAATTAAGACTGAAGAAAAGCAGCTTTGGCGGAAATATTTTAGTGCATTAAAAGCGTGATGAAAATAAAAGCGAATTATTTTATTCTCATTGTTTAAACTAAGTAATTATTCCTGCCGGCTTAAATAAACAATTATTATGAATTGAAGAGTTTATTATTAATATTTACCTTCATAAAATGATTCTTATCTAATACTGAAATAATTTTAATAACAATCATTTGGAAGGTCGATTCCATAATCTTTTTTACAGGAAAAACTAACTTTTGTGGTGTTCGGAAAAGATAAAAATCTACAAACTGTTATTGCCCAAAATAATAGGGATCCGTTCTTTATATTAGAACAGAACGGGGAAATTATAACTTCAAACTCACCTGGTGCTTCACTCCTTACAATTAGAAACAAACCCGGGAAAAATCACACAATATTTTGATAAAGAGACCACAGATAACTTTGAGCAGCTTTTAGAACAAGCAGTTGAACTAAATGTAAAGATGGAAGTTGAGCTAACAGAGCTAACATTGCGGGGTGGGGAAAAGATAAAAGCAGAATTACTATTTAACTGCCACGAAGCTGAAAAAAATCGATACATTTTTTGCACCATAATTCCACGCCGTTTTGAATTTGATATTGCGGGTGAAGAAAGAATAACACTTTTTACCGGCGATCTTGGTAAAATTGTAGGTAATGAAAAAATAAAGCACGTGCTCGATAAAATAATTGATATCTATCCGCTTACCTTTATCGGTAAAGAAACTATACAGAAACTTGTAAATGAATTTGAAGAACATTTTTGGATTAAAGACAATAAAGGGAAATTTTTACTTGTAAATAATGCCTATGCTGAAAGTTTAGGGCTCAAATCATTCCAGATAGAAGGAAAATCATTTTTTGAGTTCATTCCTGGCTATTTAATCGATTTTTTTGATGCAATTGATAAATATATTAGGGAAACACTTAATTGCATAATTATTGATGCGTTTCCGATTACGAGAATGAGATCTGATGCGGATAAGGAAATTCTTGAACTGCCGCTATCGGATAATGATAAAAATGTGGTTGGGCTGGTAGGAATATCAAGGGAAAAAGTACAAATTCCAATACAACCAACTAATCAGGAAATGCCTGCTGCCCCGGCAGAAATTATTAGTCATTTTCCAAAATCGGCAGCGTTTGTTAATAAATATGGAGTTTTTAAGCAAACAAGTAAAGATTTTAGTAAATTATTTGCTAGAAAATTTAATGAACTTAGAAATCTTAACTTTTCAGATGTTTTCGCACTTGATTTAACCGATAAAATTAATCATTTTTTGCAATCGTCTGAAGATAGAATTGAAATAATTGTAGATAGAAACTTTGATTTAAATGAGTACAATAACCCTGAGCACAAAATTTATCTTACCAAAAACTATGGACGGGAAAAAAACCTGGAGGGCTTTTCAATTTTTGTTGAACCGACTGATAATACTGATAGCCTGCAATATTTAATAAAGAGTAAAGGAAAAATGTTTGACGTCTTAGTAAAAAATAATCCGGAGCCCGTTTTCATTTATGATAAAGAAAACTTAATGTTTCTTGAAGTAAATGATGCAGCGGTGGCGTTGTATGGTTATTCCAGGGATGAATTCTTACAGATGGACCTTACGGACCTTTACAGTCCTGAGGATATTCAAACTCTTTTAGATACTTCTGCAGAGGATGCTGAAAATATTTACATTACTAAAGCTTTTAGACATAAAAGAAAAGACGGTTCCTCTGTATTAGTGGAAGTTAGCAGGATTGGTTTTAAGTATAACGATAGAGACGCACATTTTAATATTGTTAAAGATATTACACAAAAACTTGAACTGGATCGAAACAACCAGCTTTCAAAAATAGTTTTTGATAATACAAACGACCTGGTTTTTATTACAGATCCTACCGGTATTATTACTTCTGCTAATAAAGCTGCATCAGAAGAACTTGGATACAGTCCAACCGATTTAGAAAATTCATCCTTTACATCGCATGTACCCGATGAAGACAGGGCAACGATAAACCAGACTTTATTCCAATCCGATTTTAAAGAACGAATAAATTTAGCATCCAGATTAAAAAATTCTATTGATGAGGTTATAGAAGCAGACCTGACTATCACACCATTGCTTGATGTAAATTCAGAAATTGAATTCTATACAATTCTTGCTAAACCGATAGTTGAAACTCCTGAATATACAGGTGAAGAAAAAATAAGGGAAGTAATAAAAGAAGTTATTGTTGAAAAACCTGTTGAACCGGTAACTACTGCCAGACAAACTGATTCCGATTTTCTTTCAAGTGTATTCCACGAAATATTAACCCCGATGAATGTTATCCTTGGGTTTGCACAGGAACTTGCTGATGGAATTGAAGACTCTACTCCCGAGCAAAAAGAAGCTGTAGAAATTATCAACCAGAACAGAATTACTTTGTTGAATACAATGAACTCAATTATTGAATTTACAGAAACTCAACAAGGAAAATCTGAACTAAATATTACTGAATTTAGAATAACCGATCTGATAGATAAACTTGATAAAAGTATTGTTGAAATAACCGGCAACCAGAATATTGAATTTGCTTACGGAAAAATATCATCTTCATTAAAATTTGAAACCGATAAAAATAAATTCGAAAGTTTGCATGAATAATCTTATCCGTCTAATTAGCCATGTTACCGATGGTAATAAGATCTATTTTTCTGCATATAATTTAGATGAACACCTTTTTATTATTTCAATTTCGGATAATTACGGTTCAACTTCCGATGAATTAAATAATTTGCTGCAGAAACTTTTCATCGATCTTAAAGATCCGAAAGAATTGGGAGTATCAAAATTAACTGCTCAAATTACCAGTACGTTATTAGAAACTTTAGAAGGAAAGTTTGTTACACAGCAAACTGATAATGGAAAAATTGAATCAGGTTTCCAGTTTCCTATAAAGATGGTTAAAGAACACGAAACTATTCCCGATTTTGAAACTGAGGATGAATCAATAATTGAAGAAGAGACACAAGTTGATCTTGACGAACCAATAATACATGATGAGATTGAAATTGAAGAAGAAACTTCGGAACCTCTGTTTGATGAGGACACGGATCGACATACCGAAAGTAACATATCCAGAAAAGATTGAAGAATTAGAAACCGAACTTAACGATGAGTCTCCATCTTTAGAAAAAGAACTTACTCCTGAGCCGGTAATTGTTGATGACAAACTTGATACCTCTAAATTATCCTGTCTTTATATTGAAGACCAGGTAGATTCGCAAATATTATTTAAAGTCCAGATGAAGGGATTGAAAGATATTCAGTGTGCTAAAAGCTTTGAAGAATCTGTTCCCCTGTTAGAAGCTAATAAGTTTGATTTTATTGTGATGGATATTAATCTGCAAGGAGAATATAACGGTTTGGATGCGTTAAAGATCATCCATAAAATGCCGGGATTGGAAGATATTCCTATCATTGCTGTTACCGCATACGTACTACCGGGCGATAAGGAAAAATTTATAGCAACCGGCTTTAATGATTTTATATCAAAACCCATCTTCCGTGAAAAAATGATTGAATCATTAGAAAAGATATTTCTTCAAAAAGCATAAATTCCACTAATTTTTATTTTATCCTCTCCCAGCTAATCTGATGAGAGGATTTTTTTTATCCCCACTTAAATTTAGCTCTTGATTAATTCCCTCCGTATTATTATTATTACCATACAAATGTATGGTATTTATTTTATAACCCTATTTTTGTAACTCACTAACCGAAGGTGTGTCTATGTCACGCGAATTAACGAAGATCCAGAAAAAAATACTCGATTATTTGATTGATCAGATAAAAGGGAAGGGAATACCACCAACACTGGCAGAAGTTGCTAAACATTTTGGTTATAAAAACCGTGCAACTGTTCAGCAGCATTTTGGAGCAATTGAAAAAAAAGGATATATAAAAAAGAATCCGAAACTTTCACGCGGGATTGAACTTACACTTGAAGAAAAGTTTTTTGTGTCTCGCCCGATTTTAGGTGAAGTTGCTGCTGGTAATCCGCTTACAATTTATCCTGATGCAATAGACACAATTGAGCTTCCTACAGTTGCAAGGATGCCGAAAGATTCTTTTCTCCTTAGAGTAAAAGGAGATAGCTTAAAAGATGCATACATATTCAGCGGTGATATTGTAATTATTAACCCTAACCTTGAACCAAAGAACGGACAGATAGTGGTTGCCATTTTAGATGATGCCGCTGTGGTTAAAAGATTTTATAAAAAGAGAAACCAGGTAGAACTAATTTCAGAAAATCCCGAATATGATCCGATAATTATCGATAAAAAATACCCATTATTTAAACTTGTTGGAATTGTTGTTGGCGTTTACAGAAGCATGGAAAAAAGAAGGGCGGGGTAGGGAATGTCAAAATTTTACATCGGAACTGCCGGCTGGTCTTACAAAGATTGGGTGCCGTCATTTTATCCCAAAAATCAATCCGGCTCATTCGATTGGCTGCAATTCTATTCTCATTACTTTAACTGTGTTGAAGTAAACTCAACCTACTATGCGTACATAAGCCCAAAAGTTGTAGAGGGATGGATTACAAAAGTCACCGATTCGGATAATTTTATTTTTGATGTAAAGCTTCACCAGGATTTTACTCATAAAAGAAAATTTGATGATCAAAACATAAAAGCAATAAGGTATAACCTCGATCTGCTTGCAAAAGAAGAGCGGCTTGGCGGTTTGCTCATCCAGTTTCCTTATTCTTTTTCTTTTAACGATCCTGCTGTTAAGTATATACAGAAGCTGAAAGATACTTTCCCCAACTATAACTGCTTTGTGGAAGTAAGGCATTCATCCTGGAAGAATAAAAAAGTGTTTGAGTTTTTTAAGGAAGCCAACCTTACTTTTTGCACTATTGATCAGCCGCAGATTGGGGAGGCACTTCCTTTTGAGCCTATCATAACAAACGATAAAGCGTATATCCGTTTTCACGGTAGAAATGAGGATGAGTGGAAGAGATCAATAAACAGTTATGGTAAAAAACAGACTCACGAAGAACGAAGCGAACGATATAAGTATTTATATTCACCTGGCGAGTTGGTTGAGATAGAGCAGAAGATTAAATCGGTGCAGGAAAAAGTGAAGGAAGTGCATGTTATAATGAATAATCATCCACGGGGAGATGCTGTGGCAAATGCATTTGAGTTAGTACATCTGCTTGAAGGAAAAGATAAAATTGAAATACCGGGAACAATAATTAAAGCTTATCCCAGATTGGAGGAGATATGCGCAAATTAATTCATCATATCCGCTCAGCATGACGATTAGTGAAAATTATTTTTTAGGAATTTATTCTAGGTGCAATCATTTATTCAGAATTTAATTATTCCATTATAGATATTAAATAAAAAGATTAATAATTTTATCCATCTATTTGATGGGGAATAAATAATATCAATCAATTATTAAGAGGGCAATCATGAAAATATCAAGAATGAATCCGTTTAACGGAACCGGTAAAACCGTAGCTTTCTTTGATGTTGAAACCGAAGAAGGTATGAATATCAAAGGGTTTACTTTAGTTGAAGGCTCTAATGGATTATTTGTTGGAGTTCCAAGCGAAAAAGGAAAAGACGATAAGTATTACGATCGTGTCTTTATTCCAAAGGAACTTAAAGAGCAGCTTACGGATATGGCAATATCAATGTATAATGAATCGAAGGACGGGGCAGCATCAGCAAGCGGCGCTGATAATTCCACTCCATTTTAATTTGAATTAGTTTCTCTATTTCTTTATTAGTAAGGGGGTAAGCATTAACTATGCTGAAGAGGAGAATTATGTTTGAATTACCATGCGTACAATATTTCATTTAGATCTTGATGCATTTTTTGTTTCGGTTGAAAAGGACCGATCCCTCACTGAAGGGGAAGCCGGTAATTGTTGGCGGCGATCCAAAATTCGGCGGGGGGCGGAGCTGCATGTCGCAATCAAGCAAGAGCGTACGGTCTTC
>CAVVMV010000035.1:0-16957 GCA_963749485.1 uncultured Ignavibacteriales bacterium | reverse complement strand
ATAAAATCACTAAACAAAAAAACTGGGTATTATACCCATTTTGAAATGCTAACTTATTATGCAAATTTAACTTACTCCACTTAAGAAATCTTCTCGTGTGTTTAGTGTACCATGTAATTTAAATTAGCTAAAGCTGTCCTATTTAATCAATCTTAGTAAAAGTTATTGATCCTAAAGGAGCGACAACATTAATTACTGCAAGGGGAGGAGTGGCGATATTATCTATAGGCAATGGTGGAAGGGTGGGTTCATCCGGAGAGCGAAATGTAGAACCGTTATCAGTTCCGGAATCATAAATATCTACAGTAATTGTTTTACTTGTAACCCACTCGTTATTTTCAATTAAATTTATATTACTAACAGCTATAAACCAATCAGGGCTGGGGGCTACCATTGAAACCACACTTACCATTGAATGTGAAGAAGCAATATTAAATTCTATGCTAACTTCGCCGGGCGAGGAACTTATTCCATCGCCGCTAATTAAAATATTTCCTGTTCCAACCGAAATAAAATTTTGAATTTCAGTATCCAGAGGGCTTTTGCCTCCTGTCTCAGCCATTTTTTTAATTCCATCTGAAGCGAGTTCACCTTTAGAAAAAAGCATAACATTGCTGTTGTGGGTCATTCCAATAAGTCCTGAAAAATGAGCTGATGAAGGAAATTCATTTGGATGAGTTTGTGCACTCCAGGTTGCATTAAATGTTAACCTGTATCGTGCGTTCGCATCAGGTTCTTGTGGGGTTATCGTGTTATTATCTTTAGAACATCCAATTAAAAGAACAAAAATTAAAATCGCTAAACTAATTACTTTCATTTTTAAAGATTCTCCATTTATCGTTTATAATTCCTGATAAATATAATTCATATTCATCACAAAACAATCACAGAAATATATCAGTGAATTAAAAATGTTTTATAACTTGGAAAGCTGTAAAAAATAATAAATCGAAAAAGTACTAAGAAATTTTGATAATGAGTTTGTTAAGAATTTGGAATTGAAGATTAAAATGTTGGTGGTATGGAGTTAGAATTAATTTTCCTTAATGATGCCATATATTGCATTTTTTTCTCCTTTTTCTAATGCCCAGCTAGCATCACCATAATCAAAATGCCAGTACTCTTTTATATCAACTACAAAATCTTCTTCTTCAAATAGATCTATTAGTAATTTTCTGTTCTTCTTCGCTTGCTGCGAAATAAAAGGATGGTATGGGTAGCATTTATCATTTAGGTTGATGTTTAGACCATCATTTGTTCCAAAATCCATAACGCAATCATTTTTCAAATCATATATTAATGCATCCACAGCACCACCGGTTGAATGCATGGATTTACTTGCAGGTGCAATGAAATATGATACGAATTCTTCAATTTCTTCTATTTGTTTGTTTGGATATTCTTTTTGCAAAGAAGCAACCTTATTTTCCCATAATAATCTTTGATGTTCAAAAGATCTCCATACAGAACGAATTATTAATCTTTTATCTTCTTTGTCTAAAATTTTACTTATTCGTCCAATTTTTTCAAAGACAGCTTCTCTAACCAGATATTTATAATCTTTTTTAATTGATGGTTCAAATACCAAATTAAATTCTGATTTTATTAAACTGATTAATGCAGAATTGTTTTCTTTTATTGGAATCGTGGGAAGAAGTTGTTGATGCCGACGGTAATTCGTGTTCAACCAACTCGCAATATTCTTGAGCATTCATACAGGTCACTTGTTTTTTTAGTTACATATGGTGATGTCATAGCTGCGAGCAAAGCTCCGTAATTCAGATCAAACTCCACTTCGTCACCAACTTTTAAGTCTATTTGCTTTGCATTAACAATTATATGGTCACTGCTTGCCCCAAGAATTTCAATATCCGATCTAGGAGTCAATCCGGAAACCTGAACATCCTGTAATCCAACACCCAATATAGCTCTTTTTATTTGACCAAGGTCTTGAAACTTCGGGAACATTTCCAAATGCATCCTGAGAAACTTTCCCATAAGGTACCGATGGTTTTATTTTTGATTCAATTACTTCTGCAACAAGTGTAAAAGCATCTGTGAATAATCCCGGGATTGGTTTTCTTTGGAGGGTTTCACACCCCAAATAGATCGATTCACCCAGTCGTAGATTATTGATTTTTCCGATATCCTTTGTGGACGTGAACCAGTTATAATTAGCAGAGTTTCCTCCGGAAACGAACTCTAAATTCAGTCCGTACTTTTCTTCAATATCTTGAGCGATTGAAGACAGATATCTCATTTTTTCTTCATCAGGTTCGATCCCTCCAAGACAGGCCAGGTTTGTTCCAATACCAGCAAGCTTGATTCCCTCTAATTCTAATATCTGCTCAACTGTGCTATCCAAATCGGATGGCATTAACCCTTCTCTTAAATCTCCCAGCTCTACCATTAATATTATTTTATGTGTAGTATTAAACTCTATAGCAATCTTTGAGAGTTTTTCGATTACTGAAATTTCTGAATTGAGACTAATGTCTGCATATTTTACTACTGCTTCGGCTTGGCTGAGGGAGGGAGTTCTTAGTAGCAGGAACTTTGATTGTATGCCTGCATTACGCATCTTTTGGATATTCTCTATCCTTGAATCAGCAAGAATGGTTATTCCACTTTTTATTAAAGTATCAGCAATTTCAGGGTCTCCGCAAACCACTTTTGTAACACCTATAATATCTATACCCTTCGTACTATATAGATCCTTTAATGTTTTAGCATTATGGGCAATTTTCTCAAGGTTTATCTCTATTCTTGGGGTTGCCATATCAAGGCTGCACTTTTTTGCAGTTCCGGAAACTGATCGAACAAAGTCTGCACAAGTTTATCAGATCCATGTTTTAAGACATCTGTTGTGGGTAGTTCATACTTGTATTCATATTCCACTATTGTGTTCTTTACTTCATCATCGGTCATGTCTTCATGGTTGAGTGTAATTGCAATTACTGGGGATTTGGAAAATACTTCTAATAATTCGATCTCACTTTCCAGAGTGGGCATGGGTATGCTAGGATAATCGCAATGGTTAATTCTTTTTGGCGGATGCTGGAGGATAATTGCATTCGGCATTGCTCCTCTTATGATTGCGCTAGAAGAGGTAAACGCAGGATGACTTAATGCACCTTGACCCTCGACAACGATTATGTCGGGATTCTCTATTTCGCAGGCATTGATAATCGCATTTTCAACCTCACCTGTTGCAAAACCCGAAGTTAAAACATCCAAGGCAGCGCCATACTTAGAACCCTGAATTAAGCCAGTTTGACCTGTAGCTATAAATACAGCATTCAGTCCCTCCTGTTTCAAAGCTTCAACGAGATTTACTGCGGTTGTTCTTTTGCCAACAGCGCAATCTGTACCAAGTACGGTTATTACGGGAGTTTTTACTTCATTAATGCGTCCTGAGAAAATATGCAGATCTTTTCTTTGAGGAGGTTTTCTTATGTCGTTGATCCTGACATTGTATTCTCTCGCCTTTTGCATAAATTCTTCATCCTCGGTAAGGAATTCCGGAAGACCGTTTACAATGTTCATTCCCTTTTTCATAGCAGCGAAGATTATTTCTCTTTGTTTTTTATCAAGAAATGAAGCAAGGGGAGCTATGCCGTAGATGAAATATTCAGGAACATAGCCCAAGTTCTCAAGAGCATCATCCATACTTGAGAATACCTGGACGCCATTTTTTATTCCATCAAGATATTCTCCTGCATCAAGACCTGCCTTTGTACTATCAATAACTCCAAGAATCTCATATTTTTCTGAGTGCCTTGCAAGTCCGTTTGCTACCTTACCATCTATCTTTCCAAATTCATTTTCACTATATACTAAGGCTTTCATGGGTTACCATTTTTATTTGATTGATTTTTTAATATCCATTAGTGAATACATTTAGTTGGTAGAGTCTTACTTACCGTGGTTAATCAGTAATTAAAATTTATTCACATTCGTTTTTTCTCTGCGTTTAACTTCTTTTGCAACCCTTTTTTCTTTCAGGGTTTTTGCAGGCACTTTTTTACCTGATTTTTCTTTTCCTTCTTTTTCTCTCGACAATTTACTCTCATATTATATTTGTTGTATGTTTTACCAAAGAATTAATATCTTCTTTCGTAGCCTCCATTTTCCCTTTTAGGTCTGGCTTCGTTAACAACAAGTCGCTTTCCTTTTAGCTCAAATGAGTTTAGTACACCAAGTGCTTTCTGGGCTTCATCTTTTACAAGCATTTCAATAAAACCGAATCCCTTTGATATCTTGCTATACATATCGCGGATAATCTTAACACTGTTTACCTTACCGTGCTGGGAAAAAGAGTGTTCAGATCTTCTTCCTGTACATTTTGGGCTAAGTTGCCTACATAGATATTCATTTTGTTCTCCTTATAAATTTGATTGTGATAACCCGGCTGCAGACAATGAACTTTCCTGTACGCAGGAAGGATATTCTGTACCGGTTTGACTGACACTGTATAAAAAGTTAGGACTAGATGATGAGGTTTTTTGTGAAGTTCACTTTTATCTTAATTTTCTTCTGCAGGACGTCCTTAAGGTAGACTAATTATAGCGTAGTTACAAGCAGGCAATTTTACTTCTACTAAAAAATGCTCTTAATGAAGTAAATAAAATTTTAGAGATGAGTTTACGAAAATATTGGAATTAAAATTAACACGGCGGAAGGATAACAATGAGGTAGAATCCTTGTAAATACAATTTTATTACCCCCACTTTTCACTACTTATAAGTCCTTAAAAACCCTTGCAAGTGAATATCCCGGGGCATCGATTTGTAAATCTAAAAAATAACCGAAAGGTGTTTGCTCAACCTGGAAACCTGAACTTGTTAATCTTTCATCAATATCATCAAAAATAATTTTAGTAAATTCCGGCTCTGCTCTACTTTCCGATAAATGTGCAAATGAGTGTAAAATAATATGCTTTGTATTGTTTTTACCAGCGATCCATTTAAGATTTTTTAATAATTTTCTCTTTATCGCAGTTTTGTTTTCCTCGTCTTCTTTTTCAACCTGAATAAATGCTGCCTGAACATTTTCATATTCCTTTTTTCCAATATGATCAGGCATTGTCTCAAGAGTTTTTATGGTTGGATTGAATGAGAACTTTCTCATGTAAATCATTAATAGTTTCATAATCTCATTTGATATATGTTTATTTATTCAGAAGACTTATTTTTTCTTCCACTCAGGAAATCTTCCCGGTGTGTAAGGTGCACCGTGTTTCTTCTAAAATTGATTCAATTTGTTTAATTTCATCATCTATAGACTTTAAGAAATACTAACACATCATCAAACTTACTTGCTGCATCATCGTAAGATTTTATAAATGTATTTGTCGGTGCAGCGGTTGTATTCCACAATGCAGCAGTTATCAAATCAACCCGGTCTTTTAATAGAACTTGGAGACGCTCCTTCATACCTTCTTCGCAATCCATCGCCATTTAATTGGCGGTTAAGTTCTTTCAGGTTTAGTTCTGCAGTTAAAATTTTGTTATATGTATCTCCTGGCACATCTGCAGCTTCAAGCACTGCTTTTTTCAGGTAAGAAAGTTTATCAACCAACTCTTTTCTGTAAGCATCTGCTCCTGTAACTGCTCTGGTTAATTCTGCAACTTTTTTATTAAAAACATCTAATGCAAGTTTATCTTCTGCAGGTAAGCTTGTAATATTTAAAGGTATGCAGCTAAACTCTTTTGGTGCAACTAATTCTGTAAACACTCCATCTTCAAATTTACTGAAGCGAAACATTATAATTGCCGGGCACAACCATATAACCTCTGTCAGGTTCATTCCACGGAACCGAATCATCAAAAGGTTTAAGCGAAATTGGATTAAAAGTATTATACCTGAAATTCCAAACAATTCTGTTCACTCCTTTTTTAGGATCGGTTTTTAATTTTTCTTACAACATTTCCTTGCTCATCAGTAATTGTAAAAAGCAAATAGGCATCAGCTTCTTCCTGTTCTTTCATTAAAGTTTCATAAACAGGATATTTAATTTCTTCACCGTTTTTTTGTTTTTCTTTTTCTTCATCTCTTCTTTTTTCTTTCAGTGATTTAATTTCATCTTTCAGGTAATAAGTAAATACTGCACCCACTTCAGGATTTGGTGCTGCATAAAAACTTGCACCCTGGAAACCAACTCCTCTAAATCCAAATGGATTTGCAGGAATAAACATCTGTGCATCTTTTATTGGAAAAATCTCAGCATCTTTCTTTAATGTTTCTTTTGATAAGTAACGCAACGGTGTATAATCATCAAAAATGTAAACTCCTCTTCCAAAAGTTGAAACAACAAGATCATTTTCTCTCCGCTGAATATCCAGATCCATTACTGTTGCTGGTGGCATTCCGTTTTTAAATGGAATCCATTCATCACCGCCGTTGTTTGTAAAGTAAACTCCAAACTGAGTTCCTACAAAAAGTAGATTTTTTTCAACATGATCTTCTGCAATTGAATAAGTACTTCCTTCTTCGGGAAGATTACTGTTTATTGAAAACCATGTTTTTCCGCCATCAGTAGTTTTATAGAGATATGGTTTGCGATCGCCGCCAACATAATTATGGCAAGCAGCGTAAGCGATCAGTTTATCAAATCGTGAAGCAATTATGTGATGAATTCTTGCATACTCAGGTAAACCGGGAACAGATGATCTTTGCCAGTTAGTTCCTCCATCAGTTGTAAAATGAATTAAACCATCACCCGAACCAACAAATAAAATATTTTCATCAATAGATAGATTCTGCAATAGTTACAATTTGTGCCATTGAACCTTTGCGTGCAAGCTGATCAATACTCCAGCTTTGCCCCATAAGTTTTTGCATCTCTTTTGGAACTCCGCGTGTAAGATCAGGACTAATCTCAATCCACGTACTTCCCTGATCATCGCTCCGCAAAAGTTTATTGCCGCCAAAGTATAATCTTTTATTATCGTGATTCGAAATTATAAATCCTGCATCCCAATCAAATCGGTAAGCTGTATCAGCAAAATCCTGCGGTTGGATGAAGAGATTTTCACCACTCTTTTTATCAAACCGAACCAATCCACCGAACTGTGATTGAGAATAAATTATATTCGGATCTTTCCAATCAACCTGTGTTTCAAAACCATCACCTCCATTTGTAAAATACCAATCCTGGTTCATTATTCCGGCAGAATTGATTGTTCTGGAAGGACCGCCCAAACTGTTGTTATCCTGCGTTCCGATGTAAACATTGTAAAATGGTTCAGCATTATCTGTTGTTACTTTATAAATTTCTGTGATTGGAATGTTAGCTTTAAAATCCCAGTTCTTACCTTTATCATAAGTTTCATAAACACCTCCATCACAGCCTGCAATAATGTGTTCATTATTATCAGGATCAATCCACAATGCATGATTATCAACGTGCTTTTTATCATCACCAAGATTGCTCCACGTTTTTCCGCCATCATTTGTAACCTGTATAAAAACATCATCGCTGTAAACGCGGTTAACATCTTTTGTATCACAATATAAGTTTTTGAAAATAGAATGGGTATGATGAAATATAACTGTTCTGCTTTGTCCAGCTTACTCCGCGATCAGTGCTTCTGTAAATTCCTTTATCATCTTCCGTTGCTTCAATAATTGCATAAAGTATATCGGGATTAACAGGAGATATTGCCATTCCAATTCTTCCTACATCTTCTGATGGCAAACCGCCTTTCATCTTTTCCCAGGTTTCACCGCTGTCTGTGGTTCTGTAAATTCCGCTTTCCGGTCCGCCGTAAACTCCTGTGTATAAATTTCTCATTCGCTGATGTGCAGTTGCGTATAAAATATTTGAATATCTCGGATCCATATGAACTTCGTAGCAGCCGGTGTATTCATTTATTTCTAAAACCTGTTCCCAGGTTTTGCCGCCATCAGTTGTTTTGAATATTCCTCTTTCACCTCCAGCATTTCTTAAGTGAACCCATTGCTGCAGTATAAACTATATTTGAGTTGTTTGGATCGATTGCAATTCCGCTAACGTGTTCCGAGGTTTTCAATCCCATATTCTTCCAGCTTTTTCCACCATCCTCACTTTTGTAAATTCCATCGCCGTAAATAACATTGTTCTGATTTTTATTTTCACCTGTTCCTACCCATATTATATTTGGATTAGTTGGATCAATCTCAACCGAACCGATTGCGTAAGATTTATTACCATCAAAAACCGGGGAAAAGGTTATACCGCTGTTAGTTGTTTTCCATAACGAGCCGTGACCTGATGCAATAAAATATTCACTGTGATCGAATGGATTAACTGCAATATCTATTGTTCTTCCACCTGTTATTGCAGGGCCAATGCTTCTAAAAGATAAACCTGCCAAAGAAATATTTTTAAGTGAATCGGGTTCAGAATTATTTTGCGCTGTTATTGTTGATGAGAAGAGAAACAATAAACTGAAAACGAAAGTGGTAATTAACTTTTTCATAAAATTATCTCTTTTATTTAATTGAAATTTTGATTTGTAATCTCGCCGGGGAAGTATGAGTGCATGTCTTGCATGAATGTATGAGAAATTAATTTAGAAATCGTAATAAATTAAATCATAGTTTTTAAGAATTCCAAAGATTTAACAAAGGTTTTTGATGAGTGGAGAAGTAAGATTATAGATAATAATTATTGAATTCTATTTATGTTCACTATTCCTTTAAGAATGAAACCAGTTTTCCGCCTCTCACAGTTGCACCCAAAACCAATCCCGCACTGATCAACACCAAATTTTTAATAATGTACTGCCCCTCTAAGGTTAAGCCGTAAGGAAAAATCGTCCAGACTTTTTCAGGCAAAATAATCAACGGCAATGCAGTTCCGGGCATTTGAAGAAAAAGAAGCAATAGAGTTAATCGCATATATTTCCCTGTTATTAAACCAAGTCCTATGATAGATTCCCAAAGCGCAAGTATGGGTATAAAAATATCCGGATCCATGAAATAAATAGTATTTCTAACAAGCTCTTCGGCAGGACTTAATCCTTTGAAAAATTTAAGAACACCAAACCACAAAAAGATAATTCCAAGGCAAACTCTCAGGATGAGCAGTCCATATTTACCCATCCACTCGGTAATATTTTTATCAAATTTGTCAAAATATTTGGATACAATTTTTTCTTCTATTGATTTCATGTATAAATTTTTTCTTCTTTTTAATTTAATATTGATTTAACGGCACTTTCAATTCGCCAATATCCAGTTATATTTCAAAATAATATAAAAGTATTAATTTTTTAACCAATCAGAATAAAGTTCTGGTCTTCTATCTTTAAGGAAAAGTTTTTTAGCGTGAGATTTATTAATTTCCTCCAAATCAACATCACAGTACAAAATTTCTTCTGTTCCTGTATTTGCTTTTGTAACAACATTTCCCGCAGGATCACAAACAAAAGATTCGCCAGCAAAGCTTAAACATTCTTCTTTCCCAATCCTGTTACATAAAGCGGTATAATAACCATTCTGAAATGCAGCAACTCTTAGTTCAGCTTCATAAAGTCCTTCCGGCCATTCACCGACTGCTCCGGCTTGAGGAATAAAAACAATTTCTGCTCCTTTTATTGCAAGTGCACGCATATATTCCGGATAATGCCTGTCGTAGCAGATTGCAACTCCAATTTTACCAAATTTAGTATTGTAAACGGGCGCACCGTTGTTACCGGGTGAGTAATATCCTTTTTCGTGAAAACATTTATAATCTGTAATGTGAATCATACGAGTTACACCTAAAATTTTTCCATCAACATCTATTACAGGAGATGAATCGTAGGTTTTATTATTTTCTTTTTCATAAAGATTTAATATAATAACAACACCCAATTCCTTCGCCAGTTGTGTAAAGATATCTGTTGTAGCCCCGGGAATGGTTTCTGCAAGGTTTAAATTGTTATCTCCAGCAGGTTTTTGGGGATAAAACGGAGTAAAAGCAAGTTCTGAAAAACAAATAATTTTCGAACCATTACTTGCAGCTTCTTTTACTGCGGTAATTCCGTTACTAAAATTTGCCTTAATATCTTTTAAAGCTTTTTGTTGGATGAGTGCAATTTTCATGTACAAACCTAATTGATTTCGCTATTAATAAATTCTATTAAATCATTTACCAGCTCAATAAAACTATTGTTTGCGGGGTTACGAATACCAGGATCACTGAGCACGATTAAAAATATTTGTTTTTCCATATCTATCATAATTGCAGATCCTTGAGGATCAACAAACATAAATCCCTTTCCGGGAATATAATTATGATTGCCATTCATCGTAGTGTAAGGTTGTGTGCGCATTCCTATTTGAATTTTGTTTTCCTCTAAAGCTAACCAGTTTAAAACTGTTTTTGCCTTTAAATATTGTGTGTCGTCGTAATAACCTTTTTGCAATAACATTTGCGAAAAGATTGCAAGGTCGTATGCTGTAGAATGTAAACCGCTAAAACCGGAAACACCATCCATTATTTCCAGCATTACATCACTGTAGGTTTTTACAGAAGTGTAAAGTGAATTATTTTCAGCTGGAGAAGTAAAAAAGAGTTTTAGTGAATCCGGAACAGGATGGAAGCTTGTGTTTTTCATTCCAATATTTGAATAAAAAATTTCAGTAATGTAAGCATTAATATCTTTGCCGGTAATTGATTCAATTATTTTTTGAAGAGTTACTAAATTAAAAATGCTGTAATTTTGTTCTGCTCCAGACGAATTAATAATATCTTCTTCAAAAATATTATTAACAAGCTGATCTTTATTCCACACAGGATTTAATTCTTTTAAACTGACAGCAAAACCAGATGTATGCGATAATAAATGTCCAATAGTAATTTTTCGTTTTTCTTCATCATTAAATTGAGGAAGATAATAATACGCCGGTTCATCAAGTTTAATCTTTCCACTATCAACCAGCATCATGATGGCTTGAGTAGTTGCTGTAAAACTCGTTAACGAACCTATTTTAAAAACATCATCCTTCTTCAGCTTGTAAGTATTATTTCCAAAAACGGAATTGCCAACAGCATTTTGATATATTATTTTATCTTTACTTCCAACGCACACGACGACCCCAGGAAAAAGATTCTCTTTCAACATAGAATTTATTTTCCCATCAACCTTATTTAAATCAATCTTGCTTTCACTTTCAACTTCAATAGTTGTGTAAAGAAATTTTTGCAATTCCAATCCGTTTCTAAATCCAATCTCAGTTTCCGGTATTGTAATCGGCAGCGTTCCTTTAATATCAATTTCACCAAGTATTGCTCTTAGCATTGCTCTTTGAGATACACGCGAATAACTGAACGAATTAAGATAAGTGCTTGCTTCGGAAAAAAGGTAAAGCAGGTATGGATTTTTAAAACTTATTAGAACTGTTGGTACACCGGAGCGTAAAACGCCAGCGATAAAATCCGTTTGCTCAGCTGCCAGATTAATTGGTCCCTGGTATGTCTTCACATCTAAAAAGGTAGAAAGGATTATAAGATCAGAATCCTTAACCATCTTAAGAAGGTTATTATATTCTTTCCTCTTATTTTTTTTAGTTAGTAAGGCAGAATTAATTTCGCCAAAGCGGTCCTCAAAAATTCCCTGAAAATAACTTACTCTTTCCGAACCCATTTTATCAGTAAGAGTAACGCAAAAAATATTTTTGTATTCGTTCAAGTTTAATGGAAGTAAATCATTATCATTTTTTAATAATGTGATTGAGTTTTCAGCAATTTGTTTTGCAAGGATTTCATGTTCCTTAATATTAATTGACTGTTTAATTTTCTCAATATCGGAATACTTATTCTGTTCTATTTTCAGCCATCTTTTTGCAGCGAGAATTTTTCTAACACTTTCATCAATTCTGTTAATATTTATTTCCCCGGAATACACAGCAAGGCTGAGTGCAGTAATTGCAGTTTCATCATCCGGAGGGGAAAGAATAACATCATTACCGGCTTTTACCGCAAGAACAACAGCTTCTTCTGTTGAATAATACTTTGTGATGGCTTCCATTATCATCGCATCGGTAATTATCAATCCGTCGAAACCAAGTTCATTTTTTAGAAGATAATCGATAATCGATTCTGATAAAGTTGCCGGAACTCCCTCTATAAAATTGAGTGAGGGAACATCGAGGTGACCAACCATAACTGAATGAACTTTGGATTCAATTGCTTTTATAAAAGGATACAATTCATTATTTAATAAATCAATTTTACTGCCATTTATTTTTGGAAGGTCAAGGTGAGAATCAATTGTGGTATTACCATGCCCCGGAAAATGTTTAACTGTTGTTAATGTTCTCTCTTCTTTGGCTCCTTTGATAAACGCGGTAACAAATTTTGCAACTTCATACTTATTTTCTGAAAATGACCTGATGTTTATGATTGGATTAAAGGGATTGTTGTTAATATCTGCAACAGGTGCAAAGTTCCAGTGAACACCAAGCAAGCGACTTTCGATAGAAATTGCCTTTCCCATTTCGTATGCATAAGATTCGTTATTAGCAGAACCAATAGCCATAGCGTGAGGAAATTCAATCGCATTATCAACCCTTGTGCCCAAACCTCGTTCAAAATCTGAAGCAATCAGCAATGGAATATCGGCTAATCTTTGCAAATCATTTATAAACTCTGCCTGCTCCACTAATTCACCTTGATATAATATTAATCCTCCAATTTTTTGTTCCTTTACGAGTGATGCTATTTCATCATAACCAGTCGATCCGCGATCCAAGTCATTTCTATAGACAGCTGGCATTATCATCTGCGCACATTTTTCATTCAAAGACATTTCATTTAATTTTTTCTCAATCCATTCTTTATCTTTTTCTGTAAGGTTGAAAACTGATGGATACTTTTTATCGTAACTGTTAATATTTTCAAAAGAAGTTATCTTCGGGGGAATATTATTATCGCTAAGAATATTACACTACCAATAAGAATGTTATTAACTATCCTTTTATTTTTCATTTAATTAATGATTACTCAGTTCTAAGATTTTTTAAGAAGAAGTTCACCCTCAATCAGTTGCATCGATTACTGCATCATGCAGTTTTGGTCTAACACTAATAATTTTTTTATTCTCCCTGGAAGGATAAACCCTGTTTGCTAAAAATACAACAAATAATTTTCTTTCCGGATCAATCCATATTGAAGTTCCCGTAAAACCTGTATGCCCAAAAGATTTATTTACCAAACTTGCTGCCAGCCGAAGATTTTATTTCAGATTTGGTATCCCAACCAAGAGCGCGGGTGCTTTGCGAAGAATATCTTCGAGTAAAAAGTATTATTGTTTCGCTTTGATAAATTGATCTCCATTGATTTTACCCTCATCTAAAAGCAGTTGGCAATAAATTGCTTAAATCTTTTGCTGTTGAAAATAATCCTGCATGTCCCGCAACTCCTCCAAGCAATGAGGAGGTTTCATCATGTACTTCTCCTTGAATTAATTTATTGCGCCAGTACTTATCAAATTCGGTGGGAGGAATTCTATATTTAACAGAATCAGGTGGATTGAAAAAAGTGCTATTCATCATTAAAGGAATAAATATTTCCTCGTTACAAAACTTATCTAATTTTTTCTTCGTAACTGCTTCTATTATTTTACCAAGAACTATGATTCCTAAATCAGAATAAACTGTTTTTGTTCCAGCAGGATAATCAGGTTCGATTGCATAAATATTTTTAATGATTGAATCCGCGTCAAGGTTTTTATCATAGAACTTTTTCCACGCCGGTAAACCGCTGTTATGAAGCAGTAGGTTTTTAATTAAAATATTTTCTTTACCATTTTCAGAAAATTCAGGAATGTATTTAGAAACCGGTTCATCAAGCTTAAATAAATTCCTGTCGATAAAAATCATTGCTGCTGTTGTAGTAGCAATAACCTTGGTAAGCGAAGCAATATCGTAAATTGTGTTTGGGCTAACTTCTGGAGAAATCTTATCATAAGTAAAATTCCCGAATCCTTTTTCATAAACAACTTCACCATATTTTGAAACGAGAACAACCGCTCCTGGAAAAGCACTATCATTAATTGCGTGCACTATAACTGAATCTATTTTCTCAAACTTATTCCCAGATGTAAGAGCTAGATTTTTCCTCGTTTGAATTATTACAAACAGCAATTACCGCGATTAAAGTAAGAAGAGTTAAAATTAAAAATATCTTTTTCATTTAATTCTTATCTTCAGAAGTTTTTTTACCAAATTCCGGATCGATTGGAACAAATTTAGTAATTATAAAAGCTGGTATTGTTGATATACATACCCAGATAAAAAATTGTTGGTAACCAATTTGCTCCTGTATCCAGCCGCTTATCATTCCGGGCAGCATCATTCCCAGCGCCATAAAACCGGTTGCAATAGCATAGTGTGCAGTTTTAAACTTTCCCTCGGAAATGTAAATTAAATATAGTATAAAAGCAGTAAACCCGAATCCATAACCAAACTGCTCTACTGCGACAGCAGCGTTTATTAATAAAAAATTTGTCGTTTGTGTAAAGGCAAGATAAACATATACAAGATTAGGAATATTTATTGCGATCAGCATCCACCAAATCCAGAATTTCAATCCTTTTTTAGCCGCAGCAAAACCACCTAAAATTCCACCCACCGATAAAGCAATTACGCCTACCGTACCGTAAACAAATCCAACCTGGCTGGTTGATAATGCTAAACCGCCTGATTCAATTGGATCGAGAAGAAATGGTGAAGCAAGTTTTACGAGCTGTGCTTCCCCAAACCGGTAGAGTAAAATAAATCCTAGAATTAGTAAAATACTTTTCTTCTTAAAGAAATCAACAAAAGTTTCTATAAAATTATTAATTAAACGTTCCAGCTGTAACATCACTTCTTTTGCTATCAGCTTTTGGATGGGGTAAGACTATGAAGTGATAAACTAAAAAAAGAATGAACAAACCGCTGGTTATAAAAAAAACTATTGTCCACGCATAAGCAATATCACCACTGCTTTCTTCTAATTGTCCTGCGAGAATGACTAACAAACCCTGTCCAAAAATGAAAGCGATCCTGTAAAACGTAGATCTTATTCCAACAAATAATGCCTGGTGGTGTTTTGATAATCCGAGCATGTAAAAACCATCAGCGGCAATATCATAAGTTGCAGAGCTAAAAGCCATCAACCAGAAAAAAGCCAAAGTGTACTGAAAAAATTCTGCAACAGGAATAGTAAATGCAACTCCAGCCAATCCTGCACCTATAAATAACTGGCTGATAATAATCCATGTACGTTTTGTTTTTAATAGATCAACAAAGGGACTCCACAGTGGTTTTATTACCCATGGCAAGTAAAGCCAGCTTGTATACAATGCTATTTCAGTGTTGGAAATTCCCAGCCGCTTGTACATTATAACAGAAACGTACATCACAACTACGTAGGGAAGTCCTTCTGCCAGGTATATTGAAGGTATCCATGCCCAGGGATTGCGGGTTTCCTTTTTAAACATTCAACAATTCCTTAGCAAGCAGAATAGCGCCTATAACAGGGGTGTTGTCAGGTTCTATGATTTTAACAGAAGAATATTTATCATCAATTTTTTTTCTTAGCAAATCGGAATAAATATTTTTATTTGCGATTAAGCTCCCTGAAAAAGCTATATCCAGTTTTTTTACTTTCATTTTCTTCATCATCGCATTTATATGAAGCAGAAGTTCATCAGCTTCTTCATTTAAGATTTGCAAAGCTGTTGCATCATTTTTATCCGCTGCTGCAAGTACGATCTCTGCCATAGAAGCAATATCAAAATTATTTTTGTAAACATTAATAATTAAATCGGAGGCAGAAGAAATGCTGTACTTTTTATTTAACATTTTAGTTATTAAAGTAGATTTACCTCTTCCATCGAGCTCTTTAGCAACAACAGCTAATCCTTTTCTGCCAATAGAATAACCACTTCCTTCATCACCTATCATTCTCCCAAATCCACCGTTACGGTGCATTAAACCATTTTTATCTTTTGCAAAAAGAATAGAACCGGTTCCGGCAATTAATATACAACCCGGTTTTCCTCTGAAAGCACCTTCCATGGCAATTCGTGAATCACTAACAACTTTAACAGAATTTATATGAATTCCTTCCTTTGAAGCATAATTTATTGAAAGATGATTCCAGTAATCTTGCATCTTCCTCCCTTCCTGCACCTGCGGTTCCTATCACAATTGCTTTTACATCAGTAAAATCTGCTTCAATTTTAAACAAGCTGCCTTCAATTAATTCAAAAAGGTTTTCAACTGCAGCATCAATTCCTATTGCCAAAAAGTTTGAAGGTTTCCCCAAATTACTGTGAAGAATTTTGCCTGAAAGATCTGCAACCGCGCATTCGGATTTTGTTCCCCCGCCGTCTATACCAATTATATATTTCATTTCGTTTAAAATTTTAACTAAAACTGTACGAAGTTACAAAATTGGCGATGAAAAAATCAGTAGATATCGGACAATTTTTTT
Organism: uncultured Ignavibacteriales bacterium; assembly: GCA_963749485.1. GTDB lineage: Bacteria > Bacteroidota > Ignavibacteria > Ignavibacteriales > Ignavibacteriaceae > JAZGGS01. The sequence continues at coordinate 504 of CAVVMV010000035.1, read as the reverse complement.
TCTGCTCCGTATAAAATTAGAAGGATGAATTGCTTCTCTCAATTTATTATATTCATACCACGAAAAGATTAAATAAATAAATGGTTCACATGAAAAACCTTGAGAAATATTTTACACCTTTCCGCGAAAAAATAATCGGTTATAATAAAACCATTGCTACTCCATATGGTAAAAAGAAAATTGTATATACCGACTGGATAGCCAGTGGAAGATTATATAAATCGATTGAACAAAAAATAAGTAATGATTTTGGTCCGCTTGTTGGTAATACCCATTCAGAATCGAGTGCTACTGGTACTTCGATGACTCGTGCCTATCACGAAGCGCACAATATTATTAAAAAACATTGTAACGCAGGGAAAGATGATGTAATTATCACTGCGGGCTCAGGGATGACAAGTTTGATCTGTAAGTTCCAAAGATTGCTTGGAATAAAAGTTCCGGAACAGCTAAGTGATTACCTGAAGCTACCGGAAGAACTTCGCCCGGTTGTTTTTGTTACTC
>CAVVMV010000034.1:0-9813 GCA_963749485.1 uncultured Ignavibacteriales bacterium | reverse complement strand
CTTGATAATGGTTCTCTTGATGTAACTGTTGATTCAATTGGTGTGGAAAATAAACTCATAACATCGATTGGAGAATATGATGGTTACCAGGATACTGTTATTGTTCTCTTAGCACCTAAAAATTTCGCACAGTATGGTAACTTTTATAATTTAATGGGTGCCTGGGCTGCTACCGGTGATACCTTTTCAGGTCCATTCCACACTAACGATTATTTAAAGTGTTATGGTGATCCTGTTTTTCTTGGATACACTACAACAAAAAACGGAGTTAAACTTTATCATAATAATGGTACTGATAATCCTGAATTTCATGGTGGATTGCAGGAAGGCTTATTTATCCCACTTGAATTTGATACTTCAATAATAAAGCAAGCAGCCTTTAATGGTGGAAAAATATTTTATGATACCACGGGTAACAATTATATAATTGATACAAAATTTGTACTAAATAATGATGGTACTGTTGATTACAGCAGTAATATAAATAATGCAGGATGGTCACCTGTGATAAATGAACCTTTAACAACTTTGGCACCTAACGGTGTAATCTATGTTGAAAAAGGTAACGTATTTATTGAAGGTACGTTAAATGGGCAGGTTTCAATAGTTGCATCTACAAAAGGTAGTACAAGTGCAGGAATGATACATATAACAGATGATATTAGATATAATAAAAATCCGTTATCAGATCCTACTTCAACTGATATGCTTGGTTTAATTGCTGAAAAGAATGTTCAGGTAGATTTTAATCTCACCACTGGGAATTTGGATATACACGCTTCAATGTATTCTCAGCAGGATGGTTTAGTTATTGAGGACTATGCAAGTTATCCTACCGCTAATAATATGAATATTATTGGTGGTGTAATTGGTCAACAAGTAAGAGCAACAGCTACATATGCCTGGAATGGAAGTGCATATGTACCAACTCATGGCTATAGTTATGTTCATAAGTTTGATGAAAGATTTAATAAAACAGTACCTCCGTTCTTTCCCAAAACTAAATATTATAAAGTTGTTACCTGGTTAGAATAAATGTTAAAAACAAAGAATATTCAAAGAGGCTGAGTAGTGTCTCAGCCTTTTTTACTTTAAGGCCAACTATTTAGATACATCACTTTAAATTCCTATCAGGATTTTCATCCTCCCTATCTCTTTACTTCTCTAATGCAATATTGAAATTCTAAATGATGATGTCGTACAAGTCGTCAGTGGTGTCGCCATTCTTTTTTACACCTAAACAAAAAATTAAAAAGCAGTTAAAATTCTAAACATTATCCTCCTTCAGATTATAGCACAAAACTTGCTTCTATAAAAACGAGATGCTGCTAATTAACTAACAAGGAGGTAAGGTTGATGTCTCAATTAATTAACAAAGGGGGAACATATAACCTGGAGCAGTCTGCAGGCAAAATTACTACAAGCGGGAAAGGTATAATTCATTTAACTAAGTGGATGATTACTCTCTCGTTTATATTTGCGCTGCTTGTGCTTACTTTGAAATAGTGAAGAAAAATGAGTTAATAGTTACTTGTAATTGTAAAAATTCTGACTATACTGAAAAGTCTTCGTTACGGATAAGTAAAAGTATTGCCGACTGCGGGACTATTAAATATTTCTCTCTTTCAAATTCAATTTCAAAAGCTTCGTTTTTAAGGAATATTGCCAGGTCACCCTGCTTCGTCTGAAGCGGAATATATTTAACCGGTTCATTAGTTTCTTTCCAGGGTTCGTCCTCCACTTGCGCTGCTGTTGCATAACCCGGTCCAACTTTAATAACATAACCGCTCTGTACTTTCTCTTTCTCTTTTACTCCTGCCGGAAGGTATAACCCGGTGGAAGTCTTATTGCTTTCTTCCTCTGGTTTTACTAAAACCCTGTCGCCCACCACAATAAATTTATCAAGGTTTTCCAATGTTAATACCATAACTTTTATAATTAATTTGTTCTAACATTACAAATATATCTATATAACAATACAATTTCTGTATAGTTAATCAATGTATAACTTTTAACTTAACCTCGTAGTTCTTGAAATTTGAATCTGTTTCCAAATAGAGATCATTATTCCTAAATTTGATTATTATTTAATAACCAAGACTGAGCATAATGTCTAAATTTGCCAATGAGTTCTGGAATGAACGATTTTCAACAGATAAATATATTTACGGGAAAAATCCCAACAAGTTTTTCAAAGAACAAATTGATAAGCTAAAACCGGGCAGATTACTTTTGCTTGGTGAAGGTGAAGGAAGAAACTCGGTCTATGCAGCAATTAAAGGATGGGAAGTTGATGCTGTAGATTTTAGCCAAACTGCAAAAGAAAAAGCATTAAAGTTAGCCAAAAAAAATAATGTTAATATAAATTACACAATAAGTAACCTTACAGATTTTATTCCCCGGGAAAATTGCTATGATGCTAATTGGTTTAATTTTCATTCACCTAAAACCTGGTTCAAGAAAAGTTGTTCATAAGCGAATTGTAAATTCTTTAAAAAATACCGGGCTTATCATTTTAGAAGCATTTGAAAAGGAGCAGCTAGGGAAAAGTTCAGGTGGACCACAGAGCGAGGAGATGCTTTATTCAAAAGAAGAATTAGAATACGATTTTAAAGCTCTTAAAATTCATCTGCTCAAGAAAGAAACTGTTTTGTTAGATGAAGGAGATAAACATAAAGGAGATGCTTCGGTAATAAAGTTTGTTGGTGAAAAAGTACAGATTAAATAAATGAAGAAAGTTTTATTTATAACATACTACTGGCCTCCTTCTGGCAAAGCATCGTTGCAATGGCCTCTTAAAATAATTAAGCATCTGCCTGAGTTTGGCTGGCAACCGGTTGTTTTAACTGTAGAGGATGATACTTTTTCAGATAAAGATGAAACCTTCCTAAAACAAATTTCTGAAGATCTAAAAGTAATAAAAACAAAAGCATTTGAACCTTTTAATCTTTATAAAAAATTTACAGGTAAAGAAAAAGATTCTAAACTTATTGCTTCCGAAACTATTTCTACAAAAAGTAAAGGTCTGGCTCATCGTCTCTCCATCTGGATAAGAATGAACCTGTTCATACCCGATGCAAGGATTGGATGGTACTTCCCTGCCGTTAAGGGAACTGCAAATTTTATTACTGATGAAAAAATTGATGCGATTGTTTCAGTTGGTCCTCCTCATACAGCGCACTTAATCGGGAAGAAACTTTCGGTTAAATACAATCTGCCACATATACCTGTATTTATTGATCCCTGGGTTGATATAGCTTACTATCAAAATTTTAAGCGAAACAGCATAACGCTTAAAATAGATAATCGTTTGGAAAAATCGGTTTTACAAAATGCTGCATCTGCAGTTTTTGTAACAGAAACGATGAAGGAAGATTATCAAAAAAAATATCCGTTTTTAAAAAATAAAGCGCACGTTTTATACTGGGGTTACAGCGAAGAAGATTTTAACGATATTGAATTGAAAGAAAATACTAGCGACGAAAAAGTCTTGGTTCATGCAGGAAACTTATTTTCATACCAGAACCCGGTTAAACTCTGGCAGCAGGTTAAAAAAGAAATTGATAACGGAAATCCGATAAGATTAAAATTTATCGGAACAGTTGATAATGAAATAGTAAAATCAATTTCATCAGCCGGGTTAGATCCATACACAGATTATTTGGGATTTCTTCCCTACCAAAAAATGCTAACAGAAGTATGCAACGCTGATTTCCTTCTTGTCTGTGCAACTGAACCAAGACATGTTCCGGGTAAATTATTTGAGTACCTGAGAGCTGGGAAAACCAATTATTGCATTACGGAGATAACAACGAAGAAGTGAAAAGGATACTTGAAGAATCAAATGCGGGAATGATGTTTTGTTATGATGAAGATGGGGAGCAATTTTTTAGAAGTTATTCATCACTCAAGACGAAGAAAGAATTTGTAAAAGGATTTGAAAGGAAAAAAATTACTATCAATTTTGGAAAAATATTGGACACTTTGTAGTATGTGTTATTAATTTTATAATATAAAACTTATAACGAAGTAAAACGACTAGCCTTGTATTCAATAACCTAATGAAGGTTAAGCTAAATGGATTCACATAATAAAAGTTATCAGCATCAGATTGATCATCTTCGAAATTATCCCGAGGATAGATGTGAGACGATGTTAAACCATAATACAATTAATCGATGGAGATACGAAAGATTGTATAAATGTATTGATCCATTATTAAAAATGTATCCCAAATCCGAATGGCTTACGGTTGGTGATTTCTATTATGGTACCGATGCTCAATATATACAGTCAAAAGGACATAAAGCTGTTGCTACCGATATAGATGATAATTTTTTAAAGAAAGGCAAGGAGATCGGATATATTGAAAACTACTCCAGAGAAAATGTTGAATCATTATCTTTTGATGATGAATCATTTGATTTTGTGCTGTGCAAAGAAACATTTCATCATTTGCCCAGACCTTATATAGGTTTATACGAGATACTAAGAGTAAGTAAAGTTGGAATTATATTAATAGAACCTTATGACAGATTTATAAATGCCTCCCCAGTTGAAAAATTTGGAAACTGGCTGCTAAAAAAACTTAAAGGCAGAACGCACGATCTATATGAACCTTCTGGTAATTATAAATATCCCATGTCTAAAAGAGAAATAGAAAAAATAGCTTTAGGATTAAATCTTCAACATATCGCATTTAAATACTTAAATGATTACTATAGAGACGGGTTAGGGATAGAGTTCAAAGAAAAAGATGATAAGGTTTTAAATAAAATTAAAAATCAAATCTTTCTTAGAGATTTTCTATGGAAGTTTCGATTATTCCCACCAACTTTTTTGGTTTCAATTATTTTCAAAATAGATATTAATCCAAAATTTCTGGTAGATGAAGGATATGAAATAATTCGATTAACTACCAATCCATATTTGGTTGACATCAAAAATTAAGTTAACAATAGTTAAATTGTAGAGACAAAAGTGTTCGAAATTAACAAACGGTTTTTATTATGAATACAAAACGAGATGAGAAAATTCAGATTACCGGGAAACCGTTCAAGATTCATACTATATTTTTAAACATTTCAAATATTTTCCAGACTTGAAAGAGTTAACCGGGATTAGAGTTATGAGATTAACAATTAAAAAATTATTATGAAGTTAAAGTATCCGGTATATCAACCTTCACTATCCGGCAACGAAAGAAAATACGTGATGGAGTGCCTCGATTCCACCTGGATCTCATCTAAAGGCAAATTTATTAATCAGTTTGAAGAAAGCTTTTCAGAATATCTTGGAATTAAATATTCTGCTGCTGTAAGTAACGGAACAGTTGCTCTTCATGCTGCTTTACTTGCTTTGGGAATTGGCAAAGGTGATGAAGTCATCGTTCCAACTTTTACTTATATCGCCTCAGTTAATGCAATTCATTATACCGGTGCCACACCTGTTTTTGTTGACTCAAAAGAAGATACATGGCAGATGGATCCTGATGATGTAAAGAAGAAGATTACATCTAAAACAAAAGCTGTAATGGCAGTTCATCTTTATGGAGATATTTGCGAGATGGATGAACTTGTAAAGTTATGCAAGGAAAATAATATTTTCCTTATTGAAGATACAGCCGAAGCGTTTGGGAGTAAATACAAGGACAAATTTGCCGGAATTTTTGGTGATATTTCCACTTTCAGTTTTTTTGGAAACAAAACAATTACAACCGGCGAAGGTGGAATGGTATCAACCAACAGCAAAGAACTTTATGATCTGGTTCTAAGATTAAAAGGACAGGGATTGGCTGCCGGCAAAGAATATTTTCATGATATTATTGGTTTCAACTACCGGATGACAAACATTTGTGCAGCGATTGGCTGCGCACAGCTTGAAAATGCAACTGATATCATCTCAAGAAAAAGGAAAATTGCTAATTGGTATAACAACCAATTGAGTGATCTGCCGCTTCAGTTACCAATTGAATTAAAAGATGTTTTTCATACCTATTGGATGTACACTGTGATGGTTAATGATGCTGATAAGAGGGATGCTTTGAGAGTTTTTTTAAAAGAAAAAGGAATTGAAACAAGACCGGCTTTTCATCCTGCTCATAAAATGCCTATGTATTATAAGGAAGGTGTTTCCTTTCCTGTTGCAGAGAGTTTAGCATTAAAAGGAATTAACCTTCCGAGTTATCCTGAACTTAATGAAAGTGATGTGAAATTTATTTCTGAACAAATAAAAATATTCTTCAGCCATGCATAAGAATATAGAGATAAAAGAACTGCAATCAGAACACACCTCATTCCTTTCGGCATTAATATTAAATGCACCTAGGGACCATACAAAATATTTTACACCGTTTTCATTCGAAGAAGATGCAATAAAAAAAATTATAGACGAGGCAGTAAACGATAAATACTTTGGAATTTTTATTAATGATACCCTCGCAGGCTTTTACATGCTGAGAGGATTTGATGAGGGGTATGAAGTTCCTTCCTACGGTGTCTGGATATCAGATAAATTCTCAAGACTGGGATTATCAAAGCTGACTTTGCAGCATGCAATAACTTATTGCAAGGTTAACAATCTTAAAAAAATTATGCTTAAGGTTCATCCGGAAAACATTATTGCAAAAAATATTTATGAGATTTTTGGGTTTAAACAAGAAGGATTTGATGAAAAGAATTCAAACCTTATCTATTATAAAAGTTTAGATTAGTATTTTATTTACCTCAGCAATTTTCCAGATTGTTAAATGAAAATCGGTTACTACATTCATCACACTTCACTAAAAGCCGGCGGAATATTTACATACTCGATAGGCATCTTAAAGCTGCTCATCAAATCAGATGAAATAGAAAAAATTCATCTCATAATTTCGTCCAACCAGGAAGAATATTTTCAGAAAATTATTAAAAGCCCTAAAATTCAGTTTAAAGTTGTAGATAGAAAAAACTTTATTGTTAATACGAGGTTTGCAATTTCCTACCTGCTCTCAAATGCAGTTGCTCTGTACCGGAATAGATATAAGAAACCCCATCATTTAAAGTTTTTATCAAAGTTATCATTAAGGATAAATCCGTATAGAAAGCACATTACATCTTCACAAATTGATTTGCTTCATGTACCTTTTCAATATTCGCCAATTTACAATGCTGATGTTCCGGTAATTATAACAATGCATGATATCCAGGAATATCATTACCCGGAATATTTTTCAGCTTCACAAAAGTTACACAGGAAGATAAATAACATTAATGCAATAAATGAATCGGATCATATTATAGTATCGTTCGATCATATTAAAAAAGATTTGTTAAAGCACTTCTCAATTGAAGAATCTAAAATTTCAATCTGCCCACCACCTTTTTCAGAGGATTGGTTTTTATCAGATAAATTTACTTCAGAAGAAACACTAAGTAAAAAATATGTATTGAGTAAAAGATTTCTTCTATATCCCGCCGCAACCTGGAAACATAAAAATCACATCAACTTAATTCAGGCAATAGCGAAGTTAATCGAAGATGGTTTGGATATACAGTTAATCTGTACAGGTAATATAACAGATCATCATTTAACAATTGAGAAAGAGATTAAGAAGCTGAATCTGGAAGGAAGGGTTAAGTTCCTGGGAATTGTTCCCGAAGAGGATTTGATCGGCTTATACAGAACTGCTTCTCTTGTAGTCATTCCAACTCTTTATGAAGCGGGCAGTGGACCTTTATACGAAGCAATGAGATATTCTTCCCCGGTAATTTGTTCAAATGTTACATCATTACCAGATACGATGGGTAATGATAATTTTATTTTTGATCCGAATAGTATTGATGAATTTGTTTCTTTGATAAGAAAAATGCTAACAGATGATAACCTTAGACAAAAAAATATCTCTAACTCTATCGAAAGAATGAATTATTTTCGAAGTCGAAAATATGATTACAGATTTTTGGAAGTATATCAAGAATTAAAACAAAAGAAATCTAATACTTGAGAGATTATTTTCAGATCTCTTCGAATTTAATAATTCATTGTCAAGATCTGTCTTACTTTTCAAACTCAAATTTAAAATGCCAGCCAATCCTAATGAGCTCATCTTTTTTAACATGTTGAAATAAGTATTATTGATCTTCTTTTCTGAGAGCAAGTGAAGACTTTTATTATCAGTATTCAAATATAAATTATACTTATCCGCAATAAATTTGAGTGTTTTAACCGAATAGAAAGATACATGTTGTCCTGAATTTAAACTGTAATACCACCAACTATCTGGTTGTGGTGGCTTTCCGTTAAAGACCCTGGTTGAGAAAAGAATATTATTTGAAATGTTAAACATTTTTTCGATTTCAGCTATCGGATTATTAAAATGTTCAAAACACTCAAAAGCAGTTGTCAGTTCTATCTTTTCCTTATCAACAAAATCAAATCCTCTGGCTACCAGATTTTTAGCAAACGGATCGCTCCAGTAAAAATCGAAACCTATATCTCTCATTAATCTTACAAAAATCCCATATCCGCCAGCATAATCAAGAAAAGCACTTCTTTTGTTAAAAAGAGAATTAATGATAACTGAAGTGGTTTTAGCTAATGCAAAATTTCTTTTCACTAATCCAGTATCTTCGATACCAATCGCTGAGTCATACGATTCTTTCAACCAATACGGCTCTTCCGTTTGAAGAAATCCACAATTTGAACAATGATAATAATTAATATCATATTTATGCAAGATCCTTGCTGAAAAAACATTTTCAGATTTTTCAGAACAAATTTTACAATTCATAATTGCACTCTAAAATTAATTAGTTCCATCTTAGACGATTTACAATTCTTCGAAATAAGTTTGGACGGTTAAATTTTTGCAATTTTTTTACCAATTCATTATCCAATGCAAGTTCTCTTCATTAAACCTCGTGCTTTCCTCATCATAATCAATCATAACATCAAATTTACTTGAAGTATCAGAGTGTGTTCCGCTGCTATCTGTTCCAATATTTTTAATTTTGGAGTGAACAGGAAATACGCAATATGCATCATTTTTAAAATGTGCATAAGCCCATCTGATTGCCCAGGAATCAATTTTTGAATTCTTCTGAGAATGGAGCATTGGAGTTAGATCTTCACCACCTCGATTGAATAACATTTGTGCATTTTTATCTTTTATAAATTCACCATAGTCTTTTATTTCCCAATCAACTTTTAGCCACCGGTCTTTCCATGTTCCCCATCCCCAGGAAGAGGAACGATATGAAATAAATGTTGAATCGATATAATCCTTTGGAATTTTAATGGGGAATGTATATCCGGAGACTGAGAATATTCTCTCATCATCTTCATAAATTTTTAATGCCTCATTCATAAAGTGTAAAAAATTTTTAGACGAGACTATATCATCTTCTATTACAATTGCTTTATTATAATTCTGAAATATTTCATTGATTCCTGAAATAACTGACCCTGCTAATCCAAAATTATCTTTTCTTTTTATTATTTGAATGGATTTGAAACCAGTGATTTTTTCTACAAAATCTCTAACTTTTTTTACAGCATATTTATCTTTTTCTGATTTGGCACTATCTGAATATATAACTAAATCACTTTCAGCAGCAAATTTATTTTCTTTTAATGATTTTACTGTTTGTTCAGTATGCCACGGTCTGTTATAAACAAATAATACTATTGGAGCTAATTCTTGCATATGAAGATTAAAATTTTCTTTAGTGCAAGATAAAAAAAGGAAATGACTTTGAGTACATTGCTCAAAGATGTTTTTAGAAAATGATTATACTAAAAAGCTCTGCAATTAAATTTGTTTTACAATTATAA
>CAVVMV010000033.1:0-83721 GCA_963749485.1 uncultured Ignavibacteriales bacterium | reverse complement strand
AGAGATTTGGAGAAATGGAAGTATGGGCACTGGAAGGTTACGGTGCTTCCCATATTCTTCAGGAAATTCTAACAGTTAAAAGTGATGACGTGGTTGGTAGAGCAAAAGCATACGAATCGATTGTAAAAGGTGAAAACCTACAGGAACCAAATATTCCTGAATCGTTCAATGTGTTAATTAAAGAGCTTCAGGGTTTAGGTCTTGATATAACAGTTAATTAACACCGAAGAACAATTATTTCACATAGAAATTAGGAGATAAAAAATGGTTTACAGAATTCAAGAACACGCAATGATGGATATTAATAGCATTACTATTAGTCTTGCTAGCCCCGATGATATATTGTCTAGATCTTATGGCGAAGTTACAAAACCGGAAACAATAAATTACAGATCGTTCCGCCCGGAAAAAGATGGGTTGTTCTGCGAAAAAATATTTGGACCAACACGCGATTGGGAATGCTACTGCGGCAAATATAAAAGAATAAGGTATAAAGGAATTATTTGCGATAGATGCGGTGTTGAAGTAACTCAAAAAAGTGTTCGCCGCGAAAGAATGGGACACATTTCTTTAGCTGTACCGGTTGTGCATATATGGTTCTTCAGGGCTCAGCCATCAAAAATTGGAAACATAATTGGCTTAAGTCTTAAGGAACTTGAAAAAGTTATTTACTATGAATCTTACATAGTTATAAATCCTGGTACTACCGGTTTAAGTAAAAAAGATCTTATTTCGGAAGATCAGTATTATGAAGTATTAAACTCTCTTCCTGCAGATAACGATAAACTGGATGATACCGATCCGAATAAATTTGTAGCTCGAATAGGTGGCGATGCAGTTAAATCAATACTTAAAAATATTAATGTTGCGGAGTTATCGGGGGAATTAAGAGATAAAGTAAAAGTTGAAACCTCTCAGCAGAAAAAAGCAGATCTGCTTAAAAGATTAAGAGTGATAGAAGCTTTTAAAGAAGAGATAGGTAAAGTTGATAATAAACCTGAATGGATGGTGCTTGGTTTTATTCCTGTAATACCTCCTGAACTAAGACCTCTTGTACCTCTCGAAGGTGGAAGATTTGCAACTAGTGATCTTAACGACCTTTATAGAAGAGTTATAATACGTAATAACAGATTAAAAAGATTAATTGATATTAAAGCTCCCGAAGTTATTCTGCGTAACGAAAAAAGAATGCTCCAGGAAGCTGTTGATGCACTTGTTTGATAATTCCAGGAGAGGTAGTGCAGTAAGGAGCGATAACAATCGCCCGCTTAAATCTCTAAGCGATATGCTTAAAGGAAAACAGGGAAGATTCCGCCAGAACCTGCTTGGTAAACGAGTAGATTATTCAGGTCGTTCGGTAATTGTAGTAGGACCCGAACTAAAACTGCATCAGTGCGGCTTGCCTAAAGATATGGCTGTTGAATTGTTTAAACCGTTTATCATCAGAAAATTAATTGAACGCGGACATAATAAAACTGTTAAAAGCGCAAGAAAAGTTGTTGATAGAAAAGATCCATTAATCTGGGATATATTATCAAAAATAATTGAAGGGCACCCGATTCTTCTTAACCGTGCACCAACTTTGCATAGACTGGGAATACAAGCGTTTCAACCCATACTTATTGATGAACGCGCAATCCAGCTTCATCCTATGGTTTGTACTGCATTTAATGCGGATTTTGATGGCGACCAGATGGCTGTGCACGTTCCGTTATCCTTCGATGCTCAACTTGAAGCATCATTGTTAATGCTAAGCAGTCATAACATCCTTTCACCGCAAAATGGTTCCCCCATTGTTGTACCAACACAGGATATTGTGCTTGGATGTTATTACTTAACCAAGCTTAAAGAAGGTGAAAAAGGTGAAAATATGGTTTTCTCTTCACCCGAAGAAGCAATAATAGCATATAATAACGGGATTTTAGGTCTTCATGCTAAAATACATGTATATGTTGATAACGAAAAGACTGAGACCACTACAGGCAGAGTAATCTTTAACCAGATTGTTCCTAAGGAAATGGGCTACTTTAACCAGCTTCTCATCAAAAAAACCTTTGGTGGTTTTGTTGGCAAAATGTTTATTCAACTAGGCAATAAAGTTACCGCAAAGTTTTTGGATGATCTGAAAGATATCGGATTTAAGTTTGCAACTGAAGGTGGACTCTCGGTTAGCTATGCAGATATGGTTGTGCCCGAACAAAAAGAAGATATGATTAACAAAGCAAATAAAAAGGTTGATGGAATACTTAATGAGCACGAGCAGGGTGTTATAACCGATGCTGAAAGATACAACAAAATTATAGACGTTTGGACTCATACAACTAATGATGTTGCAAGAGCTTTAATGGAAAAAATTAAATCGGTTGACGGTGGTTTTAATTCGGTGCATATGATGGTTGACTCCGGTGCTAGAGGTTCGCAGGAACAGGTAAGACAGCTTGCCGGTATGCGAGGATTGATGATGAAACCTCAAAAAACTCTTTCCGGGCAGGCAGGCGAAATTATTGAAAACCCGATTGTTGCAAACTTCAAAGAAGGACTTACTGTACTGGAATATTTTATTTCAACACACGGTGCTCGTAAAGGACTTGCTGATACAGCTTTAAAAACTGCTGATGCGGGATATTTAACAAGACGACTTGTTGATGTTGCACAGGACGTTATTATAAGAGAAGATGATTGCGGGACAATTCTTGGAATAGAAATTAAAGCACTGAAAGATGTAGAACAGGAAAGAGAACCGCTGGCTGAAAGAATTACCGGGCGTGTTGCGCAGGAAGATGTATATCATCCAATAACTGAAGAACTAATTGTTGAAGCCGGTGAGATGATTAACGAAGATATTGCAGAAAAAATTGAAGATGCAAACATCGATTCGGTTTATATAAGAACGGTTCTTACATGCGAATCGCGCAGGGGTGTTTGTGCAAAATGTTACGGCAGAAACCTTACAAACGGAAAAATTGTTGAATCTGGTGAAGCAGTTGGTATAATTGCAGCACAATCAATCGGCGAACCCGGAACACAGCTTACACTTAGAACATTCCACCTTGGTGGTACATCATCCAGAATTGCCAGCCAATCGCAGCTTGAAACAATTGTAGAAGGAAAAGTTAAACTCGAAAAGATTTCTTCTGTAGAAAAAATTGAAAAAGATCCGTTTGGAGGACCCGATTATAAAATAAATGTAGTAACCGGAAGAAGAGGTGCAATAGGTATATACGATACCGATAACCGTCAACTAAAACGGTATGATGTACCTTATGGAGCTGAACTTGTTGTTAGTCAAGGACAGGCAGTTAAGAAGGGTCAACCTCTCTATAACCATGATCCTTACAATGCCGTTATCTTAACGGATATATCCGGCAAAGTAAGATTTTTCGATCTCGTAGAGGGATCCACATTAAAGCAGGTTACCGATGAACAAACCGGGCACGTTCAAAAAGTTGTAATTGATTCAAAAGATAAAACATTAACACCTAGCATTACTATTGAAACCGAAGATGGAGAATTGAAATCATTCAATCTTCCTACCCGGTCGTATCTTTCAGTTGATGAAGGTGAAACAATTGCTGCAGGTACTATTCTTGCAAAAATATCGAAGCAAGCCACAAAGAGTCGCGATATTACTGGTGGTTTGCCAAGGGTAACAGAATTGTTTGAAGCCCGCAGCCCGCAGGAACCTGCAGTAGTAGCCGATATTGAAGGTGTAGTAAAATTTGGAGCAAGGAAAAAAGGATCCAGGGAAATCCTGGTTGTAGCACAAGATGGTTCTGATGAGAAGAAATACAATGTACCTTTAGGAAAGCATATTCTTGTTCAGGAAACAGATGATATTCCTGCTGGAGAAAAAATAACTGATGGTCCTATAAATCCGCACGATATTCTAAGGATAAAAGGAACCAGCGCCGTTCAGGAGTATCTTGTAAATGAAATCCAGGATGTTTACCGGCTTCAGGGTGTTAAGATAAACGATAAACATATTGAAGTAATTGTGGGGCAAATGCTTCAGAAAATTAGAATTGTTTCACCAGGCGATACCAAATTCCTGGAAGAAGATATTGTTGATAGAATCGAATTCATCGAAGAGAATGGTAAAATTCTTAATATGGTACTCATCGAAGATAAGGGAGATTCAAAGTTCAAGAATAGTCATTTAATTACTAAAACAAAATTAAGAGAAACAAATGTCGATCTTAAGAAAAAAGATAAGAAGCAAATTGTAGCTCGCGATGCTGAGCCGGCAACCTTTGAACACGTATTGCTGGGTATTACCCAGGCAGCTTTATCTACTAAAAGCTTTATTTCTGCAGCTTCATTCCAGGAAACAACAAAAGTGCTTGCAAATGCAGCAATTGAAGCTAAAAAAGATATACTTAGTGGATTAAAGGAAAATGTTGTTATGGGGCATTTAATTCCTGCCGGTACGGGTTTGAAGAAGTATAGTAATATTTTGCTAAAGTCAGAAATTAAAGTTCCTGAGGAATCTCAGGAAGAAGAAGTTTCGGCAAGTTAATATGATAATTAGGGAAATTATATTTCAAAATCCGGTGCTATCTAAAGAGATAGACCGGGTTATTTTATGATAGCCAAAAAAACGAATAATTAACTCTAAATTTCTTGACTTAATTTGGGTTAAAAAGTATATTTAGAGTCTGAATTTTTTTTAACTGGTAAATACTAGGAGATACTTTTGCCAACAATTAATCAGCTTGTAAGAAAAGGCCGGGTTAAGATTTTAACGAAAAGTAAAGCACGTGCTCTCAATGCTTGTCCGCAGAAAAGAGGAGTCTGTACAAGAGTTTATACAACAACTCCAAAAAAGCCAAATTCTGCACTTAGGAAAGTAGCAAGAGTAAGGTTAACAAATAATATGGAAGTTACAGCTTACATTCCTGGAGAAGGACACAATCTCCAGGAGCACTCAATTGTACTTATTAGAGGTGGTAGAATAAAGGATTTACCAGGTGTAAGATATCATATTATAAGAGGAACGCTGGATACGAGCGGAGTTGAAGAAAGAAAAAAAAGCAGATCGAAATACGGTGCTAAAAAACCGAAGGCGAAATAAAAGATGAGAAAAAGAAGAGCTGAAAAAAGGTTTATTAAACCTGATCCAAAATTTAACGATTTAATGGTTGCAAAATTTACCAACGCACTTATGCTGCAAGGTAAAAAGTCTACTGCAAGAAAAATTATTTACGATGCATTCAGTTTAGTTGAAGAAAAAACTAAAAAGACGGGTCTGGAAGTATTTCAGAAGGCAATTACAAATGTTCAACCATTAATTGAAGTAAAAAGCCGCAGGGTTGGCGGGGCTACTTACCAGGTTCCTACAGAAGTAAGACCTGAAAGAAGAACAGCTCTTGCGATGAGATGGATAAAAATATTTTCCAGGAAGCGAAGCGAAAGAACAATGGCTCAAAGATTAGCACAGGAATTAATTGCTGCATCTAACAATGAAGGATCGGCAGTAAAGAAAAAAGATGATACACATAAGATGGCAGAAGCTAACAAAGCATTTGCGCATTTTAAATGGTAAAGGAAAGTTAATAGATAAGATATAATGGCAACAAGAGTTGATATAAATAAAGTAAGAAACATTGGCATTATGGCTCATATCGATGCCGGTAAAACTACTACCACTGAACGTATTCTGTTCTATACCGGAAAACTACATCGATTGGGCGAAGTGCATGATGGTGCTGCAACTATGGATTGGATGGAGCAGGAAAAAGAACGTGGAATTACTATTACCAGTGCTGCTACAACTTGCTTCTGGAATGATCATCAAATAAATATTATTGATACACCGGGACATGTTGATTTTACGGCTGAAGTTGAAAGATCGTTAAGAGTTTTAGATGGTGCAGTTGCACTATTTTGTGCTGTTGGCGGAGTAGAACCACAATCTGAAACGGTTTGGCGCCAGGCAGATAAATATGATGTTCCTAGAATTGCTTTCATCAATAAAATGGATAGAACTGGTGCAGATTTTTATAAAGCAGTTCAAATGATGAAGGATAGACTTGGTGCTAATGCAATTCCTTTAACTTTGCCAATTGGAGAAGGTGATTTGTTTACAGGTGTTATTGATCTTATCACTTTTAAAGCAAGAATGTACCACGACGAAACTTTGGGTGCTACATTTGAAGAGATTGATATACCGCAAGACCTTCTGGATAATGCTAACAAGTATAGAACTAAAATGCTTGAAGCTGTTTCTGATGTAGATGATACACTCCTGGAAAAATATCTTGAAGGTGAAGAGATTAGCCCTGAAGAGATTAAAGTAGTACTTCGCAAAGCAACTATCGAACTAAAAATAATTCCTGTTCTCTGTGGTTCAGCTTTTAAGAATAAAGGAGTTCAGAAACTTCTGGATTATGTTATAGAATTTTTACCATCACCGGCTGATACGAAAGAGATTCAAGCGCATCATATTGGAATGAATGATGTTATAAAAAGAAAAATTGATGAAAAAGAAAAATTTAGTGCACTTGCATTCAAAATTGCTAGCGACGATTACGTTGGTAAACTTTGTTTCTTCAGAGTTTATTCAGGAGTACTTAAGTCAGGTTCATATATTTATAATTCTGTTAGCGGCAAGAAGGAAAGAATTGGAAGATTGCTGCAGATGCACGCAAATCATCAGCGAAGAGATCAGCGAAGTTAAAGCAGGCGATATTGCATCTGCCGTAGGATTAAAATTTACAAAAACCGGCGATACACTTTGTACTGAAGATGATCCAATCATCCTGGAAAAAATTACTTTCCCGGAACCAGTTATTCAAATTGCAATTGAGCCAAAAACAAAAGCCGATCAGGATAAATTATCCGATTCTCTATCAAAACTATCGGATGAAGATCCTACTTTCAGAGTTAAAGTTGATGATGAAACCGGTCAGACATTAATAAGCGGCATGGGCGAACTTCATCTTGAAATTCTTGTTGACAGAATGAAAAGAGAATTTAAAGTTGAAGCAAACATTGGCAAACCACAGGTTGCTTACAGAGAATCAATTACGGGCACAGTTACAGCGGAAGGAAAGTTTGTTAAACAAACCGGTGGTCGCGGTAAATTTGGTCATGTTTGGATTGAGATTAGTCCTAATGAACCTGGTAAAGGATATGAATTTATAAACGGTATTGTAGGTGGATCGGTTCCCAGAGAATATATTTCGTCTGTTTCGGCAGGAATCCAGGAATCGATGAGAAATGGTGTGGTAGCAGGTTTTCCTGTTGTAGATGTTAAAGCTAAATTGTACGATGGTTCATACCATGATGTTGATTCGGATGAGCTATCCTTTAAAGTTGCAGGTTCAATGGCTTTTAAGGCAGGATCTCGAAAAGCTAACCCGGTTTTGCTCGAACCGATTATGTCTGTTGAAGTTGTAACTCCTGAAGAGTACCTGGGTGACGTAATGGGTGATTTGAATTCTCGTAGAGGAAAAATTGAAGGATTTGCTGCACGGAAAGATGCGCAGGTAATAAATGCTAATGTTCCGCTTTCTGAAATGTTTGGTTATGCAACAATTTTAAGATCGATGACACAGGGAAGAGCAATTTACTCAATGCAGTTCGAACATTATTCTGAGGTTCCAAAATCAATAGCCGAAGAAATAACAGAAAAATCATTAGGTAAAAAATCTACAGCAACTGCTTAATTAATTTAGAATTATTACAACAAGAAAAATAAAAAGGAGATAACGATGGCAAAAGAAAAATTTGATAGGAGTAAGCCTCACGTTAATGTTGGTACAATTGGTCACGTTGATCATGGTAAAACTACATTAACAGCTGCCATCACTATGGCTCTCGCCAAAAAGGGCTTATCTGCAAGTTAGAACTTTTGATAGTATTGATAATGCACCTGAAGAAAAAGAAAGAGGCATTACAATAGCAACTGCGCATGTTGAGTATTCAACAGAGAACAGACATTATGCACATGTTGACTGTCCTGGTCATGCTGACTATGTTAAAAATATGATTACCGGTGCTGCTCAAATGGATGGTGCTATTTTGGTGGTTGCTGCTACAGATGGTCCTATGCCACAAACAAGAGAGCATATTCTTCTTGCACGTCAGGTAGGCGTTCCCAAAATAGTAGTCTATATGAACAAAGTGGATATGGTTGATGATCCTGAATTGCTTGAACTTGTTGAGGTTGAGTTAAGAGATCTTTTAAATGAGTATGAATTCCCGGGTGATGAAATTCCTATTATTCAGGGATCAGCACTTCAGGCACTCGAAGCTGCAGCAGGTGATGCACCTTCAGATGATCCGCGCTTAAAAAGTGTTTGGGAATTAATGGAAGCAGTAGACAGCTACATTCCAATACCTGAAAGAGATACTGACAAACCATTTCTAATGCCGGTTGAAGATGTATTCTCAATTACCGGTCGTGGAACTGTTGCTACTGGTAGAGTAGAAAGAGGACAGGTAAAAATTCAGGAAGAAGTTGAACTTATTGGTCTTGGTCTTCACAAAAAGACAGTTGTTACTGGTGTGGAGATGTTCAGAAAAGAATTAGATTCTGCTATGGCTGGTGATAATGCAGGTATCCTGTTAAGAGGAATTGATAAAAATGAAATTGAAAGAGGAATGGTTTTAGCCAAAACAGGTTCCATTACTCCTCACACAAAATTTGAAGGTGAAGTTTACATCCTTTCAAAAGATGAAGGTGGACGCCATACACCGTTCTTTAACGGTTACAGACCACAGTTCTATTTTAGAACTACTGATGTAACTGGTGTGGCTACTCTACCTGAAGGTACCGAGATGGTTATGCCTGGTGATAATGTTAAACTTTCTATTGAACTTATTACTGAAATTGCTATGGAAGATGGATTAAGATTTGCTATTCGTGAAGGCGGCAGAACTGTTGGTGCTGGTGTAGTTACAAAGATTCTTGAATAGGAAAAAATAAAAATTTTAATGAAAAGGGAGCTTTAACTTCCTTTTCGTTTGTGTTAATTAATAAGGAGTTATGTAAGTGCCCGGACAAAAGATTAGAATTAAACTTAAATCTTACGATCATATTTTGATTGATAAATCAACTGAAAAGATAATAAAAACCGTTAAAAGCACTGGAGCGGTGGTATCCGGACCCATTCCTTTGCCAACTAAGAGAACACTTTATACGGTTTTAAGATCGCCGCATGTTGATAAAAAATCGCGCGAACAGTTTGAAACAAGAGCGCATAAAAGAATTATCGATATTCATAACTCTAATAATAAAACTATCGACTCGCTAAGTAAACTAGATATTCCGGCGGGCGTTGATATTGAGATAAAGCTGTAATTTGAAAGCAGGAGCTCTGATGGCTGGTATGTTAGGTAAAAAAATAGGAATGACAAGCATCTTTAACCCGGATGGTGATTTGATACCGGTTACGGTAATTAAAGCTGAACCGTGTAAAGTTGTTGCCATCAAAACTGAAGATAAAGATGGTTATAATGCTGTTCAGTTAGGTTATGGTTCTAAAAAAGAAAAGAACATAAGCAAACCGGTACTTGGATATTATAAGAAAAAAAATCTTGCTCCATCCGAAAAATTAAAAGAGTTTACCGGCTTCAATACGGAAGAAATGAAAGTTGGTGATGAAGTTAAAGTTGAAATGTTTCAGGAAGGTGAAAAAATTAAAGTTAGAGGAAGAAGCATTGGTAAAGGTTTCCAGGGTGTAATGAAACGTCATGGTTTTAGCGGTGTTGGAGGTACAACACACGGACAGAGTAACAGATTAAGAGCACCCGGTTCCATTGGACAAAGTTCCTATCCTTCAAGGGTATTTAAAGGACACCGTATGGGAGGCAGAACCGGTTTTGACAATGTTACAATTTCTAATTTAACGGTTGCCAAGATTGTGCCGGAAGAAAATCTGATAATGATTAAAGGAGCTGTACCTGGTTCAGCAAATTCAATTGTGGAATTGATAAAGAAATAATTTGGTTAAAAAATGACTTTAGATATTTATAAAAAAGACGGCAATACTTCGGGCGATAAAATTGAATTGATTGATGATATTTTTGGAATAGAACCAAATGATCATGCAATTTATTTATCGGTTAAAGCTTTTCTTGCTCATCAAAGGCAGGGAACTAGTAAAGCCAAAGAAAGAAGTGAAGTAAGGGGCGGCGGAAGGAAACCCTTTAGACAGAAGGGAAGAGGCGGTGCACGTGCCGGTACGAGCAGATCCCCATTATGGGTTGGCGGCGGTACTATTTTTGGTCCGCGTCCTAGAACCTACAAGCAAAATCTTCCTAAAAAATTAAAGCGCCTTGGTAGAAAGTCAGCATTTAGCTACAAGGTTAAAGATGAGCAGTTAGTGGTTGTAGAAGATTTTTCTTTTGAAAATCCTAAGACTAAAGAATTTGCCAATATTTTAGATGCTCTTAATGCAACCGGCAAAAGAATTTTACTATTAACCGGGAAAAATGATAACGCTGTTTATAAATCCGGTAGAAATATTTCTAAAGTAAAAGTATTAGAAGCTGCAAAAGCTTCAACTTATGATATTTTGAATAACCAGGTTCTTATTATGCAAAAAAGTGCGGTGGATGTTATAAATAAATCGTTTGTGGAAAACGGGGAAGCAGCAAAAATAATATGCACCAAATTTTAATAAGACCTATTATAACAGAAAAAATGACTTCGCTTAATGCCGAGCAGAGTAAATATGGATTTTTGGTTAATCCAAAAGCTAATAAAATAGAAATTGCAAAAGCGATTGAAAAAAAGTTTGATGTAAAAGTAGTTGATGTAAAAACGATAAATCATCCTGGAAAAACAAAAACACAGTTTAGAAAAAGCGGAAGATTTACAGGAAAAACTGCAAAATATAAAAAAGCCCTAGTTACGCTCAAAGAAGGCGATTCAATAGAACTGTTCGAAGAAGTTTAGGGATACTGAAACAAGGTAAATTAAATGGCAATAAAAAAGTTTAAACCAGTTACGCCGGGTACAAGATTTAGAAGCAGTTCAACTTTTAATGAAGTTACAAAAAGTAAACCCGAAAAGTCGTTAACTACACCGTTAAAAAAATCGGCAGGTAGAAATAATAAAGGCAGGATAACATCTTTCCATAGAGGCGGCGGGCATAAAAGAAAATACAGAATTATAGATTTTAAAAGAGATAAAACCGGTGTTCCGGCAAAAGTATTTTCAATTGAATATGACCCTAACCGGTCTGCAAGGATTGCACTGCTTCATTATGCCGATGGCGAAAAAAGATATATCCTTGCTCCAAACGGATTAAAAGTTGATGATAAACTTTCATCCGGCCCGGGCAGTGAAATTGCAATTGGAAACGCATTACCATTATCCGATATGCCTCTCGGTAGTTTCATTCATAATGTTGAACTGAAAGCGGGTAAAGGAGGGCAATTAGGAAGAAGCGCTGGTGTTGCTATTCAGCTTATGGCTAAAGAAGGTAACTATGCACAGCTTAAAATGCCTTCCGGCGAAGTTAGAATGGTAAGATTGGAATGTATGGCTACATTCGGCGAAGTTGGTAATACCGATCATGAAAATATTAGTCTTGGTAAAGCTGGCAGATCAAGATGGCTAGGACGCAGACCAAATGTTAGAGGTGTTGCAATGAATCCGGTAGATCACCCAATGGGCGGTGGCGAAGGTAAATCCTCCGGTGGTGGTCATCCTGTTTCTCCTTGGGGACAGAAAGCCAAGGGCTTAAAAACCAGGAAAAAGAAAAAAGAATCAAACAGATTTATTATTAAAAGACGTAAAAAGTAAAAAGGTAATATGCCTAGATCAGTAAAAAAAGGTCCTTACATAGATTACAAGCTGGCTGATAAAGTTAGTAAGCTTAACGAGACCAACCAGAAAAAGATAATTAAGACCTGGTCGCGTGCTTCAACCATTACCCCGGATTTTGTGGGTCATACCATCGCGGTTCATAACGGGAATAAAATGATTCCTGTTTTTATTACTGAAAACATGGTAGGGCATAAGCTGGGAGAATTTGCTCCCACAAGAATTTTTAGAGGACACCCTGGTACTAAAGCAGAAAAAGCTGCCAGGACTAAATAATATTTAATAGGTTTTTATTAAGATGGAAGCAAGAGCTGTACATAGATATATAGGTTCATCACCCAGAAAGATGAGATTAATTGTCGATTTGGTAAGAGGATTATCGGTTGACAAAGCGATGGAGATACTCCATTTCTCTACTAAACATGCATCTCGCGATGCTGAAAAAGTTCTAAGGTCTGCTGTATCAAACCTGATAAACCTTGATGATTCTACCCGTGTAGAACCGGAAGAATTATTTATCAAGGAAGTTTATGTAAATGCAGGCCCTATGTTAAAACGTATCCAGCCTGCTCCAATGGGCAGGGCATTCAGAATAAGGAAAAGATCATGTCATTTAACAATTGTAGTTGCAACAAAGGTATAAATTAGGAGGTTAACTATTGGGACAAAAAGCAAACCCCATAGGATTGAGAGTTGGAATAATTAGAGGATGGGAATCTAATTGGTACGAAAATAAAAGTTATGCCCCTAAGATTAAAGAGGATGCTCAACTAAGGAGTTATGTTAGAAACCGTTTAAAGAAAGCCGGTATCTCCAGAATTGTTATTGACAGAACTTCTAAAAATATAATTCTTAATATTCACACTTCCAGACCGGGAGTTGTAATTGGTAAGAGTGGAAAAGAAATTACTCAGCTAGAACAAGAGCTGAAGCAGATAACTGATAAAGATGTTAAAGTTCAAATATCCGAAATAAAAAGACCTGAATTGGATGCGTACCTTGTTGGTGAAAATATTGCAAACCAGCTTAGAGGTAGAATCTCTTTCAGAAGAGCAATGAAGATGTCTATTACTGCAGCTATGAGGATGGGTGCGGAAGGTATTAGAATTATGTGTTCAGGTAGGTTAGGCGGTGCAGAAATGGCAAGAACCGAACAATATAAAGACGGTAGAATTCCGCTTCATACGTTACGTGCAGATATCGATTACAATTGTGCAAGAGCTGAAACAGTTTACGGCTCTATTGGAATTAAAGTATGGATTTGCAATGGTGAAATTTTAGGTAAAAGAGTTTCGGAGTAGTAATACCCATAGGAGTTTTTAAATTATGTTAATGCCCAAAAGAGTAAAATACAGAAAATCTCAGCGTGGAAGAATGGCAGGAAAAGCTAAACGCGGCAGCAGCGTTTCGTTTGGCGATTTTGGCTTAAAAGCTATGGAACCTCACTGGATTACAAGCCGCCAGATTGAAGCTTGTCGTGTAGCTCTTTCAAGAAAAATGAAAAGAGATGGAAAAGTTTGGATACGAATTTTTCCTGATAAACCTGTTTCTAAAAAACCGCTGGAAACAAGAATGGGTAAAGGAAAAGGTGCACCAGAGTTTTGGGTTGCTGTAGTTAAACCTGGTAGAATTATGTTTGAAGTTTCAGGTGTTTCTAAAGAGCTGGCTACTGAAGCATTAAAGCTTTGTTCTTATAAACTTCCAATTAAAACTAAAGTTGTAACCAGACCCGATTACGAATAATTCTGAAAGCGAAGAAATGAAGATCCATGAAATAAGAGAAATGAAAACTGAAGAAATACTTGAGCGGATTGCTGAGGAAGAACGCAACTTTGTAGATTTAAAGTTTGCGCACCAGCTAAAGCAGCTTACTAATACTGCAAAATTGAAAATTGTTAGAAGAGATATTGCAAAGATGAAATCTGTTATTGCAGAAAGAGAAAGGGCAGAAAAAAGCCCTGCCGCTAGTGTAATTAAAGAAGGAGCTAAGGCTTAACTATGACAAAACGTGGCTTAAGAAAAACTAGAACTGGATTAGTTATTAGCAATAAAATGGATAAAACCATTACTGTTGCTATCGAAAGAAAAGTTCCTCATCCTATTTATAAGAAGTACTTTAAGAAAACAACAAAATTACTTGCTCACGATGAAAAAGGTGAGTGCAATATGGGTGACAAAGTAAAAATTATGGAAACTCGTCCACTAAGTGCCAGGAAAAGATGGCGTATGATAGAAATTATTGAAAAAGCCAAGTAGCAATAAGGAGTTTTTAAGAAGATGATTCAAGAAGAAACAAATTTAATAGTGGCTGATAACTCTGGTGCAAAAAAGATTAGATGTATCCGTGTATTAGGTGGAAGTGGACGCAGGTACGCCAGCGTTGGAGATCTTATAGTTGTTTCGGTTAAAAGTGCTGTTCCAAATAGTGCAGTTAAAAAAGGTGAAGTTTCCAGGGCAGTAATTGTCAGAACTAAAAAGGAAGTACGCAGAAAAGATGGTTCCTATATACGCTTTGATGAAAACGCTGCTGTTCTTATAAATCCACAGAACGAACCGAGAGGTACACGTATCTTCGGACCCGTTGCACGCGAACTAAGAGAGAAGCAGTATATGAAAATAGTTTCATTAGCACCGGAAGTATTATAATAATTGGGTTATAAATGAAAATTAGAAAAAATGATAATATAGTTGTTATTGCTGGAAATGATAGTGGCAAAACCGGAAAAGTTTTGAAAGTTTTTCCTAAAACTTCCAGGATTATTATTGAAGGCATTAACCTTAGAAAAAGGCATACAAAACCGAACCAGAAAAACCCGCAGGGTGGAATACTGGAAAAAGAAGCCCCGATTCATGTTTCTAACGTGATGATACTGGATCCAACTAATAACGAGCCAACTCGTATTGGCTCTCAGCTTATTTTGGATGAAAAAACCGGGAAAAAGAAGATTGCCCGTGTTAGTAAAGCTACCGGCGAAATGATTCAATAATAAAATGATTTTAATGAAGGTTATTATATAAAATGGCTGAAAAGAAAACGCAGAAAGATTCTGCTGATAAAAAAGGTAAAACAAAAGCTGGATCAGATAAAAAATCCAAGCAGAAATCTTCTGCTCCGGAAATAAAAATTCCTACACGGCTGTTTGAATACTATAAATCTGATGTTGTACCACAGCTTATGAAAACCTTTTGCTTATTCCAATGTTATGATGGTACCAAAGCTTTCTAAAATAGTTATAAATATGGGTGTTGGTGCTGCTGTTGCAGATTCTAAAGTGCTTGAAGAAGCTAACAAAGAACTTGAAACAATTGCAGGGCAAAAACCATCTATAAGAAAAGCAAAAAAATCCATCTCTAACTTTAAGTTAAGAGAAGGAGTTAACATAGGAACTATGGTTACGTTACGGCGCGAAAGAATGTATGAATTCCTGGATAGGTTAGTTAATGTAGCGCTTCCAAGAGTTAGAGATTTTAGAGGTCTATCGGATAAATCATTTGACGGCAGAGGTAATTTTACACTCGGTATAAAAGAGCAGATAATATTTCCTGAAATAGATTTTGATAAAGTAACCAGGGTAATGGGAATGGACATAACCCTTGTTACAACTGCTAAAACTGATAATGAATCTTACGAATTGTTAAAGGCATTTGGTATGCCGTTTATTAAAAAAGAAATTAAAACAGCTTAATAGGAGATTTATGGCTCGCAAAAGTTTAATTGCACGCGAAGATAAAAGACGTAAGCTTAACGCGAAGTACAAAAAGATTAGAGAAGAACTTAAAGCTAACGGCGATTACGATGCTCTGCAAAGATTGCCAAAGAATTCTTCTCCTGTTAGACTGAAGAATCGTTGTATGTTTACAGGCAGGACTAGAAGTTATTACCGCAAGTTTGGAGTATCCAGGCTTGTTTTTAGAGAAATGGCCCTTAAAGGCGAATTGCCGGGCGTAAAGAAATCAAGTTGGTAAGAGGAGTAAGTATATGCCAGTTACAGATCCAATAGCAGATTATTTAACAAGAGTTAGAAACGCTTCTAAAGCAAGAAAAGTGCGGGTAGAAATTCCTTCTTCAAAAATGAAGATAGGGTTATCCGATATTTTGAAATCTCGTGGTTACATTGTTGATTACGAAGTTATAGAAGATACTAAGCAGAATAAAATAAACATCCTGTTAAAATATAAAGATGGTCTTCCTGCAATTAGCGGTTTGAAGAAAATTAGTAAACCAGGTTTAAGAGTATATAAAAAATCAACTGAAATGCCCCGTGTGTTAAACGGATTGGGTACAGCAGTTATTTCTACATCAAAAGGACTTTTAACAGATAAAGAAGCACGGCAGCAATTACAAGGCGGCGAAGTTGTTTGCTATATCTGGTAAAATTGTTAATGGAGTATTAAAGTGTCTAGAATAGGTAAAAAACCGGTTGTTATTCCAGATGGAGTTAAGATAACTCAAGAAGGTAACTTCCTTAAAATTAAAGGACCGAAGGGTGAATTAGAGCAACAAATTCATCCAAACATAAGTATCGAAATTGTTGAGAACCAGGTTAATGTAACCAGACCAAATGATACTAAGCAGAATAAATCACTGCATGGTCTCTCAAGGGCATTAGTTCAAAATATGGTTACAGGTGTAACAGATACGTATAAAAAGACTTTGGATATTGTTGGCGTAGGTTATAAAGCAGAGTTAAAAGGAAAAGATCTGCTTCTAAATATTGGCTATTCACATCCAATATTTTTAATACCGCCCGAAGGTGTAACACTGGAAACACCCACACCAACTCAGATAATTATTTCGGGAATTGATAAACAGCTTGTTGGTTTGGTTTCTGCTAAAATCAGGTCGTTTAGAAAACCTGAACCTTACAAAGGTAAAGGTATTAAATATTCAGATGAACATATTGTTAGAAAAGCTGGTAAGACTGCTGGTTAATTAATTTTTATTGGAGATATAGTAAAAAATGAAAAAGTTAAATTCGAGAGAACGTGCCAAGGTTAAAATAAGAAAAAAAATGAGCGGCACATCAGAAAAACCTCGTCTTACTGTTTACAGAAGTTTAAATAACATTTATGCCCAGTTAATAGATGATTCTACAGGTAAAACACTTGTTTCCGCTTCAACTTTATCCAAAGAGTTAGCAAGCGAATTTAAAATCATCTAAGGGCAAAATTGAACGCGGAAAGTTTGTTGGGAGTTTGCTTGCTAAAAAAGCTGCCGAAAAAAATATTACGGCAGTATTATTTGATAGAAACGGATACAGGTACCACGGTAGAGTTCAGGCGGTTGCAAATGGTGCGCGGGAAGGCGGGCTAAAATTTTGAAAACCGGATTTCTATTTGCCGGGTCGTCTAATGGCAGGACTACGCCCTTTGAAGGCGTCTGTAGAGGTTCAAATCCTCTCCCGGCAACAGAGTTAATTTATTATTTATAAAATATATATAGTTTATTTTTTATTATTAGAGAGTTCACCAGGAGAAGAAATTGAAATCATCTAAACAAAATGAATCTGACGGTTTTAAAGAAAAAGTTGTTCACATAAACAGGGTAGCAAAAGTTGTAAAAGGCGGGCGCCGTTTTAGCTTTAATGCCATTGTTGTTGTTGGTAACGGCAATGGAACTGTTGGTGTTGGGCTTGGTAAAGCAAATGAAGTTACCGATGCAATTTCAAAAGGAATTGATGATGCTAAAAAAAGTCTGGTTAATGTACCCCTAATTAAAGGTACACTGGCACATGCAGTTATCGGTAAATATGGTGCCGGTAAAGTTATGCTTAAACCAGCATCTCCCGGTACAGGTCTTATAGCCGGTGGCGGTGTGCGTGCAGTACTGGAAGCAGCTGGTGTTCAGGATGTTTTAACTAAATCTCAAGGTTCAAGTAATCCTCATAACCAGGTAAAAGCCACGCTGGATGGGCTTGTAAAACAGATTGATGCCAGGAAGATGGCTGCTAAAAGAGGAATTACTATAAAAGAAATATTCAATTCGTAACTGAGGATTTAATGGGAAAGATTAAGATTATACAGACTAGAAGTATTATCGATAGACCAAAAGATCAGAAAAGAACTATTGAAGCTTTAGGTTTGGGAAGACCAAACTGGGAAAAAATTCACAGCGATTCTCCGCAGATCCGCGGTATGATAAACAAAGTATCGCATCTTGTAAGAGTTGAAGAAGTAAAAGAATAAGGTTTTATAATGGATAGATTAAGTAATCTAAAATACGCAGAAGGTTCTAGAAAAAACAAAAAGCGAATTGGGCGTGGCGAAGGCAGCGGCAGAGGAGGAACTTCTACCAAAGGTATGAACGGTCAGCTCTCCCGCTCCGGTGCATCAAAAAAAGCATGGTTTGAAGGTGGTCAGATGCCCTTGCAGAGAAGAGTTCCCAAATTCGGATTCACTAATATTTTTAGAGTTCCTTACCAGGTTGTAAACGTAAATGCGCTGCAGCGTGTAGCCGATGAGAAAAAAATAAGTAAAGATGTATTGAATGCAGAGGTTCTTAAAAACCTTGGTTTGGTATCTAGCAGTACTAAACCAATTAAAATTCTTGGTAAAGGTGAACTTAAAGCAAAAGTAAATTTAGAAGTTAATGCATTTAGCAAATCTGCTAAAGAAAAAATAGAAGCTGCTGGCGGCTCGATCAAAACAGTATAACTCGGAATTAAATGTCAAAACTTACAGATACTTTCAGGAACATCTTAAAAATTCACGAACTCCGCCAGAGGATTTTTTACACTTTGGCAATACTGGTGCTTGTTCGGCTGGGTGCACATATTACTCTTCCGGGAGTTGATGCTACCCTTCTTACCGAGAGTATGGCAAACCAAACTTCAGATAATTTGTTTGGTTTATACGATTTGTTTGTCGGTGGTGCATTTTCTAATGCAGCAATTTTTGCGCTTGGAATAATGCCTTACATTTCTGCATCAATTATTATTCAGCTTTTGGGTGCAGTTATTCCATACTTCCAAAAGCTTCAGCAGGAAGGTGAAGAAGGCAGAAAGAAAATAACTCAGCTTACAAGGTATGGAACGGTTTTAATTTCTGGTATGCAGGCATGGGGTGTTACAGTAAGACTGCTTAATATACAGGTACAGGGTTTACCCATAGTACCCGCGCCGGTACAAGGTATTGCATGGGTAATAACTACAGTTATTATTCTTACTGCAGGCACCGTATTTATGATGTGGATGGGTGAGCAGATTACTGAAAAGGGAATTGGTAACGGAATATCGCTAATAATTTTTATTGGAATTATTGCACAGTTTCCTTTTGCAGTTCTTGATGAGATAAGGCTTATTAATGTTGGTCAGAGATCGATTGTTATGGAGCTGATCATCTTAGTGTTTATGGTTTTTATAATTGCCGGTGTTGTTTTGGTAACGCAGGGAACAAGACGAATACCTGTACAGTACGCAAAGCGTGTTGTAGGAAGAAAAGTATACGGAGGTGTTACACAGTATATTCCATTAAGAGTAAATACTGCAGGTGTTATGCCGATTATATTTGCTCAATCGATAATGTTTATTCCAAATACTGTTTTATCGTTCTTCCCTGATAACGAATTTTTACAGAGTTTGTCAGGCTTGTTTGTTTATACATCACCTGTTTATTCAGCTATATATGCTTTGATGATTGTGTTCTTTACATATTTTTATACAGCAATAGCTTTTAATCCAAAAGATGTTGCAGATAATATGAAAAAACAGGGTGGTTTTATTCCAGGAATCAGACCAGGTAAACAGACATCGGAGTTCATTGATAATATTTTAACTAAAATAACCTTACCCGGATCTATTTTTCTGGCTATAGTTGCAATTCTTCCGGCATTTGTATCAGTCCTTGGTGTCTCAGGACAGTTTGCCCAGTTCTTTGGCGGTACAAGTTTGCTTATAATTGTTGGTGTTGCTTTAGATACTCTTCAGCAAATTGAATCGCATTTGCTAATGAGACATTATGATGGCTTTATGAAATCGGGTAAGCTTAGAGGACGCAGGTAATAGTTCTCTGTGATTTATATTAAGACGAAAAAAGAGATCGATTATATTAGAGAAAGTTGTAAGATTGTAGCTGAAACTTTACAGCTTGTAAAAAGCAATATTAAAGCTGGTATTACAACTTTAGAAGCGGATAGAATAGCTGAAGATTATATAAGAAGCAATGATGCTACCCCGGCATTCAAAGGTTATTCACAAGGGAATGCCCCTGGTTTTCCCGGTTCAGTTTGTACCTCGGTTGATGATGAAGTGGTGCACGGAATACCGGATAACAGGGTTCTTAAAGAAGGAGAGATTATCTCTCTGGATGTTGGTGTTCTTAAGAATAATTATTTTGGCGACGCTGCAATTTCGGTTGCAGTTGGAAAAGTCTCTGAAGAAAAGCAAAGACTGCTGGAGGTTACTGAAAAATCGCTTTACGTAGGTATTGAAGCTGCTAAAGAAGGTAATAAGGTTCACGATATTTCTGCAGCAGTGCAAAAATTTGTTGAAGAAAATAACTTTTCTGTTGTTAGAGATTTGTGCGGACACGGTGTTGGAAAGTTTCTTCACGAAGAACCTTCAATTCCTAATTTTGGAAAAAGAGGTACAGGAGCAAAGTTGAAAAACGGAATGACCCTGGCAATTGAACCTATGGTAAACCAGGGCGATTACCAGGTAATCACAGCATCAGATGGCTGGACAGTATTAACAGCAGATGGAACTCCTTCTGCACATTTTGAACATACGGTTCTTATAAATAATAATGAACCGGAAATATTAACTGTGGCTTAATGGCTAAACAAGGACCAATAAAAATAGACGGCGTTGTTACTGAAACACTGCCAAATGCTACATTTAAAGTTAAACTGGATAATGAACATGAAATATTGGCACATATTTCCGGAAAAATGAGAATGCATTTTATTAAGATTTTAGTTGGAGATAAAGTTTCAGTGGAACTTTCTCCATACGATTTAACTAAAGGTAGAATTACTTATAGGTACAAGTAACGGAGCTTTTATGAAAGTTAGAGCATCAGTAAAAAAAATATGCGAAAAGTGTAAAATTATTAAACGCAAAGGTGTTGTTAGAGTAATCTGCACAAATCCTAAACACAAGCAAAGACAAGGTTAAATTATTTAAGGAGAAGTTAATTGGCTCGAATATCTGGTGTTGATTTACCTAAAAATAAAACGGTCTTATATGGTCTGCAGTACATTTACGGTATTGGAATGACCACTTCTGCCGATGTTTTAGAAAAAGCAAAGGTAGATCCTAAAAAGAAAGTTGCTGATCTTACAGAAGGAGATGTAGCTGAAATAAGAGCAGTATTAACTGCAGATTATAAAGTGGAAGGTGCTCTTCGTTCTGAAGTGCAGCAGAATATTAAAAGACTGATGGATATTGGTGCCTACAGAGGCATCAGGCACAGGAAAGGTCTTACAGTTAGAGGACAAAGAACCCGTACAAATGCCAGGACAAGGAAAGGCAAAAGAAAGACCGTTGCAGGTAAGAAAAAAACACCTACTAAGAAATAATATTTGATAAGTCTCGGAGGTTAGAGAATTGGCGAAGTCTGTAAAAAGAACTAAGAAAAAAACTCAGGTTGATGCTAACGGCATTGCACATATTAAAGCAACCTTTAATAATGTAATTGTTACGTTAACCGATATTTACGGCAATACTATTTCCTGGTCGTCTGCAGGAAAAAACGGTTTTAAAGGATCCAGGAAAAATACTCCTTTTGCTGCACAGGTTTCTGCCGAAGCAGCAGCTAAGGAAGCTTACGATTTAGGATTGAGGAAAATCGAGGTGCTTGTTAAAGGTCCCGGTTCCGGCAGGGAAGCTGCAATTAGAGCATTGCACACAGCCGGGCTCGAAATATCATCTATTAAAGATGTAACCCCAATTCCGCATAACGGCTGCAGACCGCCGAAAAGAAGAAGAGTATAAATTTAAAGAGGAAGTAAATGGCAAGATATACTGATTCAGTTTGTAAACTATGCAGAAGAGAAAGACAAAAGTTATTTCTTAAAGGTCAAAAATGTTACACTGAAAAATGCCCGATTGAAACAAGGAATTATCCCCCGGGTGAGCATGGACAAGGTAGAAGATCAAAAGTTTCCGAATACGGAATTCAGCTGCGTGAAAAACAGAAGATTAAAAGATCTTACGGTTTGCTGGAAACCCAGTTTAAAATTTATTTTGAAAAAGCTAACAAGCAAAAAGGTATTACCGGCGAAAACCTGGTTAAACTTCTGGAACGCCGTTTCGATAATGTAGTATTCAGGCTTGGTTTTGCTTCATCCAGAAAACAAGCAAGGCAGTTAATATTACACAGGCATTTTCTGATTAACGACAAACTTGTTGATATTCCTTCATACCTTATGACTGAAGGAGACATTATTAAAGTGAAAGAGAAGAGTAAAAAACTTGATGCCATTCATGACTCGTTAAAGAGAATTAAAGACAGCACTTATGGCTGGCTTTCTACTGATAAAGCTGCTCTGAGCGGAACATTTTTACAGGTTCCGGAAAGAAGTGAAGTTCCTCTTAACGCTAATGAACAATTGGTTGTGGAACTCTATTCTAAATAAGAATATTTTTTTTGAGAAATTCTAGAGGATTATTAAATGAGTGTTACATATTTAAAGATGCCGGAAGCTGTTGTACTTGATGAAGTAAGCTATAAAAATACGTTCGGAAAGTTCTCCCTTCAACCACTTGAGAGAGGATATGGTGTTACATTAGGTAATTCTCTCAGGCGTGCCTTGTTATCTTCATTAACAGGTACAGCAATAACTTCCGTTAAATTCGGCGGTGTTTTGCATGAGTTTACAACTATTGAAGGCGTTGTTGAGGATGTATCTGAAATTATACTCAACCTAAAGCAAGTTAGAATGAAACTCCTTGCTAAAAAACCTGGTAAAATAGATATCTCTTTTAGCGGAGAAGGAGAATGGACTGCTGCAGATATTCAGAAAGCCAGCAACGATATTGAAATTCTTAATCCTGATCTTCATATTGCCACATTCAATAAAAATCTTAATCTGGATGTTGAACTGGAAGTTGGTAAAGGAACCGGGTACGTTCCTGCAATTGAAAATATAACTCCTGACCAAACAATTGGCGTAATTCCTATCGATTCAATTTTTACACCTATTAAAAATGTAACCTTTGATGTAGAGAATGTAAGAATCGGCGATAAGAATGATTACGAAAAATTATCATTAGAAATTACTACAGATGGTTCCATCACACCGGATGATGCTTTAACACAGGCAGCTAAAGTACTGCGCGAACATGTTCAGTTGTTTATCAATTTTAATATTGAACAGGAAGAAGAACAAACAGTTACTCCTAAAGACGTAGAAACTGAAAGAATACGAAAGATTTTATTAACTAGTGTAGATGACCTGGAGTTAAGTGTTAGATCTCATAATTGCCTTAAGGCAGCTAACATACTATCACTTGGCGAGCTTGTGGCTAAGGATGAATCCGAAATGTTAAAGTTTAGAAACTTTGGAAGAAAATCTCTTGCAGAATTGATGGAGATAGTTGAAAATTTTGGAATTGAATTTGGAATGGATGTAGACAAGTATATTAAGGAAGAACCAGAAACCAATTAATTTTTTTTAGAGAAGGTAATTAAATGAGACACAGAGTTAAGGGAAGAAAGTTAAGCAGAACCGCAAGCCATCGTAAGGCAACTCTTGCATCACTTGCTACTTCGCTCCTAAAACATAAAAGAATAAAAACTACTCTTGCCAAAGCAAAGGAGACCAAGGTTTTTGCTGAAAAATTAATAACCAAAGCAAAAAAAGGCGATCTTCATTCCCAGAAGCAGATTATGGAAGTTATAAAGGATAAAGAAACAGTTAAGGAATTATTTAGTGATATAGTTCCGAAAATTGGAGACAGACCCGGTGGTTATACCAGGGTAGTAAAACTTGGCAACCGTTTAGGCGATGCAGCACCTCTTGCAATAATAGAACTTGTTGATTATAACGATATTATTACTGCTAAAGCCACTGAACGAAAAGATGAGAAGGATACGAAGGTAAAGAAGAAGAAAGAGAAAGAAGCCAAAGAAAAAGAGCAAATAGAAGAAGCTGAATTTGTTGAAGAAGCTTCTGAAAAGCCGGAAAAGTAAAAAACACAATTTTTAATTATTTTAAGAGTAATTGGTCTAACCGGTTACTCTTTTTTTATTATGTTCGAAAATGTTTCCTTCATCAAATCAGTTTTTAATCTTGAAGATGTTCCGCATAGGGCTTTGCCCGAAGTAATTCTCTGCGGCAGATCAAACGTAGGCAAATCTTCTTTTATAAATTCACTCTTTAACAAAAAATCTCTTGCAAAGATAAGCTCTTCACCCGGGAAAACCCGCTCAATTAATTTTTATGATATTGATGAGACATTTTATCTTGTTGATCTTCCCGGATTTGGTTATGCTAAAATCAGCAAAACCGAAAGAGAAAAATGGGGTAAATTGGTTTCGGGATACATCCTTGAAGGGAAGAATATTGCATTGGCTTTGCATTTTATTGATAGCCGGCATAAGCCCACCCAGCTTGATGTTATGCTTAATGAGATGTTAAAAACTACTGGCATTCCACACTTTTTTGTCCTTACTAAAACTGACAAGCTTAAACAATCTGAATTTTCTCAATCAGTTAAAAAGCTTTCAGAGGTTTTATCGGAAGCAAAAATTAATGAAAACATAGTACTTTATTCATCTACAAAGGGAAGGGGACAGAAAGAAATTAAAAAGATCTTGGGAAATATGTTCTATTAGAAATTTGCCGGCAGGAATAATTCCTAATCACTCATTTGTTATTATTTATTTGTAGATTTATATTTAGCAATAATTTATTACAACTCTAAAGTAAAAACTGAATGGATCGCAGGCAAAGAAAAAGAATACTGATATTTTTAGTAGTACCGGTTTTGGCTGTCATTCTGTTCATTACCGATGATTTAACAATCCGGTTAATAACACTTGCCTTAATTATAATTTACGTTGCGTTTATCATTTTCTTAAGAGATTCAGTAAGATTTTCAGGCGGATACTCTATCGGGGAAAAGGAGGAGAGCGACGTTGACAGCTTTCCAGCGGAACCATCAACCGATTTCCAGGAATCTTTCAAAATAGTATCAAAGACTCAAGATGTGGAAGTCATTACAGATGAAACTTATTCGCCGGAGTATGGAGTTTCGAAAACCACTCTTAAGCCGCCCGATCTGAAGGAGAGATTTGAGGAAATAGCGAAGGAAGAAGTTCCACCCGGTGTTGGGCATGATGAACAATTTACTTTTGCGCTTGAAAAAATGCTTACAGTAATTGCAGAATCATACAATGCTCATACTGCAGTTTTCTTTTGGTATAATAAGAAAAAAGAAAAACTTGCTGTTGAAAAATTTATCTCCGGCTCTGATCAATTATCAAAAAGAAAATTTGACCTGGAAGATGATATATTAAGTAAAATTGTTCAGAAAGGTGAACCGGAACTGCTTACAGATATTCCTCCGGCAGCAGAAGCTGATGTAATTAGATATTATGATTCGCCGCAGGGCATAAGAAGCTTTGCCGGTGTACCTTTATTTTTTAATGATGAACTGGTTGCTATAATTGCCCTCGATTCCAAAGTGGGTGATGCATTTGGAATTGAAACTATTTATGCACTTGGCAGGTTTGTCAGGTTAATTACAATGCTAATCTTAATATTTGAAGAAAAGCATTCCGACTCTATCTCTCAGCAGAGACTACAGGGACTGCTTAAAATTATTGGACCCGATAATGATTTTGAAAGTGAAGAAAAAATGCTGGCAATGCTTCCCGATGCTCTTAAAATGCTGCTAAACTGGGATGCATTTGTTTATGTTTATTACGATCCGCTTGAGAAATTATTTAAGACTGAAAAAGTAATTAATAACACTTCTCTCAAATATATAGGCGAAAGTTTACAAATCGATTTAAGCGGAACACTTGTGGGAAAATCTATCTCTACCGGAATCCCTGTTAAAATAGATAACACATCTGCAGGTGGCTATGTAAGATACTCGAAAGTAGAAGATTCAAGTTTTGATGGTTCTTTTCTTGCAGTACCGTTGGTTTACAACAAACAGAATTACGGTGTTCTTTGTTTCGAAAGTTTAAAGAAGAATGCTTTTAGCAACCAGGATGTTCAATTTCTAAGAAGTTCCCTAAATTTTCTTTCTTATATTATTTACTCTCATTCAACCAGGCGGCTGTTGAAAAGCGTTACTTCAATTGACATTGAAACAAGGGCTCTTAATGAAGCAGCATTTAAAGAAAGATTAGCCACTGATCTTATAAAAGCAGAGAAATTGAAAATTCCGGGAACAGTTGCACTTATTAAATTAGATGATTTTCTTGAACAGGAATCGTTGTTTGATGGTGACCCGCTGCCAAGGGTAATTAGTGTTGTAGCCGAATCAATCTCGAGCGAAATGACACCCTTTAATTTATTTGGTCGGCTGGAGGATAAAGTATTTGTTGTTTATTTCTTCAACTCAAACACAAAAAATGTTTTTATTTGGGCTGAAAAATTAAGGGTTAAAATTGCCAGGCAACCTATTGCCGTTGTTTCCAGGCAAACAACTTTTACCGTATCAATTGGCGTTGCATCCGCTACAAACAAGGTTGATGTTGATGAAGTAATTTATAATGCAAACCTTGCTCTCCAAAAAGCTGTTGAAAAGGGCGGCAACACTGTACGGAATATTAATTAAAAAGTATTCCGCTTATGTTTCAGAATTAATTTATCTCCGGTCTTATGAACAATTATTTTATAATTATACTTGATGGTGTAGGAATTGGAGAATTACCCGATGCCTGCAATTATAATGATTCCGGAAGTAACACTCTTTGTAATATGGCAAAAGCTGTTGGCGGTTTGCAGTTACCAAATATGGAAAAATTAGGACTGGGCAATATTACAGAGATTGAAGGTGTTTCTGCCGTTGAGTCTTCATTAGCTTCCTATGGTATGATGACGGAAGTATCTGTAGGGAAAGACTCAATCACAGGTCATTGGGAAATTTCAGGTTTATACGTCAAAACGGATTTTTCTTATTTTCCGCAAGGGTTTCCTACAGAACTTGTGGAAAAATTTATAGATAAAACCGGATGCAAAGGTGTGCTCGGTAACAAACCGGCTTCCGGCACAGAGATTATTAAAGAACTTGGGGAAGAGCATGTAAGAACAGGTTTTCCAATCATTTATACTTCTGCCGATTCAGTTTTTCAAATTGCTGCTCACGAAGAAGTTATTCCTCTGGAAGAATTATATAAGATCTGCTCAATTACCAGAGAGGAAGTTTTAATACTTCCGCTTCAAGTGGGCAGGGTTATTGCAAGACCATTTATAGGAACGCCGGGTAACTTTACAAGGACAACCAACCGGCGGGACTTATCCCTTGATCCGCCTGAACCAACCATTCTTGACTTACTCCTATCTAACGGGATAACTACAGTTGCAATTGGTAAAGTGAATGAACTATTTAATTTTAAAGGGATAAAAATAAGGGAAAAAACAAAAACCAACGAAGCTGGATGTAATAAAGTTGTTAGAATATTCTAAATCAGCTACGTGGAAGTTTCATCTTTGCCAACCTGGTGGATTTTGATGTATATTATGGTCATCGAAACGATCCGGAAGGTTTTGCAAATAAGCTAAAGGAATTTGATGACTTCTTACCTGAATTTTTAGATTCTTTGGATGAAACAGATAAAATTGTAATTACTGCTGATCATGGAAACGATCCAACTACCCCCAGCACAGATCATAGCAGGGAATATGTACCCTTATTATTTTATCAGAAAAATGTAAAAGGAAAAAATTTAGGCATAAGAAAAACTTTTGCAGATGTTGCAAAAACAGCTGCAGATTTTTTTAACATAGAAAATGAATTGAAAGGTGAAAGTTTTCTACATGAATAATTTGTTCTTTACAATTTAAACTTGTTATTAAAATCTAAATATTCTCATGAAATAAATTATTATATTACTTAAGGTCAGTTATTTAAAAATGCTAATGATAAATTTTATCAATAAGATTTAAGAGGTAAACGTGTTTTTAGGAAAGGTAATCGGAACAGTCTGGTCAACAAAAAAAGATGATAAACTTGTTGGAGCAAAATTTCTTCTTGTAAGGGAACTTGATATCGATTTAAATGAAAAGGAACGTTTTGTTGTTGCTGTAGACAGCGTTGGTGCAGGTGATGGTGAAGTTGTGATTGTTGCTTCCGGAAGTTCATCCAGGATGACAACCTTCACAAAAGACAAACCTGTTGATGCAGTTATTATGGCTATTGTTGACAAACTGGATATTTCGGTTAGAGAATTGTTGGAAGAGGAAAGTGATTTGTAATTTTAATTATTTTTTTTAAACTTAATTGGAAATGATTCTTTTTAACCGGGCAATAGTTTAATTAAGTAGTTTATAAATCGAAACGGAAAATATTTTGTTTTTAGGAAAAGTAATTGGAAATATTTGGGCTACAAAAAAGTATGAAGCGCTTAAGAACTTTAAACTTATGTTTGTACAGCCTATTAATGCTGATTTAGAGAAAACGGGCAATCCGATTATTGCAGTAGATACTGTGGGATCCGGACCTGGTGAAATTATTTATTATATAACTGCATCCGAATCTGTTATTCCATTACCAGTAGATATGGCTCCGGTAGATGCATCGATTGTTGGAATCGTTGATTCAATAAATCAAGAGATTTAAAACTTAAGGTTATGGTTTGCTAATAGTTAAACAATTTACAAACCGGGAAAGCCAATCTTTAGATAGATACTTTCAGGAGATTGGTAAAGTAGAGCTTCTAACTGCTGAAGAGGAGATTAGTCTGGCAATACAAATAAGATCCGGTGACCATACAGCCTTAGAGCGATTAACAAAAGCTAACCTACGGTTTGTTGTTAGTGTTGCAAAGCAATACCAGAATCAGGGACTTTCTCTTGGAGATCTAATAAACGAAGGAAATCTTGGATTAATTAAAGCTGCTAAACGATTTGATGAGACAAGAGGATTTAAATTTATTTCTTACGCAGTTTGGTGGATCAGGCAGTCCATCCTACAGGCGCTTGCAGAGCAATCCAGGATTGTCCGGCTTCCGTTAAACAGGGTTGGAGCACTAAATAAGATTGGTAAAGCATACAGAAATCTTGAACAGGAATTTGAAAGAGAACCAAGCAAAAATGAATTAGCTTCTGAACTTGATATGAATGTAAAAGATGTGGCTGAAGCTCTTAAGATTTTTCGCCGCCACGTTTCAGTTGATGCACCATTTTCCGAGAGTGATGAAAGCAGCTTGCTGGATATTATTCAAAATGATCAGCAACCCTCTCCCGATAATTCTCTTATGTCAGAATCTTTAAAAAAAGACATTGAGAGCGCTCTTACTACACTTAGTGAAAGAGAATCAGAGGTTCTCAAGTTATATTTCGGATTTACTAAGGATCATTCATATACGCTGGAAGAGATAGGTGACAAATTTAATCTTACGCGCGAAAGAGTAAGACAAATTAAAGAGAAAGCAATAAGACGGCTAAGACATGCCTCCCGAAGTAAAAATCTGAGAACATATTTAGGCTGACACTTGAAGATATATCTCATTGTAAAAACTCTTCTTATTCTGGCAGTTATAATTTTATTTTCTGTTGGCTGTTCCTCATCTAATACTGTTCGTTACGGTTCCGATTCAAATAAACCTGATGATATTCTTACCACGGAAGATGATTCCCTCATTGTAGATCTTAACCTTGATTTGTCAGACCCGAGTGATCTGCCGGAAGACGAAGCTAATATAGAACTTACTGAATTGATTGGCAGGTATGGTGAAAACAATGATCATGATGTACTTAGCAGCGATAATGGTACAAGTAAAGAGAATGTTTTGATGGAAATTATCAAGTACCTGAACACACCGTATAAGTACGGAGGAAATTCTAAAGATGGAATCGATTGCTCGGCTTTTACACAAACCATTTATAAAAATACTCTTGCCATAAACCTGGAGCGATCTGCAAGGCTGCAGTATAAACAGGGGATTGAAATTTCGGATATCGAAGATCTTAAATTTGGTGATCTAATATTTTTTAACACTCGTCGCAGGGTGCGTCCTGGTCATGTTGGCATTTATATTGGCGAACATTTATTCGCTCATGCCAGTTCTAAAAAAGGAGTGACCATTTCATCGATCGATCATTCTTATTATAAAAATCGCTTTATGGGTGGTAGAAGAATAAGAATGGAAGAGATTGTTCAATAAATCAGGAAGTACATTTTTACTTTATCAAAGCCCTGTCATTTTCCACATCAACCTTATACATTTGTAATATAAATAACTTTTTAAGTTAAGAATTTTATTTGGATCGATTTAATTAAATCATAATGAAGTATAGATTAAAAAATATTGATTGCGCAGTTTGTGCTTCTAAGATTGAAAACGAATTGAAGAAGGTCGCTAAATTTAAAAATGCTTCTGTAGATTCTGCTCTTAATACACTTACAATTGATTCAACTGATTTGCAGCTGGTTGAAAAAATAATTCACAAGGTTGAACCCGAAGTTAAAGTTGAAAAACTTGATAGAAAAATAAATCCATTCTCAGCAGATAAATCTAAAATCAGGCAAGAAATAGTTAGAATATTGCTTGTTTTAGCACTATTCATCATTGGAATGATTTTCAGGAAAGAGCTGCAGGCAACAGAATGGAGATGGGCGGAGTACCTGCTTTTTATTACAGCTTATCTAATTAGCGGTTGGGGAGTAATTAAAAAAGCGGTAATGAATGCAATCCGGGGTAAAGTATTTGATGAAAATTTTTTAATGACCATTGCTACGATAGGTGCAATTTTAATACAGGAACTTCCTGAAGCAGTTGCGGTTATGTGGTTTTATAATGTTGGAGAATTCGTTGAAGGATTGGCAGTTAATCGTTCAAGGAATTCTATACGTGCGCTGCTTGAAGTAAGACCTGATTATGCTAATGTTATAACTGATGGAAAGATTATATCTAAATCGCCTGAAGATGTAAGCATTGGAGAAAAAATTATTGTAAAGCCAGGCGAAAAAATTCCGTTGGATGGTAGAGTACTTGAAGGATCATCTTTGGTTGATACATATCCTCTAACAGGAGAATCAATTCCTCGAACTTTTAAAATTGATGGAGTAGTATTAGCCGGGATGATAAACAAAACCGGAATTTTAACAATTGAAGTAACCAAAAATTTTAACGAATCATCAATCTCAAAAATTTTAGAGTTAGTTGAAAATGCTTCAAGCAAGAAAGCAGAAACTGAAAAGTTTATTACAACATTTGCCCGCTATTACACACCGGCTATTGTAATCATTGCGTTATGTATCGCTTTCCTGCCGCCGCTTTTTAATTCCTCAGCACAGTTATCTGATTGGATATATAGAGCTTTGGTTATTTTGGTAATATCATGTCCCTGCGCTTTAGTGATAAGCATACCGCTTGGATACTTTGGAGGAATTGGCGGAGCATCCAGGCGTGGAATTTTAGTAAAAGGTTCAAACTATTTGGATGCTCTTGCAAAGTTAAAAACAATTGTATTTGATAAAACAGGAACACTAACAAGGGGAGTTTTTAAAGTTACAGAGATTGTTCCTTCAAATGGTTATTCTGAAAATGAACTGCTTAAGTTTGCGGCGTATGCAGAATACTATTCTTCTCATCCGATTGCACAATCAATTAAAGAAGCTTATGGTGATGAGATTATTTCATCTAAGATAACAACACATCAGGAAGTTTCCGGGCATGGTATAAAAGCAGAAATAAATGGTGATGAAGTTATTGCAGGTAATGATAGAATGCTGCACAACGAAAATATTGAGCACCACATTTGCGATGTAGAAGGTACAGTTGTTCATATCGCTGTTAATAAAATTTATGCTGGTTATATAATAATCTCTGATATAATTAAAGATGATGCAAAGCAGGCTCTTGATGATCTGAAAAAAGAGGGAGTGGCTGATATAGCTATGTTTACAGGGGATAACGA
Source organism: uncultured Ignavibacteriales bacterium (assembly GCA_963749485.1). Lineage (GTDB taxonomy): Bacteria > Bacteroidota > Ignavibacteria > Ignavibacteriales > Ignavibacteriaceae > JAZGGS01. The sequence goes on along the minus strand of CAVVMV010000033.1, from coordinate 51,904 downwards.
GTCTTCTGCAAAAACTGTTGCAAAGGAACTTGGAATAAAATCATATAAAGCAGAGCTTTTACCTGAAGAAAAACTTGCCGCATTGGAAAAGATAATGAGTTCCGCTGAGACAAAAGATAAAGTTGCTTTTGTTGGCGATGGTATAAATGATTCACCTGTAATTGCAAGGGCTGATGTAGGTATTGCAATGGGGGCATTAGGCAGTGATGCAGCTGTTGAGGCTGCTGATGTTGTTATTATGACCGATCATCTTTCTAAAATTCCTGAAGCAGTAAATGTAGCCAAACAAACCAGGAGTATTGTTTTACAAAATATAGTTTTTGCCTTAGCAGTTAAGGCAGTGTTTGTTGCTCTGGGGGGTTTTGGGCTGGCAAATATGTGGCAGGCAGTTTTTGCCGATATGGGTGTAGCGCTTATTGCAATTCTTAATGCAACCAGGGTTTTACGGATTAAGTAATTTATCCATTCTTCAAAAAATCTAAACGGGATATAAGAAGTTGCCATGATTATAATTCTCACTATCTTATAAGACGATTGTCTCCTTTGTAAATGAAAAGCCGAAAGTTTCCATTTCTTCCAAAATAGGTTCATACATTTCTTTTGTCGATGGTATACACACTCCTTTACCTTTAATTTTTCCTTCTAAAATTAGTTTTGCAGCAATAGCCGGTGGTAAGGAAACCGCTCTTGCCATGGCAGAATCACCATAAGGAATACCTTCGACCAGCATACTGGAAATTCGTTTTTCTTTTCTATCAGATAATTCAACAATCATTTCGTTATGAACGATTATCATGTCTTTTTCATTCGATTCGTACTCCATTTTTTTCAGCATCAGATCCACGAGAAGATTCGAATTTGTACCACTGTTTATTGATATCTGAACATCATCAAATAATCCAAGCCAATCTAATTTTTTAAGAAAATCATCATTAATATCCAGACTCATTGCTTTTGCAAATTTACTTTTTATATCTTCTGTAGTTGAAGAGCCAATGAGATCAGCAATAAATTGGCTGTATGTCGTGTTTTCAAAATTCTTTTCTTCAGTATTCTCAATCAATTTTATTTTTAAAAGATTTATCATCGTGTTGCAATAACCGGTATACCGCAGTAATCCTTTGTAGATGGAAATATTTACATCCAATCCAAATTCTTTTATATAGCGGGTGCTGTCGCTACTGGGATAAGTTTCAAATGTTCCAATCCCGTGAACATCTACTAATCTATGATGTTCAAATTTTGCGGTTGCTTCAATTACTTTTCCATCTAACTGGTAAGTAGCAGGTGATACAGCTGAACGCATAAGTCCGTTTGGATCCCATGAGAATTTATAACCCCAGGGATTGCGATTATACTCAAAGGAAGGCAGGCCTGCTCCATAGGAATCAATTTTTGTAATTTTCCCTTCGATAGAATGCACTTCATCAATCATTTGTTTTAATCCCATGTTGTCAAGCCCCGGATCTTCACCTAGCTCTGTAAGGATAAGTGTTTCTTGTTTTTTTGCCTCTTCATCAAAGCATTCAATTCCAGGATGTTTAAAGTCTGTTGTTATCATCGGAGTTTTGTGTTTAAGACATAGTTCCGCAACTACCGGGTGACATGACCGGGGTATCATTACAACAACAATTTCAACTTCCCTAATTATCCTATCCAAAGCATCAACTTGATCAATTGTCCAGCTAATTGCAGTACCAAGCGGTCTTCCTGCAATTACTTTCTCTGCTTTGGAAGCGGTACGCGTTGCAACAATAACTTCATATTTACAAATATCAATAAAATAATCAATCATTGGTTTTACAACATACCCTGCACCTAAAACAGCTACTTTCATACGGTTAATCCTCTCTAATAGTTAATTTTTATACCTGTAATGTCCAATAATTTCAAAGTCGAACAGACAATCTGCAAGCACTTGCCCTGCGCCAATATTATGGACAATTAAATTTCTTAATCCGTCATCAGATTTTTTATGAACGACAATTCCAATATGCGGAATTCCACTCGCTAAATTCCAGCAAACAATATCTCCCGGAGAATAATCCTCCGGTTTATTCGTAAGCGGTTTTACATTTCCCTTTCTTTCAAACAGGGTCATAAGATTAGGAACTCTTCTGTGATCAATATTTTTATCAGGTTTTGTTAATCCCCAAATCTTAGGATATTTATCAAAGTTTGCTTTCATATCCTCGTGAACATCTTTTTGCAGATCAATTCCAATTAAACGGTATGCCCTGATAATTACATCTGTACAAACTCCTTTATCAGCAGGAATATCTCCATTCGGATAATCGATTGAATAATAACCCGGGTCATAAGTTACTTCCTGTTTCGTTAATTCCAGTGCTGAAACACTCAACGTATCTTTAACCTGGCTATATGCAAGGTTAAAAATTAGTAAAAATATTATTAGAAGTCTGATTTTCATCTTATGCGCTAACGGTTGGCTTTCTTATTTTTATCAATTTTCCCAATCATTTTTGTTTATTCGATACGTAAAATCACTATCGCTTTTCTTAATCAAATGCTGATATTTTGATTCAGTAATTCTAATCCCACCAATTTTCTCAACTGCCTTTTGAGAACGTATATTGTCTTTCCCGATATAGAAAATTACATCTTCTAATGATTCGAAAGCGTAATCAATCAGTAATTTCTTTATAGATTTATTATATACTCCTCCCCAATATTTTCTTGATAGAAACGACCAGCCAATTTCAACAGCATTTTCAGCACCGTTTATCAGTTTAAATCTTGTACTTCCAATTACTTCATTGCTTGCTTTATCTATGACAATTAATGCTCCTTTTGATTCCATAGAATCTTTAAAAAAGGCTGAATAAACATCTCTTTTAAATCGGTCACTGTTTGGATGCTGCTCCCAAATTAATGGGTCTTTTGCAACTTGATATAATGATTCAAAATCTTGTTCATTCAATGGTCTCAAAATAACTAATTCGTTTTCTAAGGTTGGTTGTAAATTAAAAGTCAATTTCATATTATTTCGCTTAAATTCAAGAATTATGATTACTTTATTCTATGTGTTTAATTTGCTCAAGTGTAGTTTCTGTTTTCTTGCTTGCCGCTAACGGCTGGCATTAATATTCTTTTCTATTCGTTTGATAGTATTCCAATTTCGTGTTGTTATATTCTTTCCAAAATATCTTTCTAAATCTTCCATTGCTTTGGGAGTTTTTGATATCGAAAGATCCAGAACACTTAATATATTTTTCCCGATTTTTCCAATAATTTTATACGAGTTATCTGAACTTGTCCAGGGCAGCTTCAATTTAGTCTGAACATTCTCCTGCAAAAAAGAAATATACAACCGGATATCTTTGGTGAGTTGTACATCTTTGAACGGATTGTTGTTAAGCAATTCATAAATCATTTCAGATTTTCTTACTACAGTTGGAATAGGGAAACCAAACGATTTTTCCAGATGCGCTGAAATCTTTTTTTCAAGGTTCTCTTCATTATCACTAATTGCTTCAAATATAATATTGCCTGAATTTAAAAGTGTGGTTACATTTTCGAAACCCAGTTTTTCTAATTCTTTACGTAAGTCAGCCATTGGAACTTTATGATGACCACCCACGTTAATTCCACGTAGAAAAGCAACATATTTTTCTTTTACTGTTTTCGATTTCATTTAATTATTTCAGCTTGCCGCTAACGGTTTGAATAAACACCCGTTCTATGGCGTTTATTTTTTATTGTATGCTGTCCTTTTATTCTTTATAATCCTAACATAGGCAGCTGTTTTACCTTATGATAGGTTAAACGCGACTGTAATACAATTTTTTAGTTCAGCTTCTGGAATTTCATCATTCATTTGAAAAACTATGGCTCGATTTCCTTCATATTTAAATGTGTCTTTATAAACCATTTTGAAGGTTGGCACCAACTTGCTTGTGCATTTGAAATAAACAGCATACTGATCCGGTTCTTTCTTCTTCCAGTCAATTCTTATAGTGCTTCCATTTTTAACCAGATAGCTGGGTTCACCCCATTTCAAGGTTTCCTCTAAATTCGTTATTTCTTCTATTTCGTTTGCTGCTTCTATGACTAACCTTCGAAGGTTCAATATTTTTTTTCGAACTGAACTAGGATAATTATTGAAAACCAATTCAACTTCAGGGCTTGTTTTTACTTGTAATTTTTTCATTGGAGTCAATTGCATGCAACTATTCAATATACGCATTACGTATAACCAGACAATATGCCGCTTTAAACTTTCTGTGTTTATACATTGTTGGCGGCAAGTATTTTTCTTTGCGCATCAATTATTATCAGCCTGCAAGAGTATTTTTTTTATCAGGACAATTTGCCCTAAATGGTAGTGGGAATGCTCAATTATTCCCTGAATATTCCTGTAGTAATTTCCGTATTTATTATCCCAAAAGTCTTCCCAAAACTTACTCTCCGGCAACTGCTCTATCAAGCTGGCAAAGTCTTCGACAGCTGTCCAGGTATTATCCAGCATTTTTTCCCAGTCTTCCCGGGAACTGATTGGTGGATGATCAAAACTATATTTATCAGAGGCATCGAGTGGTCCGCCCTTTAGTACCTTCAAAGCCGCACTGATAAAATAATTTGTATGATATACGAGTGTCGCAATAGTATTGAAAGAATAAACTTGTGTTGTAGCTTGTTGCCAGGTTACGTCAGCCAAATTTTCTTTAAAGCTTGACGCAGTCCAGTTTCCTCCAAAATAGACTTCTCTTAAGTGTTTTGCTATTTGTTCTGGTAAATTCATATTATAAGTTTAATAATTTTATTTTCATAAGTTACTTATTGCTTCGTTAATTTCAATGCGGAAACACTTAACGTATCCTTAACCTGGCTGTATGCAAGGTTAAAAAATAGTAAAAATATTATTAGAAGTTTGATTTTCATTTTATGCGTGCTAATGGCAGGTGTATAGTGTAACGTCAACTCCAGGGTGGCTATTATCTTTATACCTTGTTAGCACAAGTTTATCTTTTTTAAAAGTCATTTGGTACTTGTTTTTTCTTCACGTAAAATTTTCTCCATTTTTCGTCCTTTTGCTAATTCATCTACTAATTTGTCTAAAAATCGTACTTGTTGGGTTAACGGATTATCTATTTCCTCAATTCGATAACCGCATATTACTCCCTTAATAAGATGAGCATTAGGATTCAATTCCGCATATTTGAAGAATGCTTCAAATGTTGCTTTTTGATCAATAAGTTCTTGTATTTTTAATTCATCAAAACCGGTTAGCCACTCTATCACTTGATGCAGTTCTTCCTTTGTTCTGCCTTTCTTTTCCACCTTTGTCACGTAATGGGGATAAACTGAAGCAAATGTCATTTTTGCTATTCGTTGATTATGTTCAGATGTAACTTTCATTTCTTATTTATTTTTACTGTCAGTCATTTTCATTTTTTCTCATAAATTCAAATGCTCCTTTACGAAGTTGTATTCCATACTCCAGATAGGCTTTCATGCAGGCAAGAAAATTTGCCCATCCCCCTGTATTTTCTATAAGCCATTTCAGGTTATGTTCATTAAATTCCTTTCCGTTTTCGGTTACTTTTACTACAGTGCTTTTGTCAGGTAGAGCTTCTAATACAATGTTTACAACGGTTTCTGGATCCCAAACAAATGAAACTGAACGATTGGTTTCAATCTTAATGTCTTTCACAGGGTACTTGTCAGCAAATTCAGGAAATTTCCAAATCACTTCTTTTCCTGATTCCAGTCGTCCGCTACTTTCTGAAATAAAATACTTGGTCATCTTCGTAGGGTTTACAATCCCTTCAAAAACTTCTTCTATCGGTTTTTGAATTTGTAAAGTTGCTTGAGATATAAGTTTCATCTTGATTTTTTTTAATATTTAGATGGCTTTTTTATTGTTAATTGGTCCGTCCTCAAATTGGTGCTAACTTCTCAATACACGTAATACGACCACCTAGGCAGCATTATCGCATAGTTGGTGTTAGCTGGTCGTTGTTTTTAATTCCTCATTTTGCCTCCTATTTTATTCTGCAAGAACATTCGTGATGCTCGTTAATGTATTTAATTGATTCTATACTGAGTTCTTGTAAAGCCGTAATATTGATGTCAGAAAGTTTTTTTACATAAATGCAGGCTTTACCCATTTTGAATTTACCGAGGTCAGATAACAATAATTTACTTCTTTCTGTATCAGAATAAACGTAGAGCGAGAACGCTGCTTTTCTCGGAGAAAATCCAAGAACTGGTGCATCACCTTCGTGTCCGCTAGCATATTTGTAATGGTAGTTGCCGAACCCTATAATAGTCGGTCCCCACATTTTGGGTTCAGAGCCAGACCATTTCTGCATTAGTTCTATTAGTCGAAAACTGTCGGCTTTTTTCAGTTCGTTGTCAACGTATGAGTTTATAAAATCTATTACGTTTTCCCCTGTGTAAGTTGTCTTTGTTTTTGTCATAGTTCCGATTTTGATTTTTGCCTTAAAACCTTTTCCATCTCATTTATTCTGAAAGATTAAGTTGCCATGAAATGCCATATTTGTCTTCACACCATCCGAATTTTTTACCAAAGCCGTAATCCCCTTCACCTGCGTAGTTGTCAAGAGGAACCATAATTTGACCCCCATTTGAAGAAAGTTCCTCGAAAAGGTTTGTATCACATCTTCAGAGTTGCACTTATGAACAGTGAAACTCCTGGCGTAAATGACCAAGTGTGATTATAATTACTTTCAGAAACCATGTAATCCGTTCCATTTAATGTAAATACTCCATATTTGATAAGCTCAGGTGTTCCTCCTGCCTCTCCTTCTGAGTATTTTATTATGCTTTTAATTTCCGAATTTGGAAAGATGGAAGTGTAAAAATTTATCGCTTCTTCAGCCTTTCCGCATTGGTCACCTACAAATGTTAGAAATGTTGTTGTTTTCATTTTTATTTTTCTTCACGTAAAATTTTCTCCATTTTACGACCTCTTGCCAATTCATCAATCAGCTTTTCCATACGTCTACATTGTCTATACAATTCAAATTCATCCTCTATTTCTTCAATTCGATAACCACAAACGACTCCTTTAATCAAGTGTGCGTTTGGATTTATTTTAGCTTTTTGAAAAAATGTTCTAAAAGTTGCTTTTTCATCAATAAGTGCTTGTAAAGCATCTTGATCAAAACCAGTAAACCATTTAATTACTTGGTTGAGTTCTTCTTTTGTTCTACCATTTTTCTCCAATCTATTCAGGTAAAGTGGATAAATGGATGCAAATATCATATTGGCAACCTTTTCATTTTTTTCGGCTGTAACTTTCATGTCTAATTTATTTTATTGGTGCACTATCAATTACTGCCAACGGTTTTGCTATGAAGCGTTGCTGTCCCAAAGGGCAGCAATGATTTCATAGCTTTTGTTGTGTGTAGGCTTTTATTTTTTCATCATGTCCATGGATTATACGAACCAAAATTCCATATGTGTCCCTCTGGGTCTTGACAACTGTATCCTCGACCACCATAATCCTCGTCTTTTATATCTAATATTATCTTCGCTCCACCTGTAATCGCCCTTTGATAATGTTTATCTATTTCTTCAACAATGATATACGGAGTTTGGGTATTAATTCCATTTAGATCTTTTGGTGTCTTTACGAATTTACCATATTCATTGTCAATTTCAGAACCCAACATAATCATAGAATTGCCAAAATTTAGCTGTGCATGAGCAATGGTTTTGTCTTCACCTGGGACAATCAAATGCTTTTCAAATCCGAAAGCATTACATAGCCATTCAATTGCTGCTGGAGCGTCTTTGTATCGTATTGTTGGAATAATAACAGAAAGGTTTTGTTTCATTTGATGAATATTTTGATTATCGTTTTTAGCTTACACACAACTTCCCAACAAACGCATTGCGCCTGCCTGTCGCCTGCCTGCCGATAGGCAGGGCAGACAGGTATAGCAGGACAATATGTTGTCTTAATGTTTGTGCGTTTATTGAGCAAAATAAATTGTTATATATTAACAAACAAGAGATAATAGAAAAGAATAATCCCGCGAAAAGAATCTCTACCAATTGTTGAGACACTCTATGTATGTTTAACCTGGCTATATGAAAAATTAAAAAAAGTAAAAATACTATTAGAAGTTTGATTTTCATTTTATGTGAATAACAGTTTGAGTGAACTACTCTATAAAGCAGTATTCATAAATTGTTCCGGTAGTTTTTTATCCATTTACTAATATTACAGAACGATTAGTAAAATTAATTATAGTGTATCCGTCCACAACATTTCTTAAACTTTTTTCCGCTATTACAAGGACAGGGACTATTACGACCAATCTTCCCTTTCTTTTTGCTTAAACTTCTCGATGCCATGTCCTGTTTAAATATTCTTTCCAGTAGATTGTATAAATCAGGATGGTTTTTCGCGAGTAACTTTGGCCGCTCAAAGAAGTATTCACTCACAACAGAGAAGAATTCAGCCCGGTCGGTTCCGCCATAGGGATTGATGTCTGACTTCCCGTCATATATCTCATCTATCTTTTTATTGATTAGATCTATCCACGGAATTGAATATTGTTTTTCCAATAGTAAAGAGGGAATACCATCGACCGATCCGTCTGTCTTATCTATCAAATGAACAAACTCATGAATAGCGGTGTTTTTCTTGTCTGATTCATTTTTAAATCCATGCCTTAATGCCTGCTTTGACAGGATCATTTTACCTTCCATATAACCGCTGCCAACCATTCCTAAAATTCCTCTGCCTGAACCTTTTGTATCAAAATTCTCATTGAACATTGTCGGGTAAAGCAACACCTCGTGAATATTAGAATATTTCCAATCATTAAATTGAAATATTGGTATAACAGCACTGGAAGCTACAAGTAATTTATCTGTTAGATCTATGCTGGTATCTATTCCTGTAATTCTGCAATTCAGCAGGAATTCCTGAACTTTATACTCAAATCTATTTTTCTCTTCTCCGGATAATGAATTATAAAAAGACACATACCGGGCTAATATAATTTTCCAATCAGTTGGAAAAGGTTCTATTTGGCACTTTCCATTTCGGGTTATTTTTACGATGCCATATAAACACAAAGAAAATAACTATGGCTATAATAACTATGGATATAATAGGGCTCATATAGATACTATATAATTTCTAGCAATTACTGGCATCGTTTAGTATATGAAAAGTAACAATTTCAAAGCACTTTGCTTTATTTTATTTCTATGGTGTAATTTATTTATTTCTCATAGTTGATTTTTCGAATTTATCAACTATTAATAAGTCAATCAGTAAGCCTAATACAATTCCTATTCCATACATTAAAATATCCCAGGGATCATATGTGCTTCCTAAGAATTTAATTTCATAAAATTGTAATATTTCGATTGCTATTCCAAATAAAAAAATAAATAATGCTCCAATTACTCTGCTTCTAACTATTGAAATTTTCTTTCTCAATGCAATTTGCATCAATAAAAAAAGGTTCATAGGAAGTAATAAGTCAATTAAATATCCCCTGATAAAATGCTTGCATATCCCATCATAGTTAGGACCTATTATAAAATGCAATAATCCCACAAATAGAGAAATCCCAACAATCAGATAAAGACTTTTTTTATCCTTCATTTATCCTACAATTAAATATTTATCTGTAACTATTAAATAGTCAAATACAAAATAATCCCGGTCATATGTTGCCTCCTGTTTTCAAAAATTATTTATCCTGGCTGTATGCAAGGTTAAAAAACAATAAAGATACTATAATAAGTTTGATTTTCATTTTTTGGGGAACGTTTCGGCTATGAGTAGTTGCGTGGGTTAGTCGTTAACTTTGCAAGTACACACCAAACTGAAAATTCGTGAGGATTTTCAGAAGTAGGCGAGAACAAGCAATTACTTATAGCCATTGTTATGCGCAGCTCTTTATCGTTCGTAATTGATAAGAATTCTTTTTATTTAATTTTATATAGTCTCTGGAGTTACCAATTCCGCTAACTTAGAAGCAACATCTTCCATTGAATCCTCGATAGTACTTAAACCACTTCGTGAGCCAAGTAAAGGACTTTCCTCACGTAAATCCTCAAAAGTTGTGTTGTGAACAATAGGAACAAGTAAATCACGAGCGAGGAGAGCAGAAAGTTCTTTGTCAGCGATTCCTTCTCCTTTAATGCGTTTAAGAAATAAGGGAGTAACTAATACGATACCAACTCGAGACTTAGCCAATCCTTTATCGATTTCACGGAGTAAAGATGAGCCTAATAAAACATCTTTTTCGCTAAACCAAACAGAAACACCTTTCGATTCTAGTAAATCGTGTAATTCTTTAGCAGCATCTTTACGGTCGTCCCAAGCGTGACAAAGAAAAACATCTCGCAAGTCTGGTAAATCTGAACGTTTTTCAACATTTTCACGTATGGGTGTAAGAGTTCGAATTTCTGCGGGTGTATATAAAATAATAGAACCGGCTGAAGACCAACGTGCTTTAGTTTTAGTTTGTCCGCCACTACTAACACGACTCCTTGAATTGTATGAGGATGAAGAATAAGGTGAAGTATAAGAAGAAAAAGAATTGTAACTATGATAACTACCTCCGCAAGCTGGGCAGTTTGCCCTTCCACTTGCTGTGCGATGACCATAAATTGGTGCCGTACATCTTGCCATAATTTATATAATTTGGATATTATAATTTATTATTTCAAACATTTAAAATCTGTTATTTTTTCTTTATTCGAAAGCTTGAGCAATATCGGAATGAGTTTATTGCACATAACTTCTCAATACACGCAATGCGTATATCAAGCATATATGCCGTTAAAGGTTAATGTTAATTTTTTCATTTGAAAACATTCCTTAGCGTCATCCCCCCGCGAAAGGTAATGTTATTAGCGGAAGGATAACCGCGAATAGATATCTTATACTATTAAAACCTTAACTGCAACCCGAAGTAGAACCGCAGGTCATACACTTTAAGCAGGTTCCGTTTCTAACCATCGTCATACTCTGGCATTCAGGGCAAAGATCGCCTGTATAACCTTTTTCAATTGCTTGTTTTATCTTAGAATTTATAGCAACTTTTTCCTCAGCCATAACAGAATCCTGGCTCGGATTTGCTTTTCCGGCAGAACGGTTAGCGCTGTAAGAATCGATATCATCTTTATCTAATTCAACAAGTCTTTCACTAACAATTTCTTCGCTTTCAAATTCGGGCTCTGCAAGTGTTTTTACAATTCCGGGTGAAGCTTTAGACTTTATCTCACTCGGTTCAACATGGGATAAATCATTCCTGCCCAAATAAGTAACAGCCAGTTCCCTGAAAATGTAATCAATTACCGAAGTTGCCATTTTAATTTTTTCATTTCCTGTAACTATTCCGGCTGGTTCAAATCTTGTAAATACAAATGCATCCGCAAATTCTTCAAGTGGAACGCCGTGCTGCATTCCTAAGGAGATAGAAATTGCAAAACAGTTAAGCAAGCTTCTGAAAGCAGCACCTTCGCGGTGCATATCAATAAATATTTCGCCTATCTGCCCGTTATCATATTCACCGGTTCTTATGTAAACGGATTGACCATTAATCTTTGCTTTTTGTGTATATCCTGATCTCCTGTCGGGCAGTCTTCTTCTTTTAGCAATATACCTGTGAATAATTTTTTCAGCTACTTTAACTATATCATTCTTTTCCTTCTCTTCAATTATAGCTTCTACGTCTTCATCGCTTACAGTATTTAATGGCTGCGAGAGTTTTGAACCATCCCTGTAGAGTGCATTGGCTTTTATACCAAGCTTCCACGACTGCATATAAGCATCCTTCATATCTTCAACTGAAGCATTGTTCGGCAGGTTAATCGTTTTGGAAATAGCGCCTGATATGAATGGCTGTGCTGCCGCCATCATTTTAATATGAGCAGTTGAGCGGATAAACCTTGTTCCTTTTTTGCCGCACTTGCTTGCACAATCAAAAACCGGGTAATGCTCGTGTTTAATAAACGGTGCACCTTCAACTGTCATTGTGCCGCAAACATAATCGTTAGCTGAAGCAATTTCCTGTTTCGAAAATCCTAACGCTTCAAGCAGATCAAAATCGTAGGAGTTTACTCTCTCCTCATCAAAACCTAATTTTTCAACTATAAAATCTGTACCAACGGTAAATTTATTAAATGCAAAACCCATCTCGAAAACCGAAGGGAGATGTTTTTCTACTTTTGCTAAAGCTGCCTCATCAAATCCTTTTGCAGCAAGTGATTCAGGATTGATATAAGGACATCCGCTAAGAGATCCATGTCCTTTGGCATACTTTACTATTTCACTTATCTGATCCTTGTTATAACCAAGTCTTTCCAACGCAGGAGGGATGGATTGGTTAATTATTTTAAAATATCCTCCGCCAGCCAATTTTTTAAATTTAACAAGAGCAAAATCAGGTTCAACCCCGGTTGTATCGCAATCCATTACCAACCCGATAGTTCCGGTTGGAGCTATTACAGTAACCTGTGCGTTTCTGAAACCATATTTTTCACCTAACTCAACAGCTATATCCGCATCCTCTCTCGCAGCTTCCAGCAAGTCGGAAGGGCAGTATTTGGGATTTATCCCTGCGGGGAAGATTGAAAGACCTTCATACTCTTCGTTGGGTACATTGTAAGCTGCTCTTCTATGATTCCTGAGAACGCGCAGCATATCTTTTTTATTTTGTTTGAAACCGGCAAACGTTCCAAGTTCACGAGCCATCTCAGCAGAAGTTGCGTATGATTTCATATGCATCGAGGCAGTTAAAGCTCCACATATTGCAAATGCTTCGTTACTATCGTAAGGAATTCCCTGCAGCATAAGCAGTGAACCAAGATTAGCATACCCAAGCCCAAGGGTTCTGTACTCATAACTTAGTTTTGCTATTTGCTTGCTGGGATACTGAGCCATCATAACACTAACTTCAAGAACAATTGTCCATATCTTTACAGCATGACGGTAACCGTTTATATCAAATTGCTTATTCTTCAAATTGTAAAATTTAACGAGGTTCAAAGAAGCAAGGTTGCAGGCAGTATCATCCAGGAACATATACTCACTGCAAGGATTTGAAGCTTTTATTTCACCATCTGCCGGGCAGGTATGCCACTCATTAATAGTTGTATGAAATTGTATTCCGGGATCGGCGCAAGACCATGCAGAATATGCAATGTCATTCCAGAGATTTCTTGCTCTAATGGTTTTACATGGTTTTGATTTCCTGTTCTCCTTTTTCGAATTTCTTTTTTCAATCCGCCAGTAAAGATTCCAGTCCTCGTCATCAAGGACTGCATTCATATATTCATTTGTAACCCTTATTGAGTTATTTGAATTCTGTCCTGAAACTGTAGCGTATGAATCGGAATTCCAGTCTGTATCGTAAACAGGAAATTCAATTGATTTATAGCCTTGTTTTGCAAGATGAATAACACGTTCGATGTAATTGTTGGGAATCATTGCCCTGCGTGCATCCAGAACTGCCTGTTTTAATTTTTTATTAATATTCTTGTTGAACCTGTCGTTTTCAGGATGCTCTTCATAACAAGCTTTCATAATTTTATTCAACAGGCGGTTGGTTAATTTTGAACCTGCTACGAGAGATGCAACTTTCTGCTCTTCAATCACTTTCCAGTTTATGTATTCTTCAATATCGGGATGATCCATATCAAGGGTAACCATTTTTGCAGCTCTCCGGGTTGTACCGCCGGATTTGATTGCACCTGCAGACCGGTCTCCAATCTTAAGAAAAGACATTAAGCCGGAAGATTTACCGCCACCGCTAAGTGGTTCATTTGAACCTCTTAATTCTGAAAAATTTGATCCTGTTCCCGAACCATACTTAAAAAGTCTTGCTTCTCTTACCCAGAGATCCATAATACCGCCTTCATTAACCAGGTCGTCATTTACAGATTGAATAAAACAAGCATGCGGCTGTGGATGAGTATATGCATCAGTAGATTGTGTCATCTTACCTGTTTTGTAATCTACATAAAAATGCCCCTGGGAAGGTCCGGAAATTCCATATGCCCAGTTTAGTCCTGTGTTAAACCACTGCGGGCTGTTAGGTGCAGCCATCTGGTTTGCGAACATGTACATTAATTCATCATAAAATGCTTTTGCATCCTCTTCAGTATCAAAATAATCACCCTTCCATCCCCAGTAAGTCCAGCATCCTGCTAGCCGGTGAAAAACCTGTTTAGCATCCTTCTCAGAGGTGTACCTGTCATCTTCAGGCAACTGATTTATTTTTGTTTCATCTTCTGTCTGATGGCTGAAGCCAATCGGGAACTCCTTCTTCGCTTATCTTCTTTAATAACTTTGGAACTCCTGCTTTTCTAAAATACTTCTGGGCAATTATATCCGTAGCAACCTGCGACCATTGTTCCGGCACTAAAACATCCTCCATCCTGAAGACAATTGAGCCGTCGGGATTTTTAATTTCTGAGGTTCTTTTTTCAAATTTGATTGAAGAAAGAGGGTCTTTACCGGCCTTGGTAAACAGTCGTTTTATCTGCATGCGGGTCTCCTGAAAAAAGTTTTAACGCTGGTTGCGTTTGGTTTGAAAATTAAATAAATGTCTATAGAATCAAAGATGGAAACTGTCAATTGCCTACTTCAGATTTTTAGGTGAACTATTAAGTTTCGGGGTTCGGGAAGAAGCTAAAAAAAAATATTTTAAGATGAAATAGGTAGCCGAACTTTTTAGTATTAATTTTTCCTACCCCGATCAGGTTAATGCTAACTTGGTAATATTTTTATCAATATCCAAATTTTATTTTACATAACAGAAAAGAATTTTTTTTTGTAGTTTATAAGCAGTATTATTTACCTAATTAATGGTCGCGGAATTGAGCAAGCGAAATACTTTCCATCACAATTTATTGTGTACCGTCTAAAAAAATATCTAACTTTACAGATCGATTTTGACTTAATTACAAGTTATGCCTGAGAACGAAAAAATAATTGAGATAAATAATCTTACAAAAGATTTTAAAGAGATACGAGCTGTTGATAATCTTAGCCTTAATGTATTAAAAGGAGACGTATTTGGATTCCTGGGTCCCAATGGTGCTGGTAAAAGTACTACCATAAGGATGCTGCTTTCCTTAATCTCACCAAAAGAAGGATCAATAAAAATATTTGGAAAATCATTAGTTGAAAATAGAAATTCAATCTTAAGCAATGTTGGTGCGATTATAGAAAGCCCTGATTTTTACAATTATCTATCAGCATACAAAAACCTGGAAATTTTGGGCAGAATTTCGGGCAAAGAAGTTACCGGGAAAAGGGTGATGGAAATGCTCGATTTAGTCGGGCTTAAAGATAGATGTAAGAGCAAGGTAAAAACATTTTCTCACGGAATGAAACAGCGGCTTGGCATTGCGCAATCCCTTCTGCATAACCCCGATCTTATTATACTTGATGAACCAACAGTGGGACTCGATCCACAGGGTATGAAGGAGATAAGAGATTTAATAAACCGTTTAAGCAAAGATGAAAAGAAAACCATCTTTCTTTCTTCCCACATCCTTTCTGAAGTTGAATTAGTTGCCAACAGGATGACTATTATCAATAAAGGTAAGACAATTGTTGAAGGCAAGGTTGAAGAGCTGCTTAACTCGGGGAATTTTAACGTTACATTTGAAATTGATGATGTTGATAAAGCAAAACAAGTATTAAACACCACTTCCTGGCTAGATAAAATTGTTTCCCAAACAAATAATAAGCTGGTATTTTCGCTCAGCACTGATGAGATCGCTGGGCTAAATAAATACCTGGTAGAAAATAATTTGGCAGTAAGCGCGGTGGTTCCAACCAGGTCGCTGGAAGAATATTTTCTAAGCATAACCGGGGACACCGACTGATGATTACTATGGTAAGAATAGAACTGTATAAGATCTTTAAAAAATGGAGAACCTATATCGGTTTTATTGCAATTGGAGTTCTTGTTCCTATTATCCAGATTGCAATGCTTTATGAAGGAGAGAACTCAATAAATTTTGTAACCAGAGAGATAAGGGAATCATTCGTTTTTGTTGGAAATTTGTTGAACACTTATTTTATTTCTTACATTGTTTTAAATGCAATCGCGGTGCATATTCCTTTTTTAATCACTTTAGTTGCAGCAGATCTGCTTGCAGGAGAAGCTACTGCAGGAACTTACCGTTTGCTGGTTCCTCGCCCGGTTTCAAGAATGAAGATTGTAACTTCAAAGTTTTTTGCCGGAACTATTTACACTAATTTATTAATTCTTTGGATGGCAGTTATCAGTCTTGGTTTGGGTTTTATAATATTTGGAGTAGGGGAGCTTATCGTGTTAAAATCAGGTACAGTTATAATCTTCGAAAAAAGTGATGTGCTTTGGCGGTTTATCCTTGCTTACGGATATGCTTCTCTTGGAATGATGGTTGTTTGCAGTTTGGCGTTCTTGTTTTCTTCCCTGGTTGAAAACGCAATTGGTCCGATTATTTCAACTATGGCAGTTATTATAATTTTTATAATTATTTCAGCAATCAATATCGATTTGTTCAAGGCAATTAAGCCGTACCTGTTTACAAGTCATATTTTAAAATGGAGAGAATTCTTTAACGATCCGGTTGATACATTTGAAATTATTAAATCAGTTCTGATTCTTGTAGGGCATATTGTACTCTTTTTTAGTTTAACAGCATTTATCTTCAGAAAAAAAGATATTTTGAGTTAAAGGTAATTACTATGTTTAGAAAATATTTTGTTTTTAATACTGCTCTTTTCAGTTACGGGATTTTCGCAAAGCAAAGATCCTGATGAAATATTGAATAATATTATTAAAGCTTTTGAAAAAATTGAAGACTACGTGGTTGATGTAAATATTAAAGTGGATGTTGCTTTTTTAAAAGTTCCCGAAGCAAATGCAAAAATTTATTTTAAGCAGCCGGATAAAGTTCATATGGAATCGGAAGGATTTGCACTTACTGCCAAAACAGGGAATGAATTTTTCTCCGCTGGGATTCTTAAAAACAGATTATACTGCTCTTTACGATAAAGAAGTTGAACTTAACGGAACAAATGTTTCAGTTCTTAAAGTTATTCCGCTGGATGAACGATCGGATGTAATTTTAAGTACATTCTGGATAGATCAATCTACTAACAGGATTATAAAAGTCGAATCTTCCAGGAGACCAGGCGGTACGTTTTCCATCGATCTTACATACCCTGAGGATAAACCTGATTTTCTTCTGCCCGCATCAATGGTTTTTACTTTTGCTATTGAAGATATTCACTTTCCAACCGGGATTACAGGTGATTCGAATTCTGAAAGCAATAATGAAAATGAGAAAGAGGATAAAGACAAAATCGGGCAAAGTTTATATCAACTATTCAAATTATAAAATCAACCAGGGGCTATCTGACGAATTATTTAAAGATGAAAAAGAATAGACGCACTTCACTTTCCTGATTATACTAATACTCTTCTTTAAACTTTATCAATATAATTTTTACCTAAAAGTAAGGATTCTTTTTGAAAATAAAGGACGGCCGGACAAAGCAATTATATAATGAATGTGAGGGCAAAACATTACTTCATCGAAATTGCCCGGCCGTCACTAACCTGGTCACAATAGGAGGCTACTCTACATAAGAGGAGTGACCAGATTTGGGAGGAGATTGTCAGACTTTTTAAATTCTGACTATGCTAAGATTGTAATAATTAGCTACTCAAAAAAAGTCAAGAATTTTTCAAGTATTTTATTAGCCAGTAAAAAATTGCCTCAATAATATAATTGCCGCGGATTTAGCTTAATACTTTAAGATATGCTGATAACTGTTCCCTGTGGTGTATTTCGTGGTCAAGGTTACTGCGATATTTTAACCGCCAGATTGTTACTCCGGTTTCAAATTGCTCTGCATAAGAATATCGTATTAAACCAGTATTGGTTTAATATCAGGTTAATTGTTTTAGTTGTTTGGTATGATGAACGTAGTGATTTATCAAAACATCTACCCATTCAATAAATCGCTTTTCCTCATCAATTTCTTTTTGAGTTAATTTGGATAGAAAACCAGATAATTCTGATTGTGCAGTTTTTAATTCCGCTACTATTTGATCCCAGCTTAAATGCTTGCGCGATTCAACCGCAGATTTATTAAATGAATCAATATCATAGTTATCATCAACATCAGGATTTGTAAGAAAAACTTTAAATTGCTTTATTACTTCAACTTCCCATCCAACAATATGTGATAAAATATCCTTTACAGACCATTTACCCTTTGCTATTTTTTTATCACGAATGTTTAGCATTCAAACTTTCAATTACCTGGTTGAATTCTTTTTCAACTGTATATAAATTCTCACAAAGCTTTAACCACTCAGACCATTGTAAATCATTTGATTTCATGATATTCAGTTCCTGTTTGATTTATCTTTGCGTTGTAAAAATGTAAAATATCCTTCTTCATTATTTTTCTCATCTTTAAGCCATTTCGAAACAAGCATATACTCTTCCTGCAGTACTTGATTTACTTTTGGGGAATATGATGGATAGTCTGCCGGTTCATTTGAAAACTCACGGCTAAAAATAAAGTAGGTTGGCTGCTTTGAAAGAGTGTATAACAAATCTATTTTTTCGTGACCGGGAAATCCTTTGCCAAGATCTTTAAATTGCATTCTGGCAATTACAGGATCTACAAGTCCATGAAAATCGTAAACCTTAAGACCCGAATAAAATGAAATGGCTCCTATTGCATCTGTTGCAAGTGATTCATCATCACTCTTTTTATACTCGTTAAAGAACTTCCCAATTAGTGTGAGTCTGTTTGAGTGCCACCGCTCTGTAAGAACTCCCTGGTATTGTCCATGAGTTATTCCGGGTTTGTGAAAGAGGACCTTTTCTAATGGAGTAGATTGAAGTATAGTACCTGTTAAAGCTATAAGGATGAATATTACTGCCAAAGAATTATTACTTAATGTTTGCCCGGAATTTTTCATAAGATTAAAACCTGCTGCAAGCAAAATATAGATGAAAGGAAGAACCGGCACAAAGAACCTGTACATTGCCATGTAATCGCCGCCAACTAATATTATGTAGAAAATATAAACCGAGCAGAATACTCCGCAAAACATCAAACTAAAACTGCTGCTACTTAAAGGTTTACGTAACCATTCAGATATTGAAAACTTTTTAATCTTTAGCAGGTTTTTCTTTTTCCAGAAGAGGTAGAGCAGCAGCGGCAGGAATGGCAAAATGAAATGAAGAGAAAAATAAATTAAATATTTTAATCCCCTGAACCATTGATGGAATGTACCGCCCGTCTTCGCATAAAAAGTTAGCGGAAGTAAAAATCCAAAATAAGAATAACGCCAGGTAAAGTAGATAATGAAAGGAACTAAATAAACCAAAGCTCCTACAAATAGAGATTTTGTATTTCTTCCCGGCTTCTCCTTCTTCAAATAAAAAATTATATGAGAGAAGAGCATCAATAGAAAAATTCCGAATCCCTCAGGTCTGGTTAATGTTGCAAGAAAGCAGAATAAAAAAGATAGGTTTAACGACTTACTCTTACCAGATTTCCAAAACGAAATTGAATGATATGCAGATCCAACAAGAAAAAATGTAAAAAGATTTGTCTCCATTCCACTTGATGCCCATGTTGCAAAGGGACCTGAGACAGCAAGGAAAAGGCAGGGAAGGAGAGCGGTTGATTGATTGAAACCGATTTGCCTCGAAATTTTATAAACATAAAATAAGGTAAATATGCCTGAGATTATTCCAAAAAACTGTGCAAAGAAGATAATATCAAATTTGGCGAGTGTACCAAGTGTACAGATTAAAACCCAAAGAAAATTGGTGAATCCCTCAACCGGGAGTTCCCCAATATTCCAAACAAGTCCGTAACCTTCAGCAAGATTTTTTGCAAAACGAAAACTGATAAATGAATCTTCGGCGGGAACTGCAAGGTAAATGGAGTGAAGAATAAACACTGTTGAGATAATAAGAAAAACAATTATATAATACTTATTCTTCATTAGAGACCATCGAGTCTTTTGTTAACTTCGAGGTAAATTAAATTTAAAAAAGTTAAGCATCCCTATTAACAGAATCAGGCGAAAATGCCGGAAGACAAACCGCAATATACTCTGCTCCATTCTTAAGTGGAGAACTGTATCTTACCCATTCACCTTCGTGTAAGATTATTGCCTGGCCTTCTTTAATTTCAAACGATTCGGTTTTTGTTTCAACCCTTAGCATTCCTTTCAGTACAATTGTGTATTCATCGAATCCTGGAGTTTGTCCAGGTTCAACCCAGCCGCCGGGGCTTTTCATTTTTGCAATGCTAACACCGTTAGTTCCTGAATTTACCCGCCCAATAAACTCTTCAATAATTTTTGGTTTATTTCCGGCTGATTCGATTTTTGATGGTGAATTTATTATAGTCGGCATAATTTATTCTTCCGGTCCTTCCTGCCAATCGGTTAGCTTTCCATCCCTGAAAAAAAATGTTACTTCTCCGTAGTACCATTGTGTAAAAACTCCCCAGGGTTTTACATTTTTATCAATTTTATCCGGTTCACCCCAACTATCTTTAACCATTTCATCGGTCATCCCGGTCCATATCTGTTTATAAGAAACTTTCTCTCCAGATTCTTTTCCATATTTTAAAACATATAATTCACGGTAAGCAGTTATCACTTCCTGTTCCAGTTCTGGTATTCTTGTTTCTCATACTATCAATTTCAAAATTAATATCTACTATCTCGTTTTTAAGCTGATCTTTTCTAAAACTTAATTCATCTTTTTCCCGGTTGTATTCTTTTTCTGTTATCTGGGCGAAAGTAGTTAGTGAAATGAAAATGAATAGAACAGCAAATATTAAAGTTGTTCTGTACATAAGAACATTTAAATTATAGTTTAATAATGAAAACGTAAAGTTAATGATTTGTTAAATTATTCTAATAGCTCAAGTGTGCAGAGATCGAAATATGTTTTGCCCGGGAAGATGTTAGAAAATCCTCCCGATAATTTTATCTGTAAGCTGTCGCCGGAAACTGAAGTTATAGTATCTAAAATTGAATAATTTTTCCATGATTCACTATCAACATATTATTCGGTTAATTTGATATAGAGAATCCTGAGCATGCCAAAAGTATTTCAGCATAACCAGGCTTGTTTGAATATTTAGACCAGAAGGAGAATTTATAGATGTGTGTTCCTTCCGGAATTAAAATGGTGGAAATAACATCATTCCCACTACCCCAAAGTACATCGATGGTAATTGCCCAATTTCCGCCACTTGGAGGTGTATCATTTGTAAAATTAACTAGTGATGGCATATTAACAAACCAAAATGCAACCGATGATACACCATTCAATTCAAAAGAGGGATTGGGAATAAGATTATTCTCGTTATCAGGTGCAATAATTGAATCGCTGCAACGAGAAGATAAAAGAGCAAAGAGTAATAAGACAAACGAAGGAAGTAGGAATCTCTTTTTCATAATTTTTGCCCCGAGAACATTGTAATAATATTAGTTAATTGTTTAATAGTAAAATATTATTGCGAAAAATACTAACTATTTAAAATACCCTATCAGTTATATTATGATGATTGTAACGCTCTTCTCATTGCACCTGGATTGAGTCTGAACTGTTTTTAAAATCTCTGTTAAATGATGAATATGAAAAATAGTGACTTATCAAAAAAAGAGCTTAACAAATTATGCCAAGCTCTTTCAATAGAAAATATTTTTACTCTAAATTATGCATCCAATTCTTTAAACTCACCTGCTGTTTTTGTGAATATCCATATTGCTAGCATTCCAACTACAGAATGAATTGCAAGGACATACATAATATATTCAGGAGTGCCTGCTTCCTCAAAGCTTCCCATAACTCCGGTGTAAATACCACTGAGTGTTGCACCGATAAATGTTGCCAGGAAGCTGGTTCCCATATAAAGTCCTGCTTTTTCCTTTGGTGCAATCCACATTATATATTCTTGTATTCTGGGTGAAGAAATCATTTCACCAATTGCAAATAAGAAGACGCCGAGAAAAACAAGCTCGTTTGCCATTGTTACAGAAAGTCCAAGTACAACGAAACCGGCTGCAGCGACAAAAATACCAAAGAGGAACGAAGAAATTGCCGCTCGTTTTTCAAAGATTGTTGAAATCAATATCTGGAACACAATTATTATATAGCCGGTATGCGAAATTGCTTCGGCATTAATTTTCCAGATCCCTCCATCGTTACTTGAAATGATATTGGTAATTCCGGTCCCGATTATCGAGCTGACACCTTGATACAGAGCAGCAGTATTAAGATGAACATCGATATATACAGCCAATACATTAAAGAAAGCCCAGAACGGTAACCAGAAGAAGACTCCTAAGAGAATAATAAAGATCAGGAATTTAACATCTGACAGTGCCTCACCCATATCCTTAAATTTTTGTTTAAGCGTTACGTCTTCATTTTCACGTGGGGGTTCTTTATAAAAAAGAAGAGTTATTATGAACATCAAGGCAATAGCTGCTGCTGCAGTATAGAATACATAATCCCAGGAGATTGCTCTTAGTTTTCCCATAATAATGGGGCCAAATGATGCCCCGACATTAACCATTGCATAGAAAATCCCAAAACCTTGAGTTTTATTTGTTTTATCCGTTACGGCTCTTACAGTTCCTGCAATGAGGGGTTTAAATATTCCTGCAGCAAAACCGATACTCAACATTGTAATTGCGATTCCTGAAAAGGATTTTGTTACGATTAGTAAAAGTATAGTTGGTAAGTAAACAAGGTAAGATATTATCAATATCTTTTTAAAACCATATTTATCAGCAAAGGTTCCTGAAAATAACGGGATGAGATAGGATAAAGCTAAAAATATACTCTGGATAATACCCAGGTCTCCTCTTGAATATCCGAGCTGTTGCAAGTAGATTCCAAAACCCATGTAAATACCGTAGTAAGCAAAACGTTCAAGAACTTCTATTCCGTTTGCTACCCAGAATACGGATGGATAACGTGTGCGATTTTTCATAATTGGATCTCTGAATTTGTTAGAAAGAAGATGTGTTTAAAATTTAGTTTAATAAAATTGGAAATGACTTTAGATGAAAATAATATCTCTGTAATCAAGATTTATTGGTTTTTTGCGAGTGAAAAATCTACTACTCAATTAAAATCCAGCTATAATAATATCAGAATCAAGTTTTATAGTACAAAAACAGCAAAGTGCAAATTTGATGCAGATTGATATTGTTTCGGTAACCTAGCTATTCGGAGTTATTCAGATTAATTATAATTCCAGGGCAGCCGCAGCCATTTCGTATTCTTCAGGTCTTATGTAGAGAACATAACCAAAGCTGCCTTTGCCATCAGTTACACCATTTGAAGCATAGACATTAACGTTTGCCCGGTACAATTTATTATGAATTTCTGTTAGTGCACCAAGCTCATCATCCCCTTGCACCAAAATTGCCGGGTGTGGTCCATCCAGTGTAAATCCAGCTTCCCTGGCTGCTTCGCTTAGCATATTTTCATCTTCGGGGAAAAGTGTAAACTGGGTTCGTTCCGGTCCCATTGGAATTGCTGTAAAGGCAAGGAGATTAACACCAATATCTTCGAGTTGTGTTAGTATTTTGTACGCCTCGCCGGGCTGATCTATAACAGTAGTGTAAAAATATTCTGCTTTTCTGATAGTGAGCGCCATAATCCCCTCCTCTTATATTTGATTATAAGTTTTTTAAGAGATTCGGTTTCAATTTAATTCGAAAAAATTAAGAAATCAAGACTTCTTAATAAAAATTCAGCATCCTAAACCAGGGAGCGTATATTTTTACTTTATCATTTTTTTCATAAGCATCAACTGACCCAAATGATAGGAGTTGTGATTGGATAAAACCATTACTTCTCTAAAGATTGTGTATTGAGGGGCGTGTGGAATATTAGCAAACAAATCATACTTATCATCTTTCACAAATTTTTCCATAACATCCAAACCTTCAAAGAACTCCTCAACAGTTTTCTTCCACTTATCTTCATCAGCCATTTCGTTTTTGTCTGGCCAATAATCCTTTAGGCCAATCAGGGGATTTGTAACCTGCGTCGGTAATAAATTTTATAATATCGATTTGAGCTCTTCGCATATGATCGAGTAACTGCCACGGTGTGTAATCAGCATTCGGCATTTTCTTATTGATCAAAGCTATAGGAAAGTGATTGATTCCTCTTTTGATTGCTTTATGTGCATTTCCCCCGCGCAAAGAAAAAAGTAATTGTTTTCTGATAACTGCTTTTTGATCCACGTAGTCTTAACTCCATTTTAGAAATTAGTTTTGTTTCTAAAATAGAAGATATTCTTATTTCAACAAAATTTATCGTATTACTTGTTTTAACAAAAGATCCGGAATCCATTTTATTTACGCTGCTGGAAATATTCGTTAACAAGTGTTGCAACTTTGTTTCAAACAGATTAAAAATTCAGTGAAATTAACCTCACCCTATATCCCTCTCCTTGTTAAGAAGAGGGACTAAAAGCTAAGCCTGCCCGCCGTCAGGCAGGGTTGGGTGTGAATTTTGTTTTTGTTATTGGCAATCAATGTTGAATAGTTGTTCATTCCAGCAATGCCAATCTGGATCACCAAAATGCAGCGGATCCATAACTCTGCCAAAAAGATTTTCGTAATTCCATTCAATATCTATGATGCGGTTCTCTTCCTGTCCGAAGATATCATAAAAACGGTTATAAGGATTATCATTTGTTTTACCATAAAATATATAACTGCCATTTGCCGGATGCCTGCGGAACTATGTTGGTGTATTTAATATCGGCAGTATTTTGCTGTGCATCTCTGTGCCACGAAATATATAAGAATGGAACAGGGTCATTAGGATCTTTATTCAAAGTCCAGTTTCCTTCAGTTAGCGGCAAGTTAGAAAATCCTGTATACCACTCAAAATCTTCATAAAAACCCTGTTTGGTTAGAAGCATTCTCCATTCAACACCATTTCCAACTGCTTTACCAAAAAGCTTGGCAGTATGAACAGCTCCGCCAACAAAAACACTATAAGACCAAAGCCAGGAACCATCAGGTTGCTGAACCGGTTGATGATTAAAAGCTTCTCCAAAAGCAGCGACGGGAACAGCGAGGGTAATAGTTAAAATTGTATTCCAGAAACTGACATGAGAAGCAGCCCATTGCCAGTTGGTTCGTTGAAGAGTATCGGGTGAAAGTATTTTTCCAAACAATGCCGGTGAAGTAGTATCCGGGAATTCAGAAAAATCCATTATAAACGTTGATTGAGGTGGAATATCCGGAGACTGCTCTGCGGGTGTGGTGGGGTCATTCTCCGAACAGGAGAGAAAAACAAATAGATTAAGGAGAACAAGAGATGAGAATCATCTTGCTAAAGTCTCTTTTCCGTTTCATTATTTTATTCCTAATTTTATTTTCAGATTAGATTTCAACACAAAAATATTAACAATATTTGTACCACCGGGAAGGGTAAAAATAGATGAGCAAATAGCAATCTGAATTATAAAAAATCACATTTTTACATTGATACAGAAATAATTACAAGCAAATTTTAATTACTGAAACTAAAAGTCTATTTCATTAACACCATCTTCTTAGTCTCAATAAACCTTTCTGCTCCGCCTCCTGCGGGGTAAACTTTTAATTGATAGAAATAAATTCCGCTTGTTAATCCTGCATCGCATTAAACTCAACTTCATATTTTCCTGCGGGTAATTTCTTCATTTACTAATATCGCAACTTCGTTTCCTAAAACATCATAAACTTTCAAAATACGTAAACTCCGATCAATCAGCCAAATTGTATATTTTATTTTTGTGGATGGGTTAAACGGGTTTGGATAATTCTGAAGTAAAGTAAATTCACTTGGGATTTCATTCTTATTTGAATAAATACTTGTTGGTAAATAACCTTCAACATTATACCATTTTCTTAGAATTAATTCAGTTCTAAAAAAAGATAAATGATTAAGTAAAAATGAAACACTCCGCCATCCTTCATCCGGTACAAAAATTTTCATATCAGGATTAAATATTTCGCTACCCTGATATTCTGGAGAAAGGAAAATATCAACAGAATCCATAAGTACAAGAGAATCACCTATAAATAAGGATAAACCAAATGGATCCAATGCAGTCATACGGAATAATCCATCAACATCAGATTCCGGAACATTAGGTGGCAGAAATGGATGGTGAGAAGCAAAATGAAATTCAATGTAAATCGAATCTGCACCGGGTAAAGCAGAAGAAGGGAAAATAATTTTGCTAGTATCGCCTGTTTCTGTGCAAATTATAGTTACAGGATCTAAATTTCTATGGGAGATACCCATAGTCCAGAATTATCACCGTATAAATCGTCCCTGGTTTCATAGCTCCAACCAGCAATACCACCCACCATATTATAAATTTGTGTAAATCCTTTTGATTCTAAAAATGCGGATGCTAATGCACTTCGCCCTCCCGCCTGGCAGTAAACAATAATATCAATATCCATTGGCAGGCGTAGGAATTCTGCAACCAGAACATTACTTACCCATGGAAGGTTAACTGGTGTTAACGGTAATTGTCCTGCAGGTTCCGCTATATGTCCATTTGTGTATTCAAATATTTCCCTAACATCAAGGATAATTAATGTGTCACCGGTAACAAGTCTATCGTGAACCTCGCCAGGTGTAATATCTTCGTAACCCCATAATGGTGAAAAAGAGAGCAGAACTAATAATAAAAACGTACTTTGCAATACATTCTTCATTTTAGGACCTTTCCTGATGAAATCTAATTACATAAATATTTTAATAATAAATTAGTTATTTAATTTTCCGACCTTATAAAATTAGCAAAGCAATCTATTAAAATAGTTGGATTGCTTCCCCGATAAGTCGAGGTAAACTATTGCATCACTTCTCGCAATGTCGATCCTGACTACCTCATTAATATCATTTTCTTAGTCTCAACAAAATTTCCGGATTTTAATTGATAAAAATAAATTCCACTTGTTAATCCGTCTCCGATTCAAATTCAACTTCATATTCTCCTGCTGGTTTTTCTTCATTAACAAGAGTTGCAACTTCATTTCCTAAAACATCATAAACTTTTAAGTGAAACAAAACTCAGTTTGTGGAATTGTGAATCTAATTTTTGTTGAAGGATTAAACGGATTTGGATAATTCTGTGAAAGTGAAAAATCTTTTGGATTAATATTTCCCTCGTCTATTACAGCTGTTACTCCATTCCAATTCCAGTTAACTATTTTTGCATATATGTCCCATCCTTCTGATCGGCGGTCATCCTGCCATGAAAAAATTATGCTTGAGTTATCTGCAAATACTACCGGTGATGCTACGCCATTATTTGGACCATTGGCAACAATAAGATAATTTCCGCCATTTGGATTTCCATTTGAAAAATATCTTTGACCAATAATATCGTGGTCAGTTTGTCCATATCTATCGTCTAGCCACACAATAACAAAATCACCAACTCCGTCCATTGAGATTGAGGGAACCTTTTGATGCATACTACCAGCATCATCGTTTACTTTTATGTTAGTTCCTAAAGCTGCGCCTGTACTTGTGAATCTTTGAAAATATATATCCCAATTAATATTCCTGAAATCTTGCCACACAATAACAAAATTGCCTATCGCATCCATTGAGATTGTAGGATAGAATTGAAATTCAGTACCAGCATCATCGTTTACTTTTGTGTTAACTCCTAAAGGTCCTCCTGTGCTGGTATATCTTTGAAAATAGATATCCCAATCATCATTCCTAAAATCATGCCACACTATAACAAAATTACCTGCTACGTCAATCATAATTGTGGGAGCAATCTGATCGGCAGTGCTTGCATCATCGTTAACCAATGTATTAACTCCTACAGCTCCTCCTGTATCATTATATCTTTGAAAATAGATATCACGATTGCCATTCCTTTCATCTATCCACACAACCACAAAATTACCTGCTGCATCCATTGAGATTGATGGATCCCATTGTATTGCACTAGCCAGCATCATCGTTAACTTTTGTGTTAACTCCTAAAGCTCCTCCTGTGCTGGTATATCTTTGAAAATAGATATCAGAATTGTTATTCCTGTTATCATCCCACACAATAACAAAATTACCTGCTGCGTCCATTGAAATTTTTGGATGCTCTTGAGATGCACCTCCAGTATCATCATTTACTTTTGTATTAACTCCTAAAGCTGTTCCTGCATCGTTGTACCTTTGAAAATATATATCCCAGTTGGCATTCCTAAAATCGTACCACACAATAACAAAATTACCTGCCCCATCCATTGAGATTGAGGGAACCTAATTGATGTTCACTACCTGTATCATCATTAACAAGGAAATCATCTTTTATTATACCCTGTGCATTAACGATTTGAGTAAAAGAAAAACAGAAGACAAGAAAAATAAAAAGTAAGATATTTTGTTTCATTGTTATCCCTTTCGGATAATTATTTAAAATTTATTTGTTATTTCATTAAAATCATTCCTGCCTGCCGGCAGGCAGGTTTTTAGTTCTATTTAAGTAATAGCATTTTCTTTGTTTGAATAAATGAACCTGCCTTAAGTTGATAGAAATAAATTCCACTTGTTAATCCTGCCTGCCGGCAGGCAGGCTTTCTGCATTAAATTCAACTTCATATTCTCCAGCAGGTTTTTCTTCGTTAACTAAAGTGTACAACTTCGTTTCCTAATACATCATAAACTTTTAAGTGTAATAAATCCCCCAGCTTCGCTTTCCCCCTTTAATAAAGGATATTAGGGGGATTCTAAATCTAATTTTTGTTGAGGGATTAAACGGATTTGGATAATTCTGCGAAAGTGAAAACTCTTCAGGCACATTGTTATCAATAATTTCTACATCAGTAACACCATTCCAATTCCAGGTTACTAATTTTCCAAATGTATCGAAGCGACCAAACGTGCGTCGATTATCAGTCCATGCAAAAACAATTTGTGTTGAATTTGCTGCAACCTGAGGCACGGACTCAATTTCATTTATACCATCAGATACCACAAGATAGTTTCCTCCAATTGGTGTCCCGTTTGCAATATATCTTTGGGCTTCTACATCAGGATAATTAGGATCTATATAGCTCATCCAGGTAACTAACAAAATCTCCGTTCTGTATCATTGAAATACTCGGCCAGCCATGCCCAGAGTTTCCAATGTTGTTACTTATTATTGTATTTGAGCCTAGTGCATTACCATTATTATCATACATTTGAAAATATATATTATTACCACTACGTTGATCTACCCAAACAACCACAAAATTACCAACTGCATCCATAGCAATAGAAGTAGAGCCACTGTTAGCTGGGTCATCATCTACCCTTACGTTTGAGACCAAGCGGGTTACCATTTGAATTATATCTTTGCATATAAACATGAACTACATTCCCATCACGCAAATCATCCCAACTGATAACGAAACCGCCATTTCCGTCCATTGCAATTGATGGTGCTTCCTGATGCGCGCTTCCGGAATCATCATTCGCTTTTACATTTACTCCAATTTTATTTCCGCCAGAATCAAACAATTGGAAAAAAATATCTCTATCACCTGTGTTACGGTGGTCTTTCCATGCAATAACAAAAT
Source organism: uncultured Ignavibacteriales bacterium (assembly GCA_963749485.1). Classification (GTDB taxonomy): domain Bacteria; phylum Bacteroidota; class Ignavibacteria; order Ignavibacteriales; family Ignavibacteriaceae; genus JAZGGS01. The sequence goes on along the minus strand of CAVVMV010000033.1, from coordinate 22,268 downwards.
TTCCTGCATCATCCATAGCTACAGCAGGATCGAGTCCCACTGCAAATGCATCATTTGCCTGCTCATTGGAGCCAATCGGGTTTCCATTTGAATCGTAAATTTGATAGTAAATATTTCGAAAACCCTGTCGCTCATCTTCCCAGGCAATCACAAAATTTCCTGCATCATTCATTGCAATGGTTGGATCAACTTGAGGTAATATTGAAACATCATTATTTACACGTACATTTGTTCCAATTAGGTTTCCGTTTGAATTATATCTTTGAAAAAAGATATCCCAATCATCCCAGCCGTTTCGCTCATCATTCCAAGTGATAATAAATTCTCCTGAACTATTCATTGTTACCGCAGGATTATGATGATCTACAATAACAGTATCATCATTCACAAGAAAATCATCTTTAATTATTCCTTGTGCATTAATTAATCGAGTCAAAGAGATGAGAAATATTATAGTTAAGTAAAATTGTTTCATTGTTATCACCTTTCCGGATAATTAATGAAAATTTTATTTGTTATTTCATCAAAATCATCTTCCTGGTTTCAATAAGTAATGCATCTGCCTGCCTGCAATAAATGAACCTGCCTTAAGTTGATAAAAATATATTCCACTTGGTAATCCATTGTCGCATTAAAATCAATTTCATATTCTCCTACAGGTTTTTCTTCATTTACAATGTTGCAACTTCATTTCCTAAAACATCATAGACTTTTAGTCGAACATAAACAGATTGCTGGAATTCGGATATCTTATTTTGTAGTATTGGATTAAATGGATTTGGATAATTCTGTGAAAGTGAAAACTCTCTTGGTTTTCTTCTTCATTTTCTACAGAAGTTAATTCCCCAAACTTAATAATAGTTTTACCATTTCCTACTACATAACCATTTGTTGTGGAAGTGAAATGAACTCCTCTAAGGACTTCGCAGTTGTAAGTCCTGCTCCTTCTATTGTCCAGGTAGTTCCTCCGTCTATTGTGTGGAGAATTACTCCATCAACTCCAACAGCCCATCCATTATTTGCATCCAGGAAAAATACTTTAATGAGTGTTCTATTCTGAGTATCAGGATTTGTCTGTTCATTCCAGGATGTTCCTCCATTTGTAGTATGGCCAATAACTCCACCACTTCCAACAACCCATCCTTCCTGGTTATTTATGAAGTGTATGTCATTGAAGGTTCCTGCTGGGGCTGTTTGAGAAGTAAAGTTAGTGCCATTATAATAATATATACGATTACCACCACAGACCCAAACATTATTAACAGACGGTGCACTGATACCACTGAAGGTTGTTGAACTTGGGCTATTTAAATTTGTAAGAGTAGAAGTAATTTCCCATACTTGTCCACTATCTCCACAGGCATATCCAATTGGATTAGCAGGTGTGGTTCCAAAAGGAAAGGAAATATCAAGGAGAGTGCCCATTGAAGCCTATAAAATCCCAATTAAGTCCTCCATTTGTTGTATTATATATCCATCCCCCCGCTCCACCTGAGTAACCATTATCTGCATCCAGCATATGGATAGCACTGGTATATCCAAGGGAGTTGATTGAGTAGAGAAAGTGATAGCTCCATCATCAGTTCTGTAAATGCTATCGTATGTGCTGGTAGTTAACCATCCTGTATTATCATCTGTAAAATAAAGATCGGAAAAATCAACTATTCCAGGTATTGATGGAGGATCTATAACATACCAGCCGTAAGTTTGGGCAAAGGAATTTAGAGTGTAGATTGAAGAAAGTAGGATTATAGAAAGTAAAAACCTTTTCATAACTGCCTCCTGAACAGAAAATGAAATGCGTGTTTAAACTTAATCAGTTCTAAAGAGGAACTCAATGATTAATTAGAAGTAAATTGAAATTTATTAATATGTAAGAAAGAAAAGAGAAATGGATTTACAAAAAAAAGGGGAGCCGAAGCTCCCGAATTGTTATTTCAATAAAATCATCTTCCTGGTTTCAATAAAATTTCCAGATTGCAGTTTGTAAAAATAAATTCCACTTGTTATTGTATAAGCATTTCCGCCGGAGGCGGATCCGCCTATGGCGGAAAATTCAACTTCATAACTTCCAGCGGGTTTTTCTTCGTTTACTAATGTTGCAACCTCATTTCCTAGAACATCATAAATTTTAAGCGAAGTGAATCCAGATTCAGCAATTTGAAAACTTATTTTTGTTGAGGGGTTAAACGGGTTTGGAAAGTTTTGTTGAAGCGAAAAATTATTAACATTTATTAGTTTATTTTCCACATCAACCAGTTGATTTACCAGTGTTAAGGCATTTAAAGCATCCACTTTTCCGTATCCCCATTGCGTATTCGGCGTTGTCCCTGTAAAATTATCTGATCTGGCAGATTGTTGTAAAATTTGTTTTACCTGGGCAGCATCAAGATCAGGTTTCATTTCCAGCATTAGTGCTACTATACCTACAACTATTGGTGATGCTGCGCTAACTGCACTGGCAATTCCATAAACACCATTTCCCCCCTGGATAAGATTATGATTGAATGTTGCCCAATAAGAATTAAGTCCATAGGATGTAATTAATCTATCTCCCGGTGCACTAACATCAATACCAATCCTGCCATCGAAAGTTGGACCTACACCGCTTCCCAACCATAAGTCTCCGATATCCCCTTCGTTAACGGATCTAGTGATTCCATCGATATCTATCCAGCTGTTCTTTATAACATATGAATTTGGAGCTATATTGTTAAATGCTGTAGCCCAATCCCAAATGCTTCCTTCAGTATTGTGATTTAAAAATATATTACCGCTGAATTTTCCTGAAAACCGAGATGGATTTAACGTTGCATCATATTTACCATTTGAGATTGTAGCTCCGGTTAGAATCAATTCATAATCACCGGGTGCACCATCAATACTTAAATATATTTCTCTTTTTCCATTAGTTGGATTATAGAAAGCAACATTAGAACCCAAATGATAGAGAAGAAATTCTGAATTTGAAATTTGAGTAAAATCATTATTTGTTATGGGTGAAGAATAAGGACCATAGAGCATGGTTGGAGTTTTAATTGATACATCAAACCGATCATCTTCATCATACCATAAGTCTAAAACTAGTGAAGCTGTGCTGGTTTTTTGTACTTTCAAAGTATCAATTTCATTTTGTGAGAGTGTGTAAGTTGATCTATTAAGAGATCCCCCGTCATCACTTGTACCTGTAATAAAAACCAAACCTGGAATTCCATTTCCAAAATTGGAATCTATGTCCCTACATCGTTCACTGGTCCCATCCGTAGGACCTCCAACTGAACCAAAGTTAGCTAGCATCACACAAGGCATTCCAAGTTGCGATGCTGTTTCAATTGCAAAATCAATTGCTGCTGGTAATCTTGCCGGATCATAAAAAGGATCTTCCGCTGGTTCACTACCATGAGCTGGTGCTCCTTCAGTTGTAAATTTTATGCAGATTAGAGTAGCTTTCGGAGCAACACCTCTCCATTTTTCATTTGCGGAGTTTCTTCCGTTTCCTAAAATAATTCCAGAAGTAGAAGTACCATGCCCCACTGCATCACGAAAAGTAAGTGGTCTAATATTAATTAAAGCAGAATCAATTTGTTCGCGGCTGTAAATGGTTCCCACTCCATAGGGATTGTTGGGCCAGTTTGCACCTGTATCATCAGTCAAATCAAATATGGCTGCAATTCTTGTTGTTCCATCAACATTTCTAAAATCATTTGAACGCCAATCCACTCCTCTATCAAGTACTGCTACAGCTACACCTTCACCGCCGGTAAGATTAAATTGGGCAATTGCCTCATCAATTCTTGTTTCAACTCTAACTGAATCTATTGAGTAAATGGAAATGTTAACAACTATGATAATCCCTACGATCAAATAAGAATTAATTGACAAGATATGTTTCATATAGTCATCCTTTGGTTTATGTTAATTGAATTTTTTTAAACTTATTTAAAATTCAATGATTTCGTTTTTTGAATTTCATAAGATTGATTTATAAAGAAATTCAATATATTTAATTATTTCACATTGGGCAAGAGTTGCTGATAGTTAAATTTTGAAATTTGTAGTGCAGATTAATAGAAAATGTAAATTTTTTTTGTAAAGAATGTATTATTTTTCCTTTTCGAAATTCTAATTTTTAAATAAAAAAGCAATTATTTGGAGCAATAAATGTCTTTCAATCTTATCAAAAAATCTGAATTTGATAAAGTAAAATCATTAAAAGGCGATTGGGCTGTAAAAATGCAGCTTTTTGCAGATATGTGCAGATACAACACACTTGTAGCTGTTAAAAAAGCTGGTTCAGGACATCTTGGTTCATCGTTAAGTGCGATGGATATTACAACTTACCTGTATTTAAATGAATTGAATATTTTTGATGTAGGACTCGATTCTCCTGATCGTGATATATACTTTTCTTCAAAAGGACATGATGTTCCCGGTTTGTATTCACTTTTTTATGCGCTGGGAATTACAACTGAAGAAAAACTTTTAATGCTTAGAAGATTACATGGTTTAGATGGTCATCCCGAAACCCGCATTCCCGGAATTGAAGCAAGCACAGGTTCACTCGGAATGGGAATTTCAAAAGGGAAGGGAATGTCATGGGCAAAAACTTATCAAAAGAATAATGGGCACGTTTATGTTTTAACCGGCGATGGTGAATTCCAGGAAGGACAAATTTATGAATCGCTGCAAGCTGCGGCTCATCAGAAAATTGGAAATCTTACTGCAATAATGGATCATAATAAATATCAAACCGATATGCTTGTAAGCGATGTAAATAATATTGAAGATGTTGTTGCTAAAGTTTCTGCATTCGGTTGGCACGTTGTAAGAATTGATGGGCATGATTATAAAGATCTTAAAAAAACTTTTTCTGATTTGAAAAAAGTAACTGATAAACCGAAGATGATTGTTGCCGATACTATTAAGGGAAGGGGAGTATCCTTTATGGAAAAACCTGAAACCGAAACCTTTGAAGGAAAAACTCTTTACAAATGGCACAGCGGTGCACCCGATGATGAAAGTTATTTAAAAGGATTGAATGAGCTGACGGAAAAGATTAATAGCTTAGCTGAAGAATTAAAAATTGATAAAATTGAAATTCCATCCAATAAACCGGAAGGAAAAGCTTCCATCAAAAGGTAAGATGGAATTTGTTACAGAAGCTTATGGTGATGCACTTTGTGAAATTGCTAAAACAAATGATAAACTGGTTGTACTTGATGGTGATCTTTCCGCTGATTGTAAGTTGAGAAAGTTTGAAAAAATGTATCCCGATAGATTTATTGAAAACGGAATTGCTGAGCAGGATATGGTTTCGATGGCTGGCGGATTAGCAAAAATGGGTTTAATTCCTGTCGTTAGCACGTTTTCCAGCTTTCTTGCAGCCAGGGCTAACGAGCAGATTTACAACAATGCAGGGGAACAAACTAAAGTTGTGTACACTTGCCAGTTTGCAGGAATAATTCCCGCAGGACCCGGAAAATCTCATCAAAGTGTGAGGGATATTTCTCTTTTCGGTGCGCTGCCAAATGTTACAATCATACAGCCGTGCAATGCAGAAGAAACAAAATGGGCAACAGAATACTGTGTTAACGAAGCAAAAGAAAATTGTGTTTTAAGATTGGTAATCGGTCCTTCTCCGGAAAAAATTGAATTGCCAAAAGATTACAAATTTAAAGTAGGAGTTGGTACAGAATTAACAGAAGGAAATGATGCAATACTTTTCGGTTACGGTCCCGTAATGCTTCACGAAGCTTTGTTAGCAGCAGATTATTTAAAGAAGATTGGTTTTGGTTTAAAAGTAATAAATATGCCCTGGTTAAATAAAATTGATAACGAATGGCTGAATAAAGTAGTTTCAGATCAGAAAAAAATATTTATTTTAGAAGATCACTCTGCAGTTGGTGGATTGGGAGATAGATTATTAAATGCGATGAATGATTTAAATCTTCTTGAAGGAAGATCATTTACAAATTTTGGATTAAAAGAATATCCCGAATGCGGAACTCCGTGGGAAGTGCTTGCATATCACAAACTTGATGGAAAATCTTTAGCAGAAAGAATTTCAGGAATTGAAAATATTGAAGAAAAAGAGAAGATTGCACAAAAATATACTGAAGATGCACCGCAGTAAAACAAAAAAGCCCTCATAAAGAGGGCTTTGTAAATTAAGCTTATAAGACTTATTCTTTTACAAATCCTAAATCTGGTCTTTGATTACCATATTTGTTTTCAACAGAGGTAATAAAGGGAGCCATTTTTGCCCATAGTACGCTCGCTTCTTCCTCCATTAATGCATTATCTTCTTTAGTAGAATTGTGAAAATCAGCACCATCTTTAAAACTTTCTGTAATTACTATCGTATTGTTATCTAAACCCAACTCAATAAGCCAAACAGCATATCCATTTTTAATATTTTTATCTTGGTATAGCTGTTTCCATTCTGCAAGTATATCCATTACTTCTTTTCGGTTTTCTAATCTATAATGAAAAAACATCCAGTGGATGAATTTTGCTTCTTCAGATTTTAATCTGGGTTCTTTGGGCATATAAGAATATTTGGCAGATCTTTTTGCAATAAAATCTTTATGGGTTTCCATACTGCTATCATTCTTCTTCATGAACGCGCCCCACTTCTCTTTACCTATCTTCTCTATTGCGGATCCAAATATTTCCGGCATTTTGTCAATCGCTGCATAATTGTCTAATGGAAAAAGATAATAGTAGTGCGCATCATCTCTTTGTGATGCCCACATATATGGGAAATCAAGACCTGCTTCGGTCATCATTTCAACCCATTGTTTTGATGTTTCTTCGTACTGATCCCACATACCCACTTTAGCAACTTCTTCACGAACCCAGTAAAGCTGGTCCTTTGGTTCTTCCTGTGCAAGAACAGTTAATGAACTGGTAATAATTAATCCAGCCATCATTATGAATATGATTTTTTGTTTAAGCATCATTGTGCCTCCTTTATTATTAAATAAATTTAATTAGTTGAATTTTGAATAAAATATTAACCGAGGAAAATTCTACAGAAAGCTATACAAGTATATGTTAAAACACAAGTAAAGTGCGGGAGATTTATAAAAAGTACTTAAATGATAATATATTGCTAATTTCTGCTGGTAAGAATCTGTGAGTAGTATATATAACAGATCGAATTAAAGTCTAATATGCTTCACGGCTTCTGTCATCAAACGAGCAATCGCTGTGGGATTCGTGTCCTTTGTAGCGTTCATCCATAGTTTTTTCGTAATATTCTTCGAGCGCTTTACAAAGCTTTGGTCGTTGCAGCCATTTACCTTCTTCTGTTAATAATGGATCATTATCCAATGGAATTTCTTTCTTCTGGTAGCAACCATAAAGTTCCACCTCTGCCGGTTCAATTTTGTGTTCGTCTAAATATTCGACTAATCCACAAATTGTATCTGCAAAATAATAATTCGCCAAATCGTCATCACCTGCAATTATTGGTACCCTAGCCATATATGTATATGGAATAGTTTTATCATATTTTGATTTTGGTCCAAGTATTTTTCTTACCATTCCCATGTTACACCTCGCATAGCAAAAATATTTCCTAATTTGATTTGAAATTTATTGAATTAATATCTCTTTTACTCTTCCAATTTCACCACTTTCTAAACGTACTTTAATTCCGTGCGGGTGTGAGGAAGATTTTGTAAGAATATCTTTAACAACACCTTCAGTTAATTCTCCGGTTCGCTGGTTTTGCTTTATTACTATTAAAACCCTTAAGCCAGGTTTAATATCAGTGCGCTTTGCGTCTTTCATATCTTAACTTATTCTTTCTAATTACTCCCCAATATCTTCATTCCAAAGTTCAGGCTTTTCTTTGATGAAATCTTCCATAAGTTTAATGCATTCAGGGCTGTTCAATAGTTCAATTTCAACTCCGCGTGAACGAAGATAGTCCTCAGGTCCCCGGAAAGTTTTATTTTCTCCAATTACAATTTTTGGAATTTTATAGAGTAAAGCTGCCCCACTGCACATATCACAGGGCGAAAGGGTAGAGTAGAGAGTCGCTTTTTTATAATCGGAAGCTTTTAAGTCTTCCTGCATTTTCAAAACAATCCATTTCAGCATGAAGAATTGCACTGCCGTTCTGTACTCGTCGGTTATGTCCCCTTCCAACTATCGTATTATCAATAACTAAAACCGAACCGATTGGAATTCCACCTTTTTCCAATCCTTTTTTTGCTTCCTCAATTGCTGCTTCTAAAAAATTATCCATTTATCATTTCCAAAGTATTATGTTTAACAAATTTTCCATGAATATTCAAATGTAAGTAAAAAATGAGAAATGATTTAAAAATAGGAACCAATGCTGTTCAGAAAGTGATTGAATTTATTACTTTTCAATATGTAATTTTATAATAAATTCAGTAGAAATACTTTGTTAGGAACTATTTCAATTATTTTAAGTACAATCAGTTGTTAATTAAATGATAATTTGAAATTGGGTTATTAAAATTCAGATTTTAATAAAGGGTAGTTAGTATGAAAAATATAAATAGATTCTTCCTCGTTATTCCAATTGCAGTTTTATTTTATTCATTTTCAGGTCTTATTCCCGGAATAAAAATATTTAATCCTACTGAAGTGAAACACTATAATTTTGGCGATGATTATAAAGCGGCATGGCACAAAGTTGATTCGCTTGAACAGCAAGGATTAACACGCTCAGCTTTAGAAGTTGTTGAAGAAATTTACCGAGCTGCTAAAAAGGACGGCAACCAGCCGCAGTTTATCAAGTCCATTTTCTACAAATTGAAATACGGCAACTACATTGAGGAAGACAGCCACATAAAAATTATAAATGATGTAAAAGCTGAAATTGATACAGCATCTTTTCCTGCAAATGCAATCCTGCAATCAATTCTGGCAAATATTTACTGGCAGTATTATCAAAATAACAGGTGGAGATTTCAGCAAAGAACGGAAACTGTAAATTTTGATAATGAAGATTTTCAAACGTGGGATCTTTCCCGTTTAATAAGGGAAATTGTTAGTCATTTCCACAAATCTTTAGAAAAAAGTGATGAGCTGAAGCTCATTTCGATTAAGGATTTTAAAGATATTCTCTATTACAGCGATTCACGGCAAGCATATCTTCGCCCAACACTGTTTGATCTGCTTGCTCACCAGGCACTTTCTTTTTATATAAATGATGAAGCTTCTGTAACCGATCCTGTTTATAAATTTGAACTGAATAGTGATGAAGATTTTTCTTCAATCTGAAGATTTTATTGACAACGATTATTCGACTAAAGATTCTCTCTCACTAAAATTTTATGCTATTAAACTTTACCAGGAACTGATTGAATTCCATCTTAACGATGATATAAAAGATGCTTTGATAGATGTTGATCTTGCAAGATTAAATTTTGTAAGGCGGAACAGTGTTCTTACTGATAAAGACAACTTATACATTTCTGCAATTATTAAAATGGAAGAACAATTCAGAGAATGTTCCTTACTCTTCTCTTATTTCATTTAACAAAGCAAAATATTATTACGATGAAGGAGTTAAGTATAATGCTTCAGTTTCCGATGCACACAAATGGGAGATAAAAAAAGCTCTTGAAATCTGTAACACTGCAATAGAAAAATTCCCTGATACTTTCGGTGCGCAGGAATGCAGGTGGCTTCAGAATTCGATATTACAAAAGAATTTACAATTTCAAACCGAATATGGAAACATTCCCCAACAGCCATTCCGTTCAATAATTTCTTATAAGAATGTTAATAAAATTTTTATAAGAGTGATTCCGTGGAATGAATCTTTAGAGAAAAAGGAAAAGAATTTAAATGCACATGATCTTGTAAATTATTATAAGGAACATAAAGCAGTGGAGGAATGGTCACTTGATCTTCCTGATGATAAAGACTACCAGCAGCATAGTGTTGAAATAAAAATGCCTGAATTACCTGCAGGCAAGATATCTTATACTTTCTGCTACCGAAAAGAATTTTTCCTACATTAAAAATGCAGTTGGCTATAGTAAAATCTGGGTATCCAACTTGAGTTATATCAGGCGGGATATTGGTAAATAATACTGTCCAGATCTATGCTGTGCACAGGGAATCGGGGCACCCGCTTGCAAATGTTGATGTGGAGATATTGCTTCAAAAATATTTTCCGGATGACAGGGAATACCGTTTTGAAAAAGTAGCTGATGGAACTACAGACGATGAAGGACTATTCGAGTTTACAAAAAAAGAAAACAGTTATGGTAATTATAAAACAATCCTTAAAAAAGGAAGCGATAGATTCGAATCACAGAATTATTACTCCTATTATTATGGTAAGTGATCCCGGAAAGAGAAGAGTTACAACACTTCTTTTTAGATAGAGCAATTTACAGACCCGGGCAGGTTGTTTACTTTAAAGGATTGATGCTTGAAACCGATGGGAAGAAAGATCACGAGATAATTACTGATCATAAAACAACCGTAACTTTTTATGATGCCAACAGCCAGAAGATTTCCGATGTTGCTTTGACAACAAACGAATACGGAACTTTTAACGGACAGTTTACAATTCCTTTTGGTAAGATTGGCGGACAGTATTATATAATGAACGAAGTCGGTTCTCAATATTTCAGGGTTGAAGAATATAAACGTCCTAAGTTCGAAGTAAAGTTTGAACCGGTTAAAGGAAGCTATTCTTTAAATGATAAAGTAACTGCAGAAGGATTTGCAAAAACTTATTCCGGGGTAAACCTAAATGATGTTGAAGTTAAATACCGTGTTGTACGAAATGTATCATTCCCTTATTTCTATTACGGGTGGCGTGGTTATTACAACTGGTACTGGGGCAATAACACTGAAATGGAAATAACAAACGGTGTAACCAAAACTGATAAGGAAGGAAAATTTAAAATTGATTTTAGTGCAATTCCCGATCTATCTATTCCGAAAGAAACCAAACCTGTTTTTAATTACATTGTTTACGCAGATGTTGTTGATGTAACCGGGGAAACACATTCTGCACAAACTTATGTAAGTGCAGGTTATGTTGCGTTGGTTGCAAGTATTAATCTTCCTGAAATTGTTAATAATCAATCATCCGATAAATATTCAGTTTCAACTACAAACCTGAACGGGCAGTTTGAACCAGCAAAAGTTTCAGTTGATGTTTATAAACTTAAAACTCCATCAAGGGTTTTTAGAAACAGATTATGGCAAAAACCGGATGAATTTCTTCTTACAAAAGAAGATTTTTATGAAAGTTTTTCAAACGATATTTATAATGAAGAAGATCAGTTCTTTAACTGGGAAAAAGATAAGAAAGTTTTTAAAACTAGTTTTACTACAACAGATAGTTCTTACATTTCTTTTAAAGATCAAGATGATTGGGAACCCGGTAAGTATGTTGTTACTCTTAAAACAAAAGATAAAAACGGAACTCCGGTTGAGCTTATAAAATATTTTACTTTGTTTGATCCTGAATCTGATAAAACGCCTTTAAGAGAAGCAAGCTGGATATTATCTTGAAGAGAAAAATTATGAACCCGGAGAAACTGCAAAACTTTACATAGGTTCTGCTGAGGAAGATGTGGAAGCACTTTATGAGCTGGAATACGATGGAAAGATAATCAAAAAAGAATGGATTACTTTAGATGATGAACAGAAGAAGATTAGAAATTCCAATTAAAGAAGATTACCGCGGAAACGTGGTTGTTCATGTAACTTTAACTGTAAATAATGAAAACCATATTTTAACAAAAGTTATTTCTGTTCCGTGGAGAACAAACATCTTAATATTTCATTCGAAACTTTCAGAAATAAAATTCTTCCGGGAACTAAAGAAGAATGGAAGTTAAAAATAACCGGACCAAACGGTGATGCAATTGCTGCAGAACTTCTTGCTTCAATGTATGATGCTTCACTCGATGCATTTGCAGCAAACTACTGGGGATTTAATGTTCATCCATATTACTACTGGCAGATTGAACTGGACAACAGATAACACCTTCCGCGTGCTAGCTGCTAATTATTATAATGAGAACTGGAATAATTATGTCTCCAGGCAGTATTTCTATTATCCTTATATAAACAATTTTGGTTTTTATTTTTATGGTTATGGATACAGCGATGGTATGTATATGAGGGGTGGACGAAATGGAGATGTAATGTATAAAATGGATGCACCAATGCCCGTAAGTGAGTCTCTGGATGAACTATCAGTGCAGGGCATTGTAGGTGAAGAAAAAGAAAGTGGTAAAACTTCTTCAACGACTTGAAAAAAATGAAGATAGAAAAAAACTGAATGGTGATAAAGATAATGGTTCCCAAACTTCATTTGAAGAAGTTTCGATCAGAAAAAATTTAAACGAAACTGCTTTCTTCTATCCTGAATTAAGAACAAATGAGCAAGGTGAAATTGTAATTTCATTCACTGTGCCGGAAGCATTAACGCGCTGGAAGTTTATGGGCTTTGCTCTTACAAAAGATTTAAAGCACGGAATGATTTACAATGAAACTGTAACTCAAAAAGATTTGATGATTGTGCCAAATCCACCAAGATTTTTAAGAGAAGGTGATGAAATTTATTTCACTGCAAAAGTAAGCAACCTTTCAGATCAGTTCACTTTCAGGTGAAGCAACACTTGCAGTTGTTTGATGCTTTCACAATGAAACCGATTGATGGTCTTTTTGAAAATAATGAGAATATAAAATCATTTAAAGTTGATAAAGATTTAAGCGAAGGATTAAGCTGGAGATTAAAAGTTCCTCTTGGTAAAGCTGATGCAATTGTTTACAGGGTAATTGCAAAATCAGGTAAGTTTTCTGATGGTGAAGAAAATGCTCTTCCTATTTTAGTTAACAGAATGCTTGTTACAGAAACTCTTCCGCTTCCTGTAAAGGGAAATCAAACTAAAACTTTTATTCTTGAAAAAATTGATGGAAAATAAATCATCAACTTTACAGAATTATAATCTTACACTTGAGTTCACTGCAAATCCTGCATGGTATGCAATACAGGCACTGCCGTATATGATGGAATTTCCTTACGAGTGCAGTGAGCAGATCTTTAATCGTTTTTATGCAAACAGCATTGCAACTTTTATTGCAAACTCAAGTCCGAAGATCAAAAAGATTTTTGATACCTGGAAAGAAGTTGATAAAGATGCGCTTCTTTCGAATCTTGAAAAGAACCAGGAATTAAAGTACGCACTGCTCGAAGAAACTCCGTGGGTTCTTGATGCGCAGGATGAAACTGAAAGAAAACGCAGAGTTGGTTTGCTCTTCGATCTTACAAGAATGGCAAATGAACTTGATCGAGCTGAACGAAAAGTTGCAGAGAATTTCAATATTCAAACGGTGGATGGCCATGGTTCCCGGGATTGCGTGAGAATCGTTTCATCACACAATATATTGTTGTTGGGAATGGGACATCTTGAAAGACTTGGAATAAAAGATATTAGCGAAAACGCTGCAACGTGGCAGATGCTTCACAAAGCTGTTCTCTACACTGATGTAAGAATGTACGAAGATTATGAATATCTAAAAAAGCATGGTGAAATCTTAAGAAAAAACATATCGGTTACATACAGGCACAATATCTTTACGGAAGAAGTTACTATCTCGATATTCCTGTTTCCGATCAGCACAAAGAAGCTTTTGATTACTGGAAAGGACAGGCACAGAACTTACTGGCTTAGCAACAACAAGTATATGCAGGGAATGATTGCACTTGCACTTTACAGAATGTATGATGCAAAGACAGCAAAAGATATAATAAAATCGATAATTGAAAATGCAGTCTTTAATGATGAAATGGGAATGTACTTTAAAGAAGAATGGGGATGGTATTGGTACCAGGCTCCGATTGAAACGCAGGCATTGCTCATTGAAGCAGTTGATGAAATTGTGAAAGATCAGGAATCAGTTGATTTGATGAAAGTATGGCTGCTAAAACAAAAACAGGTTCAGGATTGGAAAACAACCAAAGCAACTGCTGAAGCATGCTATGCACTTCTGTTAAGAGGAACAAACTGGCTTGCTGATTCTAAATTGCCGGATATAACAATCGGCGGACAATTGATTGATCTTTTAAACAATCCTGAAATTCATATTGAAGCAGGAACAGGTTACTTTAAAACATCCTGGAAAGGTGAAGAAATAAAACCTGAAATGGGTGAAGTAACAGTTAAAAATAATAACAATGTTGTTGCGTGGGGTTCGCTCTACTGGCAGTATTATGAGCAGCTTGATAAAATTACGATGAGTGAAACTCCGTTAAAAATTAATAAGAAATTATTCCTTAGAAATTGATTCTGAAACAGGAAAGAAGATTACTCCTGTTAATGAAGATACAAAACTAAAACCGGGTGATTTGATAAAAGTAAGAATTGAAATCCGTGTTGATAGAACAATGGAATTTGTTCACTTAAAAGATATGCGTGCTGCAGGATTTGAACCGATAAATGTTCTCTCCACTCACAAATACCAGGATGGATTGTATTATTACGAAAACACACGCGATGCGGCAACAAACTTCTTTATGGATAGACTGCCAAAAGGAACCTATGTTTTTGAGTATCCGTTGCGTGTAACACACAAAGGAGATTTCTCAAACGGCATTACAACAATACAATGTATGTATGCACCTGAATTTACAAGTCATTCGGAAGGTGTGAGAGTTAAAGTTCAGTAAAAACTTTCACTTTCTGATTGTTACAACCCTCTTTATTTAATTAATGGAGAGGGTTTTTTGGAAGTTTACAATATTACAAACCAATCAACAAAAAACATCAAGACAGGTTGATAATTATTGTTATTTATAATCCTGTTATTTGTTCACTGCACTAATTAACCAAACTTTAATTAACTTTTAATTAATAAATTCTCATTCATTTACTAACTATCTATAAGAAAAATGGTTCAGACAATACCTATACTAAACCTGGCATTAGCTTTTATACCTGTAGCAATTGTTGTAGTAATTATTTGGAAATGGAGGATTGGATATAAGAGTTCAATCTACGCGGTTTTTCGTATGCTTATTCAACTGCTGCTAATTGGATATTTTTTATCGTACATATTTGAAACTGATAGTTCATCCATAGTTCTTGCGGTTCTTGCTGTTATGTTGTTTACATCCAGCTGGATTGCGTTACGTACTATGAAAATCCCAAGAAAAATTTTATATGGAAAATCATTTCTATCTATCTTCCTTGGCAGTACTACAATCCTAATTTTGGTAACTCAAGGTGTTCTTAACCTGCAGCCATGGTATTTACCAAGTTATATGATTCCGCTTGCAGGGATGATATTCGCAAACGCCATGAATAGTGTAAGTCTTGCAGGTGAAAGATTAGAAGCAGAATTAAATAGAGAAATTCCATATAGCGAGGCAAAAAACATTGCGCTTCGTGCTTCATTAATACCGATTACAAATTCACTTTTTGCTGTGGGTCTTGTTTCTATTCCCGGAATGATGACAGGGCAAATTTTATCCGGAGTTTCACCATTAATTGCTGCAAGGTACCAGATAATGGTGATGTGCATGGTCTTTGGTGCCGCTGGTATATCATCTGCAATTTTCCTTATTGCAGTTAAATCTAACTTTATAGCAAAAGTAAAAGTTGAGCCAACTGCATAAATAATTTCCGAATTATTAGCTCCCTAACCCCTGTATAATAATATAGGCGGGGATTTTTTATTTTAATTGTATTTCTCCTCCGCAAACCTGTTTCTTAATACAACCGGTTTTGCTTTACTTCTCATTAAAAACCAATAAACAAAAAACGCAACTGCAAAACCAACAAACCGATTCTAATAAAATAATAATGCTGTTGAAAAATAATAATTTAGTAATGGACCATCAACATAATAATCTTATAAATGATTAAGTTTCGATAGAAAAATATCTTTGTATGAAAAACAATAGAAACAAAACCAGGGAGAATATAGAATGAAGCAAAAGTATTCAATCGCTGTTTTAGTTACATTTCTTTTTTGCAGTTTCTCACAAGCTCAAATTAAAACTCCTAAAGAAATTGTAGAACAAATTAAATCAGAGATAAACATCATTACTGTGGAAGATTTTGAAACTAAAATGGATTCAGAGAATCAATTCATTCTGCTTGATGTAAGAACAGAAAAAGAGTATTTAGCCGGACATATTGAAAATGCCGTTTGGCTTCCACGCGGGTTTATAGAATTTAAAATTCAAAAATTAGTCAGTGATCCGGAAACAGAAATAATTCTCTATTGTAAAAGAGGGAGCAGAAGTGCCTTAACTACTTATACATTGATTGAAATGGGTTACAAAAATGTTTTGAATTTAGATGGCGGATTCGAAGAATGGGTTACCAATGGAAACAGCATTTATAATTTGCATGGTGAACTTAGAGTTATCAATTTTGAAAAGTTGGAGGAAGAATAGAAAATTCATTATTTAGTTTAACGAAAAGCACATATATAAATTATCTATCCATTAGTACAGCCAATAATCCTGCTGAAAATGCGTAAACAGCTTTTAAGTTAAAGCTATTTCTGTAAGTGTAAATCAAGCTTATTAAATTGTTTTTTGTTTACTACTCTGTAGTGTGGATGATATACCTTGCGATAAATATCGCTATGGCGTACAAGAATGTTTCCATCTTTAAGCATTTCATCTAAAATCCTTTTATCTTCCTGATAATCTATTATTTTCAGATTCATTGCCTTAATTATATTTAAAACAAAATTCCATTCTTCTATCCACTCTTCAATTGATGGAACTGTGGATGAGTCAGCACTTTGAATAAATGCATTAAATAATTCCTCTTCCGAAAGCGTGCCCTCTTTAACTAGACTTAAGCTAACTCTGTAGTATTGCTTATTATATCCAACAGGCTGCCATAATACCGTATCAAAATCAGTTATGTTTTGGAGCTCATGTTGCAAATAGTTTAATGCTGACTCTTTATCACTAATTATATGACCGGGACCGAATGTTCCCTGAAAAAAGAATTTATAAATATCAACGAGTCTTGCTTCCGGATGCAAGCGCATTTCTTCCAACGTTGCATTTTGAATTAGCTCATCTTTGATATCAGCTTTTTTGCAACTGTATATAAAAAGACAGCCAATAATCAAAACTAAAAATAATAGAAAAGATTTTTGCATATTTCTTTATTTGCTCCTCATTAAAATCCAATACACCAAAAACGCAACTGCAAAACCAACAAACCAGGCATAATCGTATAAGAAACTAACTTCAGGAATTATCAAACCAATCAGTGCAACAAACACTCCTGCAATAAGTGCGTAAACAGCTTTTAAATTAAAGCCCTTTTTGTAAGTATAATCTCCATTTGGATTGTAGAGATCTTTTGCGTTTAGTTTTCTTTTCCTGATGATAAAATAATCGCAAATTAAAATGCCGGCAATAGGACCAAGAAAACTTGAGTAGCCGATAAGCCAGCCAAAAATATATGCGCTGTAATCTGCAAGAAGTTTCCACGGCATCATCATAATACCTAAAACTGCAGTCATCAATCCGCCTTTAACAAAATTAATATGCTTTGGCGAAAGGTTTGCAAAATCGTTTGCAGGAGACACCACATTTGCTGCAATGTTTGTAGTAAGCGTTGCAATGATAAGCGACACTAAAGATATTGCAACAACAACTGGATTTTCAAATTTTGAAAGAAGTGTAACCGGATCCCAGATTGCTTCACCATAAATTATTACCGTAGCCGATGTAACTGCAATTCCAATAAATGAAAAAATTATCATCGCAGGTGGCAGACCAATTGCCTGCCCGAGCATTTGAGATTTCTGGCTTTTGGCGAATCTTGTAAAATCAGGAATGTTAAGAGAAAGGTTGCCCAGAAACCTACCATTCCAGTTAAAGATGGAATAAAGAATTTCCAGAATTCCCCGCTGGTTGTAAACTTACTTGGCTGGTCTAAAATTGGTCCGAATCCTCCTGCATTTACATAAGCCCAGATGAGTAAACCAAATCCAACTAAAAGTAAAAATGGTGCACCGAATGATTCAAGCCATTTTATTGATTCAATTCCTTTTACAATAAAATAAACATTCATTCCCCAGAAGATCATGAAACCGATTGCAGGTCCCAATGAAAAAGCAGCCCATTCGGGAAGAATAATGATTAATAAAGAATTAAATGCCTGTCCGCCAATCCATGTTTGAATACCAAACCATCCGCATGCAACAATAGCACGAAGGAGTGCGGGAATGTTAGAACCGATTGTTCCGAAAGAAGCTCTTGCAAGAACAGGGAAGGGGATACCATATTTTGTTCCAGCATGTGCATTTAAAATCATCGGAATAAGTACAATGATATTTCCAAGTCCAATTGTCATCAATGCCTGCCACCAGTTCATTCCTCCAGCAATCAATCCGCTTGCAAGCATGTAAGTTGGAATACATACACTCATACCAATCCAGAGAGCTGCAATGTTATAAGTTCCCCAGGTTCGTTGAGAAATTTTTATCGGGGAAAGATCAGCATTAATTAATTGCCGATCCTCTATTTGCGAAACATCAGTTTCGATAAGTTCGGTATCTATAAGTTTATCCAATCAATTTCTGAATTTTTATAATTGCACTTATTCGGGAAAGTCATTCAGCCTGCCTGTCCGGTAGGCAGGTAGGAATCTTTTTTCTAATAATGAAATCGTTCACAGTTTAATTGACAGGATTCCTTTTGAATGACAATCTGACTCTGGTTGAAAAGATAATCAGTAAATATAAATCATTTCCACGCGCTTCCGTAAGCATCACGCTTAACAAAATTTCCTCTACCAGCAGAACCTAAGAACTTATTATTTTCAACAATAACTTCTCCGCGGGAAAGAACTGTTTCAGCATTACCTTTTATTTTCATTCCTTCAAACATTGAGTAATCAACATTCATATGATGTGTTTTTGCAGAGATTGTATGTTCTTTATTTGGATCCCAAATAACAATATCAGCATCAGATCCAACGGCGATAGTACCTTTACTGTGGATACATTCCGAATATTTTTGCGGGATTTGTAGAAATAATTTCAACCCACCTGTTTACCGAAAATCTTCCTTCGTTCACACCTCCCTGGAATGTAAGATGCAAACGATTTTCAAGTCCGGGTCCGCCGTTTGGAATTTTAGTAAAATCATCTTTACCAAGTTCTTTCTGTCCTTTAAAATTAAACGGGCAGTGATCAGTTGAAACAACCTGCAAATCATTATTCTGCAGTCCTTCCCAAAGTTTATCCTGGTGCCATTTTTCTCTAACCGGGGGTGAGAAAACATATTTTGCTCCTTCAAATCCGGGTTTGCTAATATCATCCATTGAAAGGTATAAGTATTGCGGACAAGTCTCTGCATATGCCGGAAGATTATCTTTACGAGCCTCAGAAACTTTTGTTAATGCATCATTGCAAGTTAAATGTACGATGTAAACCGGCGTTCCTGCCATCTCAGCCAGTGCAATAGCTCTATTTGTTGATTCACCTTCCGCCGCAGCGGGACGGCTAAGTGCATGATATTTTGGAGCAAGATTTCCGGCTGCTACAGTTTGTTCAACTATTAGGTCGATTACCTGTCCATTTTCTGCGTGCATACAAATTAAGGCACCGTTTTTTTTGGATTGCTGCATTGCTTTGTAAATGGTTGCATCATCAACCATTAAAACACCAGGATAAGCTAAGAACAATTTAAAACTTGTTATACCTTCTTTTACCATCTCATCCATTTCACTTAATCGTTCATCTGGGAGATCGGTTATTATCATATGAAATCCATAATCGATTGTTGCTTTACCCTTTGCTTTTGCCATCCATGTTTCAAGTCCTTCACGCATGCTTCCGCCTTTTGGTTGAATTGCAAAATCAATTAATGAAGTTGTTCCACCAAAGGCAGCGGCTTTCGTACCCGTTTCAAAATCATCGCTTGAGGTTGTTCCACCGAAAGGCATATCAAGATGTGTATGAACATCAATACCACCGGGAATTACGTATTTTCCTTTTGCATCAATTACTTTATCCACATCATTTTTTAAATTCTCTCCAATTAGAGTTACTTTTTCTTTTTCGATATAGATATCTGCTATATAATCTTGTTCAGCAGTAATGATACGCCCGTTTTTTATTAATGTTGACATGACTTCACCATGGTTTGTTTTTCTAAAACTTTCTATTGCAATGCTGAACTTTGTTCAGCATCTTTATTGAATTATAGATTTTTAATGTATTTCAATTCCATGTTTTTTCTGAAACTCTGCAAGATTTTCCCAGCTCAGTTCTTTACCTTCGTTTTTAAATTCTTCTATTAACTCATTCCATGTTTTAGATTTATTTCCATCATCAACTCTAACCATTGATATACAGCCCTCAACGGGACAAACTATTGAACATAAGCTACAACCAACACAATCCTCTTCTCTAACTACTGTTTCATTATGACCATTAACTGGAGTTAAATCGATGCACTGATGTGCACCATCTTCACAGGAAATATAACACAAGTTACAATGAATACATTTTTCCTGATCTATTCTTGCAACGGTTTTGTGCAGAAGATCAAAATTTCCAAAATCTTCTATCTGTTCAATAGCTTTTCCTCTTATCTCCTCAATCGTTTTATATCCTTTTGATTCCATCCAGTTGGTTAATCCTTCAACTAGATCATCGATAATTCTAAAACCATAGTGCATAACAGCTGTACAAATTTGCACGCTTGTTGAACCGAGTAAAATAAATTCAAGTGCATCTCTCCAAGTAGCTAATACCTCCAATTCCAGAGATTGGCAGATTGATTTCAGGATCTTTCGCTACCTGTGAAACATGATGAAGTGCAATAGGTTTTACTGCTGGTCCCGCAAAACCACCATGGCTGCTTTTACCAGCTATTGTTGGCTGAATTTTTAAGGTATCAAGATCGATACCCATAATACTGTTAATTGTATTTATTAAAGAAATTCCGGAAGCATTTGCTGCCTTAGCTGCGCGGGCAGGGAAACGTATGTCTGCAACATTTGGTGTTAGTTTTACCAGCACAGGAATTGTTGAAACTTCAGTAACCCATTCGGTTATCATTTTACAATATTCAGGTACTTGCCCAACTGCAGCGCCCATTCCTCTTTCACTCATTCCATGCGGACAGCCGTAGTTTAATTCAATTCCATCTGCGCCGGTATCAATGGTTCTCTTAACTATATCGTGCCAAGTTTCTTTTTTCGATTCAACCATAATCGAAACAACAACTGCACGATCAGGCCATAATTTTTTTGTTTCTGCAATTTCTTTAAAGTTCGTATCAATATTCCGATCGCTGATGAGCTCAACGTTGTTCAAACCGACCAATTTTTCACCGTTCAGATCCATCCCGCCGTACCTGTTGCAAACATTCATTACCGGCTCGCCGATTGTTTTCCATACCGTGCCGCCCCAGCCCTGCTCAAATGCTTTGCAGTTTTGGTATGCAGAATTTGAAGGGGGAGCAGAAGCCAGCCAAAATGGGTTTGGTGATTTTATTCCACCGCAGTTTATAGATAGATCAACCATACAATGCCTCAGTTAAAATGAGTTCCATATCCTGATTTATATATTTTAAGTATTAAGAAATTTATCGATACCGTGTGCTGCTTGCTTACCATCGTAGGCAGCATTAACAACTTCTTTACCACCGTTTATGCAATCCCCACCTGCAAACACTTTTGGATTGCCTGATTTGGAACGTTTTAGAATCAACTTCAATTCGCCCATTTTTTATTTTAAGATTTGGAAGAGACTTAAGAAAATCAGCACGTGCATTTTGTCCTAATGCTGTAATTATCATATCAACTGGAATTTCAAATTCGGAATTTTGAATGGGTTCAGGTCTACGTCTTCCATCAGAATCAGGATGCACCTAATTTCATTTTTACGCATTTTATTTTTTCAACAAAATCTTTTCCCATTATTTCAACGGGAGATGTTAAAAAGTGAAAGACTATTCCATCATTTTTTGCAAGACGATATTCAAAATCATTTGCAGGCATTTCCTTTTCTGATCTCCTGTAAATAATCATTACTTCTTCTGCACCAAGACGCCTGGCTTCTGTGGCAGCATCAATCGCAGTATTACCAGCACCAATAACTGCAACACGTTTTCCAACATCAACTGCGCTCCAATTTTCTTTTTTAACATTCTCAATAAATTCAAGAGCTCCCGTAACACCTTTAGAGTTTTCACCTGGAATATTCAGTGATGGGCTTTCTCCTAATCCAATTCCGATAAAAATAGCATCGTGTTT
>CAVVMV010000032.1:0-43449 GCA_963749485.1 uncultured Ignavibacteriales bacterium | reverse complement strand
ACAAAAGTTACTACTGACCAATTTATTCCCGAGACATCAGGATTACAACTTCAGGCAGAAGTACTTACAGTTGATCATCTTGCAAAAGGGCAGGCAAATAATGATGAAATACTCGGCAGGATAATTAAAGTTACTATCGATAAAGAAGTTGATCAATTTCTTCTCGATCAAATAAAGAACAGCGATATTGATATTGAATATATACAGGAAGCCAACATTTACAGCATGGATATAGTTCCTAATGATACGATGGTTGCACAGCAATGGGGATTGGAAAAAATAAAAGCTTTTGATGCCTGGGATAAAACACAGGGCTCAGAAGAAATTCTTCTTGGAATTATTGATACAGGGATAGATTACCTTCATCCTGATCTTGAAAATAAGTTATACATTAACCCGGGCGAAACCGGAATAGATAATAACGGTAATGATAAACGTTCTAATGATATTGATGATGATGGTAATGGTTTTGTTGATGATTACCGCGGCTGGGATTTTACGGATCAGGGTAGGGTTCCCGTTTGATTCAAGTGGAGGCGATTACCTTGATTGGGATAACGACCCGATGGATGAGCAGGGGCACGGTACGTTTATAAGCGGCATTGCAGGTGCAGAGGTTAATAATGTTACCGGCGTTGCAGGTGTTGCACCAAATCTTAAAATGCTTAACCTTCGTGCATTCGATCCTTCAGGTTTTGGTGAAGAAGATGATGTTGCTGCAGCAATTCTTTACGCTGTTCAGATGGGTGTTAAAGTTATTAATATGAGTTTTGGAGATAACTCTTTCTCTCTTGTTCTAAGAGATGTTATCAGGTTTGCATATTCGCAGGATGTTGTGCTTGTTGGAAGTGCAGGAAATTCAGGTTCTTCAAATCCGCATTATCCATCCGGTTACAGCGAAGTTATTTCGGTTGGAAATTCAACTATAGATGATTTTGTTGCAGGCAATTCTAATTTTGGATCTACTCTTGATATGGTTGCTCCCGGTTCGCTTATTCTTACCACTGCCAGAAATAATAATTATGCAATAATCAGCGGAACATCTGCTGCTACACCTCATGTAACTGCTGCTGCGGGATTGATTTTATCCATACAGGATTTTACAAACGAAGAGATTAAGCAAATTTTAAAATCAACTACGGATGATATTGGATCGCCGGGTTGGGATTTAAGAAGCGGTGCCGGAAGATTGAATTTGTTCAAAGCAGTTACAGTTGTTGCACCTTCTATAATTAAATTTAATCATCCAACGCAGGATTTTGCCACGCTTGAAGATGAGCTGACAATTAATGCAACTGTTTTATCGCCGCTCTTTTCATTTTACGAACTTTATTTCGGTACAGGATTAAATCCCGAAAACTGGACTCCTTTAATTGAAAACGGTTTAACCCAATTTTCAAACGAAGATATTTACACTCTCGATTTATCAACTCTTGCTGACTCAGTCTATACACTCCGGCTTGTTGTGCAGTTTACTAACGGCAGAACGATGGAAGAGCGGGTAAACTTTTTTATTAGCAGAACTCCTCCTAATGCCGAGCTAATTTCGGTTGGACCAGCTTTTTACGGTGATAAAACAACCATTATGGCTGCTATGTTTACAGATGAACCTTCTGTTACAAGAATGTATTATAAACGACCTTCAGAGATTGATTACAATTTTATTACACTCGATGGGTTTACCATCAATAACCAGTTTGTTAAATATTTGCATTACGGTTTTATTCCTAAGCAACTCGTAGAACAGAATGCGGTTTACGAAGTTTACTTTGAAGCAGAAAACTTAGTTGGATTAACCACAGTTATTAAAAATAACGGCTCCGATTTTGTATTTACAACGCTTTTTGATGCAGAACTATCAGGTGAAACGGAAATGCCTTTTTCACTTCCTGCCGGAGATATTTTTCATAATCCGGTTAACTTAACTTCAAATGATTTGAACGAAATATTTATTAGAGAGTTTACAAACTCAAGAGATTCAAAATTATATAAGTTCAACAATAACTCTTTTGAATTGGTAGATTCTTTAACTGAAAGGATCATCAGGGATTTTGGCGATTTTAATAATAACGGGCTAAAAGATTTGCTAACCTTTTTTGTAAGGGATGGATTTATTTATGAGCAGAATAGTCCTAACTCATCAATTCTGAATGAAAAGTTTTCTGATCTAAGCGGTGAGTTCTGGCCAATTATGGCAGATGATATTGATGGGGATAGTCAAACAGAAATTGTAGTTGTTAAAAGCGATACTGCTGTAAATGTATGGAAAGTTAATAACGATTTGAGTCTATCAAATCCACTTGAGTTAAGCAATTTTACTCAATCTAAATTTGGCAGCAACATTCTCACTTCACCTAATTCAGCAATTGCAGATATAAATGGTGATGGCATTAATGAAATATGGTTCGTTGATCTTGATGGAGATATTTACAGTTACAATATTTTAGGACCTGATAATTACCAGCCGGGAAGTGTGATAGAGACAGAGTTTCTTGGTTCCACTGCTTTTATTGCAGCAGGAGATTATGATGGCGACCTGGTTGATGAACTTGCAGTACTTCTCCATTCTGTTGAAGAAATTGATGTTGCACCTTTTTATCGTCTCATTATTTTCAATCTTGTGGGAAACAATTTAAATACTCTATACGATCAGGCATTAATTGATGCTGCAACAGAATTCAATTCATCTTTTCAGCAATCAGAAAACAGCGTTAGATTTTCTGATATTGATAATGACGGGCTTGATGAATTGATCCTATTTATGTTTCCATATTCTTATATTTTTAAGGATCAGTTTGGTTCTGATAAAATTATATCCTACAAAGAAAATATTAATTCAAACGCAATATTTATAGGAGATCTAAATAACAACGGTGTGCAGGAAGTTGCATTCCCAACAGAGCAGGGGGTTAAGTTTTTTGAATTTGCTTCTTCCAACAAAGCAAATACACCTTATAACCTAAGTGGTTATAGTATTGATTCCAGCAGTGTCCAGCTTACATGGTCAGGCAATGCTGATCAGTATTATATCCACAGGGGAACCAGCTGGGAAAACCTTGAATAAATAGATTCCGTTTTCAGCAGGGAATATGTAGATGCAAACCTGTTAAAAGATGTTTACTACTATTATGCAATCCAGGCGAATGATGTTACAAAACCGGAACCGCTTTCAAATTTATCAAGTGTTCTGCCTGTTTTTTCTCACACTCCGGGAAAAGTTATTTCAGCAATCGGAAGCAGTCCAAATACGGTAACGGTTACTTTTTCTGAAAAGATGAGCAACACAATTGAAAACCTGCAGGGATTTGAGTTATTGAATGTTGGAATACCTAACTCTGTAGCTCCGGCAAACCAGTTTTCATACCTTTTAACTTTTAGTGATAATATTCCTGTTGGATCGAACAATTTACTCGTACAGAAATATAAGAGACCTTTATGGTTCACCAATTGAGTAGGCAAATGTTATATTTTTTATGGATTCGGTAATTGCAAATCCTGAATTCTTTATCTCATCATTCGAAATAATAAATTCTTACCTCATACGTGTAGTTTTTAATGTTGATGTGGATGACGAACTTCAGCAACTAATACTGAAAATTATATTTTCGATCCTGATAACAAAGCATCATCGGTTAAAGTTAATGAAAATGACAAAAGAATAATTTCAATTAGCTTAGAAGGGGAGAAGCCGATTGGTTCTATTGGGAAGGAATATGTTTTAAGAATAAAAAATATTACATCTTCAGATGCTACAGGCAGCATCCCTATAAATAGCGGTGCTGGTAGCTATATTGTACTTTCCAATTTTGCAAAAGATCTATCTGATGTTTATGTTTATCCTAACCCGGCGAACGTAAACGACGGTGCAGGAACAATTACTTTTGCTAATCTTCCGCAGAGAGCTAAAATAACTATCTGGACTCTAAACGGAACACAGGTAAATGAACTTGAAGAAACTGACGGCGACGGTGGAGAAACTTTTACTTTAACTGATTATTCAGGTGAATACCTTGCGAGTGGAATTTATGTTTTCAGGGTGGTTATGCTTGATGAATTTAGTAATGAAAGTGAAGAAAAAATAGGTAAGTTTGCAGTTTTCAGATAATGATAAATCCAAAAGAAATATATACGAAATCTAATCTATTAAGTCTCTTCCGGCTTGCTTATGGCTATCCCGGTATGGTTTATAATGGATAATTTCGATCAGCAATCGGTTAGAAATATAATTGCAGGGTTGTGTTTATTTGCTGCATTTACAGATGTACTCGATGGTTACCTTGCGCGGAAATTTAACGAAGTTACAGAGCTTGGAAAAGTAATTGATCCGCTTGCCGATAAAGTTATAGTTGGAGCGGTTGTTATAAAGATGTTTTTGCTTGGCGAAATTCCAGAATATTATTTCTACCTCCTTATCGGAAGAGATATTCTAATTTTTATTGGAGGAATTATTGTATCCAAAAAGCTTGGCAAAGTTCTTCCTTCAAACGCAATAGGAAAATTGTCTATCGTTGTAATCTCCCTGGTACTATTATTCATTATGTTTAGTATGGATAGAACATCATTTGTTTTCCAGGCATTTTATTATGGTAGTATTGCCCTCACCTTCATTTCACTTTTCGCTTATGCCTACAGGGGCTACGAATTTATAAAGAAGAATGAAAATGGGACCGTTTGATAATTTAAACTTCAGCAAGCTTAAAACCGGTTTAACAAAAACCAGGAATCGGTTGATCAATTCGATTAATGAAACTCTTACAGGAAAATCAATTATTGATGATGAGACGCTCAATCAGATTGAAGAGATATTACTTTCTTCCGATATTGGGGCTCTTACCGCTGATAGAATTATTGAAAATGTTAGAGAAAAAGTTAAAAGTGAAAGTAATGTTACTAATCTAAGTATAATTAATACAGTTAAGGAAGAACTTGTTGCGATCTTATCGAATAGTGACGGTGAAGTTGAGCAGAAAAATTTCAATGATATATCTAAACCCTATGTAATATTAATTGTGGGAGTAAACGGAGTAGGGAAGACAACCACAATAGGAAAACTTGCACATAATTTTAAACATGGTGGTGCAAAAGTTATCGTGGGTGCTGCTGATACTTTTCGTGCAGCAGCAAGTGAGCAATTAGATATTTGGGCAGAAAGAGCCGATGTTGAAATAGTTCAAAAACCCAGCGGTGCTGATCCTTCATCAGTTGCTTTTGAAACTGTTGAAAAAGCAGTTAAAGAAAATTATGATTTTGTACTTATTGATACTGCCGGAAGATTGCATAACAAAGCTAATCTAATGAATGAATTAGGAAAAATTAAACGTGCAATTGCAAAGGTTTTACCCGGTGCTCCACACGAAACTTTATTAATTCTTGATGGAACGGTTGGACAAAATGCAATTATACAGGCGGAAGAATTTTCAAAAGTAACCAAAGTTAATGGATTGGTCATTACAAAATTAGATGGAACTGCAAAAGGCGGTTCTGTTTTCCAGATCTGCTCTAAAATGAATATTCCAATTAAATATATTGGCGTTGGTGAAAAAATAGACGATCTACAAAATTTTGATTCTCGTATGTTTGTTGAAGCTATCTTTCAGAGCGATTAGATAAATTATGTTAATGAAAAAACCACGACATAGAGTATTTGATTACCCGCCACGTTTTTACAAACCTGAAGATGATGATAAAGAACGTAGAAAGAGACGACTTGGATTTAAAAGGCAATTAAAAATAAAAAGAAGAAAAGGAAGTTCGTTAATTTGGATTGTTCTGTTAGTGCTTGCAGTTTTATATCTATTTAAAGTTAACAGGAGGGGTATGAGGAATAAAAATAATAGTTTACATAATATACATTATCGGACAATTAACATAGCATTTCTCACTAAATAGCCGCTTTCTTAAACTCCTCTATTTTTTCATCTTTTCCAAATAAAACTAACTTATCACTCTCTTTTAATTTATATCCAGGATCAGGTGTAATAATTTCCTGCATACTATTCTTTCCATCAACAAGAAAATCTTTTGTCTGTTTTATCATTAATACTTCCAGCCCATACTTATTTCTTAATTTCAAATCTACAAGACTTTTCCCTACAAACTGTATTGGTACGCTCTGTTCGAAATATTGAATAACCAACAGCTACTTCTGAATGAGTTGTTTCTTTAATCGTCTTTAATTCCTTTGTTAAGCCATCTGCCAGGTTTATTTTAAGACTCTCACGGTTATATATAGCAATCACTTCTTGCCTGGCTATTGCACCAAGAACTTTTGAAGGATTATTTTGATCTATCACAGGAAATTGATCCCGGTTCCATTTACCAAAAAGCTTTAGAACTGAATCCAGATCATCGCTGCTGTTTACAGATACTACCTGAGGATTAATAATATCGCTGGCAACAATAACATCTTTTACATTGTCATATTCTGTAATAATTGGTCTTATCTCAGTTTCAGTAATGGTCCCGGTTAGTTTTCCATCACTATTCACAGTGTAAAATGTATTATTCGGGCTTTCAATCATTTTTGCAATCAATTCAGGAAGTGGAGTTCGATCCGGGATCAGTTCAATTTCATCTAATTTAACCTCTTCAACAAATATTGATTTAAGCAGATTTGTTTCTCTACCTTCAGTAATCTGATAACCTTGCTCCTCAAGGTGTTTTACATGAACTGATCCTCTTAAAACAAGCTGTACAATAGTAGTACTGATGATAACAGCAAGCATTAAAGGAAGTATAAAACTGTAATCCTGTGTCATCTCAAAAATTATCATAATAGCGGTAATAGGAATTGTATTTATTCCTCCAAGCATTGCACCCATAGATACAAGAACAAATGTTGTAGGATTAAGATTCAATCCCCAAAAATAATTTACACCAATTGTAAAGAGATAGCCGAAGCATGCTCCCATAAAAAGTGATGGTGCAAAAACTCCACCAAAACCTCCTGAATGTAAAACCAATGGAACAAGAATAAATTTTAATGCCAGCAGAACGAGCACTATTCTCCAGCTGATAGAACCAGCAAGCACCTCATTTATTGCTTCATATCCAATTCCAAAGATTTCACTATAGAAATAACCACAAACACCAACCAGCAGACCAACAAAAATCATTATCAGCCATTGAGGAATTCTTCCAGGAAGGATTTTCTTTCTAAAAGTATGTTCTATAACATTTGAATAACGAATAAATAAAATAGAAATTAATCCTGCAAACAAACCAAGTATTGCATATAAATAAAGATTTGAATAACCTCCTATTTCAGGAGTTTGAAATAGAAATACTGATTCGTTACCAAGGAATATTCTTGAAATAGCACTAGCAGTAACAGAAGCAACAATCAATGCAGAAAAAGTAGGTGTGTGGAAATCGTTTAACATAACAATTTCCAATGCGAAGAAAACTCCTCCAAGGGGTGTATTAAAAATTGCTGCAATTGCTGCACCTGCACCGGCAGCTGTAAATATTCTTCTCCTGGAATCAGATAGACCTATGAAGTTACCAATCTTGCTGGCTACTCCGCCGCCTAACTGTGCAGCAGGTCCTTCAGGTCCAACTGTTCCACCGGAACCAATACAAATTACAGGGGCAAAGAAGTGGAAGAGTGTTGTGCGGAAAGGAATATACCCTCCCCTTAAAGCGGTTGCTTTAATTACCTCAGAAACACCTTTTTTTCTTGAGGTATCTAGGGGCAAGGGTAATCATAATGCTCTGTATCAGCATTCCAATTGCAGGAAGGATTATTACAGCAGCAGTACCCAGAAAGAAGAGTCCTTCAGTAGTCTGTTCAAAAAAAGACAGATTGAAGAATTCAATAGAGTTATGAAAAAAAACTGCGGCTAAGCCAGCCGCAGCTCCAATTAATACAGCAAAGAAGATGAAAAATGTATAATCAGGAAAAGCAAACTTAGCCAGCATGTTCTGGAAACCAGTCCTGATGTATCTTGCTCTAGCTGTTAATCTTAATGATTTATTAAATCGATCCACACACTAAGCAATATTATTTATCATATTTAAAGAATCCCTCACCAGTTTTTCTTCCTAACTTTTTGGCAGCAACCAGTTTTCGCAGTAATGGACAAGGACGATACTTTGGATCATTAAAGCCGTTGTATAGAACTTCTATAATAGCAAGACAAACATCAAGCCCGATAAAATCGGCTAATGTTAATGGGCCCATAGGATGATTCATTCCGAGTTTCATAACCGTATCGATATCCTCAGCGGATGCCACACCTTCCATAAGAGCAAAAGCAGCTTCGTTTATCATAGGTATTAAAATTCGGTTTGCAACAAAACCAGGATAATCGAAAACCTCAACAGGCACTTTACCGAGTTTCTCCGAGAGATTTTTAATTGTTGAAAATGTCTCATCGCTTGTAGAATAACCTCTTATTATCTCTACAAGTTTCATCATCGGAACAGGATTCATAAAGTGCATGCCTATAAACTTGTCTGCTCTTGTTGGAGCAGAAAGTTCAGTGATTGAAATTGATGATGTGTTGGAAGCAAATATCGAATCAGGTTTAATTATTGCGTTTAAATCTTTGAATACACTTAATTTAACTTCTTTGTTCTCAAAGATTGCTTCAATAACTAAATCTGTATCTGCCGGAACATTTTTAACTCCAACAACTTTAGATATCCTTGAAAGAGTTGCTTCTTTATCACTCTGAGTTATGATCTCTTTTTTTATCTGGCGATCAAGATTTTTAGAAATCATTCCAATAGCTCTGTCTAAAATTTCGTCTTTCATTTCAACCAGGTTAACATCATAACCTTTCATAGCAAATACGTGGGTAATGCCATTGCCCATTGTACCACCGCCAATTACTGCAACTTTTTTTATTTCCATTTTTAGCCCCTATCCTTTATTTATAATTTTTTACAATTACAGCCGATGCTTCCCCGCCGCCAATACAAAGCGCAGCTAAGCCATAGTTAGAATTTTGTTTTTTCATTTCATGAATTAATGTAACAAGAATTCGTGCTCCGCTTGCACCAATAGGATGACCTAGAGCTACTGCACCTCCGTTTACATTTACTTTTGAGGGATCTAAACCGAGCAATTTATTATTTGCAAGCGATACAACAGCAAATGCTTCATTTATCTCAAACAGATCGATATCATCTAAAGTGAGATTTGTATTTTTAAGCACTTTATTTATTGCATCTGTTGGAGCAATTGTAAATTCAATAGGTTTTTTTGCTGCAGATGCTTGTGCTACAATTTCTACCAATGGTGTAAGACCTAGTTCTTTTGCCTTCTCCTCGCTTGTAACAAGCAGTGCAGCCGCTCCATCGTTTATACTGGAAGCATTAGCTGCAGTAACTACACCATCTTTGGCAAAGACTGGTCTGAGAGTAGGGATTTTTTCAAACTTAACTTTTTCCGGTTCCTCATCTTTTTCTATAAGAACCTCTTCCCTTCTGACTTTTACAGGAACTTTAATAATTTCATCTTTAAACTTTCCTGATTTCTCTGCTTCAATAGCTTTCTTGTAAGAGTTTATTGAAAACTCATCCAACTCTTCCCTGCTGAAATTAAAATCTTTTGCACAGGATTCAGCGCAGCTGCCCATGTGGATGTCGTTGTAAACATCCCATAAACCATCCTTAACCATTGAATCGACAAGTTCCCCATTACCAAGCCTATACCCCGCTCTTGCATTCGGCAGCAGGTAAGGAGCGTTGCTCATGCTTTCCTGTCCGCCTGCTATAATAACATCAGAGTGACCACATTGAATTGCCTGCTGGGCAAGCATAACAGTCTTAAGTCCGCTTCCGCACATTTTGTTTATGGTCATACATTCTGTTTTTTCAGGCAATCCTGCATAAATGGCTGCCTGTCTTGCAGGTGCCTGCCCCTGTCCTGCGGTTAGTACATTTCCAAAAATCACTTCATCAACTTTTGATGGATCAATTTTGGAATCCTCTAACACCCCTTTAATTGCTATGCTGCCGAGTTGTGCTGCACTAAGTGATGACAAAGTGCCACTTAGAGCACCAATCGGTGTTCGTTTGGCTGAAGTTATAACTACTTTTTTCATATATTCCTCTTTTCAGATTAATGAAAATCTACAAAGAAAAATTAAAGAAATAATAGTTAATAATCAGACGGTTAGGTGTAAAATTACTTATGAGATTTTAGAAGATAGATTTATTTAGCAGTCAGGGCTGATAATTCAAAAATAAGATTTGCGGTAAGAAGATTAATATTAATATTGCTCTTTACAAGAGTTGAAAGTTTATCTAAGGTAAAAGTGATGTTTTGCAAATCAACATCAGGAAATTTTGTATTAAACTTTTCCAGTGTTTCCACATGTTCCTTAAAAAAATATTTCTTTAACTGATACCTGTGTTTCTGCAAATCGTTCAGCCAGGTTATAATCATCTTAATTACCAGTTTTATATTATCCGCACTTTGATCTGCCAGCACTTTATTTACTTCATCGAATGCAGAATTAAACTTTCTTCCAAATGAGTAACGTAGAATTGAAATAGTAGTCTCTCTTAGATTATAAAAATCCATATCTATCAGCTTTAAAGCAGTTTGAACCGATCCATCTGAAAATGGAGCTACTGATTCTGCAATCTTTTTATCCTGTTCGAAAAAATCTTTTAGAATGCTTACAACTTCTTCTTCAGCCAGTGGATCGAAATTAATTTTCCAGCACCTGGAGCGTATAGTTTCTCTTAAACGTGAAGGATAAGCGGTTGTTAGAATGAATATTACATTTGCCGGCGGTTCTTCAAGATTTTTCAACAATGCATTCTGTGCAGGTTCGTTCATTAGGTGTGCATCAGAAATAATAATTACTCTGTAACTTAATTCACTAAAATCCAGTGAAAGAAATCTTTTAATATCTCTTATACTATTAATTTTAATTGCATTGGCTTTTGGAATTATAATTTTGTGATACGGATTTGCAATTTTTTTCCGGAGTTCTCCCTGCACAATTTCAATTTCCTGCGTGCTTAGTTTTTCTGTAGGACTGCTTTCATCGATTTCATTTTTTCCGCGGGGTAATGGAAATACATACTTTATATAAGGTTCGGAAAGTTGCGATATTTGCTTTGCCAGCTTTTCCCGGTCATTAGTTTTACCTGAGTTAAGATTAAGTTCCTGGGCAAATTTTATTGCGATATAATCCTTCCCTGTTCCTTCAATTCCGGTAAAAAGTAATGCGTGAGGAATTTTAGATGTGCTTATAAACCTGGTAAGAATTTTCTGTACTCTTGATTGGCTATGTATTTTCTGAAAAACAGTATTCATAAAAAAGGCGCCTTAGGCGCCTCGGTTAAAATTCGTCTTCATTATAGAAAAAGTCCTCATCAGACGGATAATCCGGCCAGATATCTTCAATTGTTTCGTAAGGTTCCTCCGTGTCTTCAAGTTCTTTAAGGTTTTCTAAAACTTCGTATGGTGCACCAATCCGATCAGCATATTCATAAAGTTCATCCCTGCTTGCAGGCCATGGAGCATCGTCTAGATAAGCAGCCAATTCAACAGTCCAAATCATAAAAAATTACTCCAGAACAATTAATTCATCTTTCTTTAATGCGAAGAAATTTACATCATCAAAGAAAAAATCAACAGGGTTAAGTTTTATTCCATTATGCATAACTTCATAATGTAAATGGGGTCCTGAAGATAATCCTGTATTGCCTGTTTTAGCAATAAAGTCTCCTCTAGTAATTTGCTGCCCCTTTTTAACAAGTGATTTAGAAAGATGGGCATAAAAAGTTTTGTAACCAAATCCATGATCGATTTCAATTGCTAAACCATAGCCCCCTCTTCTTCCTACAAATGTAACTCTACCTTTACCAGGTGCAAATACTGGTGTTCCTCTATCTGTATTAATATCCAATCCTTCGTGTCTCTTGTATCTTTTAAGAATAGGATGCATTCTCATTCCAAATCCGTTGTAGGAATAAATTCCCTCAGAAGGTTTAATCGCAGGAATCGATTCAAACAATTCTTCATTAGTTTTGAATTGTTTGGCAATTTCTAGATGCTGCGATTTTTCAAATTCATACTTCCTGGTTATCTCAGCAACTAAATCTATTGCATCGTTCAGATCGAGATTACCCGAGTTGATTGAAAATCCGGAAGCAAAATTATAATCATCACCACCAATTCCAACCAATCTTATTTCGGGTTGAATTGGTTCGAGGTTTGCAGATATACGTAACTGATCGTTTTCATATATCAAACTATCGATGCCAGATCGAAGGTTTTCATAACTTGAAGCTACTTCGGTCAACTTTTGCTCTAACATTTCATTTTCATGCATTAAAGAGGCATTACTTTTAGCTGAACTTGTTAAAGATGAAATTAGCAGGTAACCTGTTAAAACAACAAGTGAAAGAATTACCGTAGAAATTGCCAAGTAAGAAATTAACTTGGATTTAAAGTTTTTTATCTCTACGAACTCGAGACTGGAATCTGAAAAATAGAAAAATTTCTTCATATATAGAGGGCAAACATAACTAAATAAGGAATTTCTGTCAAGCTTAATGCCATAGTTTATTCAAAGTCGTGCTCAAAATAATCGGTTGCCCTTTTACTGCCGGATTCTGCTTCATTAAGCTTTTGATTTAGCCTATTTTTGAAGATTTTTGCAGCATCGTGCCCGTAATGCTTTAATAAATAATTAAGACTAATAACCTCCGAAATAACCGTAATATTTTTGCCTGGTATAATTGGCAGTTTTATATATGGAATTTCTACCTCCGAAATGGTAATATGATCGACGTCCAAGCCGGTTCGTGTATAATGAGCATCCTTATCCCATATTTCAAGCTCTACAATAATTTCCAGCCTTTTTTGGTACCTGATAGCCCTGATTCCAAACATCCTTTCTACATCAATTATTCCAAGTCCCCTTATTTCCATAATGTGTTTAGCCAATTCGGTGCCAACTCCCATTAGAATTCCTTCTCCTTTTTTTGTAAGGATTATTACGTCATCTGCAACAAACCTGTGCCCTCTTTCCACCAAATCAAGTGCAACCTCGCTTTTGCCAATTCCGGATTTTCCAACGAAAAGAATTCCAACTCCATAAACATCAACAAATGAACCGTGAATGGTAATCCTTTTGGCAAACTGGTCATCCAGATAATCACTTATAAGATATACAACCTTTGTTGTTGAACACGGAGTACCAAAAAGGGGAACCTGGTATTTATCTGCAAGCTCAATCAGTTCAGCTGATAGGTTTGTTATTATCTGTAAATATTATACAGGGAATATCAAATTTTAGAATAGTTTTCAAGTGCTAGAACTTGCTCCTTTTCAGATAAAGATAAAAGATACTGGTTTTCAGTATTGCCAAATATCTGAATCCGTTTGTAAGAGAAGAGATCCACAAACCCGGTTAATGCAAGACCGGGTCTGTGTAAATTCTGATCTGTAATTTTTTTGTTAAGATTTGCATTTTTTGAAAAGAGATTTAGCTTACCAAGCTGTTCAGTATTTTTATAGAAAAACTCAACGGTGATAAATTCTTTCCTGGAAATTGCTTTTTCGTTTATATCTATCATTTAATGCGTGCGCTTCTTTTTGATTTTAATGTTTTTAGCTGACGAACTAATTTTTCCACAGTTGAACTAACGGATTTTTCAAAATCATCGGAAAAATCTGTAGCGTTAAAGGATTGCCCCGGAACGCGTAAAATTATTTCTGCAACTTTAACACTCTCTTTAGAATTCTGGTAACTTAAAATAACATCTGCATCTAAAATATCATCGTTATATTTTAGAAGCGAATTTACCTCATTGGAAATAAAAGTTTTCAGACTTTCGCGTGCTTTAAATTTACGAGCTGTTATAGTAACATTCATATAATCCTCCATTTATTAAGATTTTGGATGAGATTTTTTATAAGTTGCTTTAAGTCGTTCAATACTTACATGAGTATAGATCTGGGTTGTAGAAAGATTTTCGTGACCCAGAATTTCTTTTACAGCCATTATGTCTGCACCGTTATCCAGCATATGTGTTGCAGCACTATGACGCAGTACATGAGGACTTTTCTTTTTAATATCAGTAACTAAAGCCAGGTATTTACTTACAATCCTGTGTACAAGCCGAGGATAGATTCTACCTCCTTTTTTTGTTTTAATCAACGGCTCGTTTGATGACTTTATTTGGAACTTACTTAAATAATTGTTTAAAGTCTCAATTGATTTTTCACCAATTGGTACAATTCTAATTTTATTTCCTTTGCCGGTTACTCTTAAAGTTTTTTTCTCCAGATCAATATCTGCTCTATTTAAATTGCAGAGCTCGCTTACCCTTAATGCAGAACCGTAGAGCAGTTCAAAAATAACTTTAACTTGCAGAGCATCTTCCTCAAATTTTTCTGCTTCACGGAATGCTTCCATTATTTCGCTCGTAGATGTTATATCGGGAAGCTTCTTTACACTTTTAGGATTTTTAATTAATGCTGCTGGATTCGTTTTTATTACTTCATCTTTAAATGCAAGATCGAATAAACCCCTTATAGCTGCAAGTTTTCTAGCTATCGAACTTTTATCAAGATTATCTTCACTTAATTTCATCAAATACGATTTTATGAATTTTTCAGATATTTTATCAATGTCCGTTTTATTTTTCCCCTCGCAAAAATCTGTAAATTGATTAAGATCAGTTTTATATGATTTTACAGTGTGGGGCGAATAACGCTTAATGTTTTCAATGTGATCAATATAATTTGATGAAAGTTCTTTTATTTTCATTAAAAACTAATAGATAGTTTCAAGTAACATAAATTAAAAACTGTAGATTCAGTAACATTTATATAGTAGCCGGAAGGAACCGTTAGTATAGAGAAATTATTAGAGAGATATTGTTTGCTTTTCAGAACGTCGCCCATAAATTGGTTCACTATGAACAAATCACGATCCCCTATTATTGTAAGATATTTTACTATATACCCTAAATTAGACCGGTAATTTTCCAGAGATTTCTTCGTAATACTTAACTTCGCTTATCTGCCCCTTAATAAAATAAATTTATTCTTATTTAGCAAATCATTTTCCATACGTTTCATAATTATTTTATCTTTTTTTTGCTGATCGTCGTAGCCGAGTAAGGTGTAAAATTCCGTGAATTATAAGCCGTGTAATCTCATTTTTAAAATGAACTTTAAATTTACGTCGCATTTGATTCTGCATCATCAATTGAAATAAATATTTCGCCGTCAATTTCATTTCTATTTTCAGAATAATCGAAAGTGATAATATCCGTGGAATAAGTAGTGATCTAAATATTTTTCGTTTAATTCGGTTATTTCTGGAGTAGTAACAAAATTAATTACTAAGGAATCTATCTGCAGGTTTAATTCTTTCTTTAACGAACCAACAAGCTTGTGAATTGATAATTTATCTATCGATTTTGAAGAAGAGAAAACCTGTAAATTCTTTATCACTTTAAATAATACTCTTTAAAGAATTGTTGATGAAATTCTATTTTATATTTCCATTTTTTAATGAATCAATCGTAAGTTTTGTATATTCTTTATAACGAATGGCACTTCGCTCAAACTCATCCAATTCTTCCGCTGTAAGATCTCTTACAACCCTTGCCGGTACACCTGCAACAAGTTTACCTGCTGGTACAACAAAATTCTGTCTTACAAGCGCCCCTGCAGCTACAATCGATTTTTCTTCCACAACTGCACCATCCAGAATAATTGCTCCGATTCCTATAAGGCATAAATCATTTATTGTGCAACCGTGCAACGAAACAGAATGACCAATGGTAACCTTACTGCCAATATTTAATGGGTATTTATCATTAGTTACATGAAGCATACAGCAATCCTGTATGTTGGTAAGCTTACCTATCTTTATATAATGAACATCGCCCCTAATTACAGAGTTGTACCATACACTTGAGTCTTCACCAATTTCGACATCACCAATAATTTTAACGCCAGGTGCAAGAAAAACAGATTCTGCAATAGAAGGATGGAGATCAAGATATGGATAAAGTTTTGCTTCGTCTTTCAATCTTTATACTCCGGTGGATTCCAATCTGTTTAAGTTCCAACTAATTAGTTCCAAAGTAACATGTCCTATTAAAACATTCATGCTTGCTACTATCGGGATGGAATATTTATCATTGCTGAAGCAGCCCTCAAACTCACCCGTAAAGCCGTAAACACTAACAAAGTTTGTTGAACCGTCAAGTTTTAAACAATCAATCTCATAATCAACGGCATCTATTTCTACTTCTTCATTTTCAGAATAGAAATTAAGCGTGGCAATTTCCTGTCTTTCATTTACAAAGCAAGGTACAAAAAGAGTTGTATCTTTCCCTGTATTCATCCTTGCAAAATAAAGGATTGAAAGTCCATCCTGAAATCCTTTGTTAACATTAATTGAAGAATCTAAACTAACCTGGTTTGTACTTGAATTTCCTTTTACAACATGTATTACCGAATCACCCACAAAGCTATATTCTGTGTAAGTTGTATCATCATCCAGCATAGTTCCTAAAAAGGAAAGAGGAAAGTAGGAGGAATCTATAAAACTTTCATAAACCTGGTGAATAGTTACAAACGGCAGCCCTTCGTATGAATCTATGTATGCAACGGTCTTAAAAACAGTAATTCCATTGATGATTTCTTTTCCAACAATCTTAAAACGGATTTCGCCCAAATTTAAAAATGCATACTTAACTACATAAGTAAGATCTTCACCAACTTCCAGATGTTTTTTAAATGAATTATGAGAAACAGTACTATCCGCTAACCTGGAATGAGCAGGAATATTGAATAATAGAATGATAATCAGTATCGATAATACTATTTTCATCTGTTTATAATTTTAAATTTTTTGTCAGATGGAACTCGTCCCGCTAAATCGTGATTTGTTTCACAAATCCATTTACTTAAGATCAGCAAGGTCCCTGGCTTCATCAAAAAGTGTTACTGCCTTTTGAAGCTGATCATCTACACCGAGTAAAACTGTATACCATCCTTCATTTTTCCAATAATGCCTTGCAATCTGTGCTTTTAACCTTGTAAGAATGTATTCGCTATCCTCTGCTAAAATCTTCTTCATTAAATTCTACCTCTTTCGAAGCAGCAAATTCAATAAAGTTTTGTTTTTCCTTTTCAGAAATTTCAAATTCATTATTAAATTTTTCTAAATCAGTTCCATAAAGTGATTTTATTTTATCACCATTATTAAGATAAGATAAGTGTGTACTGGTAGAATACATTGTTTCTTAAAAGATCGCGTGAGTAATCATTTATTTTACCAGCTTTAACAATATAATCGGGAGTGATTCCGCCGCCGCCGTAAACAACTCTTCCGCCTTCTGTTTCAAAAACAGGTTTGCTGGAATCCTGTTCTGCTGTATGAGTTAAGTTATCCCCTTCCTCTTCTTCCCTTTCCATAACTTCGGAATAATATTCTTCATCAGTTTCAAGGTCGTCATAATCTCTTTGTATAAGTCTTCCGGAAGGTGTGTAATACTCAGAAATAGTTAATCTTATTGCAGAATTATCAGGTAAAGTAAACTGCCTTTGAACAAGTCCTTTTCCAAAAGAAGTTTCGCCAACTATCAGTCCCCTATCCCAATCCTGCACAGCGCCTGAAACAATTTCACTTGCGCTTGCACTTCCCCTGTTTATCATAACTATTAAAGGTATCTTTTCATAAGCCGAAGGACGTGATGCAAAATAATCTTCATCAAATTCTTCTCTTCTTCCTTTTGTATAAACAATTTTTTTCTTGCCTTCAATAAAAAGATCTGCAATGTCAACAGCTTGATTCAAATAGCCACCCGGATTTCCGCGGAGATCAAGTATAAGCTGCTCCATTCCATTTTGTTTAAGATCTTTTAAAGCGTCCTTAAGTTCATCAAAAGTAGTTTCGGAAAAGCGGGAAACACTAACATAACCGGTTTTATCATTCAGCATAATATGAGTATCAACTGAATAAAGCGGAATTTTATCTCTTGTTATTTCGTACTCAATCGGTTCTTCAACACCAGTTCTTAAAATTGTTACTTTTACTTTTGTTCCTGCTTCTCCACGGAGTGAACTACGAACCTCTTCATTTGTAATGCCTATACAATCTTCACCTTCTATTTTAACAATCCTGTCGCCGGGCATAATTCCAAGGGCTTCGCTGGGTCCCCCGGTTATTGGCGAAACAACCGTAAGCGTATCATTAACAACCTGGAATTCAATTCCAATTCCTTCAAAATCACCGCGGAAGTTTTCTTCAATTGCTGTAAACATTTCTGCAGGAATGTAAACAGAATGAGGATCAAGCTCATCCATCATTCCTTTAATTGCAGATTCAACAAGTTTTGGTGTATCTACTTCTTCTATATAATATTTACCTGTGTAGGTTAAAACATCGTTAAATTTTCTTACCCCATCCCGTAAATTATCACCTGAAAAAATCTTTTCTATTTGGTAACCTAAAACAATAGCCGAGCGTAAGTATTATAAAAAGGATTGGATATTTAAATGATTTGCCCATTTCGTCTCCGTTTAATAAAGAATCTTAATTATTTTGCTTGAAAACTTAGTTACAGTGCTAAATATAATAATCTTTAATGATTAAAATTACAGATTGAGGAGCAAAAATTATTCCTGATTATTAATGTGATTTGGATGATTCACTTATAGCTCATTAGTGAAATTTACATAAGGATGAGAAATATACTCATATTGGAGAAGTATATATTTTATATTCTTTTCGAGCATACTTTGCCGTTAAGTTTTTTTACCGTTGAATGTACTAGGTAGCCGTAAAGTTCACAGGATTATTTGATCAATACCATTTTCTTAGTTTCAACAAGACTTCCAGTCCTCAGTTGATAGAAATACACACCGCTTTTTAATCCGTTATCGCCGAAACTCAACCTCATATTCACCCGCAAGTTTTTCTTCGTTAACAAGTGATGTAATTTCATTTCCTAAAACATCGTAAATTTTAAGTGAAGTGAAACTAGTTTGTGGAATTGTGAAACTTATTTTTGTTGAAGGATTAAACGGA
The DNA here is from genome assembly GCA_963749485.1 of uncultured Ignavibacteriales bacterium. Lineage (GTDB taxonomy): Bacteria > Bacteroidota > Ignavibacteria > Ignavibacteriales > Ignavibacteriaceae > JAZGGS01. The sequence goes on along the minus strand of CAVVMV010000032.1, from coordinate 24,421 downwards.
TTGGGATAATTCTGCGAAAGTGAAAACTCTGTTGGTAGTTCTTCTTCATTTTCTATAGAAGTTATTTCTCCAAACTTTAAAAGGTTTTTTTGCGATCCTACTACATAACCATTAGTTGTAGAAGTGAAATGTACTCCTGTAAGTAAAGAGGTGGTAAGTCCTGCTCCTTCAACATTCCAGGTTGTTCCTCCATTAGTTGTGTGGAGAATTGTTCCGAGTGCTCCTACAGCCCATCCTTCATTTGCATTCAGGAAGAATAGATCATAGAGAGAGTTGGTATCAGGATTTATTTGTGAAGTCCAGTTATTTCCTCCGTTTATTGTATGGCCTATTAATCCATTATCACCTACAACCCATCCCTCCTGGTTGTTAATGAAGTATATAGCATTATAAAATCCAACGGGGCCTATCTGGAAATCAAAGGTAATTCCATTATAATACATTATTGAACCGCCGCCACAAATCCATACTTTATCTACAGATGGTGAGCTTATTCCTGTGAAATTTACTGCCTGTCCACTATTTAAATTAGTAACTCCACCTGTGTTTATACTGAATACTGCCCCGCCATTTCCACAAGCATAGCCCTGGGTGGTAGTTGCAAAATCCAAGTCTGTGAGAGTGGTTGCCATTGTTCCAAAGAAGGTCCAGTTTAAGCCTCCGTCTGCAGTGTTGTAAACAAATCCGCTTCCACCACCTGAATAACCAGTATTGGCATCAAACATATAAATTGCATTTATGCCGGTGTTCGTTCCCTGTGTGGAGAACGATACTGCGCCATCCTCAGTTTTAAATATGTTTTCTACTGTTACTGTGCCGGAAGTAATCCATCCCGTATCATCATCTATGAAAAATACATCTGAGAAACCAGGTGCTCCGGGAATTGAAACTGGATCAATTACATACCAGCCGTAAGCTTGCCCGCCGCTCAGGCGGGTTTGGGCAAAGGAATTTAGAGTGAAGGATAAAGAAAGTAGAATTATGAATTGAAATAACTTCCGCATATCTCCTCCTGAAGATAAATGAAAAGCGTGTTTAAACTTAAATCAGTTATTAAGAAGAACTCAATAATTATTTAGAAATAAATTGGCTTTTTAAAAGAAGTGTAAGAAAAATACTGGTAAGACACACTGCAGGTATCTGTAGTTTTTAAAAGTATTATTATATTATTAACCAACGGATTCATCCGTTGGGGATAAGAAATCTCTCTCTTTCTTTGAACCAGTTTACTGGTTTACATACCTCCAACTTTGTAAGCTTCTAAAAATGCATCATACTTCCTCAGTAAATGAACGTTACTCGATGATGTTCCTCTTGATTTATTATATACTTTACTACTTTATCTATATTTGATTCTGAGACAGAAAAAGCTGCATAACCACTACCCCACGCAAATTTAAATCCTACATTATTATTTATCCAGGAAGAAGATTCTCCTTTTAGCAGCCGTGCTACATCTTCAACTGTCTTATTCGTTGGTAAATCAACTAACGCATGAACATGATCTGAATTCACATAGTTTGCTTTCATATAAATTTCTTTACCGTCTGAGTTCTTATATAGATGTTTTGATATACTTTTTCGGAACTCTCTATCTACAAGAGATTTATCACGGTTTTTAGTTCTCCAAATTAAATGCAGCCACATTTTGGTAAAAGAACGTACAGACATTGTCTCCTCTCCTAGTTTTCTCAATTATCAATACATAATAATAATAAATTCAGAATTGATCATGAGAAGATAACAATCCGAAACGATTACATTCTAACTACTATCTCATTAACCCACGACTTAAGTCGTGGGTTAATGACAACCGCGCTAAATATGTGAACCGTTTTAACGGTTTTTAAATACTTTTTTAAATGACTTTTAACCAAGAATCGCAGTACAAAATAGCCAATGGCTTAAGCCATTGGTTAATAAGAAGTTACAAATAGCAAATTAATATTACCCTTCCGGTTTCATTTGCGGAAAGAGAATTACATCACGAATTGAGGATTGATTTGTTAATAGCATTACAAGCCGGTCAATTCCAACTCCTAATCCAGCAGTTGGAGGAAAACCATATTCTAAAGCTCTTATAAAATCTTCATCAACCTGGTGTGCTTCTTCATCACCTGCTTCTTTTAATCTTAACCTGCTCTTCAAATCTTTTTCTCTGGTCAATGGGATCATTTAATTCAGAAAAAGCATTGCAAATTTCTCTTCCTGCAACATAAGCTTCAAATCTTTCAACCACACCTTCTTTGCTTCTATGTTTTTTTGCAAGCGGAGAAAGAACCAGCGGATAATCAACAACAAAAGTTGGTTGAATAAGTTCCGGTTCAACAGTTGCGCCAAATATTTCATCAATAAGTTTTGCTTTTCCTTCTGCTTCGGATAAGATCAATCCCAATATTTTTAGCAAGATCTTTTAATTCATTTATCAGTTGCATTTATAACATCAATTCCCGTTTTATCTTTTATTGCATCAACATAGGAAATTCTTTTCCATGGAGTTTTAAAATCTATTTTGTTTCCTTCATAAGTAAATTCAAGTGTGTTAAAAACTGTTTTGCAAATATGGGTTGTCATTTTCTCAACAAAATCCATCATCCATTCATAATCTTTATAAGGAACGTACAATTCCATCATTGTAAATTCAGGATTATGAGTACGATCCATTCCTTCATTTCTAAAATCCTTTGAAATTTCATACACACCGTTAAATCCGCCAACAATTAATCTTTTAAGATAAAGTTCATCGGCAATTCTTAAATAAAGATCAATATCATGCGTGTTATGATGTGTTATAAAAGGTCTTGCTGCTGCTCCGCCATAAAGCGGCTGCAGGATAGGAGTTTCAACTTCAATGTAATCCTGTGCATCAAGATAGCTGCGCATTGCTGTAATAATTTTACTTCGGTAAAGGAAAGTATCTCTAACTTCCGGATTTACAACTAAATCAACATAACGCTGGCGGTATCTTAATTCTTTATCAGCAAACTGATCGTGAATTGTTTTATTCCCCTCTTCATCAGTTGTTTCTTTTGCAATTGGTAAAGGTCTAAGTGATTTTGAAAGCAATTCCAGTGAAGTAACATGAACGGAGGTCTCTCCTGTTTTGGTTTTGAAATACGTAACCTTCAACACCAACAATATCACCAATATCCATCAGCTTAAACGCATCATACTGATCACCAATTTCATCTTTACGAAGATACATTTGTATTCTTCCTTTGTGATCCATAATATGAGCAAATGATGCTTTACCCATTCTACGGATTGCCATAATTCTTCCGGCAATTTTTACATTTCGTTTTTCATCTTCCTTATAATTTTCTTTTATATCTTCCGAATCAGAATCTACATCAAATGAATAAGCGTAAGGTTGAAAACCTTTTTCATTTAGTTCATTTAATTCTTCATATCTTCTTTTAATTAATTCATTTACATCTTCTAAGTGGGATTCCACAATTCCTCCGAATCATTTTACTTTGAATATAACTTGATAAGTTTTTTTACTTCATCTTTTTTAAATTCACGGTAATGCCCTACCGGGATATTTGCTTTTACATTTGCAAAGCTGCTTCTATTTAAGTTTTTAACATTATAACCTAAAGCTTCAAACATTATTTTAACAAAACGGTTTCTTCCTTCAACACATTCAACTTGAACAATTTTTCTCTCTCTATGATTTACAAAACTTATCTTTTCGAACCTCCCTCTTTTCCTATCTATATAAATTCCAGCTAAAAGTTTTTTCTTATCTTCATCATCAAGCGGGCGGTCTAATTTTACTTCGTATATTTTTGGAACTTTATTTTTAGGATGAGTTAAAAGGTTTGAAAAATCGCCATCGTTTGTTAAAAGAAGCACACCAGTTGTATTGTAATCCAATCTTCCAACCGGATAAATTTTTTCCCTGGTATTAATTAAGTCTATAACGGTCTTCCTGTTTTTCTCATCGCTGGTTGTACTTACCACACCTTTCGGTTTATTAAGCAGTAAGTAAATATTCTTTTTTACACGAACTCTTTCGCCATCAATCTGCACTTCATCTTTATCGGGATTTACTTTAAAGCTAAGATCAATTATTAGCTGGTTGTTAACCGAAACCCTTCCCTGTAAAATAAGCTCTTCAGCTTTTCTTCTTGAAGTTACACCACTATCAGCAAGATATTTATTGATCCTCACCATTATTCTCTTCCTGCTCTTTTACTTCTTCATCTAAATTTTCTTCAAGTGCATTCATCATAATTTTTCGTTTCTGTTCAATAAAATCATCATCTTCCATAATCTCTTCAATCTCTCTCGGTTTTGGAAGATCGGTAAGATTATTTAATCCAAAGTATTTCAAAAATTCATCAGTGGTTCCATAAAGAAGCGGTCTTCCAACCGTTTCTGCTCTGCCGGTAATTGCAATAAGATATTTTTCCAGCAGCGAACTTATAATATGATCTGAGTTTACTCCGCGTATAGATTCTAATTCCGGTTTTGTAATCGGCTGCTTGTAAGCGATGATTGATAAGAGTTTCCAATGCAGCAGGGCTAAGCCGTCTTTTTGTTCTTTCTGATGAAAGATAACCAACGTATTTAGCATTGTCTTCAGTTGTAGCAAAGAGATAACCATTTGCAATCTTTAAGATCCTGAAAGCATTATTTCGTTTTGCTGTAATTTTCATTAAGAGAATTGACACAGTTTTCAATATCGGGTAAAGTTATCTCCACATCTTCACCGTCAATTCCTTTTATAGCTTTAATAATATCGTTACCGCTTAATGGTTCATCGGATGAAAAAATTAAAGCTTCAATTATTGAGTTATAAATATTATCCATTATTTATTTTATAAATTATAAAATCATTAAAGTTTGCAGATACCTTAATTCCTATACTTCCTGATTTAACAAGTTCGAGCAGTGCAATAAATGTAACAACAATTCTTATCTTTTCTGTAAGATCTCTAACCAGAATTAAAAATTCAATCTCGTTATTTTCATTTAACATTCCGAAAATAAAATCCATTTGTTCATCAATAGAAACTCTTATCTTTTCTATTTGGTGTACAGGAACTTCTTTAACCTGCTCAATAGCTTTTTTAAATGCCTTTGCAAGATCATAAATTGAAACATTTTTTAGAAGCGTTTCAAATTCGTGTGGCGCTTCTTTTAAATCGGAAGAAAAGTTTCCGCGATATTTAAGCATGCGCTGGTTCGATTCGAAAAAGGAAAGTTCTTCGGACATTTCTTTATACCTTTTATACTCAAGCAAAGCTTTTACCAGTTCTGCACGCGGATCAATCTCTTCACCCTTTTCATCAATCTCTCTTGGCAAAAGCATTCTTGCTTTAATGTGCATAAGAGTGGAAGCCATCAGGATAAAATCTCCTGCAAGTTCCAGGTCAAGCATCTTAATCAGGTTTACATATTCCAAAAATTCTTTTGTGATTGAAGAAATTGGAATATCGTAAATATCGAGTTCATCCCTCTTTATAAAGAAGAGGAGCAGATCGAGCGGACCTTCAAATGTTGTCTAATTTAATCTTATACACTATTAACCATATTTCATTTTTTCTCTAACATCATTCATTGTTGTTTTAGCAACTTGTCTTCCTCTTTCTTCGCCATCTTTTAAAATATCTTTCACTTCGTTTAAGTTTTTTTCATAGTATTTACGTTTTTCAATTATTGGTTCCAGGAAGGATGATATTTTTGATGAGCAATTCGCTTTACAATCAGCACAACCAAGCTCTCCAGATCGGCAGCCGCTTTCTATTTCCGGAATTTCTTCAGGATTAAATTTTTGATGGTAAGAAAATATTAAACAAACTTCCGGTCTTCCCGGATCGTTTCTTCTAACTTTTTGCGGATCAGTAACTGCCTTTTTTAATTTTGCTTTAACTGTTTCAGGTTGATCCGAGAGCAAAATAGTATTGCCCAACGACTTACTCATTTTTGCATTTCCATCAAGACCCGGCAATCGTGCAAATTTTGTAAGCAGAGGTTCCGGTTCAGGAAAAACAATACCGTACTGGTTATTAAATTTTCTTGCAATTTCGCGGGACATTTCAACATGAGGAACCTGGTCTTCTCCAACCGGAACAGCTTCACCTTTATAAAGAAGAATATCAGCCGCTTGAAGAACCGGGTAACCGAGATGCCCGAAGATCACATTATCGATATGCAGATCTCTTACCTGGTCTTTTACAGTAGGATTTCTTTCAAGACGACTTACAGTAACTAACATTCCAAAAATTAAATTTAGCTCAGTATGTTCTTTAATTTGCGATTGCCTGAACATCGGGCTTTTTACAGGATCGAGTCCTGAAGCAAGCCAATCAATAAGCATCTCGATAGAATTCTGGTAAATATCATCAGTATTTAAATCGGTTGTAAGAACGTGGTAATCTGCAATAAGATGATAGCTCTGGTAATCATCCTGCAGTTTTACCCAGTTTTCTAAAGCTCCTACATAATGTCCTAAATGTAATTTGCCGGTTGGGCGCATACCGCTAAGTATTTTTTTCTTCTGCATAAGTGTTATTGCGTTTTGAATTTAAGCAACAAAGATAAGAATAATGAGGATAATTTACTGATGTTAGAATAAAATGGATTGAAATCAGATCAGGTAAGATATAAATAGGGTTTCCATTTTTCATCAACTTTGCCAACCACATTTTTAATAAACATAAGATGGCTGGGTTTAAATGGTTTTTTAAGCAAATTCATTTTTGCTTCTTCAGGAGTCCTGTCACTTTTTTTATTATTACATATTGTACAAGCGCATATCAAATTATCCCAGGAATCGGTTCCGCCCCTTGCTTTCGGTACTATATGATCGATGGTAAGTGTAAGATCGCCTCTTCCGCAGTAACTGCATTTGTAGCCGTCTCTTCTTAAAATATTTTTTCTTGTAAGTACAACTTTTTTGTGGGGCACACGAATGTAGCGGCTTAACCGAATAATGCTGGGCCAGGGATAATTTATAGAAACTGAATGGATTGCTTTACTGTTGTCGTTCAATACAGGTTCTGCTTTTCCCAGGTACATAAGTATGACTGCCTTCCGGGTATTGCAAACAGTTAAAGGTTCGTAGCTTTGGTTAAGTATTAATACTTTTGCATTTAGTCTGCCATTTGTTGGTTTAGAAGGTTCGAAATCTTATTCTCCTTTTTGCATTTTTTTTTTGTACGAAACTAAATATATCCTTAGAATTATTCTTAATACTAAAAGTGCAATGCCAATATATAATAACGGCATAAACAGTTCCGTAGGGACAAGTTTAAAAACCATCAGCAATTAAAATCGCAAAAACCAGGACAATGGAACTGTAGTTAAAAATATTATAGTATTTAAGGATCAAATATTCTTCTCATTTAGTGATGAATTTTATTTGAATCCGCTAAAACTAACAATAGATAAGAATAATTACAATTAAAATATTAGTAATTTATTCCAAATGGAGGTGGGCTAAAAAGTACTTTTTTGGTTGGGAATGCTTGTAATTAACTGGATTTATAAATTATTGCAACGCAGGTTACATAATTATCGGAATGACTCATTGAGATTTTTAATTCCTTATCATTTGCGAGAAATGTTTTAAGTTTGCCTGAAGGTTTTACTTCCGGGTTTCCATAAGGATCGTTAAATATTTCTATATCCTGCCAGCTAATCCCCTGCTCCCAGCCGGAAGTTACAGCTTTATAAACTGCTTCTTTAGCTGCAAACCTTGCTGCAAGATGCTGGTATTTATTAAATTTACTTAAGCAATATTCAAGTTCAGTAATTGTATAGATTTTATCCAGGAATCTATCGCCATATCTGTCAACACTTTTTATTATTCTTTCAATTTCAATTATGTCTATTCCAACACCTAAAACCATAGAATCACTATTTTTTATTTCTAAAAGTAATTAGCAAATTAAAATATGCTTGCATCAACTTTAACTCCATCCTCCTTTAATTGATCAAGTATTACTTTTGTTAGCTCTTTAGTTTGTTCCAGAGTTTTAGATAACGAGATAAAAAGTGAGTCATCATAAAGAAGTTTTCCAATATTGTTATCTCCGCTCAGTGTTTCATCGGCTAAGAAGTTCAATTTAGTAACCAATGAATCAGAATTTTGCAAAATTGAATTAAGATTAGTGATTGAAGTGTTTATGCTTTCCCTGTTTGCAGAAATCATTTCCTTCGTATCTTCAGTAATCTCTTTTGTATTTTGTGTGATAGATTTAATGTTTTCCTGGTTTTCGGTCAGCGTTTTGTTAAGTTTTGTAGTTAAAGTACTTAATCCTGTAACTGAGTTTCTTATATCCTCTTTGATCTGATCATCTGTTAAAAAAGAATTTATTTCAGAAAGTGTTATTTTCACATCTGCCAGGATAGTATTCAGGTCTATCTCTATACCGCTTAAAACTTCCATCATGCTTGCAAGATCTGCCTGGAATATTCCAACCTGGAGTTCATCAGGATTAATTGGGATTGAATCTTGACCAGGTGAAATATCAATTTTTTTACCTCCCATTAAATCTGTTACTTCCAGCGAAAATTTTGCATCTCTCTTTAACTGTACATCGCCGTTAACCGTATATCTCTACAATCACATAATAATTTTCAACATAAATATCTTTTACCACTCCGGCTTTAACTCCGTTTACTGAAACCTCGTTACCAACTTGCAGCCCGGATGAATTTTCAAATTTTATTTTTAAATAAACATCTGTGGAACTAATGGAAACATTTTTTGCCCAGCCTAATATCCATATAAAAACTACTATTCCGATTAATACTGTTAAACCGACTTTTATTTCAATTATTCTTTGTTGTTTCATTCCTTAAACTCTTTACTATTTTGGTTAATTCCAAAAGTTCATCTTTTGTTATTAAGCTGTCTTTAAAAGTAATCTCAAGCAATTCAAACAGCTTTTCATGTTTATCTTCCGATATATCACTTACAGATTTAATTCCTTCTACATAAAAATTAAGCAGCGATTTTAAAGAATCTTTTTCAGTACTACCTGTAATATAACCAAGTTCAGTTTCCCAATTATCTTCAATCAGTTCGGTTATTAGTTTTTTACCGGGATTTAGAAAAATATCATCAAATTTATTCTGAATAATATAAAGAACCGATGCAACCAGGATTGTTATTATAAATACTAATTTTATAAAACATCCCTTCTTCATCAACAGCTTATATTTTAAACCTTTTCAACCAGAACTTTATTAATTCTTTTGTTTACAACTTTTTTAACTGTTATGCAATAATCTGCAATCTTAAAGCTGTAACCTTCTTCGGGAATGCTGCCAGCATTGCTTAAAACCAATCCACCAATTGTATCATAATCATCAGTTTCATCCAATAGCTGGAATCCAATTGTTTCATTAAATTCACTTATAGAAGTTTTACCAAGGACGAGGAATTTATCCTTCCCTATTTTATTTATGGATTTTTCTTCCCTATCAAATTCATCCCAAATTTCACCAACCACTTCTTCAATTACGTCCTCCAGTGTGACTAAACCTGATGTTCCGCCGTATTCGTCAACAACAATGGCAATATGCATCTTTTTTTCCTGAAAATCATGAAGCATATCTTTTATTCGTTTTGTTTCGGGAGCATACATAGGTTTTCTTGCCAGATCTTTTACAGAAATCAAATCCCACTTTCCTTTATCTTTTAGATAAGGAAGAAGATCTTTCGCATAAATGATTCCTAATATTTCGTCCAGACTATCATTATACAAAGGCAACCTGCTATGTCTTGATTCAGTTATAGCATTGATAATTGCTTCAATTCCTGCATCTTTCGAAACAGCAACAATATCAACCCTCGGAGTCATTATCTCGCTTACAAGAACAGACCTGAACTCCATAATGCTGGTTATAATTTCCTGCTCTTCCTCTTCAATAGCTCCCTTTTCATGTCCAAGTTCGGCAAGCTTGGTAAGCTCATCTTTTGAGATAACGCCTTTTGTTTTATCGAATTTAATTTTATTTGAAGCAGCTTTAATAAGTTCTGTTATTACTTCTGCGACAGGATATAGAATAACGCTTATCCAGTAAATAGGAATTACAATTACTTTTGTGAATTTAACAGGATTTTTCGATGCAATAACTTTTGGAATTAATTCTCCGAATAGAAGTATAATAACTGTTACTAAAATAATTTGTACGAGTAAAGCTACTTCGAAAGGCGTGTTGCTTAAAGCGGCATATTCCAGGGCAAGGTGTACTGATATTATTGAGGCAGCTACATTAACAACAGTATTGCCAAGAAGCACGGTAACTAAAAGTCGTCTTGGTTTATATATCAGAGTGTTGATATAGTTAAGAAGAAACGGGTGATTTGCAAAATCCCCTTTAATTTTTTTTATATTTAAAGAAAACAGTGCAACTTCGGAGCCCGAAAAAAATGCAGAAAATACCAGAAGACAAAACAAAACAATAAGTTTAACTACCCAATCAATCTCCAAAAATTATTTTGCCTTCTGATATTTTACAAAACTTTTAGAATGGAAGATCATCATTTCCTTCAACTGCAGGTTGTTCAGATACACCATCATCACTTTCAATTTTAGTATTGCTGCTTGGTTCTCCGGTAGATTCAAGCGGAATCAATTTTTCTGAGTAAACATCTGTGGAATATCTCTTAATACCCTCTTTATCAGTATATTCCCGTTTAGTTAACCGACCCTCAACATAGAATTTTTTACCTTTCTTTAAATTCTCTTTAAAGAAATCGGATAAATTAAATCCTGTAATATTATGCCAGGTTGTTTCATTAACCCAATCCCCATTCTTTCCTTTATAACTATGAGTTGTAGCTAACGAAAAATTAGTAACCGAAACATTGTTATTTGTAAACCTTGTTTCAGCATCTCTACCAAGATTTCCTATAAGCATAATGCGATTAAGTGAGAAAGCCATATCGTCCCTCCTTCGGATATTATTAGTATGACTATTAACATTTTGAATTTAGTGATTAAATATAATAAAATCCAACATATTAGTGATTTCGTGAAAAAAGTAACCCAAAATGAAACAGCTTTAATTTTTAAGCAAATTTCGAATCCTTAATTGTTTCAAATTCAGAAGGTTGCAATTGATAACTTATATTTTTAGTTAAAAATTAAATAAAATAATACTTGGCACGCTTTTGTAGAGCGGACTCTGGTATAAAAGTATTTTGATTTGATAAAGTATTGAAAGTAAATTAACAAAATAGAGGGAAAAATCATGGAAGACATTACTCAGCAAATCAGAGGAGATATTCTTACAAACAGAGTAAATCTTTTAAGAGCTACAATAAATGAAGCTGTTGAATTAAGAAATTTACTTGAGGAGCAAATTACTATTGGGCATTTGAAAATAGTGATTGATCTTAGCCAGTGTACCCACCTGGATTCAACTTTTGTTGGAGTGATCGTAGTGACTCAAAAAAAGTTACTAGCAAAAGGTGGAGAATTAAAAATTGTTGATCCACTGGACCCTGCGAAAGAACTATTAAACTTAACAGGGGTCTCTAATGTATTGGATACTTTTGAAACAGCGGAGGATGCACAAAAGAGTTTTAATAATAATGGAATAAAACTACAAGTGGTAAAATCTGATAGTAAGATTCCAAAAAAGAATATTAACTGGGCTTTTGGTTAATTCTTAGAAATGATGATTTGTCGTAGGATAAATTAAAGGTTGGATGAAATTCCAACCTTTTTTTTTGCAATTCTAAACACTAATGTTCTATTCAACTAAATAATAACTCCAGGCATCGTAAATACTATTTGTTACCAAAAATTTAACCCATTCACATTATGGACTACCAATTGTATCTTAAAGTAGTACTTGGGATATAAACTACAAAGTCTAGAGCAAAAAGGTATTATCGATGAGGAGACTTTTTTAACTTTATTTGAAATAAAAATAGTGATTCAATAAAAAAAGTAACACAAAATGATACAGCCACAAAAAAATTGATAAATCAAAGGTTGAACTGTTTCAATGCTGGACAACAAATTAGGTGAAGTTAAGAATATGATCAAAAAATGAAAGAAATTTGGAATGGCATACCAATTGGAACAACTGATCCGTGGGATGCTAATATATGAGGAAATTAAATCAATAATTATTAAAATGGATAATTAGATGAGATTCCTAGATAGATTAGCATATTTTCATTCAGACCAGATGAGCAGAACATCGCTCAATTTCCCTAAATTCAATTTCTATCTGAATCTTAACTTTTCGGCCATTCTAAATTATAAGAAGGAGATCAAGTTTTGAATACAGGTCAAATGATGATAACACTTGGAGCAGTTCTATTACTTTCAACGATAGTACTTCGTGTAAATGGAAGTCAATTAGCTAACCAAGATTCAATGCAAAACAACAAATTTGGGATTCTAGCCATATCTTTAGCAACTTCGGTTATAGAAGAAGCAAGTGAAAAAGCATTTGATGAAGCTAGCACATCTAATTTCCTCAACTCTACAAGTTTACTTACTCCGCACGGAAGTTTTGGTCCCGAACCAGGTTTGAATCCAGACAGCACGTGGGAAATTCTTGATAGCTTGGAGACGTACGATGATTTTGATGATTATCACAACTATTCAAACAGAGATTCTACGATGCCTAGTGCGATCTTTGATGTTAGTTGCCAGGTAAATTACGTAAATCCTTCAGATCCTAATTTTATCACTTCATCCAACACCTGGCACAAGATGATTAGTGTTACTGTATCCAGCCCTTTTATGCGGGATACAGTTAAAATGAGTAAAGTATTTAGTTATTGGAAATTACCATAAGAGGTTAAAATGGGATTCAGTACAATATTAGACGTTCTCGGAGCAACAATAATCGGTGGCTTACTTTTACTTGTTCTTTTAAGAGTAAATGCTAATGCCACTGAAAATAAAATACTCAACGGCAGTGACAGAATTCTGCAAAGAGATTTAGTAGATCTTGCGCTTACTGTTGAAAAAGATCTAAGAAAAATGGGTTATTGTGCAGATCCAAGCAAATTAACAGAAAGTATGAGCAGAATAATTTATGCAAATTCAAGCCAGATAAGTTATTATACCGATGTTGATAGAGATGGCAACTTAGATAGTATTTCATACTTTATAAGTGATACCACTGCTCTTTCGCATACAGCAAATCCCAGGGATAGAATTTTATACAGAAAAGTTAACAATCAGTTGCCTCTAATAGTGAGCACTAACATAGTGGAATTTAACTTGAATTATTTTGATGCCCTTGGAAAGGTACTTACATCACCAGTTGTATCTCCAAGTTTGATCGCTCATATGGAAATCTCCTTTAAGGTAGAAGATTCAGAAGCTTATGATCAAAAATACTCTGAAGCCTACTGGCAGCAAGTTAGATTATCATCAAAAAATTTAAATAAAAGATAGGAGTTATTATCATGGGCGGTAAAGTATCATTAATTCTTGTTTTAGGTTTTAGTTCTCTGTTTGCAATTATGGGTACCGAAATGCTAAAATCTTCAAATGAAGCAACTGATAATTATGTGAATTATTTCGAACAAACAGAAGCTCATAATATTGCCGTAAGCGGAGCTAATATGGCAGCAAATGAGATCTTCATAAACAAATTTTGGATGACTGGTTATTCCAACTTAAATCTTGATAATGGTTCTCTTGATGTAACTGTTGATTCAATTGGTGTGGAAAATAAACTCATTACATCGATTGGAGAATATGATGGTTACCAGGATACTGTTATTGTTCTTTTAGAGCCTAAAAATTTCGCACAGTATGGTAACTTTTATAATTCAATGGGTGCCTGGGCTGCTACGGGTGATACCTTTTCAGGTCCATTCCACACTAACGATTATTTAAAGTGTTATGGTGATCCTGTATTTTTAGGATACACAACCACACAAAATGGTGTGAAACTTTATCATAATGATGGTACTGATAATCCTGAATTTCATGGTGGATTGCAGGAAGGCTTATTTATCCCACTTGAATTTGATACTTCAATAATAAAGCAAGCTGCTTTTAATGGTGGTAAAATATTTTATGATACCACGGGTAACAATTATATAATTGATACAAAATTTGTACTAAATAATGATGGTACTGTTGATTACAGCACTAATATAAATAATGCAGGATGGTCACCAGTGATAAATGAACCTTTAACAACTTTGGCACCTAACGGTGTAATCTATGTTGAAAAAGGTAACGTATTTATTGAAGGTACGCTAAATGGGCAGGTTTCAATAGTTGCATCTACAAAAGGTAGTACAAGTGCAGGAATGATACATATAACGGATGATATTAGATATAATAAAAATCCGTTATCAGATCCTACTTCCACTGATATGCTTGGTTTAATTGCTGAAAAGAATGTTCAGGTAGATTTTAATCTCACTACTGGTAATTTAGATATACACGCTTCAATGTATTCTCAGCAGGATGGTTTAGTTATTGAGGACTATGCGAGTTATCCTACCGCTAATAATATGAATATTATTGGTGGTGTTATTGGTCAGACAAGTAAGAGCAACAGCTACGTATGCCTGGAATGGAAGTGCATATGTACCAACTCATGGCTATAGTTATGTTCATAAGTTTGATGAAAGATTTAATAAAACAGTACCTCCGTTCTTTCCCAAAACTAAATATTATAAAGTTGTTACCTGGTTAGAATAAGTATAATAAGTCTATCAACAATAATTAGGAAAATATTATGGAAGATATTACTCAGGAAATTAGAGGTGATGTGATTACAAACAGAGTAAATCTTTTAAGAACTACAGTTAATGAAGCTAATGAAATAAGGGATTTACTTGAGGAGCAGATTGTTTTTGGTCATTCTAAAATAGTTATCGATCTCAGTAAGTGTACTCACCTTGATTCAACTTTTATTGGCGTACTTGTAGTTAATCAAAAAAAGTTACAGGAAAAAGACGGAGAGCTAGTTATTGTTGAACCGCTGGACCCTGCAAAAGAACTATTTTACTTAACTGGCATATCTAAAGTATTTAATACTTTTGAATCAGCTGAGGAAGCTTTAAGTAATTTTAATAATGGAATAATAGCCACCGGAACCAAAACCTGCTGATGTTATTCCTAGAAAGAAGGTTGAGTGGGCATTTGCTTAATCAATTTTAAGTACTTTTTTATAGTTAGGGATGTTAAAGGGTTGGATGAAATTCCAACCTTTTTTTTTGCAATTCTTAATTTTACTATCTTAATCCACTGAATAATAACTCCAGTCATCGTTAAATGCTTTTTCTAACTTGAAATTTGCCATTATTTCTCCTGATTTATACTTATTGGCAACTGATATTGAACATTTCCTTGATTCGATAGCTTACCCCGCTACTAATTGTTTTTCAGAATGGTACTGTTTTTGTAACAACAAAGAATCAGCGAATAGGCATAATCGTTGAGGTGGTTTTTTAACCTCTAATTACTCTAAAAAATGGTTATAAAACAAATATTTAAGATAATTTTAGTAAGAAGCAAAATCTGGGAATCTGTTTTTACTTAGTTTTTCCAGAAATTTTAGCAGATTGCAATGTACTTGTTACCGGTAATCTGCAAAATCTAATTGAAATTATCATTTGGCTTATAAAATATTTTTAAACCTGTTTATTTGTATAATGTTGTTTATAGTAATTAGAACAGTTGTTAGTACAAAGTGAAGTGGGTCAATGAATAATTTTAACTATAAAGATTAGAGAAACAAAATGGATTATTTTGAACAAAATATTGTAGATGATGTCCTGGTAATTAATGTAAATTTACCGAAGGCTTCTATGAATGAATCAGCTGAGTTAAAGAATTTGCTTAATGAGCAAATCAGTACTTGGCAATAAAAAAATAGTTGCAGATTTAAGTCAATGTAGCAGTCTTGATTCAACTTTCATAGGTGTACTTGTTTTAATCCATAAAGAACTAATTACCAAAGGAGGAGAGCTTAAATTAGTTGAACCGTTAGAACCAGCGAAAGAACTTTTCCATCTTACAGGAGTTGCCAAAATTTTTAATACTTATGATACTGTTGAAGAAGCAGTAAATAACTTCAATAAGGGTGTTGCTCCTAAAGAAAAAGTTAAATCTGACTTCGAAGATAAACCGGGTAAAAAAGTTGAGTGGGATTTCGGTGGAGCAATTTAGCAAGTAATGATAAAGTGTACAATTACTTAAAAAGATAGCTCATTTAAATATACTTTTTATTACCCGTGGGGACTAAAGGTTGGGATAAACTCTCAACCTTTTTTTATGAAACTTTTTATCGTGTTATTCCTATTTTTGTCTGATTGGTATAATCCAGGCATCATTGTAATCCTCCATTTGCCAGAGGTTAGCTCTTACACGCTCAGCTTCAATCTCAGAACTAAATTTCTCTTCTAACTGAACTACAAAAAGATTTACATCATCATTATAACTTATTCCTATCCCGCGGTTAAGCTGTCTACGGCTCTTCTCAGCAAACAGTTCAGCTCTTTCGCGTGTAGAAAATGCACCAATCTGTATTTTATATAAAAAGGTTACATTATTAAACGGTTTTTCAAATGTGTAGGAATCTTCCGGCGGGACTTCATCGAAAATGTAAATTTCATCTTCTTTTTCATTCTCCTTCCCTGTTTCTTTAGAGGAAGAACAGAAGGTAAACAACAAACTAAAGATCAGTAAAGTGAAGAAGAAAATATGATGATAATTAATAGTGAAGCTGGAACTCTTTAATATATAACTTTTCATTTTTCGAATAATAAAAAAAAGGGATGGTTTCCCATCCCTTAAGATTAAAATAGTACTTTATCGAGTGCTCCATGAGGAATATTGGGTATTCCGTATTTACCAACCGATACTCCTTTTGCAAATACCAAACTTCCCGGAAGCGAGGATACATCAATCTGTGGAATTGATGCCCCATATTTTGTATTAATAGCTTTTATAAATTCATTTGCAACCAAACCATATCCCTGGGTAGTTGGATGAACGCCATCGACTGAATAAGCATTTCCGAATAATAAATCTTGAAGTGAAGTTAATTCCATTCACCTCAATTCCACCTTGAGAGCCAATATTAGATAAAAGTGTTTTTACATCAGCGATAGCATATCCCCGTGAAGTAGCCTCAGCTTCAATTATAGCGTTATACGCAGCCACTATTTGATCCACAATTGCCATTTCATCAGGATCAAGAGTTAAATTATTTGGCCAGGGATTTTCTGGAGATAATCCAAACGGAAACGCCGTATTCACATTAGGAGGAACAGGAATTCCATTCAGTGAATAATAAGCTCCTGAGACATCGCCAATGAGGGAAGCAGCTGATGACCCTGTTAAAAGGATAAGCACATTACCTGCAAAGAGATCATCTGGAGTTGCTTGACCTATTCCCCCTGTCATGGTTTGATAAACCATTCCAGGGATCTGATTTGCTTGTAAGACTTAATCCAATTCCTGGCCCAACTGTTGTAAAAAATGCAATTTTTTTAACATCAGTAATATTTCCTATTACAACCTGAGCTCCAATTGCCTGCAAGTTATCTAAAATCGTCTTATAATCAGCAGCAAATTGCTGTACGTCAGTAATTGGAAAAAGACCACCACGTGTTGCGAATGCTAAGATATCATTATGGCCAATCCATAGAGTTACAAAAGTTGGCTGCTGTGCCATTGCAAGTTCCATTTGTGTACCAAATCCTCTTAACACAGCATCGAACAATGGATTGGGTGAACCGAATAGTGCAGTATAACTTGTTGAAGCATCTCTCGCGTTTAAAACATCTGTAAGAAAAGCTCCCTTTATTCCAAGATTGTTATAGGGTGCTGGATAAGTTAGATTTGTTGGAGAACCCTGATTTGGATTTACAACTATTTCAGCAGTACCATTTGCCAAATCTATCGCTTGAATTTCGAGTCTACCCCCGGTTCCCGGATCGCTAAAGATAGCTTGTTCATACGAAGTACCGACAACATTCGCAATCATTTTACCAAAGGAATATTTTTGACTGCTTTCGAAGACCGAACCCGATTGCTCCGCCATTGTTAAACTATTCCCAATTGAAACAAACCTTGAGAAATCCGCACTCCCTAAATCTAATGTAGGTGCAGTTACCTTATTATATTCATCACAGCCAATTAAAATAAGGGCTGCGATAAACACAACTGAAACTATTTTTAATATTTTTTTCATAAGAAACCCTTAAATGTTTTATAAACTGTAATAAATACTGAGTGATAATAAATTAGCGGATGAATTGTATATACCGTTAAGTTTAGAACCACCAGGAGTATATTCTTGGTGCGAATCAGTGACAGTAAGCTCACTTGACCTGATGAAAAGGTAAGAACCTGAAATACCAAGATTATTTGTAATTTTAGCATCCACTCCAACACTAAATCCTAACCTGTCAGAATCTGGTAATGATGGACTTAAGTTGTTCGCATCAACAGGGTTTTTATCATAATAAACACCGCCAAGAAGCGAAAATTCATCACTAAGGTCATATTGAGCACCAAATCTGATTATATAAGTATCTTCGTACAATCTTGGTTCTGAAAGGTCATCAAATGCTTCATCTTTAAAGTCAACGGCTAAAGTATCGTAGCTCGACCATCCAATCCATTGAAAATCTGCTGAGAGCTGAAGCTGTTTGATAACTCTTACCGCAATACCGCCCTGAATATTGAGAGGAGTGGTGAGGTCTGCTGATATATCACCTGAAGGAAGTGAAGCAGCTAACTGAACAGGACCTGTTGCTTCCGCTGTACCTTCAAAGGAAAAATCTACTTCACTTTTAAATGAACCACCTATTGATAAAACATCTAAAGGTTTCCACAAAAAACCAAAGTTATAACCAAAAGCAGAAGATTCTTCACCTTCCAGCGTTATAAATGCATCTCCTTCAAATGGAGCAAGGGATGTTGCCTGTCTGATAAGTACTGAAGCATGATGATACGAACCTCCGGCACTTATTGATAAATTATCAGCAATTTTCCAGGAAACTACAAGAGGAACCGCAATTGTTGTTAATTCTGTTTCCACTGCAAGATATCTTCCAAGCCAATCGTCTTCCCATAAAGTTCCGAGACCAAAAGGTACCGAAGCACCCAAGCCAACAGAAAACGATTCTGAAATTTGATGTGTAAGGAAGAAATGCGGTGGAAAAAACACCTGGCGAACCATTCTGGATTTATCAACTGAGGGTGTAACGCCTCTAAAGGTTGTGCTCGGTCCGATCAATGCTGCACCAAGAATTAAGTTTGTTCCCTCCAAAAAGCTCATACCAGCAGCATTCCAGTAAACTGTAGAAGCATCACTTACTACAGCAGTAAATGCACCGCCAAGCCCCATAGCTTTTGACCCGTGCTCATTAAGCTGAAACCCGCCGGCGAATATGCTACCGGTTGCGAATGATAGCAATATAAATAGGGTAAAGATCTCTTAATTTCAAAGGTACCTCCCTCTGTTTGTTAATAGATAGTTAATTATTAAGTATTGTTCTATTCAATTGAAAAAAGGATTGCTCCCTTTTCCACTGCTTTTCCTTCTTCCACGCTAATTCCAGTAATTGTACCGGATGCAGGTGAACGCAAATCGTTTTCCATCTTCATTGCTTCCAGGATTATAATCGATTCACCCTGTGAAATTGCATCTCCATTCTGTTTTTTTACTTTTAAGATCATTCCCGGCATTGGTGCTTTAACTACAAACTGATGATGCGTTGCTGTTTGTGCCTCTTCCAGCAAATGAATTGCCTTTTCCTGTAAAGATGTTCTTACAACCGCATTAAATATGGTACCCATTTAAAAGTACTGAAAAATGTTCATTATTTACTTTATCGGCTACAATTTCAAAATATTTGTTTCCGCATTTAAGTAAATATGTATTGTTGTTTACATGAGAAATTTCGTAGTTGTATTTCTTATTATCTATTTTAAGTTCAGCATCATTTAAAATGTTAACCGATTTCTTTTTTTCGTTAACAGTTACTACAAATTCATTCATACATTTGCTCCTGCCATTTATTAACTTCTTTAGAATTTGTATGAATTCTTTTCACTATAGATTTGTGTTTTAATAAGGCAGAAAATACTGCGGCAATTGTTTCAAGTCTCCCCTTTGCCATTAGCATTTTCAAGTGATGGGAGACTATTCATAAATTTATCGTTAAGAAAATTTATATCAAACTTACCACTTTTAAATGATTTATGATCGATAATTAAACTGAGAAACGAAATATTATTAATTACTCCGGCAATTTGGTATTCCGAAAGTGCTCTTTTCATTAATTTTATTGCAGTAGCACGATTGCTTCCCCAGCAAACCAATTTAGAAATCAAAGGATCGTAGTACATCGTTACTTCAGAACCGCTTCCAAAACCTGAGTCAACCCTTATGCCGGGTCCGCCCGGCTCCTTGTAATGAAATATTTTTCCTGTTGATGGAAGAAAATTATTGTTCGGATCTTCAGCATAAATTCTGCACTCAAGCGAATGCCCGCGCCTGCTGACATCTTTCTGTTTAACTGATAAACGATTTCCCTGAGCAATACTAATTTGCTCTTTAACTAAATCTATTCCGGTTATCATTTCGGTTACAGGATGTTCAACCTGTAAGCGTGTGTTCATCTCAAGAAAGTAAAATTTCTTCTTCTCATCCATTAAAAATTCAACTGTACCGGCATTGTAATATCCGCACGCTTTTGCAGCATCTATAGCTGCTTTGGTAATTTTTATTCGTGTTGTTTCATCTACAAAAGATGAAGGAGATTCTTCAATTATTTTTTGGTGTCTTCTCTGTATGGAGCACTCTCTTTCAAAAAGATGAACATAGTTGCCTTGTTTATCTCCTAAAACCTGGACTTCAATATGCTTCGGATTTTCTATAAATTTTTCAAGATAAATTTCATCGCTTGCAAATGATTTAAGAGATTCTCGCTTTGTTGTTTCGAGCGCAGATTCAAAATCATCCGGGGTAGAAATTTTTCTCATTCCCTTACCTCCCCCGCCAGCGGCTGCTTTTAGTAGAACAGGGTAACCAATCTCTTCAGCAATCTGCAATCCCTTTTTAACCGAGCTAATGGCTTTGGTTGTTCCGGGAACAATCGGCACTTTATTATCAGCCATTATTTTGCGGGCAGTAGTTTTATTGCCCATCATCCTTACCGATTTTGATGAAGGACCGATAAATGTAATCTTCTCTTTTTCCAGCGCACTGATGAAATCAGCATTTTCTGAAAAGAAACCGTAACCGGGATGAACGGCATCGGCGCCAATATCTTTAACAAGCTTTATTATTTTTTCTTTATTTAGATAGGATTCTGATGATGCTGGATTTCCAATGAAGTATGATTCGTCAGCTAATTTGGTGTGTTCAGCAGTTTTATCTGCTGTAGAATAGATTGCGGCTGATGTTATGCCAAGTTCGCGGCAAGCTCTAATTATTCTTACCGCAATTTCTCCCCGGTTGGCTATTAAGATTTTTTTAAACAATATTTTTCCTACTTCAACTCAACAATTGTTATCCCTTCCCCACCTGATTCAATCGGAGCAAAAAAATAATCTTTAACGCTATCGTGCTTATCTAATATCTCTTTTACAGTTCGTTTTAGTGCGCCAGTCCCTTTACCATGTAAAATTTCAATCCTGTTCTGTCCGGCCATAAAGGAATTATCAATAAATTTAACAATTTCAAAATCTGCTTCCTCCGGTTTTTTCCCTCTTATATCAAGTCTGTATTGTGTTCCCGGAATTTTATAATTATGATAACTTTTTAATGGTTCGTTCGTCTTGCTCTCTTTAGCCGGAAGAATTTCATCAAGCTCAACCTTCATCTTTATAGTTCCAACCTGGATAGTTGCGCGTTTCTTCTCCTTATCCAGCTCTATAATTTTTCCAGACGCAGAAGTATTCCTAAGAGAAACAAAACTTCCTATATTAAAATCAGTTATTTTAGTCTTTAATACAACATCTGGAGTAAAAAGATTTTCATTTTCTTGTTTGATCTCTTCAACAATTTTCTTCGATTCTTTTATCACTTCCCTGGCAGCTTTCGATTCTCTAAGATCTTTAATTACCTTTTCAATCTTTTTGTTGATATCTACAAGGTAAAGATCAGCTTCCGATTTTGCTTTTTTTAGAATCTCCTTTTTTTCATTCTCCAGTTTTTCAACATTCTTTTTGTAAAGATTAGATAAACCGGATAGACGAATATTTTCAAGCTCAAGGTCTTTTAATTTTTTTTCTAAGCGGGTTGATTTTGCCTCAATATCTACCAGGAACTTTTCAATCTTGTATTTATCGATTTCCATATTTTCTGAAGCCGAGCGGAGCAACTCATCCGAAATGCCGATTCGTTTAGCAATTTCAAATGCATAGCTTGAACCGGGAACTCCCATTTTAAACTTATAAGTTGGAGTAAGTTTTTCATGATCGAATTCCATGGCTGCATTAGCAAATCCTTCTTCATCCTGTGCCATAAGTTTAAGATTTCCATGATGAGTAGATGCAAATACAAGTGCTCCCATATCTCTTAGCTTTAACAAAGTAGCTGCTGCCAGCGCCGAACCTTCTGCAGGATCGGTGCCTGTTCCTATCTCGTCTAGTAGAACTAAAGTATTTTTATCAGCACTCTCAAGAATATTGCGAATATTACCCAGGTGAGATGTAAATGTTGAAAGATCATCTTCTATCGATTGCTCATCTCCGACATCTATAAGAATATTTTCGAAAATATAAATGTTTGAATCAGGGCTGGCTGGAATATGGATGCCGGATTGTAGAAGTAAACTTAAAAGTCCTATTGTTTTAAGTACAACAGTTTTACCACCTGCATTAGGACCTGTAAGAATTATTACCTTTTCACCACCTAGTCTTACATTTAAAGGAACTGATTCTTTTCTTCCAAGTTTTTTCTGTAAAACAGGATGCCGGGCATCATTAAGATAAAACGGTTTTTTATCATCAATTGAAGGAAAAGAGCCGATAATTTCTATAGAGTGTTTTGCTCTTGCAAAAACCGAATCGATATAAGCAACTGTATCCAAAGATACTTTCAGCTTTTCGCTTTCCTTACCGATTAAGTTTGTTATCTCTTTTAATAATCTTTCAACCTCTCTTCTTTCAGCAAAATTTAAAGAGATAATTTCGTTATTAAGTTCAAGAGTTTGCTCAGGTTCAATGTAAACAGTCTGCCCGGTTGATGATTCGGAATGGATAAATCCTCTAAGATGTCTTTTATGCTCAGCTTTAATGGGGATTACCATTCTTCCATCTCTTAAAGTAAGATAATCCTCTCTAACCATTTCCTGGTCTTCAAGCGATTTCATAATCCTGTTTATCGATTTGATCAGCTCGCCCTGTTTATCTCTTATATCTTTTCTAAGCTGGGAAAGCTTCTTGCTAGCTTTTTCCTTCACTTCACCATTATCATCAATAACATTTTGAATATGGTGTTCAAACATTTTATCAATAAAAAGTTCCTGGTTGTAATTTGTAAGGAGAGGCGCTGTTTCAGAATTATCTTTTATAAACTTATATAATTTACGCGAAGTAGCTGCAAGATTAAGAATCTGCAGAATTTTTTTACTATTTAAAACCGATCCTTCAATTTTACTTTGCAGGAGAGTTTCTGTAAGATCGGGGATGAACTCAATTGGAGGAGGAACACTTTTAATAAGGATTTCTTTTGCCTGGTTTACCGTTTCCCCTTCCCTGTTTATAAATTCCTTATCAGTTACAGGTTTTATATTCTGGATTAACTGCTTTCCCTTTTCTGTAATCGAATAGTTTGAAACCTGGTTAAGAACCTTTTGGAATTCAAGCTTCTCCAGGGTTATTGGGGTAATCATTTTACCGTATCTTTTTCGTTTATATAATCCTCAATAATTTGCTTTGAATCGGGAGTGTAATTGCCTAAATAATCTATAGTTAAAGGGAGTAACTGAGATGTATTCTCGTAAAAAGCGGACGATTTTTTAACAGAATTATCAGGTAGATCGAAAATATTTAAAATCAGCAGAACAGCACTTAAAAAAAATAGAACTTGTACAATACCAACCGCTCCGCCAACTAACTGGTTGATAATATTATTTACGCGGTCAAAAGGATGTATTATTCTTTTAAGTAATGTGAAAACGAGTATCACACCAAAAAAGAGTACAACTCCCCCGATAATCTCAGCAAAGTAAAATTCTATTCCGAAAGCAACTTCTATCATCGTACCAATCTTACCTGCAAAAAAAGCAGCAGTAATGATAGCAAGTGCAAACCCTAAAACGCCTATCAGTTTTCTTATAAATCCATCCTTAAAACCAAGGATAAAACCAATAAGTACAGCAACAATTATTAAAATATCAATTGCGTTCAATTTTAACCCAGCACTTTTTCCACGGCAGCTTTAATTGTTTTACCATCTGCCTGTCCTTTTAATTTTTTAATTGATGCCTGCATCA
>CAVVMV010000031.1:0-26243 GCA_963749485.1 uncultured Ignavibacteriales bacterium | reverse complement strand
ACGCTGCTTTTCCTAACACATTGATTGATCCTTCAATAATACATCCTGCCGGACGGTCCATATATGGATATACCTTGTTAAATAACAAGATCGCCCATGTGCACAACATTTGAATTTTGAAAATGTATAAATGCATCCCCGCCAGTATGAGCACTTCCCAAGGTGATATGCTTTTAATTTTTCATTTCCAAGATCAAATTCCCACTCATTTTTAAATGTTGTATCAGCATAAACCTGCTGACTTTCTTTTTCACCTTCACCGTAAAATTTCTTTTGTAATGCAGGGACAATTTTCGTGGGCAACTATTTTATTTGCAAAATCTTTTAAATAATAATTTCCTGATGTATGATCGCCATGATGATGAGTATTAAATAGTATATCAATTTTTCGTTCAGTTTTCTCCCTGATTTCATTCATAAAACTTTTTGCAGAATCAGGAAATTGTGAATCAATAACAACCACTGCATCATCAGAAACATACCAGCCAATCGTGCCCCCTTCCATTGTAAAAACACCAACGTTTGGACGAACCTCTCTTATTCCTGGTAGAGAAAACAACCTGGTGAAACTCAAAAGACTTTTACCTGGATAAAGAATAGCGCCAAGTAATAATGATGATGATTTAATAAAATCTCTTCTGTTTGCAGCCATGGTTCTTAGTCTCCTAATTCAGTTAAAGTCGATTTACTTTTGTGAATATATTAACAAGAAGTTCGAATAAAAAGGAAATAATTTAATAATATTCTGAGCCGGATATTGAAGAACAGGCAAACAGATTTATTTTGAATAGACACGAAATATCTAATACTATTGCTATTACAAACATTTTACTTAAATTTAACATTGTAAATATGTAAATCCCTTACTGAATGATTACAATACTGGATGGGGAATGTCCTATCCTAACTTAATACGAAAGTGGAAAAAGAAATTGGGGATTGGCTGAAACTGATGAATAAATCAACTCCAAAAAAGAATAGGGAAAATTTAGAATGACCTCCGGCAAAACTGAGATAAGAGCTGTAACGAATAAAACCGATCTGGATAAATTTATACGTCTTCCCTGGAAAATATATAAAGATAATTCGCATTGGGTCCCGCCATTAATAAGAGATGTAAAATTTAAACTGAATAGGGAAAAGCATCCGTTTTTTGAGTTTGCCCGGATGGAACTCTTTGTAGCCGAAAAAGAAAATGAAATTGTAGGACGTATTGCTGCCATTGTAAACGATCGGCATAATGAATTCCACAATGAAAAGCTTGGCTTCTTTGGAATGTTTGAATCTGTTGATGATGTTGAAACAGCAAGATTACTTTACACTGCCGCAGAAGATTGGTGCAGGAAAGAAGGTATGGAGCGGATTCTTGGTCCAGTAAACCTTAGTACGAATGATGAATGCGGATTCCTGCTTGAAGGTTTTGATCTAGATCCTGCCATTATGATGCCTTACACACTTGAGTATTATTTAAAATTAAGTGAAGATTGCGGCTACGTTAAAGCAAAAGATTTGTATGCTTATTATAAAGGGGAAGTGGGTGTTGTTGACAGGATTACAAAACTTGTTGAAAGGGTAAAGAGCAAAGAAGATGTGGTTGTACGACCGCTTGATATGAAAAACTTCGAACGGGATGTTGAGATAATAAAAGATATTTACAATGCAGCGTGGGAACTCAACTGGGGCTTTGTTCCGATGACACCGGCTGAAATGGATCTTATGGCAAAAGAATTAAAACCGATTGCCGAACCTGAACTTGTTCTTTTTGCAGAAGTTAAAGGTGAACCTGTGGGGCTGGCAATTACACTGCCTGATTTAAATTTTGTGCTGAAAAAACTTAACGGAAAACTTGGTCCTATACAACTTCTAAAATTCCTTTATTACAAAAGAAAAATTAAAGGTTTGCGGTCTATTATATTTGGATTAAAAAAAGAATACAGACGCACGGGAATTAATGTTGTGCTCTATTACGAAACCGAAGTTAGAGGTGCCAAGCTTGGTTACGAATCGTGTGAAATGTCCTGGAATTTAGAAGATAACGATATGATAAACCGTTTTGATGAAGCCGTGGGTGGAAAGCTGTATAAAAAATACAGGCTGTACGAAAAGAGTTTACTTTAATAATAACATCTTTTTAGTTTGAACATAATCCCCCGATTGGAGTTCATAGAAATACACTCCAGCTGAAAGTTGTTCAGCAACAAATACAACTGAATAGCTACCAGCAGATTTTTCTTCATCAACTAATGTTGCAATTTGATTTCCAAGTACATCATAAACTTTTAAATTACGTAGCGTCTGTCGTCTTTCGTCTTCGGAAATCGTAAATCTCATTGTCGTACTTGGGTTGAATGGATTAGGATAATTCTGATAAAGATCAAAACCTTCCGGAACATTCAATTTATTAATTTCAATACCTGTAGCTGATGATGGGAAAAAGTATTGTAGCATGTTATCTATTGTTGCCCGCCATAAACCCCAGCTATGTCCTTCCGGCAATTCGAGCCAATCCAGTTCATATCCTTTTGATAATAAAGAATCACGAAAATCTTGCATATTTTGACTCAGCGATTCATAACTTCCCCAAATTGAACTCCATTTAATATCTTTATAATCCCCCGTGGTAATTAAAGTAAAAGCTTCATAATTGTTTGGTTGAAAAGCACCCGAATGTACACCGCATAAACCAAAAACATCAGGATGATTGTAAGAGATCAATGCAGAAATGTTACCTCCGTACGAAGGACCCATTACGAGTCTTTGTTTCGGATCTATCTTTGTGCTGTAAATACTATCGATGAACGGAACAAGTTCTTCTACAAAAAATAATCTGTATTGATTTCTCTTGCTGAATGCATATTCTTCATTCCTGTTATTTGGTTTTACAAATACAGCAATTATCGGTTCTATTTTATTACTATCAATAAGATTATCTAAAACATTTGCAGCACTTGCAAGTGTAACGTATTCAAAACCATCCTGAAAATAAACTGCAGGATAAGTAGAAGCATTATTATATCCCGGCGGCAAATATACTTTTAAGCTGGTATGTATGCATTCAGATTTGTGCTGAATATTGATTTATCTTCAATTGTACCATGATCTATGTTTGGATTATATTCAATCTCCCACGGTTGAACATATTCCGGCATTGCCAGTTCAGAGTTTGGTCCAAATCCACCCCTAACTGTATTTGGATTTTCAGGATCAAGTATCCAGTTGCTGCCGTTTAGTACAAATTTATAATCCAGCCGCGCATTCATTTCAAAATCTTTTGAGTGATACCAGAAATTTGTAAGAACTAAATTTACCATTGGTGCAGAATTCTGGTTCCAGCCGTTAAAATCACCCGGTACATTTACTGAACTAACTGAACCGATGTAAATAAAGTTAGCCGTACTATTCTCAATGAATGGAATACCCTCTGCTCGTGCAACTGTCATAAAACTATCTATCACCGCTGCTTTTGCAGTGGAATCAGGAAGAGAATTTACCCTATTTATAAAATCCTGGAACTGGCTTTGAGAAAATATCGATGGGGAAAATAGTGCAAGCAAAATTATTATGATAAAGGTTTTCATAAATAACATTCTGTTCTGCTGTTTATATTAATTTACTTTCAACTTTAAACTTATAAGTAGATAACCATTTCATCAAAATCTTACCTCCAAAAGATGAGCTTTAAGCTTTATAAGGAAACAGTCTAAAGAAAAATTTTGAGAATGATAAATATAAATATTAAGTTTTAGTGCGCAGATGTAAATCCATTACCAGGCAATTAGGATACATTGAGAGTGAGGAATCGCCGGAATGATTAGCTGCTGAAGCTATATTTGTAAAATCTTTAAACAGCAGTTCAAGAAAATAATTATGTCAACACAATTGATAGTGGCTTCCATACTCATCACGCTCGCACTAATCTTTTACTCACTGGGTGTATGGTCTGAACGGATAATACTCACTGCAGTAAAGGAGATGTAAGCTCTTCAAACAGCAATATGTGATATCATTTTTCTTTTAGCAACCGGCATAATTGTTTCAGTGAATGGAAAATCCAGATCTGAATCTAAAAGAAAAGTTGCAGGATTCGGTAAATCAGTTCTTTCTTTTATAAGTTCTTGTTTAATTGTTTCCGGTAACCTTTTTATTATTCCCTGTTTTTCAGTTTTAACAATCTCAGTTTTTAATGATCTGTATTTCTCCTTGCCGGATGAAAATATTGAACATTCATAACGATGGACCTGCAGCTCTAATGCAATATTATCTGTAATCATAAAGTACCCTTCCTCTTTGTACATAGGCAGAATACCAACTTGCTCTAATAACATATTCTTTTCAACAAAATCAAATAAAACAGTTCCTTCCTCAATTGTTTCGTTAATGTAAGGTAATGCCCAATCAATTAAATCGAATATCACTTCAATATTATCGTTGAGTTCAAGATTCTTTGAAGTTTCATAAATTACTTTTTGTTCCTTAAAATCAAATCCTTTAATCTGTTTTGGAAAATTCTGCCTGAGATTGTTTCTTTCATCTTTTATTTGATTCAGTTCCCGGTTTAGTTTGATAAGCATTGCAAGTGAAGGATAAATTTTCTTTTGACCAAATTCAGTTCTGGCTTTTTTTATTCCGGCAAGTATTCTGTATTGGTTCATTTCCCAATCCGTTTCCGAATCAAAGAAAATTTCTAATGATATTTGTTCCATTATTATTTACCTCTTTAGAAAACTCAATACACTACTGATCTAATAATTGTACCAAATAAAAAGTTTGTTTTTCTGCAATATGAGTGAATTAGATAATACTTCAAGCCAACATTTGCACTTGGGTTGCTAAATTACCGGAAAAAATTGGTGAATTTTACTAAGGTAGATTAGTAGCAAAGGGCTTATAATATTTGTGGAGGCTGTAATTCTTGGTGAATCCCGTCCTTCTAAAAACACACTCAACCGTAAACTGAAAGTAGTTGAATCTAATTAATTTTTACTACCTTCAATTAATTTTCTTGAATGCAAGAAATCCATTAGTTAGTTTAAAGTCACGTTTAATCCAGTATAGTTAAATGATTTAATTAGGCTGTCTCGCAGGTGTAGTAATTGTCAGGTGGCGGCCTATCGGCAACACCGTTTTGTGATTTTATCATATAATGAATTTTGGTGCCAAAACTTGTTTATAAAATATCAATTAGTTATAGTCTCAAAAATATATTGAGGTACTAAGAGAGATATTATGAGAATTAAAAATCATTTGCAGATTTTAATTTATGCTACAATAGTTTGGATCCTATTTTTCCTTGCCGGTATACCTGATTACTACTTACAATATTCAACTAAATCAATAATCTGGTTCGTAATCTTATTGTTAATTCCTTTCTCTATAATCATTTGGTTTATCTTTAAACCAGTAAAAACATCAAGAAGATTCAAACTTTCTTTATGGTACTCCTTTTATTTTACAGTTCCATTGTCAATCTATGATTTTATTTATTGTGGCATTTATCTTGGATATGGGTTTAAATTTATTTATGTATTCTGGTTTTTGAGTGTGTATTATATAATACCTTGGATTTTATTTCCATCGATAGCGATATTGCTGAATAAAAAAACAGGCAAAGCAAAATCGTTATAAACAAACAACACATAACCAGCACCTTAACCGGACACCCTTTTCAATACGGTATTATTCAGATTTTATGGTTTGAGTGCATAAATCAATTTTAAGGTGGAAAGATGAAAAAAAATAATATCATTCTGCTGGTTTGCCTTATTCTTTCACTCATCAATGGATGTCATTATATAAAAATGCCTCACACTCTTGTGGAGGCATTTTATAAATTTAAGAGTTAGTTTACTCTTGTAATAGTAAGCTTGGCAACAGGTTCATCCCATCCATATACTGACGGATCCAGGTCGCCTATACCACTTATTCCCCTATGGAATCTGATTCTCCTGTGTTCAGGAATACCTTCAAATGGATTACCGCAGCATGGTCCCGGAATATGTGCAGTAAGCTCGGTATTTTTTTCAGTTCCAGCGTCATAAGTTCTAAGATAATATGTCTTAGTTCCGTGCCGGGGCAACTGAATTTTACTCCTGCCGGTAAACCCATCATTTGTATTTACAAGCATTGTTACCAGTGAAAGTTTACTGAATCTTCCCTGAGCGGTAATATTGTATGTATCCGATGAGCCCGGGGGAATCGCTCCGCCGCCCATAACCACTTGTGAAACTTTCGGAGAGTTATTTAGCAAAGTCACCAATGGATCATTAAATGCATCCTGGGCAACCTGTGCTAATTCATCGGTTGCGAATCCTCCAATGTGAAATATTCTGAAGTTTGGTTTGTGTACAGCTAATACGGGCGGTGATAGCGGCTGGCTTCCTGCAGGACTTAAGTTTTCCAGAGTAACTTCGTATTCTGCAGTATGGGATGTCCCCTTTTCAAGGGATCCGGGATCGGTTAGCAGATCTGTTGGCTCTTCGTTACATCCAAATGTAAACAAACTGAGAACCAGAACAGAAAGAATCAAAAAGAACGATTTCATTATTACCTCCTTGTTATTTTTGTGATAATCATAAATAAGAACAGGAGGTCGTAGTTTCATCACGAAAATATCACGTAATTGTAAACAATTTGAAACGATAATAATTTGCAGATGAATTAACGGAATATTCAAAGTTCGGTTTTTCAAAAATAAAATAAAGTGTGATGTAAAAGGAGAGTGAAGAATTGAGAATGTGCATATTTTACTTTAATTTACAATCGCAAATATGTGAATCCCTTTCTGATTAACCACAATAATGACTGGGAATATCAAGATACAGACTGGTGGGCATAGCTGGAGACGAATTCATAAAAGATTAGAAATTACGATTTAATTAACGTTTATGTACCAACTTTAATGCAGTATAAGTTCAGGATAGCTTTAATATAAAATTGGAGACAATATGAAATTGACGGTCACGGTAGACATCAAAATAAAACAGTATCAAAGAATTTGTTTGGAAGGCAATAACGGATATTGAAAATTGTGCAGAGCATGATATCAAGCATCCTAAGAATAATTATTCTAAATAAACCATCAGCGGATATAGTTGGTTTAAAGTGGGAAGAAACAAGAGAGATGTTTGGAAAAGAAGCGACGGAAACGATGTGGATAACTGAATCGGAGGTAAACGAATATTATTGCACACGGGCGGAAAGCCACGGATCTGTTTACATAACGAAGTTGAGTTTAAAAACGATTGATAACAGTACCTTGTTGACCATGTCATTTAATGGAATCCCACAATCTATTATTGCAAAGGTTCTTTCATTTGTAATGGGACCTTTAATCAAAAAATCGATGAAAAAAGCATTAACAAAAGATTTGGAAGATATCAAAGCTTATGTAGAAAAAAGCTAATAAATGGCTCCAGGCTCTAATTTTTAGGTTAGGTGCTAAAAGTTATTATTAGGTGAATAAATGGATCAGTTAGTATTAACAAACAAAGACCAATTCCCTACTGAAGAAGTTATATTTTCTTATATCGGTAAATCCAAAGTAATCTGGGAATTATTTTTCCAAAATGGACCTTCACATAAATCATCCTGATTTTTCCGAACAATGGAAATACTATAATGATGGCAAAAGCTGGCTGTTAAAAGTTATCTAAAAAATCAAAAACAATCATTTTGGATTTCTGTTTTTAAAAACTCGTTTAAAATGGCTTATTACTTTGCCTGATAAAGCTAAACCAGCTATCTTTGCAAAGTGCTACTTCAGATAATTACGTTCAAAAAAAGAAACTTTTCAAAGAAGGAAAAAGATTTGGTAAAAGTCGTGGAAGCTTAACTCTCATAAGGAAATGTGAACAGATTAAGCAAGAATATTCGAGTATGCTAAAGAATTAATATCAACTAGAAATAGAAATCTATAAAAAATTATAAGGTGAAATAATGAAAACAATAATAATAACTACTTTTTTAACACTGTTAGCAATCAGTTTAATACATGCACAACAAACACAATTGTTTGATGATCGTCCTAAAATTACAGTAAATGGTGAAGCGGTTGTTAAAGTACAACCGGATCAGATCATCATTACTTTTGGCATAGAAACATCGGATAGTAACATTATGGTTGCCAAGCAAAAGAACAACGATATTATGAAAAAAGCGATAGTAGTAATTAAAGAATCCGGAATCGAGGATAAAGATATTCAAACAGACTATCTTTCGATAGAGCCAAGGTATGAGAACAATTATAATAAAAGAGTTTTTTTAGGTTACTTTGTTCGAAACACTTTTGTTGTGACTCTATCAGAACCTGATAAAGTCGAAGAACTTAGTAACAGGAGTTCTTCAAGCTGGTGTAAATTATATTCACAATATTAATTTTCAGACGACTGAGTTTAAAAAGTATCGCGAACAGGCAAGAGATCTTGCACTGAATGCAGCAAAGGAAAAAGCTGAGAAAATGGCTGGCGCTCTAGGTCAGTTAATCGGTGATCCTATACAGATAAGCGAAGGTTACGGCGGTTCTAATTTTTGGTATTATTCAAGCTGGAATGGCTGGGGATATGGCAGAAATCAATGTAATGAGCCAAAATGTTATGCAGAACATAGAAAGTGGAACGGGTGAAATTTCAGAAACAATAGCACTCGGTAAGATATCAATTAAAGCAAATGTAAATGTAGTTTTTGAACTGAAGAAATAAATAAGGCTGTAATGAATATATTAATAATTGGCTCAACGGGTGGAACCGGTATCCGTTTAGTTAAGCAAGCTCTTGAACGTGGTTATAAAGTAACTGCTTTTGCCAGGAAGCCATCTAAAATAAAAATAAACACACGATCGCCTGAAAGTATTTGAAGGTGATGTGCTTAATCTTGATTCTTTAAATAAAGCTATGGTGAATCAAGACACGGTATTGTGCGCTTTAGGTCATAAACGATGGTTTTATCCCACTAAAATTCTTTCTAATGGAACTAAAAATATTATTGAAGCAATGGAAAAGAATAATGTAAAAAGATTCATTTGCGAAACATCACTTGGACTTGGAAAAAGTTTTGGCAAAATGGGTTTATACTATACTTTTTTTGTGATTCCATTTATACTCCCGTTTTATTTTTGGGATAAGAGAAAACAAGAAAATGTAATTCAATCGAGTTCACTTGAATGGACAATTGTTCGTCCCGGTGCATTGAATAATAAAAAAGCAAGAGGTACTTATAAGGAGGGATCAAATATTGGAAATTGGATATATACAGTTAGAATTTCGCGTGAAGATGTTGCTGAGTTTATGTTAAACCAGATTGAAGATAGAAAGTATGTTAAATTCAGTACCAGGAATTTGTTGGTAAAATATATTTCAGATTATAATCATTGCTTTATATCGAAATTTGCACAAGAAAAATCTGTGCAATGTAAAAAATAGTTTGTTAACTTTAACTTTATAAAAATTAAATTTAGAGTGTTCAAAAAGTTATGAAGATTAATATTTTTAATAGAATTAATATTAGGAAAATTTTATGGATTTAAAACTTGCAGTATTAATAGACGGTGATAATATTCCTTCTGCTTATGTAAAAGGGATGATGGAAGAAATTGCAAAGTATGGCAATCCCACTATAAAAAGAATTTATGGAGATTGGACAAATCCTAAAGTTACAAAGTGGAAGAGTCTCCTCCTGGAAAATGCTATAACACCAATTCAGCAATATGGATATACAATAGGAAAAAATGCAACTGATTCCGCAATGATTATTGATGCAATGGATATTCTGTATTCAGAAAAAGTCGATGGTTTTTGCCTGGTTTCCAGCGACAGCGATTTTACCCGTTTAGCCACAAGGCTTCGCGAAGCAGGGATGAACGTAATTGGAATTGGCGAGAAGAAAACACCGGAACCATTTATCGTTGCTTGTGATAAATTCATTTATATTGAAATTCTTAAATACCAATCTGGGGGAACTGAATCGGAAATTACTAAGAGCAAAACCTCACCAAAAAGCGATATCGATAAAATAACTCCAAAAGTGATTCAACTGATTTCATCTACTATTTCCGATTTGGCAGATGATGATGGCTGGGCATTTCTTGGAGATGTTGGAAATCTTTTGCAGAAAAAGCAACCAAATTTTGATTCCAGAAATTATGGCTTCCAGAAATTGACCCCGTTAATCAAATCAATTAAGAAATTTGAAATTGAACAACGTGAAAGTCCAAAGGGACGGTTTAAATTAATTTATGTAAAGAACAAAGAATAGGACTAATAACTCATTTGGTTTAAATAAAATAGCGCTCTACTTCGCTTTATATGTTTTTATTCATTGATTTTGCCAATCTTCATTCCATTCATCTCTTCAAATCGAACATCCATAAAGTTTATCTGTAGTTCATCACAATTTTACTTAATCAGCTTTGTAATCAAATAATGATGCTTTAGTTTACATATTAAGAATTAATTCTAAATATCAGATTACATTTATTAACAACCTATAAGAGGGCAGTAATGAAAAAACTAATTATACCTTTCCTGTTATCAATAATATTTTTCACTCAATCATTTTCACAAACAGTGGATGAAATACTTGCGGGATACTTTGCGGCAATTGGGCAGGAAAAACTTCTTCAGACCGAAACATTTTCCACAAAAGGAAAAATAATGCAGGGACAATTTGAAATTCCCTTTACATCTTACCATAAAAAACCGATGTCGTTCAAATCCGAGGCTACATTCCAGGGAATGGAGATAGTAAGCGCGTATGATAACGACAACGGGTGGTCTATAAATCCATTTGCGGGAAATTCAGATCCACAGCCAATGACCGAAGAACAAGCTGATAGAATGGCACTGCAGGCAGATTACGAGGGGATATTTTATAATTATAAAGAAAAGGGTTACCAGGTTGAATATAGCGGAACAGAGGAGCTTGATGATATTGAAGTTTATCTGCTTACACTCACAAGACCAAATGGAGATGTCATAACTTCCTATATCGATTCTGAAGAGTATGTGCTTCTTAAAACAAAATCTAAAATGATTATGCAGGGCGTTGAAAACGAAGCTGAAACAATCTTCAGTAATTATAAATTTGTTGATGGTATGTTAAGCCCTTATTCCATTGAAACAAAGGTTGACGGGGAAACAGTAATGCAAATGGTTTTTGATGAGATAACTTATAATGTGGAATTTGATGATTCGATTTTTGATATGCCCGAAGTAACCGCTCCAACTGATTCAATGGAAGTTGGAATGGACAAAGAACCAGAAACAGAAACAGAAAACAAACCGGAGTAATTTTATTATGAAAAGAGCAATTACACTTTTGTGCTTCGCTTTTATCATCTTCGGTTTATCAAATGCAGAAGCACAAATAAAAAAGTTAAAACCAAGCTTTTTTGGTGAATTAAGATCCAGGCATATTGGTCCAGCTCTTATGAGTGGAAGAGTTTCCGCTATAGATGCCTGGATTGATGATCCGCGGTTAGTTTACGTTGGTGCTGCAACTGGTGGTTTGTGGAAAAGCACTAACGCCGGAACTACATTTGAAGATGTTTTTGAAGATGAAATTCAGATTATCGGTGCAATTGCTATCGATCAAAAACATAAAGATACAGTATGGGTAGGAACGGGCGAACCGTGGACCCGAAACAGCATAGGGGTCGGTAATGGTGTTTATAAAACAACCGACGGCGGGGATAAGTGGGAAATGGTTGGTTTGGGAGAAACTGATCATATTGCAAAAATTATAATTAATCCTGAAAACAGCAGCGAAGTCTATGTTGCAGCATTAGGAGGAGTTTGGGCCCCCAATGAAGAAAGGGGAGTATTTAAAACGACTGATGGAGGAAAAAGCTGGGAAAAAATTCTTTTTGTTGATGAAAACACAGGTTGTGCCGATTTATCAATGCATCCAACCAATCCGAATATACTTTACGCTGGTATGTGGGACTTCCAGAGAAAACCATATACATTTAGATCAGGAGGACCGGGAAGTAATTTATATAGAACTGAGGATGGCGGAACAACATGGGAAATTGTTGATGTTGAAACTGAGTATGATGAACTTGGAAGAATCGCTGTTGCTTTTTCAAATGCTGATCCAAATGTTATCTACACAACTATTGAATCGGAAAAAACGGGATTGTATCGCTCAGTGGATGACGGAAAAACCTGGGAGTTAAAAACAAGATCACCTCTTGTTGGCGAAAGACCTTTTTATTTTTCTCTACTGATCCCCGATCCTATAGATACAAACAAAATTTATAAACCGGGTTTTACTCTTTGGGTTAGCGATGATGGAGGTTATTCGTTTACTTCACCCTTTGTTGAAGGTGGAAGGGTTCACTCAGATCTTCATGCAATGTGGATAAATCCAAACAACAATTCTCATATGTACCTTGGGACAGACGGTGGATTTTATATCTCGTATGACAGGGGAAGCACATGGATTCATGCACAAAATCTTCCACTCTCGCAATTCTATCATATTGCTGTGGATAATCAGGACCCATACAATGTTTACGGAGGTTTGCAAGATAACGGTTCATGGGTTGGTCCTTCAGAAAGTCTCGGGGGAATTACAAACAGCGATTGGCTTAACGTAGGTTACGGTGATGGCTTTAATGTGCTGCCAGATCCGGGTGATGAAAATATTCTTTATTGGCAGTACCAGGGCGGTAACTTGATGCGCTTCTATAAAGATACGCGCCAGATAAAGGAAATAAAACCTTTCTCGGATGATCCAGATGAAAAACTTCGTTTTAATTGGGATACACCAATTGCTTTCTCTCCAACAAACGAAGGCGTTTTGTATGTTGGTTCACAATATCTTTTTAGAACCACAAATCGCGGTGATTCATGGGAAAAGCTTTCACCGGATTTAACAACCAATGATCCTGAAAAACAGAAGCAGGAAGAATCTGGTGGATTAACAATTGATAACTCTACAGCTGAAAATCATTGTACAATTTATACAATTAGTGAATCGCCCAAAGATTCAAAAATAATTTGGGCTGGAACGGATGATGGAAATCTGCAGGTTACAAGTGATGATGGTAAAAACTGGTTTGATGTGACTCCCAACATTCCTAATCTTCCTGAGAAACATGGTGTTCTAAAGTTGCTGCAAGTAATTATGATAAGAACACTGCTTACGTTGTTTTTGATGGACACAGTAATGGTGATAAAAATGTTTATGTTTATAAAACCACAGATCTAGGAAAAACGTGGACCTCTCTGCGAAATGAATCAATCGAGGGATTTGCAAGAACTATTGTAGAAGATTTTGTTAATCCTAATCTGCTTTTTCTTGGAACTGAATATGGTTTATACATTTCATTAGATGGGGGAAACCAGTGGGTAAGATTTGAAGGTAATACTCCAAAAGTTCCTATTTATGAAATGGTTATTCATCCAACAGAAAATGATCTGGTTATGGGAACCCATGGCAGGGGAGTATTAATAATTGATGATATAACTCCTCTTCGTTTATTAAATGATCAGGTAATAGAATCGGATGTGACCATATTTCCCACTGAACCTTACACGATAACAAATCCCCAATTTTCTTATGGCATTTCCGGTGATCATGAATTTAGAGGAAGGAATCCCGGTTCTTCAGCAATTATTACTTATTACCTAAAGAAGCGGCATGTTTTTGGTGATATGTCTATTGAAATTTATAATGCCGATGGAGAACTTGTTAAAACTCTTCCTGCAGGAAAGAAGAAAGGAATTAACCGGGTAGATTGGGTTGTTACAAAAAAACCTCCAAAGGTAAAAGCATCTTCACCTTTGCTGGCTTTTAGAACCGCATTCGGTCCTACATTTCCTCCTGGTGAATATACAATTAAGATAAAGAAAGATGAAAAAGAATATGACAGGAAAGATAACGCTCCAAACTGATCCGAAAGCAGGACATTCTGAAGAAGATATGAAACTGCAATTTGAAACTCTTAACCATGCTTATACATTGCTGGAAGATGTTTCGTTCACCGATAAGCAGGTTACAAATCTTAAAGGTAAACTTGATGATGCTGTAAAAGCGCTTGAAGATGGCGAATTCAAAAATGAATTGATTGCATTATCTGAACATCTGGAAAAGATGCATAAGGAACTTGTTGCTACAAGTCCTCACAGGATATCAGGACAAATAAGATTAGCGGAAAAAATCGGTGATATTTATGCAGGAATAATTAACTATTCAGGCAAACCAACCGATTCACAAATTGAGAGATTAATATTGCTCGAAGGTGAGTTTACTAAATACAGAACAGAAGTAGATATAATCCTAAATGATCAACTTCCAAAATTAATAAGAAACTGAAAGAAGCTGGAATGGATGGAGATAACTGTTATTACCCGCGAAGAGTATGATAAGAGTTAATATTTAAGTGAACCCTCAAAGTGAGTAAAAACTTTGAGGGTTTTACTTTACTCCCTTGCATTAATTTCGATTCAACAATTATATTTATCCGTAAAACCAATTGAATTTGTTACGAATTATGATTATACATAAAAATATTCTGAAAATGTCGCTTTGCGCAAAGCATCGGACAATTCAGTACAAATATTAATGGTGATTTGCCTTCTTTTTACTATTTCAATTAATATTGATCCAATTCCTAAATTAGAGCCTGAAGTAAAGGGAGATGTGCTTGAATTTAACCTTCCAGATCTGCAAGGTAATATTGTTACAAATGTGGATAGCACATTCGTTGGTAAAGTGATTTTCATAACAATATGGGGTACATGGTGTCCACCATGCCGAAGTGAAATACCGACATTTATCGATCTACAAAAAAAATACAAAGATGAAGGTTTAGATAATTCTCGCAATTGCATTTGAAAAAAATGAAGATAACTTGGCCAGGAAAGAATACCTTCAGAGTTTTGTAGATGAACAAAAAATTAATTACTTGGTATTAGATGGTGGCGATACTTCAGAATTCTCATATGCATTACCTCAAATTGAAGATGTTGATGGACTTCCGATTGAGATTTTTATCGATCGTAGCCGGGAAGGTTTTTGAAACTCGTAATGGTTTTGGTTACACTGAAAGCTGGGCTGAAGAATTGGAAGAAAATCTTCAGAATCTATTAGCTGATACAAATTAATTTCTCTCTTTGAGTATAATGTTAACCCAATCCTCACACTGATCTTAATATCTTAAGACATTAGCAATTTAGTACTATACCTTTTTCAAGTTAAATCTTTTTCTTTCATTCGGATCTAAATATAATTTTCTCATCCTGATTGATTCCGGGGTTACTTCAACAATCTCATCATCTTTAACATACTCAAGAGTTTCTTCTAAAGTAAATTTAATTGCCGGAGTAATCTTAACAGCTTTATCTGAGCCAGAAGCACGCATATTTGTAAGCTTTTTACCACGTTGTACGTGTACTTCAATGTCGTTATCTTTATTGTACTCACCAACAATCTGTCCCCGGTAAACTACATCACCCGGATCGATAAAAAATATTCCTCTATCCTGCAGCGAGTTTATTGCATAAGCTGTAGAAGTCCCTTCGTGCATGGAGATTAGCACACCATTCTGTCGCTGCGAAATTGAGCCTTTAAAATATTCATACTGGTAAAAACGGTGGTGCATTATCCCTTCACCTGAAGTAACATTTAATATGCGGTTTCTTAATCCCATTAAACCGCGTGAAGGAATATGAAATTCAAGCGCAGAGAGAGAACCTTTCTGTTCCATCTTAACCATTTCGCCGCGCCGCTGTCCAACTAATTCAATAACTTTGCCGGAAGATTCGCTGGGAACATCAACTGTAAGAATTTCAATTGGTTCAGCTTTTTTACCAACAATTTCTTTATAAATAACCTTTGGTGCACCAACTGCAAGTTCATAACCTTCCCGTCGCATATTTTCTATCAAAATGGAGAGATGTAATATTCCTCTTCCCGAAACTTTAAATGTATCAGGTGAACCTGTGTCTTCCACTCTTAACGCAACATTGTGCTGAAGTTCCTTGTACAAGCGGTCATGTAAATGCCTTGAGGTTACATATTTTCCTTCTTTACCATAAAACGGGGAAGTATTAACAGTAAAGTTCATGCTTATAGTTGGTTCATCAATTGCAATTAGAGGAAGCGGTTCGGGATTTTCAGCATCAGCAATTGTATCACCAATATCAATATCTTCAACTCCAACCACCGCGCAAATATCACCAGCAGAAACTTCATCCACTTCAGTCCGTTCAAGTCCTTCAAATATAAACAACTGCTTCAACAACATCTTATGAATACTTCCATCTCTCTTAATTACGCTAAGTGGTTCATTCTTGTTTAAAGTTCCACGAAACACTCTGCCTATACCTATCCTGCCAACATAATCGTTGTAATCTAAAGTAGTTACCTGCATTTGTGTTGTGCCCTCAAGGATCTTAGCTTGAGGGATTGAATCAACTATTGTATCAAGCAAAGGTACAAGATTTTTACGTTCATCTTTTAAATCTTTTACAGCCCAGCCGTCTCTTCCGCTTGCATAAACATAAGGAAAGTCAAGTTGGTTTTCATCAGCATTAAGATCAATAAAAAGATCATATATTTCATCAAGAACTTCCTCGGGGCGGTTATCTGCTCTGTCAATTTTGTTAATAACAATTATTGGTTTTAAATGTAAGTGGAGTGCCTTTTCAAGTACAAACCTTGTCTGCGGCATAGGTCCTTCGAATGAATCAACAAGTAGTAAAACACCATCAGCCATTTTAAGTACACGTTCCACTTCGCCGCCAAAATCAGAGTGACCTGGTGTATCTATTATATTAATTTTTACATCTTTATACGGAATGCTAATATTTTTTGATAAGATTGTAATTCCTCGTTCTCTTTCTAAATCGTTGGAATCCAGAAATCTTTCCTGGACAACCTGGTTTTGCCTGAAAATTTTATTTTGTTTCAGCAATTCATCAACTAAAGTGGTCTTTCCGTGATCGACGTGTGCGATGATTGCTATATTTCTAATCTGTTTCAAATCTGCCTCTAAAATCATAAAAATTGCAACGACAAATATGGCTAATTTTTATCCAGAAAACAAGTGTATTTGTTCTTTATATAATTTATTTTTAACCGCTAATAACAGAAAAGGAATATTATTGTTTAAATCAAAAACGAGAGATATTGTTATTTCGCAAGCTGAACATGCAAAGTTTTCGGGAGTATTGGCAAGCAATTGGGGAAATGTCAAATTTCGATAAACCTGCTTTTGATTTTAATTCATTTGTTGAAGGAGTTAAATACCACGATATTGGCTACGGTGAGAATGATAATAGTCCTCTTGAGTGAGCTCACTTTAGAGCAATGGGCTGATCTTACTTTAAAAGGAACAGAAATTAGATTCGACAATCCTGTTGTGGATATTGTTACAAAGCTTCATCTTAAAAGATTGCTTGGTGATGATAATGTAAAAAAAAGAGAGGAGATTCTGAAAAATATTGAGCAGTCTATTGCAGAGAGTCTGCTAAGA
Organism: uncultured Ignavibacteriales bacterium; assembly: GCA_963749485.1. Lineage (GTDB taxonomy): Bacteria > Bacteroidota > Ignavibacteria > Ignavibacteriales > Ignavibacteriaceae > JAZGGS01. The sequence goes on along the minus strand of CAVVMV010000031.1, from coordinate 8,767 downwards.
ACAAAGAATTCTTTGGAAGAATTCTTATGGGCAGATAAGATAACCAATTTCTGTGATTGGGTATCTTTCAATTTTTGTCTTGAAAATGATTTTGTTGATAAAGTTCAAGTTTACTCCCGCAGAAATTCATCATTAAAAACAGATTTAACATTTCATACAAATCCTGCAGGAGAAATAACTGTAAACCCATGGCCATTTTCTGAAGAAAGTATAAGATGGATCTATAATTGCTTATTATAAAAATGGTTATCCGGAAGAATCTAAAACCAGTTTCGAAGGAATATTATATTAAAAATAAAAAAAATCCCCGTCAATAAATTATTAACGGGGATCAAATTAAAATAATTTATTTTGTCGGTCTACTCTGCAGCATACAAAAAAACATCATCAACAACATGAACCACACCGTTTGAGGCATCTACAGTTGCTAAAATTTTAGAACCATTTACGTAAGTATCGCCATCTTTAACTTCTACATCAATATACTGTCCGGTTGCCATATATATTTTACTTCCATCTTTAAGCAGAGGAATATCAAATGTACCGGGTGCTGCGTGAGAGGTAATAATCTTTGCAAGTTTGTTTTTGTTTTCCGGTTTCAGAAGTTCATCCAAGTGTACCTTCAGGAAGTTTATCAAATCCAGCATTGGTTGGTGCAAACACAGTTAAAGGTCCGGGATTAACAAGTATATTTTCCAGTTCTGCTGCTTGTACACCTGCCACAAGTGTTGTATGATCTTTAGAACCAATTGCAATCTGAAGAATATTTGGTTTGGAAACATCATCAATAACACCTGATTGACCGTGATTACCCTTAAACTTGCTGCTTTCATCAGTTGTATTACCTGGTTTTTGTTCTCCGCAGGAAACGAAAAACAGCATTACAAAAAGAGCAAAAGGCAAAATCAGTAGTGAAATATTTTTTCATATCACTCTCTCTTTTATTGTTAGTAAATAATAGTTTACAGCTTAAAATAATTGATTAAATTAAAATAAGACTAAAAAGTCTGAATATCAAGATTTCAATTAAATTTTCCTAATTCAGTTCCTCTAATCCTCCATTCCTTAATTTTTCAAATCGGTTCTAGTCAACTCTTTCATTTAATAAAAATATTTTGATAAGTCTTCATTTTTATAGATTATTCAACAATTATTTATTATCATATCTTTATATTTATTATTGATGTAGTTAATTATTTAATTGGATAGGGAAATGGTTAAACTTGAAATGAAGCACCTTAAAATATTAATATTAATCTTATTACCATTTTTAATAAAAGCACAAAGCTTTGATACAGTTTATGTTTTTGCCGATAGTATAAAAGAAAATTCAATTTCGTTGGATGATGTTTGGCGTTATCATCCTGGTGATGATACTTTATGGGCTTCACCCGGATTTGATGATTCTAAGTGGGATACACTAAGAACAAATATGGAACTGGATGATATTCCCGAAAACACCTGGAAGGGAATTGGCTGGTTCAGAAAAATAATTGTAATTGATTCTTCACTTATTAATAAACCAATAGGATTTTCTATTAACCACTTTGGTGCATCGCAAATATTTCTTAACGGGAAAATAGTTAAGGAATTTGGTAAAGTGGGTTTGACAGAGGATGAAGAAGAAATTTACCAGCCTCGAGATATTCCATTTGCTGTTCAACTGGATAGCAATTTTGTTTATACAATTGCCGTTCGATATTCAAATCATCTTTCAATTTCTGAAGATTTCTTCTTTTCAAAATGGTTCAGACGAGCTGGATTCAGAATTAGAATTTCTGCCATGGATGATATGATACAGAGTTCTGTTGAAAGTGAAGGGGTTACTTTTGCTGTTAATATGGGTATTGCAGGTCTTTTCCTTTCTCTTGCAATTTTATATTTTCTGCTATTCCTTTTTTATTCCAGGCATAAAGAAAATATTTATTACTCCTTCTTTACTTTTTTTATTGCTTTAGCGTTTATGCAATCTATGCTTGCAACGCTTTATTCATACTAATATTTCACTTTACATAATTCTTAATAATTGTTGGAACCGTTGCTATTGTGTTCATCTTTCCATCCTACCTTGGTTTTCTCTATTCAATATTTTATAAAAAAATGCCAAAACAATTCTGGGTGTTTATTGCAATTGGATTATTAATTATTGCGAGTTCATTTACAAAAGCTGTTGAAAGCTGTAACCGATTATGCAATATTAGGATTTATCTTTCTCTCAACTGTTGAAGGTCTCAGGGTAATACTTCTTGCAATAAAAAGAAAGAAGAATCATGCCTGGGTAATTGGTTTAGGTGTAATTGTTTTTGTGATTATTTGTTTTAACGCTATTTACCGCTGGAATTTTTGGTTTACAACATTAATAGCCTCTTTGGAATTATATTATTCTTTATAGGTTTGCTAAGTCTTCCAGCTTCGATGTCAGTATATCTTGCAAGAGATATTGCTTCAACTAATAAAAATCTTATCCTTCAGCTAAAAAATGTAAAAGAGTTATCTAAAAAAGAACTTGAGCAACAACTAAGAGCTCAAAAAGCAGAAGCAGAAAACGAAAGGAAAAGTAAAGAGCTGGAGGAAGCTCGCCAGCTGCAGCTCTCCATGCTTCCTAAAGAGTTGCCGCAGTTACCTAATCTTGATATTGCGGTTTATATGAAAACGGCTACAGAAGTTGGCGGTGATTATTATGATTTCCACGTTGGGATTGGATGGAACACTTACTGTCGTTATCGGTGATGCAACAGGGCACGGATTAAAAGCTGGAACAATGGTCACTGCTAGCAAAAAGTCTTTTTAATTCTTATGTAAATAATGACGATATACTTTTTACTTTTAGCGAATTTACCCGCGTTATAAAAGAAATGAAAATGCATGCAATGTCGATGTGTTTATCACTTTTAAAGATAAAAGGAAACCAACTGGAGATGTCTTCTGCAGGAATGCCGCATGCATTGTTATTCAGAAATGATAAAAAAATAATTGAAGAAATTGCTCTTAAAGGAATGCCTCTCGGTGCAGTAATTGATTTCCCTTACAAAACACAATCAACAGAACTATTTACAGGTGATACATTATTTCTACTAAGTGATGGTTTACCAGAACTGTTTAATAAAGAGAGAAGAAATGTTTGGTTATGAAAGAGTTACAGAAGAATATGAAAAAGTTGCTGAGAAATACCCGGAAGAAATAATTGAGCATATGAAATCTGCTGGTTCTGATTGGGCTGATGGTGATGAGCCGGATGACGACATCACTTTCGTTGTGATAAAAGTTAAGTGATAACAATAATACAATTGTAAATATGATATTTCTTAATTTTGAAGTATAAAATTTTACTAATAAGATCATAGAGGTTTACAATGGCACAGGATTTTATCTGTCCGTATTGCAGAGGTAAACTAAAAGTAAAAGATTATATTGTTTTTTCAGTAAAGAACCATGAGGGAACAAGGGGATTGCTTTTTGTTAGTTCGAAGCTGGGAGATTACAAAACAATTACTAATCCTTCGTTTAATGTTACCGAAGGATCGCACAACGATTTTATCTGTCCTATCTGTCATTCCAACCTGGCCGCGCTTGAATTTAATGAGAATCTTATAAAAGTTTTAATGGTTGATGAAAACAGCAGGGTGTATGAAGTCCTATTTTCGGGAATTGGTGGCGAGCACTGCACTTATAAATTTAAGGATAGCAAATTGGAAGCATACGGAGAAGATTCAGAAAAATATCAAAACTTTTTTGGTGAAGGTCCACGTTTCTAACTTTCAGAAGATTAAAAAAGATAGTCTTTCCGATAGGAATAAAATTATACGAGTATAAAATTGGCGGAGAGGGGGGTGTATTATGAAACTAACAAATTTTACCGAATCAGTATTCAACCCAATTGAAAGAAGAAAACCAAAAATTTCATTTGATGAATTAAGATGATATAATTTATAAATTATAGATATTAGAATTATACAATTAACATTAGGAGCAGCAATGTTTAAGATCTTTATACTCTCAAACTTAATTATGAAAAATCTAATATTTATTTTTATTCTCTTCCAGTTTTCTACTATTGCACAAACATTGAATAAAAATTATGTATTTGAAGAGTTGCTTAGAGATCCAAATAGACAGCCAAAAGTTCAAGGTAATTTTTCAGCTCTTAAAACGGAAGAAATTAGAAAGTCTACGTTAGTTGAAACGGAAAATAGTAGGAGACTTTTTCTCGGTACGGGAACACACGGATATTTGTGGGAAGTTAATATCACAAATAGTTTAAATAATAATAACTTCCAACCTATAATAAATCACGGAAAGGTATTCTCTGATAAAGATGCTAACAATAAAATTCGCGCAATTATTAATGATGGTAGATTTATATACGGTGCAACATCAGAAACACCTTCACTGTTTTTCTTTCACAAAGATTGTTTAATAGAATATTTAATCTTAAATTTTCAAAAGACATATTGCAAAAGAAAATATCTGGGGATTTTATTCTGCTGCAATTTATGAAGATGGACTTGACAAGTATATCTTCTTTGCAACAGATAGAAAACCTAATGGTAGATTGAAAATTTTACGATGGAAGGTTATGGGTACTCCAAATGTAAATGATAAGATTGATTTTATTGATTTGAAATATCGTTGATAATTTTATTGCATCAATAACGATTACCAAATTAAATAATGAGCCAGTGATAGTTGCTGGTTTTTCAAGTAAATCAGAATTGAGAATTGTAAAAAGAATAACTTCGCCCAATCCCCTTGTTGAAAGTATTGACTTGAGTTCAACAGGTTGGAAAACAAGTAATATTGTCGGCAGTATATATTCACCAGGGTATATTTGGTTATTCAACAATGGGGGCAAGCCGGATGATTTTTTTTCATTCGTAAAATATTCGATTGAAAGAAAGCAGGGCAATGTAATTCATACATCTAGAACGTCGGGTAATCAGTTTTGTAATTTTTATTATCAGCATAATAACGGAATGGAAGATTATATTTTCACTCAACAGTATAGAGTCTCAGTTAAATCCAACAAAGTTCAATACTATTCATTAAATAAGTCACTTAAAGAGAAAACCTCTAAACTGCGTGGGCAATCAATCCTCGGTACGTCTGATGGAAAATATGTGATAAGCTTTGCCGGTTGGGCCAACAGCGATAGAAAATTAGATTTTATTAGTACTCACTCATTGAAAGGAGCATCAAACAGGAAATTTTTACATAAAGGTAACGAATTTATATTTCAAAATGTATCCCGCCAGGTTATTAGTTTGGGTGTATTGAATAAAACCGTGTTTATGAGCTGGGCAGGTTACGGAAATGAATTGATTTTGGAAGATACGAATCCTAAATCACATTGGTTAATAAATTCGTTAAGGTCAGGGAAGACTATGGGTACTTCGGCAAGTAAAATTTATTCTTACAATTACAAAAATATTTGGAAAACTTATTATAGTGTGTACGATAATCCATATTTAACAGTTAAAACTCCTCGCAATAATATTAATCGATTTGAACCGTTTGTTATTTTACAAAAAGTAATTAAGGATTCAAGACAAAAATTTGCAAGGACAATGAAAGCAGTTAACAATTATTTGTTTCTAGGCACCGAACCTTATTGGGATGAAGTTGAACCAACCCGTGGATCTTTACTTGTTTATGATCTGGTATCACGAAATATGAAACTTGTTGGAAAATTGAATAACAATTCTGGTAAGATGATTCACTCTATTGATGCAGTAATTCATCCTGATTTTCCCGAAACCGAAATTCTTATATACGGTGCAACAGGAAATGGCACTTTTGTATATACATTTAAAAAAAGCTAGCCAGTCCAAAACTAATTTCATTTAATGCAAATGTTCCAGCTACAAGTGTATTGGTTGTTGAAAACAATCTATATATTTTAACTACGGGGAAAGGACAAATAATAAAATACACGGGGTTGCCGAGACAAACAAAAGAGTTAAATACACTTAGGAGAGAAATAATAGATCTAAAATGTAATATAAGCGGTGGTGATTTAGTCTTTGGGAACGATGGGTATTTATATGCAGCTTATCATGATAACCGACCTCCAAATAAAAGCTGGTTGAAAAAAATAAATATTAAAGGTGAATTTAAATTAGTTGAAGACATTTACTATTACGAATCATCTGAATCAGATTGGCAAATAATTTCTGCAATTGCTGTTGATGCTTCTGATAAAAGTAACAAAGCAATTTATTTGGGATTTAGAGGCGCAGATGTGAAAAAAATATATAAAAAATCTAAGAACGATAAAATAAAATATTAAGTAGAATTAAACGAAATATCCTGCAAAATTATATTATTTTTCAATCGTTAGTAATTGTGCTAAAACAATTTAATCTCGTACAAAGCTTAAAGTTCTGAAATTAAATGAAAAGGTCAGCCAATTTGTTATCCACCGGTCAAATTTGCAAATCTTGCCTCATTCATATAGTACTTAAGATTATTTACTAATATTTTCACTAAATTACGTGGAACAATCATCAAATAGAATTTGATGCAACAACTTTACCGAGCGGGGTTTATTTCTACAGACTACAAGCCGTGCCTACCGGCAGGCAGGCAGGTTCTTTTGTTGAGACTAAGAAGATGGTGTTAATAAAATGAAATGTATTAAATATCTTACTTTCATTCTTTTCCTTCTATTTACTTCATTTAGTCTATCGCAGGATCAAAAGATTTTGGTATTTGACCCAAATGGTGTCTCATCCAGCTTTCAAACTTCTTTTGCACTTTTATCTGAAGACTCAGTCTTCGTTGCTGACACATTGGATGATTCAATATTCGACTTCGATGGATTGTTCTTATTTATTGAATATCCATTTATTCTTTCGCAGAACGAAAGCGAACGACTGATCCAGTATACTTCGGAAAATAAACCCGTCTATCTTTTCTCAGACTTGTATTCTCAGGGACTTGACACATTAGCATTCTGGAATCATATTGGAGTTAATGAGATTCAGGGTCTGTTAATAGCTGTTATGGTTGACTCAGTAGCTGGAATTGACTCAACATTTACAAACGAAGTGTTAATAGATACGAGTTTTATTAGTTGGAGTGTCCCGATAGTTACTGGAAGTGTTATGCCAATACTATCTGCCTGGTGGTCTGGATCCGACTTTTATACGACTTATATTTCTGGCTACGATTCTCTCAACGTAATTATTGATTTATATAATTTAATTGATGATACAGATTTATTACGAAGAGTGCTGGAGCATTTTGAATTACAGCCACCGAATCATGTTAATAAAGAAATTGTTTCTATAAATGACTTTGCATTATTCCAGAACTATCCTAACCCTTTCAACCCAACAACAAAAATAAAATACTCAGTTCCACAATCATCAAGTGTAGTAATTAAAGTATTTGATATACTCGGTAACGAGATTGAATCATTAGTTAACGAAGAAAAACCAGTCGGTACTTATGAATTAACCTGGTCTGCAGACAAACTACCAAGTGGTATTTACTTTTACAGACTACAAGCCGTGCCTACCGGAAGGCAGGCAGGTTCTTTTGTTGAGATTAAGAAGATGGTCCTCCTTCGTTGACACTGCGGCGGATAAATGTTGATGAAGTAACTGCGGGTTAAATGTAGTTATAATAGATCCCTGTCAATGAAAGCCTGCCTGACGGTAGGCAGGTTGGTGGGGGTTTCCAATCTGAATTACTTTAAAATAGTCCTGTTTACTTGTGAGATTTATTTATTTTTCTTAATTGTCCACACATAGAAAATGCCGTCAAAACCCTATTGATAAAGGCTTAAGAGGCACTTTATATTTTTATCACTCAGCGGAGAGAGTGGGATTCGAAAAACAATTTTTCAAAATCCTTTGAAATTCCTCTAAATTCCTATATTATAATAACTTAAATCCGTCATTCCAACAGAACAAAATGGAACTGATATCCCTACAATTCCCTGTATATAATCAAAGAGCTGGCACAAATCTGGCACTAATTTAATTATAAATTTACTTAGATACTTTTCCTCGAACGACTTTTTTTTCTTTTGATCTTTAACCAATTGTCAATTCGTTCTTTTGGATATCGAACTGCACTTCCGATTTTAATTGATGGTATCTTGTTCTCACTAGTCCAGTTTCTAATAGTCTTTGTTCCAACCCCAATATAATCTGCTACTTCTTTTGCTGTCATATTTACAGAAACTTTTAATTCAGTTTTCTTATCTTCAATTTTATTCATTGCTAGTCGAACGAAGTATTGTCTCCAATGAATATCAGAAAGATCAGATTTTAATTTTGCATAGACATTTTCGGTATCTTTTTCAATCGAAGCAGTTATTGAAATAATATTTCTTCTTGTAGGATTATAAAAACTATATATCAAAGTATCCTTCGGACCAATGTAAATATCAACAACAACATCATCTGGTTCTACAACTAAGTTGCTTGAGCTTGTGTCCTGGTCGAAGCTCAAGATAGTAAATTCCTTTTGGACCAACTTCAGGAATTAATTTTGTAAGTCCACTTTCGTTGAACAGGGGAGAGGTGCTTAATTCTAATCTGGATTGTTTACCATATTGGTGTTCTTTCGGAACTAGTTCTTGCAGCTTACCAGCGACAAATGGAAAATCAATCTCAGTATCCAGCGGATGAGTATGAGTTTCATAATCCTTAATGTTATCACGCTCGAAGATTATTTTGTTGAGTTTGTAGGGCATATAAATTCTGAATATTTCTAAATGAAATTATCAGCTATAAATATAAATAAAATTACAAAGTGA
>CAVVMV010000030.1:0-59751 GCA_963749485.1 uncultured Ignavibacteriales bacterium | reverse complement strand
TATTGATTATAAATCATTCTACCCTTAACTTCCCAATCAATTTTTGAGGATTGACAATTAATTTTATGGAGAAATTCTATGCCTGATGAAAAATTTTCCGGCGATGTTTTTTATCCTACCGAAGAAGTAATTAATCATGCTAACGCAAAATGCGATGAACTTTACAATTTTGCTGAAGAAGACTATGAAGGATTTTGGGCAAAAGAAGCAAAAAATTGAATTGGTTCCAGAAATGGAATAAGGTATTAGAAAATTCAAATAAACCATTCTTTAAATGGTTTACTGAAGGTAAAACAAATATTTGCTACAACTGTCTGGATGTTCATCTTGATTCTGCAAGGAGAAACAAACTAGCATTAATATGGGAAGGGGAGAAGGGTGAGTTCAAATCCTTCTCTTATTTTGCATTGCACCGAGATGTTAAAAAGTTTGCTAATGTTCTTAAAAGTCTAGGCGTAAAAAAAGGAGACCGAGTTACTATTTATATGGGCAGGATTACCTGAAATAGTAATTGCTATGCTTGCCTACTGCTCGTATTGGTGCAATTCACTCGGTTGTTTACGGCGGTTTTTCTGTTGAAGCTTTACACGAAAGAATTGAAGACAGCCAGTCGAAAGTTTTAATTACTGCCGATGGCGCATTCCAGCGTGGAAAAATTGTTGAACTAAAAAAAATTTCGGATGAAGCACTACAGCGTGCAGCAACGGTTGAAAGTGTTGTGGTTGTTAAAAGAACAGGGCAGGAAATTAATATGGAAGACGGAAGGGATATGTGGTACCACGATCTTATGTCGCTGCCAATTGCGAGCAACGATGAAAATGTAGAAATGATGGATTCTGAAGATCCATTATTTCTTCTTTACACTTCCGGCACAACAGGTAAACCAAAAGCAATTTTACATGTGCACGGCGGTTATATGGTTGGAACTTATACCACTTTAAAATATGTTTTTGATATTCACGAAGAAGATAGATTTTGGTGTGCTGCCGATCCGGGATGGATTACAGGACACAGTTACATTGTTTATGGTCCTTTGTTAACCGGAACAACTTCATTTATGTACGAAGGTGCTCCTACATATCCTTATCCAAGCCGCTGGTGGCAGATGATTGAAAAATATGGAATTAATATTCTCTACACTGCACCAACAGCCATCCGTGGATTAATGCGTTTTGGTGAAGCCTGGCCAAATCGTCACGATCTTTCTTCATTAAGATTACTCGGCAGTGTTGGCGAACCGATAAACCCGGAAGCCTGGAGATGGTATCACAAAGTTATTGGAGATGAGAAGTGCCCGATAATGGATACCTGGTGGCAAACTGAAACCGGAATGTTTATGATAACTCCAATGCCTTGTGTTCCGCTTAAACCTGGTTCCGGTACAAAACCATTTCCCGGTTTAAAGATGGATATATTGGATGAAAAAGGTAATCCCGTAAAAGATGGAGAAGAAGGTTACCTTGTAATAAAAAATCCCTGGCCATCAATGCTTCAGAACAATTTGGAACGATAAGGAGAGGTTTGTTGAACAATACTGGAGTAAGTATAAAGGAATGTACTTAACCGGTGATTCTGCCAAAAGAGATGAAGATGGATACTACTGGATTATTGGTAGAGTTGATGACGTTATAAAAGTATCCGGTTATCGTTTAGGCAGTGCTGAAATTGAAAGTGCACTAGTGAGTCATGCTGCTGTTGCAGAAGCTGCTGCAATTGCATTACCGCATGATGTAAAAGGAAATGCAATTCACGCTTTTGTAATTTTACGATCAGGGTATGAGCGAAGTGACCAGCTTGTTGAAGAGTTAAGAAAACATGTTGGACACGAAATGGGACCAATTGCAAAACCGGAACATATTGAAGTTGTTGAATCGCTCCCTAAAACAAGAAGCGGAAAAATTATGCGCAGAGTGCTTAAAGCAAAAGCACTTGGTATAGATCCGGGAAATATTTCAACTTTAGCTGAATAAATTATTCCTCCTTTACCACTCACTGAGCGAGTAAATTAGTGTGTGAATTCATAAATAAAACGCATATATTTGACTCCCAATTAAAATCAATTAATTTATAAGTTACTTTGCTGTCATCTTAATGCCAAAAATATTCTCCTTCTGTTTCCTACTTGTAACTTCACTTGTAATCCTTATTTTTTCTAATCCGGTTTTAGCGCAGGAATATGGCAAGCTGCGAGGTTTTGTAACCGATTCTACCAGTGGTGAAGCTTTAGTTTTTAGCAATGTTTATATAGAAGAATTAAATGTAGGTGCTCCTACAAATGAAAGAGGATTGTTTTTAATAAACAATTTACCCGCCAACAGGCAATTTGATGCGTTGATTTCTTACGTTGGTTACAAGACCAAAGTTATTAAAGTAGATATTTTGCCGGGAAAAATAACCCAGGTAAATATTGAGCTTGTTCCACTAAGTATTGAACTCCAGACTATTGAAAAAATAGGTGAGAAAATTATAAGGGAAAATTCAACCGATCTTAGTCTTGAAAGAATTTCAATTAAAGAATTAGAAGTGCTGCCAAAAGGAGTTGAGAGTGATCTTTTCAAATCAATACAATTTTTAGCCGGTGTAAGATCTACTGGAGATATTTCCGCAAGGTATTATGTTCGAGGCGGTTCCAGCGATCAAAACCTTGTGCAGGTAAACGGTATAGATATATATAATCCTTTTCATGCACTCGGATTATTTAGTGCGGTTGATCCTGAAATGATTAACACTGTTGAATTTTATAAAGGTGGTTTTCCTGCAGAATATAGCGGTCGGTTATCTTCAGTACTAAGTGTAATATCAAAAGATGGAAATAAAAAAAGATTTAGTTTTAAAGGAAGTGCAAGTTTTTTAACAGCCAAAGCGTTGGTTGAAGGACCAATTCCAAATGGTTCATTTATATTAACGGGAAGAAAAAGTTATTCAAATGAAATTCTTAAAAACTATTTAAATGATAAAGTATTACCGGTTGACTTTTATGATTTATCCTTTAAATTAAATTATTCTACCCCCGATCTACTTAATAATGCAAAATTCGTTTTGTTCGGATATACAAGTAAAGACGACCTCAAGTATGATGATCCAGCAAGAGAATCAATTAATTGGAGCAACGGAGCAATTGGTTTTGAATGGCTTCAGGTTTACGATGTTCCAATTTTTTCCAGGTTTGGCGTTTCATATAGTAAATTTAATGGTGAAAGTATAGCAAATGAAAGTAATATTAAACCAAGAAAAAATGAGGTTGACGATTTAAAAATCAAGTTTGATATTAATGTTGTTTACGATAATAGAGATGAATTAGGATTGGGAATAAAATTGCAGGCGATTGATACCAAACTGTTTTTACAAAACGCCCTGGGAGTAAATTCAAGCGTGGAAAAGTTTGCCGCCAATGTTAGTATTTATTCAAAATATAAATTTTTAAGATGGGATGACTTTGGATTGGATGTCGGATCGAGATATAATGTTACAGGATTAACAAATAATGGAGATGGTGTTTTTGAACCAAGGATTAATCTGACCTATAGGCTGACACCTGAAATATCTTTAAAGGGAGCCTGGGGAATTTTTCAACAAGAGCTCACAACGCTTTCTGATGAAAATGAAGTTATATCAATTTTTGAACCCTGGATCATCATACCGGAATATTTATCTCCATCTAGTGCGATACATTATGGAATAGGTGCTGATATTCAGATTCTACATAATTTAAATCTTCTTGTTGAAGGATACTATAAAATTCTTCATCATCTCCCAATAATTAATGATAAGAAATTTGTTGAATCTGATCCTGATTTAATTGCGGGAAAGGGAGAATCTTATGGTTGGGAGTTTAAAATAGGTTACGGATTGGATCCCGTAAGGTTATCTTCAACTTATACTTTGAGTTGGGCTTATAAAGAAATTGATAATTATATTTATTATCCAAATTATGATTCGCGTCATGCTTTAAATTTTCTTTTAGAATTTAATTTAGGAGATGGTTGGATTGCCAGCAGTATCTGGAATTATAATTCAGGATTACCATTTACAGAATTAATTGGTTACTACGATAAGTTTTATCTTCAAAATCTTGAATAATGTAGGGCAGGGAGTAGGTGAATTCAATCCATTTACAATCCTCGGAGATAGAAATCTTGGCAGACTCCCGGCTTATCACAGGTTAGATTTTAGCGTATCTAAACGTGTTCAAATTTCTTCCTTAAAACTAATGTTGGGTGTAGATGTTATCAATGCCTACAATCGCGAAAATATTTTTTATTATGATAGGGAAACCGGGGAGCGTGTTAATATGCTTCCATTAATGGTAACTGCTGTTATAAAGGTGGAAATTTGATTAACAAATTATTAATACTGGTGCTAATCTCAATTCCTCTTTTTGTTTCCTGTGATGCAGATTTTTCTCCATATGCAGAATTTCAGGATAAGTATGCCTTAACCTGCTTATTGCGAAGTGATACTACTATTCAAACAGCAGTTTTATCTCATAATTATTTACCAGATCAACCCGATCCAAATTCATATACAATCGATCCTTCAATTGTTGGAGCAGATATTAGAGTGTGGTACAATGATTCTGTTTATGTACTAAGTGATTCTTCAGAAACAAGAACGGATACATCGAGGTACACAGAACCATTCAGATTTTATTATAATGATAAATTTAAGATTAGCCCACAGGAAGAAATTGAAATTGAGGTGCTGCTGCCAAATGGAAGAAGATTGTTTGCTTCCTCAGTTACCCCAAAGGCTATTATTTTTAGCAATGAGAGCGATGTTATTATTCCTCCCGTTAATTCTGAATTCGTTAATTTTATTTGGGCTGCCAGTGAACAGGGAGCATATTATTTGCCCAAATTTGAGATAAAATATTTGCAGATAATAAATGGGATTTCAGAATTGAAAACAATCGAAGTTCCATTAAAATATATATCGAGTAATGGAAACATTGAACCAGTATATCCTGAAGCATCAAACAGAACAAGTGTGGTTTTTTCAATGGAATCGATTACACAAACTCTTGAAAAAATCTCAGAAGGAGATCCCAACAAACAAAACTATACCGTGTTTCAAACACCACAAATTAATTTATTAGCATTTGATACGGAGTTATCAAGATATGCCTCCTCCACAAGTCAGTCGCTAAACGACCTTACCGTTACACTCAATACTGCTGATTATACAAATATTCAAGGGGGATTAGGAATCTTTGGTTCATACATTAAGAAAAACTATTCCTCAATTAAGTTTCAACAGAACTTTATTGAATCATTTGGTTACAATTTTATTTTTAATGACGACTGATGATTAATAAAATTCAAAGATATATGATCAACAAATTTCACAATTGTTTAAAGCAAGTTTTTATTGTATTTCCAGCTCTACTTCTTTTAATTTTTGGATGTGAAAAGGAAGTTTCGAGGAGTCCTGTTGAACCAGATCCATCTATGGGCGTTATAAATATTTCCTCCAGCCCAGCTGGTGCCACAATCTTCCAGAATGGTAGAAATACAGGAAGATTAACACCAGATAGTTTAACATTTTTAAATCCGGATGCTTATGAGATAACTCTTAAACTTCAATACTTTAAAGATACTTCTGTTACAGTTCAGCTTGATAGAGATGCACGCAGTGACTTAAACATTGATTACTTTTCTAATCCATCAATGTATGGGAATTTAATTTTGTTTACTCTACCGGCAGGTGCCAGTATTTCTTTAAATGATTCTTCTTTGAACAGAGTAACACCCGATACACTTTATGGAGTATTACCCGGGCTTTATAAGGCTAAATTTAAATTGAATAATTACAGGGATAGTGAAATAAATGTTTTAGTTGAAAGCAGCATTACAAGAAATTTTAGCGTAGCATTAAGAGATACATCAGTATGGGTTGATTTTCAAACATCCAATTCCGATATACAATCAAATTTATTAACTTCAATTGCAGTTGATTTTAATGGGATAAAATGGATTGGAAGTTCAGATGTTGGTTTAATAAAATTTGATGAAACTAATTTCGTGAATTTTAATACTTCGAATTCGGGAATTCCATCGAACCAGATTAACTGCGTGTCTGTTTCAACCTCAAATGAAATCTGGATAGGCACTCCTTCGGGCTTAGCAATTTTTAACGGATCAACCTGGAATGTTTTTAATACATCCAATTCTGAATTACCGAATAATGATGTTAACACAATAAAATTTGATCAAAGTGGCATTGCCTGGATTGGAACAAATAATGGATTTGCTAGTTTTGATGGTATAAATTGGGAAGTATTTAACTATAGCTCGGCTCAATTTGAATTTCTGTGGGTCACAGATTTAGCTATAGATTTAAACAACACAGTTTGGTTAGGATCAAATAGTTATGGAATTCTTTCGTGGGAGAATAATATATTTACAGAATTTATTGATACACCTAATAACTTTCCTACCAATAGAATTTCTGCCGTGGAAGTTGATATGAATAATAATATCTGGTTTGGACACCTTTCAACAGGAACAACTCGCGGTGGCGTTTCCTTCTATAATGGAAGTATGTTTACAAGTTTATTCCCGGGTACGGCAACAATTAAGATTAATAGTATTAATATTAATAAATTGACAAATGGTAAATGGATTAGTACTACAGAAGGTTTAATTCTCTACGATGAGAATAATAATGTCGCAAATTATAACACTCAAAATTCATTACTATCCAATAACAATATTCAGGATATTGCAAACCAGGGAAATATTATTTGGATAGCTACCTTCGGTGGAGGACTGAATAAGTTTAAAATGGAATAATTTTATCATCCAATGACAAAGGATCCAGTAGAATTAAGAAATAACTTTAAAAACCGAATCCAGCACAGTTCCATCAACCCATTTAATTATTGCCACAACTTTGTTTTTATCAACTTTAGGTTTGACAGGTTTACCGCAAATCTCATCAACTTCATTCTTTAGTTGATGAATTGTTTTTATGGGAAGACCAGAATTTCTAGTTGCTTTAATTAGATCTTTTCTGATTGGATTAATTGCAATCCCTCTTTCAGTTACAATTACATCAATCAATTCACCTGGTCCAACAAGTGTAGTTACTTTATCAACAATAACTGGTATCCTATCTCTGAAAGATGGAATAGCTAAAATGGCACACTTTGAGTAAAGACAGTTTTGCCATCCTCCAATTCCATGCAATAAATAACCATCGGAGTGGGTACAAACATTGCCATTAAAATTCACATCAACTTCAGTTGCACCAAGTACTGCAACATCAACCATAGAGGCAAAATTACCTTTACCATGAAAATTATAACTGGTAAACGGCGAAGTGTTAACATGATTTACATTTTCACGTATACTCCTCACACCTTCAAGATCGAAAGTTTGTCCATCAAGAATATAATCAGTTAATCCTTCTTCAAGCATTTCAACAAGATACTTTGTACTACCACCTCGCATAAATCGGGCTTTAACATTTTTTTGTTTCATTTTCTCTTTTAAAAAAAGAAGGAAGGCTAGGTTTATTCCACCTGAACCTGCTTGAAGTGAAAATCCATCTTTTATTATACCTGCTGCTTCAATAAAATCGGCAATATGCTCTGCAATTAATAATCTATCTGGTGAATTAGTAATCTGTGTTGTTCCCGATACAATTTTTTCCGGATCGCCGAGTGAATCGACCTCAACAACAAAGTCAACATTGTTCCCTTGAACTTGCCATGGCACACAGGGGAACGGAACAAGATTATCAGTAACAGCTATAACCCGGTCAGCGTATTCTGAATCACCAAGAGCAAATCCAAGCAAACCGCAGCCTGATGGTCCGCGATCGCCGGTTGCATTACCAAATGGATCAGCGGTTGGTGCTGCTATCACCGCAATATCAATATGAACATCTCCATCCTGCACAGCCTGGTATCTTCCGCCGTGAGATCGCAAAACTCCAACGCCTTTCATTTTCCCTTCGGAAGCAAATTTGCCAAGCGGTCCATTCATACTTCCTTCAATATGGTGAATTGTTCCATCTTCCAAATATTTTATTAATTGCGAATGAACAGGGAATGAAGCAGAAGGAAACCATCTGATGTTTTTTATTCCCATTTCTTTAATCACATCAAACAGTATGTTCGTAACAACATCGCCATTGCGCAAATGATGATGTGTTGAGATCGTCATCCCATCTTTCAAACCTGCTTTTTTAAGAGCTGTCTTTAAATCCTTAACAACTTTATTTCCATCAGCTGGAAAATCTTTGCAACTTCTAATTGGAGGTTTTGCTTTGTTTCCAGTCGGTTTAAATTTATTAATTCCTTGAAATGGAATCTAGTTCATTCCCATTAACTTCTGTTGGAACTAATCTTCCAGCTGCATTTTTTACTAATTTCATTTCTTTCTCCAATCCTTGCTGATCATATTATTCAATATTGCAAGATTGATAGTTTTAAGTGCTCGTTTAACCACAGGCGGATCAATCATTTTGCTGCCAACTGAAACAACACCCAATCCTTTTTTCTCTGCATCTTCAAATGCTTGAATAATCTTTTTAGCTTTACTGATTTCTTCATCAGTTGGTGCGAATGCTTCGTGCACAACTTTAACCTGTCTTGGATGAATACATCCTTTTCCTTCAAATCCTAAGGATTTAGCTTCAACAACACTCTCTTTTAATCCTTCCATATTTGCAACATCAGAATAAACCGAATCAATCGGTTGAATGCCAGCAGCCCTGGTAGCGTTAACAACCATACTTCTTGCAAAAAAACTTTCCTTGCCTTCATCAGTTCTTTGTGTGCCGAGATCTGCAGCGTAATCTTCCAACCCGATTGCCAATGCACAATTATAATTTGATGCAGAAGCAATCTCGTATGCTTTAATTACTCCAAGTGCACTCTCTATAATTGGCATAAAGTAGATATCATTCGTAATTTTCTGTTCTTTTTTAATTCTCAAAACTACTTCTTCAACAGATTTTACCTGCTCTGCTGATTCTACTTTAGGAATAAGAATAACATGAACATTGTGAGGAACAATAAATTTCAAATCATCTAAACCTTTTGGAAGTTGATTTATTCTCACCATTCTTTCACTGCTACAGAAATCAACTGAGCGAAGAGCATTTCTCACTACTAATTGTGCAGCATCTTTTTGAGCAGGAGAAACACTATCTTCTAAATCCAAAATAATTCCATCAGGATTGTGCAACCCGGCATTAACAAAATACTTTGGTTCATTTCCGGGCAGATAAAGACGGCTTCTTCTTAATCTGTTTTTGGTTGATTTGTATGTTGATTTTTTTGAAAAGGGAAGCAGGTATTCTTTTTTCGTTCGCGGTAACGCTTTCTTAATTGCTGTTTCAAATCTGGCTGCAAGTGTGAATGGAAGCGCGCCGTAATCTTCAACTTTAATCTTTACATTTTTAAGATTAAAAAATTTGCACATTTCAAGAATCAATTCACGGATGGAATCCCCATACATCGATTCAACTTTACTTTGAAGATTTAGTTTTATTCCACCTCTTTCTTTTAACTCTAATTCCATATAACAATCGGAGCGAACACTTTCTCCTTTTATTCCTGCGGATGATTTTTTTATTTTTTTCATTTTATGCCTTTAAATAAAGAATGCTTCACTCTGTTCGCAATGAAAGATGAATTTAAACGTTTAATTTCTTCATAAATTCTTTTGCTGTTAAGTGTTCAGCATTAAATATTGCCTCTTTAACTTCTTTTCTTCTTCCTGTTGCAAGAAGTTTTTCTGATAATCCTTCAAACTTATTATCAAGATCTTCCATTGTCATCGGTTCTCTCGGGTCGCCTTTTGGATATTCGAGATATTCTGAAAACTCTTTACCATCTTTTGTTTTTACTACAACTTTGCTTGGCTGTTTTGCAGGGAACATCTTTTCAAATTCTTGTGATGGTTCGCCCTTAATTTTATCAATCACTTCCCAGATTCTTGGATCTTTTAATTTTTCATCTGAGAAGGATTGAGTTGTAATTTTATGATCAACCAAAGCGCAGGCGATACAATACGGGAGTGAGTGATCCGCCGTTTCTCTCGATTCAGGTCTGTATTTGTGCGGATCAAAAAGAATATCATAAGCTTGTGCAAGCGTCGTTAAAGTTACGGTCTCTATCTGGTCATAACTGATATTGTTAGATGTTACAACTTTTAGAGTTGCAGATAGATGAGTATGAGTTAATGCTTCTGTAGGAAAAGCTTTCATGCTGCATTCCAATATTTTATAACTATCTCCAAGTCCGCCAACCAAAGCATCTATATCCCATGCCCATTCACTCAGCCCATCTCTTCCCTGCATTTTAAGAGCTTCAACTTTTTGTTCCTTAGCATTATATCCGAGGAAAGTATCCATAAATCCTTCTTTGCCCTCAAACACTGCTTCGGTTCCGCTGTATCCCTTCTTTGCCATCAATGCAGCAAAGACTCCACTCTGCACTGCCATTGGATCAACAGTGTTTTTCATCATGGTTAATTTACCTGCAGTTGGGCAGCCGATTGTATGATTGTGGCTTCCGCTGATACCAATTGCATTTACCATTTGGTCTTCATTTAATCCTAACATTTTTCCTGCAACAATCGGAGAAACAAACTGTGTTAATGTTGCATGATGCCATTTGCGTTCACGAACTCCCGGAGTAGCAAACAAACATAACCTTTGCTCAAACTCGTAAGCAAGGACGATTGCTGTAATTACTTCCTTCATCGATGCACCAACCATTTCACCTACTGAAAGTCGCTGCAGGAATTAAATCTGATGGATGTGATGGATCTTCTTTCCAGTATATATCATTAAAATCAAGTGCACGAATCATTAATGAGTTTATCAAGCGTTGCATTTACAGCAGGAATTTTATCACCGAAACCGATAAGGGTTGCTTCTTCTTTCCCTGCCATATCTTTGTAAATATCTCTTAAGATGTTTACATCCTTTGTATGATATCCGCCGTAAGCACAGCCAATTGAATCATACAGATATCTTTTTACTTCGTTAACTACTTCTTTTGGTAAGTCTTCGTATTTAAGTTTTACCGCGAATTCAGAGATTGTTCTTGATATAGATTTATTCATTTATTTACCTTCGCAATAGATTTATTGCCAACCTGCCTGTCGGCAGACAGGTTCAGCTATTTGGCGCGAGATTGATTTTTGCATTTAAATTCTTTTGATTTTTAAGTCATTCTGAATTTATTTCAGAATCTTTTGAAGATCCCGAAATAAGTTCGGGATGAAGATTATTATAAATTCTTCTTAACCCAATTTTCCAAGCCACCATCAACTATCAATTCCTGTGCGGCTTCACCAACAGGGTCGATAGAATAGTTCTTATCATTATAAGTGATCAGAGAATTTTCAAAATTTATTTTTACTTTTTTATTTGATTGAACTGTTAGTTTATCAGTTCCAAATTCCTCTTTAAGATCAGAAGTGAGCTCAGGGCAATCAATAATCAAAAAACCATTGTTAATTGCATTGCGTTTATAAGTCTCGCTGAACGAACCGGCAATTACACAAGAAATTCCTTTATACTTTAATGAAGTTGCAGCTTGTTCTCTTGAACTTCCAGTTCCAAAATTAAATCCTCCTGCAACTACATCACCTTTACTTGCAATATTAACAAACTCAGGATCATAGTTTTCCATAACAACTTCTGCTTGTTGTTCAGCAGTAAAGTCATCAATGTAGGTGTACTTACCGGGATAAATACCATCTGTATTAAGATTATCCTGGTAGCAAAAAAGCAAATCTCCTTCGATTGCTTTTGGAAATCCATTTAATATTTTAATACCGGTTTTTTTCGCTTGCGGTTTTATTATTGGTTTTAATCTCAGCATTGATGTTAAGGTGCTCAGTCTTGTTTCAAAACCTGCCTGTCCGGCAGGCAGGTCAATCTTACCGGAAATTGCAGAAGCGGCAACAACTGCCGGGGAAGCAAGATATGCTTTTGCATCAGGTGAGCCCATTCTTCCTTTAAAGTTCCTGTTTGTTGCAGAGATACCAACTTCGCCATCTTCAAGTAATCCTACTCCCAAACCAATACACGGTCCACATCCGGGAGGAAGTGGTATTGCGCCTGATTCAATTAGAGTCTGCCAATAACCTAACTTTTCACTTTCCTGCTGTACTTCGCTTGATGCGGCAGCAATATAAAACTCAACTCCATCAGCTACCTTCTTATCTTTCACAACTGCAGCGGCTTCTTTTAAATCCTGCAACCTGCTGTTTACACAAGAAACAAGATAAGCTTTATCAATTTTTATATTTTGCTTCTTCAATTCAGAAATTGAGTTCATCACTTTAACTGAGTTTGGTCCTGCTGCATAAGGTTCGATTGATGATAAATCAATTTTAATCTCTTTGCTGTAAAAAGCGTTTTCATCTGCTTGAGGAATATTAGATTCTAACTCGGAAATTTTGCTTTCATTAATTCTTGGATGATTACCGTTTCCACCTGCCTTGCCGTCAGGCAGGTCTTTATCCGATGGAACACCTTCCAATCCTCTTTTCAATATAAATTCATTTCTCTTCTTCAACCATCCTATTGTGATCTCATCAACTGGGAAGACACCCGCAAGAGCTCCCCACTCGGTGGTCATGTTTGCAATAGTTAATCTTTCTTCAACAGATAAATTCTTTACGCCTTCACCTACAAATTCTATTGCGTGATTTAAAACTTCATCCTTGTTAAAGTGTCCGCAAAGAGCGATGATCACATCTTTGCCTGTTACACCGTTTTTTAATTTACCTTGAAGTTCAACTTTTGCAATTGGAGGAACTTTCCACCACGTTCTTCCGGTTGCCCATATTGCAGCGGCATCAGTTCTTACAATGGGAGTGCCTAAGCATCCAAGCCCTCCGTACATATTTGAGTGGCTATCGGATGCAACTGCCATTGTTCCCGGGAAAGCATAACCTTCTTCACACATTATTTGATGACCAATGCCTCTTCCTGCAGGATAGAAATCTGCACCCATTGATTTAGAAAATTCTTCAATATCTTTTATACTTCTCTAAATTCTTTTCACTTTTATCTTGCACATTATGATCAAGTGTGTGAACAACTTGCCGGGGATTAAAAAGTTTTGTTGCTCCAATTGATTTGAATTTAGGAATAACAGCGCCGGTATTATCGTGAGTCATCACATAAGCTGGTTGAAACATAATATAGTCACCAGAATGAACTTCGTGATCAGGTGATAATCCTACAGCAAATTTTTGTGCTATTTTTTCTATTAAGGTTTGAGACATTATTTATTCCTTGAACGGTTCGAAACTGACAAAATCTGCATGGTGAACTATGATTGCTTCCACACTTCTCTTTGCAAGATCTCCTTCTTTAGCATGATAAGCAATTATATGCTGTACTTCCGGTGGCAGATCAAATCTATCAGCGAGAGCAACACCGCTGAATGGATGCCTTAACAATTTACCAGCTTTGCTTGTTGCTAAGTTTTCCATCTACTTTATCATACTCTAAAAGTTTCCCTACATCAATTAATATTGCTCCGGCAATAAGTAAATCCATATTTATTTGAATTTCATCACCAAAGTTTTCTTTCATCCGATTTGCAATATCAACAGATAGCTGAACGCAAGTACGTTTATGATTCATAAAAGATACTTTGCAATCTTTTATAAGAAGAGAAAAAGGAATAACTTCCAGGTCTTCAGGAGTGAGTACGCTCTTCTCAACTGCATAAACCCAGCAATCAAGAGTTTTTTCTTTTAGTTCTTTATCTTTTATCCATTCAATTTCCGGCCATATTTTTTTTACTTTGTCTCGCATTTTAAATCCTCTGATTTTATTGCAGTCAATCTGAACGAGTTAAGTGAGTGAAGAATCGTGTTACTAATAGAAAAGATTCTTCGCTGCGCTCAGAATGACAAATATTTATAACTTGCTTATAACAGCATCGGTTATCTGTTCAGTAGTTGCAGCACCTTTTGTAATTGCTTCAGCACTTCCTTTTAATTTCATCATATCGTACGATTTAACTTTTCCTTCTTCCACAACTTTAGCAATTGCTAACCTTATTTTACTAGCAATTTCTTGTTCCCCAATATAATCCAACATCATACATGCACTTAAAAACATGGCAATTGGATTCACAATTGATGGATTAAGATCAGCATATTTTGGAGCGGAACCATGGGTCGGTTCGAAAACAGCAACTTCATCACCTATATTAGCACTGCAGGCAAATCCGAGACCGCCAACCAAGCCTGCAAAGCCATCACTGATTATATCGCCAAACATATTTTCCGCAACTAATACACCATACGTTTCCGGATTTTTTGTTAACCACATCATTTGTGCATCAATGTTTGTATCCCACAATTCGATATCCGGATAATCTTTTGCAACTTCTTTTGCAATTTTGTACATCATTCCGGAAGTTTCTCTTAAGCACGTTTGGTTTTTCACAAACAGTAACATTTTTATAACCAAATTTCTTTGCATATTCAAATCCGGCTTTAATAATTCTTGTGCATCCGTTTTTAGAAACAATTCTTGTAGAGATTGCCATTTCATCACTTGGAACGTGTTTAAATGCTTTCATTTTTGGATGAGTTTCCAATGCATCGCGGACTATTTTTGGTGGATTAGTCCATTCAACTCCTGCATATAATCCTTCGGTGTTTTGGCGGAAGATCACTGCATTTACTAATGGTTCTTCAAAACCGCTTTTAGCATCTCTTCTTATAAAATTAAGAGGATTACCTTTAAATGATTGACAGGGACGAATGCATTTATCCAAATTAAAATGCTGTCTTAATCCAACAATAGGACTAAAATAAACTAAACCTTTATCCTTCAGCGATGGATCAAGTTCCATTACAGCAGCATCCTTCGGTTTACTTGTTATAGCACCGAACAAACCAATTTTATGTTTTTCTAACAAATCTATTGTTCTTTGCGGAAGAGCGTTCCCTTCCTTGCACCAAAATTCCCAACCAATATCGCCGTGAATATATTCTGCTTTAAAACCAGCAGATTCAAGTACTCTTAAAGATTCCTGTAATACTATTTTTCCAATACCATCTCCCGGCATAGTTACAATTGTTCTCTTCATACTTAAATTTCCTTAAAAACGATTTAAAAATGTCCTTCTAACTTAGATAAATGGTAAAATGTAAGCAAGGAATGATTCACGCTCTTAGCGGATTCAAAACTAAAATTGGTATTAGCAAGCTGGATTTTTAGATTGCGGTTGATTTGCTAATCGCCTAAAACTTTCATATAAAAGTATTAAATTGTAATAATAGATGAATAAATCTAAAGTATTTAGGGTCTGTTAATAGAGTGAATCAGAAAATGGGAGAAAATATTAATTCGATTAATCCCGAAGACTACAAAGATCTTCGTGAGTTGATAGATCAACTTATTGAAAGGAATATATTACCAGAAAAGTACAGTGATTTTCTGGATTCACTAAGTGAATCGATACTAAAATTAGGGGATATTAACGCAAACCTTAAATTACTTACCGAATCTTCCCTTGATGTTTTGTTTAGAATTTCAACCACCGGAAAAATCATCTATCTAAGTCCTTCCTGCGAAGAATTATTCGGATATAAGTTATCAGAAATTATTGGGAGATCGTTTGCAGATTTTCTTCCCCCGGGAAAGTTGTCTGAATACTTCAGATCAATGTCTCAACTTATCCGCGAAAAAAGAGAAATAGTATTTACCGCAAACATGATTCATAAAAGCGGCAGCCTGATCCCGGTGGAAATAACAGGAAGAATATTAGAGGTTAAAGGTCACAAAATTGGACAAGGCTCCATTCGCGATATAACCAAACGGGTTGCGGATGAAGAAAAACTTAGAGCTTCCGAAAGTACTTTCAGAACGGTCTGGGAAAATTCCTACGATGGAATGAGACTTACCGATGAGAACGGGAATATTTATATGTGTAACGATGCTTATGCAAATATGGTTAGCAAAACAAGGTACGAATTGGAGGGAAGATCCATATCGATAATTTATAACGAAGAATATGGTCCAGGAATACTTGGGAAATACATTAATAATTTTAAAAACGACGACATTAAAACAAAATATGAAACAACAGGTTTTCTCTGGAATGGTGATGTAAAAGTTTTTGAAATTACAAATTCTTTTATTCACCGGATTAACAATAAAAAATATTTACTTAGTATTTTTAGAGATATAACAACCAGGAAAAGGAATGAAAAATTAATTGAAAAGAAGGACAGGCTGCTTCAAGGTATAGCGGATGCGACACGGACTCTGATTTCCTCAAAAGATCAGGAGCAAGGATTTAACCTTGCACTGCGAATTTTAGGCATTGCGGCAGATGTAGACAGGGTTTATATCTATCAGCATCAATTAGATCAATTAACTGATGAAAGATTTTTTAGTCTTATCTATGAATGGGCGTCTGAAGGAACTGAAACACAGATTAAGAATTCGGAATTTCAGAAAATTTCTTATTCAAGGTTTGCCTCTTTAGAGTTTTACGAAAACTTTTCTAAAGGAATATCTCTCCGATTTATTCTTTCAGAGCTGCCTGAAAATCAACGTGGGGTATTTGTTGATAAAAATATAAAATCGATTATTCTTGTACCAATAATGATTGATGAAATTTACTGGGGTTTTATAGGTTTTGATGAAATGGAAGAAGACAGAACCTGGAGCGATGATGAAGAATCAATCCTTATCACTATGGCTTCAACGCTTGGTGCAGTCATCCGCCGTAACCTTTTCCGCGATGTACTTATTAGAAAAAATAAGGAGCTCGATGCTGCTTTTAAGGATGCAGAAAAGGCAACTAAAGCTAAAAGTGAATTCCTTGCACTTATGAGTCATGAAATAAGAACCCCTATGAACGGGGTAATAGGAATGACTGGTTTACTCCTTGACACAGTACTTGATCAGGTTCAAAAAGAGTATGTAAATACGATACGTTTAAGCGGTGAACAACTTTTAGTTATAATTAATGACATTCTCGATTTTTCCAAAATTGAATCGGAACGACTTGAACTTGAAAACCAACCATTCGATTTAAGAGATTGTATTGAAGATTCGCTCGATCTTCTATCTTCCAAAGCAATTGAGAAAAAAATAGAGTTAATTTATTCAATCGATAAGCACTCACCGCTTGCCATTAACAGTGATATCACAAGACTGAGACAAATATTAACAAATCTTATAAGCAATGCTGTTAAATTTACAGACCAGGGCGAAATTTATATTGCTGTTACTTCTAAAAAATTGGACCTCAGAAAATATGAAATTCAATTTGCTGTAAAGGATACCGGTATTGGTATTCCTCAAGATAAGATGGATAGATTGTTTAAATCTTTCAGCCAGGTAGATTCTTCTGTATCCAGGAGTTACGGCGGTACGGGTTTGGGATTAGTTATAAGTAAAAGACTTGCAGAACTTATGAACGGAAGTATGTGGGTGGAAAGCGAAATGGGTAAAGGTGCCACATTTTATTTTAATATTGTTGCGGAAGCAATCTCCTCCGATCCGAAATTTTATTTATACGAATCACTTCCTATTTTCTCAGGCAAAAAAATTGTAGTGGCAATGGAAAATAGAACTTGCTTAAATGTGATATGTAATCAATTAGCGGATTGGGGCATGGAAACCGTTGCTTTTAATAAATCAACTGAGCTTAGAGAATTCATAGAAACATAATTCAAGCTATGATGGAATTATTATCGATTTTAATTCTGATGATCCTGATTCAGGAGAACTTATTAGTCATCTTAGTAAGCGTGCTACAAAAACGCCCGTCCCTATCATAATTATCTTACCAATTGGTACAACACGAGATTTACTTCCTGACATCGATGATGAGTTCATATCAGTTTATCCCAAACCAATTAGGAGACAGCACTTACATAAAACACTAAGAACACAGTTTAACAAGTTGAAAGGTAGTGTTGAACAGAAAGAAGCTGTGACGGAAACTGTTGAAATTTCAGGTAAAGATAAAGAATCATTAAAAATATTATTAGTTGAAGATAACCCCGTTAACCAGAAAGTAGCTTTGCGATTAATCGAAAAAATAGGTTACCACACTGATCTGGCTTCAAACGGCATCGAAGCTATTGAGGCAGTACAGTCTAATGATTACGATGTTGTTTTTATGGATCTGCTTATGCCCGAAATGGATGGATTGGAAGCCTCGAAGCAAATTAAGGAGTTATCTACAAATAAGAGCAGACCAAAGATAATAGCGATGACTGCAAACTCAATGCTGGGCGATAGGGAACTGTGCATGGATGCAGGGATGGATGATTATATTAGTAAACCTATTCGTATTGATGAACTGGAAACCGCGCTGGATAAATGGCTGGCTGTTGTAGCGGAAGAAAGAGAAAAGCATCTTGCAGATTTTAAAGACAATAAAATTGATACTGAAATTCTTAAAGAAAATGATATTGCTTTTCTCAATGATATTCAAAACCAGGAAGACCTGGAATTTTTTATCGATCTGATCGATATTTATTTAAAAGATCTCCCGGTTATTATTGATGAAATAACAGTTGCTGTGGAAAATGATAACTTCGAAAAATTAAAGTTCTACACTCATAAATTAAAGGGAAGTACTTTAACTCTTGGAATTGAATCTATATCAGAGTATTGTTACGACCTTGAAAAAGCTTCCGATGAAGAACTGATTGACGAGTACATTATATCGCAAACGCGTGTATTAAGAAGCTATATAAGAAAGATTATTTCGGAGCTGAAACTTTTAAAAGAAAAATATCTCAACTATAAATTTTGATAATTTAATAACATTATAACCCCGACAATCATTATCCCTGATGAAAAATCAGCAAACTAAGCAAAGAGCTCCCCTTAACCGCACACTATTTTTAAATGAGAAGGAAGTTGCATCACTTAAGAAAAAATTAATAAAATTGAATGAAAATTTAACTTTACCAAAAATTGAAAATAAAATAATCAACCAGGATATTTTAGAAGCTCTTGAATATTTGCCTGGCAATTCTGTTGACCTGCTTTTTATCGATCCGCCTTATAACATTTCAAAAAAGTTTAATAAACTTTCATTCAGAGAAATGGAATTGAATGATTACGAAGAGTGGCTTGATTCCTGGCTGAGCAAGATGATAAGATTGTTAAAAGATTCTGCTTCGGTTTTTATATGCGGTGATTGGAAATCCTCTGCAGCAATTTTTAATGTTGGTTCAAAATATCTGCAGGTAAGAAACAGGATTACATGGGAAAGAGAGAAAGGACGCGGTGCAAAAACAAACTGGAAAAACTGCACAGAAGATATCTGGTTTTTTACAAAATCGAATGAATACATTTTTAATGTGGATGCTGTTAAGCTGCGAAGAAAAGTGCTTGCACCATACAGGGGGAATGATGGAACTCCTAAAGATTGGATAGAAAAAGGAAAAGAAAGCTACCGCGATACTTTTCCTTCAAATATTTGGACCGACATATCAATCCCTTTCTGGTCTATGCCCGAAAACACCGATCATCCCACTCAAAAACCTGAAAAGTTAATTGCAAAAATAATTTTAGCAAGTACTAACAAAGGTGATTTAGTTTTTGATCCTTTCCTTGGATCTGGAAGTTCGGTAGTAGCAGCAAAAAAGCTTGGAAGAAGATTTATTGGAGTTGAAATTGATGAAATGTATTGCTGCCTTGCACAGAAAAGACTTGAATTAGCTGAAGGTGATAAACAAATACAAGGATTGAGTGATGGAGTTTTCTGGGAAAGAAACTCATTTAAAGATCAGAAGAACCATTAATCCGTTACAAAAATATTACAGTCGCAGCTTGCATTATTAAAAGAGAATTCGAATGTTTGTATCCCTCGTTCAAAAAGTTTAGGGTGCCGGTTTACAGATAAGTGCCCAACTCCGTCAGGTCCGGAAGGAAGCAGCGGTAAGCATAAGTTTGTGTAGCCGGTTACCCTTTATTAATAGCTTCAAAATCCAAATAACTTTAGCAATCTATTCTGAATGAACTAATTATTGTAGTGTAAAATATTTTGCTTTCTTCGTAAGAATGTTTTGGAGCTTCGAAGATGAGCAGAAATCTTTGCCCCCTGCAATTATGTTCAACATACTGAAAATATTTTCTACCCTTTCCAAAAATTTCGGTAGCCCTTATTTTATAAGTGTGTCCAGATGCTTCACCGAACTTCATGTCAAGGAATTGCTCTGCAAAGCTGCCATCCGGTAGTTTAATAACAGAAAGAGTTGCACCCAGAGAATCATTAATGTAACTGTATCCTGCTAATGGTTTTTTAAGATCTCCTCTTGCAACAAAGTTATTTATCTCTTTCCAATCTTTAGATGCACCAATTATGTACCCCTTATTATCTTGGACAAGACGAGGAGTTCCGTTAGTTTCTGTTGTTGAATTTAACTGTGGATTTACCGGTTCGAAGTCGTAATTTTCTATTTGATTTTTTACGAATGTTGAAAAGTAATTGTTAGGACTTAAATAATCGCCTGAAATTGTATTACAAAAAAAAGTATCCCTTCTGCTTGTTAATCCGTCCTGGATTGAACCTGATATAGTTGTAATAATATATTCCTCCGAAATAAAAGTAACCGTTTGAAAATATTCCTTCCCTCCCTTTTCAAGCATATTTAGTGAGCGGAATAGAATTCCCGCAGATATACCATCAACAGAGTAAATAGATAATCTTTCCAATTTTATATAATCTTTAGAGATAAATTTTTCTGAAACAAGTATTAAATTTTTATCATCCAGTTTTTTCCACTTAGAGGTAATATTTCCGTTAAGTGATTTATCAAGAAGATAGAATTCAAGATACTGATCGTAAACTGCAAAGAGATTTAATGCAGGGTTGGGATACTCAACAATAACGGAAAAAAAAGTTCTACCCTCTAAATAAAAACTATCAATATCTATTTGGTTGTAGTCTCGCCTTTCTGGAACATCATCATCTATCAAACCGGAAAGAAGCCGATTTGCACCAATGCTGCCTGATACCGCTTCACTAACTAATGATTGCAGCATATTTCCATTTACTACACCACTCTCCGGAATATTCAGTTTTATCGGAGCAGGATGCAGCTATGAAAATTAAAACCAGGCAAAAAGTTAACAATCTCATACTATATTCTTTTTAAATGAAATCTGAACAAAAATAACGATTATTTTTGATATTTTTTAACAAGCGGTTATATTTATTACTAAAGCTGAGGCATATTTATTCATTTTCCAAAAAAAAAATATTTCAAGCTGAAAGGTTATTTCTTCCTTCCTCTTTTTCTCTTTTTATTATCTACACAATTAAGTGCGCAGGTTATAGATGTTCCCAAAATTGTCCTTGAAAATATTGAGTTTAATATTTCCGGGTCTGAATTTCCTGATTCAATAAATTCTGTAAAGATCTTAGTCAGCAGTGATGATGTTACAGAAGAATATATTGCGGATGTAAGGGCTGGTAGTTTTAATGCAGCTATAAATATTCCTGAAACAGGAACGTTCACTATTTCGGCTGTGGGTTATAAATCTTCACAGCAAACAGTTAGAGTAATACCCGGATTGCTAAGTATAATTCCTCCGTTACTAGCAATTATTCTTGCATTAATATTCAGACAGGTAATTCTATCTTTGATCTTTGGAATTTACGTGGGTGCGGTTTTTATTTACGATTACAATCCTTTAACAGGTTTGCTTCGATTGGCTGATAAATATGTTATTAATGCTATAAGCGATGTTTCGCACATCCAGATAATTGTATTTACCCTGTTGTTCGGTGGAGTTATCGGTTTAATCTCAAGGAGCGGGGGTACAAGGGGAATTGCAAATGTACTTACAAAATTTGCAAGGTCACGAAAATCAGGAATGATTGCAACATGGTTATCAGGCATAATTATTTTCTTTGATGATTATGCTAACACACTTGTTGTTGGCAACCTGATGCGACCCGTTACTGATAAACTAAAGATCTCCCGTGAGAAATTATCTTTTATTGTAGATGCTACCGCTGCACCTGTTGCAAGTGTTTTTATTGTGAGTTCCTGGATTGGATATGAAGTTGGTTTAATTCAGGATGGCCTAGATATGATAGGATCGCAGGCAAATGCTTATACAACTTTTTTGGCTACAATTCCTTACCGTTTTTATCCAATTGCAATGTTATTTTTTGTATTTCTCATTTCATTAACGGGCAGGGATTTTGGAGCAATGCGTAAAGCTGAGAGAAGAGCAGTTGAGAAAGGAGAAGTATCAAACGCGGATGTTGATAATTCGAAAGATATGACGCACAGCACAGAAATTTTAGGTAACGAAGAAAAAGCAAAATGGTACAACGGAGTTATCCCAATACTTGTAATAATTGTTGGAACTATAATCGGGTTAATATATACAGGAATAAATTCATTACAGGAGCAGGGGATTATTGATTATAACATACAGGATATAATCGCAAATTCCGATTCTTACCTTGCATTGCTTTGGGGCAGTTTATCTGCATGTGTTGTTGCAGCAATTATGATCATTAGCCAGCGGATTATGAACTTAAAGGAAACTGTTGATGCTTGGTTCCTTGGTATACGATCTATGCTGCTTGCAATAATTATATTAACACTTGCTTGGGCAATCGGATCAATCACCAACGAGATTAAAACTGCAGATTATATTATCAGTTTAATAAGTGATGTAGTTAATCCCCGGTTTTTACCTGTGATAGTTTTTATAGTTTGCGGTGCAACAAGCTTTGCAACCGGAACAAGCTGGGGAACCATGGCAATTATGTTTCCGATTGTAATACCGCTTGCTGCAACTGTAACAGGAATGCAAAATTATAATCCGCAGGAGAGCACTTTAATTTTACAAGGAGTAATAAGCTCAGTGCTTGCAGGATGTGTTTGGGGAGATCACTGCTCACCGATTTCTGATACAACAATTCTAAGTTCTATGGCTTCCGGGTGTAACCATATAGATCACGTTAGAACGCAGCTTCCGTATGCAATTGTAGTAGGAGTTGTTTGTATGATTTTTGGAGATATTCTAACTGCGTATGGTTTATCACCATACATTTCTCTCCTAATAATAACAACTCTTTTGGTAGGAATTGTTTACCTGTTTGGTAAGAAGTTGAACAGATTGATTTTTAATTTTTAGACTAGTGGTTGCTTCCAATAAATACAACTATTCAATTTATCACTTTCAATTAGTTGAATATGATTACCAAAATTCAAAACCACTAATAACTAAAGAAGCAATATAATATTTCATATTACTATTCCCTGTTTTTTTATTATAAAATTGCATTTCATCAGCATCATTTTCTCCAGCAGACGGAGTAATCCTAATCTACTTAATCGTATTAAATTTCAGGAATGGATTTTGGTTTAAGTTCACTCAAATCTAGATCAGGTGGAATTCCCTGAGGAAATCGTGCAAACTTTTGAACCTCTTCCCAATATGTAGCAGCAGGCAGCTCTTCAACGTATCTATCGCTTAAAGATTCACCGGAACTGGCAGATGTGCCAACTATTCTAGATTCCTTAAAAAAATTAAAGGATCTACGCCCTGGGGGAAGCACAATATTCCGGATAGAATTAAGAGTAACGATATTCCTATACGTTTCTCTCAAGGTGTAGTCTCAATTCTGACTAACAGTAAATAATTAATCAAAGTCAAATATCTGATATAATATGCAAATACATTTCACTAATGTCTAAAAAAATATATTTAGTTATTGGCAACAGTTGGTGATAAGCAATAATGAGAACACCAACCAGCGTTCATTGATTACGGATACACCTAATGTTTCTAATCAGGCTTTTTTACCCGATAATTTGTATTTGAAGCTCTTCAAAAATAAGGTTATGTTATACCTGGTTTTGGTAGCTTCTTAAGAGCTGCCCTATTAATTAGCAAATTAGAAGCGGTTTGTAATGACCTACACAATTAATTACTTAGAAGATAAAAAGATAGTTGAAGTCAATATTCAAGGGAGAGTAAACTTTAAAATAGCTCAACAATACTCAATAGAAGCAAAAAAACTTGCACACGAATACAATTGCAAAAAATTTTTAATTAATCACGCTGAGACTTTAATGGAGGCAGGTATCTTCAAGATACATACGGACGGAGACGCTTTAGAACAGTTTGGATTTAAAAGTAGCGATAAGATAGCAATTGTCATCTCAAGTGATAAGAATGATAGTCATTTTTTTGAAACAACAGATTCCAATGTTAAATGGAGCAATTTTAAATATTTTAATGCTGTTGAGAAAGCCGTTAGTTGGCTTGAAGTAGATGAATAACATTTTATTTTATTAACAGCAGTTCTGGTTAATCAAATAAAACATGTAGAATTTTAACGGCATTACTCTTGTCTTCCCGTTTAATAATTCCGCAAACAATCCATTTTATATAAATCTTATAAATAGAGACGGTTCAGATTGAAAATAACAAGGCAATTAACAAACCGCGAAAGCAAATCTTTAGATCAATACTTCCAGGAAGTTAGTAAGATTGATCTTTTAACTGCTGATGAAGAGATTGAATTAGCTATTAAGATTAAGAATGGGGATGAAGATGCCACGGATAAATTAGTTTTGGCTAATTTAAGATTCGTGGTTTCCGTTGCCAAGATGTATCAAAATCAGGGTCTTTCGCTTGGCGATTTAATAAATGAAGGTAACGTTGGGTTGATTAAAGCTGCAAAACGATTTGATGAAACAAGAGGTTTCAAATTTATCTCGTATGCAGTATGGTGGATAAGGCAGGGAATAATGTCTGCAATCGCCGATCAATCACGGGTTGTTCGTCTTCCTCTTAACCGTGTTGGAGATCTTACCAAGATAAGCAAGGCATACAGGAATCTTGAACAGGAATTTGAAAGAAAACCAACTGCTGAAGAGCTTGCAAAAATTCTTGATATGACTACAGACGAAGTAGCTTATGCACTGCAGATTTCCGGGCGTCACGTTTCGATGGATGCACCTCTAAAGAGTGGTGATGAAAATAAATCTACACTAATGGATGTCCTTCACAATGAAAATCAATCTATGCCAGACAGAGATTTGATAAATGATTCTCTAAAGAATGAAGTTGCAAATATCCTTTCTACTCTTACAGAAAGAGAAGCAGAAGTAATAAGACTCTCTTTTGGAATTGGGACTAATCAAAAGGCTACTTTAGAAGAGATAGGCGAAAAATTTAATCTTACCAGAGAACGAATAAGACAGATTAAGGAAAAAGCCTTAAGAAAATTACGTATTTCTAAAAGAAGTAAGAAGCTTAAGGAATACCTGGGATAATAAAAATTGGTTATTAAGAAATACGATTCGGCTTAAATAGTTTTTCGCTCACTACTCCCATATTAACTTTCGGGGTTCACATTTCTTCATTTTCTTAAAATATCTTACCATCTTTTAATTTAAAATTAAACATTGCACTCAGGCAAATAAAATTGTAATGAATATTTATTATTAGTTGCATATATTGCACCTGTTAATAATGAAATTGATAATTTGGAAGGTGTAAGAATGAGAACTAAAACTTATACTAAGGTAATCAATATTCCGGAGTTAAAGGAATTTGCAGATACTTATCCGCAATTTGCAGGGCTCGCAAGAGGTGAGGGAAGGTTTCTTTTTGATATAGTAATGAAGCCCGAAACTTTTATCCAGGCAATGATTTTAACAGAATATGGAATGCCGGCAGTAACAAGTGTAGCCGAGGTTTGTTTTAACGAAGCAAGGAAGAGAAGAGGATTCAATTTTACCGGAAGGGTTAAGCAGTGTATAGGAGCAATGGTCAGCTTCCTTAATGATTGCTAATGGCTACAATAAAACAGGAAGAAAAAAATCTATAATTCACCGCGCATATACTCGTGGCGAATTCTATGTTAAAAAGTAGTAGAGTTCCAATGGATGAATTAGGGAATATTAGTAGTTCTTAAATAAATTTAAGTGATTTAGTTATCTGAGTTCTAAACTTATCACGGCTAGATAATTTAAGAATTTTAGTCTCTACTAACATTAAGATTCCTTAGAAAATATTTTATGTTTTTAATATAAGTCTAGGAGAGAGTAAATGAATATTCTTTTAGTTTATCCGCTGTATCCGGATACATTCTGGAGTTTTAAACATGCCCTGAAATTTGTATCAAAGAAAGCAAGTTTTCCACCTTTAGGATTACTTACAGTTGCTGCAATGCTTCCAAAAGATTGGAATAAAAAACTAATTGATATGAATGCAGCCAGGTTGGAAGATGAAAATATTCTTTGGGCGGATTATGTTTTCATCAGCGCAATGTCAATTCAAAGTGATTCCGCAAATAAAATTATTCAAAGATGTAAAAAGTTAAACACAAAAATTGTTGCTGGCGGACCTTTATTTACAAGCAGTTCTGAATATTACGAAAACGTTGATCATCTTGTTCTAAATGAAGCTGAAATTACGCTTCCGCAATTTCTTAATGATCTGAATGAAGGAAAACCAAAACATAAATATACATCGGAAGAATGGGCGGATATTACAACAACCCCATTACCTCTCTGGGATATTGTTTCGATAAAAAATTACACATCAATGAATATTCAGTATTCACGCGGTTGTCCTTTCGATTGTGATTTCTGTGATATAACTGTTCTTATATGGCAGAAAACCGAGAACAAAAACCAGGGAACAAGTCATAGCTGAATTAGATGCATTGTATTTTACTGGGTGGCGTGGACCTGTTTTCTTTGTCGATGATAATTTCATCGGGAATAAATCAAAATTGAAAAAAGAAATTCTTCCGGCAATAGCTGATTGGATGGTAAAAAGAAAAAATCCATTTTACCTTAATACAGAAGCTTCTATTAATCTTGCCGATGATGATATACTGATGAATCAAATGGCTAAAGCAGGTTTTGAAGCAGTATTTATTGGTATCGAATCTCCAAACGAAGAGAGCCTTATTGAGTGTAATAAACCTCAGAATACAAATCGTGATTTAATTGCAAGTGTTAAGAAAATTCAGGATGCAGGTTTGGAAGTTCAGGGAGGATTTATTGTTGGATTTGATAATGATCCTCCGAAAATATTTGAAGAGCTTACAAACTTTATTCAGAAGAGCGGAATAGTAACAGCAATGGTTGGTTTATTAAATGCACCGAAAGGAACAAAGCTTCAGAAAAGATTAGAAGATGAAGGAAGAATGCTAAAAGATTTTACAGGCAATAACACAGACTTTTCAATCAACTTTATTCCACAGATGGATTCAAAAGCACTTCTCGATGGTTATCAGAAAATCCTGGATAAAATCTATTCGCCTAAATATTATTATGAACGTGTGATGAGGTTTATGAAAGAATTTGAGCCAAAGAAGAAAAAAGTATTTCATCTTAATCCAAATTATATTCTTGCGTTGTTCAGATCAATATTTAAACTGGGAGTTATCGGTGAAGAAAGAATTTATTACTGGAAATTATTTTTCTGGTCACTATTTCAGTAAACCGCAGCTGTTTTCATTAGCAATACTGTTTACGATTTATGGGTTTCATTTCAAAAAAATATCCGAAAGCTATGTTTAAGTATTAAGTAAGTGAACCCGGCTAAGAATGTAATCCATTTTTCATACTTTTGCACTATTTACTTAATATATATAATCATATATTTTTGAATCGTATTTCGCTTGAGTGATTAAAAGTTAATTCACAGGATGTTTGAATGCTTAAACAAAATAAAAAGAATTGAAAATAATCAAAATTCTAAACGAGAAAATCAATTCTAATCAAAAGGAGAAACTAAAATGAGCAAAGGTCGGGACGCTAAAAAAGGAACAAAGAAAGAACCGAAAAAATCCTTGAAGGAAAAAAAGGCAGAAAAAAGAGAAAAGAAAAAAGAAAAAAAATAATTTACTGAACTGATGAATCGAGGTAGTAGTTTAAAGTTAAATACTCTTTATCTTTTCCTTTAGATATTAACTCCAATTATTTCTGCATCATTCAATTTTAATCCACAAAAAGGAAATCCAGGTTTTATAAACTGTTTGGAAGGTATTTTTTTTGAATCACCAATCGGTAATCCGCTGTGCCATACATTCTCTTCATCAATAAGAAGTTTCGGCAGACTGCTCACCAAATAATTTGCCGCTGTTAATCAGCTCAAATCTTGCAGGCATAATTTTATGTAAAGTTTTATAATCGTAATATTTGTAAACCGTTCCTTCTTCACCAAACGCAATTGTAATTGCACTGTTTCCGCTGTGTACAAGCACAGGTGTTCCTTTTTCAACAATGCTGTACATCTCTGCTGCATCTTCCCGGCTCATTCTTACACAGCCGTGCGACACATTCTTCTTGCCAAGATATTTATAATACCTTGTACCAAGTAATGCATGAAAACCAATACCGCCGTTAAAACCCATCCAGTTTAGTATTACAGTGCTATCAAATTGTTCAGAATATAATTTTTTACTTTTCCAGTGAAGAGTAAACAATCCTTCGCGTGTATCTAATCCTTCTTCAATTCTTTTAGTTCCGCTGGAAATAGGAAACTCTTTAATCAGTCCATTCCGTGAAATCAATTTTGCATGTTGAGTTAAAAGATTAACTTCAATAATATTATCTTCCATCGTGTAAAGAGTATCGCGCAGGTTCCTGAAATCATATTTAACCAGCGGATTAATTTTAACCTGGATAGTTTTTACTTCAGGCAGCTGTGGAACGTACCATTGCAGGTTGCTGTTGATCAATAAAATTGATACAGATAATATTGCAAACGGAATTTTAATCATCGCTTAAGTATTGTTGAAATAGTTTTTTATTAGCTTAGCTTTTTGAGCGCCAACAACTTCTGTTAATTCCTTTTGGTCGGATTTTTTAATTGTTTCAACGCTTCCCAGCACTTTTAACAATTTCTGTGCCGTAGCTTCGCCTATTCCTTTTATATCCGTTAATTCCGTTTTTATTGTTCTTTTAGATCTCCTGCTTCTATGGAAAGTAATTGCAAAACGATGCGCTTCATCCCTTATTTTTTGCAATAATTTTAATCCGGATGAAGTTTTTGGAATAGATTCCGGCTCAGGATTTCCGGGGAAGAAGACTTCTTCTAGTCTCTTTGCGAGACCAATAATATTGTAGTGTTTTATTCCGAGATTATTTAAAACTTCTACAGAACTTGATAACTGTCCTTTCCCGCCATCAACAATAATTAAATCGGGAAGAGATTCTCCATTTTCAAGGACACGGGTGTATCTTCTTTTAATCACTTCACGCATACTCGCAAAGTCATCAGGTCCTTCAACTTCTTTTATGATAAACTTTTTATACTCACTTTTTTTCGGTTTTCCATCAACAAAAACAACCATACCTGCAACTGCATCCGCACCCTGTATGTTAGAGTTATCGAAGCATTCAATTCTGCGAGGAAGATTTTTTAAGTCGAAGATCTCTCTGTAAAGCAGAAAGTGCGTAAGGAACATTTCCTTCCTTTTTCATTTTTTGAAGCTGAATTTCTTTAAGCTGGAGCATAGCGTTTGCGCCGCACATCTTAACAAGTGATTTTAAATCTCCGCGTTGTGGTATAAAAAATTTTACTTTTCGCTCAGCTTTTAAGTTCAACCACTCTTCCAAAATTTTTATATCAGATGGCTCAATTTCTAAAAGAATTTCTTTTGGAATCTCTGTATGCTCACCGTAATAAAATTTGATTGCCGAGTTATAAATTTCATCTGGTTCTTCGCCGCCTTTAAGACCAAGCTTTAATTGTTTTTTACCAACGAGCTTTCCGTTTCTAATATTAAATATTGAACAGGCAGAATCTTTATCTTCATATGCAATTGAAATAACATCACGGTCTTCAAAATCGTTGCTCACTATTTTTTGCTTGCTTGATATTGCTTTAAGTTGATCAACTTTATCTCGTATTTCTCCAGCTTTTTCATAATCCATTTTTTCAGAAGCAGAGTTCATCTTAACTTCAAGTTCTTTTATAAGCTCATCGGTTTTTCCGCGAATAACCTTAACAACCTCATCAACCATTTCGTTGTATTCTTTTTCAGAAACCAATCCTTCGCAAGGTCCGTCGCATTTTTTTATATGATAATCGAGACACAGCTTGTACTTTTTATTTGCAATCGATTCATCATTTATATCATACTTGCAGCTTCTAATTCTGAATATTTCATTAACCATTCTTAAAGCTGCCTTCATACTTTTAACGCTTGTGTAAGGACCAAAATATTTTGAGCCATCCTTTATAACTCTTCTTGTTGAATAGACACGCGGGTAGGGCTCGCTGGTAACTTTAATAAATGGAAACGATTTATCATCCTTCAGATCTACGTTGTACCTTGGTTTTAATTCCTTTATTAAGTTGCTTTCTAAAACCAGAGCTTCAACTTCCGTATCGGTTACAACTAGTTCAAAATCATGTATCTTTTTTCTCAGGGCTTCAGTTTTGGCATTTTCAGGTTTGGAACGAAAATAACTCCGTACACGGCTTCTTAAATTACGTGCTTTACCCACATAAAGAATTTTTCCTTTATCATTAAGGAACTGGTAAACTCCGGGCTTAACCGGTAGGTTTTTTATTTTGTTTTCTAATGCAGAATTCATTTTAAAAATTTTAGAAGAATTGCTTGAATACCCTTAAAGGAAAGTCCTAAAAAAAAAGGAACATGTCAAGTATTATTATATAGAAGTAAAACGATGTGATTTAAAGCAAGGTCAAATTATTCATTCTAATTTATACAGGAAGGATTTCATTCTTACCTATAACAACAATTCCGGTTTCGGTAACAGTAAATTTCTTTTTATCACCTTCAAGATCAAAACCAATTTCGTAACCTTCAGGCACTTCAACATTCTTATCAATAATAGCTCTTCTAATTCTTGCATGCCTTCCTATGTCACAGTTGTTCATAATTATGGAATCGGTAACATAAGAAAAACTGTTAATCTTAACGTTCGGTCCAATGAGCGATCTTTCAACCAAACCACCAGATACAATTGAACCATCACAAATAAGCGAATTAATTCCACGTCCTACTCTTTCACCTTCGTGTGAAACGGTTTTAGCAGGAGGGAACTGGTATTGGTAGGTGCGCATAGGCCAGTGGGAATCGTAAAGATTAAAATCTGGTGTTATGCTAAGCAAATCGATGCTGGCAGCATAATAACTATCCAATGTTCCAATATCTTTCCAGTATGGCTGCGATTTTTTATTCTCGTCAATAAACTTATAAGCATAAACATTTCGATTATGTTTTACCATATAAGGAATTATATCATGCCCAAAATCATTACTTTCAATTTTTTCTTGTTCCATTTCGTTAAAGATTTCAGTGAGCACTTTAGCATTAAAAACATAAATTCCCATATTTACAAAGGAGTATCCCTTTTTATCTGGAATTTCAGGCGGTTTTTCCGGTTTTTCTATAAAAGATTGAACTAGGTGATTCTTATCTACACCAACAATACCAAACCTGCTTGCTTCATATTTTGGAACTTCAAGGCATGCAATGGATAGATCTGCATTGGTATCCTCGTGGTATTGTAAAAGTTTTAGGTAATCCATTTTATATATATGATCTCCCCCAAGAATAAGCACTCGCTCAGCTTTTCTTTCCGAAGAAAATAAATTTTTATTCTGATAAATGGCATTTGCTGTACCGAGGTACCAGTCATTATTCATTTTTCGCTGAGGAGGAACTGAGTAAATAAATTCCCCCAGTTCTGGATTAAAGATACTCCACGCTTCAAAAATGTGTTGGTTTAAAGAATCGGATTTGTATTGAGTGAGGACATAAATTCTTCTTAAGCCAGAATTTAAGCAATTGGAGAGAGAAAAATCTACTATTCTATACTTTCCGCCGAAAGGTACAGCCGGTTTACTGCGTAACTTTGTCAACGGGTACAATCTTTCGCCTTGTCCGCCTGCCAACAACATTGTTAGTGTATCTCGTAATATAGAAGAACCGGGAAAAGACATCGAACTCTCTAATTATTATAATATAAAAGATATATAAATATGATTTGATTGGCAATTAAAGAAATTGTTAATATAAAGTATCAATTAATTTTTTATCTTTAATACGGATGAGTTCAATGAGAATTTTTAAGAAAATAATCTTTACTACAATCTTGGTTTGTTTATTCTTTAACCAGGATACCATCCAAAATATTGTACTAGCTGAAATTAATCCTCAAGATTTATCGAGGAAAACAAGCAAACTTATTGTTCACGATCTTCCTTATTTTGTTGCGCAGCTAGATGATGACTACATTTCTGAAAATCAGAGGAAGATAGATATTCTCCATTACGATCTATCGTTTGATCTTTACCCGGATGATAAAAAATTTAAAGCAGTGGCTCTAATTAAAGGAAAGCTCATAAATAGAAATCTGGAAGTTATTGAATTGAATTTCTATGATAATTTTAAAATTACCGAAGTAAAGCTCAATAATATTCAAACAGAATTTATTTGTGAAGGTACCCGGTTTACAGTGCCCATTACAGAACCTGGTATAGATACTTTTGCCTTAAAAGTTAGTTATAGTGGAACTCCAAAGAAGGCAGGACTATCCGGCTTCGTATTCGGGAAGAAAAACGGGAATTCATTTATTTATAATTTAAGTGAACCGAATTATGCTTCAACATGGTTTCCTTGCAACGATTTTCCAACTGATAAAGCTCTGCTCGATATGAAAATAACAAACGACTCTTCAAATATATCTTTATCAAACGGAAACCTGGTTAATGTGAAAACTAACGGCAGCCGGAAAACATATCATTGGAAAACTGTCTATCCAATCTCAACTTATCTTATTGCTATTTATTCATCGGATTATGAAACTTTCTCGGATGAATATGTTTCTCTAGATGGAACAGATACACTCTCTCTTCAGTATTATGTTTCACAGGAGAAGTTGGAGGAGGCAAAAATCGATTTTGCGGAGCATCCTGAGTATATAAGATTTTTTGCAGAAACATTTGGAGAGTATCCATTTATGGATGAGAAGTATGGTATAGCAGAGTTTTTATGGCAAGCGGGAGCAATGGAGCATCAAACAATTACAGGTGTTGCTTCCAATATTATTACAGGAAGTAAATACTTTGAGGATGTTCTTATTCACGAACTAGCTCATCATTGGTGGGGTGATGCCGTTGGACCTAAATCCTGGAAAGATATATGGTTAAATGAAGGTTTCTCAACCTATTCTGAAGCACTTTATTATGAATTTAAATCCGGTAAGGGTGCTTTGCAATCTACGATGATAAGTAATT
The DNA here is from genome assembly GCA_963749485.1 of uncultured Ignavibacteriales bacterium. Classification (GTDB taxonomy): domain Bacteria; phylum Bacteroidota; class Ignavibacteria; order Ignavibacteriales; family Ignavibacteriaceae; genus JAZGGS01. The sequence continues at coordinate 26,508 of CAVVMV010000030.1, read as the reverse complement.
ACAGGGATAACTTTCCGGGTAGATTATCTTCTCCGGGATCATTTCTATTTACCAGCACAGTTTATAATAAAGGAGCATGGGTTCTGCATATGCTTCGCAATGAAATAGGTGATTCTGCTTTCTTCAAAGTTTTAAGAGGGTATTTCGAAAAATATAAATATCGGAATGCATCAACTGCAGATTTCCAGGAAATTAGCGAGCAGGTATCAGGCAAGAATTTGGATAAGTTTTTCGATCAGTGGATAAATGGTGAAGGAGAAATTGAACTCGAGTATGAATGGAAATCAGAAAAAGATGGAGATGAATATAAAAATAGTTTAATCTTATTCCAGGTGCAGAAAGAATATGATACCTATCATTTTCCGCTTGAAGTTTTAATACAATTGGAAAACGGAGAGGAGGAGAGATATCTTTTTAAGATTAATTCAAGGGAGACGCAAATAGAAATACTGACAATTGATAAAGTGAAATTTGTAATTTTAAATCCGGATAATTGGCTATTAATGAGTGCACGGGAACTTTAGAAGAGATTAATTATATTTTATTTCAGACAGCATATCACTACTTTTAAAAAGTAGTTACAAATTTTGTTGGAATATGTGAGTAAGCAGTATTTATTTATTTCGGATATTCACCTTGGATTGCAGTCAAAGGAAGTTGAAGAGGAAAAAGAGAAACTCCTCGTAAATTTCCTTGAATTTGCTGAATCTAATTGTGACGAGCTTTTTATTGTCGGTGATCTTTTTGATTATTGGTTTGAGTATAAAAGAGTTTATCAAAAAGGATATTTTAGAACATTAACTGCGCTGAAAAATCTTACGGATAAAGGAATAAAAGTTCATTATTTTATCGGCAATCACGATTTTTTACATCGCGATTTTTTTGAAAAAGAAATTGGTGCCATAATGTATAGGGATGCCGTTAAATTTTCACTATACGAGAAGAAGTTTTTTATTGGTCATGGCGATGGAATGGTTGAGAATGATACTGGATATAAAATTTTAAAATGGGTTTTAAGAAACAAGGTTACGCAGTGGATGTATTCGTTGCTTCACCCGGATTTTGGAATTTGGCTGGCAAGCCGCACAAGTAAATCGAGCAGGGAATACACAGCTAACAAAGACTATGGTGAAGTTGATGGATTATTTGAAGCTGCTAAGAAAAAAATTGATCAAGGTTCCGATTATGTAATTTTTGGACATCTGCACAAAAAAGTGTTTAAAAATTATAACAACGGCTGTTATATAAATCTTGGTTCCTGGCTGGATGAACCTTGTTATGGAATTTTTAACAAAGAAGGATTTAAAATAATAAACTGGGGTTAATTTTAGTAGAGAAAATATTCCTGAAGATGAATACAATAAATATTTTAATGATTCAATGCATAGAAACAAAAAGTCAAAAAAAATGAGTAAGGGGAAAAAATCAAAATGGATTATAATATCCGGAACTTTGATTGCTCTCCTGATTGTATTTGGTATATATATTTACAGCGGAATTCCTTCCCTGGAGGAATTGGAAAACCCGCGTCCAAATCTTGCAAGTAAAGTCTTCACTGCTGACGGCGAATTGCTGGGGCAGTTTTTTATTGAGAACAGAATAGAGACTGACCTGGATAGTTTACCACCGCACCTTATTAATGCACTTATTGCTACCGAAGACAGGAAGTTTTTTGATCACTGGGGAGTTGACCTGCCAAGATTTTTTAAAGCAATGATAAAAAATATTGTAACTTTTTCTCGCGAGGGCGCTAGTACTATTACACAACAATTGGCAAAAAACCTGTACGAACTTAAAACTCTCGAGGAAAATAAGATTGATGTAGGTGTAAGAAAAATCAGGGAGTGGCTGTCTGCAATTCAAATAGAAAAACGATTTACAAAGAAAGAAATACTTGAATTATATCTGAATGTATCATACTTCGGTAAAAGTGCTTACGGCATTGAAGCAGGTGCACAAGTTTATTTTAATAAAAAAGCGAGCGAACTAACTTTATCTGAATCTGCAGTTTTTATTGCACTATTAAAATCACCCAGAGATTACGATCCTGTTTCCAATTATGATAATTCTTTTGCCAGGCGTAATCTTGTATTGCACAATATGGTAGTTACAGGTATGCTTGATGAGCAGGAATATGAGAAGCTGAAAGAAGAGCCAATTGTACTTAGCACTGAAAGCATGAGTGTGTTAAAAACCGATGCACCTCATTTTATGGAATATTTAAGGCAGCAGCTTTCCGGTTTAGCGGATGAATATGAGTATGATCTTTACCGTGATGGATTAAATATCTACACTACTTTAGATCTGAATATGCAAAAGATAGCGAACACCGTATCAGCAAAGCATATTGAAGAATATCAAAAGCTGTTTAATGAAAACTGGAAATGGACCAGGAATAAAGATCTGCTGGAAAGCTTAATTGATAAAGCAGTTAAAGAATCGCGGCTTTACAGGAATGCAGAAACAGCGGATGAAAAAGCGATGGTTTATAACCGTTTAAAAAATGATGAAGCATTCGTAGATTCGGTTAAAACTATTGCAACTAAGGTGGAAGTAGGATTTGTGGTTATCGATCCGAAAACCGGTTACATTAAAGCGATGGTTGGCGGAGAGAACCAGGAATTCGGAAGGGGCTTGAATCATGTAACCGGGATTAAACGACAGCCCGGTTCTTCTTTCAAACCGTTTGTTTACACAACTGCAATAGAAAACGGTTACTTTCCTGCATATACTCTTCTTAACCAAAAGTTTGATTACAACGGCTGGTCTCCTTCAAATTCTGATGGAGAGTATGGGGGTTATGTAACCTTTAGATGGGGATTGGCAAAATCCTTAAATGTTATTACAGGAAGAATGACCATAAGCGAAATAGCTCCTCCCAACCAGGTTGTTAAGATTGCACAAAGGATGGGAATAAAATCACATCTCGAGCCTTTCCCATCAATTGCACTTGGCACTTCAGAAGTATCGCCACTAGAAATTACATCAGCGTTTGGAACATTTGTTAACAGAGGCGTACATACCGAACCGATTTCAATTCTTAAAATTGAAGATAAAAACGGGATTCTTATAGAACAATTTGTGCCGGAAGTTGTGCAGGCAATATCTCCGGAAACAGCTTCAATAATTGTCGATATGATGAAGGATGTTGTTGATTATGGAACCGGCGCAGGTGTGCGTCGTTATTTTCAATATCCCGCTGCTGGTAAAACCGGAACTACACAAGATTATTCTGATGCCTGGTTTGTTGGTTACACACCACAACTTGTTGGGGGTGTTTGGGTTGGTTTTGATGATCACAGGGTTAAGTTTACCGGTTGGTATGGGCAGGGCGCAAAAGCATCGCTTCCTATCTGGGCTATGTTTATGGAAGAAGCTTATAAAAATCTTAACATTCCTGTTAAGTATTTTGAGTTGGCAAATGGTATTGAAACCATTTCGTTTTGTAAAGAGACTATGGACCTTGGTGATTCCCGGATTGCGAGTGAATATTGTTTAGATATTGTGGAAGACATTGTTAAAATGAATCAAATTCCTCCTGTGTGTGAAATTCATACTGATTATAACAGGATTATTAAGGAAAACAGTGTGGGTGACAGCGATTGGTGATAGGAATATAGAACTTAGAATTATATTTTTAGCAATCTTAATTTATTTTTGCCCGGATGGTGAAATTGGTAGACACGCTAGGTTCAGGGTCTAGTTGGCGCAAGCCAGTGGGGGTTCGAGTCCCCCTTCGGGCACTGGAAATGAGTTGGGATTTATAAAATCTTTTGAGCCCTTAACGGATGAGGATTTTTGTGTTCCATGCTGAAGCTGAAACTTTCTATTGCTTCTCTTTGAGTTGTATATGAATCGAATAACTTTAATGTACAAGCTTTTTCCAACAATTCGTGCATTACCATCGAGAGGTTCTACCAGTTTAATTTCTCCACCCAATTGTGTAATTTTTTTCTGGGCAACTACAAGAGCTCCTAAAAATGTTGAATCCATAAACTCACATTTGCTTATATCAACAACAATCCTTCTGTACTTTAACAATACATCTTCATCAAGGATTTTCTTAAGCTCTCCAGCCTCTTTCCAGGTAGCACGCGTTAAATTAACCATCTCAACAATTACATCAGCACATATTTTTTTCTCAAAATCTTCCATAGCTCTGCCTGTAAAAGATGTTTAATTAAATATTATTTTTATGATTTTTGACACAATGTGGGAACTGTTCCAAAACTGATCGGAAGAGTTCTATCACAAAACCATTAATTCAATTACCGTTCCAAAAAAAATGTTGAAATAATGATTAAAATCTAAAGAAAGAATTATCTCTTTAAATCTCAAATTGATATAGCTGAACCAATTCTATAAAAATTTTGCTTTATTTCTAATAAGTTTTTAAGTAACTATTGATAATTGAAAAAGGATATTTTATTATCAGAAAACAAAAATTGGAGATTCTATAAGGTTGTCCATTTCAACTGAATCAAACCTGGATAGTGCAATCGGTTATATCAAAGCTCTCGATTTAGCAAAATCGCACTATGAAAATTTTCCTGTTGTTTCTTTCTTTGTTCCCAAAAGATTAAGAAAGCATGTTGCAATTATTTATTGGTTTGCACGAAGTGCAGATGATATTGCTGATGAAGGAAATGAGAAACCAGACGTCCCGTCTTTTTCAACTGAATGAGTTTGAACTAAAGTTTAATCAGGCACTTAACGGTAAACACTGATTCAGATTTTTTTTCTGCTCTAAGCGAAACCATTACCGTTTTAAATCTTACTCCTAAACATTTTACTGATCTTTTATATGCTTTCAAGCAGGATGTTGTTAAAAAACGGTATGGTAATTATGAAGAAATTCTAAATTACTGTAATCACTCCGCTAACCCAGTTGGCAGACTTATATTGGAAATTTTTAATGTGAGGAATAAAGATGCTTATAACTACTCGGATAAAATATGTACTGCTCTTCAGTTAACTAATTTTTTTCAAGATACTAAGTTGGATTTTAACAGGGGAAGAATTTATTACCCGCAGGATGAAATGGAAAAATATGAGGTCACAGAAAAAATGTTTGAGTTAAATGAAAATAATCTTAATTTTCAAAAGCTAGTAAGTTTCAATGTTGATCGGGCACGGTTATTGTTTAATGAAGGAAAGAAATTATTGAAATTGTTAAAAGGCGGACTTAAACTTGAAGTAAACTGGACAGTAAGAGGCGGTGAAGCAATACTTGATAGAATTACTGAAAAGCAATTTCGATGTTTTGAATAAACGACCAGTTTTAAGAAAAAAAGATTTTATAAAGTTATTTTTCGCGACTATTTTTAATGTATGACTGATATCGCAAAAGAAATATCAAAAAAAAGCAACAGCAGCTTTTACTATGCATTTAACTTGCTTCCTTCCGCAAAGCGCGATGCGATGAATACTGTTTATGCTTTTTGCAGGCAGACAGATGACATTGTTGATGAAGGCAATGACCCGGCTTCATTAAAGTATGAAAAATTACGCAAGTGGAGAATAGAACTGGAAAAATCTTTCTCCGGTCACTCTGAATATCTTATATTAAACAAACTCTCTTCAACCATTCAAAAGTTTAACATTCCTTTAGAACCGTTTTTTGAATTGCTGAAAGGAATGGAAATGGATCTGCAGAAAAACCGCTACCTTACTTTTGATGATCTGCAGTTATACTGTTACCGTGTTGCCTCCACAGTAGGTTTAATGTGTGTTGAAATTTTTGGTTATAAACATGCCTCCACACGCGATTTTGCAATTAACCTGGGGATAGCATTACAGCTAACTAATATCTTACGCGATATTAAAAAAGATGCTGAAAACGGAAGGATATATCTTCCGCAGGAAGATCTTAAAAAATTTAATTACAACGAGAATGATATTTTAAACCAGACATACAACAGCAATTTTACAGAGATGATGAAGTACGAGAGTGATAGAGCTAAAGAATATTTTGATAAAGCTACTGCAAGTTTAAACATTGAAGATAAAGCCGAGATGTTTGCGGCAAGAGCTATGCAGCATATCTATTATAAAATGCTGGGTAAAATTGTTGATGTAGATTATGATGTTTACAACAACAACATTAAAGTTTCCACTTTCCAAAAAGTTGGTATATCCGTTGGGGTTTGGGCAAAATACAGTTTAGTTTATTAATGAAAAAAAAAAGTGTATAGTAATCGGGGGAGGTTTTGCCGGTCTTTCTACCGCAGCATTTCTTAGCAGTAGTGGTTACACCGTTCAGCTTCTTGAAGCTTCCCCAAAATTAGGGGGCAGGGCATATTCTTTCCTTGATAATAAAACAAACACGGTTATTGATAACGGTCAGCATATTCTTGATGGGGTGCTATAAAGAAACACTTAACTTCTTAAAATTAATAGGGGCTGATAAAAACCTGTTATACCAGGATAAGCTGGAAGTAAATTTTGTAAAAGAAAATTTTCAACTAATACCGCTAAAAAGTGCTCCGCTGTTCTACCCGCTTAATCTTTTGATTGGCATGTTAAAGTTTAAGGCGATCAGTTTTAAAAACCGAATAAAACTGTTAAAAATATTTTCAAAACTCCCATTCTATTCAATGAAAAAATTAAGCGGGATGACTGTATACGATTGGCTGGTGAAGGAAAAACAGGATGAGCAAGTGATTGAAGCGTTTTGGAAAATCCTGGCAATTGGTGCACTTAACACAAACATTAAAAAAGCATCAGCGAAAATGTTTGTTGATATTTTAAAAGAAATTTTTCTAAATGGAAATTTTGCTGCTACAATAATTTTACCAAAGTACGGGTTAAGCGAAACTTATTGTGAGCCTGCAAAGTTATTCATCGAAAGAAACGGTGGAAGTATAAACCTATCTTCGCCGGTAACAGAATTAGTTTACAACGGGGGAAAAATTGAAAAAGTTGTAACCACGGAAAAAGTTTATGATGATTTTGATTTTGTTATTTCCGCCATCCCGCATTTTGCTTTGGAAAAAATAATTGCGGATGAATCTACTAATAAAAAATCCGGGACTAAGTTATTCATCAATTCTTAACATTCATATTTGGCTGAAAGAAAATCCTTTAACTAAAAATTTTTACGGATTAATCGGTTCACCTGTTCACTGGATATTTAATAAAGGCAGCCATCTTAACCTGGTTATAAGTGATGCTGATGAATTTATTAAAAAAGACGATGAAGAACTGTTTGAAATGGTTTGCAGCGAGTTGCAGAAATATGTTAACCTGGATAAAGATATGATTACCGGTTACAAAGTAATAAAAGAAAAACGTGCTACGTTCATTCCTTCGAATGATACGATGAACAAAAGACCTTTACAACAAACCAGGAATTAAAAATCTTATACTTGCCGGCGACTGGGTTGATACAGGATTACCTGCAACAATTGAAAGTGCGGTAAAAAGTGGAAGAGAAGCATCGCAAATGGTTTTAGTAAATTGTTGATAAAATGTTCAGCGATAAATAATTACCTCTTTTGATTTCTACTAAAACTATAACTTTTAAGTGACTATTTTGATTTATTTAGTGGGATAGTGTTGATAATATTATTTGAATTATCTAACTTTTTACGCTAAAAATAATATAAAAGGAAATCTATCGAGTAATTTTTACAGTTCTTTTTTATTCAACTAATTAAAACACATATTCTGCAAAATTCTATCAAAAATAGAGTTGTAAATCTTTTTCGTGAGATTCTCCGTATCTCTCTGCTTTTTGCTCTCCTTTTTTATGCAGGTGTTAACCTGGGATTCAAGACCACATTTAATTCCCAGGTAAATAAGGAAATGTTGTTCGATACTTGTTTTAGAATAGTCTCCGAAAAATATGATTCCGATATAAATGATAAAGCATCGGTTGAAAATGTTGAACCTTCATTTTCAAATTCCGGAGATGTAAAATCACTCGATCTTTCTGATCTTCTTCCGACATTTGAAAATGTAACTGAACCGGTTATTAATGAAACTCCTCTCTTAGCAGATAGTACTGAAGGTGAGGCAGTTATGGATTCAACATTAGTTTTGGAAGACTCATTATTTGTTCACCCTGATTCAACTTCTATTCTTTCTGATTCTACTTTCATTACAAGCGATTCCATTTCAATTCAACTCGATTCAACTTTAGTTAATCAGGATTCAACATTGGCTCCAAAAGATTCCATTCCGGTTAACCTGGATTCACTACGGCTTTACGAGATGGGATTAGATTCTACGAACCGATTAAAATACTTTCGTTATCAAAGAGAAGATGAACCTTATGTAGAATTAAAAGAAAAACAGGAATCGAAATTTTTTGTTAAACCTTCTCCAACATTTAGACGAAGAATAATTGACACTAGATTCTACAGGAAAGTATGTTGAAATTCGCGAACTAACTGCATCGCAGGAAACAAAAATAAAACTGCGAATGCCTATTGAAGATTATATCGGGATGAAACTTGCGCTGCGGGAAAGAGTGAACTGGGAACAATTAGGATACGAGTACAAACTTAAAGATACCAAGGTTGGGCTTGGTGAATTAATTACCAGCCTTACCGATTTTGAAATTCCACTTCCCAGTGTTGGAGTTTTAAGCATATTTGGTGAACCGAAGATAAGTTTGAAGATAGGTGGAAATGTTACAATCCACGGTGCATGGAGGAACGAAACTACAGAAGGTGTAACTGCTTCCAGGTTGGGCAACACACGTAATGAACCCGATTTTAAACAGACGGTACAGATAAATGTTAACGGAACGATTGGTGATAAGTTAAATATTAATGCAGACTGGAATACTGAAAGAACTTTTGAATACGAAAACCAGTTAAAATTAAAATATACCGGGTACGATGATGAAATAATTCAATCTATTGAAGCCGGAAACGTTTCTATGCAAACATCTTCTTTAGTCGGAGGTGCAGAAGCCCTTTTTGGCATTAAAGCACATTTCAAGCTTGGTCCTTTCAGTCTTACCACTATAGCAAGCCAGAAAAAGGGTGAAACCAAGGAGGTCTCTGTTTCAGGCGGATCCACTGCACAGGACTATGATGTTAGAGCTTACGATTATTCTGACAATCACTACTTTATAGATACTGTTTACGCAAGCCGGGAACTAAATTTATTTGAAAACTATCACGGGAATATTCCTCCCACAATCAATAACCAATACCTGGTAACAGAGATTGAAGTCTGGAAATCTATAAATGTAATCTCAATAGATCCATCTAAAGAACGTAAAGCTAATTGTTATATTGATCTTCAATTCTATTTCTTCCGGAGGAGTATATCCTGAATCTTTACGAGAAGATATTGCAAATCCTACACCGGGAAGGAATGCCTCGGGAAGGTTTCTATTGTTATCTCCTGGCGTAGATTACACACTTCATCCCGAAACAGGTTTCATCACTTTTAAAACCGCTCTTAATCAACAGGATATAATTGCAGTTTCATTCAGACAGGAAAATGGTACTGGATCGGAAGACGATATATTTTATGGTGAATTCCTGCGTACTGCCAGCTCTGATACTTCTAAAAGGTTAATTTTAAAACTAGTAAAACCACAAAACCTTCAACCAGGCGGTGATTACGAACAGGCATGGAAGCTGCAGCTTAAAAATATTTATCCAACCGGCTCCAGGAATATTAAGCAAGATGGATTTGAATTTAAAATAAAGCGTGAAATTGTTGGGCAGGAACCGACTGATGAATGGCCAACAGGAAACGGAACTGTTAGGCTGCTGGAGGCATTTGGATTCGATCAACTAGGTTCAGGGGGAAGTTCTACTCCCGATAATGTTTTTGATTGGCGACCTAATTTTACCATCTATACAGAAACAGGTGAAATAATATTTCCCACCCTAGAACCTTTCGGAAGAGATATTCCTGTTGAATTTGACACTTTAACGTATCAATCTATTTACGACACAACAAAAACTTTTGCAAGGCAGGATAAAGCGCCTGATAAATGGTTGATGAATGGGAAAAGTACAGGTGATGTTACATCTATTTACCAGCTTGGATTTAATGTTGTGGAAAATTCTGTGAAAGTTTTGCTTAACGGAAGGGAGTTAGCTGCTGGAACAGATTATATAGTTGATTATAATATCGGGCAGTTAACAATTAGGAATGATGCAGCTCTTGTACCGGGCGCCGACCTTAAAGTTACTTACGAGCAGAATGATCTCTTCCAGCTTGCATCAAAAACTCTTTTAGGTGCAAGGGGATTATACGAATTTTCGGATAAAACACGCCTCGGCTTTACTGTTATGAATCTTAACCAGCAGACATTAAGTGATAAAGTAAGAATTGGTGAAGAACCATTAAGCAATACAATTTACGGTGTAGATTTTAAAACATCTGCTGATCTGCCGTTCCTTACAAAAGCTCTCGATTATATTATATCAACACGTGAGATGTCAAACTTCACTTTTTCCGGTGAGTATGCATATATGTCTCCCGATCCGAATACCAAAAAGAGTACAATTGCTTCCGACCAGGGTAAAAGTATTGCATATATTGATGACTTTGAAGGAGCAAAAAGAATAATACCAGTGGGTGTTGGTTATACCGGCTGGAAAGATACAAGCCCGCCTGAAGAACTACCTTTTCTTCCAGGGCTTGACCGACTGGAAAGAATGACCTATAAAGCTAAAAGTTTCTGGTTTACTGTTACACCATCAGATGTAACCGTACAGCAGATTTTTGGGGACAGGAAGCAAGTTGCAAGGGAAGACCAACAGGTAACTGTGATGGATTATGTTTTTATGCCCGATACGCCTGGAACAAGTAACTCGGACCCTGAATTAGGTAATCCTTCATTAACATGGGGAGGTATGCAAAAGATATTGTCCTCAACGGCAAACAACCTAATAGAACAGAATGTTGAATTTATTGAGTTCTGGATGAAAATTGTAGATGCCCCGGACAATGCTTCCCTCTACCTTGATATGGGTCTTATTAGTGAGGATATGATACCTAATAATTTACTCGATACTGAAGATAAAAACGGGAATGATGCAATGGAAGAGGGAGAAGATACAGGAATCGATGGCATTTTTGATGCTGAAGAAAGAACAGTATCTGGTAGTAGCAAATCAGATCCGAGTGGAGATAATTTTGCATTTGTTCAAACTTCCGGCGGATTCAGAAATGATTATTTTAGTATTAACGGCACGCAGGGTAATGCTGTGTTAACAGATATTGGTTTACTGCCGGATACAGAAGATCTTAATCGAAATGGTAATCTTGATAATGTGAATAGTTACTTCAGGTATAAGATTCCGCTCGATACGAACAACACAACTAATCCTTTCATTTCCGGAGGTGGACTAGGTGAAGGTAATTGGTATTTGTACAGGATTCCAATTAAAGATACTTCATCTATAGTTGGCAGTCCAAGTTTTGCAAATGTAGAAACAATCCGGCTTTTTACACAAGGTTCCGATTCAATTATACATTTCAGGATTACTGAATTTAACCTTGTAGGAAGCCAATGGCAAAAACTTGTATCCGAAGATTCAGTACTTTCAATTTCTGTTGTTAGTCTTGAGGAAAGCCCGGAATATAGCAAGCCCGCCGGGAGTTTTCCAGGAAAGAGATAGAACACAACCCGACCAGGAGGTTTTTAGAAATGAGCAGTCTTTAAATCTTATTTTAACTGATCTGCCTGTGGGAGAATCCCGCGAAGCAGTAAAATATCTTTTCCGCCCACTTGATGTATTCAATTACAAAGAAATGAAATTATTTATTCATGGTGATGTTGATACATCTTTAGGTTCAGTTTCATATGTAGATCCCACCACTGGCAAACATGCTTCGGAAGTGTTTTTCAGGTTTGGAACCGATACAAGTAACTACTACGAATACAGGCAGCCGGTGGCTTCGGGATGGAACAGCATCTCAATTCTATTTGATGAATTAACTGCTGTTAAGCAGGCAGCTAAAGATACTTCTATCGGGATTTATAACTGTACCTGTTCCGGAAAGACCAGGACATTTTTATCGTGTTCAGAGGTAATCCAACGTTAACATCAGTTAAATTTTTGTCGGTCGGTATTTTCAATCTAAGTGATGTCAGCAGTATACCGGTTTCTGGTGAAGTGTGGATTAACGAGTTAAGAGTAATAGGTGCAGATGATTCACCTGGCTGGGCATACAGTTTTTCATCTTCTCTAAAATTAGCAGACCTGCTAACTGTTAATTTTAATATGAGTGAAAGGAATGCCTTCTTCCACCGGCTTTCAGAAAGGTTCGGCTCCAGGGTGGAAAGCCGTAACTGGGCAGTTTCTACTGATATTGATATTTTAAAATTGCTGCCGATAAATATGCGGGAAAGTAATCTGAAAATAAATTATTCTCATACTGAATCGATTGGTAAACCGCTTTACATTCCCGGAACTGATGTATTGGTGGAAGAAGCAGTTAGGCAGATTGAAAATGCGCCGGATTCGATTAGTAATCAACAGCAAAAAACACCTGAGCAGCTTATTAACGAAACACAGACACTTAATGTTTCCAACACAATTTCTGCAGCCAATATTCAATTAAAAATTCCAACTGATGCATGGTATATAAATGATTCGTGGAATGCATTAGCATTTGGATTTAATTACAATAATTCTTTTAGCCGCAGCCCTACTGTTGCAGAAAGTTTTAACTGGGTATGGAATGCAAATGTAAATTACAATGTTAATCTTAACCCAGATCTTTATATAAAGTTAGCAGATCTTCCTCTTATCGGGGCATTGTTCCAGCTCTTTAAAGATTATAAGGATGCAAAAATATATTTTACCCCGCAAAATTTTGCTGCAGTAATATCTGCAAAAAGAAACAGGAACAGTAGTAAAACCCGTCCACGGAATAACATCCCAACAAATGAAATTGTTGCAAGAGATTTTTCAACTACAAGGGGATTTAATTTTGGCTGGCGGCTTACAGAAGGTGGTTTGATAAACATAAGCACTAATTATAACGTCACAATTAGTTCATCTCTTGCACACTTGCTTGAAAACCAGTTTGGTGACGACAGGACAGAAACTGATATCTGGAATGATATTTTTGGAGGTGCCGGTTTCGGAAAAGATTTCAGGTACCAGCAATCCCTTGATTTTAGAACATCACCAAAACTGCCGTCTTTATGGGATATTAACAGGTACTTTACGCTTAATGCAGGTTACTCCGTTCAGTACCAATGGAATTTTGATCTTCGACAGGAATTGCTTGGAAGAAGTGCCGGCTACTCAAGAAGATTTACCGCAGGGATGATTTTGCGATGGAAATCTTTAACTGAGCCGCTTTTTACCAGCAGCGCTGATGATACGGAACCAGAACAGACTAGCAATAAAAACGAAGGTGAAAAGGAAACAATTGTTGGAACGGAAGATAGTACGGTAACAGTTGTTACTTCTCCGGAAAAATCATCTGCACTTACCAGGGCTTTGCTCTTATTAAGATCTGCGGTGAAAGCGGTCTTTTTCGATTGGGAAAATATTAACATTAATTTTTCTCATAATAACAGTGTTTCCAAATCCGGAATAAAAGCTTATGGAAGCGGTTTTGCAAACTTCTGGGCTTTTTCTCAGAATCCTGATAACGGACCGTCAAGAGCTTTCCAGCTTGGCTTAAGCAGCGATGTTGGTCCGCGTGCATTTTCGGAAAATACAAATCTTAGCGATGTGTTTTCTGAACAAAATAGCATCGATGTTAAAACAGCCCGCCCGTTATGGGAGGGAGCAAAACTTGATATTAACTGGAATGTAAATTGGTCCCTGAATAAGACAACAACTTTGCGGGCAGATGAGTTTGGTACCGTAACAATTAGCAACGTAACTTCTTCCGGAAGTCTCACCCGGTCATTTTTATCTCTTCCTTCCGGGCTTCTTCCTTTTGTAGATACGGGCATAAAAAAGGTCAACGCATTGTATAATCCAAATGCTGAAGACCCGAGGCAATCTCTTTCGGATGCGTTTACAAAAGGTTTTGAGACTCTCCCGCTTGTTTCATCAATACCCGCTTTTAATAGTGTTACTAAATTTATTCCGCGTCCTAACTGGAGAATATCGTGGGATGGTCTGGAAAAAATTCTCTTCTTTAAATCGCTTGCAGAGAGAATTGCACTGGATCATGCCTATACATCAACTTATACAGAGGGATGGAAACTTTCGCCTGAAGGGAACCAGGAAATCCAAACTCAAAGAATTGAGTTCGGCTTTGCGCCGTTAATCGGAGTGAATATAACATTCGGACAGTTGTGGGGTGGAAATCTTACAGGCAATATTAAATTTTCTTCCAGGAACAGCTACGATCTTGGGCTTTCCACAACAAACATTACCGAAACACTTTCTAATGATATCGGTTTTACGGCTGGCTACTCAAAATCAGGGTTTGAATTGCCGCTCTTTGGAATAGCACTAAAGAATGACATCGAGTTTTTACTTTCTTATACCAGCACCCGTAACTCAACTATAAGGTTCGAAATGAACAACTTTACCGAGGAAGGTATTCCACAAGATGGAACTACACGAATAACGATTGAACCGCGAATTAAGTACACAATCAGTTCAAAAGTTTCACTCTCTATTTTTTATAAGCGTTCAACTGTTGAACCGGAAGGTGCAGCAAGAATACCTCCTACTACAACAAACGAAGCAGGGCTGGATGTAAATATTGTAATTCAGTAATGGGTTAATATATTTCGCTACTTCTTTTAAATAATTTTTCAGTTTTATAAACTGTTTTTAAAATTCATTTTTTATAAGGATTGATCACAAATATGGCAGGTACAAAATTATTATGGGTTGATGATGAGATTGAATTGTTAAGGTCTCATGTAATTTTTCTCACTGAAAAAGGATATGAAGTAGATACGGCTACTAATGGTGAGGATGCAGTTTCTGCAGTTAAAGAAAAACCTTACGATTTAATCTTTCTGGATGAAATGATGGCAGGGATGGGAGGTTTGGAAACGCTTGCACTTAATTAAAGAAATAAATCCGAATATTCCCATTGTTATGATTACCAAGAGTGAAGAAGAATCGTTAATGAATGAAGCAATAGGTGGAAAGATAAGCGATTATCTTACAAAACCGGTAAATCCAAGCCAGGTTCTGCTGGTTTGTAAAAAGATTTTGGAAGGGAAAAAAATTTCCGGGCAGTATGCTACTAAAGATTATTTGCAGGACTTCAATCAAATTTCGCAGGCGCTTAGCAGTGAAATGGATTTTGCTGAATGGACTGAAACTTATATAAAAATGGTTAACTGGGATGTGGAACTTGATCAGCATCCTGATATTGGATTAAGTCAAACACTAACTGATCAGCGTAAAGAAGCCAATAAAGAATTTAGCAGGTTTGTTGAAAAAAATTATAAACATTGGATCAATTCAGAAGGAGATGTTGATACACCAACTCTTACTACTGAAATCACCGAAAACTATGTGCTTAAACATCTTAAAGATGAAAATACAAAAGTTTTTTATTTTGTGCTGGACTGTCTCCGGCTGGATCAGTGGCTGGTAATGGAAAAGCACCTGGTTGATCTTTTTAATATCGAGAAAGATTATTACTTCTCAATTTTGCCAACTGCTACACCCTACTCCCGCAATTCACTTTTCAGCGGTTTGTATCCTTCAGAGATAGAAAAATATTATCCTGATCTTTGGCACGGTAAAGAAGATGATGAAAAAAGTATGAATAAGTATGAAAGGGAATTACTTCAATTATTGCTCGATAGAAAAAGAATTAGCCTGAAGAAAGAACTGAAGTATATAAAAATAATTGATCCTGATGTTGGAAGAAATTTTGAGCAGAACATATTATCTTATAAGAACAACCAGCTTACTGCTGTTGTGGTTAACTTCCTTGATATGATTGCGCACGGGCGTTCCGATTCAGATATTTTAAAAGAGATAGCACCCAATGAATCGGCTTACCGATCTCTTACAAACAGCTGGTACACTCATTCATCACTGCTTGGAACATTTAAATCACTTGCTAAAATGGATAACGTAAAAATTGTTATTACTACCGATCATGGAAGTATACGATCGTTAAGAGGTGCAAAAGTTTTAGGTGACAGGGAAGCTTCCACTAACTTAAGATTTAAATACGGCAGGAATCTTAAAGTTGATGATAAACATGCCATCTACATTAAAAATCCTGATGAGTATAAACTTCCAAGAAGAGGTGTTACAATAAATTATATTATTGCAAAGGAAGATTTTTATTTTGTCTACCCTACAGATTACCATAAGTATCTTACTCATTATAAAGATACGTTTCAGCATGGTGGTATATCTAT
Source organism: uncultured Ignavibacteriales bacterium (assembly GCA_963749485.1). Lineage (GTDB taxonomy): Bacteria > Bacteroidota > Ignavibacteria > Ignavibacteriales > Ignavibacteriaceae > JAZGGS01. Next base: position 10,214 of record CAVVMV010000030.1, on the reverse strand, counting down.
GGAAGAGATGATTTTACCTGTTATTACTATGGAGCCAAAGTAACAGATTGGAACTTCCATATTCTACAACCGTAAAGAGCGAGAAAGAAACTGCTAAGCTTGCCTTTGAATTTGCTGATGGAATCAGTCCTGGTGATGTAATTGTTTTAAACGGGCAGCTTGGAGCAGGGAAGACGTTTTTTATAAAACAAGCTCTTCTAAAACTTGGAGTAGATACGGTTAGCAGTCCATCATTTGCTATTATAAATGAGTACAAAGGAAAAATTAAATATTATCATGCAGATTTTTTCAGGTTGAAGAATATTGAAGAACTGTATGATATCGGATGGCAGGATTATCTTAATGAAGATGAAGCAGTGGTTTTTATTGAGTGGGGAAATTTACTTCCTGCTAGCTTTGCCCAATAAGAGGTTGGAAATAGATATTTTTTTAAACGAAGATTTTTCGAGAGAATTTAATTTTAAAATATGTTGATATGAAACCAGCTTATAAGATTACTTACACACAACAAAATGATTCTAATGCGAGTTCCATCTGCCAAAAATTTAGAATTATAAACAGATGAATAAACCAATTCTTGCCATAGAAACCTCTGAAGCACTGTGTGGTGCTGCAATCTACTTTTCTGATGAAAAATATTTTTCCAGCACAATTAACCTAAAACATTCACACTCAGAAAAATTGTTTGAATCGGTGGAGTATTTATTTAACACAGCAAAAATTGAAGCAACTGATTTAGATTCGATTGCAGTTTCCGAAGGTCCCGGCTCCTTCACAGGTTTAAGGATTGGTATGTCTGCCGCAAAGGGAATTGCCTACGGTGCATCAATTCCTATAATCCCGGTTCCCACATTTGAAGCTCTCGCTTACCAGCTTTCGCAAATTCTACCCGAAGGCACCCACTTTGCAATTGCAAATAGAGTGAATAAAGATGAGGTATATTTTGCAAAGTTTACAATTACTTCCGATAGTTATATATTTGCAGATAAATTGGATATATTAAAGCTCGAAGATCTTAAAAAGAGTATTGAAGGAATAAAAGTTTTTGGTAATGCCTTAAAGATGGTAAATCCTGAAACTGAAACAGGTAATCATTTCCCTTTTTCTCCTGATCCGCTTTACATTGCAAAATGGGCTGAAAGGTTTGGGCAAGAAAGAAAAAGTAGTGACTATGATTACCTGGAACCAAATTACCTGAAAAATTTTATTGTTAAAGAGAGGAAAGCATGATTAAGAAAATTTTATTTTTGATTATTACCATTTCTGTTGCAGGTTTTGCCCAGCTTATGGGTCCAAAATTACTTGTGCAGCCAACAGAACATGACTTTGGTAAAATAAATCAGGGTGATAAAGTAACCCACGTATTTGTACTTACAAACAATGGCGGCGATCTATTAATAATTGAAAATGTACAGGCATCGTGTGGTTGTACTGCTGCAACACCCGAAAAAAATGAGCTTGCCCCAGGTGAGTCAACAAACCTGGAAGTTACTTTTAATTCTGCAGGGAGAAACGGAGCACAGAAAAAAAATATCACAATAAAAAGCAACGATCCGGAAAACCCACTAGTAAAATTAGTAATAACCGCAACTGTTATTAAATCCGATAACTCTGAAGCAAATGTGCCGGTACTTTATTTTTTAGAAACCAAGCACGATTTTGGTAAGGTTAAAGAAGGAAACACTGTTGAATACACATTTTCCTTTCTCAATACGGGAAAAGAAATACTAAAAATAAAGGATGTTAGAACATCTTGTGGCTGTACTGCCGCGCTTGTAAGCAGCGAAAAACTGGAACCTGGATCTGAAGGTACATTAAAAGTTGAGCTGGATACAAAAAACCGAAGCGGTAAGATGAGCCGCACTATAACAATTCAATCAAATGATCCACGCGACCCAACAAAAATATTGACTGTTTATGCTGATGTTGAAAAAGAAAGTTAATTATGCCCTGGTTTAAAAGATCAAAAGAAAATATTTCACCCGATACACAGAAGAAAGAACTGCCCGATGGTTTGTGGGAAAAGTGTCCCGGCTGTGGAGAGATAATTCATAACAAGCAGCTTGAGGCAGACCTGTGGACATGTTTGAAATGTGAACATCATTTTAGAATTGGAAGCCAGGAATATATTAATATTTTACTGGATCAAGGCAGCTTTAAAGAAATGAACCGTAAAATGAAATCTGCTGATCCGCTGAAATTTGAAGACACAAAAAAATATACGGACAGAGTTAATTCCACAATTAAAAAACTTGGGCTGTACGATGCAATAAAAATTGGAACGGGAAAACTGGAAGGGAAAAATATTGCTTTCGGATGTATGGATTTTAAATTTATCGGCGGCAGCATGGGTTCCGTTGTTGGTGAAAAAGTTGCACGAATAACAGACAAAGCATACAAGAGCAAAATCCCGCTGGTACTAGTATCTGCAAGCGGTGGTGCAAGAATGATGGAAGGTGCATATTCTCTTATGCAGCTTGCAAAAACCAGTTCACGCCTGGCAAGACTTTCTGAAGAAAAAATTCCTTACATCTCCGTGCTTACCGATCCTACAACAGGTGGAACTACTGCAAGTTATGCAATGCTTGGAGATTTTAACATTGCCGAACCTAAAGCTCTAATAGGTTTTGCCGGACCAAGAGTTATTAAACAAACCATTGGGCGTGATCTACCGGAAGGTTTTCAGAGATCAGAGTTTTTGCTGGATAAGGGTTTTGTAGATATTGTTTCTACACGGCAAAATTTAAAACATACCATCAGCACCCTCTTAGATTTAGTCTATTAAGGTAATTATCAAAACGATCACTTCAGCAAGTGAAATTCAGAACTTATCCCGAAGATTAAAATCATCCGGGAAGAGTATTGGATTTGTTCCTACCATGGGCTTCTTACACGAAGGGCACCTTTCACTAATAAGAGAATCTAAAAAGAAGTGTGATGTAACTTTCGTTTCTATTTTTGTTAATCCCACCCAGTTTGCACCTTCAGAAGATCTATCAGAATATCCGCGCGATTTGCAAAAAGATAAAAATCTTACTTGAAGAAGAAAATGTTGATTTTCTTTTCTTACCGGATGAATCAGAAATTTATACTCAAAGAATTTTCAGACTTATGTTAATGTAGAACATCTTACCTGCAAGTTTGAAGGCGAAAAACGACCCACTCACTTTAGAGGGGTAACTACTGTAGTAACTATTCTCTTCAATTGTGTTATGCCCGATTTTGCTTTCTTCGGACAAAAAGATGCACAGCAGGCAGCGGTGATAAATCAAATGGTAAAAGACCTTAAGCAGCCAACAGAAATTGTAGTGTGCCCTATAGTAAGAGAAAAAGATGGGTTGGCAATGAGTTCAAGGAATTCTTATTTAAGTAAAAGTGAGCGGCTGGATGCACTTGTTTTGAATAAAGCACTTAAACTTGGTGAAGAAAAAATCAAAAGCGGTGAGTTTAGAACAAATGTTATTCTATCCGAAATGGTGGATTGTGTAAACACTGCGGTATTTGCCCGTTTGGATTATATAAATATTGTTGATGCGGAAAGTTTTGAAAAGCAGGATAAACTGGTTGCAGGGAATGAATATTATTTGCTTGTTGCTTGCTATATAGGTAAAACAAGGTTGATCGATAATGTAAAAATAAAAATTTAAATTTATCTATTCAGATTATATACTCTATTCACTCCCTTTAATACAAGTGCTTCGTCATAAATAAAATCCTTAGGAAGAAATGATTGAACCTGTTTTGCATTCCCTCCGGTAATAAAACATTTAATAACTTTAGCACTATAGCTTTCTTTTAAATGATTTATTGTTTTCTCAATCATTCCCACAGTAGTCGTAATAATTCCGCTTGCAATTGATGAATTCGTATCTTCGCCTATTAATGATTTATAATCAGAAAAATTTAAACCTGGAAGCTGCGCAGTTTTACTATTAAGTGAATCGAACATGGTTTTTATACCCGGGGCAATTAATCCGCCAATAAAATTGCTGGGTGGTGCAGCAATATTAATTGTTGTTGCAGTTCCAAAATCAATAGTTAAAAGAAATGTTCCTTCCTCTAAATCCTTACTGTTGTTGAAATATTTCGAATGCCGCTTCTACAGAACAAATGCGATCAATGCCTAATGTTTCGGGTGTTTTATAATCTAATTTTAAATTGAATAATGAATCTTTAGAAATTATGTACGGAGTTATTTTTAATTCTTCTTCAAGAAAATGTTTGACTCTTGCAGTTAAATCGGGAACAACAGAACTTATTGCAGCGCCGTTAAATTCATAAAGTTTTATCGAATCAAAAAGCTCATCCGGATTTCTAAATATTACAACATTTTTCAGCTTATTCTCTAAAAAGTAACCGGCTTTAATATTTGTATTACCAATGTCTAGTGCAAGGATCATAATTCAAGACTTACATCACCAAAATGAATTTTTTCCAATTTATCACCGCGTCTTAAAATTAAAAATCCGTTATCATCAATATCATCAAAAATTCCTGCAATGGTTCTATCCTTCTCAATTATCTTTATCCTGTCGCCAATCATGTTACATTTTAATTTCCAGTCGTTAAGAATTTGCTGTGGATTTGAAATGGCAGTATGCAAAAGTTCCTCAAAATTATTCAATACTTCTGCAAGCAGGGCTTCTCTTTCAATCTCCCTTCCAGCTTCCAGCATAATTGATGTTGGCGGAAAATTATATTTTCCCGGGAAGGATTTTTGATTCACATTTATCCCAACCCCAACTACAAGCCGTTCAATTTTTTCCCCCTGAACCGAAGTTTCCAGTAAAATACCTGCTGTCTTCCTCCTGTTTATCAGTACATCGTTGGGCCACTTTAATTCAGGTCGCAACTGGTATAAATTTTCTATTGATGTAGCAACCGCTAAAGATGTTGCAAGGTTAATAATATTCACCTGGTTTGCTGGAGCAATATCATCAACCAATAAAATAGAAAAAGTAAGGTTTAAATCTTTAGCGCTAATCCACTGTCGGTCCTTTCTTCCTTTTCCTTCCAACTGATGTTCGGCAAGTAAAACGGTACCGGAATTTATATAATTTTCTTTATGCGAAAGGAGTTCAGAATTTGTTGAAGATATTTCATCTGTATAGATGAAATTGCGCCCAACAAAATCAGTATCCATCTTAATATCAAAAATTTCAATATTAAACAAAACTTTTTCCTCTTTTATTATCAAAATAATGATTTTTTTCAACACTCTTCAATTTGTCGTATTAGTTGACAATTATGAAATGCTGTGATGTCATTATGACAATATGTCTGACAGTATTGGAAAGAGGTAAAAACTTGTTACTTACTGTAATCCTTTATAATGAAAGAAGTTACAAGTATTTCAAAAATATGGCATATCATTTGGAATGTATATGAATGATTAAAAAAGTAAATAAAATAATTAAATCATAAAGGAGAAAAAAATGACACTAGTAAAATTCAGACCCTGGATTGATCACGAAAATCTGAACAGATCAGTAAAAAGAATATTTGGCGAAATGCCAGATTTTTTTGGATCAGATTCTGCTTTCTTTCCACGCGTAGATATTATTGAAGCTGAGAAAGAATTAAAAATTAATGTTGAGCTTCCCGGATTGAAAAGGGAAGATGTAAAACTCGTCTGTTGAAAATGGTTTGCTTACTATCAGCGGTAAAAAAGAAAAAGAAACAGAAAATAAAGATGAATTGAACATATTAAGAAGTGAAATTTATCATGGTTCTTTCAACAGAAGTTTCCAACTTTCCGAAGATTATGATTCTGAAAATATTAAAGCAGAATTTGAAAATGGTATTCTTTCTATAACAATCGGTAAGAAGAAGGTAGAAGAACCGAAAGAAAGAGTAATAGAAATTAAATAAAAAAATTAAAGCGGCAGCTTTATAGCTGCCGTTCTTTTTAAAAAAGGAGATTAATAATGAGTAAAATTATAGGAATAGATTTAGGAACAACAAATTCCTGTGTATCCGTTATGGAAGGTAATGACCCGGTTGTAATACCTAACTCGGAAGGTGGAAGAACTACACCGTCTGTAGTAGCATTTGCAAAAAATGGTGAAAGACTTGTTGGTCAGCCTGCAAAACGCCAGGCAATTACTAATCCGCAGAATACAATATTTTCCATAAAAAGATTTATGGGAAGAAAAATTGGTGAAGTAAATACCGAAATGGGAGAAGTTCCTTATTCAGTTGTTGAAGGTGATAATCAAACTGCCCGCGTAAAAATTGAAGATCAGGATTTATTCTCCGCCAGAAATTAGTGCAATGATTCTTCAGAAGATGAAAAAAACTGCTGAAGAATATCTTGGGCACGAAGTTACTGAAGCAGTTATAACGGTTCCTGCTTACTTTAATGATTCGCAAAGACAGGCAACAAAAGATGCTGGCGAGATTGCAGGATTAACTGTAAAAAGAATAATCAACGAACCAACTGCAGCGGCACTTGCTTATGGACTGGATAAGAAAACGAAGGATCAAACAATTGCTATTTACGATTTTGGCGGCGGTACTTTTGATATTTCCATTCTGCAGCTTGGTGAAGGTGTTTTCGAAGTTAAATCTACTAACGGCGATACACACCTTGGCGGCGATGATTTGGATCAGCGTGTAATTGATTTTCTTGCTGATGAATTTATAAAATCAGATAGTATAGATTTGCGTAAAGATCCTATGGCATTGCAGAGACTTAAAGAAGCTGCTGAAAAAGCTAAGATCGAATTGTCTTCCGGTGCCTCAACGGATGTAAATCTTCCGTTTATAACTGCAACACAGGAAGGACCAAAGCATTTAAATATCAATTTGTCCAAAGTCAAAATTTGAACAATTGATTCACGATCTTGTTGATAGAACAAAAGTTCCATGTGAACAGGCAATTAAAGATGCAGGTATTTCTGCATCTGAAATTGATGAGGTAATTTTAGTTGGTGGTTCAACCAGGATCCCAATGGTTCAGGAGTTGGTAAAAAATCTTTTTGGTAAAGATCCTCACAAAGGTGTTAATCCTGATGAAGTTGTAGCAATTGGTGCCGCAATACAGGGTGGTGTTTTAACAGGTGATGTTAAAGATGTATTACTTCTAGATGTTACACCTCTTTCATTAGGCATTGAAACACTTGGTAGTGTAATGACCAAATTGATTGATGCGAACACAACTATTCCAACAAAGAAGAGCGAGATATTTTCAACTGCAGCAGATAACCAACCATCAGTTGAAATAAATGTTCTTCAAGGTGAAAGATCGATGGCAGGAGATAACAGGACTCTCGGAAGGTTCCATCTTGATGGAATTCCACCTGCGCCCAGAGGCATTCCACAAATCGAAGTTACTTTTGATATTGATGCAAATGGTATTATGCATGTTCATGCAAAAGATAAAGCCACCAATAAAGAGCAAAGCATAAGTATTACTTCTTCAAGCGGTCTGTCGAAGGAAGAAGTTGAAAAGATGAAGAATGATGCAAAAGAACATGCTGCTGAAGATAAAAAGAAAAAGGAAGAAGTTGATGTAAAAAACCAGGCAGATAGCTTGGTCTTCCAGACTAAAAAACAGATGGAAGAAATGAAAGATAAAATTTCTGCAGATTCCAAAACAAAGCTGGAAGCAGAAATAAAGAAAGTTGAAGATGCAATTGCTGCTAATAATACCGAACAGATGAAATCTGCAACAGAATCTCTTAATAAAGTATGGGGCGATGTTGCTTCTGAACTTTATTCACAAGCTGGAGACCAGCAAGCAGCACGCAGGTAGGTCCTCAGCCAGGCAGCGAGCAGGGCGAACCTAAGACAGATGAAAAAGAAGAAGTCCAGGATGCATCTTATGAAGTTGTTGACGATGACGATGATAAGGATAAGGATAAGGATAAGTAAATAGTAGTATGTAACGGGCATCATCTAATTGAGGTCCGTTATTTATAACTAATGATTTTTTTGAAAAATATTTTTTCCGAGGATAATTATGAATGAAAATAAAGAGATAATATCTGTAGAAGAGACTAGCAAACTATCGATTGATGAATTGTTAAGAACTGAAAATTACGTTACACCTTTGGTAGATATAATTGAGATGCCTGATGAATTTGTTCTTACAACTAACATGCCCGGTATATCAAGAAGGAACATTAAGGTAAAAGTTGATGATAAATCGCTGGTACTTTTTGGAAAGATTGATTACACTGAAGCTGTTAACAAAAAATACATCCTAAATGAAAACGAAATTGGAAACTACTACAGGCAGTTTAATATTTCAGACACAATTGATGAGACAAAGATAGAAGCAAAGTATGATAACGGGCAGTTGGTGGTTAGACTTCCGAAACACGATAAGGCAAAGCTAAGAACGATTAATATCGATTGAACTTAGTCCCTGATAATTCACCCCCGGCAGTGTCGGGGGTTTTTTGTATTAATATTTTATAAAAGAAATTAGTTGTAATTTTTAATAAAATGAAGCTGCGTAAAAAGATAAACAGATTAAAAAAAAGAATACTGCAATATATTGTATTCTCAATTCTACTTATTTTTATGTTATTAGGCGGATGGTGTATGCCACCGAAATGGATGGAGAAAGTTATAAGTGAATTGAAAGCAAAATATACAGTTGAGAAAATTGTAGAGGACGACTCGAGCTAAATGATTGATAATTAATAGCTAAACTTTCCCTAGAATTTCCTATCCTTTTTGTACTCTCAATAAACACTTTTCACATTTTTATTACTAAATTTAGCTTATATGATAATTTAATCAGTTGATGTCCAATTCAGAGCAAAAACATAGAATAATTTTCATCGATCTTATAAGAGCATTTGCAGTTTTGCAAATGGTTCAGGGGCATACTATTAATGTGCTGCTGGCAGAGAGTTCCAGGAATCCTGAACTTCCTTTCTATGCAGTATGGTATTTTATGCGCGGGATGACGGCTCCAATTTTTATGTTTACAGCCGGAACTGTTTTTACTTACCTCTTCTGTTCTGTTAACAAACCGTTTAATAATAATCCAAGAGTTAAAAAAGGAATTAAAAGAGGATTGTTACTGATAACAATCGGTTACCTGCTGCGTTATCCTACAATAACATTAGTTGATTTTTCCAATGTTTCAGAGAGTTCCTGGAAAATATTTTTTGCGGTTGATGTATTGCACCTTATCGGTGTTAGTTTAATAGCTGTTTTGTTTCTGCTCTTCATTTCAGAAAAGTTTAAACTGAATAACTACTCTGTTTTTGCAGTAACCGCCGCGCTTGTTTTTTTTAGTTCTCCATTTATTTATAGCATAAACTGGGTTTCTTTTATGCCTGATCCGCTGGCTGGATATTTTTATCCCGCTACCGGTTCGCCCTTCCCATTTTTCCCTTGGGCTGGTTATGTAATTGCAGGAGGAGTGCTTGGCAGTTATCTGGCAAAACATCCGATGGTTTTTAAAACTGCAAAGTTTAGTTTGATGCTTGCACTGTTTGGTACACTGTTTATTTTGGTTTCTATGCTTAGCGATTTTGTGCTCAGTTATTTTAATGTGCCGGTTTATGTTTCTCAGGCAAGTCCCGGTTTAATTATGTTCAGGGTTGGGTTTGTGTTGCTGCTTAACGCAGTTGTATCTTACATAGCATTAAAAGCAGAGCGAATACCAGGATTTTTAATTACAGTAGGAAGAAACACGTTATTAATTTATGTTGTTCACCTGCTAATTCTTTATGGCAGCGCCTGGAATCCGGGCATCAACAAATTATGGGCTAAAAGTTTTAATGGTTGGGAAGCATTTGGTGCTGCAGTTATAATGCTTTCTTTGATGACATTAATGGTATTTTACCTTCACAAATTAAAAATGAAAAATAAAGAACTTGTAACATGAAGCACTTTCAGTAACTTTTTCTTAAATTTTATAAAAGAAATTTTATTTAATAATAACTTCTATGCGAAAATCTGTTAATACTGATACAAAACTTTCAGATGAAGAAAAGAGTTTTGAAAATTCATTGCGCCCGTACGATTTAATTGATTTTATCGGGCAAAAGCGTATAACCAAAAATTTAAATGTTTTTATTTCTGCAGCTATGAAAAGAGGGGAATCTTTAGATCATACTCTTTTAACCGGACCACCGGGCTTGGGGAAGACTACGCTGGCTTATATCATCGCTCACGAAATGGATGTTAAGCTTAAAGTAACTTCGGGACCTGTATTGGAAAAACCGGGCGACCTTGCAGGAATTCTTACC
>CAVVMV010000029.1:0-74548 GCA_963749485.1 uncultured Ignavibacteriales bacterium | reverse complement strand
CTTCTCCCACTTCTTTTGTGCACCCTGAAAACATTGTTAAAGTGAACAGGATAACAATTGTTAAGCCTGTAAGTGAAATTAGCTTTGGCATGTACGCCCTCTCTATTAGTTTATAGTTATTGAATTACTTGAAGTTTAAAGTCTTCATGTAAAACAAAAGTTAGTTAGGCATTTAAAAAATTACAAGGTATTTATGATTAGCGGTGTGAACCTTAAAAGTGCGTATTTGTTCTGAATTCGTTGGATGTGCATACAGATTATTAACAAAATTATCTACTAATAGGTTTAATACTGACTTAAAAACTTGCAATGTGTTAGTTGAAGCTTTTTTGATTTTGAGTTAAGTTTCAGTTGCAGTTAGGAGATGAATTACATACAACAGTTATATTTTCTATAATTCATAGTCAGGTGGCAAAAAATAATTTATATTAAGAGGAATTACCATGCTATCCTTTTTAATTGAAGAATTTTTGTTGGTATTAGAGAGTTATAATCTGGCGATCTGGCCACTTCAAATTTTCGCGTACATTCTTGTTGTTTTGGTGTTATTTTTTTCTTTTAAGCCAACGAATTATTCTCCTAAAATTATAATGGCAATTTTATCATTTTTCTGGCTTTTTACTGGAATTGTTTTTTGTTTTATCTACTGGGCACCCTCCCACATATTCGGATATATCTTTGGGATCTTCTGCGTTCTCCAGGGATGTATGTTTCTTTACAGCATAATCAAATCTGATATAACAATAGGCTCAACAGATATAACCGATACACTTATTGGAATATTGTTTGTTCTCTACGCAATTATTGGATATCAAATATTAGGTTATTATTTAGGACATATCTATCCAAAGTTTTTTGCGGTTGGTTTGGTTCCATGCCCGACAACAATATTTACATTTGGGATATTCTTAATAATTAATAAAAAGATTCCAATAAAATACTTCCTTATACCTTTAATCATCTCCCTAGGAGGATTTGTAGCAGCATATAATGGTATATATGAGGATATAGGCCTGGTCATTGCAGGGATATTGACCATTATTTTAATAATTAACAGAAATGAACCGGTTAAAAGAAAAGATATAAAAACCACCTAACATAGGATTCAAGCTGACGGGAGGGCTCGACTTGTCTTGACCCCCTGAATTTTAATAACCTGCCTCCTCATCACAGGCTTGCGCGCCGAAATGAAACGCAGGCGGGTTGATGCTTTGCTTAATTGAAATTATATTGTAAGTAAAGTGAAAACTTGTACGACTTAATTTTATATTTTTTACCAGCACCAGCGGGAAAATTATTATGCAGGACTTTAATAATATCACATTGTTGTTTCAGCATATGGAATGGGCTGATGCTAAGATGTGGGAAGTCGGTATTAAGACTACCTTCCGCAAATAATGATTCCAGGATGAAAAAGCTTCTTTATCACATAAGTTCTGTACAAAGGGCATTCTTTTATGTACGGACGAAACAACCTCTTGTATTTCCCAAAGAAACTGATTTCCCTGAATTGCTTGATATAGCAAAATGGGGATATGAATGTTATACCCAGAATAATGAATATTTAAACTCTCTCAATGAAAATGAGTTAAAAAATATTATAGAAATCCCCTGGGCAAAGCGACTGGAAAAAATTATTGGGCAAAAACCTGAACAAGCAACATTAGCAGAAACTATGCTGCAGGTAACAACGCACACCGCTTATCACAGGGGGCAGGTAAATTCTCGACTGCGTGAAATTGGAGGTGAGCCGCCCATGGTTGATTTTATTGCGTGGGTATGGCTTGGTAAACCGAAAGCCGTTTGGGATAAAGTTAACTCCTGAATTAATTTTTGACCGGTATTTTTTAATTCAGCTGTCTGTTGTTGCTTTTTTGATTTTGAGTTAATTACAATTGCAGTTATATGAAATAAAAATGAAAAAAATTATAAAATTTATATTTCTTGTGTGTTTAATTTTAATTGGCTGTAACGACCAGACTAAAATAAATAAAGGGAAAAACGAATATGTTACTATTGATATTTCTACTCCTTCGGGATGGAGATTAACAATTAAACAGGATGGTTCGGGGCAGATTGGCTTTGGCTCGCATGCAGTTGACTTTGCTGGTTTTGAAAAAAACACTTTTAATTTTTCTGATGTTATTCAAAAACTGGAATCAAAATTAGAGTCGCAAGGTTCAATATCAAAAAAAATAGCTGTTAGTTTATGGGAAAAAGGAGACACTACTATAAGCGCTCAATATATTTCAGATAAAACTTTGGTAAGTAAGTTTTTTCAAAAAGCACTTTCTGCCATAACTTACAATAAAGAAAGAATAGATAAAATTTATAAAGAAAAGAAGCCTGTGTCTTTACAATAATTTTATGCGCTATAATTAATAGTTACGCGTCATCTATGTTAGAGGTATTTCATGAAAACAATAATAAGAATCATTTTATTTACATTTCTTTTATCCATAATAATTTCTGCACAACAAACATCATTTCAGGACTCATTGCTGGATAGATTGACAGGTAATTGGATTTTAAATGGGACTATTGCCGGGCAGGAGGTTACACACGATATTGAAGTCTCCTGGATTCTTGAGCATCAGTATTTACAGATATCTGAAATATCCCGTGAAAAAGACCCAGATGGCACAGCAGCCTACGAGGCTTTGGTGCTTATCGGTTGGGATTCTGAATTGAGCAAGTATGCTTGTCTTTGGCTGGATGTTACCGGCGGTGGAGGTCTTTCAGCTAACGCTATTACCGGTTATGCAGAACGGAATGGAAATGAAATTCCTTTCTTATTTAAAACTAATGAAGAAAGTGTTTGGCATACAACATTTGCTTATGATAGAAATACTGACACATGGCAGTGGAATATGGACGGAGAAGAAAACGGAAAATTTAAACCCTTTGCACGTGTAAAACTGACAAGAAATGAGTTAGATTAATTAACTATCTTAAAACAACGCCGAGCAAGCACAGCCCGGCTGCTGTTTTGCATTAGTGGCTTGCCCGCCGCAACGAAGTGGAGGCGAGTTGTTGCATTTTTGATTTTAATATTCAAACCATCGATTACGTTAATGCTTTCCTACAAAACCACCAAATATTTGCCAATTAGCAAATAAATTCTTAGCTTCAAATTATATCCTGCCACATTACAGGCATAATCAATTATAATCCCCTACAATTTAGGAAGCATATCATAATGAATATTGAACATTTCAAATTAATTCGTACCCCCACAAAACATTTTCACCAGACTAACCTTATTGATGTTTATTACAAGTTTAATCTTGCTCACCTGTTCGGATGAAAAAGTTTCAGAAGAAGAACAAAGCATCTATCTAACACCTGATGTCTTATGCGGCACAGTCCAGTTTTCGGATGGTTGCAGTCCGCAATTAGATTCGCTAATTAGCTTTGGGCTAGCCCTTGTCCATCATATGACTTACGAGGACGCAGAGTACACTTTTAATAAAGTAATTGAATTAGATCCTGATTGCTTTTGGGGTCATTGGGGAAAGGCGATGACCTATATTCATCCCCTTTGGCCAGATATTCCAAGCGAGGAGAGAATGGATAGGGGTTGGTACCTATCGCAAACAGCTTTGAATCTTGCAAGGACTGAGAAGGAAAAACTTTATGGCGCTGCCATTGCATCATATTATAATGGCGGGATTGACAATACTGAACCAGAACGACTGGCAGAATATAAAAATGGTTGGCAGCAGGCACACAATCAGATGCCCGATGACATTGAAGCACAATTATTCTATGTGCTAACCATGCTTGCCACTGTTTCACCGAATGATAAATCTCTTGATGTGCAACGTGAAGCAGGAGCAATAGCTGAGAAAACCCTGGAAATTATTCCAGATCATCCTGGCGGATTTCACTACGCTATTCATGCTTATGATTTCCCGCCGCTCGCTCCAAATGCATTACGTGTAGCAAGGCGCTATAATGAAATTGCGCCGGAGATTCCGCACGCACTGCATATGCCTACTCATATATATACACGGCTGGGAAAATGGCAGGAATCAATAGACTTGAACTTACGTTCATCAGCTGCTGCGTGGAAATATTCTGTTAACGGACAAATTTCAAAACATTATTTTCACGCACTTGATTACCTTGCTTATGCTTATTTGCAGAAGTCTGAATATGAAAAGGTAGAAAATATGATAGCATTGATAGACACTCTAAGTGGCGCTTTCCCGTTGCATCCGACAGTTGCATATACGCTGGGAGCAATAAAAGGGCGCATGGCTCTGGAATATCAGCAGTGGACGGTTGCTGCAAATATCTTATTGGAATATCAGTCCAAATTTCCGTGGGAGAAATACCCAGAGTATGAAGCTCTGGTATATTTTGCAAAAGGTATCGGTGGTGGCAGAAGCGGCAACCCGGAGATAGCAAAGCTTTCTTTTGACAAACTTAATACCTTACAGAACATTCTTGGAGATTCAAAAGCCAGCCAATACTGGAAAGATCAGATAGAGGTACAGAAAACAGTTGTTAGAGCATGGCAGATGTATGCTGAGAATGATATGAAAAAAGCAAAGGAGATTATGTTTCTTGCAGCCGAACTTGAAGATGCAACAGAAAAAAGTCCTGTAACACCAGGTGAATTATTGCCGGTAAGAGAAATGTTGGGCGATTTACTTTTGGAGATGGGTCAACCCAGTGAAGCACTATTGCAATATGAACTATCGCTTAAGCGTAGTCCAAATCGCTTTAACTCACTTTATGGTGCGGGAATATCCGCCGAGTTGATTGGAGATGTAATTAAAGCTAAAGGATATTTCAATTCACTAATAGAAATCAGTACAAATGCAGATTTAAATAGAGAACGGTTATTATATGCTTCTGATTTTATTAATCGGATTTAATAATTATTAGCATAAAAAAGGCGAACAAAAGTTCGCCTTTTATAACTCATCCCCAATTCACCTGGAAATTTTTTCTAAACTATACAAGTAAATCTCGACTAATTGAACACTTCCTTCATTACAATTTTATCATTTTATCATAATGTTTCCCGGAATAATATTTGCGGCAATTAGAAATGAACGATTTAATACTATTTGGATTGAATGTCCTGATTCCAAACAGTTAATCTGAATAATAAAAAATATTCAAAGGCAAATAACCGGATATGTTAAAATGAAAAAACTACTGATCGCTTCGCCATTATTAATAATAGTTACTTGTTTATTTCTTTTATCCTGAAACAGTAATCAGCTATCCAACAGGGGTAATGGCCGCTGAACCTCCGCAACAGACAAATCTTACCAGCGAACAGAAATGGACTTCTGGAGAATATACTCTAGAAGCACTTGCTGAATACAAAATTAAAGCAAGGGTCTTAAGTCGTAATAATTTTTCATTTGGTAAAGAAAGTGATTTATCACCTTTTGATCTGGCTCTTGGATGGGGACCAATGTCGGATCAGAGTATAATTGATAAAATAGATATTTCTCAACGTAACAGATGGTATCATTGGCAGGCAGATGTACTCCCAATTCCGAAGAAGGATATTAGTTTAAATAGTGCCAATGTTCATATAATACCAAAGGATGAAGCAATTGAAGACAAATTTGACAAAGTCTATAGGGGAAGTCTGATTGAAATGAAAGGATATCTTGTGAAGGTAACTACTTCAGAAGGATGGCGATGGATAAGTTCACTCAGAAGAGACGATACCGGGGGAGGTTCGTGCGAGTTGTTCTGGGTTGAAGAGATTAATGTATTGGATCAATAGAAAATAAATGAATCCGCTTTACAGCATCACTACAAATCATTATAGTCTTCATCAATCTATTCATCTCTTGAAATAAAATCATCCTTACTCCTGATAAATTGCGTATTACCAAATACTTCTGAACTTTACCACTTAAAGAATTATCACTACATTATATTTACAATAATTTAACTATAAACTAAGGGTATTAAGTAAATGAAAAAATATTTTCACATTTTACTATTCGGTGCAATCGTTTCTTTTTCTGGAACAGTAAACGCACAAGAAAAACCAATTCAACTTTCCCTGTTCAATCCAATTCAAATTGTTCCTGAATGCTCAATCTATAGGTGGTTTTCGTTTAAACCTTATTTATGGGAAGAATACAAATGTATCTGGGTTTGATATAGGTTTAGTCAACCAATCAACCGGAATGCAAAAGGGAGTTCAGTTTGGAGCTCTAAACTTAACAGATGGAGGTTTGAAAGGGTGGCAATCGGGATTTGTAAACATAACAAAAGGAAGTTCAGTTGGATTGCAAACGGCTGCAGTAAACTATCATCAGGGGCATTTTAATGGTCTTCAGATTTCAGTAGTAAATTATTCTGCCACATTAAAAGGATTGCAGATTGGTTTGATAAATATTATAGGTAAAGGTGGTTTCTTGCCTTGGTTCCCAATCTTTAATTTTGATTTCGATTGATTTGTTGATTAAGAATAAAAAGGGAGAGCCTGCCTTGTCGGCAGACAGGCATCTGCTCGCCTTTATTTAGTTTATATTATTATAAAAACAGCTGGGACTATATTCGCCTGACTATTTTTTAATGTTTGGTTCAGTTTTAGAAGGTTCTTTGGGTTTCCAGCTATCTTCCGATTCTCCCATTTTACTTTTCCCATCGAACCTGGCACCTGCTTCAATCACCAAAATTTTTGTGAAAATATCTCCCTTAAGATATCCATTAGGATCAAGCACTAGTTTTTCATTAGCTCTTACAGTTCCGGAAACCTTTCCGCCTATCGTTATGGAATCTGCGTTTATTTGTCCGTTCACTTTCGCCCCTTCACCCACTACAACGTTCCTTTGTGATGAAATATCTCCTTGTATTTCACCCTCTACCCTGATATTTCCGCTGCTTGTTAATTTCCCCTCTATTTTAACCCCTTTGCTTATTATAGTGGTTTCCTGGGATTGCGATTCTTCGAATGAAGTGCTTTTAAGCATAAAATGGTTCTCCTTATACAATTAATATTCCCGGCAAATTGCTAAATAACATATTCGCCATATATAAGTACGATAGTAACATATCCTTATTCCAATGTCAATTGCCAACCAATTCAATAATCCATCCGGTAGATCAACGATTGTTGATTTATGACTTACAGCGCAGTACGGAAAAACTTCTAATTAGTATAAAGATTCGCTTAAGTTTTGATTGGTTAATAGTAAGTAGTTTGTTGAGTGTATTAAGGGCGAGTGGGTGACTCGCCCGTTTTATTAGATAGATTCTTCGCTACGCTCAGAATGACATTAAATTATTTCATCAAAACCTGTCCGCCGATCCGCGCGGCGGATTAACGAAGGAGGATCATCTTCTTAGTTTCAACAAAATTTCCAGCTTGCAGTTTGTAGAAATAAATTCCACTCGGTAATCCTTTAGCATCAAACTCAACTTCATAACTTCCTGCAGGTTTTTCTTCATTAACAAGTGTTTCAATTTCATTCCCAAGAATGTCAAATACTTTAATTACAACATTCGATGATTGTGGAATTGAGTAACTTATTTTTGTTGTGGGATTGAAAGGATTTGGATAGTTCTGCGAAAGAGAGAATGTTCCGGGTATACCGCTATCATCTTGCCTATCGTCGATTGCTACAGGCAATTGAGAAATTCGGCCAAAATAAACGTCCTGCTCTCCGTTAAAAGTTCCGGCCCATGCAAGATAAGCACCGTTATCATCGGAAATCATATCAAAATAGTCACCCATCTTATTCTGTTGCGGCCAGCCCAGATGAGGATCGAAAGCATCGCTAAGTTGCTCGTTCTGCGACCAGGTCTGCCCGTTATCCTCTGAGAAGGAATAGTAAAGCGATGATAGATAAGTGCCAGGATTGTCGCGGGTATCCAGCCAAACTACGTCAATACGTCCGTTCGGGGCAACAGACATAGTACCAAACCACTGCCATGCGGATGTTCCCGGATCATCATTAACTCGCACGGGTGAACTCCAGCTCAAACCCCTGTCGGTGCTGCGAATGAAATAAACGTCCAGAGGATCTGTCCCCGGCGGATCTACCGAAGAAAGTACATAAACAGAGCTATCACCCGACACACCAAAATTATCACAGGCAACTATGGTTTGCCCCAGCAGCCCACCCGGATTCGGTCCGGCATAGGCTGAATACTGGCCGCCTAAATTTAGTTGAGTTGAGAATTCAAACACGGGCGTTGCTTGTGAATCAGGTGCATTGGATGATCGGGCTATTACAAATTGTCCATTATTAAACGACCGTCCGGCGGCGTACAATTCTCCATCAACTCCGACAGCAATCGTTCCCCGCCCGGGATTTTGCGGAACGTTTACCAGCGGCTGAAAACTTTGTCCTCCATCTATGGACCTTGTCATTACAATCGTTGTGGAAACACCGTCCCGGGAAAAACAGTATATGTTTCCTTCCCCAAGACTGCTGGTACGGTCAATTGTCATCCAACCTTTATCCCCGCCGTATGCTGGTACCGGGTTTAGCCATGTAGCTCCTCCGTTTGTTGATTTAAACACCTCGCAGGTATAACCGCTGGCAGTTGAGAGGCTGTAATAAAAGAATGTGCCATCGTTATCGGCATCCAGAACCGGATCAGAGCGGAAGATTCCCGGTTCAATAACGCCGGGGAATGTCCAGCTCTGACCGCCATCGGTGCTGTAGGCATAGCCAGCCTGACGGAAGTTACTACTGATATTGTCGAACTGCCGCCAGCCGATAGCTATATTGTTAGGGTTGGTCGGGTCAACAGCAATGGAGGGTTCGTTTGCCGCATCGTCGAGAATATTTTGTCCGAGCTGGTCAACATTTACCTGCACCATAAAAAAATCTGCTGGTCGAAAAATGGTAAGCAGGAGACGTTTGCTGTTCCTCCCGTTGAACAGGTACGTATTCATCGTCCGGAAACTCATCAAGACGGTCAACCTCCCATGGTAAGACCTGCTTGCCCTGTTGGTTATCCTGTGCCAATAAGAAGCGGAGAGTAAGTCAGGAGACAAGATAATATGAAATAAACAAATGTGATGACAGTGCCACGGGTAGATAGTAAAATAGTTTTCATATAAAACTCCATCAATTAAAATGATATTTGCTCAATGCCAGACCAAATAAAAATCATTAAGATTTTTTCAAGCATAAAGATGTATAATCTAATTTTCAAAATCAGTAATTCCAAAATTAAAAACAATATGATTTTGATCGCAGTGTGTCAAAACTATTATTATTACTACCCACACATTCTCTTTCCCTTCCCTCTATTTAAAGGAGGAGGCAAGCATTGGGCATTTATATTTAAATAGGATACTCCTATTTGTTTCAACAAAATAGCTTGTGATATTATTAGGTTGTGGTGGGGAAAAAGAAGGCACACAATTCGTTTTGTATCTAAAATAAAAAACAATTTTATTGATTGATTTGTACTGTTGTAAAAACCCCAGCAATCTTTATATTGAACCAATATAAATTATTAACAATCACCAACTATTTAAGAGGATCTTGATTATGGAAAGAACAGAAGTAAATAAAACTATTAACACTTCAGCAGAAAACGTTTGGGGAGTCATAAGTAAATTTTCGGGTATTGAGAAATATGTTCCTGCTATTGAAAATTCTGTCGGTAAAGGTGAAGGCGAAGGTATGGAGAGAACGTGTACAATGGGTAATGGTGCAAGTTTTGATGAGACATTATTAAAACTTGATCATCAAAATATGGAATTGCAATATGATGTACATGATCCATCCCCTCTTCCTTTTTCCAAATACTTGTGAGATATGAAAGTAACTCCTATTGATAGCAATAAATGCGAAGTTTCCTGGAATTGCACGTATCAGGTTGATAGCGGAACTGCTGAGGAAGCCAATGGAATGTTGACTGAAATATTTACTTCAGGTATAGAGGGTTTGGGAGAATTAAATTACTAATGATTGATGGATATTTATAATAAAACCCTCGCCAATTTGCATTGAAGAGGGTTTATTTAAAATTATATTGAGTTTGCTTATTTCATCAACATCATCCCTGCCTACCGCCAGGAAGGTTCTTTGTTTCAACAAAACTCCTTGTTTGCAGCTAATTAAAATTTTGTTTGTAGAACTCTACCAATAAAATTGTGTGTGTTTTTCAAGTATTCTATATTTATTTTAAGAATAAAACCATGGAGATTCAATGAGCGAAGATACAATAAAAGCAAAAGTGCAAATGGGAATTTTAAAAACAGCACACGAAGTTTTTGAAGCAATTGTTAATCCAGATAAAATGAATAAATATTTTATTTCTACAAGCACCGGCAGAATGGAGGGTGGAAAAACACTAACTTGGTCATGGGAAGATTTTAATGCAGTTCACGAAGTTAAAATTAAAAATGTTGAAAAGGATAAACTTATTTCCTTTACGTGGGAAGGCAGTGGTGTTGAATGTCTTGTTGTTATTACTCTTGAAACAAAAAACGAAAACCAGACTTTAGTTAAAATAACCGAATCAGATTGGCCAAGTGATTTTCAGGGAGCAACGCGCTGTATGGGACAGGTTGAAGGATGGACGCACTTTCTTTGCTGCTTAAAAGCTTACCTTGAATATGGCATGAATTTAAGAGTTGGAGGAGTGATTAAGTAATTAGCAAGTGAATTATATAAGTTAATTTTATATACAATAGTAATATTAATAGAAGTATTACACATACTACCAGCACAACTACAGCAACCGGCTCAATCTCATCAGCAACGATTATAAAGTTTATGAATAAAAACAAACACCAGGCAGCAAGAAATATAACTGAGAATATTCTGAGCGCTTTTATTTGTTGGTTATTGTTAAACATACATTTAAAAATTTGTATTTATTTTCGAGAACTCAAATTTATTTGCCAAACGTAAAGATTGCATCATTTGCAATTAGCAAACAAGTGTAACCCAACCAAAACAATCCTGCCCTGTATAATGAACATTTAACCTGAAATTTGTTTGATTTAATTTAATAATCGCAATAAATAGAGAACGACTAGTGTATGCTTCAGATTATATTAGCCAGATTTAAAGTTGATTGGCATTACAAAAAGCTATGCTAAAAAGTGTAAATGAACTAATATTCATTTTATACTACAATTACTAACAACAGTCTTTACCTCTATTTAATATTTATAAGATAGTTCGATAAGATTAATTTTTTAAACATTTTAATTGTTTTTCTTCCAAAAAAAAGGCGAACAAAAGCCTGTCTGCCAACAAGGCAGGTTCGCCCTAAGCTTAATAAAACTAAAAACTAATCGTTATCTACTTCTCCGCCATGATCACCTACCAGCATCCACTTGCCGTTTTTCTTCATAAGAATATCCGTCCAGCGCACTTTTTCATTATCCCTAACTAATAAGAAACTGATAATCATTGTAAAACAAGTGTAACCCCAGCAGAACATTCCTGCCCTAATTACTAAACATTTAACTAGATAATTGTTTGATTAAACTTAATAAACTAAATAAAAATCTGGCAGGATATTTATAGTAAGAGAAGAGATTTAGAATAAGGAGATTTATAATGTTTCGATTTAAAATTACTCAGACGATATTTTTATTGGCAGCCGTATTAATTCTTGGCTGGTTGTGCATCTCAGCCCCCGATATTTAATGCGCAAAAGCTGGAAGAGCCGGAAGGTTATTTCACCGAAGATGAAGCAATCCAGTGTGCAATT
This sequence comes from uncultured Ignavibacteriales bacterium, assembly GCA_963749485.1. GTDB lineage: Bacteria > Bacteroidota > Ignavibacteria > Ignavibacteriales > Ignavibacteriaceae > JAZGGS01. The sequence goes on along the minus strand of CAVVMV010000029.1, from coordinate 62,869 downwards.
AGCAGAATAGAATTCATAAGTCAGGATGGCGATTTGTTTCTTTTCTATGTTGAGGTTGAAAGTAATTCAGAAATTGATCTTGCAATTGATCCAACTGAAATTTACCTGGAGGTAGTTGAAGACAAAAATAATCGGAAAGACTTTTATACTGAACGCTATTATGCTTTAGATCCTGAAAGAGAAATTATGACAATAAACCAGATGCACAAGGAAGAAGAGACCAGACACGATTTAGCCACAGCTGAGAATGTTCTATTTGGTGTTGTAAGTGTAATTGCAGACATATCGAGTGATAGAGAAGACAAGGGAGCTGCCGTATTCATGGATATTTTTAATACAGGAGCAAACCAGGTTAATAACGAAATATATCATTCAAATGCTGAAAAGGATCTGGAAGAAATGAAAAATTTCTGGAAAAATGAAGTCCTGAATGAATCAGTTCTTAACACAGATGATACAATTGGCGGACTGGTTTATCTGCCATTCAGCAACACTGCGCAGGTATTTAAAGTCATCATTCCTGTTTGTGATCAACCCGATTCACACTTGTTCAGGCAGGTGCAGATAAATGAATAGGAGCTAAGTTTACTTCAATAAAATCATCTTTCTTGTTAAGTTGAAATTATCTGCCTCGAGTCTATAAATGTAAATTCCGCTTGTTAAATCCTCAGCATCAAAATGAATTTCATAATTACCTGCTGATTTAAATTCATTTACCAAGGTACGTACCTCTTCACCTATAGTATTGAAAACTCTGAGTGTTACAAATCCATCTATAGGAATTGGATATTTAATTGTTGTTGATGGATTAAAAGGATTTGGGTAATTCTGTTCAAGTGAGAATTCTCGATGGTGCAAAGAATTCAACTTCAATTAGTATTTGAATATTCAAAACTACCATCCAGATCAATTTGTTTTAACCTGTATTTATATCTGCCGGGGTCAAGATTTTCATCTGTAAAAGAATAATTTTCTTCTTCAGTTGTTGTTCCGTTTCCTTCAACAAACCCAATTCTTTCCCACTCTGTTTGGTAAGATTTGTCTATTAACTTGTTACGTTCAATTTCAAAACCATAATTGTTTGTTTCAGTTGCAGTCTTCCATTGGAGTTTAACAGTATTATTAATTATATCAGCAGTGAAAGAAATGAGTTCAACAGGAACTCCAGGTAAATAACGTCGCCAAACTCCATTATAATCTGTTCCGGCAAACATGTAAGTTTCATTTACAGCAAAAGCTTCCACAGATGCATTCTCAAAAAGTCCTTCGCTGTACGGTGAGAAAGAACCACCATTGTTGAATGATGCGTAAATCCAGTTTGGAGCTAAATCTGTTCCTGCAAGAACCATCCCATCTGCAGCAGCTCCAAGTGCAAAAATAGAAGCATCCGGTGGAAACCCGTTACTTACTAACCAGTTGCTTCCATAATTTGAAGAGTACCTTGCACCGCCGAAGAACGATCCGGCAAATGCATAATTATCAATTGCAGCAACTTCTACATAATCCACTGTGCTTTGAAGAGAGACTGTCCAGTTAACACCATTATCAACAGAACGATAAACTCCAGCTCCCGATGGCACAGCTGCATAAACAAAATTTCCGCTTGCAGCAAGACTTTCTATGTTTTGATTAGGACCATTTGCCTGGTGCCAGCTAGAGCCGTTATCAGATGAATAATATATACCTTCATATGTACCTGCTACTAATATTATCTCCACTTGCTGCCATATCTTTTATGAAAGAAAGATCGAGAGGAAGACCTATTCCGCTGCGAGTCCAGGTTAAACCTTTGTCAGTAGTTTTATAAACAGTTGTTTTAAATTGGAGAAATGTTGATGCATATATATCCCCATCCTTTTCACACATTCCCCAAACAGTAGAGTAGTTAATTGTATCATTTGTTCCTGTCAATTTCATCCAGTTATCTCCATTGTCATCTGTTCGATAAACTCCGTCACGTGTTCCTGCGTAAATACTTGATTCGCTTTCAAGTAAAGAAAGAATGCTGATACCTGCAGGAAAACCAGTCATTGATTTATTCCAGGATAATCCAAGATCGGTTGATCTGTACATTCCTACATAATGAGTGCCTGCAATTACAGTTGATGAGTTAGTGATAGTAAGAGCGCGGACATCTTTAGGACCCATTCCTACATTAGCTGAAAACCAGGTGGTTCCATTGTCGGTTGATTTATAAACTCCATCATAAGAAGTAGCCATAAACAGCGTTGAACCAGCAGCCGTTATAGAATAAATATTAACAATGCTGAAAGAAAAATTCAGGTTGATGGTTACAAAAGTATTTCCATTATCTGTAGAATGATAAATTTTATTGCGACCTCCGGCAAAGATCGTATTTCCTTCACAATAGAAATGAGAAAATTTCTGCTCCTTCGAGGGGTTGAACACTAAACCAGGTTACGCCATGATCTGTAGTTGCATAAGTGTAATTAAACTCAGAGACGAAAAGAGTATTACCGCTAACACACATTTCGGAAACATACAGGGAAGAAATAACTTCTGTCCATGTTACACCATTATCAGAAGAGCGGTAAAGACCCAGACTTGCAGCTCCTGCATAAATATAAGGGCTCGTTTACAACCAATGAAGTAACAGCAAGATTGTTGCCATTAGATGGAGCTAACCAGGTTTGTCCGCCGTCTGAAGATCGATAAACACCGCTGCCAAATGTTCCTGCAAATATATATCCCTGGTAACTGAGTATGGAGGTTACTTCAAATGTTTCAATTCCAGTATTTCGTGCTATCCAGCTTACTCCATCATCGGTTGAGATATAAACCCCGTTTACTTCTGTTCCGGCGTAAATTGTTCCATCAATATTTGTGAGAAAACTGACTGCAACTCCTTCCGGTCCATTAGTTCGTATCCACTGGGGGTAAACAGGCAGAGATAAGATTAGAATTAAAAGAAATAATAAATATTATTATTTTCTTCAGAGCAATTGATTTGAATTTGATATTTAACGAGGTGATTAATTTTCTAAACATTGGCAGGTCTCCCTGATAAAAAATTAATAAATCAACTTACTTTTATTCTAAAGTAATAATTTATTAATATTAATTCATCACAAAAGAATAACAAACTAATAAAAATGGAATCACCATTTTTAGAAATGAAATACTAAGGAAATTCAGCTGATCAACTTAATTCGGGTTGCTTCGATAATTCCTTTTTGCCTTTATAAATAGGAATTTTGAATGAAAATGCGGTCCCTTTGCCTTTAGTGCTTTTAACATCAATTGTAATATTATGTACTTCCAGAATTTTTTTTACGATTGCCAAACCTAAACCAAGTCCAACATTATCGTGCATATTGGTTCTCTCGGCTTTCTGGTATCTATCAAAAATATGTGGTAAATCTATAGAGTTTATACCTGGACCTGTATCCTTAATGGATAAAAGAATTTCTTCTTTTTGAGGTGATAAACTAATTGTAATATTTCCACCTTCGGGAGTAAACTTAATTGCATTATCCAATAAATTTTGAAGAACCTTTTCCATCATACCGATATCTGCGAAAACCAAAGGCAGATCAAAAGGAAATTCCAGAGAGAGATCTATCTTTTTTGGTTCTGCAATTATAAGATTTTTCTGCTGTACATCCTGAACAAGTTCTGCTATCGAAAATGCTTCGGGATTGGCCACAGTCTCTCTTGCTTCAAGTTTTGATAATTCGAATAATTCTTCAACTAAATTTTTTAATCTTTCAGTACTACCGAAAATCGTTTGCATATATTTCTTCTTGTCTTCATCGGTAAGAGTATCGGCTTTCATTAATATCGTTTCGATGTAACCCTGTATAGTTGCAAGCGGTGTTCTTAAATCGTGAGATACATTTGCAACCAACTCTCTTCTTAAATTATCCATCGTTTTCATCTCCTCTATATTGCTTACAATTGTATCTGCCATTTCATTAAATGAATCCGCAAATTCACCTAATTCACCCCTACCTTTAAATTTTATTCTTGCATTTAGATCGCCATCTTTAAATCTTCGTATTACATAAATAATCTTGCTTAAGTTTCTTGTGATAAATGCAAGAGCGATTAAACTGATTAAAGCAGCGGCAATAAGAGTGATTGCCATTGAGCGAACTCCCAGCCTTAACATATAACTGCCAAATACAAACTGTGTGGCGTTCTCATATTCTTCTCCGCCAAGAATAACATACATGTAACCCATAAGAACAGAATCTTCGTAAACCTCTGATGCAGAAAAACCTTTCATAACTGTTTCATTTTTTGGATCAACGCCCATAACAAAAGTAGATGTACCAACTTCTATAAATTCTTTTATTGGATCTAAAGGAACATAATCCAGCTTAATTACTTTATCCGGCGCAAAGTATGTTAAAATTTTCCCTTCGGTGTTAAGCAGATAAACTTCGATACTTGGATTTATAATCATTACATCGTGGAAGACTTCCTTAAGCACTTCTTCGTTTGCTTCGCCGTTAATAAAACATTTGTTCTCATCAGCAATATGCGGAGCAACTTCTGCATTTAGTTTCTGTCCTGCTTCCTGGAAGTACATTTCTGCAGTGTAAACTGAGATGTAAAGGTAGATAACCGATAAAACCAGAAGCGTTAACAAAAAGATTGCACTAATCTTCCAGAATATGCTTGTGAAAAAATGATTTTTTCTTTTTTGATTTTTCTTCATAGTAACCTCAGATATCCTCGCTTTCATTAAACCTGTATCCAACTCCCCAGGAAGTTAAAATATATTTTGGATCTGATAGATCAGGTTCAATTTTACTTCTTAACCTGTTTATATGTGAGTTAACAGTATGCTCATATCCATTATATTGATAACCCCAAAGGATATTAAGCAGTTGTTCTCTTGTGTATGTTCTGCCGGGATGGGAAGCAAGCAGATGCAGCAGATCAAATTCTTTTGGAGTTAGCTCTATTCTATCTCCATCCAAAAGTACTTTCCGTTTTGCAACCTCCACTTTTAAATCTCCAAAAGTAATATCAGCTTCGTTATCTATCTCTTTTTTAATAGCCTCGATTCTTCTGAAGATTGCTTTTACTCTTGCTATAAATTCTCTTATTCCGAATGGCTTGGTTAAGTAATCATCTGCTCCAACTTCAAGCCCAAGCACCTTATCAAACTCTTCAGATTTTGAGGTGAGCATTAATACCGGAGTGTAGATGTCTTTTCTTCGTACTTCTTTACAAATTTCAAGACCATCTAATTTCGGCAGCATTAAATCCAAAACAATCAGATCATACTGATCGTTTAAAGCATGCTTTAATCCCTCTACACCATCAGCTGATTGTGTAACTTCACAATTCAAATCTGTTAAGTGAATCTTTAGAAGATCGGATATTGATTTATCATCTTCAACTACTAATACGTTTTTCATCATTTTACTTTGTGTTTGATTTCAATACAAAAATAATATGAAATTATAACAAAACTATCACAGTATAGTAAATAATAGTAAGACTTGAGGAAAAATGAAAAGGGCTGTAATTTTTAACAGCCCTTTTAGGAGAGAGTTATCGAGAAACTGTTCCTGTTGGGAACGAAGAAAGATTTGCGTTCATCATATAGGTTGTATGATCAACTGCGTTTACTGGAATATCACCAACTAACGGTTTTAATGTAAACGGATTTGCACTGTTATCAGGTGACGGTTCAATTGAAATTACAGCAACTCCGCCTGCAATATCTGTTGGAAAAGTTAAGCCGGCAGGAGCATTTAATAAAAAGTCCTCTCCGGGGAATGGTGGTCCCGGCATTGTACTGCTGTAAGGATCAGCATCATCAAAATCAGATATATTCGTGAAGGTTCCGGTAGAAACAGGCACGCCATTAATAACCGTCCATCCCTCATACTTCCAGCCAGCCGGAAGAGTTGGTAAAGTTAATCCTGCAGATGCACCAGTAACAGTAATCGTTACAGCTCCAGTGGGATAGACTCCTGCATTATTATCCATTGCATATGTTACATGATCCATAGCATCGGTTGGGATCATTCCAACAAGGGGCTTTAGTGTAAAAGGAGAAGCATCATCATCCGGAAAAGGTTCAATCGATATAACTGCAACATCACCAGCTATATCCGTAGGAAAAGTTAATCCTGAAGGCGCATTAAGTAAAAAGTCCTCTCCCGGAAATGGTGGTCCAGGCATTGTACTGCTGTATGGATCAGCATCATCAACAGTCGGTTGTGCTCGTGAATGTTCCGGTTGTAACAGGTGTGCCATCAATAACTGTCCATCCTTCATATTTCCATCCATCAGGGAGAGTTGGGAGAAATAATCCCTGTGCAGGACTTCCCGAAGATAAATCAAGGAACCAGATACCGCTGTTCTCATCTGTATTTGCTCCATTTGTTGGAGTAGCGAGTATGTAATTTCCGGTAGAGCTTAAAAAGTCATTTCCCAATGCAGAAGAATGACCAACACTTAACATTGCACTTCCACCGGAAACATCACCTGCTAAGTAATGAGTCATAGCCGGGATATCATCTATATCTCCTGTCGGTTCAATGGTAAGCACAAATTCAGTGGCTGAGCTAAGATCGCCGCCCAAATTAAATTCACCATTTGTAATTTCCATCCCGTTTAAGTCAACCAGGTTTCCGTTTGAATCTAAATTAAATTTACCTGTTGATACAGGAGAGCCGCCTACAATTGCCCATCCTTCATAATGATAACCGTTTAACAGTGGATCCAATCCGGTAAAATTTATAGCAAAGGTAGTGCTCGGTGGATTTAAAAACCAAATACCGCTGTTCTCGTTTGTCATCGCACCATCAGTAGGAGTTGCTAAAATATAGTTCCCGGTCGCGTTTGCAAAATCAACACCTAACGCTGAACCATGGTCAGTTGTAACACTTGCCGAATTGTTGCTGAAATCTCCTGCAAGTATATGAACTGCGCTTGGATTTGGATCCGAATCGGGATTCGGTTCAATAGTTAACACAAAAGCAGTTGCAGCTGAAAGCTCGTTTGCATCAAGTTCAAACTCGGTTTTACTAAGATTTCCATTTGCATCAACACTAAATGTTCCTGTTGATACAGGACTGCCGTTAACTATTATCCATCCTTCATACAAAGCATCGGTGCCAAGGTCTTCTAAACCATTTAAATTTAAGGTTAATGTAGTACCAGCTGGCTGAGGAACAATAGTTGGTTCTTCATTTGAACATCCGAAGAAGGTAAAGAGTGAAATAGCCCCGATTAAAGTTAGTATTCTCATAATTTCTCCAATTTATTATTAATGAATTAATTTCAGGAGAAAACTAATTTTAAAATATCACGGAATAATCACAGGAAAGTAAAGTTTGTGTAATGGTGTGTAAATTTTAAACGAAAACTCCATTGCAAAACAAAACGATGAAATTCGCCGGCTTGCCTGCCAAAGGCAGGTAAATAAAGAAGAAATTAATACTTATTACCCGTGGCAGGGAATAATAAAAAGATTGTTCCACTTCAGACTTCATATTATTTCGCCTGGCAAGTCGGCGGGGGAAGCAAAGAAAATAAAAAAGCCGTGATAAAATTATCACGGCTGTAAAAAGAATTTAAATACCCGGAATTATTTAAAACAAATTCCTTTTAGAACTTACCCTTCAATCCACCCAGCAAGTCCGCTCCCTTGCTTAGAATATCACCTTCGGGAATTTTTCCATCAGGAGTTAATTTATTTACCGCTTCAGGAAGTAAAGTTGTTAATTGTCCGGTCACTGCATTTGTATCCAACCCGGTTTTTTCTGCTAAATTTTTAATTGTATCTGGACCAAGCACTTTGCTAATTTGGTCAGAAGAAATAGGGAGGTTTTCCCCGGTGCCAGTCCAGGAGGACACAACATCACCAAGACCATTAGAAGTAAACTTCTGAATTAATCCGCCTATTCCGCCACTTTGTTCGCTGATTAAATTCATAACGATTGGCATAATTTCTTTTCCCGCAACATCGCCAACAGCTGATTTCACTGTGTTTAATACATCCATTTTTTTGCATCCTTCTTTAATATTGATAAAATAATTATTTGTAGTTAGTTATAACAGTGATCACTTACAAGCCACTTACAGTTATACGTTAAAACACATAACAAATTTACCAATTACCACGTGGCAGGGAAATATAATTGCAATCCGGTTATCGCCGTTTGCTCTAATCTCCATCGAGAGGTCTGTATCTATCCAGCTTAAATGAAAATATTTAAATATTAAGCCTGTTAAAATCTTATTAATTGAGAAATAGTTTAACTATGACTGCAATCGTTATTTTCTTTTTCCACAAGATTCACCTTTTAAATACTTTTGTGCAGCTTCTTCTGCAATATCTTCATCAGTTAAAAATGGAGTTATGTTGTTTGCTTTTAAATCATCAATAAGTCTCCATCCGCCAGAACTGAAAATTAAAACTTCGCAATCTTTCAATCCATCAATTAATCGATTGTGTCCATTTCCTCCTCCTCCTTTGCCTTCACCATGATGATGATGTTGCTGCTGACCGCGATGGTGATTCGTAAATACGTTTTCCCTGATTTCTTTATTTAAGATCTTTTCCTTATCTGTTTTAAAGACAATAAAAGATTTACATCTTCCTATATGACCGCTGACATGAACTTTGTCGTCACTTGCTACTGCAATATTCATTTTATACTCCTCGTAATTATTATGATTTACATTTAGGACAATTATTTGATTGATTTTTTCTTCTGAGTTTTGTTTTATAACCGCACGTTTTGCAGGTGTAATCTAGTTTAGATTTAAATTGTGCAGGCAGATCTTCTGAAATGCGGATAGCTTTACCATTTATCATTCCTTCTGCAATTTTTTGCCGCGCCTTGTTTACTATTCTTCCAAAAGTTGCCCTGGAAATCTTCATCTTCAATGCAGCTTCTTCCTGCGAATAATTCAGCATATCGCCAAGCCGTATTGCTTCCAGCTCATCAACTTCCAAAATCACTTCCTGAAGATCAGCCATTGGTATTCCCCTTGGTTTAAAATAATATGATGCCGGGGCACACCTGATTTTTCTATTTTTCTTTGGTCTCGCCATTTTTATAATTATGAGCATATGCTCATAACAAAATTATACTAATTAATTTAGAATGTCAATATCTTTTGAAATATATCAGAATGATTTTATATGAAATGTCAGAATTAGGATGGCTAAAAATTTAGTTTTTTGATCTTTTCTCCCAACCTTTTGAATGTTTCAAATGTTTTGCTGCTTCAAATTTACTTTGCTTAATAACCTCGCTAATATTTTCAATCTCCAAAAAAGATCCAAAGCTGGTAAAGTTCCCGCCTTCGGGAATTACAAGGTTTCCGTTTGGAAATATCATTAGGTAAAGCTTATCAAGCGTTTTATGATCCAAAAAATTTATTTTGATTTTTTTTCTACCTGCTAATTTTCTCTTAAGTGCTCCGAAAGACCTGTTGCTCACAACTATTTCATCCCAATCAACTTTACCTAAAGACCGTGGGAAAGTTTGAAAGATATTATAAAAAACTCTTGCTCCTAGTGCTCTTTTTAAAATCTTCGGCTATTTTTAAAATATTTGGAACATCTTTTATGTTGTGTTTGGTAACCGGTGTGCAAAGTTTAATATCAATCGTTGGATAATCTTTTAACATTTCCAATGCTTTTAGAACTGCTGCAAGATGTCCGGCTTCTTTGGTTTTAGAACTTATTTCTTCAGTGGAACCGTCTATCGGCAGAGAAATTAGATCGATATAATCAGCATTCCACCTAAGAAATGTTTTCGTTAGCTCATCGCCTGTTGTAGATAGCGCAACTTCCAAGCCGGTGTTTTTTGCATATCTAATTAATTTCCCAATATCTTTTCGCGTTAACGGATCGCCGCCTGTAAATACAATTCTTTTCGCTCCAACATTTTTTATTTTTTTGATGATCTTGCAGGAAATGAAAGTGTTAACAGGATTCTCAATATCCTGTGGTCCCCAGCAATATGGGCATTCCTGGCTGCATTCACAGGTTACATGAAAATCAATTGTTGAAAAAAGTTTGGTTTTATGCATAAACTTCTAAATAGCCATTGTTTTCTTCTTACAGTAATAATATAATTAACCCTAAATTAAATAAATACCTGCTCTTAACCGGATTACAGGAGAGATAAATAGAAAATATTTTCTTAAGTTTAGCAGCGAATAATTTTCAAACCGGAGGATGTATGAAGTCCGTAATTATTATTAGTTATTATTTCTCATCGGAACATTTACAGCTTGCTCTGTACTAACACTTACACCCGCAAACTTTGCCTGGCCGATTGAATCTGTTTTACAAGTGAATGATGAAGGCGAGGTGAGTGATGAAAGGTATTCGTTTTCGTTTGATGCCAAAGGACTTTACTACGAAGAGTTTGAGGATTCATTAGCATACCTGGATAGAGATTTGCGAATAATCAGGGATGCCATGGGCTACTACTTTATAACCGGAAATCATTTTAAAAATGTTTATGTATTCAAGGCTATTGATGGAACTCTGGAATTAAACACCAAAATATTTATTTCGGAATTTGGTTTTGGAAAACCAGTTTTTAATCAAAGACCGCCTTACATTGAATTAATTGATGGAGACAGAATCTTAAAGCTCAGTCATCAGGGAATTGAAGAGGGTAACAAATGAAAAAGAATTTATTTACAAAGCTTACTGTACTTTTTCTTGCTTTTTTATTTACCAGTACCTCCATTGCTCAATCCGATTATGAAATTGTTCAGGATTTCAAAGCAAAATACCAGGAAATTGAAAAACAGATTAAAGACACTTTGTCATTGGAAGAACTAAATACAGTTGTTGCAATGATAGATCAATTAAAGCAGGAATTTAATGTGCATAAAGAACTTCTGGATAAAAGTTTGTATCCGGATAATTATAATAAATCAATTGAGAAACTTACTGCTTCTTACGTATTAAGACAGGGAGATTTCACAACAATTGATGTTCTTCAAACGGAAGTAATAGAGTTGGAGCAAGAGGTTGAATTTCTAAACCAAAGAAACAACGAATTAATTATAAAAATTGAAGATCTTAAAGCTCTGAGAAAGAAGGACAAGAAAACCATAGCTGAATTAGAAAATCTTATTGCAGAATTAAGAAACTCTCTGCGGAAACGTGATAAACTCGTTGTTGATATGATGGATAAGCTTATGCCTCCAATTATGAGGGAGAAAGCAACACTTTCGCCGGAAGATCAAAATATGGTTCGCCGTGAAGAACAAAAAGAAGATGTTCTGCAAAATGTAAAAATCTCAATTGAAGATAACATAAGGTTTTTAGAAGCAACATCACTAAATCCTGATGATATAAAGGATGTTCAGAAGCAGCAGGAACAATTTTCCGACTCGTGGAAAGCAATAGGACCAAAGCTGGTTGATGTTTATGCAGATAAAAGCAGTAAAGCTACTGTGCTTAAAGAAATAGATTCTTTATTTACTCAGTGGAATTCTAAGTCCGTAGATCAGAATGTTTGGAGGTCAATCAGGGATGAATTCAAAGCAAACGGTATTATCTTAAAAGAATTTAATTATGGTGATGACTTTGTTCAGTCCATAAAACTTTTTATAGATGATGAAATAAAAAATCTTGGAGTAAAAAGCGATGAAGCTTCGGAAAAAACTTTTGTTAACTTTACAGATAGCACATGGTTTGCTACTGTAAAACCTAATTGGGTGCCTTACTTGATAGAAGGCGGACTGCTTACTGATAAGCAAAAAGATGAAGTTGAATTGAATATTGAAGAGTGGAAGAGCGAAGTATACCCATCAAAACTGTGGCTTTATGTGGTACTATGGTGTGGTATTGTGATAATTATAATACCTGCTGTTTTAATATTTATAAGAAGAAGAAAAAAATCTAAGGAAGAGTATAAGGATATTGCAAGTGAGTAAGCTTTAATTACATTCTAAGCCCCAATTAAGTTGGGGCTTTTTATTATTTTTACTTTTAGCATAAAAACTGCAGAAATCGTTCCTAAAATAAATATTAAGCTCCATAAAAAATCTGAACCGAAATCCTCTAATAATTTTGTTCCGAGCAACGGTCCTAAAATAAATGCTAAACTAAAAGTCATTTGAAAATAACCCATATACTCGCCACTTTTTCCTTGGGGGGAAATTTCGGCTACATAATCTCCTGCTGCTGGAAAAAGGATCATTTCACCAAAAGTCCATGTAATAACTGAAGCAATTATAAGAAGCAATCCATCTGCAAAAACGAGTATTCCAAAACCTGCAGCAGCTAGAAAGGCACCAAGCGAAAGAGACTGCCAGTGTTTCCAATTTCTCATCGCATCATTTAAAGGAACTTCAACCAAAATAATAAGTACTGTATTTACCCCCATAAGCAAACCGAAAGTTGACTTAATAAATCCGAGATCATTGACTATAAAAATCGGTAAAGCTCCTATGTGCTGGAAGAAAACAATTTCTACGGGTATTAAAGCCAAAAGAAAATAGAGAAACGCTTTGTTTTTAAAAACCGATTTTCGGTCATTTCCAATTGATGCTTCTTGTGCATTATTGCCGGGAAGACTTGGTTGTTGAACTTTGATTTTAGAAAATAGAAGGAATAATCCCGCTGCAATAGATGTAATTCCATCTACATAAAACAACAAAGAAAAATTTATTGTACTTAAAATTCCACCAAGAACAGGTCCTATACTCATACCAAGGTTTATTGCTAAGCGGTTAAGAGCGAATGCAGTTTTTCTTCTGTTTGAAGTAATTTCCTGTGAAATGAAAGACATGCTTGCCGGACGAAAAGCTTCTGAGATTATTGCCCATAAAAAACTTAATATAAGAAAAGTAATAAAGTTGCTTATAAAAGAATAGATGAAAAGAAAAATTCCCGAAGCAAGCAGCGATACTATCATTAAACGCAGTGAACCAAACCGGTCACTTAGTTTTCCAGCAAATGGAGCCGAAATAAATGCGCCGGCACCAAAACAAGCTAGAACAAGCCCGGCTTCTGATACGCTAACTTTTAACTCTTCCACTGCGTATAAAGCAATAAAAGGAAGTACCATCATACCAGCTCTATTTATAAGTGAGCCGATAGCAAGTATCCAAATGTTATGCGGGATATTTTTTAACCCGCTCCAGGGGTGATTCAATTGTTAAATTTTATTTGTTACTAAAAGTCTGTGCAATTTAATTGAGCTTTAATTGCCTATCAAATTGCTTTGCCGATTTGTATATTTTTATATGAAAGAAAAGAGCATGAGAGGACTAAAATGAATACTATAAAATTAAGCATCATTTTTTTAATTGCAGCTTCTACAAACATTGCACAGATCATTACAGAAGCAGATGATGTAGGAAACCTATTTAATACCCAGGTAAAAATAATTCAATCCACTTCAGTTGAAGATGATTTTTATCTTTATATAAGTGTGCCAAAAAATTATGAGTCATCAGAGAAAACTTACCCGGTGCTTTATATTTTAGATGGCGATATGGCTTACGGAATGGCTGCAAGTATTGCACGCTACCTTCAGTTTGGCGGAAATATACCTGAACTTATTATTGTTGGAATTGGTTACGGGACTTTGAGAAAGGATGAAGGTAACATGCGGCAAAGAGATTATTCCCCCACCGAAAAAAGTAGCAAAGCAGGTATAACAGGAGGTGCACAAAACTTTCTGAATTTTTTAACAGATGAACTTTTTCCTTACATTGATTCAACTTACAGAACTGATAAAAATGATAAAACAGTTTTTGGTTACTCTATGGCAGGACTGTTTGGATTGTATACATTGTTTAACAAACCGGAAACATTTAACCGTTACATTATTGGTAGCCCTTATCTTCTTTGGGATAACGCGGTTATTTTTAATGAAGAAGAGAGAAGCCTCAATAAAATTTACAGAAATAAATGCAAAAGTTTTTATTTCTGTTGGGCAGTGAAGAATCAACAGAAAAATATTTTAATCCGATTGATGAACTGGTAACCATACTTGAAGAAAGGGAATATGAAGGATTAATCCTGGAAACAAAAGTGTTCGATGGCGGAACTCATCTTATATGTCCGCCGGAAGCACTTAACGTATGGATTGTTATCTGTATTTAGCAAGTAAAAATGGAAAACAAATTAAGCAGTAAAATTAATGCCATGCAATCATTCAATCATACAATCATACACGCATCCTTCTATACCTGTTTTGCATGTCAGCATGATTGTATGAATGCATGAAATTAGATTGGCAGTTATAAGTTTTTAATGATTCTCTCCCCACATCTTTTCTCCGGCAGTAATTTTTAGTTTAAGATAATTTTGCTTTGGCGGTAAAGGGCAGGTTGCATATTTTGTAAATACGCAGGGTGGATTATAAGCTTTATTAAAATCAACTACCACAATTCCGTTTGAATCAGCTTTATCAGTATAAAGAAATCTTCCTCCACCGTAAGTTTCTTCACCGCTTGTTTCATCTGCAAAAATAAAAAATAATTTTTCTACCGGTATCAACAGCATCCAGGAATATGACTTCTCATCCTTTTCAAAAATAATCTTCCCGGGAGATCTCTCTTCGCTAACCGTACCGAGAATATTTGGAATAGATATAATTTTGGGTGGATTGTATGCTTCAAACTTTGCTTTAATTCGCCAATCATCATTAACAGCAAATCTTTCAATTCCTTCAAACTCATTTACTAAACGTGATTTGAGATCACGCAGTCGTATTCCGTATCTATCATCTCTTTTAATTATAAACCATCTTAGTGAACCAAGTTCTAAAATTGTTGGTTTGCCTGTTAAATCTTCCTTTAAAACTGATTCGCTTACAAATTGTCCATCAATTGTAACATTAACTTTATCTGCAGATTTAAAGACAACCAAGCTATCTTCAAGAATTATTTTCCAATAATTGATGGACTTGTTGAAGGAAACTGAATATTATTTTCTTCAGAAGAACCGAAACTGTTTTCACCTTCTTTAAGCCAATAAAGCCAACAAGAGTAAGCCATCCGTTTTCATCTTTCAGTCTTTCAATTCGTTTATTGTGCCATTGTTCAATTTCAGCGATGTATTCGGGAGAGCCCTTTGGTGCAGGTTCTTTTTCTGTACAAGATACAGATATAAAAATAGCAGTGAGTACAAGTACAATAATTATTAATGATTTCATAATTTTTTTTAATTAATTAGATTGGCTGAAAAAGTAAAATTAAACCAAGAAAAGTACAAACGGAAAATTATTCCTCTAACCCTCTCCTCAATCCTTTACTTAATGCGTAATCAACAACCTCTTTGTATTCCGATGGAGTAATTCGTCTGTTAAGTTTTTCATATTTGTTTGCGTTGTACGTTGGGCGATACTGATCCATTATGTTTAGATAAGATTCTGTAGAAATTACGTTCGCAACAAAATCAATTACTTTTTTCGAGCCGGCAACATCATTTGGAAGTAAAAGGTGTCGTATCAGTAGTCCTCTTTGTGCTATTCCTCGTTTACTTATTTTAAGATCACCAACCTGGCGGTGCATTTCTTTTACTGCAGAAGTTACAACTTTCCAATAGTTTTTTATTCCGGAATATTTCAAAGCATTTTCATCAACTGAATATTTTATATCCGGCATATAGATATCAACTATATCTTCAAGCAATTTTAATGTTTCAACAGATTCATATCCGCCGCAGTTATAAACAATAGGAACTGTTCCAATCCCTTTTCAATCGCTAGAATTAATGCATCAACAATCTGTGCTGTAAAATGTGTTGGTGTTACAAGATTTATATTGTGGCAACCTCTCTGCTGCAGCTTTAACATAGCTCTTGCCAAATCTTCAATCGTAACTTTCTCACCGATTCCCAAATGACTTATATCGTAGTTCTGGCAAAACTCACAGGAAAGATTACAGTTTGTAAAAAATATTGTTCCCGATCCGTGTGAGCCAACCAGCGGCGGTTCTTCTCCAAAGTGTGGACTCACGCTTGAAATAATCACTTCATCGGTTGAATGACAATCGCCGGTTTCTCCTTCACTTCTTTTTGCCATACATTCATTCGGGCATATCCTGCATTCATTAAACAGTTTTTGTAATGCTTCTGATCTTTCCTTCAAATCATTTGGCGTTAGCTTTTCTAAGTAAAGAGGAAGCATTTCTAATTCATCTTTGCGCTACGTAAGTTAACAAATAACGATAAACTATAAGCCCCAACCGCAATAATCATCACCCAAGTAAATCCCAACTCAATTGCTACTATTGTTGCAAGCACAACACTTATAACAGAAAACAACCCGTTAATACCCCATGCCCAGGGAACCTGTGCGCCTTCGGTGGATTCATTACGTTCAGAAAGCAACCTTAATCCTAATGGGAATGGCACACCCATAATAAATGCAGGAGGTGCAATAAGAAATGTTGCAAAGAAAATTTTAGCGATCAGTGTAAAGGCAATTGTGGTTTTTATGATTGGTGTAAGAAAAATTAAATAGATTATCAACGAAAGAATAATTAATGCAGTTACTCCTACTATCCGGCTTGGTTTTGCATATAGATTTTGAGAGAACCAGCTTCCAAAACCCGAAGAGATAAGCATAAGGCAAACCACTGCTGCGGCAGAATATATTACATTTCCAAAATAGAGAGTGAATTTTTGTATTAAAACGATTTCAACAAACATATATCCAATTCCAAGTCCGCAGAAATACAAAAATGTCCAGCTTCTGCCTGCCCGCTCAAAGCGTTTTAGCGAAGGCGGGTTTTCGCCTTTCCAACCGAGTTTAAAAAGCGGAATGATAATTAAGATAATTGAGATAAACAGGATCTGAAAAAAAGTTAAGTAAAGCAGTATATAACCAACTTCAAAAAATGGAACTGCATTGTTGCCGAATAGCTCTGCAAGTAATGGAATACTTTTAAATTGCAAAAACTGTGAATAATAGGGTTGGTCATCGGTTGCGGGTTTTATATTGAAGGAATAATTTGAATAAACTGATTTTCTTTCCTCTTTGGAAGTAAAGAATTTTATCAATCATCCTGTAAAATGATATCATCCTGTAACTTATTAAAACGCTCCCTTTCCTCTATCTTCAAATCCGGAAGTATAACCGGATCAAAATTCATTTCTACACAAAACGTTCTGATCTTTTCAGTTTCTTCAATTGTGATTTGAGACCGCTTTACAATTATGCTGATGGTATTCCAGTTTTTAATTGCAGCCATATGTTTTGAGATATCTTTTATACCATGTTCATCAATAACCTCAGCAAGTGTAGAAATTAATTTGAGCGGGTTCCTGTAAGGATAGTCAATCCAAGTGTTGATGCTTATCGCCCCATCATCTTTAAGACTTCCCCACATCTCCTCGAAAGCTTCTTTGGTAAGCAAATACTCTTCCTGTAATGCGAATAATCCTGATGTTCCGCCGAAGGAACTGATAACAGGCAGCGTGACTAAATCAAATTTTGGATGAGGGGCTAACAAAAATGTTCGCGGCGAAATGTTTCTTATCTGCACTCCCGGTTTTTTATAGATGGCTCCAACTTCGGTTGCAAAATCCCCGGTTAACAATTCCAGCAAAGCTTTGTTAGGTTCAACTGCAACCACTCTTTGTGCATTGTTATAAAGGGCAGTATTCACCTGCCTTCCTGTTCCCGAATTAAGTACGAGAACATCTTTTCTTTTACTGATTATGTAAGGAAGCATTTCCGTTGAGTATGCCAGGTAATTGATCGAATCGTTTTGTAAAGAGATTAACGGTCCAAGCCAATCACCATTATTGAATGCTGCATTGTTAACAGAAATCATTCCCGGATATTTTATACTTAAACCCGGCGCATATCTTAAATGATTTGATGAAACGATTTCTATGGTTCCGTAAGGGCTGCATTCTGTTTTAACTATTTTTGATCCAGGAAGGTTTAGAGTTTTGGAGATACTTTTATATTCCGAAATGTTAAGCGATGGTGAACTGATGTAAAAAAATGAGAGCAGGGCAACTGCAGCCGCAACTACTAATGAAAATCCAGCTCTTAGCTTTTGCGGTACAATTATAACTGCAGCAAAAAAAGCAAGTGTTGAAACCACTGCCGGAAGCTTCTGCGGGAAGAACCACCACATCAGCAAAACCACAAGCAGTCCGCCAATCCCCGAACCAATCATATTTGCAGAGTATAATGTTCCGATCCTGTTTATATATTTAACAAAAGCCAAACCGATTGCTAAAGCCCCAAAGAAGAATGGAGGAAAAAATATCATGTAAGTTGCAATAAGTTTCCAGATATGAGAAAAATCTGAAAAAAGTTTGTATGAATCGAAACTGAATAATGATGTTTGAGAAATTGTAACCGAAATAGACATAAGCAAACTGGTAAGAACCATCAGCCATGGTAAAAGTATTTCTGTTTTTTCAATAAGAGATTCTTTGAAAACTGCTATAAAAGTACCCGCAGCACCAAAACCAAGCAGCGCCACAGAAATAACCATGTATGCAAAATGGTACCACTGAACAATTGAAAGTATCCGGATAAGAGTTAGTTCAAAAGCTATAAGTGAAACAGAAAGAAGAGCTATCGCAGCGGATAGTTTTACAAGATGTGAATTATCGCTACTCAATTTCCCCTCGTAAAGGGGACAAAACGAACGGGCAGTAAAGCAGTTGTGGTTATATCCTCGCCGTCTTTCTCAACAAGTATTAAAGTTTGATTTAAGATAAGGTGAACCAACAGGAATAATCATTTTACCGCCATCTTTAAGCTGCTCAATTAATGGTGGTGGAATGTACTCAGCAGCAGCAGTTACAATTATTGCATCGAAAGGTGCAAAATCTTTCCAGCCGAAATAACCATCGGCATTTTTACAAATAACATTTTTGTAACCAAGGTTTCTTAATCTTTTACTTGCGGAGTTATACAGTTCCGTTATAATTTCTATCGTGTAAACATCACTTACAATTCCGGAAAGCACAGCAGCTTGATAACCTGAACCGGTTCCGATTTCCAGAACCTTAAATTCTTTTTCGGGATCAATTGCCGCAGTCATGAATGCAACAATGTATGGCTGCGAGATCGTTTGTCCGTAGCCAATCGGTAACGGTCCGTCATCGTAAGCTCTTTCAATTAAATTTGGCGGAACAAACTTATCACGTGGGACAGTTCTCATTGATTTTAAAGTCGGCTGGTTATTTATACCCCTATTCTCGATTTGCAGCTTTACCATGGATTCCCGGTCGTTTTTATACTTATCATCCTGCGCAGTGCAGGCGCCAATCAAAAACAATTACCAGGAAAAGTCTGAATATGTAACTCATATAAATTCCTGCCACTCTATTCTCTTTAAAATTAAGTAAAATGTTTAGTAAGTTCCAAAAAGATATGAAGTGTATTGGTTATCTTTATGAAAAAGTGAGTAAAGGTGATTGTTTATTTTTCTTGATTTATGAAAATTTCAGATATAATTTTAATCTAAACATTAAATAAGGAATAATTATGCAGTATAAACTATTTGGTAAAAGCGGTTTACGGGTTTCAGAACTTGCACTTGGTACAATGACCTTTGGTGAAGAATGGGGATGGGGCGTGGGTAAAACTGACAGTAAAAAAGTGTTTGATATGTATTCAAATGCAGGCGGTAATTTTATTGATACTGCAAACAGGTACACAGAAGGCACATCCGAAAAATATGTTGGCGAATTTATTAAAGCGGATAGAGAGCACTTTGTGCTTGCAACTAAATATACACTATTCATGAGAAGAGATGATCCAAACTTTTCGGGTAACCATCGTAAAAATATGGTGCAGGCACTTGATGCAAGTTTAAAAAGATTGAAAACCGATTACATTGATCTTTACTGGCTGCATGCCTGGGATTATACAACTCCTGAGGAAGAAGTTCTTCGTGCGCTGGATGATATGGTTCGTGCAGGAAAAATTTTATACATTGGAATTTCTGACACTCCGGCATGGATTGTATCGCGAATGAATGCTATCGCCGAACTCAGAGGATGGACACAGTTTGTAGGTTTGCAAATAAAATACAGTCTGCTGGAAAGAACTGTTGAGCGCGAACTGCTTCCCATGGCGCGCAAACTTGATATAGCCGTAACTCCATGGGGAGTTTTGGATGGTGGAATACTGACAGGAAAGTATAACAAAAAAAGAGATGAAGCAGGACGGGCACAGATTTATAAATCAATTAGTGATGAAAAACTTAAAATTGCTGCCGAAGTTATTAAAATTGCAAAAGAAATTGGAAAAACACCTTCGCAAGTTGCATTAAACTGGGTAAGGCAGCAGCCGGGGGTAATAATTCCAATTATCGGTGCAAAAACTGAAAAGCAATTAAAAGATAATCTGGAATGCCTTAAATTTTCTTTAAATGATGATCAGCTTAATAAGCTAGATGAAGTGAGTAAAGTTGAGCTGGGATTTCCGCACGAATTTTTATCCTCCGATAGTATTAAGGATATCATCTTTGGCGGAACGCAGGATAAAATTGAAAATCATCATAAGTATTAAAGAATAATTATGATGTCATATGGAACTGAAAAAATTCATAGAGCTCGTTCACCAGTAAACAGCCAGGACAATTCCCACAAGAATTAAAAGTACCAGTGATTGAAAACGAAAGTTTTTATAAAAGGGCAGTTTACTTAACTCTTCCGTTTGCTGATGGTAAACCTCTTTAGACCATGTGTAATCTTTAATTTTTTCTTCTGCTGGTGGATCGGTTAATAGGCTGACAATAAAAATTGTTAGCGAGCATATTACGAATAAAATTCCCGCAACGTATAGAAAATGGATTTCAGGCATCCATACAGCATCTCCGAAAATAAAAAAGAATATTGCTAACAGAACTCCAACTAATATTGCTGCAAAAGCTCCCTGCCCGTTTGCCCTTTTCCAGAATAATCCAATTACAAATAATGCAACAATCGGCGGAGCGATATATGAAAGTGCACTCTGCAGGTATTCCCATAATGTTGGGAACTTATCAATTTGTGGAGCCCATAAAGCAGATAGCACCATAAAGATAAGGGTAACTATTCTTCCTACCCACATTAAGCCTTCGCTTGAAGTTTTTGGACGGAACTTCCTGTAAAAATCCATTGTAACTAAAGTTGAAGCTGAGTTTAAAGCTGAATCGATACTCGACATCATTGCTGCTAATAATCCTGCAAGCACTAAACCAAGTAAACCGGTTGGCAGTAAATCGAACAGTAATGTAGGATAAACCAGGTTTGCTTTTTCAATGTCTGGATAAAGGACTCGTGCCATTGTTCCCGGGTAAACCATTATGAAAAGCACAGTAAGTTTGAGGAATCCCGCAAAGAGTGAACCCCACTGCCCGTGCTTTGTATTCTTTGCGCCAAGTGCCCTTTGAACAATAAATTGATTTGTTGCCCAGAAGTAAAAGCCCAGCAGCAGCACACCTGTAAATAATCCCGGCCATGGTAAGAACTTATCATCAACGGGTTGAACAATGCTGAAATGTTCCTGCGGAGTTACAGCCAGTACTGTTTCCCAGCTGCCAACTTTAATAAATGCCAAAATTGTAATAACAATTGATCCTGCAACCAAAAGAATTGCCTGGAAGGCATCGGTGAAAACAACTGCCTTTAATCCGCCTGCTATAGTGTATAAACCGGAAAGAACAGCTAATGCCAAAATCGATTCCCACAACTCAACCTGGGGAAAAATAATTTGAATTACCAGTGCACCCGCATAAAGTGTTGCTGCAGTGTCAATCCCGATGTTCCCGATTATCGTTAGAGCCGAAAAGTAGTATCGTGATTTTGCATCGTATCTTTTTTCAAGGAACTCTGGCATTGTATAGACTTTTGAACGAAGGTAGAAAGGGAGAAAGAATATTGCGAAGATGATTAGCACAATTGTGGCCATCCATTCATAGCTGTAAACGGAAAAGCCGGTTTCGTATCCGCTGCCTGCCAAACCAACTAAACTGCTGCTGCTCATGTTGGATGCAAAAAGTGATAAGCCAATCAATGGCCAGGTAAGTGATCTTCCAGCAAGAAAATACTGCTCGGCATTTTCGTTAGCTCTCCCATAAGTAAATCCGCGCCAGATGATAAAAAGGAGGTAAGCGAGGATAATGATGAAATCAATTGTATTTAAATTAAATTCCATATCAATTTATTATAGTTGAAAGATCTTTAAGAAAGATACAAAATGGAGAATTAAATTAAACTTCGGATCTGAATTTTCGGAGTAATAAAACTAAATAAAAATACGAATTATTAATTCTATTATATTTGTTGTGTGAAACATCCATCACACCTAAAAGCCATTCTTCTCGCACTGCTGGTTACCTTTCTCTGGTCAACCTCTTTCATTTTGATAAAATGGGGATTAGCTGAAATTCCGCCCTTAACTTATGCGGGATTAAGATACTCATTGGCATTTTTATGTTTACTTCCTTTTGCCTTCACAAAAAAGAATAAATCAGCAATTAAAACTCTTAGCAGAAATGAATGGTTAAAACTCAGCTTATATGGTTTGCTGTTTATAGCTTTTACACAGGGAGCAATGTTTATGGGGCTGCAGCTTCTTCCTGCTGTAACTGTTAGCCTATGGTTAAACTTTACACCGATTGTTGTTGCTGTAGCGGCAATCTTTTTCCTGCGTGAATATCCAACAATTCTTCAGTGGGGCGGCGCATTACTTTTTATTGTTGGAATTGTTACTTACTTCTCTCCAATTTCGTTAAGTGAAACACAAACACTTGGATTAATGGTTATGACATTAGGAGTTTTTGCAAACTCTTCTTCAGCAGTTTTGGGTAGAGATATAAACCGCTCCGGGAAATTGAATCCATTTGTTGTTACGGTTATAAGTATGGGATTTGGTTCATTTATTCTTCTAACAATTGGAATTTTCTCCAAGGTCTTCCGCCAATAAGCACACAAAATATTATTTATCTTTTCTGGCTCGCGATAGTCAATACTGCAATTGCTTTTGTTATCTGGAATTACACACTTCGTACATTAACTGCTATGGAATCGAGTATAATAAACGGAACAATGCTGATACAGATTGCAATACTTGCGTGGATTTTCCTTGGTGAAGGAATTTCTTTGCGGGAAATTATTGGAATGGCAATCGCTGCTGTTGGTGCGGTACTTGTTCAGCTAAGAAAGAGAACTGTGCGAAATTAACTTCTCACCTAAAATTGAGAACCCCTTTTTTTAATAAAAAACCCCCACCTGTAAAAAAGGTGAGGGCAAATAAAATACTATTCGTATGAAGAACTAGAAACGGTTATCCAGCTGCACATCATTGTAATACCATTGAACTTCGATCCAAGCTGGTTCGCCAGGTACTCCGCCTCCGAAGTTTACTATTTTAATTTTTGAGTAGTGACCGTCATGATCGTAAAGAAAAATGTAATTGGTTTCTCTATCGGCAATATTTTCAGCCCACGTACCTGTATTTCTTAATGGTGAATCTTCTTCATCAAAAAGATTGTCAGCAGTTCCCACAAAAAAGTCTGTTTCCCGAATAAGGCTTCGGAGAAAGATGAGCACTTTGAACAAGAAATCCAGTGCTGGTGTAATAAATATCTACGAGACCGCTCGAATCAGAGCTAATTCCCCATGCCTCTCCGCTTGAAAGGTCCAATCCACTTGGTTGCTGTGCTGTTGTTCCAGTAGTTTCATAAATTCTTACAGGACCGTATAGTGTTGTCATCATATTTGATACAAGTGCAATGTTAGTTACAACGCTTGTTTGACCGGATGACACGCTTACTGAAAAAGTAGTATCACTATAGTCAGTTAACTTTAGTGTTACACTATAAACCGCGGCATCCAAATCCTTAACTGTATCCGGTGTGGTCTTTAGATGTATTGCTTCCATCTATCCAAATCTGAGCTCCTGCTGGATTAGATGTTAAAAATAGATTGCCTTTTGCGGCGGGAGTAACAGGGTCTTCTGTAGAGTCACAAGAAGTTATTAACAATCCGGCAAATGGAATTATAAGTAATAAAATTAGTTTTTTCATTATGTCGTCCTTTTTATTTTTTATTCAGATTAAAAGAAAATTTTGATCCATCCAGATCCATAGTAAAAGTACCAGAGTAATTATCAGCATCTTTGGATAATTTTCCATTATACTTTCCCCGGAAACGGCTGTGCAGTTGATCTTTCATTTTCATATTCATTGTAGATGGATTAAAAGATCCTTTCACATCCTGGTTGATCGCTTCTCTGTAACTGATTGATATTTTACCAGAAAAACTGCTGTCGGTTTGTTCGGTTATATTCAGCACAGTTGATCTGCTATCAAATGTTCCACTCCAGGTACCTATAATATCTGGAATAGTAACTTTTATTTCTTCAACTGGTTCAATTATCTCGGAAACTATTTCTTCTGAGGTAGTATCCGGAACTATTGTTTCACTTTCGATATTATCTATTGAAGTTTCCGATTCGTCAGTCTTTTTTTCACAGCCGTAGTAAGCCATTGCTGCTATGAAAACATAAACTACGATGAATGATATGTTTTTGCTCATTTGTATCCTTTGTTTGTGAGTAAGTTTTATCACGGGTAAATTGAAACGTTTATTATTTATCTACCCATTAAAAACTTAATCTGAGTCCGTTTAAAATAGAACAATAAAGATAACACTTTTTGAACTTCTATAAAAGAGAAAAACAGAGCGATTTTAAAGAAATTATGCTTATTTGAACCTTAATTTTTGCCGGGATATTTTTTGGTGAAGGTATCACGCTGCAGGAAATTATTGGGATGGCGCTTGTTGCAGTGCTAGTACAGTCGGGATTTAGAAGAGAAAAACACACTGACATCGTAAAATAGCGTTCAGTTAAGGAACAAAAACGCAATTCCTTACGAAAACAACCTTACAATATTTGTAGGCAGGGGAATCTAAGGACTTTAAGAGAAATAATAGAAAGCGATAAGATTTTTATATTAAAAGAATCATTAAATTAGCATACAAAATTATCATAGAAGTTAGGGAACAATAAATGAAACAAATTTTATTCGTTTTAATCTTCAGCATTGTTTGTTTTGCTCAAACCAAAGTTGAAGAGATACAAACCTTCACCTTAGAAAACGGGATGAAGGTGATTGTTTTGGAAGACCACTCAATCCCAAATGCAAATATGTATTTGTTCTGGAAGGTCGGTTCGCGGAATGAGTATCCCGGAATAACCGGCATCTCACACTTTTTTGAACATATGATGTTCAACGGTGCAAAGAAGTACGGACCAAAAGAGTTTGACAGAACAATGGAAGCAAACGGAGGTGCAAACAATGCATACACTTCGGAGAATGTTACGGTTTACACAGATTGGTTTCCCAGCAGTTCGCTTGAAGTAATGTTCGATCTTGAAGCAGACAGGATTGCCAATCTTAATTTTGATGATAAGATGATTGAAAGTGAAAGGGGAGTTATTCTTTCAGAAAGAAGCACAGGGCTTGAGAACAGTCCGCTCTGGCAGTTGTGGGAACAGGTCCAGGGAACAGCTTTCTTTGCTCATCCTTATCAAATTCCTGTAATAGGTTTTGAATCTGATATTAAAAGCTGGACAAAAGAAGATCTCCAGACATATTTTAAAACTTATTACTCACCCAGCAATTGTGTAGTAGTATTTGTGGGTGATGTAACTCTCGATGAAATAAAAACACTCTCTAAAAAATATTTTGAACCGATTGAACGCGGACCGTTGCCAAGAGAAATGCGTACAATTGAACCGGAACAGCTTGGTGAAAAAAGAATAACAGTTACACGAGATGTTCCTTCTCCTTATGTAATGATTTCTTACCACGTTCCGCAAACGAACTCAGAAGAATATTATGCTTTAAGCTTACTCGAATCAATTTTATCTTCCGGGAAAACTTCACGGCTTTACTCTTCACTTATTGATGAAAACCAGCTTGCGATAGATTTGGGAACCGATTACAGTTACGCTTTCGATCCGTATCTTTTTACGATGTATGCAATTTGCAGTAA
This sequence comes from uncultured Ignavibacteriales bacterium, assembly GCA_963749485.1. GTDB lineage: Bacteria > Bacteroidota > Ignavibacteria > Ignavibacteriales > Ignavibacteriaceae > JAZGGS01. Next base: position 36,921 of record CAVVMV010000029.1, on the reverse strand, counting down.
AAGTATTTCGCCCGATAGTCTTGAAACTGCAATATTAAGTGAGATTGATAAAATTATAACAGAAGGTGTTACGCCGGACGAATTTCAAAAAGTGAAAAACCAGAAGCTGATGGAGTTCTATTATACGATGGAAACAATAAACGGCAAGGCAAATACAATCGGCACGTATGATTTATTTTTTGGTGATTATAAAAAACTTTTTTCAGCACCGCAGGATTTTGCAAAAGTAACTGCTGAAGATGTTCAGAAAGTTGCACAAAAATATTTTACTGCCAATAACAGAACAATAGGCATAATGCAAGCTGGGGAGGTAACAAAATGAAAAATTCAATCATACATTCATTCGTCCATACAATCATTCTCTGTTTTGCTATTAGCTCAATAAGCTATGCACAATTCCAATTACCTCCGTATGAAAAATATATCCTGGATAATGGCTTAACCTTATATTTAATGGAACAGCACGAGGTTCCATTAATTTATGCCTCGGCTATTTTTCCTGCCGGGGCAGTGTGGGATCAGGATAGGAGCGGGCTTGCAGCGTTTACTGCAGAAGCACTTTTGTTCGGTTCAAAAAATTATTCGAAAGATCAGATAGAGGAGACTTTCGATTTTCTCGGCGCATCAATTAACAGTTACGCTGGGCAGGAAGCCGCTGAGGTTTATATGTCTTTTAAGAAAGATGATCTTGATAAACTACTTCCAGTTTTTGTTGATGTTGTTATAAATCCCAGCTTTCCGCAAAATGAATTTGACAAAAGAAAAAAGCGATGGTTAGCTGAGCTAGAGCAGGATAAAGAATCACCACGCAGAGTTATTAGAAGTTACTTTAATAAATTTTTATTTGATGAAAATCCTTACGGAAATCCTGCGGGTGGCACAAACTCTTCAATTAATGAATTAACGGTTGAAGAATTGCGTGCATTTTTTGGAATGCATTACCAGCTTTCTACTGCAGGGATAGTTTTGGTTGGAGATTTTTCTATTGCAGATATGAAGTCAAAAATTGAAAGTTATTTCCCGCCATCTCCTAAATTAGAAATGCTGCAAATGCCTTATGAGTTGAGCAGGGAGATGAAGATGCTTGATAGAAGCCAACTGCTCCTTGTTAATAAAGATGATGCGCGCGAAACTACATTTTTAATTGGCGGGTATGGTGTTGCGTGGAACAATGCTGACATAACACAAATTCAAGTTATTAATACAATCTTTGGTGGAAGGTTCACTTCCTGGCTGAACGATGAGTTAAGAGTTAATGCTGGGTTAACTTACGGTGCACGAAGCAGCTTTTATAATTATAAAAGCGCAGGTACATTTTTCATCTCAACTTTTACTGCAACAGAAACAACCGTTGAAGCGATTGATCTCGCACTTGAAGTTCTTGATCGGCTTCATACAGAGGGAATTGATGAGGCAACCCTTCTTTCTGCAAAGAATTATATAAAAGGACAGTTTCCACCTGATTATGAAACATCCGGCGAGCTGGCTGATTTGTTAACAACAATGCATTTTTATGGATTGAATGATTCGTACATAAATGATTTTGAAAAAAACGTTGATGCGATGACTGTTGAGAAAGCAAGCGAAATTATCGCAAAATATTTTCCCAGAGAAAACCTGCAGTTTGTTTTAATCGGTAAAGCTGACGAGATTAGAGATAAAGTTAAAAAGTATGGCGAGGTGATGGAAAAAAATATTAAAGATGATGGATTCTAGAAATCTGAATAATTAAAAAACCCAGAATTCTTTAAAATTAGAAGCCCGGGTTTTAGACTGAAGTTATGTTTTGGCTAAATGTTTATTTATCTGGTTTTGAGCTTTTTGATTCTGCAGCTCATCAGCAACTGCAACCGGCACGCACTTTTTATTTACAGGATTAAAAAATGTAGAGAGTGATTTTGCCAAAACTATCGCAATCGGTATTCCCACTATCGAAACAAATAATCCTGCAATTTCAAGTATAGTTAAAATCGCTAAGATCAAACCAAACGGGAAGTAAAGAATCCTGATAATAAACCCAAACGATTTCCAAAGTGCGTTTTGGTCTATATTTAAGTCCTTCTTATCTACCATTGAACTTGAAAACGGAGCTAATAAAAATTTAGATAATTGAATAAGACCTAATCCTATTGGAGAACCAATTACAGTAATTACTAGTAATCCCCCAAGTAAAAATGTAAGCAGGGCGTTCACGAATCCTAAAAAAGGAAAGTGCCATAAAATATTTCCTAAAGTTTTCATTGTTATGACCTTATTAGATTACTTTTTAGCAATAATATTTTTCATAGCGTCTTAATCTTTTAAATTTAATAACTGAGCAGACTATAAATTATTCTATATAGCCTGCACTTAACATTGATATTAAATTGTGCTAATTATTTTTGTTTATCGTATTCTTCCTTCGAAACAAATACCAGCTTTTCGAAGGTGACCATATCTGCCGGTCCATCAAGTGACCCAGCCATTTCAACATCCATATTTGCTTTGAAAGGACCTCTGACATTATAGTTCATCATCACACCATATCTTTTGGTAAGTGACTTTCCTTCTTTATCAACCGCTTTTATATAAGCAAAAATATCGCTTGTAAAATTTCCATATTCGCCTTTAATATCTTCTGTAACGGTAAGTTTTGCTATAAACTGTAACCGGGAAGCAGATGAAGAGTATTCCGGATGAACAGAGACTTCCGTTACCGTAAATTGATAATCTCCCTGTTGCTCAAATGGAATATTTGTAATCGGGTTGCCTGCCAGGTATTCTTCAATTGCCTTGTCGGATTCATCCTCCAACAAATCTATCTCTTTATCAAGTGAAAAAGATTCTTCCATGTCAGTACTTTCCTTAAGATCTTTTTTCAAGCCATCAATTTCATCTACGTACTCTTTAGCAATTCCAGGTAAATTGCCCAGATATTCATTGCTCGCTCCACCACTGCCGCTATCACCACAATAAGCCAGTAATAGCAGAACACTAATTCCAGTAATAGTTAACAAGGTTTTTTGTAATAAGTTTTTCATAATCTTCCTTTATAAAAGCTGAAAACATTATATTCGTACGTAATTAATGTCATCAATCTTTATAATTATTTATTAAGAATAAAAACCCCGGCAATGCTTAATTTGGCCGGGGCTTGAAATATTTAAAGATTTTCCAATAATTTTAGCCACCAATTTCGAAGACAATTTTCCAGTTGCCATTCACCTTTATCAGTTCAGTTTGTATCCTCATCACTTTTCTCCCCATCACCGAACACTAGTTGCGAATTTACAGTGGCAGTTGTACCGTCTTCTGAAATAGTTTCTTCAATAATTATAACTTCCTTTAATCCTCCCTTTTTTGTCCATCTCTTCTTTTATTTGCGGCATAATAGCTTTTATTTTGTCTTGTTCTTCTTTACTAAGTTCCTCTCCATTCTTGTTTACATAAACAGCAAAGAGAGCATCATAGTCTTCATCTGCAATATTTCCTGCCGATATTTTAACTACATCACCGGGTGAGCTGCTTCCAAGCCCACCTTCACCGCAAGTTACTAATGCAAATATTGCAGTTATTAATGCAATGCCAAATAATAGTTTAAATGTTTTCATAGTAGTATCCTTTCTGTTTATAGTTGATTGATAATTAATTAGAGTAAATTTTTTTCAATAATTTGCTTTCAATAATTGAACTTGGCACTATCATAGTTCTACTGGTAACGATAATATTAATATTTTTTAACCTGTTGCAAACCAGGTCTATTCCTGCAAATTTATATGCTTTCCATATCAACTCAGTGCAATAAAGTTGTGTATCACTTACCAGATCGTAATTGTTATCAAAACAGTATTTTTTAATGTAGCAATTGTATGCATAGTTGCTCGCAATGTTTATCCTCATCTGGAGAATTTTGAATAAGGCGGTAAACTCCAACCCTTGCTGCTTTTCCTTCAGATAAGAAATCTTCAATCGATTCAAGTTTTATGTAACCGGGATCAGCATCATTTTCTTTAGGAACAGTATGAATAACGAATAACTCGTCGTTAATTTTGTAAATCATTCCAACGTGAGAATATTCTGATTCCTGATCGGTGAGCAGAACGATTTGACTTTCAATGCTGGTTCCCCTCCTGAAAATCAGATCACCGTTTTGCAGGTTTAAATTACTTATTTCTGAAACTTGATTTTGTGTTTGAATTGAATTGTTGGAGTGTGATTTAATGACAAGAATAGTTGCTAAAAATTAAAACAATCGTTAAAAACAATCCTGAAACGACAACACTCACGCACTAATAACCGCCCTTCTTTGTTTCACTATTTTCGTGAAAATGCGTGATTAAAATTAAATATAATTGTATGCGATTACAAATAATAGCGAAGTTAAATATTAACTTACTTAACCATTTAAATTTAAATAACTCAAAAACAGATCAGATAGGATATAAAGTCTGTCTATAATAATTCAATAGATTACTAAACTAAAGATGGTTTGTGATAAACCGTCATAAGTTGTTTATGAATAAATACTTGCTAAATCTCCTATTGGCGATTAACAACGTCAACAGTGTATTCTAATTTCTTGTCTTCACAATGATCAGTACAAGGATTGTAATTCCAACAATAACTACAGTAATGATAAAAATTGGTGATGTAAAAAGCATAACGTTAATATTGATGTCAGCCGGTCCGTTGAATGAACTTCGAGAGGGTCCCTAAATCTTTTCGGTGCGAAATCACTTTCATTAATTTGCAATGATGAAAAGTGATCAATTCTCTTCAATAATTTATCCTGTTTGTTTAAAACATTCTGAAAATTGAATTCATCCAGATTTTCAGCATAGGTAATTATAATGTTGTTTTTTGCAGTTGGGGAAATATCCTGAAATCGCGTTATTAGAATTCCTGTTTTAACATCAGATATAAAAAGTGAATCGGGTGACAGTCCCTTTATATCAGCAAGTGAGAGACCATCCATTATTTTTATTCTGATTTCTCCTTCAATAATAGGCTGCTTCCACGTTGCGCCTGTTTCCAGCAGGTAGATGAAACCATTATTGTGATCTTTGTTGTAACCTTTGCGAATTATAGTATTGTTTGTATTCACTATAAAGTATACAGTAATTAAAGTTGTATCAGAGGGTTCAAATGTATTATTCCAGACATACCAGTTCTCATTTTCCCAGCCAGTATCTGGATTATCAATAGCTTCGGATAAGATAGGTACCATCGCACCATTTCTGTAGGCTTTTAATCCATAAAGAGAATCAAATCTGATTTCTGTTAGGTGATGAGAAAATTCAGTTTCGCTGTGAAAGCTAGAGTTTAAAGGATATCCAACTTTAATTGTTATCGATTCCGATGTTGGCATTATACATCCAGTATTTACCTTTTACTACAGCATACCCGTGATATAGTTGAATCGAAACATTTTCCTTAAGCATCTGGATTTTTTTGTATTGTAAACTATCCTCGGGATAAAGCAAAGAGAAAGTTCCCGTTCCTCCCGCACCCCAAAACCCGGGTTGTGCTGCATTTCCTAAAATATGAATTGGGAAAGAGAATAATATTATAAATATTAGCTTATACATTAAGTTCTTTAACATTAGTAATTGGGTAATTGTTCCAAATTTGCTGCGGGAAGGTAAAAAAATATCAAGTATAATTGGATCTAATAATTATTGCAAAAATTTTCACCCCCTGCTTGGAATATGCTAAGCAAAGGGCACATAGAATTTGCAAGGAACTTGAAAAGCCTTACATTACATTTTTAAGTTAAAGCTTCTTTCTTCAATTGCATAAGCAATTACTTTTTTCAGATCGCCGTTAACTTCTACTATTACAAGCTCATCATCGTTTAAATTAATTACATACATCTTTTGAAGAAGCTCTTCAGGATCGGCGCTAATGTAAATGGTTGTTAATTCATTGTTATCAATTGTACGGACAATATACTTCCAACCATTACTGTGCATCTCTTCATCAATTGAATTGAGTGTACTAAAGCCAGTTATTGTGAGTGGCACCTTCAATCCTGTTATAAACACCAACCTGTACACTGGAAATCTCACGTATCATATCATCGACATATTCCTCGTCTGCAGCAAGATCTACAAACCAGCTTGATACATGAATTAATGAAGAACCAACGGAAAACTGAAACTCGGTTTTATAATCATCACCAAGCTCGCCCATAATTTTATTCTTCACTTCAGAAAACTGCCGGTTAACACCTATGCACCCTGTTAGTGTAACAAGAAAAAATGAAATAGCAACCAATACGATTATTGATTTAGTCTTCATCGGAGTCACCATTATGTTTTCCAACTCCCTCAAGATGAGGAATGTTGAACTTGTTGCCGAGCTTACCAATGGTAGCGAGGTCAATTATGCCCACAATGTTAACAAAAGCTGCTTCGCCATCTGATTCAAGTGTTGTAACTGCCAGACCGATAATTTGCTTGCTGCTGTTCTGTTTAATATAAACGTTCGCAGTTTCTTCAGCGCTCCTGGTTCTCACAATTCTTTTCCAGTTGCTGCCTGTAAGCTTGGAGTCTATTTTGTCAATCCTACTTTTCAACTCATCCTGGTTCTCCTCACTTACTTCAAAAACATTTGCTTTAACAAGTTTAAGTCCTTCAAGAATAGCCATAATGTTCGGATCTTCTACATTTGAAATTTGTGCGAGAGTGGAAAGAAGATCTTCTTCAAGAATAACTTCAGTAACACCGGTTGAATTTTCGAATGATGATAGATCACCAAAATCAACATAACCGGGTTCATTCTTCAGCTCGTTGCTTTGTGCAAATAACGCGATTGAAAAAAGCACAAGCATTGGTATTAGTTTAATCGTTTTCATTTTATCCTCCTATAAGGTATTCGTTTACAAGGTTTAGACCTTTGTTTAATTGTTTACTTACACGATCGTTTATAATTTCTTTATCAAGTTTTTGTTCTGCTTTATTAAAAACCCTACTTACAATTGTAAAAGAATCTTCAAGCTGCTGCTGCGCAAGTTCAATTTCCGCCTTGCTGTATTTATGTGTTGTGGCTGGCTGTTTGAAGAGAAAGAACGATATTATCGCCAACACAAATATGCTAACCACTGCTGCAGAAAAAATTGGTTTAGAAAAGAGTGCAAAATATGCTTTTGATATTAAGTTTTCTGATTCATTCTCAAACTCTATCCTTCTGCGAACGGATTCAATAACAAATTCAGGAAGTTCTTCTTTATTAATATTATGAACTGAGTTTGCTGTGGTTTTGTACTCTTCCAAAACTCTCTTTACTTCACCATTACGGGATGCCTTCCAGAATACAATAATTCTTTCAGTTATACTTGCATCGCCGTAAGCAACATTTATAATCTTATCAATTAATTTCTGGACTTATGTTATCCGGGTTAATCATTCTTATATACTTTTAATTCTTTCTGTAAATATTTTCTTGCACGGAGCAGGTTTACTTTTACTGTGTTCAAAGGAACATCTAAAATTTTACTTATCTCTCTGTATTTAAATCCTTCCAGCTCGTATAGAACAAACGGGCTTTTAAGTTTCTCCGGAAGATTTTCTATAGCTGATTTTATCTTTGAGCCGATCATTTTCTTGCTGGCAACGTTTGCCGGGTTTCCTTCATTACTTTTATCTTCAAGATAATTTTCTTTTTCATTATCAATTGGCATTTCTCTCTGGAAGCTCAACTGGTTTTTCCTAAGGTAATCAATACATAAATTATGTGTGGTTCTCATTATCCACGCTCTTGCTGCATTAAAATTAAATTTATTAATATTCTGCCATGTACGTATCATCACTTCCTGGGTGATATCCTCGGCATCCATCCTGTTGCGAAGCATGTAAAGTGCGTAATTGTAGATCCTGTTTTTATGCTGATCAACAAGAAAATTAAATTTTGATGATTCTAACATCTGTTTCTATAGACGATATGGTTTAACTATTTGTTACAAAAAGAATGATAAATAAATACATAATCAGCTAATTATGATGAGGGGTGTTTTTTTGCTTTGAAAGGCAACTAATATTAAAAGAAGAAGTACAACCCAATACTTGCAGTTAACATATCAGTCTTTCGATTCAATAAGCGAATACTCTATTGTATCGTAGTAAACGGAAATAGATTCCCGGTCGAGGTAAGATGTTGTAGTTCCAAACAATAACGAACCTTTAAATCGATGTAAACAGATCCACGATTAAAGTAAGCATCACCTAAAGATAGAAATTTTACAACCCACTCCCGCACCATAACTCCACGCCCAGTCATCAATCCAGAGAGATACCGGGCCGTAATAGTCGTACCCGATTTCTGTATTTGAAAAGATGTAACTTCCGCCAAATAAAGTTTCAAAGTATGGTCTTACAGAACCGGAATAACTTCCAACCTGGAAAAGGATATGAGTGCTTGCAAAATTATTTGCCTCGTTAGAACTTAAATGTAGTTCATTATTGTAAGGATCATTAACAAAGTGGAGACCGTAAGAAACATAGCTAAAGTTTAAACCAACGCCGTAAGGAGTTTTTTGGGAAGGGGTGAAAAAAAAAAACTCGATTGTGCTACCAAATCCGGTTGTAGGCGCGAAATCTTGAAATTCATCCATAGGAAATGCAGTAGTAAAATAGAGTGAAGCAGATGGCTGTGCAAATGAACTGATAAAAATTGATATGGTAATTGTTGTAATTTGTAAAAATCTTTTCATTTTAGTATCCCTTTCATTTCATATTCCTATCAAATCCTTTGCCTGTTATTTAAAAAGAAAAAACGATTGATTTATTTTGAAATCGTCTTAAATTCAAACAATTCGTTCAGGATAGAGGAAAGGGAAAAGAGGATGGTGTATTATTATTTATTCGTGTGCGTATAAGAAGGAAGACAATTTAGAATTCTGGTTTAACCTGATGAGTTTTTCAAAATTGCTTTCTGTAGCGTCCCAATCCTACTCCACACTCGCCAAGTTTTTCACTTATCTTTTTATTAGAAGTTGTTTTACCGGTCATAATTTTTCTTAATCTACAAAATTTTGTTCGTACTTATTTAATAAGTTGTTAATAATTTTTCCCTTAGTTCATCGTGTTTCATCTTTGCTTTTGCGAGTAAGTCTTTTATCCCAGGATCCGCTTTCACTGATATCAAGAAATGAATCTCCTTGCATGGATGGATAACTTACATAACCCATGTCAATTGATTTTCTTAATGCTCTACAACAAGCCTCTTTATTATTCAATAGTCCATAAACCCGTGCGATCTCATAAAAATTTTCGCTATCGGCAGGATTTTCTAATTCTCTTTTTAAAGTATACTCTGTTGCATTTTCCAAATTTCCTTTCATATATTCAATAAAAGAGGCAGCGAAATAATACTCACTGATTTCATCTTTTATACTTATGACCTTTTCAAAATATTTATTGGAAAGTTCATAGTTACCAGCACGGAAAGCTACTTCACCCAAATGATTTAATGTAAATGGGCTCTCAACATCTAAATTAAATGTTTCCAGAATTTCATCGTATTTGCCCAAAAACATACTGGTAATAATTGAAGACCTAAATCTTGGATTATTAGGATCAATAGTAAGCGCCGTTTCTGCTTCAATTCTTCGACTCTTCAAGAAATCCAATATACCTGTAATGATAACTCAGCGAAAAATGCAGCCAGGCATCATTCGGATTTATCTTTAGTGCTCTGATTAACATTTCATGAGCTTCTTCATGTTTACCGGCATCGGTATACAGAAGACCTAAATATGCAAGGGCAGGGAGAAAATCCTTATTTAAAGATAATGCCTTTAGTAATGCTTTCTCTGCTTTATTTTGTGCTACTATCGTGCTCGTTCCTACCTGGGATAATTGATTATATCGGCTTCCTAGTTCCAGATATGCGGGAGCCAGATTTGGGTCCAGGTTGATAGCATTATTAAGCATCTCAATTGCCAGCTTGCTTGCTTCGATTGTTTGAGGATATGAAACAGCGCGCAGATAAAATTCGTACGCTTCGGGATTTTGCGGTGTTTCCGGTTTCATTCTTTCACGTTCTTCTTCGGAAAACTGAACCTTTAGTCCTTCAACTACTTTTTGAGAAACAATATCCTGAAGTTCAAACACATTTTTATATTTTATTTGTATCGATTCTCTCCATATCATTTTGTCTGATTCAAGATCAACCAATTCAATATTTAACCTGATAGTGTCTGCTTCTTTTAAATAATTTCCTGCTAAAACAAAATCAACTTTAAGTTCTTCACCTACTTTTTTTAAATCAACAATTTCATTTTGAAATTTACGAACGGAACTAGATGGTCTAATAAGCACGTTTTTTGAATAAGCCATTGATCCTATTATCTGATCAGCAAGAGCAAAACCCAAAAAATTTGTCTGTGGATCATTTATCAAATTTGAAAATGGAAGGACTGCCAATTTCTTAATTTCTATTTCTATGCCTTTATCATTTGATTCTGCAATCGATACCTCTTTCGATTTAAGATCTGCTATCAACTCACTCATCTGTCCATACCTTTTATCGCGATCCTTTCTCAAAGCTTTTTTTATAACTTTTTGAATTGATATTTTATTTTCGGATTTTTTTACAAATTGAGGTTCTTCATTCAGAATAGAATATATTATTGCCTGCTCATAATCACCTTTGAATGGTAATTCACCAGACAGCATTTCATAAAGCACTACTCCAAAAGACCAAATATCGGTGCGGTGATCAACATCTTCTCCTCTTGATTGTTCGGGTGACATATAAGCAGCAGTCCCAATTGTTGATCCAATTTTTGTAACCTGCGACCCTCCTTTTATTTTTGCTAACCCGAAATCCATAATCTTTGCTTTACCATCATTTGTTATCATTATGTTGGAGGATTTGATATCTCTGTGAACGATTCCTTTTTTATGTGCCGCTCCCAGTCCTTCTGCAATCTGCGTGCAATGTTAACGGCTTCTTCAACCTTGAATTTCACCAGGATTTAATTTTTTCCTTTAAGTTCAATTCCATCAATAAACTCCATAACAATAAATATCTCATCATCGGATTCTTCAATGGCATGGATATGTAGCAATGTTTGGATGGTTTAATGCTGCAGCTGCTTTTGCTTCAATTTCAAATCTTTCGCGTTCTTCTAGATTACTTGCGATATGTCTTGGCAAAAACTTTATAGCAACTTTACGTTCTAGCTTTGTGTCTTCGGCAAGGTAAACTACACCCATCCCGCCTTCGCCGAGTTTTTCTATTATTTTATAGTGAGATATTGTTTTACTGATCATTTAGAATTTCCTTCTGTAATTCTGAACTTGATTCAGAATAAATAATTAGGAGAGATGCCGAAAACAGTGGCATGATACCCCTAATCATTTTTCATGCCTGCCATAATCTTCTATAATTAAATCCTTCACAATTTTCCAAATTAAATCCCTTTTCAGCAAAGTGTTTTGCTTGATCCTTATCACCGGATAGCAAACACAATTCACTAAGTGAAATGTAAGTTCTTGTTTCATACCATAATATTCCTGAAATTTTTGCCAGTTCAAGAACTTCATCATATTTTTCTCGCGCTGATTTATAATCTCCAAGCAGCAAATAGTCTTCTCCAAGGTCTCGTATATTATCACACATAGCCCCTTTATTTTGATGTTCACTCGCCATAGCAAGGGATTTTGTGTGGAACTCAATGGCTTTATCTATATCATTCAGTGATCGATAAACGTCACCGATTACGTTTAAAACACCAGGAATCTTTCGATAATCTGCTACCTGTTCCTTAATCTTTACTGATTCTGTTGCATCGTCTAACGCTTTACTATAATTTCCAACTTTCCAATATGCCATTGCAATAAAATTTAATGTGGTAGCCAACCCTAGGTTATCTCCGATAGCCCTCTGTATGTTAATTGCTTCATTAAAATATTTCATTGCTTGGGAATAGTTACCTATATGCCAATAAGCAAATCCCATATTGCTTAAACTAACTGATTCATTTATCGAATCTTCAATTTGTCTGGCAATGATAAGAGCTTCTTCAGAAATTTGTATTGTTTTGTCATAAGATCCTTTAGAAGCGTTAATAAATGCCATTGTGTTGATTGCACGAATTAATTCTTCGTTACTCTTTACAGCTTTTGAAATATCTATTGCTTCGTTGCATAAGTCAGATGCTGTTTTAATGTTTCCAAGCACCCGGTTTACTTCTGCGGATTTTCGTAGTGCTTTAATCTCGTTAATGCGGTTCGATGATTGGCGTGCAATTTCTAAAAATGTCGAATAATGTTTTAGGGCTTCCTTCGCATTGCCCATGGAATGCTTAACATCACCAAGTCCTTCCTCTACTCCAATTATTAACGATGAATCTGCTGAGGGTAACTTTTTCATGATTGTACTTACTTTTTGATATGAATCCAGAGCATCATCGGTTGCGTAAAGATTGCGGGAGAGATTAGCTGCTATTAAAAAATATTCGAGTGACTTTTCTTCCTGGTTTGAAGAAGTTAAATGATGAGCAATGCGTGCGGAATATTCATCTTTGGTCGAATATTTCTTCTATAAGGTATGATGCTATCATTCTATGATATTCTTCACGTAGCTCGTGTAAAATTGAATCATATAATACTTCCCGTACCATCAAATGATTAAAACGATAAAGATTCTTTTCATGTCTTATCAAATTGTATTGCGTCTCCAGCACTTGAAGTTGCTTCAACAAAGGAATTCGGTCAATATTCAAGCAAGCTGAAATAGTCTCCGATAAAAAATATTCTCCCTCGCAGGATGCAATCTCAAGGATTTCGCTTAATTCTTTATCTAAACCGGAGACCCTCTGGAATATGATATCCTTAATTTTTTTTGATACGAATTGTAGTTGCTGATTTTCTTTTAGTTTCCATACATCTCCATCAACGTAAACAAGATTTTTATCTTTAAGCAGGTTTACCAGTTCTGAAATAAAAAGAGGAAGCCCTTCAGTATGTTTATATATCTTTTTGCTAAGATTTTGAGAAACCTTTTCACCATCGAACAATTTGTTAACATATTTTTCAGTCTCTTCCTCAGTCAATCCGGCCAGATCAATCTGACTAGCAACACCATCTATTTTAAGGTGCCTGAGTGATTCAAAAATATGTTCCTCATCTATTATTTCATCCGAAACTGTACTGCCTCTCCGGTAAATTCCAATTTGCATTATAGGAAGGTAGGAGATATTTCTGGCAATAAATGCAAACAGTCCGAGCGTTGTTTTATCTGCCCATTGTAAATCATCCAGTATAAGTATTAATGGTCGTTCACTTGAGAGAATATTTAGCATCATTACAACCGAGTCCCAGAGTTGTTCTTTATGCAAAAGCGCAACAGACTCGTTCGAAAGGTTTAGAAATGATTTTATGTGTGGAATACGAGTAGTTATATTTATGCCCTTTCTTGAAGAAAGTTGTGAGATTGATTCGATAAAATTTTCATCTACATTACGAATGCTGTTGTTTATACCGCTTTGTAGGATTTTTTTGCGATGTCCTTTCAACGATCTGAGTTAGTTGTGATGGAGCATCCCCGTGAGTTCCGTAATTGATTTTGGGTCTTCGTTTAAGATTGAGTAGATAACCGCTTGCTCATAATCACCTTTAAATGGTAATTGACCTGTAAACATTTCATAAAGCACTACACCAAAAGACCAAATATCTGTTCGGTGATCAACCTCTTCACCTCTAGTTTGTTCCGGTGACATATAAGCAGCGTTCCCAATTGTTGAGTTCCAACTTTTGTAACTTCGATTGCACCTTTAATCTTTTGCCAATCCAAAATCCATAATTTTTACTTTACCATCATTCGTTATCATTATGTTGGATGATTTAATATCTCTGTGAATAATTCCTTTTTTATGTGCTGCTTCTAATCCTTCTGCAATTTGAGTGGCAATTTTAATTGCTTCTTCAACTGGAATTGCACCATCCTTTATTTTATCTTTTAACTCAACTCCGTCTATATATTCCATCACAATAAATAATTGATCTTCTGATTCTTCTATCGCATGGATTGTTGCAATATTGGATGGTTTAATGCTGCGGCTGCTTTTGCTTCTATCTTAAATCTTTCACGTTCTTCTGAATTACATGCGATATGTCTTGGTAAAAACTTTATAGCAACTTTACGTTCTAACTTTGTGTCTTCGGCAAGATATACCACACCCATTCCGCCTTCGCCGAGCTTTTCTAATATTTTATAATGAAGAATTGTTTTGTCCGATCATTCTTTATATTATCAATCTATTAATTAAAACTTTTTCCAGTTACCATTGTGTAGTTATCAATTTTCATATCTTCGCTGGTTTCAACTTTTCCTTTCGATTCCTGCTCAAGTTCCATTTTCCACAAATAAAATTTAGAAAAAGTATGCTTTACTTTTGCTGTAAACTCATCAAACTTGCCGCTGGCTTCATACTTATCTGCGAATGATTTGTCTTCCCAAACGGAAATTGATAAATATTCATTCTCTTCCTTTACACTCTCTATCAAGTATGCAAAGCTGCAGCCTTCTGTAGATTCCAGTGCCGGAATAATTTCTTTGGAATAAAGCTCTCTGAATTCCTCCACTTTGCCCGGTTCAATTTTTACTGATACTATTCTTATGTACATTCCACTTTGCTGCGTAATAGATGATTCGGTATTCTTCGTGCTTACTGCTACAGCATAATTTCTTTTAAAAGGGGTTTCCGTTTCAGGTTTGTATTCAAGTCTGAAATCATCTGAAAGCTGAATTTTCCATTCGCTGGATTCAGAAAGAAACTGATTCACTTGCTCGGACAGGTTTTTATTCACTTCACTCTTTTCATATTTCTCTGCCTGATCTTTTTCATCCCATAATGTTAGTGAAACAAATTTCCCTTTGTCTGCATTACTCTTTATTAATCCAGCCATTTTACAGCCATCCATTTTTTGAAGCTGCGGGAGTACAATTGAATTGTAAAAATGCCTGAAAGTACTTTCGTGTTCCCCATCAATTGATAAGTGTACAAATCGCATAAACATATTCTCATCTCAACTTTTAATTAATAAATCACCTGGGGAATGGAACAGGTTTTAACTATTCCTCTTTATTGCCAGTAAAGTAATGTCATCGGATTGTTCAACTTTACTTGAATGAACTCTCACTTCGGCTACAATTTTTTCTATTAATTCTTTTACTTTTAAATCCTGGTTGGATTTTACAATAGAAATAAGTTTTTCTTCACCAAACTCTTCATTGTTACTGTTCATTGCTTCTGTAACGCCATCAGAAAAAATTAAAAGCAATTCTCCTGGTTCAATTTGTTTATCCTTCTGTTCAAATTCTGCAAAATCGAAACAACCCATTAAAAGTCCGCCTTCGGTAAGCCGTGTAATATTATTTTCAAACAAACTTACCGGTGCATCGTGCCCTGCATTGCAATATGTAATTGTATGGTTCACAAAATCCAGCTCACCGTAAAATAAAGTTGCGAACCTGTTTTCTGCGGTACTGTTAAATAATAGCACATTGGAATTTTTAATATTGTCGCTAACGTTTTTTTGTGTAAGTGCCTGCCCTCGTAATGTTGCCTGAAGATTTGCCATCAGCATTGCTGCAGGTAATCCCTTTCCTGTTATATCACCCAAACAAAACGCAATTCTGTTACCTGTTAGTTTTATAAAATCGTAATAATCTCCGCCAACCTCTTTTGCAGAAATATTTATGGCAAAAATATCATAACCTTCAATAGCAGGTATTTGTTTTGGCAAAATGTTCAACTGGATTTCTTTTGCCATTCTGTATTCTTCTTCAAGTTTAAAAAGCTCTTGTTCCTTTTGCAAAAGTCTTGCGTGTTCTATTACATGTGCAGATTGTGCAGCTATAATTGATAATAATCTTTGATCATCTGATGAAAATCCAGACTCAGATTTTTTATTAAATAATGTTAGTAATCCGATCATTTTACCTTTTAAAGACATTGGAACGCTCAGCAAAGTTTTAACCGGCAAATCTGTCTCATCCGTAAATTTAAATCGTTCATCGTTTTTTAAATCATTTATTAAAAGCGGTGATTTGTTTTTTAACATCCATCCTGTAATCTGGCTATCAAACCGGTAAGGAAGAATATTGGGTGATGAATCTTGTTTCCGTATCATAGTTTGAAAAGGTTTTTCTGTATCCTGTTCATCGAGCAGCATTACAACTCCTTGTTCAACTTTAAGATGTTTAATGCAGCGCTGAACAATTAAAGCAACTATTTTTTCAAGAGATTGTGTTGAGGTGATAGCCGTCGCAATATCATTTAGAATTGCAAGCTCTTCCACAGCTATTTTTAATTTTTGATTTTCTTCACGAAGAGATTGATCTTCACCGGACGTAGTACTTTGGTTCAATTTAATCTTAATATTTAGTTGATTTTAAATAGTTATAGTTTGAATTCAATAATAGGCTGACGAAATAGATATGCAATTCAGCACAGCAAATAGCAGAAGTAATATAAAGAAATATTTTCCACACATCCAAAATCTCTAAATACTAATTATTGTGGGTGAAAAAAGTTCGGTTTAGTTGTAATCCTCTTTGCCCAATTACTAAATCCTAGCAAAGAGATATTGTTAGGTGAGATTGGATACGGTTAAGATTACTACTTCACAAATATTTTAAATTTCCAGGGTTCAAGATTAAATTTTTCATTTTTTGAAAAAGTTTCAATTTTGCCTGTAAAGTAATTTTTATAAGTTCCACCAATTGTTTCACCATCAAGGTCAAACTCAATTTTCTTTTCTGAGAAATTGAAGATTGCGAATATTTTATCTTTGTTTTTTGTTCTTGTAAAAGAAAGTATGTTTTTCTTATCTGTGCTGTTTACCCATACAATTTTGCCGCCACTTTCTCCGTTTAGCAAGGCATCATTATTATCTTTAAGCTTAATAAGTTGTGAGTATAGCTTTTGAAATTTATGTTCTTTCCATTCAATATGTATCCTTATCAAAAAACTCCAGCCTTTTATTTAATCCCGCTTCCTGCCCGGAATATATTAAAGGCATATCCGGAATCAAGAAAGAAAACACGGCAAACGATTCGGCTGCATTGCCCAATCTTTCGAACACAGTTCCGTTCCATGTGTTCTCATCATGATTAGAAGTGAACTGCATTCTGAATGCATCTAATAGGATACTTTTTATTATCAATATTTATATGATCAATTAAATCTGTTACTGATTTCTCACCCTCTGCAATCCCATTCATAATCTTGTGCAAAGTCCAATCGTATGTCATATCAAATGCTAAATGCATTTCAGGTGTATCCCACTCGGCAAGCATAAACACCGGTTTAATATTATCAAGTTCTTTTCTTGCTTCAACCCAGAACTCAATTGGCATCATTCCCGCCACATCGCATCGGTAACCATCAATATCATATTCTTTAACCCAGAATTTTAACGCATCTATCATTGCAGCCCAAAGCTCCTTATTTTCATAATTAAGGTCTGCAACATCTGTCCAATCCGGATTAGGTGAAATAATATTTCCGAGTGAATCTTTTGTATAAAATTCAGGATGTTCAATGATCCATTCATTATCCCAGGCAGTATGATTCGCTACCCAATCAATAATAACATACATTCCCATTTTATGAATTATATCAACAAGGTCTTTAAACTCTTTCAATGTTCCGAATTCAGAATTAACAGCTTTATAATCTTTAACAGAATAATAACTGCCAAGCGTTCCCTTCCGGTTCTTTTCTCCAATAGGATGGATAGGCATAAACCATAGAATACCAACTCCCATTTCTTTTAGGCGTGGCAAGTGTCTTTTAAACGCATTAAATGATCCATCATCTGTAAATTGCCTGATATTAACTTCGTAGATAATTTTGTTGTAACTCCAATCCGGGGGCGGATTAAATGAAACATGGTTTTGAGAATATAGAACCGCTGTAGTTAGAAGGGCGAGTACGATTGTTGATTTTAATAATGATCTCATTTTGCTTATCCAAAATTAAACGGTTTATAGTATTGTATTATTAAGATAGGATATTAAACTGAAAATACCAGCTTAATATTGATAAATGTATTTATAGGACAGAAAATTATTAAGTGGCAAAAAGTAACTATTTTAACAAAAAGACTAAACTTTTGGAAACAGTTCTTCCTGCTTAAATGTTTTGTTAGTTAAAACTTTTAAGTAATTACAGCCTGAAAATTTTTGAAAAGTCCTTTTCGTTCTGGAAATTTTCGCTGGTACGTGCGGGGGCAAATTCCCTGTCGGTTGTATGTCCTCTCCGCTTTTTGATCGCTTCCTGCTCTGCTTTTAGTTTCTCTTTTATTTTTGTGTACTTTTCAAGCAGCACCTGGTTCTTATCTACCTCTTCCTGCATTTTCTTTTTCATCGAAACAAGTTTAGAAATATCGCTTCGGTGCTCTTCGTGCTCAATTTTAATTCTTCCCAAAGATTCCTGCAGCCCAACCAGTTCGTTCATCGATTCTTTGATTTTATAATTAAGATCGGTTAAACGGTGTTCATATTCTTTAATTTCCTTTTCAAGTACTACTCTTTTTTCGGATCCTTTAAGGAATCGTTTTTTAGAGTTTTCCAGGAGTGCGTGCAATCCTTTCTCAAATTCATTTATCTTTTCCTTAAGCAATTCAGCTTCTAAATCCAGCTCCTTATTTGCATTTTTCTTTGCCGCTGCTTTGTCATCAAGATTTATCAGGTCGTTTTTAAGCAGTTCTGTTTGTTCATTTATAACCGAAAGAAGATCTTCAAAAGAACCAATTTCTACCTGTCGTAATTTCAACACACTTTCGGTTTCATTGAGTGCCGCAACCTTTTCAAACAATACCTGGTCCCGTTCATTTATATCTTTTTCTTTTTTAACAATTATCTGCTCCAGCACATTTTTCTTTTTATTCGCTTCGTTCAGTTCTTTATTGTACACCTGGAACATGTTTTTGAACCTGCTCTCAAGCATACTGTTGCCCTCTTTCATCTCCGTCTTTCTTCTTTCAAGGCTGGGCAAATATTCTTTTAACTTCATGTAATCTTTTTTCAGTGCATTAATTATCTCTTTCTCAGATTCATATTTCTGTTCTGCTTCGGTTTGTAAGTTTTCAATCTTAATAGTCTCTTTTTTAAGCGAATTTATTTTCCCTTCAGAAAAAGAGATCTCTGCAGCGAGGTTTTTTAATGTTTTAGTTTTATCATCTACTACCTGGGCTAATGTAAGAAGTTCTTTCTGCTTGTAAGTGCTTTCCCCGGTTATTTTTCGGAGCTTAAGCGTAGTTTTCTCTAACTGGTTTGTTTTTTCTTCATAATCTTTTTCCAGCGCAGCAAAATTAATTTCATTAGCGGAAAGTTTATCATTAAGCTCAGAAATCAATTCTTTTTTAATCTGCTCCGCTTGATTAAGAAGGTCAAGTTTTCCTCTAAGTTCACCTTCTTCCTCCTTTAATAAAGAGATTGAGTTTTGAAGATTAATTGAATTGCCGTTTATACTTCCAATTTCTCCAAGCTCCTTCTTCCCGGCTTCAACCGATGCTTTTAACATCTGCTCATCATCCTTTAAGGAAGAGATTTTCATTTCCATTTCTTCAAGATAGTGCCGTTTCTTCGTAATCGAGTCTGCAAGATTTTGCTCTTCAACAATTAACGAGATTAGATTATCTTCATTTGTTGATGTTTGATGGGATCCCTTTTTTTGAATGTTATTTTCAATTTCTTCAAGTTCTTTATTTTTTAAATTGATACTATCTCTTAAAGATTTTTCTTTTAAAGATAATTCCCCAATTCTCTTTTCAAATTCATTAACGGTTTTTGTTTCGTTCTCTTTTAGACTAGAAATTTTTTCATCAAGCTTTATCAGTTCCTGCCGTTTGTTATCTGAAACTGAGTCGTCAAGATTTTTTAGTTCAAGTTTCTTTTCTTCAATAAGCGCCTGAAGATCAGCTTGCTGCTCATCCAGAGAACCTATTATTCCACCAAGTTCACCCAACTGAATTTCCAGTTTGGTGTTTTCGGCTTCCAATAGCATTTTCCTTTTTTCTGCTGCCTGCAGCTCATCATCATTTATTTCAATTTGATTGTTTGTTGATTTGTTGGGGTAATCGGTTGAAGGTTTTACAGCATTTATATGATTTGTAATAAAGAGCAGGTTATGCTGTTCATCGCTCTTCATTTCTCTAAGTTTATCAATTTCAAAGTGAAGTTTTTCAAGTTCATCGTTCAGTTCAGTTTCTTTACTCTTCAATTGATCAACCGAGGTTATGTAATCTGCTTTCTGCCGGTTCAATTCGCTGATCTCGGAATAAACCGTTTTTATCACTTCTTCAAGGCGTATAAGTTTATCTTCCTTATCATTTATCCTTTGAAGAGTGCCGTTAAGTTCTTCATTTTCTGATTGAAGATCTTTAAGCTTTTTAGAATTTAGTAAAGCCATATTTTATACTCCCTTAACTCTCTTGTTAATAAAAAGATAGTGGAAGTTCCGAGTGAAAAATACTTTGTTTATGAACATCTTATAGCACAAGAAGTTATTAAAGCTTTATGAAGTTAAACATTAAAATAATAATTATCAAGCATTTATTATAAGAAGTTATAGCGTTTACAGGATGTACTTTAGCAAGTAAACCGGAAAAGGTCATAAGGATATGATGTTAAATAAATCAAGGTCCATTCTGCAGTGTATGAAATTAAGTTTTTGAAAGAAATATAGAACTGGCTGAATTAAATTGAGCGGCCATACAGCTTATTCTTTATCCCATCAATTATTTTGTAGCTGGTATATGCAAAGAAGGGCGCAACCGCAACATCAACTACATAATGAACATGCTGCAGCATAACGGCAATGCCTACCAGGAGTGTTGAAGCAAGGAAGATAATCTTAATTACGCGCTTTTCCGTTATCAGAAAAAGTAAAAAAAGAGTTGCCGTATGCCCTGAAAAGAAGAGGTCTTTAGTTAAAATTTCGCCTGTTCCCAAAAGCTGAACTAACGGATCATTAAGCGGAATAAGTGTAGCCGGCGCCTCGAGGGGCAGAAGGTACATAACAATCAGCCGGAAAAAAACCATCAACCCATAACACTGGAGTGTAAACAATAACCTTTCAGGTTTTTTAGCCAGGGAAAAGATAATTATAAGAATTGATAAATAGATCAGTCCGAAGGTAAGCCATGTTAAATCAATTGGATTGAATAGTACAAGTATTGGATCGGTAAACACCACGCCCTGGCGAGCTTCAACAAATTGTAGAAATTGAGGAAAAATTATTAGAATAGCTGCAACGAAAGGAATAGAAATTATAAGTTCCTTTTGTTTCTTCTTATCAGTTAAAAATTCTTTCCAGTTCATTTACATAAATAGTATTAGTAGTTGATAATATTTTGGAATTAAATCCCTTTAGTGATTTATATAGAAGCTTACAGTTTACTTTTTATCCACGTCATTAAGCAAATCTTTCACAAGCCCCGAATATTTTCTTTCAATCTTAAAACCAAACCTGTAAAAGTATTCAGGTCGGAAGAAACCAGTAGTTACATATTTTAAATGTTCACCTTTTAGCCGGTTAAAGAGTTCATTCATTAATCCTTCACTTATGCCTTTGCGGCGGTACCTGCTGGAGACTACAATTTTTTCCATGTGTGCTGTTTGATCATCAACCCGGCTGAAAAACAAACCGCCTATAATAAATCCTCTTTCAGAAAGTGCAACGAGGAACTGGTGCTCAGGATTAAAGTGAACATTAAGATTTGTTTCGAAGAAGAGCTGGTGAAGCCGCGATATTTCTTTAGGGGAAATAGGATTCCTTATCATGTAAGGAACGTTATCGTCATCTAAAAGCTGCACTACCAGATTTGATGCCGTGCCGGCATCACTTTTTACTTTAATAAGCGCAGCAGAATCTGTTGGTTTAAGATGCGGGAAGCTTAAACGTGTAACAAAAAACTCTTCCCGCTCACTTAATTGAAATTGAAGATGCAGCCCTGAAATAAGCTGTTGTATCATATCTTTATTAACATTGCCATCGTGTTGTTTTTTAACTATTTCTTTAAGCGCATTTTTAAATTCTTCTGAAGAATCTTTAAATGCAGTTCTCAAAAAGAATTGTGTTCTTACGGCGGGGTGTTTTTCTTCCAGGGAAAATAACTCGTAGGTTTCATAAAGATCAAATAACATTTCTGCCTGGGCGCTTAGTGATGCTTCTTCATTCAAGACGAACCACCTGTGAAACCTTTTGATAGCAAAGAAAAGCGCTTTAGGAATGTAACCACTAATTTTAACGATGTTAATGAATGAATCTAATTTTGATAAGACATGTTCCTTCTCCTCAAATTCATTTGGTTCCTGTAATTCATCTTTAAATGCTGACAGGATTTCCAACCCTTTTTCTTCACCTTCGGCTTCAATTACTCCAGAAAAAATATAATTCCAGATGGAATCATTTTTTAAAAGCGGATTTTCTTCAACTGACTTATTAACAAACATGTTATAAAAATTAGTAAAGTAAGAAGTAATAGAAGAAGATTTTATTCGCTGTGAGACAGAATAGAGCAAAGTGCCTGTCTGGTAATCGTGTGTTGGAATAGTGATATTATCCGGCAGCGGATTAGCAAGTTCAATTTCGCGATTTGTTAATTGCCAGAAATTGATATAAGCTTTTGCAGCATTCCAAACAAAGAAAGTCCATAGAAAATAGAGACGCTGCTCGTAGTTTTCTTCCTTCCTCGTTAATTCTCTGTTCAAGAATCTTGCAACACTATCCCGCGGAACAAAGTCTTCAGTCCAGAGATCATACTCATCCCAGTAGCCGCCAAATTTAGGCAGCAATCGTTCACCCTTTAAATTAGTTTCCGCAAGTATCAGCCATTTTATCTCTTCTTTTACCACAGCTGGCGGAAAGTTTTTGTTTAAGTGAAAGGTAATATCGAACCCGCCCTGGAATCTTGTTTGAACCGATATCCTGTAAATCGATTTATCATTTTTTGCAATTAGATTGCTTACCCAAACGCCGCCGGGTAGTACATTATCCAATCGTAATGAAATCCCTCCTGAAAAAAGAAATATTGCTTCCCTAAGTATAGATGTTTTAATGACTGCATTTATTATCCTCTGCCTGTCTTCAGCATCAATTCCTTCTTCAAAAGTTATCACATCTTTCCAGCCGTATTCCTCACCGGTTTCAGCATCAACAGCAAACTTTTGGTTTTCCCCAAACCATTCTCTTAATCCATTACGCAGATTCGTAAGAGTTTTTACAGCTTCCACACTTACTTCGGGTGATTTGCCTAAAACATAAAATCCTCATTACAAATCTTCTGATTCTTTTGTACGTAACCGGGTGATGCGAACCGTAAACTGTTATGAGATGAAAAAATGATTCGAGCAATGAGATTCTTTGCGCAAGCTTATCAACCGGTAGTCCCACAAGATTTTTAATTGATGCTTCAATCACATCAAGGTTTTCTCCACCTTTACTTTTATCAACAATATAATCTATAACCTCTTCATCAAGCAACTCTTTATCAACTAATGTAAAGTCTGTAAATATTTCACTGAACTGCTGCTGGTTTACATTACTGATTGCTGCTTTAAAAATTTCTCTTCGTATTTCTGATAACCCGGTAATATTTGGGCGCGAAACAAGTGCAAGTGTTAATTTATAAAGATGATTTGTTTCATCGGAGAGAATTTTCTCCATGTACGCTAATGCATGTTTGCAGTCTTTAATATTTTCTGTTTGGATAAGCAAATAAGCAGTGTTTAAAGCTTCAAGCGAGACTTCTCCTGCTGATATTTTTTTAGCAAGTGAAGCTCTATCATCTTCGCTTATGGTTACTTCAGCGGAACGTGAAAGAAACTTTAAATGTTCTGATATGTTTTGCTGCCTGTACCATTGTATAATTGATTTTCCTGCAAACTCTATAACTTCTTTATTCCCGATCCATAGCAACGGGTTTGTAAGAAGCGATTGCATATCAATATAAGGAGAGTCCGATTTGTAATTATAACTACCTATGCAAAAAATGTTTTTACCTTCCGTGTTCTGCTTTTAATTTTAAAGATAAATTAAGTTTTGGAATTGAAATCCCCCCGTCATTAGCAACTATATCCCTGCTAAGGCATCCCTTTTCTCTAAGGAACCAATTTGGAATGCGCACTTCGGTCTTCTTAACAAAAATACTTGTGTGATCTTTCGTGTACATCGATTCAATAATATCATCGAAGTTTTTCTCGATCACTCTTCTCTTGTAAGTTCCCTTTGCTGTAAGCTCGCCTTGCTCATCTGAAAATGATCTATCTATAATTCTGAAATCGAGAATCCTTTCATAAGGGGCTAAAAATTTATTTATGGTAACTATGACGGAAGAAAAATATTCCTGCTTCTGCTGTTCATCCATTCCAGAAACAGGCGATTCATCTTCCTGGTAGTTTGGATAGAGAAGCACCGTGTTAAACGGTTTATGATCGCCAACAAGAAAAACCTGTTTTAAACTTTCAAAATCTCTGAAGAAGTTTTCAATTTTTTGTGGGGCAATAGTTTCTCCCTTAATATTTTTATAGATTTCTTTTTTTCTGTCGACAATCTCTATAAAACCGTCTTCATCCATTTTCATAATATCACCCGAGGGAAGCCAATCATCTTTAAGAAAAATTTCTTCCCTGCTGCTTCCAAAGTAACCCATCATTACATAAGCGCCTTTGATTAATATTTCGCCATCTTTACCTAACTTTATCTCTATACCGGGAAGGGCTTTACCTAGTGAGTTTGGTTTATATTTTCCCGGCGGGGTCATTGTAATTCCGCCTGTGGCCTCTGTCATCCCAAAACCGCTCATTAACTCAATTCCATAGTTTTGGAAAAACTGGAAAATATCAGGTGGAAGATAACCCGCAGCAGATAATCCAAATTTCAAATTGCCGCCGGTTGATTCTTCAACCACTTCCTTAATTATTTGATGATCATCAACTTCAATATCAACGCGGCTCGATACGTATTCATATAGCTGAAGCCACTTTTTAGGAATGCTTATAAAAATTGAAGGTTTAATCAGCTTCATATTTAGGATCATTGTATCCACAGAAGGATTTTCCATGAAAGCATATTCTGCACCCCAGAAAACAGAGCCGATCATTTCCAACCATCTTCCGAAAGTATGAAAAAGCGGAAGGAAGGAGAGGAACCTGTCTGTATCACCAATCTCAGGCAGAGCCATAGCACGACAAAAACGTTTGTAAATAATGTTCATGTGCGAAAACATTATTCCCTTTGGTTCGCCTGTTGTGCCGGAAGTGTACATTATTGTTGCGAGCGAACCTGGTTTTATCCTTTCCAGTAGCTGTTCTGCAAGAGATTCATCAGCATCTTTACCCCCGCTTAAAAATTCTTCAAAAGAAATTACATAATCATCAGCGCTGCTTCCAATAAGCAGAACTATTTTTTTTAAATAATGAAGTTCATTCTTTATTGATTTTATTTTTGCTAACTGTTTTTCGTTATGCGCAATTACAACAGCAGCTTTAGTTTGATTAAGAATAAAACTTATATGTTCAGGTACCGAGTTAGCTGGAATCATTATGTTTACAACTCCGCTTGTTAGACAGGCAATATCCAGCATTGCCATTTCGGGACAGTTTTCAAGTAAGAAAGCAACCTTTCCGTTCTCTTCATTTTCGTTTTTCAACAAAGCATTAAATGAACGAGCATAATTGCTAACGAATTCTGCTGTATTGTTCCAGCTTATTTCTGAAACAGTATTACCTTTAATAAGCTTGAATAGTGGTTTGTTCTTGTAATCTCTTACTCTTTGATGAAATAAAGTGTTGATAGTATAATTGCTTTGTAAGATCAGATCTTCTATAAGCTTTTCCCATTCGTCCTCCTCAGCCACAATAGAATTTTTTGAAGGAAGGAAGAGAAGCGGAAGAGATTAAGATATTCGTGAATAAGTTTAGGTATCTTTTCTCTATTAGCATTTGATAAAAGGTAATTACCAAACCCGAAATAAATTTCTTTATCAAAACTCTCCATCAACGAGTTTGCAAACTTACCCCGTACGACTGATTGAAAAATTTCGGTAAGCTCTGCGGCTAATCCGGAATCGGAAGAGAGAAAGTTATTTACAATAATTTTTTTAATTACATTTTGTAACTCATCGTAAAGATGCTTTACCTGCTCATCTTCCTGGGCAGATCTACCGGAAAAGAATTTTTCTTTTAATTCCGAAATATCTGCTGCAATTGAATTATCTTTTAAATCACTCATTGACTGTTGTCCTTAGTAAAAGCTTTAAACGATATTTACTCTAAAGTTAAAAATAATTGTGGAGAATAGTTTTTGCTAAAATAAAAAAGGGATGCCGTTTGACATCCCTTTCTAGTTAAAAAAAGTAATTACTAATTAACTTTTTATTCCTGCAACTTCTTCA
Organism: uncultured Ignavibacteriales bacterium; assembly: GCA_963749485.1. Classification (GTDB taxonomy): domain Bacteria; phylum Bacteroidota; class Ignavibacteria; order Ignavibacteriales; family Ignavibacteriaceae; genus JAZGGS01. The sequence continues at coordinate 10,528 of CAVVMV010000029.1, read as the reverse complement.
AGCATTGCAGTTGTAACAGATTTTGGTCTTTCAATCGGGTAACCGAGTGCACGATCCCAGATAATGTTTGAAACAACGCCAAGCGCTCTTCCTATTCCAAACAAAACAGTATAAAATTCATACTCGGTTAAACCATAGTACCATTGTATAACACCCGATTGTGCATCAACATTTGGCCATGGATTCTTTGCTTTACCTTGTTCCAGCAAAATCGGAGGTGTAACCTTAAAAATCAAATCAACATATTTAAACAATGGATCATCAGGCAAATGCTTCAAACAGAATTCTCTTTGTGCCATATAACGAGGATCTGTTTTTCTTAAAACAGCATGCCCGAATCCTGGAATTACCTGTCCGCCGCTTAAAGTATCCCAAACAAATTTTTTCATTTCTTCTTCTGTTGGAACTTTACCGCCCATCTTGTTCATAAACACCCTGTGTCCATCTTAAAACCTGCTCGTTTGCCAATCCGTGAAGAGGTCCTGCTAATCCGTTAATCATTCCTGAGATTGCATAGTAAACATCTGAAAGAGCACTGGCAACAAGATGACCAGTATGTGCACTAACGTTTCCACTTTCGTGGTCACTGTGAAGAATGAAATACATTCTTGAAACTTCATCATAAGGTTTATCAATTCCCATCATATGTGCAAAGTTGCCGCCTAAATCTAAATTAGGATCAGTTTTGATGATATCACCATTTTTGTATTTTAAACGGTAAATAAATGCAGCTATTGTTGGAAGTTTTGCAAGAAGATTCATTCCATCTTCATAAGTAGGCATCCAGTATTCCATCTTGCCTAAGCCTGCATTGTATTCTTTAACAAATACAGATTCGCGCTGCATAGAAACAATAGCTGTTGAAAACATTGCCATTGGGTGAGAATCCGGTGGAAGTTGCTTTCAGCACATCAAATACATATTTCGGAACTTCAGATCTTTTCTTAAACTCATCTGCAACTTCTTTTGCATCTTTTTCATCAGGAACTTCACCCGTCAAGAGTAAATAGAAAAATCCTTCCACATAAGGCATTTCACTACCGGGAACTTTCGGAAGTTTTTCCATTACCTCGGGAATGGTAAACCCTCTAAATCTTATTCCCTCAAAAGGATCGAGATAAGAAATATCGGTTGTTAAGCTTTTAACACCCCTGGCTCCGCCAATAACCTGGGCTATTGTAACTTCGCCAACTTTTTTATCGCCATGCTCTTTTAATAGTTTTGTGGTTCGCGGGCGCCACTCGTCTATTTTTTGTCCAAGTTTTTCTTTTAAGCGAGACATACTAATCCTCCGTTTCTTAAGTTTTCAAAACAGGATTTTATTGTTCCTGTACATATTTTTGAATGAAGCTATAGGAATACAAGAATGTGCATAGTTCGGGGTTGAACAGAAGTAAAAATAAGAATATATAAAGCGCGAACTATTCATCATCCCCTATTCCCCATAATTGTTAAAATTGTTTGCTTAAACATATCAATTATTTGTTGTATTAATCAAATAATATTTCTTTCCCCGGCGATGCAGCGTAAACTTTTATTCCTTTATACTTTTTCAGAGCTGCACTTCCCATCCAGTCAATTGCTTCTTCATCGCCATGAACAAGAATAACATTTTCCGGTTTTAATTTTTCTATAATATTTATAAGCTCTTCTCTTTTAGAGTGAGCAGAAAAGCTGAAATTCTTTATATCGCATCTTACTTCCCTTTTTTTATCTGATTCGGTCAATTGAATCTTATTACCCTTCTTTGCTTTTGCAATCTTATAACCCGGTGTGCTTTCATCCATATAACCAACCGTAAATATTGCTGAACCATTTTGCCTGAGCCATCTCTTTGCAAGATTAAAAGAAATTGTAGATTCTATTATCATTCCGCTGGAAGCAAGTACAATTGAAGGAAACTTAAAAAACTCATCAAAGTTGTTTACATCCCTAATATCCTTTTGAGGGGAGTCATGTAATACTAATTCGCTTTGGTTGTAGTTAACAACAAAGCGGTTGTAATCATAAGCACGGTTTATTTTTTTGCCTATTCCGCCTGTATAAATATCCACGCTGGTTACTTTATTCTTTTTCATAAGCAGCAGGATAGTTGCAAAAATTTCCTGCATCTTTCCTAAAGAAAAAACCGGGATAAGAACCGATCCGCCTGAATTAATTACTTTGTTAAGTGATCGGGCAAAATAATCCGTTTCCTCCTGCCAGGTTTTTATTTTTGATGAGTCGGTTGCTCCGTAAGTTGTTTCGGAAATTAATGTATTAATATTTTCACTGGGAAGCTTTGCGCCAGGCAGTAAGGTTTGAGATGAAATATTAATATCGCCCGTATAAAATATTTTATATCCTTTGTAGTTAAGATAAATTCCAGCAGAGCCGAGAATGTGTCCGGCATCATAAAATTTTACATTTACCGGTTCATCATCTGGATTATTAAATCCTTTAATGTAAAATTCTTCTTCGTATGATTTGTAATCAATTGATTTTATTAATAAATCAACCTCATCGTGAGAATATATTTCAAAACTTTCATCACTTACTTGTTTTTTAAGAATTGAAATCGCGTTATGAAGTGTTAGCTCCGATAGTGCACGGGTTTGCGGTGTGGTGGTAATCTTAAGATAAGGGAATTTTTTTATAAGAAAAGGAAGCGAGTTCAGATGATCCTGGTGTGCATGAGTAATAAGAACATGATCGAGTGGTTTATCTTTTAAAAGATTAAAATCCGGAAGAGCATCCAATCCCTTTTTTTGAGGATGCATACCGCAATCGAGAATTATACCTGTACCGTTTATATTAAGATAGTAACAGTTTGCGCCTATCTCTCCTGCGCCGCCAAGTGGAAGAAACTGAATCATCAGAAAACAGATTTTTATTTTAAATGTAAAATAAGTTATTACGAGGATAAGCAGAAAGGAGTAAAATACTGCCAGCCACCTTCAAAGTGACTGGCGAGTTTTAAAGAATTGATCTTATTACTTCATAAAAGTCATTTTGATTGAATTGGTATAGTTGCCTGCGGTAATTCTGGCAATATAAAAACCACTTGCTACAGACCCTTACCAGTAAAATCAGCTCTGTAAACACCTGCCATTTGTTCTTGGTTTACAAGAGTTGCAACTTCATTCCCAAATATATCATAAACTTTTAACTCAACAAACGATCGCTTCTGGAATGCTGTATTCAATATTAGTAGTTGGGTTAAACGGATTTGGATAATTTTGATTAAATGTAAAATCATTTGGTATTTCACTTATTTGTTCAACATCTGTAGTGTAACCAGCTCCATCATGTAACTTGTTCCATCAACATAAATCATTCCACTATTTGGAGGATTTGAACTGAACTGCATATACATTAACTCTTGCACCATTTTTTGAGAAAAGGAATAATTAATCACTAGTCTATTCCACTAATAGTTAATGAACTCTCTAATTCTTAACGCTTCATAACTTGCCCCACCCGGTAGAGTCATTGTACCGTATGCATCCACAATTGAACTTATAGAAACGCTTGATGAATTTATCGGTGTACCATTAATACTTATTGTTTGAGTATATGTATCTGACCATTGCGAATTAATGGTAAATGGATGCTCATACTGTCGCCTGTATGGATCATATTTTATTTCTGTAACAAAACCGGAAATGAACTTAATACCGCTGCATTACCCAAAATATCAAACTTGCCACTCAGTTTTGAATATGTCCAGATTTGAGATATCATTTCCACCGATTGAGATATAATTGCAAATATTGGCTGTTGGAAAATCATTTAGAAAGGGAGTAGTTGCAGGATCAATACTTTCAAATAACCATTAAATTAGATTGTAGTTCTGAAAATCCCAATTATTACCGCCACCAGGTGAACCAATATCGAAATTTGATTGTAAAGTATCTTCGTGGATTGTTGTGTGTTGCCTATAGCAAACATATTAGCCACATCACTACTGTTAATAGTAATTTGTGCTAATGCTGTGCAGCTTGCCACTGCAAAAAAAAGAAGAATTTTTTTCATTTTCTTTTTTTCCTTTTGTTGTAATTAAATAATTATTTAATAAAAGATCTTAAAGAACACCTTTCTCAATTCTTTGGAGCTTAAATTTTTATAAACTCTACTCTTCGGTTATTAGCTTTTCCCTCTGGGGTAGTATTCACATCAACTGGATTTCTTTCGCCAAAACCTTTAGCTAAAACAGATAGGAATAGCCTCACAAAACGAATTGAATTTAATAAACCATTTTATATTAGGCAAGTATTACTAATTCTTAATTGTTTTTATTATTGAAATATGTTCAACCGTGTGTTACAGGTCACATATGAAGAAATTGAGACATAAGTAGATGGCATATTAAGCTTTTACAGCCCAAATTACATCTGCCAGGGTTTGATGACCAGGCTCGAGTGGAAATTTTAGAAGGTAGTGCGGATTGAATCCTTCCATATATTTTTCAATTCTCTCCTTCAGCCAGGAGATTTCTGATTTAAGTTTCCAGTGTTCTCCATCCGGAGAATAGAGCACAACAAATAACCTGTTCTTTAAATGTTTTCTTTGCTGCTGCGATTGGTTTTTGTAAAGCCATTTAATTAGCTCATCTGTTTTCTTAACAGCTTCTTTAATTGGATAAGGAAAATTTTTTGGGAAGACAGAAGTTTTGTGATCAAACTTAACACCGTCAATTGTAAAATCAACTAACCTATCTTTGCTATCTAAGTGCAGCTTTTACATTTGGCAGCGAGCAGAAAATTTTTTCCACCGCCTGCGCAGACCAGAAGTTGTACCATCTGTTTAATGCGTAGTTAGAAATGTTTTGATGTTCTTTATCTTTTTTAAACCTGCTGTTTATTTCTTTAATAACATCATCAAATAAAAAAGTGCGGTAAATAAAATTTGTAAGTTTATCAAACTCATTATTCTGTTTTCTTCCCCATTTGTAGGGATAAGTTAATCGTTTTTTAAGTTCGCTTTCTATTTTTATTAAATCGGTTTTCAAGATTATTCATTTTGTTTAATCAATTTTTCTAAAAACTAATCTTTCCTTTTCACCTTCGTATAAAAACAATCTTAATTTTTCTATTTTATAACCATCAACGCTTTGAATTGCTGAAAGAAATCTCTGCTCAATATCTCCAGGGCAAGCCATTTCTGTTGTAATGATATTTGAAAATGCAATATTATTTCCATCAACTTCTACTTTACCGTTAATAGTGTTGCAGCCGGCATTTCCGTGTATTCGTTCTTCCTTTAAATAAATTTCTATTACAGGATGATTGTTATCTGGTTCATCCTTAACAAATTCTTCACCATTAATAGATTCCAGCGCCCAGATATCGTGCAATCGTAAATCAACATTAATTCCAGCTTCTTTTGTTGAACAGCTGATCACCAAAGCTGCAAAGATTATAATTATGCAAAGGATCAGAAATGCAACAAATATTTTCATCTGGTTTTTTTCTGTTGGCTTAAACATTTTGCTTTCCTTTTTCTTTCTTAAATAGGAAGATGTATTCATGTTTAAAGATGTAAAATCCGCCAGCAAGGCGCGGTAACGCCACAGTTCTTTCTGGTTCATCTTTCCTTTTGTTGTATCAAAATTTTTAACTATGGTAGATTTTAATTTGTAACCTCGTTTCATAACTTCCTGCATTGTATAAAAACCAAGCGGTATCCATTCACCGTCAGAATATTTATCACCAATTACAACTGCAAGGTATCTTCCATTTTCCAGCACACTGCATGTGTTATCAACAACCTTTCCGAACATTTCTAAAAACTCTTCAACCGATTTTGCATTTGAAAGATCATTCTTCTTTTTACTGAATTTAATTATATCCCAGTAAGGCGGATGAAGAAAAACAAATTGAACTGATTTTGTTCCTGCTTTTTTTAATTCATCCTTAAGATTAACTTTTGTGCTGTCTCCTTCTACTAATTTTATTTTTACTTTGTTTCTGGTTTTTTCTTTTAGAAAGATTCTTTCTTAGCAAGCTTTACCACATCAGGATTCAGTTCAATGCCAATTCCATTTCTACCAAGTCGTTTACATTCAATTAAGGTTGTACCGCTTCCTGCAAAAGCATCAAGAATCCAATCATCTTTTTTTGTGTATCTTCTAATAAACTGGTTTGGAATTTGTGGAATAAAGTTACCCCAGTAATCAGCTTTGTGTGCACCCGATTTATCACGTTTATCAAGAATCCACAAACTGTCTGTTATAAGATCTTCATACTCTTTCCACCGGTTCAGGTTTAAATCATTAATTTTCGAGGTTTTATTTTCGGTTAGACCTTTGATAAGTCTGTTTATGTAATACTTTGTTCGTTCAATAGATCTTGTTCTCAGAATCTGATCCAGATCATTAATAATAAACTCTTTTTTTACTTCAGATTTATTGTCACTAACCTGGCTACCGTCAGGTATATATTCACTAATTCTAATTTTCTCTTTTTTAGAAGCACTAATATTAACTGTCTCTTTAACATTAGAAATTATTTTTTTAACCTCATCCAGGTCTTCCAGATTCAAACACTTTTTCAGTTCAATAATCATATTGATATTCTTCACTTTAGATTTCCTCATCATATTTTTTCTTTACCATCTTTGCAATTGTATTTCCTATGCTGATTGATGCAGTTGCAGCAGGTGAAGGTGCATTTAATACATGAATCATTCTTTCAGCTTCAACAATTCTAAAATCATCAACCAATTTGCCGTTCGGTTCCAATGCTTGTGCTCTTACACCGGCACCACCTTTTGCAATATCGTTTAACTGAACTTCGGGGACAAGTTTTTGCAATGCTTTAACAAATGCCTTCCTGCTGAAGGAACGATAAAATTCTCCGAATCCCATTTTATAATATTTCGAAACCATTTTCCAGAAACCAGGATAGGTCATCATACGTGAAACATCTTTAAAAGAAAAATCTGTTTTGTTGTATCCTTCGCGTTTAAAAGCCAGTACTGCATTCGGTCCGGCTTCAATTCCGCCATTTATCATCCTTGTAAAATGAACACCGAGAAATGGAAACTTAGGATCGGGCACAGGATAAATTAAGTTCTTTACAAGATGTTCTTTTTCTTTTTTTAATTTATAATACTCACCCCTAAAAGGTACGATTTGCAAACCGGGATTTACACCGCAAGCTTTTGCAATACGATCAGAATAAAGTCCGCCGCAGTTCACTAAAAATTTTGATTTAATATCTCCTGTTGTGGTTTTCAACACCAGCTCTTTTCCCGATTTGCTAACTGAAATAAATCGGCAACCAGTTTTAATCTCTCCCCCAGCTTCTTTAATTATTTTTGCATAAGTATTTGTAACCTGTAAAAAATCAACAATGCCAGTTTGCGGAACAAACAATCCAGCAGTTCCCGTAACGTGTGGTTCATAATTCTTTTAGCTCATCGGCAGTAAGTTTTTTTAATCCATCTAAGCCGTTAGCAATTCCTCTTTCATACAGATCATTTAGCGGTTTAATTTCATCTTCAGATACAGCAACTACAATTTTACCGCATTTTTCAAACTTAATATTATTCTCTTCACAAAAATTATAAAGTAATTTTCTCCCTTCTGTACAATTCTTTGCCTTTAGCGAACCGGGTTTGTAGTAAAGCCCCGAATGAATAACCCCGCTGTTGTTGCCTGTTTGATGAGCTGCGAGTTTATTTTCTGCTTCAATTATTAAGATTTTATAATTACCGTTATTGAGAAGTGCCATAGCGGTTGCACAACCAATAATACCACCTCCAATTATTACAATATCGTATAATTTCGAATTCATTTTATTACGTAAGTGATAAACAACACAATGCCTTGAACCTTAGTAATATATGTCGTAACATAGAAGCATAATTTGATTAAATTAAAAAATAGATAAATAACACAAAGCAATTTAGTTAATAGTAAAATCTGTTAAAACTTTATATACTTTTTACTATACTTTTGAACTAATTTATTATTAGGTGTGTTATGAATAAAAAACAAAAAATTACATTAATAATCGGGTTAGTTTTAATTGCCTCTGCATTAATTGTGTGGCTTGCGCACGGAGGTGAAATATTTACCAAAACCCAGGTGCTGGTTGAAAAGCACGACGAACTTTTTGGGTACACTTATGAAGAATGGGTTGATAAAATAATAATTGGTTTAGATTATGCAGGCAGCTTCTCGGCAGTTGTTGCACTAATTACAGGAATTTTATTGTTTATATTCAAAGATAAAAAGGAGAAACAGGTATGAAAACTTATAATAAAAACTTTTACACTTTTCGCTTTATATGCTTCTGCATCTTTAGCACAGGGTTTCAATGTATCAGCTTCAGGCGAGCAGAATTTTTCTTTTAGCGATAAGTATGGAAGAAACCAGGCAACATTTTTTAGCACAACTCCACTAGAAGATATTAACGGGCTAACCAATGATGTAAATGGAAGCGTGACATTTGATGTTGGAGATCTCACAACATTAAGAGGGACAATCTCATTATCAACTGCATCTCTTAAAACAGGGATAGATCTAAGGGATGAACATTTGAGAAGCGCAAACTGGCTTGATGCAGATAGTTACCCCATAATCACATTTGCAATTAAAAGTGTTAATAATATTGAATCGGTTGAAAGCAATAAACTAACAGCAAAAGTAACCGGTGATTTTACAGCGCATGGTGTAACAAAAGAAATTACTGCTGATGTAACCATGACTTATCTTGATGAAAGCGAGCAAACCCAAAAGAGAGCGCCTGGTGATTTGTTAGGTGTACAGGCAACTTTTAATATTACGCTCTCCGATTACGAAGTTGATAATATGGTACTTGGACAAAAAGTGTCTGATAATATTGAGATGGGTGTTAATATAGTTGGCTCAAACGCAAAGTAAATTATCTCAAAAAGAAAAGTTTTCGACGAGAATCCGCAATCCGATAAGAGGGTTGCGGATTTTTTATTGTTATATTTGCAGAACAATTTAGTCCATTGTTCGCAAATCATGAAAAAAACAATTACAGTTTTCGGAAGCTCACAACCACGTGAGGGAGACGAAGAGTATAGCATTGCGTATAAATTAGGTAAATTACTTGCAAAAAACGGCTTTAATGTTTGTACTGGGGGATTCCTTGGTACAATGGAAGCAGTTTCTAAGGGTGCAAATGAAAATGGCTCAGAAGTAATTGGTGTAACCGTAAATATCTGGAGTAGCAACCCTAATAAGTTTATAACAAAAGAAATAAAATGTAAAACTCTAATGGAAAGAGTAAACAAGCTTATTGAACTTGGTGATGCATTTGTTGTTTTACAGGGTGGAACAGGTACGCTCCTTGAATTTGCCGCAGTCTGGGAATTTTCAAATAAGGGTTTGATGGATCATAAACCAATACTTTGCCATTCATCTATGTGGCAAGGAATAGTTTCGATTATGAATATACAGATGAAAAAGGAAGGAAGAGATACAGAACTGGTTAAATCATTCGAAAGTGTTGAAGAAATAGTAGACCACATTTCATTAAAGTTTACTACAGGCTAACCTTCCTAAATAAAATCATTTTGTTAAACACATAAGTAATAATATTTTTATATTATTAAATCTACTTTTCACATTTTATTATAATACTTAATTAGACATGGAAGAGTTTAAAGAACATATTACAAGTGGATATACTTTTAAAGGTGATTCGATAATACTTGGTACTGCGATTCTTAATAAAAATGCTGTGCCCGAAACTCATGTTAAAATTCCATTAAAAGCTATGAACAGGCATGGTTTAATAGCTGGTGCTACGGGAACAGGTAAAACAAAAACATTGCAGGTGATTGCAGAAGCGTTATCAGAAAAAAGTGTTCCCGTATTACTGATGGATGTTAAAGGTGATTTAAGCGGATTAGCACAATCTGGAAAAACTCATCCTAAAATTGAAGAGCGGCAGCCAAAAATTGGGATACCGTATAATCCACATGGATTTCCTGTTGAGATATTATCATTATCAGAAGAGAAAGGATTACGATTAAGAGCAACTGTTTCTGAATTCGGGCCGGTTTTGTTTTCAAAAATTCTTGAGCTTAATGATACTCAATCCAGTTATGTTTCAATGATCTTTAAATACTGCGATGATAAAGGGCTTCCTCTTTTGGATTTAAAAGATTTCAAAAAAGTAATTCATTTTGTAACTAATGAAGGTAAGAAGGAGATACAGGAATCTTATGGAAGAATTTCCTCCTCATCTTTAGGTACAGTGCTTAGAAAAGTTATTGAGTTGGAACAGCAAGGGGCAAGTCTGTTCTTTGGTGAAAAATCGTTTGAAGTTGATGATCTGTTAAGAATTGATGAAAACGGATTAGGAACTATTTCTATATTAAGATTAGTTGATTTGCAGGATAGACCAAAACTCTTTTCAACGTTTATGTTAAGCTTATTAGCCGAAATATATTCATCCTTTCCGGAAGAAGGAGATTTGGACCAGCCAAAGCTTGTAATATTTTTTGATGAAGCACATTTAATTTTTGATGAGGCTTCAAAAGCTTTACTCGATCAGATAGAAACAAT
>CAVVMV010000028.1:0-47978 GCA_963749485.1 uncultured Ignavibacteriales bacterium | reverse complement strand
TTTTTCTCATCTTCGTTTTCACTTAAGAGATTACTAACTACGGGCACACTCCGTGAAGCATCAAGTACATGAAGAATAGGACCATTATAGTTAGGTGCAATTTTAACCGCAGTATGAACCCGTGATGTTGTTGCACCGCCAATAAGCAAGGGTTTCTTGATTCCTTTCCGCTCCATCTCTTTTGCAACATGTACCATTTCATCGAGTGATGGTGTAATTAAGCCGCTTAACCCGATTACATCTACATTCTGTTCAACTGCTTCCTGAATAATTTTTTCTGCTGAAACCATCACGCCAAGATCAATCACGTCATAATTATTACAGCCAAGCACCACACCAACAATATTTTTACCGATATCATGCACATCGCCTTTAACGGTAGCCATTAGTACTTTCCCATTACCACGGGAAGCACTTGACCCTGCTTTCTCTTTTTCGAGATAGGGAATAAGTTTAGCTACCGCTTTCTTCATCACCCTTGCACTTTTAACAACCTGCGGGAGAAACATCTTACCGGAACCAAACAGATCGCCGACATAACTCATTCCATCCATTAACGGTCCTTCAATAATTTCCAGCGAACTATTAAATTTTTGTCGTGCTTCTTCAACATCATCATCAATATATTCAACAATTCCTTTAACTAATGCATGCTTTAGTCTTTCTTCAACAGTAGTGTTTCTCCATTCATCTTTTTTAGTCTCGTCTTTCTCTTTACCTATAACAGATTCTGCAAACTCTATCATTCTCTCGGTTGCGTCCGGTCTGCGGTTAAGTATAACATCTTCAACTCGTTCCAGCAGATCTTTCGGTATTTCTTCATAAACTTCAAGTTGACCCGCATTTACAATTCCCATATCCAACCCGGCTTTAATAGCATGGTAGAGAAACGCAGAGTGCATTGCTTCTCTAACAGGATTGTTGCCCCGGAAAGAAAAAGAAAGATTGCTTATCCCGCCACTAACACTAGCATAAGGCAAATTCTGTTTTATCCATCTTGTTGCTTCAATATAATTTATTGCGTAGTTGTTATGCTCCTCAATACCGGTTGCAACGGTTAAAATATTCGGATCAAAAATTATATCCTGCGGAGAGAAGCCAACTTTTTCAGTTAAAATTTTGTAAGCACGTTCACAAACTTCTATCTTTCGATTAAATGTATCTGCTTGTCCTCTTTCATCGAATGCCATAACAATTACAGCGGCACCGTATCGAAGAATTTCATTTGCATGGTTGATAAATTCCTCTTCGCCCTCTTTTAAGCTTATTGAGTTAACAATTCCTTTACCCTGCAGACACTTTAATCCAGCTTCAATCACACTCCATTTTGATGAATCGATCACAATTGGAAGTTTTGCTATATCGGGTTCCGCGGCAAGTAAGTTCAAAAACTTAGTCATCACTTCTTCCGATTCGATCATCCCCTCATCCATATTCACATCAAGAAACTGTGCGCCGCCCTCTACCTGGTGCCGAGCAACTGAAAGCGCTTCTTCATAATTTTCTTCTTTGATAAGTCGTGCAAACTTTTTTGAACCTGCAACGTTAGTTCTCTCTCCAATATTGATAAAGTTCATCTCGGGTTGAACAACAACAGGTTCAAGTCCGCTTAATTTTAAAAGTTTTTTTTCTGAAGGGACACTTCTTGGTTTATATTTTTTTACAGCTTCCGAAATATCTTTAATGTGATCGGGTGTTGTGCCGCAGCAGCCGCCAACAATGTTAACAAACCCGCTTTCTGCAAAGTCTTTTAGAACTGAGGCGGTTACATTTGGAGTTTCATCATATTCACCCATCTCGTTTGGAAGTCCTGCATTCGGATAGACGGACAAAAACTTACTAGATAACGTTGAGAGCTCTTCAACAAAAGGTCTCATCTGTTTTGCACCAAGCGAACAGTTTAATCCTACACTAAGAAGATTTTTTGCATGGAAAATTGAAATCCAGAAAGCTTCGGTTGTTTGCCCCGATAATGTTCTCCCGCTCTGATCAATAATTGTTCCGGATATCATTACAGGCAGTTGATTTTTTAATTCGGTATTCACTCTATCAACAGCATAAATAGCAGCTTTTGCATTAAGTGTATCGAAAATTGTTTCGATCAAAAAAATATCTGCGCCGCCGTCAGCCAATCCTTTAGCCGATTCATAATATGCTTCCATCATCTGATCGAAGGTTACAGCACGGAAACCGGGATCGTTTACATCGGGCGAGAGTGTTAAGGTTCTGTTTGTTGGACCAAGTGCACCTGCAACAAAGCGCGGTTTTGCAGGATCAATTTTATTAAACTCATCTGCAACCTCTTTTGCTATTTTTGCTGCGGTAAAATTCATCTCGTAAACAAACTCTTCCGTTTTATAATCTGCCTGCGAGATTGCAGTTCCGTTAAAGGTGTTGGTTTCAACAATATCTGCACCGGCTACAAAATATTCACGATGAATTTCTTTTATTACATCCGGCTGTGTGATAGATAAAAGATCGTTGTTACCTTTAAGATCATTTGGATGATCTTTAAATCTTTCTCCTCTAAAATCCTCTTCGGATAGACCCCTGCGCTGTATCATAGTTCCCATTGCGCCATCCAGAATAAGGATTCTTTCTTTTAATATTTTCTCAAGCTGTTCGAACCTGGTTTTCATTTTTCCTTTCGTGATTAAGACGCCTGTATATCAGGTATCTTTGTATTCCTAAATCTTTAAAACGAGGCGAAATATAACTAAATTGCCGTGCATTATAAACTTAAATAAATCAACAGAAAAAAGTTATGATTATAGTAACAGGCGGCGCCGGATTTATTGGCAGCGCAATTGTATGGCGGCTTAATGAATTGGGAGAAGAGAACATCCTGATTGTAGATGAGTTGGGCAGCGATGAAAAATGGAAAAATCTTGTTGGCTTGAACTTTAAAGATTTTATAAACAAATATGATTTTATTGAGCATGTTATTGATGATGGGCTAACCGGTTATGAAGCCAAAGCAATTATTCATATGGGGGCAAACTCTTCCACAACCGAAAAAGATGCTGATCTTCTTTTAACAAACAACTACGAATACACAAAAGCACTGGCTGAATCTTCTTTGGAAAATAATGTGCGCTTTATTTATGCTTCTTCCGCTGCAACTTATGGCGATGGCTCACTTGGGTTTGATGATGATCTTGCAAAGTGTGTTAAGCTTCGCCCGCTTAATATGTATGGATATTCAAAACAGCTGTTTGATCTCTGGGCTATGAAACGCGGCGCATTTGAAAAAATTGTCGGGCTAAAATATTTTAATGTTTACGGTCCAAACGAGTATCACAAAGGCGATATGAGAAGTGTTGTGCATAAAGCTTTTGAGCAGGTGCGTGATACGGGAAAAGTAAAGCTGTTCAAATCTTTAAATAAGGATTATAAAGATGGTGAACAGATGAGGGATTTTATTTATGTAAAAGATGCTGTTAACATGACGCTCCACTTTTTAGAGCATCCTGATAAAAACGGTTTGTTTAATGTTGGTTCCGGAAAAGCAAGAACATGGAACGATCTTGTAACGGCGCTATTTAAAGCAATGAATAAACCGGTCAACATAGAATACATCGATCTACCGGATCATCTTGCTGATAAATACCAGTACTTTACTGAAGCAAACACTGGCAAACTAAAGAGCGCAGATTATAATGCGCCTGTAAGCTCATTAGAAGATGGCGTAAATGATTATGTTAAAAATTACCTGGTTGGTAAGCAGTTTTTGGGAATGTAACTTCTAGTTATAAGGAACCTCTTCGTCATCATCAAACATATCCTCTTCGGGATCCACTAAAGGAATATCCTCTTCTACTATATCTTTTTCAGTTGGTTCCTTATCAAAGGGGTTTTTCTCCTCCTCTTCTTCATCATTGTAATAATCGTCATCTTCTTCTACGTCATCATCCTCGTCATCGTTTTTATTTTTAGCTGCGTGTAAAATATAATTATCCTTGGCAGGCGGAAACATCTGCCCATTATTAACATCGGGCACTTCCCCTTCCCTAAGAATGCTTAACAAGTTAAGCTCTTCAGTGTTCATCTGGCTCTTCTCCAATTTTATTTATTCTTCGTTTGCTTGCTCATTTTAAAGCACGCAGGAAATATTTGAAGAAAATTTTTCATTATCAAATTAAATTTTTTCTATCCCTGGATAAACATTTTCATATAACAGCATTAGTTAAAACTTAAGTCGGATTTATTATATTGTCAACTCATTTTACAACTAAAAATTATTACCCTAATGAAATTAGCAACACTTTGTTACATCCAGGATAAAAAAACAAATTCAACATTAATGATACACCGTGTAAAAAAAGAAAACGACTATCATCATGGAAAATGGAACGGGTTGGGCGGAAAGTTCGAATCCGGCGAAAGCCCTGAAGAATGTGCTATAAGGGAGGTTAAGGAAGAAAGTGGTTTAAATGCTAAATCAATAAAGATGGGGGGTTTTATAACTTTTCCCATTTTTGACGGTAAAGAAGACTGGCATGTATTTTTATTTTTAATTAATGATTATGATGGTGAACTGATCGATTCAAACGAAGGAAACTTAGAATGGGTACCTAACGAGAAACTAACCGAGATAAACCTTTGGGAAGGTGATAAAATATTTATTCCATGGTTGTTTGAAGAAAAATTCTTTAGTGCAAAATTTGTTTATAATGAAGGGAGATACGTAAGCCACACAGTACATTTTTATTAATATCATAGTTGTTGATTTGTTTAATCACCGCCCAATTACAAAAGCAAAAAATAAATTTTGACGACTTTTGCAGATAAAGCTTTTAAGTTTTTTACGGATTTTAGTGCGCCCAAATTCCTTCCTGGTGGAGTAGATTAATCCAGGGCTATATTCTATTCAGAAACTCTGTAATTTTTTCATTAACCACATCTGCTTTTTCAATTGGCGTCATATGTCCTGCGCCTTGCACCAAAGCAAATTCTGAACCTGGGATTTTATCTGCCATCAGTTTCATCACGGCTGGCGGGGAAAGTTTATCTTCGCTTCCGCATATTACCAGCGTTGCTATTTTTATTCCTTGTAAAAGTTCTGTTGTGTCTGTTCTTCCAGCCATTGCAAGTACACATCCTTTAACACCAACGGGGTCATTTTTTAAAGATCTGCTTAAAACTTTTCTATATTCTTTTTCTGATTCGTTTATAAAACTATCAGCAAAACAGTTTGCAACAAATTCATTTATAAACAATTCAATCTTGCCCTCGTTTATTATTTTGATGGCATCAGCTCGTTTTAGTTTTGTTTCGTTATCATCTGCAACCGATTTTGTATCACATAATATAAGCGCACTAAACAAGTTTTCTATTCTTCCCATTGCTCTAAGCGAAATATAACCACCCATGGATAAGCCGCACAAAACAGGTTTGTTAAGTTCCATCCCGCTAACTATTTCTTTAAGATCATCAACAAACATTTCCATGGTAAACTGTCCGTCTCCTGCGGGCGATTCACCCAAGCCGCGCAAGTCGTATCTAACACAAAAATAGTTGCTGCTTAATGCTTTAACCTGGGCATCCCACATGTGGTGATCGTATGGGAAACCATGCACAAACAGAATTGCTTTATTTTCTTTCTTTCCATCAGTAAAAACTGAAAGGTTGTTAACTTTAGTATTCATAATTTTTATTAGTATTTTTTAAAAAATAATTTTGAGTTGTCTATAATCTAACACATTTATTGTTTTAAGTTTATATGAAGATTGCTTTTGTATCAACCGAGGCGGTGCCGTTATGCTAAAACAGGCGGACTTGCAGATGTTGCCGGCTCTCTACCGAAGGAGCTTGAAAAACTAGGGTGTGAAGTAAAATTATTCATTCCAAAGTACTCTACTATTGATGAAAAGAAGTACGGTTTACGTTACAACCACGATATTGGTGAAATTACTATTAGAATTTACGGACAAATACGTTCCGCTTATCTTCACCAAACAATGCTGCCCGGATCAAATGTTGAAGTTAACTTTATAGATTGCCCGCACTATTTCCACCGCGAGCACTTATATACTAATGATGCAGACGAAGATGAAAGGTTTATCCTATTTTCCAAAGCTGTTATAGAAACATTTCAAAAAATGCAGTGGGCGCCGGATGTTATACATTGCAACGATTGGCAAACAGGTCTCCTCCCTCTATTTATAAAAGATAATTATAGCTGGGACAGAATGTTTGATAAAACGTCTACACTGTTTACTATCCATAACATTGGTTACCAGGGAAGGTTTTCAAAATCAACTATGTTTAGCGCCGAATTAAGCGGAGAGTTATACTACTCTGACGGACCAATTGAGTTTGAAGATTCTGTCTCTTTTATGAAAACCGGAATTGTGTTTGCCGATTTAATAAGCACGGTAAGCAATAAATACTCACACGAAATTCTCACCCCGGAATATGGAGCGGGATTAGAAAAAACTCTCAGGACAAGAAAGCCTGACATTTACGGCATTTTAAATGGTGCCGATTACAATGTTTGGAATCCTGAAACAGATACTCACATTCCTTACAATTATTCAATAAATGATCTTAGCGGCAAGTTTAAAAACAAGAAGTATTTACTTGAAAAATTTAAGATGCCCTTTAATGAAACAGTTCCACTAATTGGTATTATTTCCCGAATGGTTGCACAAAAAGGTTTTGATATTTTCGCTGAAGCAGTAAATGAGCTGATGACACTTAATGCCCAATGGATAATACTTGGAAGCGGAGAGGATAAGTACGAGTTGATGTTCAAAACGCTGGCAAATGAGCTGCCACATAAGGTTGGCGTTTCTACAGGTTACAACAACGAGCTTTCTCATTTAGTTGAAGCGGCGGCTGATATATTCCTTATGCCTTCACGGTATGAACCATGCGGGCTTAACCAGATATACAGTTTAAAATACGGTACGGTGCCGGTTGTTAGAAAAACCGGTGGACTTGCAGATACTGTACACGATTGGGACGAGTTGCACAGTTACAATCTTGATACCGGAACAGGTTTTTCTTTTAACGATCATACTGGTTATGCATTATTTAAGAGTGTAGAGAGAGCAGTTAATTGTTTTAGCGTAAAGAGTGCATGGAAAAAAATTCAATCGAATGGAATGAAAAAAGATTATTCGTGGAAACATTCTGCGGAACAATATATTGAGCTGTATAAGCTGGCTAAAGATAAGCGTGTCTAAAAAGTTATTGCGTGCCCAATTGAAAAATAGAAAAGTATATCTCCCCAGCTAAGTGGATTTTCCGGAAGATCTTTTCTAAGCAGGAAACTTCTTCCAATTGAAAAATCAGCGGGACCAATTGGTGTATCGAATGAAACAGTTCCGCCAATACCGTGCTTCAAATCCTTAAACCTGATTAATTCCTGGGTTCTCCATGTTGCTCCCAAATCATACCTGAACCATAAGTAAGTATCAAAAAATATTTTAAAGGGTAGCTTAAGCTGGTACATTAAAGACGCCAGGGCTATTTGCCTTCCTCTAAATTCATCTTCGTATTCACCAAAAAAGGAGTACTGACCGCCAAGTGTAAACTGCTCGCTTAGTGGAAGTGTTTTATCTCCAAAGCCAATATGTATCCTCGATGTAAGCACCTGGCTTTTGTTAAGTTTAAATAAGTACCTGAAGTCCATCCCAACAAGAGTATAACCTTCATCGCCGCCTAAAAAACTCTGGGCTGTTTCATAATAACCATCAAAATAAACACCATCGTCGGGATAAGGAAATTTATTCCTGCTGTCTATGGTTGCTCCAATTTTAAGACTAACAATTTTTGTTTCATACGGATCTACAACGCTTCCCTCAATATTTTTTACCCTGTCTATCTGGTATTTGCCGGTAAAAATAAGTTTGCCAAATTTTTCGATCTGCGTACCAAGGGAAAGAGAGGCGCCGTAAAATATCTGCCTGTACTCACCTGTTTTTGTGCTTGTAAATGTTTTCTCGGTTTCAGAGGAGGTTCTTTCATAAACACCGATATCATTAAACTTGTAGTAAGCATTAATTTTATATGTAAGGTAAGTGTTAAAAACCCTGTACGCTATGTGCTCCAGGATGTATGCCCTGTTACTTGCACCACCAAAAAGAAAGAGACCCAGCTCAGTTCCATCTCCGAAAAAATTTACATCTCTAAGATCCAGACCCAGTTGTGCTTTGTAAGTGTTGTTAACTAAAAAACCTACTTTAAGAAGGCTTGAAACACGTTCTTCGAGTGAAAGCTTTAAAATGTTTCCTTCTTCTGTTTCTGTAATGGAAAGGTTTATATCATTGAACAGCCCGGTACTTCTAAGACCTGTTAATCCTGCCTTAACAACATCATAAGAAAAATAATCACCTGCTTTTACAGGAAATTCTCTTTCAATAACTGTTTCGCTTGTGTTTGCATCTATAATCACTTTGCTTAAAATGCCGTCTTTAAAAAATACCTGCAGATGCCCGGTGTTTTTGTCAAACTCAACGCCGGAACATTTTGCAATTAAATATCCATTCTTACGGTAATGTTTTAAAACTTCAATTACGCTGTAAACAATTTCGCGCGGTTTATATGTTTGTCCATTAAGGTGATTTAATATCGAATCTACTATCGATTTTTCTACTCCGTTTCCACTTACAATCGATACGCTCTTAATAACTACTGCAGGCACATAAACAAATTTAAGATGGGTAGAATCTTTATGCTGGATGATATTTGCCTGGATATTTTCAAACAATCCGGTTTTATATAGGGTAAGTAAATCAAGTAAAATTGTTGAGTTCGAAACGGAATCAACCGAAGAATATTTATTGTAAATGGAATTAATTAACTGAGAGGTGTCTCTATCGCAAACAATATTCCGGATATAAAAACTTTTGGAATTTATTTGTCCTAAAAGTGAAGGAATCAATTTTTGCTTTTATTGTTGGAATATGTGGAAGTGCACTTTTATAACCCTTAATAATTAACGAATCTATATTTGTAAAATTTGTTGCTGAACTATTTTCTATGTTCGGTTCTATAACAATATCGGCTTCGGAAAGCATCTCCTTATCCAGCCGCTTCATGGGTATGCTCACCGTTTGATCCACAATAAGCCAAGGAACATCAAGATCATTAAGGTTATGAAGCGGGCTGGTTGTGTTTACTGCAATTACAATATCCGCACCCATACCCTTTACAGTTTTAACCGGGATGTTTTCCACCAATCCTCCATCTACAAGAGTAAGGTCATCCCGTTTAACGGGGGAGAGAAAGAAGGTGACGCTTGAGCTGGCTCTCATAGCCCTGCCAAGTGAACCGCTGCTAAGAATAACCGGTTCACCCGAAACCAGGTTGGTACAAACAGCTCTAAACTTTATTAGAAGGTCATCAAAACTATCTTTAGCATGAAGAGGTGCCAGGAGTGTTTGAAGCGTAAGATAATTAGAGAACTTTACACCTTCGTTAAAAGAGGTAGGTAAGATCGGCTTCAAACCGTCCAACCTTAAAGTAAATATTGCCCTGTCCTCAGTAACTTTCTGATCAATGAATAATTCAGTTCTACTTGTTGTGCCTCCAATTGATAGCAGGTCTGCCCAATCAGTATTAATAGCAATAGAATCTAATTCAGTAATACTATAACCAGAGCTATAAAATCCACCAACAATGCTGCCAATACTTGTTCCTGCAATAAGGTCTACCTGTATTCCAGCTTCTTCAAGTGCTCTTAGTACACCAATTTGTGAAAGCCCCCTTGCACCGCCACCGCTTAATGCAAGCCCAATCCTGGGATTAAGAAGTGGAACTTCTTCGGTTAACCCAAAAGGCAGCCGCTCGGTCCTTGTTTTTAGATTGATTGTGTGCTCTGTCTGTGCAAAGGAGAGATTAATGATAAAAGAAAGGAGAAAAAATAATATTTTCACTCGGATAGTCATCAGGATAAACTTATAAGATGAACAAATCTGTACTGGGAAAAATTAATTTTTTGCAATAACAGGGTTAATATTTAAATCACCTGCGTTTCTTTTTTTGCGCTTGCGATTGCTTCTCTGCGGATTCCATTAGTCTTGCAAAAAAACCTGGTTTTTTATCTGCATCTTTAACCGGCTCCAGCACCATGCCATCATGCTTATGATTAATGTAATACTGTTGTGCTATTGAAAAAACATTAAACATAAAATAATAAAGATTAAGTCCTGATGGAAATGTCATAAATAGAATAGTTAGCATTACGGGCATTATATAAACCAATTGTTTTTGCTTTGGATCTTTCATGGTCATTTTTTGCTGGAAGAATGTTGTAATACCCATTAACAGTGCGAGACCGCTTATCTGCTGAATTCCAAAGAGAGGAAGTTTAAACCCAAGATCATAAATTACATCCGGGTTTGAAAGATCCATTATCCAAAAAATAAAGGGTTGCTGGCGTAGTTCTATTGCTGTTTGAAATAAACCCCACAGAGCAATGAAGATAGGCATCTGAAGCAGCAGGGGCAGGCAGCCGCCGGCAGGGTTTACCCCATAAACCTTGTACAGCCTCATAGTTTCTTTGTTCATCTTCTGGGAATCTTCTTTATACTTCTCTTTTATTTCGGCTATCTTCGGCTGCAGAAGCTGCATCTTTTTCATCGATTGATAGCTTGTTTTTGTGAGAGGATAAAGCACAATTTTTATTATCAGTGAAAATACTATGATAACAAAGCCAAAGTTCGGTATAAAATTGTGGATGAAGCCAAATAGTGGGAGAAGCAAAAATTCGGCAATTGGACGTACAATAAATTTTAATCCAAAAAAACTACCAAAGTCAACAAGTGCTTGAAGGCTATGCCCCAAATCTTTTAAACCTTCGTAATCAACAGGACCAATATAAAGAGTGAATGATTGTTTTTCGTGAATTGTATTCCTAAACGGAACGGTTATTCTTAAACTGTAAATTTCTTTTATCCCCATATTTGCCTGGGGCATACTGTAGCCCTCAAGATAAGCCCCCTCTACACCGGAAGGATTGCCGGGAATTATAATTGCAGCAAAATATTTATTCCTTACAGCCACCCAATCAATGCGCCCGTTAAAGTCTTCTGCTTCTTTTTCATCTAATGAAGAAGCATCAAGTATTACCTGTTCATCACCATAATAAACACTTGAGTTTGAGTAGGTAGCTTCGTTCACCGAGTTTTCTTCAACAGCCCTTATGCCGGTTCCCCAAACAATATCATAAGTGCTATTGCTGATCATATTGTTCATTCCAACAAGGTCTATGTTGCTTCTAAATTTATACCTGTTTTTATAAAAAACATATTGCTTTTGTATGTACCTTCCTTCGGTAAAGCTTAGTGTAAATGTGATGGTTAGCGAATCTCTTATCAGATAACAGAAGCTTGCTTTTCCTGGCATCGGTTTCAAAAATATAATCTCCAGTACTAACTGCTTTTCCATCGGTTGTTACAAACGAAAGATCATAAGCGTTGCCCAGAGAATAATTTATTAATTGAACAGAATTTTTGTAATAGTTTTCACCATTTTCTCCGCGGGAATACCAATTGTTAAATTTTTTAAGAAAAACTTTATGGATGTTTCCGCCCTTTGGTAGAAAGCTCAATAATAGCAACATCGTTTTCTATGGTTATAATGTTTCCAGTATCGCTTGTATCTGTTAAAACATTCTCAAGTTCTGTGGTTTCAATTTTTTCTTCCGGAATATTTGTTATAGGGGCTGTTTCTTCCGGTGTAACAGATTGTATCATGCACTAATCCTATTGAATCTTTATCGCTACCTTGTTGCTCTGTTGGTTCGGGTGCATTTAGAAAAAGCCATACTACCAAAACGGCGCCAATAAGTACAAATGCTAATGTCGTTTGCTTGTCCATCAATTTTTCCTTTTCCCGGAAACTAATTTATAAGATCTGAAATTAGAAGCTATAAAATAATTATTGAGGTGTGATCTATTCAAATAATTATAAACAGGTTTATTAATATTTATGAGTGTTAAGGCGTACAGAGTGTTTTATTTATTTTGGAAATAATATCGGCTACAGCGCTTTGTATATCATTCAGCTTTACAGTCCGTGTATTATTTTGATTTATTGTGTTAAGTGAAAAAACAACTTTTAACAGAATATTTTTATTTAAGCAGGTTTCAGTAAGATATTGTTTGTTTAATCTATACGATACTCTAAGTAATCTTTTAACCCGGTTTCTCCAAACAGCGTTTCCTGATTTTTTAAAAACTGCTGTGGCAATTTTAACCCCGCACTTTTTGCTGTTTTTATGAAATATATAAATAGCTTTAAGCTTATTATCAGGGGAGTAAATAGTGTTACCACTTTTGAATATATTCTCAAAATCCCTTTTACTCTTTATCCTCTCACCAGCCGTTAGTCCATACGGTTTCACATTATTTAAAAGTCATCACTTACGGTTAGCCTAGTTCTGCCCTTTGCTCTTCTCCTGGAAAGAATTTTCCTGCCGCTCTTAGATTTCATTCTTTCTCTAAAACCATGCTTGTTTTTTCTCTTCCTATTGCTAGGTTGATATGTCCTTTTCATTTCTACTCCTATTTCTCTAAAAAAGACTACAAAAATAAGCCCAAAACTTCAGATTATCAAGGAAAACTTACAGCTAAAATTGATAGTTTTTTGTTCTAATTATTTATTAAAAATAATTAGAAATTAATTTGCACAGATGGTTAATACTTCCTATTTTCTAATTGGTAAGGGCGCTAAAAACTTTGTGGATAACTTGTTGAAAATGTTACTATGTGAAAACGTTTCACAATTTTTCTGTTTTAACATTTCGGCCATCAACCAAAATTAATGTGTGCTGCTTTTAAGGGCGGGGGCATAACTCGTTTTGTTATGGTGGTTTACAGCGATCTACCTGATGTTGATAACTTGTTGGGATTTTATTTACGTGAATAAATATTCTTTCTAATTCATTTATAAATCTAAATAATTTATATTTTTGTTCTGTGGATAATTTAATGCTTGATTCAGAAATTATTAAAAACCAAACCAACACCGATCCTAGCTCTGTTTGGAAAGCTTGCCTTAATAAAATAAAAGAAAATGTAACATTAATGACCTATAACACCTGGTTTCTTCCAATAAAACCGATTGGGTTGGATGAATCGACACTTAGGGTGCAGCTGCCCAGCCAGTTTTTTTGGGAGTGGATTGACGAACATTATAACTCGCTTATTAACAAAACCATTAATGATGTAATAGGTCCTGATGCAAAGCTTTCTTATATCATTTCAGAAGATGTGGTAGAAAGCGAACCTGCTGATAGAGAAAAAGTTGAAAAACCAGGAAATGGAACTTTACAGGCAAAACCAGAAGCAAAATTTTGAATCCTACTTAAATTCAAGATATACTTTTGATAATTTTATAAAGGGTGAGGGCAACCAACTTGCAAGAGCTGCTGCCGGCGCAATAAGTGATAATCCTGGCGGAACATCTTTTAACCCGTTTTTTGTTTACGGCGGAGTTGGTTTAGGAAAAACCCATCTTATACAGGCAGTGGGTAACGAAATTCTAAAAAGCCACCCGGATAAAAAAGTTATCTATCTTTCCTCAGATATTTTTACAGTTGAATTTGTTGAGGCAATTCAATCGAACAAAGTAAATGAGTTCTCAAGTTTTTACAGAAGCATGGATGTTTTAATAATAGATGACATTCAATTTCTTATTGGTAAGGAAAAAACCCAGGATTTGTTTTTTCATATTTTTAACACTCTTCACCAATCAAGAAAACAGATAATTCTATCCAGCGATAAGCCGCCCAAGGATTTGAAAGGGTTGGATACCAGGTTAACATCAAGGTTCCAGTGGGGTTTAACTGCAGATATTCAGCCACCTGAACTTGAAACCAGGATTGCTATTCTTAAGAAGAAAGCAGAATCTTATGGTATGATTGTAGAGAATGAAATACTCGATTATATAGCTTCCAATATAACTTCCAATATTAGAGAGTTAGAAGGATGTCTTATAAAGCTCCTTGCTAATGCATCTTTAAACTCTAAGGAAATAACTTTTGAACTTGCAAAAAAAACAGTAAAAGAAATTGCCACTGACCGGAAAGCAAATAACATTACAATTGAAACAATCACAAAAAATGTGTGCGATATGTTAGGTGTGGCTGAAAATAAAATAAGAGATAAAACACGCAAGAAAGAAATTGTGCTTGCTAGACAAATTGCTATGTACCTTTCAAAGGGGTTGACAAAATCTTCGCTAAAAACCATCGGGTTGCACTTTGGCGGGCGGGACCATTCCACAGTTATTCACTCATGTACATCTATTGAGAGAGCAATAATTGAAGACAACGCTCTACGCGAACTGATTGATAATTTAAAAAACCAGATTGAGATAAGTTCTGCCTAAACGGATACCGGTAAATTTGTCCTAACTATTTTTTATGCCCTTTTTGGGCATTTTTTATATGAAATAAAAATGTTGATAATTTGTTAATTTAAGCGGAATAGATTGTTGGTAAGGCGGTATTTGTTAACAGGGTGTTAATTTCAACACTTTTAAACACTTGTTTTACAGCACTGATTGTTGATAATTGTTAATCTAAGTTGTTTTGATAGAAAGGATTTACTTGCTTTTCAACATACTAACAATGTAATTATTACATTTATTAAGTAAATATATATATATAATTATAATAACCTTCTTAACATCTTAAGCTGAATAGTCAAAAAACTAAATCATTCTATTTTTATTGACATTGAGATATATTTGGTCTAAATTTTGCTTTAGAGTATGATTAAACTCAAATTATTAACAACTTAGAGTAAGTAAGATGAAAAAAATATTATTATTATTTGTTTTAACCAGCTTATGTGCAATTACTTTCATAAGTTGTTCAACAACTGTAGATAATGGCATTACCATCAAAAACCTAGCATCAGGCGATATACATTTAAATTTTCGCGCTGAATTAACCACCGTTAAAGCTGGTGGAGAAGTTACCCTATCAAGTCTTCCAAAAGGGATTATACGAATACAATACAACCTATGAAATACCTCCTGGTATAACATCCTCATCGGCAGAAGAAGGAGTATCGGGTCAATTGACTATTAAGGCGGGCACAAAAATTTTGATCGTATATTCGAGTGCTATAGTTGGAGATTCATATATTTTGTCTGCAACTCTAACTAGTTCCGATGATCTTAGTGATGAAGGAGATCCTAACCCTGTAGGACCTTAAAATCAGCCTCATTTTGAATCCTTAAAAAACAGACTGTTAAACTTTCTGAACTGTTATGATTTAGGCAATTTACAAGTGCCTTTTTAGCATTAATTTCAGCAGCAATATATTGTAGTTGGACTCTCTTTTTAGTATTTTTCTATGTTTCATCAAAAGAGAGTTTTATGGAGTTTAAAGTAAACAGCAAAGTGCTGGAAAAGTTGTTAGCAAAGGTAATTCCTGCTGTTCCTGCCCGTACACCAATGCCAATTTTAGAAAATTTTCTTTTCGAAATTAAAGACGGATCGCTAACTGTTTGTGCTACCGATCTTGAGATTTCGTTAAAGTCATCTATCAATGTTGCTTCGGATGAAAACGTAAGCATGGTTATACCGGCGCGTCTTCTGTACGATATTATAAGGTCGCTTCAAGAAACGCAAATAAACTTTCAAACCGATGGAAATGCAAAATTAAAACTCTCTACCGAAGCAGGAGTTTATAATATCGGATATTCTCCTTCAGAAGATTTTCCCGAAATACCTGATGTCTCGAAGGAAAAAGAGATTGTGATGAATGGAAAAGATTTAAAGAAGGCAATTGACCAGACTTCATTTGCAATGAGTAAAGAAGATATGAGACCTGCTATGACAGGAACTCTTTTCGAGTTTACACAGGAAGGATTAAGGTTTGTAACTACAGACGGACACCGGCTGGTTAAATACATTTACAAGGATATTAAAACAGGAAGCGATGAGCAATATATTGTTCCTGAAAGAGCTATTTCAGTTCTTTCTAAACAACTAGGCGAAACAGATGTTAAAATGTATTTAAGCAAAACAAATATTTCATTTAATATAGGAGACCTGGAGTTTATATCCAGGTTGATTGGTGAAAAATATCCCGCTTATAACAGTGTTATACCACTGGAAAATGAGAACATCGTAAAAGTTAATAGGGGTGACCTTAATTCGTCAATAAAAAGAATGATGCTTTTCTCATCTTCAAGTTCAAAGCAGGTTAAGTTTTCTATTAGCAATAACAACATCGAAGTATCTGCAGAAGATATTGACCATGGATCGGATGCAGTTGAAAATATTGTCTGCGAGTATAGCGGCGATTCAATGGAGATTGGGTTCAACACACAATATGTTAATGATGTTCTTTCTCATGTTAATCACGATAAAGTTAGATTTAAACTTCATTCACCTACTAAAGCTTGTATAGTTGAACCTGAAACAGTTGAAGATAACGAAGAGCTTATGCTGTTGCTAATGCCTGTAAGGTTGAATACATGATGATATGACCCTGTCCTCCTTAAGTTTGAAAAATTTCAGAATCCACACAGATACAAAGATTAATTTTTCCGGCAATTTAAATTATATAATTGGTGGCAACGGCTACGGAAAAACATCTATATTGGAATCAATTTATTATCTCTGCACAACAAAAAGCTGCAGTTCTAAATCTGATGTAGAGGCAGTAAGTTTTGGCAAAGATGAATTTGAAGTTTTCGGTAACTTCGAAGTTTTAACCAAAGATGAAGTGAAGGTGATATACTCAATACCAGAAAGTAAAAAATACTATTTTCGTAATAGTAAACTTATTTCCAAAACGGCAGATATAATAGGAAGATTTCCGGTTGTACTTTCAACTCCATCCGATCACTCAATTACACAGGGTGTTCCTGGCGAAAGAAGAAAGTTTATAGACTCGGTAATATCTCAGGCAAGCAGCACGTATCTTCAAATTTTAATCGATTATAACCGCACGCTAAGGCAGCGGTCTTCGTTACTTTATAGAATTAAGGAAACAAAAAACTTTTCGCTTGTTAGATGAACTTGAAGCATGGACAGAAAAACTTTTGCAGAACGGTTTGGAAATTATAAAGCACCGGGTAGCTTTTATAAAAAACTTTCACTCGTTTGTACGCAGTTCTTACTACAGAATAATGGGTGAAGATGAAGAACCTAAAATCACTTATTATTTTTTAAATGATAGTTCCGAAGATGATATTGAAAGCAGGTTTAAAACTTTATTGGATGAAAGACATAACGACGAATTAAGAAGAGCAACCAACCTGGTTGGTCCGCACAGGGATGATTTTATTTTCGAGATAAACGGTTTGAATCTTAAAACATACGGTTCCCAGGGTCAACATAAAACTTTCCAGGCAGTGTTAAGGTTTGCCGAGTTTTGTTATCTTAAAGATGTAACAGGTAGAAGCCCGCTTTTTTTATTGGATGATGTATTTGGTGAGCTTGATGCAAACCGTGCTTCCAAAATAAGCGAATACCTTGGCGAAGTTGGGCAGGCGTTTGTTACCCTTACTGATTTTGGAAATTTTTCATTTCTTAAAACCGGGGTGGAAGATAAAGTTATAAAGCTTAACCGTGGAGAAGTTGTAAATGCCTGATAATTTTAAAAGCTTGGGAGATGTATTCAGAAGAGAGCCGGCTTTTAAAAATCTGCGCGAGGTTGTTAAATCATCCGATGTGGTTAATGATTTTTATAAAATATTTCCTGATTTTGAAAAAATCGCATTACCGCTTAAGGTAGATAAAAAGGTTTTAAAGTTAAGAGTTGAAAACTCAACCTGGAGAAGCGAAATGAAGTTTAGAGAAAAAGAAATTGTTGAAAGAATAAATAAATTTTATAATGAAGAGAGAATTAAACAAATAAGGTTTAGTAGTTAAATTATGGCAAACACTAAAAAGAAAACCGAATACAGTGCAAAGAACATTAATGTTTTAAAAGGTCTTGATGCTGTACGTAAACGTCCTGCTATGTACATTGGCGATGTTAGTTCCCGCGGTTTGCATCATCTGGTTAACGAAGTTGTTGATAACAGTATTGATGAAGCGCTTGGGGGTTACTGCGATAAAATTTCGGTAACTATAAACAAAGATGAAAGTGTAACGGTAATTGATAACGGAAGAGGAATTCCGGTAGATAAACACCCGCAGGAAAAAAGATCGGCGCTGGAAGTTGTAATGACTGTTCTTCATGCCGGCGGTAAGTTTGATAAAAGCAGCTATAAAGTTTCGGGTGGTCTTCATGGTGTTGGTGTTTCGGTTGTAAACGCTTTATCAGAACGGTTGCAAGCAGAAATAAAAAGAAATGGTAAAACATATTACCAGGAATATAAAAGAGGAGTTCCGGATAAGCCAGTAAAAGAAATTGGAAAAGCTAAAAAAGGAGATACCGGTACAAAAATAACTTTTATGCCCGATAAAGAAATTTTTAGTACTACACAGTTTAAGTTTGATACCCTTGCCGACAGAATGAGAGAACTGGCATATCTTAACAAAACTATTACCATTAAAGTAAGAGATGAAAGAAACGGTGGAGAAGAGGAAACATTCCACTTTAAAGGCGGGCTTATAGAGTTTGTTAAATATCTTGATGAAACAAGGCAGCCGCTCCACAAAGCAGTTTATATTGAGGGTGAGAAAGATAAAACCCCAATAGAAATTTCATTTGAATACACAACCAGTTATGCAGAAAATATATTCTCTTATGTTAATAACATAAATACGCAGGAAGGCGGAACACATCTTTCAGGCTTTAAAACTGCACTTACAAGAACACTGAATAATTATGCTTATAAAAACAAATTAATTAAAGACGGAAAAGTAAGTTTAACCGGCGATGATTTTAGAGAAGGATTAACCGCAGTAATCTCTGTTAAGGTTGCTGAACCTCAATTTGAAGGACAGACAAAAACCAAACTTGGAAACAGCGAAACCAGATCTGCCGTTGAAATGATGGTAGGTGAAAAACTTGGGGAATATCTTGAAGAGAATCCATCTATTGGTAAAAAGATTATTGAAAAATGTATGCGTGCCGCTGAAGCAAGGGAAGCAGCCAGGAAAGCCCGCGATCTTACAAGAAGAAAAAATGCACTGGATGGTATGAACCTTCCCGGTAAACTTGCAGATTGCTCCATCACAGATCCTGAACTTTGTGAAGTTTATATTGTAGAGGGAGACTCTGCCGGTGGCTCTGCTAAGCAGGGCAGAAACAGAAGGTTTCAGGCAATTCTTCCGCTTCGTGGAAAGATACTTAATGTTGAAAAAGCAAAGCTGAATAAAATTCTTGAGAACAATGAAATAAAAGCAATGATCTCTGCAATTGGTGCAGGGCTGGGACCCGATTTTAATGAATCAAAATCACGTTATGGTAAAATTATACTAATGACTGATGCCGATGTTGACGGAAGCCACATTAGAACCTTGCTTCTTACTTTTCTTTACAGGCACATGAAAGATCTTATTACAGCCGGTAAAGTTTATATAGCGCAGCCACCCCTGTATAAAATTAAAAAAGGAAAAGAAGAATTTTATGCTTATGATGATAAAGAAAGAAAAGAAATTCTTAAACGACTTAAAGTAAACAGTAAGGGGAACGGAAAAGATAAAGGTGAAACTCCAGATAGTTTAAAGGTGTTACAATATCCCGCTATAAAGGTTTGGGAGAAATGAATCCTGAGCAACTGTGGGATACAACTATGAATCCTGAAACAAGAACCATCCTGCAGGTTACAATAGAAAGTGCGGCTACTGCCGATAAAATTTTTGAAACCCTGATGGGAGATGATGTTGAACCGCGTCGCGAGTTTATACAGAAGAATGCAAAATATGTTAAAAACCTTGATGTCTGATCCTGCTTTATAATTAAAGAACTGTTAAACAAAATTGAAACCTGAGAATACTTAATGGCAACCATATTTGAAAAAATAATTCCCGTATCACTTGAAGAAGAGATGAAATCATCCTACATCGATTATTCGATGTCGGTTATTGTTTCCAGGGCATTGCCCGATGTTAGAGATGGCTTAAAACCTGTTCATCGCAGGGTACTTTACGGAATGCACGAACTGGGAATGACGCACAGTAAAGCTTATAAAAAGTCTGCAAGAATTGTTGGTGAGGTTTTAGGTAAGTTCCACCCGCACGGCGATACAGCTGTTTACGATTCTATGGTAAGAATGGTACAGGATTTTTCACTCCGCTATCCTTTAGTTGATGGACAAGGTAACTTTGGCTCTGTTGATGGCGACTCTCCTGCAGCAATGCGTTATACCGAAGCACGGCTTGCAAGAATTTCTGAAGAAATGTTAAGAGACCTGGATAAAAACACGGTTGATTTTGCTCCTAACTTCGACGATACCTTGCAGGAGCCAACCGTTATGCCATCATACCTGCCAAACTTGCTAATAAACGGTGCCAGCGGTATTGCAGTAGGAATGGCAACAAACATTCCTCCACACAACCTTACTGAGGTGGTAGACGGGCTTATAGCACTTATAAAGAATCCTAATCTCACCTCTGAAAAACTTATGAAATATGTTACTGCACCCGATTTTCCAACAGCGGGAATTATTTATGGGTATGCTGGCGTACAGAGTGCTTTTACAACAGGAAGAGGAAGAATAGTTGTCCGTGCAAGAGCAAATATTGAAACACTAAAAAGTAACAAAGAAAACATTATTATAACTGAACTCCCTTTCCAGGTAAATAAAGCCAACTTAATTGAAAAGATGGCAGAGTTGGTAAGGGCAGGAAAGCTGAGAGATATTTCAAATATTCGCGATGAGTCTGATAGGGATGGAATGAGAGTTGTTGTGGAATTAAAACGTGATGCACAGCCGGCAGTTGTGCTAAACCAGCTCTTCAAACACACACAAATGCAAAGCACTTTTGGTGTTAATATGTTGGCGCTGGTTAACGGTATTCCCAGGGTTCTTCCGATAAAAGATATGATGCAGCACTTCCTCGATCACCGGATGGATGTGCTTGTTAGAAGAACAAAATATGAGCTTGAAGCTGCAGAGAGAAGAGCACACATATTAGAAGGTTACATAATTGCCCTCGATAATATTGATGCAGTTATTCAAACCATAAAAAAATCTAAAGATGTTGAGACTGCAAGAAAAAATCTTATTAAAAAATTCAAGCTTAGCGAAATACAGGCAAAAGCAATACTGGATATGCGCCTGCAGCGGTTAACCGGGCTTGAAAGACAAAAAATTGAAGATGAATATAAAGAAACGATTAAACTGATTGAGAGACTGAAAGGCATCCTAAAAAGTGAAGAAAATAGAAACCTGATTATTAAGGAAGAACTTCTTGAGATCAAAAAAAGATACGGAGACGAAAGAAGAACAGAAATTGTTTACAGCACAGAAGATTTTTCTTTAGAAGATATAATAGCTGAAGAAGATGTTGTTGTTACAATTTCTCATAACGGGTTCATTAAAAGATTTCCGGTTAGCGGGTATAGAAAGCAGGGAAGGGGCGGAAGAGGTGTTACCGGCGCCGGCACTAAAGATGAAGATTTTATTGAGCATATGTTTATTGCCTCAACCCATCAGTATATTCTCTTCTTTACTGATAGGGGAAAGGTCTATTGGCTTAAAGTACACGAAATACCTGAAGGCGGCAGGGCTGCAAGAGGCAGGTCAGTTATAAACCTTTTGCAAAAGGATAAAGATGAAAATATAACTGCCTTTGTTGCAGTTAAAGAATTTACCGATGATAAATACCTAATAATGGCTACAGAAAAAGGAACGATTAAGAAAACAGTTCTTTCTGCGTACGGAAACGTAAGAAAAGGTGGAATCAATGCGATCAATCTTGTTAAGGGCGATAAGCTGATTGAAGTTAAGATGACCGATGGAAACAACGACATGGTTATAGGAACAAGAAACGGTTTTGCCATAAGGTTTAACGAAAAAGATGTGCGCAACATGGGAAGAACTGCTACTGGTGTAAGAGGAGTTAGACTTGGCAAAGGCGATATTGTTGTTGGGCTGCTTGTTATTAAGCACCCAGGGACAAGTATTCTTGTTGTTACACATAATGGCTATGGCAAGCGATCGGATATTAAGGATTATAGAATTACCAGGCGCGGCGGTAAGGGAGTTATTACAGTTAAGACCACCGATAAGGTTGGCAAGCTTATCGCTCTGATGGGAGTATTTGATAAAGACGAACTGGTTATAATAACTACAAAAGGAATGGTGATCAGGCAGGCAGTTAAAAACCTCCGGGTTATGGGAAGAAATACCCAGGGTGTTAGAGTAATTAATCTTAAAGATAGAGATTCAATTGCTGATATAGCGAAAGTTGTTAGTGAAGATAATGGAATTGAACAACAAACTGAACTTAATAACTAAAACTAGTATTAATTAAAAAGGGATAATTTCTGTCCCTTTTTTCCCACGTAATCAAAAATCTTAAAGTATTGCTTCAAGAGAGCTTTTGTGAGCAGCTATTGTTTCATCAAGATCTTTTATGGAATGTGAGGTCGATATAAACATTGCCTCGAACTGTGCGGGCGCCAGATAAATTCCTCGCTTCAGCATTTCATGAAAATATTTGCCGTAAAGTTTCGTATCAGAATTAACAGCATCATTAAAATTTTCAACGACTCCTTCTTTAAAAAACATACAGCTCATCGATCCCACTCTGTTCATAGCATAGTTTCTCCCAAGCTCATCAAGGTTTTTCTTCATTCCTTTTTCCAGGTATGAAGATTTTTCTTCCAGCTCGTTATAAATATCCTTGTTTTCAATAATATGATTAAGTGCAGCAAAACCCGCAGCCATGGCAAGAGGATTTCCGCTTAAAGTTCCTGCCTGGTAAACCGGTCCGCTGGGTGCTATCATATCCATTATTTCTGCTTTACCGCCGAATGCACCCACAGGTAAACCACCGCCAATAATTTTTCCAAAAGTGGACAAATCGGGAGTGATTCCTAAAACTTCCTGTGCACCACCAGCTGCAACTCTAAATCCTGTCATAACTTCATCAAAGATTAAAACAATTTTTTCCTCATCACAAATACTTCTAAGTTCTTTGATAAAATCATCGTTTGCTTTTACCACACCCATGTTTCCGGCAATCGGTTCAATTATTACTGCCGCAATCTCACCATTGTTTTCAGCAACTAATTTTTTAACGGTCTCAATATTATTGTAATCAGCAACTAATGTATCTGCAGCATTTCCACTTGTAACGCCAGGACTTGTTGGAACACCAAGCGTTAACGCACCGGAACCTGCTTTGATAAGGAAATAATCAGCATGACCATGATAGCAGCCTTCAAACTTTATAAATTTTTCTTTACCTGTAAAACCACGTGCTGCCCTTATAGCGCTCATTGTAGCTTCGGTGCCGCTGTTTACCATTCTTACTTTTTCAACAGAAGGAACTAACTCTGTAATAATTTTTGCCATTTTGATTTCAAGTTCGGTTGGTGCACCGAAACTAGTACCCATATCTAATGCATTTAAAAGCGCTTCCTTAATAAAAGGAGGGTTGTGCCCAAACAAGTGCGGACCCCAGCTTCCTATATATTCAATGTATTCGTTTCCGTCAACATCCCAAAACCTTGATCCCTCACCCTTGCTTATAAACAAAGGATCGCCGCCAACTGATTTAAATGCTCGCACAGGAGAGTTTACTCCGCCCGGGATATATTTTTTTGCTTCCGCAAAAAGTTGTTTACTTTTTTCTAAGTTCATCACCTTCCCAAAATTTTTAAATAAAATTATTCGCCAAATAAAAGTTTATAATCAATTTCTTTTCCCTTCTGCCACCACGCTTGTGGTTTTATGTCCCAATTGCCAATAGTACGTGGATATAACTCTTTCTTTTTCTTTATCCAGTTCATTATTTGAAGGCGTAAATCCGTATCGGTTGAATGAATAATTCTTCCCGCAAGTTCCTCTTTTGGAATTCCAGCACCTCTTATTAAATGTCCGCCACCGCCCGTTACCACGGTAAGAATTTATAGCAACCGTGTAAGTTGAATCAAGACTGAAGGCAGTGCTATCACTTAACAAAAAGAAAGTTACTCTTTCACCAACCGGTTTAGAGATATCAACAGTATATTCAATTCCGGAAGCTGAAGAGTAATTATAAAATCGTTCCTCCAGCATTGGCGTCCTGTAACGATCGGAATATTGAATGACTGCCATCTTCATCAAGCTTAAATTTCAAAACATGATCGCTGTCATTTTCCATCTGGTTAAACCAATTACCGAACGAATACTCAAGATAATCTTTTACTTCCTGCCCGGATAGTTCCATCGTATAAAGAAAATTTTCGTACTTATAAAGATTGAACATATCTCTAACTCTTACCCAGCCGCTGTCTATAGTTACATTAAAAGAAAGCGGGGAGACGAAGGAAATATCAGCACCGGTTATATCAAGCTGGGCAATTTGTATCAGGTCAACAAAATCGGATGGTCCAAATATTGATTCTTTTGAGGAAACCGTTTTTATTAATTTGACCCAGCGGTGCAACAACATAGTTTTCTACCCTGTTTAGTTCCAACAAATATTTGTTCATAAATATATCATCGGGTCTGTAATTTTTAACCTCAACTATTTCACCAGAAGAATTTATTTTATCCCAGTTTCCGGTCTCATCATTAAACTCCATTGTTATGTTTGCCACGGCAACAGTTTTTGCCCTGGATAAAGGACCAAGAATTAAAACACTGTCGCCGGCAGTAGTTTTCGACATTAAAATTCCAGCTGGCGTGATCATGCCCAACAAACACAACATCAAATCCCGGAACTTTTTCTGCAACAAGCTGAGAAGCATTTTCATTTTTGTAACTATCGGCTGTTACATTGCCGTAAGTATATTCTACCCCGGAATGAAAAAGTCCTATTAGCAGATCAGGATTTTCTTTCTCACGAATAATTGCAACCCATTTTTTGGCAGATTCGATCATATCTTCGAATACCATTCCTTCCCAGATATGCTCTGGCAGCCAGTTTGGAATAGCAGGAGTTATTAAACCAAGCACTGCAATTTTAACTCCCTCTCTTTCTAAAATTGAGTATGGCTCAAAGTATGGATTCGTTGTTACTTGTGTTTACAGCATTAGCGGCTAACCAGGGAAAGCTTAACTGCTTCCTGAACCTGTCATAAACCGGATGTCCTGTCTCAATATCGTGATTACCTATTGTTGCAACATCATATCCCATAAAATTCATAACATCGGCATATAAATGCTTGCTTACTGTATCTTCATAATTGTAGTAATAAACTGCAGGATCGCCCTGTATTATATCACCGTTATCAAGTAGAATTACTTCCTGGTCTGTTTTTCTTCTTTCAATGCTAACATAAGTATGTACCTGTGCAAGGGAACTATTTGTGGTAGTATCATTTTGAAAGTCGTAAGGAAAGATTGCGCCGTGTACATCGCTGGTTTCAATAAGTTTAATCTTTACGGTTTGAGCAAACAAGGCGGTTGATAACAATACCAATATAATTAGGGAAAGTAAACACAACCTGGTTTTAAAATTTATCATAATGCTCTCTGTTTCTTGATTTTATAATTCAGCAAAATTAAGCAATAATACATTATTTAGAAATTGCTAAATAAGTTGATTGTGAAGGAGTTTTTAACTTTGAGATACCAGGTTTAAAGTATGAATTAAACGAGCGAGAAATATAAACCTAGCAATCTAATAAATCGCTCGCTCCCTTTCTGTTCCACCATTTTATTATATTAGTTATCAACAATTCGGGAATTTAAAGTTATAAGCTATAATATCACTAAGGATATAAAATGAAAAAAGTATTAATATTAGGTGCGGGTCATGTTACCAAGCCGATTGTAGAATACCTAACTGAAAAATGCGGATACAATGTTTCTATGGGCGCCAGAACAGTTTCGAAAGCTGAAAAAATAATTGCCGGAAGACCAATGGCATCTGCAGTTGCCTGGGCAAGTCATGAAGAAGATAAACTAGACAAACTAATTGCAGAGCATGACCTCGTTATTAATATGATTCCAAAGGCACACCATGTGATGGTTGCAAAACTTTGCCTAAAACATCAGAAGAGTATGGTCTCTACTTCGTACGAAATACCACCCATTAAAGAATTGGATGCCGAAGCGAAGGAAAGAGGAATTTTAATATTAAACGAACTAGGCGAAGACCCGGGAATGGATCATTTTGCTACTCAAATGCTGCTTGATGATATTAAAGCCGATGGTGGAAAGGTAATTGAAATTCAATCGTATGGTTCCGGCTTACCCTCTTTTAAATTTAACAATAATCCGATGGGTTATAAATTTTCCTGGGAACCAAAGGGAGTTTTTCTTGCGGCACAGGTTCCTGCGCAATACCTGGTAAGGGGAAAACCTATTCCTATTGATGGTGATAAACTTTTCGAGAATTTCAAAATGGTTGACATTAAGGGACTAGGAACTTTTGAAGCTTACGCAAATAAGGATGTAACCAGGTATGTTAAACCGTATGGCTTACCAGAAGATGTTAGCTTTTACAGGGGATTGCTTAGGTTCTCCGGTTATTGTAATAACATGCGTGCTTTCTGGAAACTCGATTTGCTGAACGATGAAAAAAAATTGGAATGGGATGGTAAAACATTTAAAGACTATGCAGCGTTTTTAATAGATACAAAACCAACCGAAAAACTTGAAGATGAATTTGCAACTTACCTGGGAGTTGATCATCTGTCTGATATAATGATGAGATTAAAATGGCTTGGTATATTTGAACCTGAACATGATTAAAACAAAGAACGGCTCCAAGCTGGATGTGTTTATAGAGTTATTGTTAAAGAATCTTACCTACGCACCAGGCGAAACGGATATGACAATTATTCATGTAGATATTCTTGCAGAATTGCCCGGTGGCAAGCAAGAACACAGAACAGCCACGATGGTAGCTGATGGGGAACCGAATGGTGATTCCGCAATGGCAAAGGCAGTTGGTTTACCTCCGGCAATAGCAGCAAAATTTATTTTAGAAGGAAAGATAAAAGAAACGGGTGTACATATGCCGCCAACCCTTCCTTACCTGTATAAACCATTCATGGAAGAATTGTCTGTGTACGGATTTGAGTTTAAGCGAAAATTATTCACCTGAGTTTTAACTTTACTTAATAAACAGTAAAGGCGAACCTTAGGTTCGCCTTTTTAATTCAGTTAAGGTAAAGCATTTTTACCACGCATATCCGATATCAAATCTTAATGCTGGTGCTGTTCCATCTAAATCTGAAAAATCGTCATCGTCACCGGAAAAGAAGTAATAATCAACACCAATACCAAGACCCATTGCAAACTGATCGCCCGGGAACCATTGCCAGCCAATTAAACCACCAACCGAGGTTATTGAGACAGATTCGTCACCCTCATCGTCACCCGTTAGGTTGTTGTATGAAAAATTTGGAGCAAAATAAAATCCGCGTAAATTTTTTCCACTGGGATGAAAACGAACTTCCGCGTTTACACCAAATCCTTCTATACCAGATAATGTGGGCATTTGAATACCACCACCAATTACTGTATGATCACTTATTTTATGGAAATATGAAAGGTTATAGAACAACAGGAATTTAAGCGGATTAATAACAATCATACTGGTTCGCGGAGTAATATCTTCAGTTTGAGAAATTATCACTGCTTCAGTATAGATGGTATCCCCTGTTTCCGGATCAATTGTCCATTTTTTTTCATCAGTTTTGTCTTGCCCTATCGCAGAAAAAATCAACAAACAACTTGTTAGCAGAGAAAGTAATAAGGTTTTCATTTTAATTATCCTTTCTTTGTTTAATCATAGCATTTAAAAATACAGAGAGGTGAAGACAACTCAAATGCCAAATCATAAATAACAGATAGGTGGTTTATATATATGATTGATGGCATTTAGCCTTGTAGGTATTTCACTCTGGATTATATCTTTATACAGATGGTGAGGAATAAAATAGACAGTGAAAATTAACTAACAATAGAATCAGTTAATAATTAGCAATCAACATTTACATACGTTGTCGAGGGGTGAATTTATTTACAGATAAGAATACTGAATACTTAAGTAAGTATGGGCGAAAACCATTTTTTACTTCATTAATTCCGCACCGGCTTTCTGAAAAGTTCTGAAATAATTAAGAAGCAACTCTTCGGGGTTATTTGATTTTAAAAGTGTTTCATACATCAACACTCCCCCGGAAAATCCCTCAGTATTCCACCTTGCACCTTCGGGCATATCAAAGTTCGGAAAACTTTCAGGAATAGGATATGCGGTTATATAAAAGTAAGCACCTGGTATACCATCATCACCGGTTGAAAATCCAAACATCATTTGCTCTTTTGATGATTCAGCATCATCAGGATCTTTACCGGGAATCAATCTTCCTGAATACCAGCTCATAGCTAAATCAAAATGATGAGACCATAATTGTACCGGGCTTCTTTCTCCGTTTAGCTCAGCGCGGAACTTATTCATAATTCTGTTGATCTCTTTCAGCGAATTCCAGTAATTGGAAACAGCTACTTCATTATATTCACCAGACTTGCCATCAGAAAACTTTTCTTTATCGATTGAAATCTCAACTCCGATATCTGATAAAAGGCTACAAGTTTCTTCGCAAAGAGCTCTAAGTGATTGCCCGGTTAATGAGATTTGTTTTAATTCACGGTAATTAGATCCAATTTTCAAGTTTATGATTTTGAAGATCTAGTATAACTTCGAAAGTTTTGTCAGGGGAATCTTTTACAACAGGCAAAGGAGTTGTAGTTAAACCCATTATCAGAAACATGCAGACTAATATGCCACCAATGAGGATGTGGTTCACTGAAATTTTCTCTTATAGCACCAACCACCTGGCTGTACTTATGAAGCGTATCTCTTGTCTCTTTCCAATCATTTAAATGAAGATTCCCGAAAAGACTGTTTTGCATCAAAGTTCTCACTTTCTATTTAAGGTGAGTCTAGTTTAATCAAATTAAAACTTAATTTCTTCCCACTTATGTAAACATTATGTTATCAATCAGCAGAGTAGATTTTAGTCTCAGGTTTGAATGCGAGCCAGGCAAACGCAAAATAATCTCCATGCTTAATTCTCTTAAGCTGAGTTCCTTTTAATTCCCCCTCTATTGCATTACCGGTAATATCCCATTTGGTTCCAGTTTCCTTATCTATAAAGAACCCATCTTCATATTTAAAGGTTAAAGTATTACCATTTACAACAGGGTTGAACACCCCTGTGGAACCAACTTCTTTTGAATCTGCAATGTTGCTTTCATCAAGAGCAGAGACTGCACCATCACCATGAAACACTACAACTTGCTTTTCACCAATCCTATCATTTATAACTCTTTCCTTTAAAGTAATTGAATAGGGATAAGCTTTAATCAATCCATCCTCTTTTATTGCAATTACTTTTTCGTTTGGCGGAAGGCGGCTATCTATTTCCTCCTTGTAAAGAAACGGGCTTTGGTCTATATCATCATAACCAACGTAAGGATTTCTTCCATAATCTCTTTCGTAACCAGTTTCTTTTGATAAGACAGCCCCGTTTGGGTAAGCATCTTTAAATTGTTTGAACGAAATTATTTGCGCTGGGATAAAATCAAGTTTTGAACCGACCATATCGCCAACAATTGCCTCGCCGGTAAACTGCTGCCAAAAACTTTCGGTAACATTATCATACATAACAAGATCGGACATTCTTAAAAGACCCGATACGCCAAAGTGCGGCGTCACCCCATTTACTCTTCTATCGTAAACAATTGCACTATAACAGAGTGGACAGAATGAAACAACAACCGGCACATTACCAACTTTGTCATTTGCAATTTCGTGCCAGATCAGTATAGATAATGGGTATGCTTTTGCTTCTCCCTCAATTTCCAATGCTATTACTGGCTCTTTATCATCAAGCCAATTAGCGGCTTCGCTTTGTGTTTCGAATTTTGGAATGAAGATAGCCGGGATTCCATCTTTTGGAGGACCACCAGACATAAGCTCACCAAGTATCAATTGTTTTTTTATCAAAGTTTGTTTGCCAATCAGGATATGCCTTTAATATTTCGGATAAATCATCCTGTGCAAACATAGCAAGTGGCATATTTAAGAATAATATAAATAGAAGTAATTTTAATAATCGCATTTTTCATTCCTTCAAATTTTATAAGCAAGTATAATTGATTTCATGAAAGAAATATGTAATGCGGAGGACAATAAAGCAGATATGTGAACACCAACTTCAGTGATTTAACAGTGCAGAGAAAGTTAATAAAGCAATAAATTCTATTCTGACTGACTCTAAGTTAAAAGTGGATCGGTTATAATTTCCAACATTGCCGGACCATTGTGAGCAAAAACTTTCTTCATCGCAGCATCAAGATTTTCTTTCTTTGTTACTCTAATTCCTAATGCACCACAAAGTTCAGCGTATTTTGAAAAATTGGGATTGTGTGAGATAGTTTCCCAAACATCAAATTGATCTGCCTTTTGTTCTTTTGATATTTTTCCAAGTTCGTTGTTGTTAAGCAAAATATGTGTAATGTTCATTTTATATTTTACAGCAGTTGTCAGTTCAGCCAGATACTGTCCAAACCCACCATCACCAGTTACTGCTACAATTCGGTCTATTAGTGCTGCTGCCCAGGCTCCAATTGCTGCAGGATAACCAAATCCGATTGATCCCAGGTAACCGGACATTAATACAGATTGATTTTTGCATTCAAAGTATCTTCCGAACGAGTATGTGTTGTTTCCAACATCAACAGCAATAATGGCGTTATCAGGAATCAATCTTGTTCATCGCTGCGAATACGCTGCCGAGTTTATTCCGTTTCCATTATCATCTTGTTCGCGGCTTTGCTTTTCGGTTCGCCAGATTGCCCACCTCTCAGAAATCTCATTTTTTATATCATAATTCTCTTTTTTGATTTGATAATTTATTTTTAAAAATTGCTACGGTTGCACCAATTTCTCCCCACACTGGAACTGTTACAGGATGAAATTTACCCAGAGCCATCGGATCGAAATCAATCTGGATAGTTGGATTGTATGGAGCAATTCCGGTATGATTTGAAAAAGATGCTCCAATCACCATAAGTAAGTCGGCTTCGTTCATAAACCAGCTGGCAACCGGCGTTCCGCTTCGTCCCAGTACTCCACAAGCAAGTGGATGTTCGTCCCAAATTAATCCTTTTCCTTTAAATGTTGTTATTACCGGGCATGTAGTTTTTCAGCAAAGTCAGTAATTTATTCCATATTAAATCTTGCACCGTGTCCTACAATTATTGCCGGTCTTTTTGATGCAGATAAATGTTCAACTGCTTTTTTAATTGAATCATCGGGGGGAGTAATATCTTTTAAAGCTAATCTTCCCGCCGGTGAGGATGCTTCTTTATTCTCAACTGCAATTGCTTGAACCTCATTGGGGAAAATTAAATTGGATACATCTCTTTTTATAATTGCATTTTTTAATGCAAGTGTCATCAACTCAGCATGTTTGCTTGAAGGTAAAACCGTTT
This sequence comes from uncultured Ignavibacteriales bacterium, assembly GCA_963749485.1. GTDB lineage: Bacteria > Bacteroidota > Ignavibacteria > Ignavibacteriales > Ignavibacteriaceae > JAZGGS01. The sequence goes on along the minus strand of CAVVMV010000028.1, from coordinate 16,499 downwards.
GCTTCCATTCAGCCACAGCTTCAAATGCAGAGTTGAGATCAACTTCCTGGAAAGCACCGGCCCGAGAACCTGTGCATCAACTTGTCCAGTTAACGCAAGCACCGGGCACGATCAACTTTTGCATCCCATAATCCCGTTAACATATTTGTTGCGCCGGGTCCTGCAATAGCAAAACATGCCGCTGGCTTGCCGGTTAATTTTGCATAAGCTGAAGCAGCAAATGCTGCAGCACCTTCATGTCGTATTCCTATATAGTTTAGCTTTCCTTCTTTAACCTTTTTGCGGAAAGCATCTGCGAGCCCTAAATTGGAATGCCCAACCATTCCAAATACATGCGTTACTCCCCAGTTGATCATTGTTTCAACCATCACATCAGAAACTGTAGTTTCGTGAGGTTGTTCCACTTCTATTCCAACATAAATTCCGTCATCTCGTTCTTCAACCGGTATTGCCACAACAGCATCGTCAAATCCTTCAGGCGGTCTTCCTGTACAGGGATGGTAATCATATCCGTGCCAGGGACAGCGTAACCAGCCATTTTCTATTTGTCCTTCGCCTAAAGGTCCGCCCTGGTGGGGGCATTTGTTATCCAGTGCGCAATACTTTCCTTCAAAGTGGGATAATGCAAAGGATTGGGTTCCAGCTGTAACCGTCTTCACTCTTCCTTCCGGAAGTTCATCTTTACTTAATACTTTATGCCATGTTAATTTGATTTTCAATTTATTCTACCATTCTATTAGTTGCATTTAAATTATTTATGGAGATTACAAATCAACCTGGAATGACAATCAACAGTAAGATTCTGATTATTGACTCCTGATTTCTATCAAAGCGGAACAGCCCCGCCATACTTTATTCCTGTTAAGTAAGCCATATTTCTATCAAAGGTTGCAATATCATCTTTGCAGAATTGGCTTAGGTGATCATGTCCGCAAGCACGAGCCATAACCTGCATCAGTTCCACGGTTGCATTAAAAAAGTTCTCCAATCGTTTTGCGGAAAGATTTATATTTATTCTGCTTCTTAAGCTTTCTTTTTGTGTTGCAATTCCTACCGGGCAGAAATTTGTATTACAAGCCCGCATTGCCTGGCAGCCGATTGCCTGTAGTGCGGAATTTGAAACAGCAATAGCATCAGCACCAAGGGCTAAAGCTTTTATAAAATCAGGAGCAGTGCGTAATCCCCCGGTTATTATTAATGTGATATCGTTCGCTTCTCTTTTATCAAGATGGTTGCGTGCTCTTGCTAATGCAGGAATTGTTGGAACGGAAATATTATCTCTGAATAAAGCTGGTGCAGCACCTGTTGCACCGCCTCTTCCATCAAGAATTATATAATCAACACCAATTTCAATTGCGGCATCAATATCTTCTTCTATATGATTTGCAGATAGTTTGAACCCGATTGGAATACCGTCTGTAAAATCCCGAACCTCATTTGCAAAGTTTTTAAAATCCTTTGGCGAAGTTAAATCAGTAAATCTTGGTGGAGAAATTGCTGGAGTACCTTCGGGTAATCCCCTTACTTCACTTATCTTTCCCCTGTTTTTATCTCCCGGCAGATGTCCGCCGGTTCCGGTTTTAGCACCCTGTCCTCCTTTAAAGTGAAATGCCTGTACTTTTTTCAACAACTCCATCTCAAATCCAAACTTAGCGGAAGCAAGCTCATAAAAATACCTGCTGTTTTCTGCCTGCTCTTCAGGCAGCATACCACCTTCGCCGGAACAGATTCCTGTGCCTGCAAGCTCTGCTCCTTTTGCAAGAGATATTTTTGCTTCTTCGGATAAAGCACCAAAGCTCATATCGGAAACAAAAAGAGGAATTTTTAACTCGAGTGGTTTTTTAGCAGCTTTTCCAATTTTTACATTTGTTCCAACCTCAACATCTTCCAAATGCGGAAGACGAGCAAGCTGTGCAGGAAGAATTTGTATATCATCCCACTTTGGCAGCTTATTTCTCCCAACTCCCATTGATGTAACAAAACCATGATGCCCGATTTTTGACAAACCATATTTTGCAAGGTGCTGTATTTCACCAGCCGTATCTTCTTCAGGTGTGGGATGCGTTGATTCATACAATCCAAGATAGTCATCACGATTTATATTTGGAGGAAACTCCTTTTCAAACTCCTTAATCTCTTCTTCATCAACACAAACATTTCCCTCCTCAATCAGCGATGTGAACTTGTGGAGCTTTTCTTCGTTGTTGTATTCACTAATTCCTGTATCAAGCCGGTAATCCCAGTTATGCACACCGCAAATCAGGTTATGTCCATCAACATAACCATCAGCCAAAAGTGCACCACGGTGAAGACATCTTCCGTAAAAAACCGAAACTTTTTCATCGTACTTAATAATAACGAGATCGGTTTTGCTTACCAACGCATAAGCAGGTTTTTTATCTTCAAGATTATTAAAATCAGCAACTATAATTTTATTCTTCATTTATTTTCCTGGAATTGAGTAAAATTGTTTATCATCCCCTTGCAGTTAGAATTAAATATAAGCACTTACAAGTTTAAATAATAATCATTGATAGAACTGTATTGAGTTTTACATTTTAGGCATTATATTTAGATTAATTTTATCATCAGAATGAGATTAAATTTCAATATCTTTCCGATGAACCTTATAAATAAATAATACTGATTTTATGCAACCGAAAACCTGTGTGTTATTAATAAATCTTGGAACTCCCGACAGCCCATCAACTAAAGATGTAAGAAAATATCTTTTTGAATTTCTGAACGATCCGCGCGTAATTGATATTCCTGCTATTGCCAGATTCTTTCTTGTGAACTTTATTATTGTTCCTTTTCGTGCACCAAAATCAGCAAAAATTTATAAACAATTGTGGACCGAAAACGGCTCTCCAATTCTAATTTATGGTAAATCGGTTCAAATGAAATTACAGGAAGCACTTGGAGAGAAATATAAAGTTGAACTTGCAATGCGTTATCAGAATCCCGGGTTGGATGATGTGATTGGAGAGATGGAAAAGAAAAATTATAATAAAATTATAATCCTTCCCTTATTTCCTCAATATGCTTCTGCAAGTACCGGATCAGCAATTGATAAAGCAATGAAGCTCATCAGCAAATGGTGGATAATTCCCGAAATTAAAATAATCAGCCAGTTTTACGATAACGAAGGATATTTAGATACAATCGCCGAGCAGGCAAAAAAATATAATCTTGATGAATATGATCACATACTTTTCAGTTACCATGGTTTACCGATAAGACAGGTTGATAAAGTATATGAAGATGGAAGACTCTGCGAAGAGCACAATTGCGAAACTGAAATAACTGAAGAAAATAAATATTGCTACAAAGCCACATGTTATGCAACTACAAGACTGTTAGCAGAAAGGTTAAATATATCTGATGGAAAGATATACTGTTTGCTTTCAATCGCGGTTGGACAAAAAATGGCTTGAACCATTTTCTGACAAAGTTGTTATTGAGCAGGCAAAAAAGGGAGCAAAGAAACTTTTAGTATTTAGCCCTGCTTTTGTTTCCGATTGTCTTGAAACAACAATAGAAATAGGAAAAGAATACCAGCAGCTTTTTGAAAAACATGGCGGTGAAAAAATTCAGTTAGTGGAAAGTTTAAATGATCATCCAATGTGGATTGAAGCTTTGAAAAAAATTGTTTTGCGAAATTGTTAAATTGCCATTATCGGATTTAAATTCGAAGTTAATACATAAACTATATTAATTCTATGTCTTTATCAGAAAATATATTTAAAGCCGGAGTTGTTGGCGCAGGTGGGGCAGGCTTTCCAACGCACATTAAAGCGAATACAAAAACAGAGTTCGTTTTGGCAAACGGAGCAGAATGTGAACCATTAATTCATAAAGATTATGAACTGATGCTCCATTTCCCGGCAGAAATTATTAAGGGATTAGAGTTATTAGCTGAAAGTACATCTGCAAAAAAATCTTTCTTCGGAATTAAAGAGAAAAACCAACCCGCAATTGATGCTATCCAAGCAAACATTTCCAATGGAAACATAGAATTTACAAAGCTTGGCGATTTTTATCCATCCGGAGATGAGTATGAACTTGTTTACGAAGCAACGGGAAGATTGATTCCCCCTGCGGGCATCCCGGTTGATGTTGGCTGTGTTGTTAATAATGTTGAAACACTTTACAATATTGCAAAAGCAGATGAAGAAATTCCGGTAACTGAAAAATTCATTTGTGTTGCCGGTGCGGTTAAAAAACCATCTTCCTTTTTTGTTCCCGTTGGAACAGCATTTAAAGATGTATTAAAACACGTAGGTGGTGTTACCGTTAAAGATTTTGGTTTGTTTGTTGGCGGGGTGATGATGGGCAGCTTAACTTTTAACTTGGATGAAGTTGTAACAAAAACAACTGCTGGTATTATTGTTCTTCCAAGAGATCACTATTTAATAAAAAGAAAAAACCAGCCTGAACAAAATTGGCATCGAATCGGTAAGTCTGCATGCGATCAATGCAGTTATTGCACAGAGTTATGCCCGCGCTACCTTCTTGGTTACCAGGTAGAACCACACAAAGTAATGCGTTCATTAGGCTTTACAAAAACCGGTGCTTCTGTTTGGAATCAAATGGCGGAACTTTGCTGCTCGCTGTGGATTATGCACTCTTTATGCTTGTCCGGAAGATCTTTATCCAAAAGAAGCATGCGATAAAGCAAAAGTAGAAATGAAACAAGAAGGAATCAAATTCGTTCAACAAAAACCGGTTAAAGTACATCCTATAAAAGAAGGCAGAAGAGTTCCGCTTAAACAGCTTACACAAAAACTAAAACTTAAAGATTACGATGTCCCCGCACCTTACAACGATAAAAAATTTGAAGTTGATACGGTAAAGATACCTCTTAAACAACATATTGGTGAGCTTTGTAAACCCGAAGTAAAGGAAGGCGAGAAAAGTTTCGTGTGGGGATTTAATTGCATCAGTTCCAAATGGTAAGCTTGGTGCAAATGTTCATGCATCAATTTCCGGCAAGGTGGAAAAAGTAACAAACGATTACATTAAAATAGTTTCTTAATTTAAGGTGATAAAATGATCCAACAAAACTCTATTGGTTTAATTGAAATGGGAAGTATTGCTTCAGGAATACAGGCAGCTGATATTATGCTTAAGACTTCTGAAGTTGAGCTGATGATTTCCAGGACAATCTGTTCAGGAAAATATATGACATTAATTGCCGGAGATGTTGCTGCTGTAAATTCTGCAGTAAATAATGCTGTTGATACAATTGGTTTTGGTGTGATTGATCATTTTGTAATTCCAAATGTTCACAAAACAATTTTTCCCGCAATAGCCGGGCAGACAAATATTGAGATGCTCGAATCTCTTGGTATTGTGGAAGCTTATTCGGTTGCTTCATTAATTGAAGGAGCAGATGCAGCGGTAAAAGCAGCCAAAGTAAAATTAGTTGAATTACGACTTGCAATGGCTCTCGGCGGCAAAGCATTTTTTTCCGTTACGGGAGAAGTAGCCGCAGTTACAAGCGCTGTTGAAGCCGGGGCACACATTATTTCTGAAAAAGGACTTTTAGTTAATAAAGTTGTAATTGCAAATCCACGGCAAGAGCTACTTTCTGAAATGATTTGACTGCTGTTACTTAATCCAAAAGATAAATTGACCTATTCTTCTATATTTTTCACCCAATTTATTATTGTTAATACCAATTGCTTCCGGTCGTAAAAATTAACCTTGACAATTAATAATAAGTTGTTATTATATACATAATGAGACACTGCTAAAAATTTTCTATTTATCCACCCCATACTCTCTTTTATTGCTTTTGTTCTTATCCAATTTGAAAAGAGAACTAAATTAAGTAGTTAAGAAGCTAAGGAGACAATGTAAGAATGACAAAGAAAAAATTTCAGTGTGATGAATGCGGTTTCTATTGGGAAATTGATTCAGATAAACCGGCTCCTCAAAATTGTGTTGCATGTAATAGCAACAGAGTGCACCGATCATCTCTTCATAAAAGATTTGCGAAAAAATCCAGACCGAAAATAAGAAAATCATTTTCTATAAGATAAATGGTATAATAAACTAATTGATGCAATAATAATTTAGGAGAAACATAAAATGAAAATCGCCATCGAATCAAACGATGGAGTAACAATCAAATCTCCCTTTGTACGAACCACGGGATACCTGGTTTATGATGTTGAAGAATCAGGGATAAAAGGTTCCGAATACAGAAGAAGTGCTCTAAAACCAAGAACCGTTGATAACATGAGCAAATCACCAGCAATGGTGAATGATTGCAAAACTGTTATATCGAGAGGTATGGACAGGAGTAATTTGCAATCTTTAAAGCAGAAGGGAATTGATGTTTTTATAACCTTTAAGTTATCTGCCAGGGATGCAGTTAAATTCTACTTGAAGGAAAATCTTATAAATGATATAGCACTATCATAATTGCTACTAAGCATATATTCCCAAATATTTTATACCGCAATCAAGCTGGTATAAACAGAATTTTATACTCTCGCTTGCAATAGAGAAAAAATACTTTAAATTTCCCCACACAAAATCATTCTTTTTTATTTAGAAAAAACCACACTTAAATCAGAGAAATATTTATGAGTAAAAACAGACCAACCTGGGACGAATATTTTTTAAAACTTGCAATGCTTGCTTCGGAAAGAGCAACATGCCCCAGGATGCACTGCGGATGTGTACTTGTTAAAGACAGGTTTGTACTTGCAACTGGTTATAACGGATCGCTTCCCGGTCAGCCGCATTGCTATGATGTTGGCTGTCTTATTGTTGATAATCACTGTGTAAGAACAAATCACGCAGAAATTAATGCGCTGGTACAAGCCACAACTCATGGAGTAAATATAAAAGGATCAACTGCATACATTACAAATATGTCTTGCACAAATTGTGCAAAAGCATTAATTGCTGCAGGGATAGAGCGGGTGGTTGTTTTTTCTGATTACCACGATACACTTGCAACAAAATTTTTTACAGATTCCGGTGTGAAAATTTTTAAAATTGATATGCCGGATAAGGAAATCAATTACAACCTTGAAGAATATTCATCTGCCCGGAAAACTGATAATTCTAAATAAACTTATTTTCAAAGACGTGCTGGAAACATTTAGTTTTCTTTATAATTTCTCTTCAACATTAATTTGAAAAACAAATCTCTCAGATACTGGCTAATAATCCTTGCTGTAATTTTCTGGGGCACTTCATTCATCGCTACAAAAGTTGCCCTGGAAGAACTCGATCCTGAAACAATAATTTCTTTAAGATTGATTCTCGCATCAATATCTACTTACGTTTTCTGCGCTTGCTAACAAAGAAAAAATTTGATGTTAATCTTAAAAACCATGGCAGCATTTTTATTCTTGCATGTATTGCAGTGTTTCACTTATGGATACAGGTAACAGGATTAAAATACACTACCGCAGCCAACACCGGATGGATTATTGGCACAGCGCCAATCTTCATGGCAATATTTGCCGCAATCTTTTTCAGAGAAAAAATTAACCTTTTGCAGTCTGGAGGAATTATTATTGCAATATTCGGTTTGATGTTGCTGGTAGGTAATGGTGATTTTACAAGCATTGATTTAATTAAAAACAAAGGAGACCTGCTGGTTCTTGGCAGCGCTTTTACGTGGGGTGTTTACTCAACGGTTAATAAAAAGATATCCCTTTCTTATTCCCCGCTGATGACAATACTATATCTTTTCCTGATGATGACGGTAATAATAGTTCCGTTCAATTTAAATACTGCATGCCATCAATTCAGTTGTTCATCTTTCCTTAATTGGATGGATATCGATTTTGTTTTTAGGGCTTCTTTGTTCCGGTGTTGCTTATGTTATCTGGGCTTATTCATTAAGAGATATGGAATCAGCTAAAGTTGGAGCTTTTCTTTACTTCGAACCGTTTGTTACCGTTGCAGCTGCGTGGATTTTTCTTCACGAATCAATCACTTTACTTATGTTACTTAGCGGCATTATCATAACAATTGGGGTAATTTTGGTAAATAAAGAATTTTAGAATTATTGTTTGATAATAATTTAAGAAGATATGCTAAATCCTTCGGGTTTGTCATATCTTTTATGTATTAGTTATTCAACTAAAACCGCAGTTCCGTAAACAAGTATTTCTGCTACGTTAGACATTATATAACTGGTAGCAAATCTTGTATCAACGATTGCATTTGCGCCAAGAGCTTTTGCCTCTTCGATCATCCTATCAACCGACTGCTCGCGCGACTCAGCCATCAGCTTTGTGTATTCCTGTATTTCGCCGCCCACAATTGTTTTAAGCCCGGCAACAATATCTTTACCCAAATGTCTGGCTCGTACAGTATTTCCCCTTACAACGCCAAAGCTCTGCTTAATTTCTTTTCCAGGTATTGATGAAGATGTTACAACAATCATCTTTGGACCTCCTTATATTTATCTCTTTTTGAAGTGAATATTTTTTCCCTGATGAGTGAGAAGATTAAAATTAATGCTCCAAAAATAAGTAAAGTTATTCCGAATTTTGCCAAGCGGCGGAGTTTGTGTATCGTTAATAAATGCATTTACTACTTCGTAGCTTGCATAGCCGAAAAAGATTAATGCACCAATAGAAATAACAACCCAGGCAATTCCTCTTTCAATCCGGTTGTAAATTCCCATCCAGTAGCTGTCCCACACTTCCCTTGATGGATTCTTAAGTTTCATTTTTCTTAACACCTCCTTAATTCTTTTTTGTTCTTCAAATTCATTTTTTAATTCAGCATTAGTTTCCAACATATTATTAAACTCAACTTTTTCTTCAGTATTAAGCTATCATCAAAATATTTTTCCTGGAGAATTATAAATCTCTCGTTCATTACACTTTCCTTTTTAATTTTTCTGCAAGTTTTTTCCTTGCATAGAATAGTCTCGACATAACACTTCCAACCGGGATGTTTAGAATTTCAGCAATTTCTTTATATGTGTGATTCTCAAACTCCTTTAATATTATAACTTCCCGGTCGTCAAAATCCAGCTCATTTATTGCTTCCTGTAATTTTTCTGTTAGCTCTTTATTTTCTATTGCTTCACCTGGCTTGCTTTGTGAATGTCCATCCTCTTTATATTCAATATATTCTGTTTCGTTCTTTCTTTTTCTATCGCGTATAAAGTTTAAACAAAGATTTTTAAGTATACGGTAATACCAGGTAAAGAATTTTTTCTCCCGGTTATAATTTTTAAAATTCCTGTATGCCCTTATAAAAGCTTCTTGTGTAACATCCATTGCTGCATCGTGTGAACCAAGCAAACCGAGTGCAGAAAAATAAGCGCGCCTCATATTTTGCTTAACAAGCACTTCAAACTCCTCCTTTAAGGAAATTGATAAACCAGGATCTTCAATAATCTTTTTTTTCATTTCATTAAATTATACACTTAACCAGGTGCTTTATTCAAATGATGACTAAAAACTTTGTTAAACTTAGCTAATTATATAAATGAATAGAATTTATTTTAATAATTTCTCTTTATAAAATTATTTGTACTATATTACAAAATGATGAATGATCCAAAGAAAAGTAAACCCGTAATTGAATATCCAACAAAATGGGGGTATAAAATTATCGGGAATGATGTGGACAAACTTTTAAAAGCAGTTGAAGAAGCAGTGCCCGGATTGGAATATGAAATTACCCCATCGAACATTAGCAAAAATGAAAAGTATTATAGTTTAAATGTAACAGTTCTTGTTTCTTCTGAAGTTGTTAGAGATTTGGTGTTTCAAAAATTAAGTGAGCATACCGATATAAAAATGGTCATTTAAAAATCTAACAGAATTATGATGGAAGTTAACTGTAAAACACCTTCTCCATTCAATTTAAACTGCTGGAAGCATCATGCCGGTTTCATAGCAAATCAGATTAATAAAATTAAGAAGGAAGAAGAACTGGAAAGTTTGCCAGCAATTTTGCTCAAAATTGGTGAGTCTCAAATGGATTTGTATTTGGGAAAGCTTACACCTTTACAAATAACAGATTTTACGAAGAAACTGCTAAAGGAGCAAAACGTAATTGAATACGAATCCTATAAACAATGGTTGTTTTCAGAAGGCAAGGAATACAGGTTAATTACTTTGCCGGACAACTCTACCTGGACATTGAGAATGGGCAATCAGAAAGAAAATTATATACATATTCACCCGGGAAGATACTCTACGCACACAATAAGAGTTAGAGCATTAACGCTTAAAACAGCAGTCTTTGTTATGGCTTATCTCACTATTTATAAAATTTCTTCCCCTGATCTTCAATTAATTAATAGTGTAAGAAAAGAATTCTTAAAAGCAGAACCGGTTAAGTCACTCTCTTCAACATCAGGTTTAAAACGGCTAATTAATGTATTTAAAAAATTATGAACACACATTCTCAGCAACATAAATATGATGTAATAATTATCGGCGCCGGGGCTGCGGGCGCATCGGCAGCATATGAACTTGCTAATAGCGGAGCAAATGTAATAGTGCTTGAAAAAGAAAAATTACCACGGTATAAAACCTGCGGCGGGGGCGTTAGTGCATCGTGCAATAGAAAAACTGCCGTTTAACACCGATGGAATTGTTGAAAGAAATTTTAACACCATAGATATATATGACCATGAAACTGATTTATTCTTTAAAGTGACAAGAGAAAAACCGGTAATAACCATGATGATGAGGGCTGACCTGGATAATTTGATAATTTCGGAAGCAGTTAAGAAGGGGGCAAAAGTTAACGATGTTGTTAAGGTAATAAGTGTAGATTGTAATGACAAAGATGTAGAGGTTGTAACCGGCAGCACTACTTTTAAGGCTGATTTTGTAATTGGTGCCGATGGTGCTTCCGGTATTTCTGCAAAAATCTCCGGGATGAATAAAAATTATTTTAGGGTTCCCGCTATTGAGTGCGAAGTTTCTTTGCCGGATGATGAGTTTGATTATTATAAAAATTCAACCCGGTTTGATTTCGGGTTTATTCCTCACGGTTATGCATGGGTCTTCCCTAAAAAATAATCACCTTTCTGTTGGCATTGCTTCAATGAAAAAACTCAAGGTAAATCTTAATGATTATCTGGAAAAATATTTTACAATGCTCGGTTTGAAAGATATAGCAAACATTGAAAAACATGGACATATTATTCCCATTAACCCGTTCCGATTAAAACCAGTTTATAAAAGAATTTTATTAACCGGTGATACTATTGGGTTAGCTGATCCTATTACTACTGAAGGAATAAGCTATGCAATTGAAAGCGGACAGCTTGCAGCAAAAGCAGTGATCGGGGGAAACAGCGACACAAAAAAAGTGGAAACGACTTATCTAAGAAATTTAAAACCATTATTTAATGAATTAAAGTATGCAAGGATACTAGCATGGTTTGTGCATGGTTCACCCCATATAAGAAGATTTGTATTTAAGCATTACGGTAAGAGGTTAAGCGAATTGCTTGCAGATGTTATAACGGGAGAGATAAAATACAGTGGACTGATGAAAAATCCTTTAAACTATGCAAAGCTTTTAAGACCACAATATTTTTTCTTTAAACAAAATAAAAAAGATGCGGGATTTCTCCCGCATTTAAAAGATTAAACAGTTTCTTTTGTAAAAAACTCTTTTTCGATTGTTTCTTTCATAGATTCTTTAGGTACTGCCCCAACTGCCATTTTGGGCTGACCTTCTTTTGGAATGAAAAGTAAGGAAGGAATGCTTTTAATTCCGAATACCCCGCCAAGCTCCTGCTCTTCGTCTGTATTCACTTTATAGAAGTTTACTTTACCTTCATACTCTTTAGAAAGCTCATCTATTATCGGTCCTACCATTTTACATGGACCACACCATGGAGCCCAGAAATCAACTACTGCGGGTAGATCCCCTTCATATTTCCATTCCTGGCTTTTTTCGTAGTTAAATATTTTTTCCTGGAATGTTTTTTTTGTTAAATGTTCTGCCATTACAGTTTACCTTTCCTTTTTTTTATACTTCAGCGAGTACACGCTGCAATTTTTCTTTAACTTCTTTAGCTATTGGTTCCATCTGTTCGTTATCTACAATGTTTGTCATTAACATAGGATCGAAGATAGAAACTTTTGTTTTATCATCTTTTTCGTATACAATTACGTTACAGGGTAAAAGTAATCCAAGCTCTTCTTCCGTCTGAAGGGCTTTATGTGCAATTGGAGGATTGCAAGCACCGAGGATTGTATACTTTTTAAAATCAACATCAATTTTTTTCTTAAGGGTTTCTTTTACATCAATAGTTGTTAATACGCCGAACCCTTCTTTCTTTAATTCTTCAGTTACCTTTTCAATTGTCTGTTCAAATGGTAAATCTACTGTTTTTGAAAAACCATATTGCATAACTTCACCTTTATACTTCAGTTAATTTTTATTGTTTTTTTTAATTGTTGAAATTTTAAATGGCATATATGCCGGACAAGAACTCATAAAACTTGTTACTAAAAATGCTATTGCAACAATACCCAGTATAATTGCTGCAAGACCACTAATTTGATTAGTGAAATAAAGAATTGCAATAAGTACTGCTACTAATGATCTTACAACACGATCAATCGTTCCCATGTTCTTTTTCATTTTCTTCTCCATTATTTTTTAATGATTTAATTCCTGATTTCCAATTTGTGAATAGTGCACCTATAACAGAACCATAAGCAGTACTATTAACCGGACTGCCAGTTATTGCACAGCCATTGTTACAACCAATAAAATAATAGTAAAGATATCCTCCGAGCGCACCTAGTAAAATTGGGAAAGCAAGCTTTGCAACTTTTTTTATCATCTTAATCCTATCGCATTCCATTGCATCATTCCACCCCTAAGGTTTGCAACGGTAAAACCATGCTTCTTTAATTTTGATGCTGCATTAAGACTCCTGCTGCCCGTTCTGCAATAGCAAATAATCTCTTTATCCTTAAACTTCTTTAGCTCTGCTGCTTTGCTGTTTATTTCCGGAAGAGGAATATGAAACGAACCTTTAATACTACTCTTTTTTCTTTCTAAAGATGTCCGTACATCAAGCAGCACGGTGTTGTTTCCCTTCTTTAGTTTTTGCGATGCATCAACCGGGGAATAATGCTTAATAGATCTTATTAGCAATGCCTTCTTAATAATGAAGAATAAAACAACCGCAATAATTGTGTATAATAATATCTGCACAGAGTATAATTCCTAAATAAATTTCTTCGTAAAGTAGTTTGATTATCAAAGAACAAAAAGGATTCACAAGAAATAAAAACCCCGCAAGGGCGGGGTTGATAATTTTATTCAGTTGCGTGTTTAAGTTTCTTAAGAAACAATTTGAGAATTATTGCTGCAAAGAATGAAGTAATAACCAGCAGCAAGAAAAATTGCCAGAGTTCCCAATTTTGATAGAATCTTCCTACAAAACCTGAAAGATAATTTCCAATAGCAGTTGCGCCAAACCAGCCGCCCATCATTAGCCCTTTCATTTTTGGCGGCGAAACTTTAGACACGAAAGAAAGACCCATTGGGCTTAAATGCAACTCAGCAATTGTTAAAGTAAAATATGTACCCATCAACCAATATGCAGATACTGTTATTGAAGAGCTGCCACCACCAAGCTCAAGCATAGATGGTAAACCTAGTTACTGCAATAACCATTATAATATATGCTAAGCCGGTAATTATCATACCAATTCCAATTTTTGCAGGGGAAGAAGGCTCTCTTCCCTTTTTATTTAAATAACCAAACCAACCAACCATAATTGGTGTAAGAAGTACAATGAACATTGGATTGAATGATTGAAACTGTTCGGGTGCAATTTCGTTCTGATCACCTAATATATTTAACTTTAAGATTATAACAATAAGACCAATAACTGCGAACAGAGCGCCGATTCCCTTTGCTTTAGTTGTTTTAGATACAAATGCAGCGGATCCACCAAGTAACACAAATAATACTGCGTGCAATCCAATAACATCAAAAAGGAGATAGGTAAATTTGCCCACAAACACATCAGTATAATCTCTTGCAAATAGCGAGAGCGCTGAACCATTCTGGTGAAAAGCCATCCAGAAGAAAATAACAATTGCAAAAATTGTCATCAGGGCAATAATTCTCTCTTTTTCCTGAGATTTTGTAAGCACAACATCAACATCAGCATTTTCTTTTTCTTTAGCTCGATAATCTGCATTTGCATAATATTTTTTAAAGATTACAGAAAATCAAAAGAGAAATAACCATTCCAGCTGCTGCAACAGCAAATCCGGCATTATAACCTTCAGCAAGAGTTACACTAAAGTTTTCCATGACAAAACGTTTGATACCAGCCGCAGCCATTGGTGCATAAAAAGCGCCAATGTTTATTCCCATATAAAAAATATTGTACCCTGCATCTTTAAGCGAACCCTGCGAATGTGCATAAAGATTTCCTACAAGCACAGATATGTTAGCTTTGAATAATCCGTTTCCAATGCATACAACAACTAATGCAATATATAATTGAAGGGGCGAACTTGTAGGGACAGCCATCATCAGATAACCAATTCCCATTACAATTGCACCAAGCGTAATTGTCTTTCCGTATCCTAAAACATTATCTGCAAGCCAGCCGCCGATAATGGGTGTGATATAAACTCCCGCAAGGAAAATACCATACACGTTAGTTGCGGTAGTGGCATCCCAGCCGAAATTTTCCTGCATATAATAAACAAAAATGGCAAGCATCGTATAAAAACCGAACCGCTCCCACATCTCGGTAAAAAAGAGAACATACAATCCTTTCGGATGACCTTTAAACATTATACCTCCTGGTAATTACTTTTTTAAACGGGAATTGAATTTCGTTTGTAAGTTGTTTTGATTTGCTGCTATAAGAAGAATAAGAATAAAACTTTATCATTAAAAATTTTTTTATCATTAAAGTAGCTTGATATTGAGCGTAAAGTTAAACAGTTTTTGTGGTAATAGCCAACTAATAAAAATCACTTTCCCCCATCAATATTTTGTTAAAACAAAGGTGACTACAGAACACGAAACTCAATATTAATTTTTAAAAAATAGTTCGTAATAAATTAAAACTGATGTTTGCTTGCGAAAAAGAAAAATGATAGACTTGAATGAAGATGATCTACATCACACATAAAAATGAAAATCCAGTTGACAAGTCAAAACTTAATTTTATATATTCAAACTCAATTAACTTTACTACTTATTTATCAATAGCTCTATAGGAGGCGCTATGCGCAAGTTTAATTCAATTTTCTTCTCATTAATTATTGCAGCGGTTTTGCTGGTGATAATCAAACCAGCTTCTGCAACCAACCCAGCCAAGTCAACCAGTATTTGTTCAGGAATACCTTGGACAGAATGCTTTTATCGAGGGCAGGTTATCCGATTTACTTGGAGCAATGTCTCAGGAACAAATGAGCTGGGCACCGGCGGAAGGTGTTAGAACCTGCGGACAGATCTATCTTCACGTTGCAGAAGCAAACCATATGTTGACTTCTTTTATGACGGGTGCCGAAATGGAGGGCGAGCGCGGTGCAATGGAAAAAAGCACAACCGATAAAGATGAAATTGCAAAGATGCTTAAAGATTCGTTTGCTGCTGTTAATGAAGCAGCGGGAAAACTTACAGAAGAAGATTTGAATAAAATGGTTCAAACTCCATTTGGAATGGAGATGTCAATGAGAAACTTTATGATCAGTCTTCTTAATCATTCACACGAGCACCTTGGACAGGGTATTGCCTACGGAAGAATGAATGGCGTAACTCCGCCATGGAGTAAAAAAGAAGAAGGCGAAGGATAACCAGCATTAGTAGAAAGTTATTGCGAGGGAATTTGAAACTCGCAATGACTTTCACAATTAATTATACTTAATTAAATATGGCCAGCATAAAACATCTCCTAATGATAAAAACATCTCCCGAAAAAGTGTACAAAGCACTCACATCAACAGAAGGGCTTAGAGGATGGTGGACACTTGAAGCAAAAACAGATGAACGAGTTGATGGTATTGCAGAATTTAAATTTGATGTTCAATACCATATTAAAATGAAAATAGTAAAACTTGTTCCAAATAGTATAGTTGTGTGGGAATGCATCAAGGGTGATAAAGAATGGATAGGGACAACTTTTCTTTTTGATCTTGAAGAAAAAGAAGGCGATACAATTCTAAAATTCACACACGAGCAATTGGAAAGAAGAAACAGATTTCTTTGCATCCTGTAACTATCATTGGGGATATTATTTACGGAGCGTAAAGCTGTTTTGCGAAACAGGCAAAGGGACTCCGTTTTCCAACATTTCTGAAAGCTAGTCCTTGGCTTTAGTCATAATAGAAGAAAGATTAGTAACTCTTACTATGCTGAAAAGTAATAGAAACGCTCCAGCCCATTGAACCGGACCCATAATGTTTCCCCGTAAAAAGTATTCTAGCATCACTGCCGTTAATGGAAATGCAAGTTCGCAAATAGTGGCAACGGAAGCCGTTATTCTCTTCAG
>CAVVMV010000027.1:0-15027 GCA_963749485.1 uncultured Ignavibacteriales bacterium | reverse complement strand
ATTGCAGCAGTGTTGGAACTATCGGGCACACTTATAACAATTACCTTTTTATCATCTTCATTAAATACAGGATGATTTCGTGCAAGAGCTTTTCCAAGTCTTCTTCTCATCTTATCTACATTATGCCCGAATATAAAACTATCGGGACGTGAGAAATATATAAATTCAAAAATACAATGCTTTTTATTTGCAGGAGCTTCAAAAATCTGATCAGATTTTATATTTCCGGTTTCAAGCACTTCATTATCAATCACAACAATCTCACCGGGTTCAACTTCGCGAATAAAATTTGCAGAGTGGATATCGAATGCACAGGTTTCGGATGCAATTAAGTATGCACCGTTTAATTTACCAATTGCCAATGGTTTAAATCCATTTTGATCCCTTGCTGCAATAAGTTTATCATCAGTTAGAATAATAAAAGAATAAGCCCCTTCAATTCGCTGTAATGCTTCTTTTATCTGGTCAACCTGGTTATCAAGACGGCTGCGTGCAATAAGATGCAGAATTACTTCAGAGTCACTGGTAGTCTGGAAAATAGCTCCTTCATTCACCAGCTCATCTCTAAGGGCTTTTGCATTTGTTAAATTGCCGTTGTGCGCAATTGCAAGGTTGCCCATCCGATAATTAACAACAAACGGCTGAATGTTTTTTCTTGATTCGGAAGAACCGGTTGTAGAATACCTGTTATGCCCAATTGCAGATTTACCTGTTAATAAAGTATTAAAGATCTTTGAATCTTCGAATACTTCTGAAACAAGTCCTTCACCTTTGCTGATGTGAAAAACGGGTTTTCCTTTTTCGTTATAATCCTGTGTTACAATGCCGCAAGCTTCCTGTCCCCTGTGCTGAATGCATGAAGTCCGTAATAAGTTTCCAACGAAGCAGATGCTGAACCAAATATGCCAAAAATACCGCAGAAGCATTTTGGTTTATCCTGAGCTAATTTTAATTCCATACAGTAAGATAAAACGTGATGTTGATAAATTGAAGGGTAAAAATACGGAATAAAATTCATATAGAGAAATGTCTAATTTCAGATGAGTTGCTTGATACTTGATTTTGCCAGTAGGATAGAAATTCAAAAAAGTTTTAAAATAAAAAACTCAACAAAAATGTCTGAGCTTTTATTCTTGTCGGAACGGCGGGATTTGAACCCGCGACCACTTGACCCCCAGTCAAGTACGCTACCGGACTGCGCCACGTTCCGAATTATTATAATTTAGTTAGCACAAATTCCAAAATACTTTTTATTTCTTCAAGGTCTTTCTTTAAGGACGGATCATTACTCTCCTGCTTAAACTCCTCTTGAACTTCATCAACAACCAGTTTTTCTTCACTTTTAATTTGCAGTTGGTTTTATCTGTGTGGAATCTTCAAGAATTTTTTTTGCCCCTTCGATAGTATATTTCTTTTCCCGCAACAATTCCTTTATATAAAGAATAAGCTGGATATCCTTGTTTGTGTAGATCCTGTTCCCTGCCCGGTTTTTTTGCGGTTTTAACTGCTCAAATTCAGTTTCCCAGTAGCGAAGTACATATTGCTCAATCTCAGTTAGCTTACTAACTTCGCTAATTGAGTAATATAATTTCTTTATTAATAAGTCTTTCATACGAATCCATTTGAAATTCTTTAGATTAAAATAACTAATCAATTTCTTAATATCAATATTATAGGATTTTTATGAGTAAAGACTTTAAACAGGTTGGTTAATCTGTTTTAATTTATAACATAATAGGAATTTAATTAAGTAATAATTCTGATGGTGATTGAAAAGTTATTCTGTGCAAGAAGCAAAGTGAAATGCTTAAAATGAATTGAAAAGTAATAATTACTCTTTGTTAAAAATCCTTTCAAGAAGATAAACCCCGGATAGATAACTATTCTCTTTAAAACCACTAACATAACCATCACAGCTTGAAGCAGTTAACAATACCTGCCTGAAGTCTTCTCTATTTACCAGGTGAGAAAGATGCACTTCGATTTTCGGTAAGCTGCAATCAGCTAATGCATCCTTAATTGCAACAGAAGTGTGTGCATATCCTCCGGGATTAATAATTATTCCATCAAAATTATCAACCGCAGTTTGAATCTTTGATACTAACTCACCCTCAATGTTACTCTGAAAAAATTCGAAGCTATGTGTATGAAATTCAGATTCAATTTTATCCTCGATATCCTTCAAAGTTAGGGAGCCATATTTTTCTATATCTCTGCTGCCTAACATATTCAGATTAGGACCATTGAGTACTAAGATTTTCAATTTTTCTCCGTCATATCATTAATTATTTCCCTCAAACGTGGTGTAAGATATATTTCATCAACTCCCAATTCTTTTAGTGCTGCAGAAAGTATCATAGCTTTTCTCTGGAGGTTTGTCATCTTATTAATTACGATTACTTTACTGTCATGCAAAATGCAATAACCGCCTTTAAAATCACCTTTTTCAAATCTCACCGTTGCTCCCAGCTGGCTTGCTAGTGATTTTAAGTCCTGCACAATTTCTATAAATTCTTTTTCTTTAATCTTCATCTTTCTTTTCGCTTATTGTAAAAGGTCTGAACAACAAAAAATAAGGAATAGTAATATAACACCAGATTAGTATGATAGGAAAGCTGCCAAGAACTTTAAATCTGTCTATCAGCAAGGAAAGAAATTCATTAGCATCTATCAATTCCAGAAATAGAATGCCATAATTAACTTGTAATCTATCGTTACCATCAGATAGATTTCAAACGGGAGTGTTAAATAAATTATTGCTGCAATAATAAAAAGCCAGCCATTCTTCTTAAGGCTAATGTGTGAAATGAAGAGGAAAACTGTAAATCCAGTTATAAAAACTAAATAAAGAACAGAGCTTAAAGGAATAGATGGCGCAAGCGATAGTAAAACAGCTTGAAGATTTTCCTGCGTAACAAACTCTTTCAACACAAAATCATTTTCTAAAAATAGGTTGTATGAAAGAATCAGTCTTACAACATAGCTACCCAGCCAGAGTGCACCGGAAACGATTGCTATAAAAGCGAATATTTTGGGAGCAGTATTTAATTTTTTCATAATAGTTATCTATTTAACTAAATTAAAATTAAAAAAAAATAATGACTGTTGCTTCAATTGACATAGGTACAAATACGGTAATACTGCTAATTGCTTCAGTAGAATCGTTCCAATAATTCTTTACAATCATTGCATAATGAATACCGAATGCCCAGGATTGGGAAAGGATTAGAGCCGGATGGAGAAATAAGTGAAGAAAAACTTAACTTACTTTTTCTCATTTTGACTGAATACAAGACTATTATCGAAAAATACAGCTGTGAAAAAATACTTGTTACTGCAACCAACGCTTTCCGCTTAGCTTCCAATTCAAAGGAAATTTCTGCTGAAATAAAGGATAAATTTAATTTTGATGTAAATATTATTTCCGGCGAAGTTGAAGCAGATTATGCTTTTCTGGGTGCGCTATCAGGAACAGAGATTTCCGGTTCTTCACTTGTAATAGATATTGGCGGAGGAAGCACTGAATTGATCTTTGGAAATAGATCTGAAATTTTCTTTAAAAAAAGTTATCCTATCGGTTCAGTAATTGCTACGGAAAAATACTTAAAACACACTCCCCCGCTGCCCAAGGAAATAGAAAAGCTTGAATTAAAGCTTGAAGAAATCTTTAAAGAAGTAACCGAAAAATCAAAACCAGATAAAGTTATTGCCATAGCAGGCACACCTACAACTCTTGCTTGTATGGTAAAAGGTTTAAAGGAATTTGAAGAAGCAGAAATTGATGGAAGCGATTTAACTGCTGCTGATCTTCAAAATTTAGTTTCAGAAATAAAAAATCTCCAACCAGATCAAATAAAGAAAACCTTTGGAAATGTATTAAATGGCAGAGAAGATATTATCCTTGGTGGAGCTTTAATACTTAAAAAGATAATGGAGATTATTGATCTTGATAAGGTTATGGTTAGTTCCAGGGGAATTCGCTACGGCGCAATAATAAATTACTTAAAAGATAATTTTTAGGGATGAGAATTTTTTAGAACTGTATATAAAATCCTTCTCTTTTCAATTTTCCATTACTTTGTAAAAACTCTCTAAAAAGATATCGATTTCAGTTTTGGTAGCAATAAGGGGAGGTAATAATCTAATTGTATTTTCATTTGTGGAATTGATCAGGATATTTCTTTCTCTCATTTGATCAACAACATCCTTCCCTGATCCTGAAATTTCTATTCCAATCATAAATCCTTTCCCTCGAACCTCCTTAATTTTAGAAGGATTTAGATCCTTAAATTCACTGAGCTTTTGAATTAAATATTCACCATAATTTGCCACTGAACTTACCAGATCATTTTCAAAGACTTCATCCAAAACAATTTTACCAGCTGCACAGGCAACAGGATTTCCGCCAAAAGTAGTTCCATGATCACCTGGAATAAATATATCTGCATAATCACCCGAAGTTAAGAGAGCGCCTAAAGGTAATCCCCCGCCAATTGCCTTTGCGGAGATTATGATATCGGGAGTTAATGTTGAAATGTTCAAAAGCAAATCCCTTCCCGGTTCTTCCAATTCCACTCTGAATTTCATCTGCAACAACTGCAAAGCCATATTTATCCCTTAAATCTTTTAATAAATTAATATACTCCTGAGACACAAAATTTATTCCACCTTCTCCCTGTAATAAACTCTAAAAATATAGCAGCAGTAGTTTCATCAACGTTTTGTCTAAGATCATCAAGGTTATTAAAATCTAAATGATATATTCCCGGAAGCAGCGGCTTAAATGATTCCCTGTATTTTTCCCGTGCAGTTAAACTAAGTGCACCATAAGTTCTTCCATGAAATGAATTAGTAAGTGAAAATATTTTTCTATCCGGTCCATATTTTTTCCTAAGTAACTTTAAAGCAGCTTCTACAGCTTCGGTTCCGCTGTTAGTAAGAAATATTTTCTCCATTCCGGAATGTTTGAGTAATAATTCTGCAAACTCTATTTGAATCTCAGTAATGTAGTAATTTGAAAGGTGTGAAAATTTTTCAACCTGTTCATTAATAGCTTTAATAATTTTTGGATGTGAATGACCAAGAGCATTAACACCTAAACCGGAAAAAAAATCAAGATATTTTTCTCCATCTGATGTGTACAGATAAGCACCTTCACCATGTGTAATATCCAGAGGAATCCTGCTATAAGTATTTAGAAAATACTTTTTTTCTCTTTCTAAAAGTTGCAACTTGTTTTTCATCTAACTAAATAATAAAAATATAACGTGAAGAAAAATACAGCAATAGTATTAACAATCCGTTAAATATTAATGAAGATATCAGTGCTGGAACTATTTCACGGTAATGAACATAGAACGCCGCAACAGAAAGGAATATACTCCATAAAATTAGCAGAGCTTCTACAGCTAATAAAGTGTAAGCTATCATCTCTTTAATAACAAACGGAGAAGGATTGAGAGAGAAGATATAATCACCAAATATTATAAGTTCAATCGGAAACAAAACTACCAAACCGAATACATGTGGTACTTGGGCATAAGTGACTATTGAGAAGATATCCTTAAACCTGGTGCTAAAACCGAGCTGATGAATTAATGCGTGTAAAAATAAATGCGAATAAAGCCAGGAGAGCGGTAAGGGAAAGTAAAATTAAAAGGAAGCTTAAAGGTAAACTTGTGGTTGTTGTAAATCGGCCGATTGTTAGTAATGAAATAAATCGCGCGTTAATTAAGAATTTAATTGATACGAAAAATAAAATGAAGAAAATAAAATTTTTATGCTGTGAATAAATGATTTGCCGAAATGCCTTTACAGGGTTCTCAATAAGCAATCCTACAATGTTCCACAAATCGAGGTTGCTTATCTTATCTCTTATAAATGAGTTGCAACTAGAGCAGGTTTCTTTATAATAAGGATTTTCTGAACTGCAATTCGGGCAGGTAACAATGTTCTTCATCTCTCTGCCTGTTTGTTATGAGAATGAATTACCTGGTGATTAAAAATTTAATCTTAGGTTAAGTCTTGTACTTCCTGTTAAAAAATCTTCATCTACATTAAAATCGAACAGATGAGCATCTACATAAGCATCAACTAAATTTAGCAAATAAAGCAAAACAAAGTAAATAGTAAAATTATCCCGCTGGTCTCTATAGAAATCTCTCCTGGATTTATAAATATTCTTGCTCTGTGTTGATGAATAGATTTTTATTTGTAATATAATCATCGTTATTTTGAATCCATCCATAAACAAACCAAGCTCCAAGTCCCCAGATAATAGGAATTTTGTAATAGGATTCGTTATAAAACTGGCCAAAGCCGGGAATGACGGCACTTCGCAGCACTGCACCCCAGGGAGATTTTTTCATTACAAATATTGTGTCTTCGGGAGCATCCTGGTTGGAAATATCCTGAGCCGAAATAACGGTTGATAAAAAAACTAAAAGAACCGCCGATTTAATTATAATTTTTATCAATGATCTCAAATAATTCAAATAACCGTTCCAGTTCTTCGGATGAGTAGTATTCAATAATCAGTTCGCCGCTTCCATCTTTCTTTTGCCTGCAAATTACTTTTGTACCAAATATTTTTCTAAGCTTATCTTCTATATTACTTAAGTTGGCATCAACGGTTAAAATCCTGGTTTTAATAGTAGCAGTTTTTCTTTTTAATTCTTTGCCCGAACTTTCATTGTACATTCTAACCAACTGTTCAACTTTTCGTACCGAGAGGCTTTTATCAATTATTTTATTGAGTAGTTCAACCTGTACTTCTTCACTCGGCAGGTTTATTAAAGCTCTTGCATGCCCGTAAGTAATATCATCTGCTACAAGCCGAGCTCTAACTTCTGCTGGAAGTCTGAGCAATCGTATTGTGTTGGCAATTGTGGTTCTGTCTTTCCCAACTTTTTCAGCAATTTGTTCCTGGGTAAGATGGCATTCATCCATTAGCCGTTTATAGGCAGTACCAATTTCGATTGGATTTAGTTTTTCGCGCTGAATGTTTTCTATAAGTGCCAGCGCAAGCATCAGTTCATCCGAATCAACCTGAATTATATAAGCTGGAATCTCCTTGTATCCAATTTCCTTACAAGCTTTTAAGCCGTCTTTCTCCGGAAACTAACTGGTATTTATGATCAGGAGTTCTTCTTACAGTAATGGGTTGAATAAGACCATTGGAAAGAATTGACTTTTGCAATTCTTCCATTGCTTCAAGATCAAAATCGAATCGTGGTTGGTAAGGATTTCTTGAAATAAAATCGACTGATATCTTTGCAAGAACATCTACCTGTTTTCCATCATCATCTTTAACGGTTGATAGATCTTCCGTATCTACTCCGTTCTTTACATAATCCTGAGGTTTAATCAGTGCATCTAATCCTCTTCCGAGTCCTGGTTTAATCTTACTCATAGTTTAATTGTTACTAAAAGACTTTGAATTTCTCTCAAGTAATTCTGATGCAAGAGCCATATAATTTTTCGCTCCGGTAGATATTGCATCGTAAAGAATTATCGGCTTCCCGTAACTTGGAGATTCAGCGATACGAACATTCCTGTTAATTACTGTTTTATAAACTTTTTCACCAAAATATTTTCGTACTTCTTCTGCAACCTGGTGCGATAGTCTTAATCTTGTATCGAACATTGTTAGCAAAACACCTTCAATAGCTAAGCCGGGATTGTAATGTTTTTTAACGATATTAATTGTATTAAGTAATTGTCCTAAACCTTCAAGCGCAAAATACTCGCACTGAACCGGAATTAAAACTGAATGCGAAGCTGTAAGAGCATTAAGTGTTAATAATCCAAGCGAAGGAGGACAATCGATAATAATATAATCATACTTATTGATAATTTCATTAAGTGCATTTTTCAGTAGTCGTTCTCTACCTTCCATATCAACCATCTCAATTTCTGAACCAACAAGATTTATATTTGACGGAAGAAGATCGAGATACGGCATATACGATTCGATGATCACATCAGAGATGTTTTCTGTTCCGATTAATACTTCGTAAATAGATGGATTTTGATTTGTAATACTTAAACCCGATGACGAATTTGACTGCGGATCAATATCCACGAGCAAAGATTTCTTTTCTGCTGCAGCTAAAAGCGACGAAACATTTATGGCGGTTGTTGTCTTTCCCACCCCGCCCTTCTGGTTCGCAATCGAAATAATTTTACTCATTAATGCTCTGTTAGTTCAAAAGTTATATCAATTTAATAAAAAAATAATAAAACTGAATTTTCAAATTTTATTTATAAGATTTATTATAAATCTATTTCTTCTCCGTATTCCATTACCCTGCTTTTAATTCCGGCTGCTTCTGCTTTCATCTTGAATACTTCAGGATCAGCTTCAATTACAGGAAAAGTATTGTAGTGCATAGGTATTGCAACCCCTGGCGAAACAAACTCTGCAGCTTTAACTGCATCAATTATTCCCATAGTAAAATTATCACCAATTGGCAGAAGCATATAATCTATTTTGTTCATTTCACCGATTAATTTCATATCGTAAAACAAACCAGTATCACCTGCATGATAAATTGTTTTGCTATCAATTGTAACAAGCACACCTGCTGGTTCACCTGCGTAAAAGTTATCAGGTGTTAGCGAGCCATGATGAGCTATAGTAAACTTTACTCTTCCAAATTCAAAATTATATGCACCGCCAATATGCATATTGTGTGCATCGTAACCATTGGATTGGCAATAAATTGCAAGTTCATTAACACAAATTATTTTAGATTTACAGCGATCTGCAATGCTGAAAGAATCTCCAAGGTGATCTCCATGAGCATGTGTTAAAATTATATAATCTGCATTCACATCAGCAGCTTTTACCGGCGATGTAGGATTGCCATCCAAAAATGGATCGATTAAAATTACTTTGCCGTCTGCAGCAGTTATTTGAAAGGCTGAATGTGAAAAATATTTTAACTTCATAATATCCTCCCTGATTTTATGATACTAACTTATAAAAGTTCTTTAACTGTTTACTGTGTAAAAATTTCATTAATGCCAGCTTGAGTTCTTCTTCAAGTTTTTTTCGTTTTTTTTCAACTTTCTGAAGTACAGTTTTACTTACCCTTGCTTTTTCGTTTTGTATTAATGAATTAATATTCTCTTTAAAAACATCAAGATCACGGACAGCACCTGAAAGATCCTGCAGTTCCTGCACCGCGTTGTAAATTCCTAAAAACTGTTTTCTGTTAAAACAGGAGATAAAAAGTTCCATATTGTATCTAACTCTTCTAAGCGAAATCCGAACATCGTGCAAATTTTCAACATCCATAGTATGAAAATATTTTTCTATAGTATCCAGAAGATGAGTTAACCTTGTTCCAATAATTAATTTAGCAGCACTGGAAACCCTTCCCCCTTTTTTAATCTCCTTTATTTCCCATTTCTTCTGCTTAGCCATTCTGATATAAAAATGATTAATAGAACAAAACTTTTATAAATCCGAAAATAGCTTTTACAG
Source organism: uncultured Ignavibacteriales bacterium (assembly GCA_963749485.1). Classification (GTDB taxonomy): domain Bacteria; phylum Bacteroidota; class Ignavibacteria; order Ignavibacteriales; family Ignavibacteriaceae; genus JAZGGS01. Next base: position 5,537 of record CAVVMV010000027.1, on the reverse strand, counting down.
GATTCATTTTACTCTTTTCATTTCCATAAATAGTCTGCACTTCAACAAATCCAATCTTAAATCCTGCCCGGGCTGCTAAAATAATAATTTCACTCTCTGCTTCATAACCATTACTTCGTGATTGTACGTTCATCAATACTTCCCTGCTAAAAGCCCGAAAACCGCATTGACTATCAATAATTTTCATCCCGGTTTTTTTGCTGAGTAAAAAGGAAGTAAGCTTATTACTCATTATACGCTGAAAAGGCATTCCTGAAAGATCTTTAAGCCGGTTCCCCACCACTAAATCGAAATTATCAAGTCCTGAAAAGAAGAGCAGGAATCGATTTGGGATTGTGCTGCATATCCGCATCGAGGGTAATGACTGCATCACATCCAAGTTCAACTGCTTTAGTAAATCCTTTTCTTAACGCAAAACCTTTTCCCCTGTTCTCTGCTTCATTTAAAACAATTACATTTTCATTTCTAGAATATTTTCGAAACTGAATCGTCAGTAGAACCATCGTTAACTGCAATAACAATATCAACATATCTTAGCGTATCTTCTATAACTTTCTTTATTGTTGTGCTTTCATTATAGAAAGGTATTACAGCACAAGTTTTTATTTTTTCTCTCCTCTAGCCTGCTCAAATAATGCTTTCCATCCTTTTGCAGTAGGTGCACGGAATGCTTTTTCAAGTTTTTTCTTCAGAGAATCTTTTGATAAACCTGTTGTTAAGATTCCATTCTCTGCAACAGAAATAGATCCTGTTTCTTCAGAAACAATCACACTTATCACGTCTGCCTGTTCACTAATTCCAAGCCCTGCACGGTGGCGCATTCCAAGAGTTTCTCCATCAACTGTTGTCGTTAGCGATAATGGCAGTGTACATCTTGCGGCTTCAATTAAATTTCCTTCAATAATTACCGCACCATCATGCAATGGAGATTTTGGAAAAAATATCGAAGTAAGAAGTCCCCTGCTCAATCTTGAATTTAGAAGTTCACCGGTTTCGGTAAAACCCCTTATGCCGGTATCCCTAACAAGAATTATTAATGCACCGTGCTGCTGCTGAGAAAGATCAAAAGCAGATTCTGCTACAATTTCTGCCGAATCGGGAACTTCGGATTTAACAAATATTTTAAAGAATGGATTTCTTGCAAGCAAAACCAGCAGTCTTCTTATTTCAGGTTGGAATAATATTACAAATGCAATTACCCAAACATCTGTAATTAAGCGTAATAACCAGCTTACTGCTCGTAAGTTTGTAGCTTGTGCAACAAAAGAAAAAACAAGAATTATTATCAATCCTATAAATATTTGCGCAGCTATTGTTCCTCGTAAAAGGTGTATAAAGTTTATAAACAATAAACGATACGATCAGAACATCAAGCAGATCGCTAAAGTTTATAGTTAAAAACCCTATTTTGAATAATTCGAACATTAAGATTTAAGATTATTCTGATTCATTAATTTGCACGATTGAACACCTAATTTAACATTATGAGTTCTGATAATTTTTGCACCCCGTGAAATAGCTAAAGTATTAAGAGCCATTGTTGCTTCGTCTCTTTTATCAACTTCCAGATCAAGTGATTTTCCAATAAACGATTTTCTTGAGAACCCAATCATAATTGGATAAGAAAGAGAGATGAAATCTTCAAGTCTTTGGATTAAATTAAAATTATCCTCTACCCTTTTTCCAAATCCGATACCAGGATCTATAAAAATTTTATCTATACCATTTTCAGCAGCGAATGAACTTCGTTCAGCTAAAAAATCATACACTTCTTCAATTACATTCTCATAATACGGATTTTCCTGCATATTTTTTGGTTTTCCCTTCATATGCATTAAAGCAACGGCAGAATCAAAATGTTTAATAACATTTACCATTTCCGGATCAAAGCGTAGAGCACTGATATCATTTATCATTACATGCGCCAGCATTTAAAGCTGCATGAGCAACTCTTACTTTTAGTTGTATCAACAGATAATACAGCTTCTGGTCGCTTGTTAAGAATTTCCTTTATAACCGGGATCACTCTTTCAAGCTCTTCATTTTCATCTCACCTGATCCGAGCCTGGACGTGATGATTCACCGCCAATATCAATAATATCTGCTCCCTCATCGAGCATTTCCAAAGCGTATTTAACGGCATTATTTCTGGTATTATAAATGCCTCCATCTGAAAAAGAATCGGGAGTAACATTTAAAATACCCATAGTATAAGCCCGATTAAATGAAAATAGCTTATTTCCTATTTTATAAGAAGTTAAGTTTAGTTATTTCGCAAGTTGTTTATAGTACCGATTTTCTCAATCCAGTTTTATTCTTCAGTTAACGATAATTTAACCGATAAAGTTATAAAAAAAGACGACCTTTGCCGCCTTCAAGTTAACATCGTTTCATTTAAATTCTCTGATGAATTTACAAATAACAGGATCACTTAATCAGGTTTTTTAATTCAGTGGCAGCTGCGGAAATATTATCAGCACTAAATATTGCAGAGCCGGCAACAAATACATCAACTCCTGCATCGTGCGCTGATTTAATTGTATCAACATTTACCCCGCCGTCAATTTCAATAAGAAAATCTGCATTCAAATCATTCCTTAATTTAACCGCTTCCTTTATGCGTCTTATTGAATTTGTTATAAATTTTTGTCCACCAAATCCAGGATTCACAGTCATCAATAAAAGAAGATCGATATATTCTGCAATATCCTTAACTGAACTTACAGGTGTAGCGGGATTAAGTACAACACCTGCTTTTGCACCAAGTTCTTTTATGTGTGTCACAGTTCTGTTTAGATGAACAACTTCTTCAACATGCACTGAAACATAATCAGCTCCCGCGTTTACAAAATCCTCTAAATACCTATCCGGATTCTTTATCATTAAATGAACATCAAGCGGAAGCTTTGTTACTCTTCTTGCTGCTTCAACAATAACGGGACCGATTGTAATATTGGGTACAAAATGTCCGTCCATCACATCGCAATGAATCCAATCTGCTCCACCCATTTCAGCTAACCTAACCTGTTGGGCAAGATTTGAAAAATCTGCAGAAAGAATTGAAGGTGCAAGTAAACCCAATTTAATCTCCTCCTTCCGAAGGATTATTGGAATTTGTAGATTTTGTTATAAAAAGATCAACTGCGTCACTTGGATTTAACTTATTTCCGCTGCTTGGATATTGATCGAGCACAGTGTTTGGAAGTAAAGTTGCTGATGCCTGGTAATTTATTTTTCCAACAGTAAGATCGTTTTCATTTAAAATTAATTGTGCTTCAGAAAGTGATTTACCAATCAGATCCGGAACTACAACAGATCCTCCACCTCTTCCGGCACTAACGGTTATACCTACAATTTCTCCCTGCTGCAGATGGAGTTCCTTCAACAAATTCCTGATCGAAAATCATATCTTCCGGCTTGCTCGAAGGGATTCTATCCACCCTGCCAAGTTTAAGCCCAATTCTTTCTAAAGCAAATTTAGCATCCAAAATGGTTTTACCTTTTAACATAGGAACATAAACAGTTTTTTCTCCACCACTCACAAAAAGGAAAATGCGTCTTCCCTCTTTAACTATATCGCCTGCTTCAGGTCGCTGCAAAAAAACAGTATTTTTCTGGTATTCCAAACCGTAGGAAGTATCAGCTATTGCTGTTTCAAATCCCTGGCTTTCCAACATTTCAATCGCTTCCTGATCAGTCATACCAACCACATTTGGCACAGTGGTTTCTGCAGAGCTTACATACCAGGGAATGATTAAATAATTCAGCAAGAGGATAACGAAAATAAATCCTATGAGAAAAAAGATTGTTTTTCGAACGAAAGGTTTTCCTAATAAATTTTTCATTAATCAAATATATCAATTGCCTTTTTCTTAATCAATTTGAATTAATTTATAAAACGAGGATATTAGACTATCTTCAGATGAATTAAACATTATGAAAAAATATGGAATTACTCTATATTTACTGAATTAAGTACTACAAAAATAATTATAGAATCTTATTTGATTTGCAAAATTTTCATTCCTTTAAAGTTTCAATCAATTATCATCTAAAATATTTAAAGAGGTTTACTGATGTTTAAGCAACATCCAGACGGCTTACGGGTATTATTCATGAGCGAGATGTGGGAACGCTTCTGTTACTATGGAATGCGTACTCTTCTAACGCTATTTTTGGTTAAATCTTTACTTAAAGGGGATGCAGAAGCCAGCCTTATGTATGGCGCATATACGGGTCTTGTGTATGCTGCACCTGTTCTTGGTGGACGTATGGCTGATCAGTTTTTAGGTTATCGTTATGCAATTATGTTGGGTGCCGTTCTAATGGCTATTGGCGAATTCATTTTGCTTGGTGGTACCGAGATGTTTGGATTTGATATGGCAATACGCAACCATTTTGTACTTATCGGAATGGGTGCTATTATTGTTGGTAATGGCTACTTCAAGGCAAACATATCTACAATAGTTGGAAAATTATATAAGGAAGATGATCCAAGAAGGGATTCGGGTTTTACTATTTTTTATATTGGAATAAACATTGGTGCTGCACTAGCTACCCTAGTAGTTTCTTATGTTGGAGAGACTTATGGATTTGAATATGGATTTGGACTTGCCGGTATTGGAATGTTAATGGGTCTATTCATTTTTTGGTTTGGAAGAGACCGATACCAGGATGCTCCTGGACTCGATATTCCAGAGGCTGGTAAGAAAAAAATGTTAGGACCGTTGAATGGTGTTCAGACAATTTCGATTGGTTCGTTGTTGCTGATTCCAATTTGCTATATCCTTATTAATAATAACATAATCAGATTTGATAACTTTGATTTCCCACTTATGATGGTATTGCTCCTTATCTTGTTCTTTTATGTTGCAATTAATTTAATCAGAACGGGTATTAAAGAGGGACCAATGTGGAGAGACAGGATGATCGCTCTGGTTATTTTTATGCTAATCAACATTGTATTTTGGGCTTGCTTCGAACAAGCAGGCACTTCTCTAACCCTGTTTGCAGACCGAAATGTTGACCGAGTAATACTCGGTTGGACAATGCCCGCTTCAATGACTCAGTTCTTTAATCCTCTCTTTATAATTCTTTTTGGATCGATTTTCTCGGTAATGTGGGTGAAACTTGATAAAATTGGTAAAAATCCAAGCATTCCAATGAAATTTTCGCTTGGAATTTTTCAGCTTGGTTTAGGGTTTTTAGTAACTCTAATCGGATTCAATTTGTTGACAACTTTCAAGTTCCTCTTCTAACACTTGTATTCCTTTATATGCTTCATACCACAGGAGAATTATTCCTTTCGCCAATTGGTCTTTCTATGGTAACAAAACTAGCTCCTGCTAAAATAGCAGCTACGGCAATGGGAGGTTGGTTCCTCAGTTTTTCAATTGCAAATTACCTGGCAGGAGGAATTGCTTCACTTACTGGTGCTGAAGAAGGTGCAGCGAATTTTACCATAGCTGAGGGTCTTGATGTTTACATTGGTGTATTTTCAACCTTAGGGATTGTTTTAATTGGATTTGCAATTCTAA
>CAVVMV010000026.1:0-58296 GCA_963749485.1 uncultured Ignavibacteriales bacterium | reverse complement strand
TACTGATCTTTCCAACCTTCTCTTCCAATTAAAGGTACAAACGCAAACTCCGGTATTTCTTCAATCTCAAAATTTTCTTCATCTATTTTAGTAATTACTTTTAACGTTTGAGAATTCTTATCTCCCACAGGAATCACCATTCTTCCATCCAACTGCTAACTGTTGCTTAAGCGATTCTGGAATACCCGGCGATCCTGCTGTAACTAATATTCCATCAAATGGTGAGTTCTCATCCCATCCCAAAGTTCCATCTCCCTGTTTACATCGAACACGAATGCTTAGCTTATCGAATAGTTTTAGTACATTATTAAAAATTTCAAAATGCCTTTCGATGCTGAAAACTTTTGCACCCATAGCATATAAAAGTGCTGCCTGGTAACCCGAACCAGTCCCAATCTCAAGTATCTTATCTCCCTTATTAACTTTTAGCGCCTGGGTCATAATAGCTATTGTATATGGCTGTGAAATTGTCTGTCCGTATCCAATTGGCAAAGCAATATCCTTGTATGCATGCGCGCGTACACCTGAAGGAATAAACTTTTCACGTTCCACATTTAGCAAAGACTGTAAAAATACATCGTCAGTAATTCCTTTATTTCTTAAGCTTTCTACCAGCTCTAATCTTTGTAGTTTATACATCAGAATAAGCCATTATTAAGATTTTCTCAAAATATAAAGTATAATGTGTCAAAAAGTAAAAAATAAAATGATTAGAAGGAGTATTTTTTTGATTGTTAGTTGATTTTTTATATTATTTTCTTAATATAGTGATAGTAGTTTTTGAACTTTCATATTTTTCTGCTTGGGATTTCTATTTTTTGAATACTATTCATATTCAGTGAGGTGTGCAATTAAACCAACGAATACATTTCCAAATATTTTCATTAAATTTTTATGTTAAATCGTGCGATCAAAAACCTTAAATAGTATTTTGTTCTTAACTAACATCATCACTCACTTAATAAAGGAGATTTCTTTATGAAACAATTCTTTAGTTTACTTTTTCTGTTCGTTCTCTTTTTTGGTTTGTCCTTTGCACAAAACCAACCGAATGTGGACAAAGACGCCAACTTCCAGGTAAATCCAAAGCCACACGAAATTATCTTTAGACGGGGACCGTGTTCCTCTCGAGGAGGTTTTTGGTTTAAACCAAAACGGATTTTCTGCAGGTCCTCGTTCACGTGGTAACCTTTTTACATGTACAACTGAGCGTAAAATAATTGAGCATCGTATGTATCTTGCACCTACAGTTGCAACGCAAATGTGGTTTTGCATATATGAAGGTGCTGCCCAGGTGGGTACATATAACCTGGTAAGCTCAGTCGATGTTTCACCTCAGGGTCCTGGTGAGGGATGGTATAGCTCCGGTGCCATCGATTTTGATATGACACCTGGTATGTATTATCTTATTTTTGCTTCTTTTGAACAACCCAGTGGTTACTGGAATGAGAATCCAGTTGCACCCTATCCAATTCCTGCTTCTTTTGGTACATTGGAAGCTGGTGCTGGTTGGAGTTATGCTCCTACATCGAACTTTCCTCCGGATGCAACTCAGGATGTTCCCGCAACTGCATTTGGCGATCCCGTTGCATATTACCAAACAATTGTAACAGAAGATATAGGCGGCAGCACTACATTTACAGATGATTTTGAGCTCTACACTGCTGGTACGCAATTAGTAGCTCAGAATAACGTAGATTGGGATACCTGGTCTGGTGGTGGCGGAACTGGTGAAGATCCATTTGTTTCTGATCTTTATTCTTTATAGTGGAAGCAATTCTGTTGTAGTTGTATCAGGTAACGACTTTATAAGAAGACACGGAGATCTGACAACAGGCAACATGGTATATGAGCTTCAATTTTTATATTCCGGCTGGTAAATCTGGTTACTTTAATACAATGAATGACTTTGACGGTACGATTTGAATGGGGAATGGATTGCATATTTTGATGTAGGAGGCACTGGTCGATTAGATACAACCGGCGGCGGTGGCGGTGGATCAACAAATGTAACTCATTTACCTGGTTCGATGCTCAGTGGAATCAGGTCATTGTATGTGTAGATTTGGATGCTACCCTCCTCTTGCTGAGTTTTGGCTTGCAACAAATCCTTCAAATTTAACACATGATTGCAACATGGGATTGGACGCAGGCCGGAACAAAACCTAACCAACTTGCTGTAAATGACTTCTTTGGTGCAGCTGCAACCGATGAAATGTATATTGATGATTATTATTTCGGTGATGCTCTTCCTGCAATTATTCCGGTAGAGTTAACCTCTTTCACAGCAAATGTTAATCACAGTGGTCAGGTTGAACTTAACTGGTCAACTGCTACAGAAACAAACAACCAGTTGTTTGAAATTGAAAGAAGAACAGAAGAAGGACAATTTGCAACAATAGGTTATGTTGAAGGACACGGAACAACAACCGAACCTCAGAATTATAGTTATACTGATGTAACTGTAAACACAGGCATTTATTTCTACAGACTAAAACAACTCGATTTCCTTGGATCACTACGAGTACTTTGATGAAATTGAAGTAGATGTAAATGGTCCTTTAACTTTTGATCTTGAACAAAACTATCCAAACCCATTTAACCCTTCAACCAATATTAAATTCAGTGTACCTGAAACCGGTAATGTTCGCTTAGCTGTTTATAATTTAATTGGAGAAGAAGTAGCTGTACTTGTTGATGGTTTTTCAGAAGCAGGATTCTTTGAAGTTACTTTTGATGCTTCTTCACTGCCAAGTGGTGCTATACTTCTATAAACTACAATCGGGTAATAACGTTGTAGCTAAAAAGATGTTATTGATGAAATAATTTTCAAAATAAACATCTTATTTTTAAGAGCCGCCTTGCGCGGCTCTTTTTTTATCCTCAAAATTAATCACAGTTACTATTGTCTTCCAATAAATAATTTCTTATTATTATAAAATATCGAATCCATTAAACTCTATTACAAACAATGATTCAGTTGGGGGAAGTGAAAACTTTAAAAAGAAATAAAGATCATTAATTGTTGACTAGCTGGAAAATTCTTTGAGAGGATATTCAATTTGACAGTTAGTATTTTGTTAATAAAAACCGAGGTGGTTATGAGAAAAATTATTTTTACAATTTTTTCCTATTTCCTGCTGCCTTTACGTTAACAGGGACTTTCATATAATGCGCAAACATTCGATCATAATACAGGAGCTTTTAAGTTACTGTCTTCTGATAATGGCTATCTTGGCCATGATTGCCGCAACACCAGCGGGAAATGGAGTAGTTTTAACCAGCAATATTGGCATGTTTACTGCTGGAGATAATGTACCAGATGTCTTTCGGTGTTTCCAGGGATTGTGATAGCCTTACGACGTGTTGAGGTAATCCTCATTGGTGGAGCTGCGTAAATTTGATTCCGATAACGACAGGTTCAACCTAAATTTCAATCAACAACTTCCACAATGAATCCGGAAATCATAGTACTCGTATGGTGTAACAAGTTACTAGGAATCCTCTCAAACACAGGTGATGATTTTATTTTTCTGAAATATACTTTTCAAAATGGAACTGGATCTGATATAAATGATTTTTATGCCGGATTCTTTAGTGATTGGGATATCTGGGGGTGCATCTGGTTTCCCAATTAACAGAGGTGATGTGATGAACCAGAAACCTTGTTTACCAGTGGGAAAATGGCGGAGCTAATGATGCCAGCTATTACGGTTCGATAGCTTTTGATGGAATAATTGGTGGTACAACTACTTCAGATTACCCTGGAGATGCTACCACAATTAGATTTGTATTAAGAGAGTGGATTGGTATAATAGTACCCCCGGCAACCACACCTGATGATCATAGATCCTATATTGGTTCTGGTCCGTATGAATTGCTGAATAATACTGAAATTGTTGTTGGAATTGGCATTGTTGCAGGAACAGATTTGTCGTACTCTTGAATCTAATACAGATGCTGCACGAGTATATTCTGGATAGATCTACGTCGGATACCGGTTGAATTAACTTCTTTTACAGCAAATGTTAACACAAATGGAAACGTAGTTTTAGATTGGTCAACTGCTACAGAAATAAACAACCAGATGTTTGAAATTGAAAGAAAAGCTGAAAATAGCGAATATGTTACTGTGGGTTATGTAAACGGCTATGGTACCACAACAGAACCACAGGAATATTCATACATTGATAAAACTGTTGAAACTGGTATTTATTTTTACAGACTGAAACAAATCGATTTCCAGGGTACTTATGAGTATTCTGATGTGATCGAGGTGGATGTTAAAGGTCCTTCACACTTTGCATTAGGACAGAATTTCCCAAATCCGTTCAATCCTTCAACACAGATTGAATTTAGAATTCCTGAAACAGGATTTGTTAATCTTGCTGTTTACAATCTTGTTGGTGAAGAAGTAGCTCTTCTTGTAAACGGACAGGTGGAGGCAGGCATTCACGAAGTAACTTTCGATGCTAGTAATTTACCAAGCGGTGCTTACTTCTACAAACTTCAATCAGGAAGTAAAGTTGAAGTAAAGAAGATGTTACTAACTAAGTAAACTTCTATCCAATTCATTTTAATATAGAGCCGCTTTGTGCGGCTCTTTTTTTATCCCTTTTATAACTCTGTTGCAACAAATAGGTAATCCTATTATATTTGAGCCGCAAAATAAAGTTTTATTATTTTGAATGCGGGAGTAGCTCAGTTGGTAGAGCATCACGTTGCCAACGTGAATGTCGCGGGTCCGAGTCCCGTCTCCCGCTCTGGAAATTCATTTCCCTCGAATAATCCACACTTAGTGGATTTTCATTTTTTAGGCGACGTGGCTTCACCCGCCTTCGGCGGGCAAGAGCGGTCTCAGATTAAAAAATGAATTATGTTTACGTTCTTAAAAGTAAGAAAGATTTAAAACGATATATCGGGCTAACAAATAATCTTGAAAGACGATTGCTTCTTCATAATAGTGGTAAAGTTAAAGCCACGAAAAATAGATGCCCTTTTGAGCTAATTTATTTTGAAAAATTTGAAGATAGAAGCTAGAGCAGCTAATAGAGAAAAATTTTAAAATCTGGAAAAGGACGGGAATTTCTAAATTCTATTTTAAAATAAGGCGACGTGGCCAAGCGGTCTAAGGCGAAGGTCTGCAAAACCTTTATTCGTCGGTTCGAATCCGACCGTCGCCTCAAATATTTTCAATTGCTTAAGAAGTCCTTACTTCAAGCTTACCAAAATTAAGCCCATTATATTATCTCGATTTTTCATTAAATTAAAATCTTCAATCAATTGTATTTATTATATTTAATGGAATTTCTTTTAAGTACATCAATCGGTTATATATTAGGTTCAATTCCAACCGCTTTTCTGCTGGTAAAAACTTTTAGGGGTATAGATATTACCAAAGATGGTTCAGGAAATGTAGGAGCCTTAAATACAATTCGTACTAGTAAATCTAAACTTATCGGTGTTTCTGTTCTCTTAATTGATGCTTTTAAAGGTGCATTAAGTGCTTATCTTCTTCACCTGCTCTTTCCGGAATCATTTATATTCCCGGCACTGGCAATGATGTTTGCTGTTTTTGCACACTGTTTTAATCCCTGGCTCGGCTTTAAAGGAGGAAGAGGACTTGCAGTGGCTGCGGGTGGAGGACTTGTTATTTTTCCCTACATTAGTTTTGAGTTGGATTCTTCTTTGGGTAATATTTTATCTGATGAAAAGAAATCATCATATTGCTAATATTGCAGCAACTATTTTTACCTTGCTGTTACTCTTTAATACAGTTGATATAGCAATGAAATATTCCACAATAAAACCGGATAGCAGTTCATCACTTATAGCTATTGTGGCAGCAGTGCTTATGATTATTTTCATTAAACATATTGAACCACTTAAAGAAATAATTGAGAAACAAAAATCTAGCAGAGTTATAAAAAATGATTAATACAAAAACATACATCATCACTATTATTTCTGTTGCACTTCTTTTTGCAGGAATCCTTTTTATTAAAGCAGATGGCAATAATGAAAAGAATTCTACAAATCCAGATGAGACAGAATTTGTTCTAACCCAATACCAGGATAGAAATAACTTAAATGATGAAATATCCAAATTCCAGGAAAAACATATTAACTGAAACTGTAGAAAAAGTCAGTCCTTCTGTAGTTGGTATTAACGTTATCGAAATAAGGCAGTATAAAGATCCATTTTTTTCTTTTTTTGATGATCCTTTCTTCAGGCAATTTTTTGGTGACAGGGGTTCCACAAACAGAGAAGTAAAGGGACTTGGTTCAGGTTATATTATTTCAGCAGATGGTTATATTGTTACTAACGATCACGTTGCTGGAAATGCAACTGAAGTAAAAGTAACGTTAACAGATGGAAGAACGTTTGAAGCCAAAGTTGTTGGAACTGATATGGCTTCCGATATTTGCCTGCTTAAAATTGATGGTGAAAACCTTCCACTCATTGAACCTGGAAATTCTGATGATATTATTATTGGCGAATGGGTAATTGCGCTTGGTAATCCTTTCGGATTATTTGAACTGAATGAAAAACCAACTGTAACTGTTGGTGTAGTTAGTGCATCCGGTATGAACCTTGAACCAATTAACGAAAGATATTATTTAAATATGATCCAAACAGATGCTGCTATTAATGGTGGGAACAGCGGCGGACCTTTAGTTAACAGTCTTGGTGAAATAATTGGAATGAACACACTGATATTTACAGCTGGTGGAAATACGGGAAGTATAGGTCTCGGTTTTGCTATTCCGATAAATAAAGTGATTACGAATTGTTGATGAATTAAAAGAGCATGGAAAAATTAACAGGGATTTTGAAATTGGAATGAGAATCCAATCTATTGATGAAGGTATTGCAACCTATTATGATCTTAATGATACCAAAGGAGTTATCGTTACTAAAGTTTACAGTAACTCTCCTGCAGATAATGGCTGGAATAGAAGTTGGTGATATTATTATAGAAATAAATGATTTCAAGATAAATAATGAAAATACAATCTTTGGAGTTTTCCATGAATTTAGAACAGGTCAGGTTATTGATGTTAAAATTATCAGAGATCACAAAAAAATAATAAAACAAATGAAACTGGAGCGCAGCAGATGATTGGAAGATATACACTTCCAGAAATGGGTAAGATTTGGGAAGATGAATTTAAACTTTCTACCTGGCTAAAAATTGAAGTGCTCGCATGTGAGGCGCGTGCCGAACTTGGCGAGATTCCGCACAAAGATGTTAAAGTGATTAAGGAAAAAGCAAATTTTGATGTTAAGCGTGTCCTTGAAATTGAAGAAACAACCAAGCACGATGTAATTGCTTTCCTAACTAATGTTGCAGAATACGTAGGACCTGAATCTCGTCATATTCATTACGGTATGACTTCTTCAGACATTTTAGATACTACCCTCTCCTACCAGATGAAAACTGCTGGCGAACTTATCTTAAAAAGATTAAATGAATTAAAAGATGCACTTAAAGTAAGAGCCATCGAACATAAAAATACAATCTGTGTTGGCAGATCGCACGGAATTCATGCTGAACCAACAACTATGGGACTTAAGTTTGCTCTATGGTATGAAGAAGTAAAAAGAAATATTGATAGGCTAACCAATGCAATTGAATCAATAAGTGTAGGACAAATTTCTGGAGCAGTTGGAACATTTGAACATCTTTCGCCTAAAGTTGAAGAATTTGTTTGCAGCAAAATGGGATTAAAACCGGCACCGGTTTCAACACAGGTTATTCAGCGTGACAGGCATGCAGAAGTTATGAGTGTACTGGCTTTAAGTGGTGCTACCCTTGAAAAAATTGCGATTGAAATTAGGCACCTCCAAAGAACTGAAGTTTTAGAGGTAGAAGAATATTTTTCCAAAGGTCAGAAAGGTTCTTCGGCAATGCCTCATAAGCGTAACCCAATTGTAAGCGAAAGAGTAACTGGATTAGCAAGGGTACTTAGAAGTAATGCTATGGCTGCTTTAGAAAATGTTGCTCTCTGGCACGAAAGAGATATTTCTCATTCTTCCGTTGAAAGAATAATTATACCTGATAGTTTTATTGCGCTTGATTATATGCTCGATCTTATGACAAAACTTATTAAGCATTTACTAATCTACCCTGATAATATGAAAAGAAACCTTGAACTTACACGCGGATTGGTTTTTTCCCAGGCAGTTTTATTAAAATTAATTGATAAAGGAATTACAAGAGAAGATGCCTATAAAATTGTTCAAACTTCTGCCATGGATGTTTGGGCTGATAAAGATAAAAATCTTAAAGATGAACTTATGAAATCGGAAACTGTTATGAATCATTTAAGTAAAAAAGAAGTTGAACAGATTTTTAGCTCCGGGCAGATGATTAAAAACGTTGAATATATTTTTAACAGAAGTATAAACGCTTCTTAGTTTATTCCCGTTCAATTAGAATAATCAATTAATTCTGTTCGTTTAAGCCATTCATCATTTTTGCCTTGATGATCTATATTTTAAAGACTATTTAGCTTCTGAATAATGTGTTATTTTAATGGAAAATTATTTCCATTTAATTCTACTCTATACAATTTTATTATTAGTTATAAATTTATTAAATGAATACTAAACTCTTAAATACTATGAAAATAATAACTGTAATCATTGCGCTGGTTCTTGCAACAAATTTCTTCATAACAGAATCTGTTGGATCAAGCTCTGCCGATGAGATGAATCTGGATACACTTGAAGTTCTTGCACCACAAAATCATTACCTCCTCGAAAACCAGCTTGTCTCTACAGTTCTTTCGAGATATCATTATAAAGATGTACAACTTGATGATTCGCTTTCTTCCATAATTTACGATAAATATATTGCTGCGTTAGACTTCGGTAAAAATTATTTGTTAGCTTCCGATCTTGAAAAGTTTGAAGAATATCGCTACAAACTTGATGATGAATTAAATGAAGGAAACATTCTCCCCTTTTATGAAATTTTTAATTTGTACAAAGATAGAATGCAGGAACGAGTTGATTATATCGATACAATCCTTGCGGCTGAATTTGATTATACTATTGATGAAGAATTCCACGCAAACAGGGAAGATGCTGATTGGGCTGAAACATATAACGATTTAAATGAATTATGGCGTAAGCGAATTAAGAATGATGCGCTGAGTTTAAAAATGAATGGGAAAGATTGGGAAGAGATCATTGAAAATCTTTCAAAGAGATATGAGAATTACGAAAGACTTATTATCCCAGTACAACAGCGAAGATGTATTTCAACTTGCAATGAATTCGTATTCCAGTGCAATTGATCCTCATACAAATTACTTCTCCCCAATTTCATCAGAAAATTTCAACATAGAAATGAGCTTATCATTAGAAGGAATTGGTGCACGTTTAATGTCTGAAGACGGTTACACCAAAATTGTTGAAATAATTCCGGGTGGTCCTGCATTTAAATCAAAAGTACTTCAGGCAGATGACAGGATAGTTGCTGTTGCACAGGGAGAAGATGGTGAATTTGTTGACGTAGTTGGTTGGCGTATTACTGATGTTGTCCAACTTATCAGAGGACCTAAAGAATCTATCGTTAGACTGCAGGTTCTGCCTGCAGAAGGTGGATTGGATGCAACACAAATCGAAATTAGTTTGGTAAGAGATAAAATAAAGTTAGAAGATCAGGCAGCCAAAAGTGAAATTTTGGAAATTACTAATGACGGGTTGCCATATAAAGTTGGTGTAATTACTATTCCTAAATTTTATACTGATTTTGAAGGGCAGCGGAATGGTGAAAAGGATTACAAGAGTACAAGCCGCGATGTAAAAAAACTTCTTGAAGAGTTAAACACAGAAAATGTTGATGCTGTAATAATCGATTTAAGAAACAACGGCGGAGGATCACTTACAGAAGCTGTAGAAGTTGCTGGATTATTTATTGAACAAGGACCTGTTGTGCAGGTTAGAGACATGGATAATAATGTTGATATAGTTAAAGATCCGGATCCCGATATAATTTATAGTGGACCAGTTGCTGTACTTGTTAACAGGTTCAGTGCTTCTGCTTCAGAAATATTTGCCGGTGCAATGCAGAATTACGGTAGAGGAATAGTAATCGGCGAACAAACTTATGGTAAAGGTACCGTTCAGAATCTTGTTGGATCTTAACAGGTTGGCATCGCATCGAAAAGACAAACTTGGACAGGTTAAAATAACCATAGCAAAGTATTATAGAATAGATGGAGGCAGTACGCAAAATTTAGGTGTAATACCTGATATAAAATTTCCTTCTTATGTAAATCCTGAAGAGTTTGGTGAAAGCTCGGAACCTAATGCTCTTAAGTGGGATCAGATTGATGCTGCAGAATATAAAATGTTCGGAGATCTTTCTGAAATAATTCCCAGGTTATCTAAAATCTCTGACGAAAGAACAAATAACAATCCTGAGTTCGATTACTTTAAAGATGATATCCTTGAATATAAAGAAGCGGTACAGAAGAACTCTTTATCATTAAATGAAGAAGTTAGGTTAAAGGAGAAAGAAGAAAAGGAAGAAAAAGAATTCCAGAGAGAAAATGAAAGAAGGAAAATTAAAGGGCTTAAGCTTTTAGAAAAGGGTGAAACCCCGCCAGAGGATGAAGAAGATGATTCTGATATTTTCCTTACTGAAACTGCATTAATAATTACTGATATGATCAGGTTATCAAGCGGGATATCGCAGGTTCAATAAACTTTAATTTCATCCAGCAATTTTTCTTCTGCAATAGGCAGCATAGTTTCTTCATATGGAAAATCCAGGTCCGTCTCAAATATGAATGCTACGGGATCATATAACTGCTGGTAATTATTAATAAAATCTATTACAAATTCCTCAGTAGAAGCCTTAATTGATTCGAAAGGCACTGAACGGATTAACTCCGTACCCATGTTATGAATTACTTCATTTTTATGCCAATCCCAGTTCACTTCATAATAGTAGATGTTCAACATTTCCTTTTTATTATCAGGCAGAGTAAAATATCCCTTACCAAGATAATTTTTACTGCTCGTAATTTTCCTGATAGATAAATTTTCCTCTATAAAACTTCTAAGGATTTCTCCTTCTGCTAAAACAGGTCTGTTTAAATAGAGAGCCCATTCAACAAACTCTAACAACTTATCCAGCTGGAAACCAATCTGCTGGGCTTTTTCGTAAACTGTAATTCTTTCATTCAGTCTTCTAGCTCTTATTTCACTGTCGAACCACCATTTTGATTCGAGGTTTTCTCTTAGAATTTCTTCAAGGTTCATATTAGTTTGAATTGATTCCTGGAGAGCAGGAAACAACTTGTTTTTTCGAATTTGATCTGTCCAAACCTTAACTCTGCTTAGCAGTGTATATTGATTTCCTTCCCAATCCGATCCGCAAGAAGTTAACTTTTTTACATCCAGTGTTGTCATTATTGTCCCACCAATATTTTTATGCTCTAGTTTTCATTTCATCTATAGTTTTCAAATATTGAACCAAAGCTTTTGCAGGATGAGTTTCATGAGACAACCTCCTCTAAATGTATCATCTTTAGAATTATAAGAAATAATTGCATGTCAATTTGGTATGATTCGGTAAAATGGTTTTAAAAGGATGGTTCGGAGGAGAGTTCAACCTGTTGCTCAAAACGAGACTGAGGAAAAGAAGTAAAAAAGGGAATGGCAATTTCTACCATTCCCTTTAAATATTGGTACGTAAAAAAACTAAATGTCGAACTTAATTCCCTGTGCAAGCGGAAGTGTTGTACCGTAATTAATTGTGTTTGTTTGTCTTCTCATATAAGCTTTCCATGAATCAGAACCGGATTCTCTTCCACCACCGGTTTCTTTTTCTCCGCCGAAATGCCCCGCCTATTTCAGCACCTGATGTTCCAATGTTTACATTTGCAATTCCACAATCTGAACCAACACATGATAGGAATTTTTCGGCTTCACGCATGTTATTGGTAAATATTGCAGATGATAAGCCCTGCACTACCCCGTTATGAAGTTCAATGGCTTCTTCAACATCTTTGCTGTATTTAATAAGATAAAGAATTGGCGCAAATGTTTCTTCCTGAACAATTTCATAATGATTTTCTGCTTCCACAATTGCAGGAACCACATAACAACCTGATTCATAACCATTACCGGAAAGCACTTCTCCACCATAAACTACTGTTCCACCTTCATCTTTAACTTTATCAAGAGCATTAGTAAAATCATTAATAGCATTTTTATCAATTAAAGGACCAACATGATTTTTTTCGTTCAAAGGATCACCGATCTTCAAACTTTTATATGCTTTTATAACAGAGTCTTTTACTTTGTCATAAATTGAATCGTGAATAATTAACCTGCGTGTGGAAGTGCATCGCTGCCCGGCAGTGCCAACTGCACCAAAAACAACTGCAGGAATAGCCGTTTTCAAATCAGCCTCGGGAGTTAAAATAATTGCATTGTTCCCGCCTAATTCCAGTATAGATTTTCCAAACCTTTTTGCAATTACTTCACCGGCATGTCTTCCTACTCTTGTTGAACCGGTTACAGAAATAAGTGGAATTCTTTTATCATTTAATATTTTTTCTCCAATTGTAGAACCTCTTCCAATCACCAAAGAAAAAATTCCTTCTGGAAGATTATTTTCTTTCAGAACTTCAGAAATAATATTTTGTGTGGCTATTGCGGACAAAGGAACTTTTGAAGAAGGTTTCCAAATATTCACATCGCCGCAAACTGCAGCAAGCATTGCGTTCCAGCTCCAAACTGCAACCGGAAAATTGAATGCAGAAATTGTGCAGACGATTCCCAACGGATGATACTGATCATACATTCTGTGCATAGGTCTTTCTGATTGCATTGTAAAACCGTAAAGCTGGCGCGACTGCCCAACTGCAAAATCACAAATATCAATCATCTCCTGAACTTCACCCATACCTTCTTGTAAAGATTTTCCCATCTCAAATGAAACAAGAGTTCCTAGTGGTTCTTTATACTCTCTTAATTTTAATCCAATTTGTCTTACTATCTCTCCCCTTCCCGGTGCAGGAACTGTTCTCCAGAATTTAAAAGCTTCCTCTGCGGTTGTTACCAGTTTTTCATAATCTTCTTCTGATGCCTGATAAACAGATGCAATATATTTTCCGTTTGTTGGTGAACTGATTTTAAGTTCACTTTCTGAAGTTGAGATTCAATCCACTTTGTTCCGGTGGATGATCCGAAATTCTTATCCTTTATACCTAATGTTTTAAGGAAATCCATCTTAGTGCTCCTTATTTTTTCGTTGTTAATATTTTCTAAAATTGATTTAATAGTTATAGTTTTCATTTTTTCTTCGATATCAACCTGGATATCAGAAAACAGTTCCAGGAAGTAACTGTTAAGTTTGGCAGGCACACTATTTTTTTTAACATCTTCCTTCTGCACATCAAGATAAAATGCCTTCCTGTCTTCTAGCGCACAATAAATTTCCTGCAGATGAAGCTCAGTAGAATCTCTATTTAGTGTGAATCCACCACTAGTTCCATGTGTGCTTTTTACAATATCGTTTTTAACTAACATCGATAAAATCTTCCTCAGTTTTGAAGGATTTATCCCGATATTCTCCGCAATCTCAGGGCTCGACTTTGGCTCAGGATAATTGCTGCTCAAAAAGCAAATTGCCTTTACCGATGTTGAAAGTTTTGTTGATGCTGACATAATTTTTTTAATTGTTACAGTAAGTGTAACTAATTAAAACCTAATTGTCAATTGCTCACCGTAACGTACTATTTTGAGCTAAATATTACATATTTCACTAATTATAGGTTTGCAATATTTCTAGTGGCTGATTAGTTTTTGATATAATTTTACAGAAATTATTAATTAGTTAAGCAATAAATTCAATGTTTTACTCTTTTTGTGAAAATTACCGGAGCTACTTTGTTTCGGCTTTTGAAAACGTCTTTTAATCCTCTTTATCCCAATCTAATCTTTGCAATGATTTTTGCACAATTGTTGCAATCTCAAATTTTATTTTATCTAATCAAAACGGAAAAAATATGATTATTGAAACAATAACACCTGCAGAAAAGGTACATGAAGTAATTGGTAAAAGTATGCTCGCCGATGGATTTAAGATTGTTCTCGATCTTAAAAACAGCAACAGGAACAAATTAGTTGATGAAAAAACAGGCGAAACTTATATAGATTTTTTCACATTCTTTGCTTCATCACCGTTAGGATTTAACCATCCATACCTCAATTCGGAAGAGGTAAGAGAAGTTTTAGGTTATGCAGCGGTTAACAAACCCAGTAACTCTGATATTTACACAACTTATATGGCTGAATTTGTAGAGACTTTTGCTAATGTTGCAAAGCCGGATTATATGAAGTACCTCTTTTTTGTTTCCGGTGGATCTCTTGCTGTAGAGAATGGTTTAAAAGCAGCTTTCGATTGGAAAGTACAGAAGAATTTTGAAAAAGGAATTAAAGAAGAAAAAGGTCTCCAGGTAATTCATTTTAAAGAAGCATTTCACGGAAGAAGCGGATACACTCTTTCCGTAACAAACACCGATCCAATTAAAGTAAAATACTTCCCAAAATTTGATTGGCCTAGAATTATAAATCCAAAAATAACTTTTCCTCTAGAAAATAATATTGATAGAATAATTGAACTGGAGGAAAAAGCAATCCGGGAAATTAAAAATGCAATAAAAGACAATCCGGATGATATTGCAGTTATCCTTCTTGAGCCGATCCAGGCAGAGGGCGGAGATAATTTCTTCCGTAAAGAATTTTTTGAGGAACTGAGAGCAATTGCTGATGAAAACGATATTCTTTTAATGTTTGATGAAGTGCAAACCGGTTTTGGTTTAACTGGTAAGTTCTGGGCTTACGAACATTATGTTAAACCGGATATAATTGCATTTGGTAAAAAGGCACAGGTTTGCGGAATAATGGTTTCCGACAGGATTGATGAAGTGAAAGATAATTGCTTCAAAGTTTCAAGCAGAATAAATTCAACCTGGGGTGGAAACTTTGTAGATATGGTTCGCTCAAAATATATTATGGAAGTAATTGAAAAAGATAACCTGGTTGAAAATGCAAAAGAGAGAGGAAATTACTTATTACGCAGGCTGTATGAAATACAAGTTCAATTTCCTCAGCTTGTTAATAATGCAAGAGGATTGGGATTGATGTGTTCGTTTGATATGCCCTCTGCAGAACAAAGAGATGAGTTCAGAACAATTTGCGAAAAAGAAAAACTGCTTATACTTGGCTGCGGCGAAAAATCGATCAGGTTCCGCCCGCCATTAAATATTACAGATGATGAACTTGAAGAGGGCTTGCAAGTTATCGAAAAAGTTCTGAACTTTATGATGTCTAAATAATCACAAATTTAAACTACTTGCATGAGGCGGCTCCCATTTTTGGAGCCGTTCTCATTTTAAAGTATTTTTGGAAAATGTCTGGCAAACTTTACATCGTAAGCACACCAATTGGCAACCTGAGTGATATAACCACCCGCGCTTTGGAAACTCTTGAACAGGTTGATTTTATTTTATGCGAGGATACGCGCATTACTTCACGACTCCTCAAACACTTCAACATTACTAAGCAATTGGTTTCATTTAATGCAGTATCAGAAACTAAGAAAATTCCTGCAGCATTAAAGAGAATTCAAAATGGAGATAACTGCGCATTAGTTTCAGACGCCGGAACTCCGGCAATTTCCGATCCTGGTGTAAGGCTTATATCCCAGGCAATAAAAGAAGATATTGAATTAATTCCTATTCCGGGAGCAACTGCTCTTATTGCTGCTTTAACCGTAAGCGGCTTACCTACAGATTCTTTTGTGTTTGAAGGATTTCTTCCACAGAAAAAAGGAAGACAGAAAAAATTAAAGGAATTATCAGAAGAAAAAAGAACAATTGTTTTGTATGAGTCAACTTACAGGATTAAAAAACTGGTAGATGAATTAGTTGAATATATGCCTGATAGATTTGTAGTTGTTTGCCGTGAGCTTACAAAAAAGTTTGAAGAGGCCTGGCGAGGTTATCCTTCGGAACTAAAGCAGCAAATTGATGAGAAAACCATTAAAGGTGAATTTGTGGTTGTAATTGCACCTAAAGGGTGGAAGTAGTTACTACTCTCCGTGTCTTCTCTGTGGATCTCTGTGCAACCATTCTTTCACAGAGTTCCACTAAGCTTCAATTCTCATCATCATACATTATTAATGATTTAATATCATACCCATCAAATTTATTCCTGCCATTTAAAAAGGTAACTCAATAAGAAATGAGATTTGCACTACTTCCCCACCCAGCTTTTCAATTAGTTTTACCACTGCCTCTGCAGTTCCGCCTGTAGCAAGCAGATCATCATGCAAAAGAACTTTATCACCAGGATTTATAGCATCTTTGTGCATTTCAATTTTATCTTCGCCATATTCAAGCTGGTAAGTTGCAGATTCAGTCTCAGCAGGAAGTTTACCTGGTTTTCTTGCAGGAATAAAACCCACACCAAGCTTCTGAGCAAGCAATGATCCGAAAATAAATCCTCTCGATTCAATCCCAACAACTTTATCAATCTTTAATCCTTCACATAAATTAATCAATTGATCCAACGTTTCATCAATGCTTCCGGTTCCTTTAAAAGTGTTGTAATATCCCTGAACATTATTCCTTTTTTAGGAAAATCCTTTATGCTCCGGATATGTTTTTTCAAATCTTCAGACATTCTTCTCTCTATTTATTGCTTAAAAAATTATCTAAACCATCCTTAAAATCCTTTGAGGAACGACTTATCGTATTTAATTTAATGCAATATTCCACTGCATCTTCAACTGATAATTGTGAAACAGTCTTGATCATATCTTTTGTTAATTTCATACTATACGAAGAATTTTGAATTAAATTAGAAGCTACTTCCATTGCACCATCTAAAACATTATTATATAAGTAGTTAACAAATCCTACTTCGTAAGCTCGTTTGCCAGTAATAATATCCGCAGATAGAAATAACTGCCTTGCTATTCCCTCCCCAACTTTCCTGATGAGAAATGTGGAAACCATAGCCGGAATAAAACCAATCTTTACTTCAGAGTATCCAAACTTTAGAATGATCTTCGTTTGCCACAATTAAATCACACACAGAAGCTAATCCGCATCCGCCGGCTATTGCTGCTCCATTAACTGCTGCAATAACAGGTTTTGGAAAGTTGTAAATCATCAGGAATAATTCAGCCAGTTCTCGCGAATCTTTTTCATTCTCAATTGATGAATAAGCTCTTAATTTATCCAGATATTCTAGATCTGCTCCTGCACAAAATGCTTTTCCCTCTCCTGTAATGATTAAAACTTTAATTTCTTCATCCTTTTCTATTTCCTTCAATTTTTCCTTCATTTGTTTAACCAAATCGGGATGAAGTGCATTTCTTTTTTCAGGACGATTCAATGTAAGAATGCCAATACTATTTTCAGATTTGTATTTTATCATCATTATGCTATTTACTAGTTTATTAAAATAATTTATCAAATTTATCAACCAAATATTTTTACGATTAGAAAAATTTGAAGATAAGTTGAAATAAACGCGAAGAAAAATCCAAGTGTAACCTGGATGAATGAATGACATTCCAACCTTATCCTTGCCCATCCAACAATAATAACCAGTAATATAAAGAAAAGAGCCATTGGACCAAAAACAAAAGTAAATGCAGCCATTGGCCCTGCTGCGCCCATTGTATGTGCGCTTATCTTTTCATAACGATTTATTAAAATAGTTAGCAGTGTATTAGAAATATAACAAAACCAGAATGCGATTGAAATTATATTTACTTTGAAAATTATTAGAAGTACTAAACCGATTGCGTAGAAACCTGTGGCAATAAAAAATGGGATAGTTCGTTCCTCTTTTATTAAAGCATCCTGATCTGCGAGTTTACCTGATTTACGAAAAACAATAAAGAGAGCAATCGGAGCAACAAAACCAAAAATAAATGCAACAAGTATAACCACAAATTGCTTTTGAGATTCATTTTCCAGCAGAAGAGCAAATATTGTAAATGTAATTATTGTAAATGCCGGTGGTACAAACAGAGTAGAAATTATACGGGCAAGTTTATCTTTATTTATCTTCAAAACTCGGTGTGCAGAATTAACTTAAAATCTTTTTATAAATATAAGAAGATTTAATGATTTAATTCTCTTATTTCGGATTTATACTCTTTAAGCTTTTCAAGGTATTTGAGAAGCGATTCCTCAACCTCGGGATAAGTAAGATATTGCATTAACGAGTTGCGCTGTTTTGAAGCCGCATACATTCCTTTAAGATAGCCAGAATAGTATTTTCTATGTTCCAGCACTGCTCTTCTTTCTCCTTTGATTTCTATTGCAAGTTTAAGATGGCGAAGTGCTGTGTTTATTTTTAGTTCTTCATCAATTTCAGTTTTTATTGAACCGGTTTCCATTAATTCTTTTGCTTCTTTAAATATCCAGGGATTTCCTATCGCTCCCCTTGCAATCATAATTCCATCAGCCCCGGTTTGATTGAAAGCACTTTTAACATCGTAAGCAGAAAGAACATTACCGTTTAAGATTACAGGAATATCAACAACCTCCATAACTTTTGGAATCCATCCCCAATCTGCATTCACCGGTATGCCCTGCTTTGCGTGTTCTGCAATGAACTGTTAATGCTTTGGCTCCTGCATCTTCCATTCGTTTTGCAACTTCCAGTATTTGAATACTGTTTTCATCCCAGCCCAACCTTGTTTTAACTGTTACAGGAAGTGAAGTTGTTTTAACAACTGCTTCCACAAGTTTTTGCATATAAGGAGGATCTTTTAAAAGCGCGGAACCAGCTCCCTGCCCTACAACATTTTTAACCCAGCAGCCAGCGTTAATATCAATAAGATCAGGATTTTCTGCTTCAGCAATTTTTGCAGCGCCAACCATTGAATCTATATTAGCACCGTAAATCTGAATTCCTACAGGTCTTTCTTCTTCATTTATTTTTAACTTCTTATGTGTGTTTGCATTTGCGCGTATCAATCCCTCAGAGTTTACAAACTCAGTGTAAACAAGATCTGCTCCAAGCTCCCTGCAAACCAACCGGAAGGATGCATCTGTAACATCCTCCATTGGCGCAAGTACGATTGCTTTTTCTATTTCTATGTTTCCGATTTTGAGCATTTTATGATATAACTTTTTTAGTTATGCAAAGATAGGCATTATGAGTAAAGGGAAGGTAATAAAAAAAGATAAGATTAACTGTTAAATAACTTTTCCAAAACCGACTAATTGATCAAATAATCTATCAATTCTGACGAGGTCCATATTGTACATTTCCAACAATGCCAAAACCTCTTTTATACGTTTACCCATTGTTCTTCGTCAATAGAACACGTTCCCATCATACATTATTTTAATAGTATTTACTGATTTCTCTGTAATTCTAATTTCACCCTTGCATCCTGTTAATAATTTTCCAGGTGGTTGTACAACAACGGTATCTCCTATACTTTTGGAAAAAATTGCATCGACTATTTCTATGTATTCGTTTGTTTTTTCAATATAGAATAATGTGAAAAGAGTATCACTTGAAAACCTTTTATGATAATAGTAATGCCTGAGTGAATCTTTTTCAAAATTTGAGGTTTTTTATTCTAAAATATTTTTTACTATGTATTGTATCAATCGCAATTACTTCCATAATGGACCGAATATTTTATATTATCATTATCACCACCTAATTTTGTACCGAAAAGCTATTTATTACCAACTGTAAGCGGCATAAACTCTTCATATTCTGATTCAGTGTTGTGAAATGTCGCATGCGATTAAATAATATTACAAATTAAAAAGCTGAAACCAAAAATAAATTTTGCTCTCATATTATTACTAGATTTGTTTGTACATTATGAAAATCGTTCTCTATTTCTATTTTATCGATCTTTAATATTCTTATTCAATAAACTTTAACAAGTGCAAAAATAAGAAATCTCATTATAAATGAAATGTGCTAGGTAATACTTGATCCAACTATTTTCAATTAAATAATTTAATGAAAAAAATATACAAAAGTCCCCCTTTAATAAAGGGGGTGTCTGAGCGGAGCGAAGACGGGGGATTCCCTTATCTCAGCTCAAGCTCACTTTCTCTAAGTTTTAACTGTTTCTTAAAATCTTTTTCAACTAACTGGAAATTATGAAGCAAAGTATTATCATTATAATGAAGAACTTTCAATCCATACGAGTTTAAAATATCATCTCTCTTTATATCGTATTTTTCTTTTCCTTCATGACTTTCCCCATCTATTTCTACAACTAACTTTAATTTTGCGCAGTAAAAATCGACTATGTAGTGATCGATTACTTTCTGCCGATAGAACTGGTATCCTGTTTCTCTTTTTCTTAACAGTTCGCACCAAAACTTTATCTCACTTTTTGTAGAATTATTCCGCATTTCCCTTGCACGGTCTTGTAGATTTGGGTTATACGGTATTTCTCTAAGGTTTGTTATAAGTCCATTTTGTTTTGGCATTGAAGTTTAATTTTGGTTTTACAAATCCCTCCCCCCGACTTCGTCGGGGTACTCCCTTTACTAAAGGGAGACTTTTTAATATGTCAAACCTTTATTCTTTTAGGGATATAAAAAAAGCGTTGCAATAAATAAAACCAAAGTAAATGCAGCTCCTGTTAAAAAGGGGAACGGATAACCAAGAAACTCAAATGCAAAACCACCCCATAGTG
Organism: uncultured Ignavibacteriales bacterium; assembly: GCA_963749485.1. Lineage (GTDB taxonomy): Bacteria > Bacteroidota > Ignavibacteria > Ignavibacteriales > Ignavibacteriaceae > JAZGGS01. Next base: position 37,564 of record CAVVMV010000026.1, on the reverse strand, counting down.
GTCCTAAAACTCGTGCAAAAGCAGAAACCGATTGATTAACGCCTAAAGTAACTCCCTGTTCAGTTTCAGGAGTAACTTCTGAAATAAGACTTAAAACAGTCGGCTGGAAAATTCCGGTTCCTAAAGCAAGAAAAACCGAAATAATTGCTAAACCCAAAAACGAACCGCCAAATGGAATTAATGCAAGCGTAACCATAATTAAAAACGATCCTATTTTAAGAAGAGTTTTCCTATTTATTGCTTTACTAATTCTGCCAATTAATCCTTCCTGCACAATTGCAGAAGTTAAACCTATAATTCCAAACATATATCCATTTTGCAGATCAGTAAAACCATAAATCTGCAATCCAAGAAGAGCGAAAGTACCATAAATATTTGCAAACGAAAAAGTAAGTACAAAGAAAAGAAAAATTAAAATTGCACGTTCGGGTTTTGCAAAAACTTTTCTTAAACCATTTATATCAAACAGCTTTCTTTCGCGCAAGTTGGCTGCTTCCCTGTTCAGGTTAGATTCGGGTAGCAATATTAGAGTTAAAATAAAAGCAAGAATTGAAAATGATGCGGAACCAAATCCGGTAATCATATAACCATAGTGAGAAAGGAAACCTCCTATGAGCGGACCAAATACAAATCCTAAACCAAAAGCTGAACCAATTATCCCCATTCCTTTCGCCCGATTTTCTTTAGTTGTTACATCAGCTATGTATGCCTGTGCGACGCCAATGCTGCTTCCGCCAACTCCCGCAACTATTCTTGATATTAAAAGCACCACAAAAGATGTTGTGAAAGCAAAAATAATGTAACCAATTGCGTTAATTAGAAGGCTAACAACAATTACAGGTTTCCTGCCGTGTTTATCGGATAATCTTCCTAAAACCGGGTTAAATAAAAATTGCACGAAGGAATAGACTGCAATAGCAATTCCGATTGCAGTTTCATCTACTAATAGTTCTACTTTTGCAAATGATGGAAGAATAGGAATCAGTATCCCAAAACCAAGAAGATCTACAAATACAGTTAAAAATATTAAACCAAGAGAGGATTTACTTTTCAATACGGTTACAGAGATTTAATAAATAATTTTTGATTATAAATATACTAAGGATTGGAATGAGTAGTTTTAAGTTAACCAACAGGCTAATTACTAACCGAATTGAGGATATGATTTTTTTTAGCGTAAGCAGAATCTAAACTAATATTTTTTGAGTATTTGGTAATTATATACTTTGTGTCTTCAAATGCCTGCATCATTTTTTGCTTATCACTTTTTGACAGATAAGAATAAACTGAATCTTCCAGGTTGATTCCATAAGGTAGTTCAATATATTCTTTTCCATTTTCAGTTATTCCTCTGAAAACCCAAACAGGCAAATAACTTACATTATTTATAAAAACCGAATCAGTGTTCCTGTTTTTTGCGATGTCTATTGTTAGAATTAATCCAACATCAGAATATCTCCATCGCTGATTTGAAACAAAATTTCCCATCGAATAAGCAACAAAACCAGTATCTAAATTCCCATTTTCTGATGTAAAATAATCCACAGGTTGAATTACATGTGGATGCCCGCCAATTATAATATCTGCACCAAGTTCTATGGTTTTGTTTACAACTTCCTGCTGGTAACTACTTGGTTCCCTGTCATATTCTGGTCCGTAATGAAAATGAACCAGAACTACTTCGGCTCCCTTGTGTCTTGCATTTAAAATATCTTCGGCAATAAGTTCTTCATCAATTAAATTGATTAAGTACGACTTCCCCTTAGGAATGGGAACACCATTAGTATGTTCAGCATAAGCAAGCATAGCAATCCTAATTCCGTTTACCAGAAAGATTCTTAACGAATCTTTATCTTCCTGCGAAATAAAAGTACCGGTTTGATGAAGACCATACTTACTCAATTGCTCGATAGTCCTTTTACGCCGCTGGCACCGCGGTCAATGGCATGATCGTTTGCAGTCATAAAAAGATCGAAACCAGCATACTTTAGAGCATATAGAAAATCGTCCGGAGCATTAAAAAAAGGATAACCGCTGTACTTTTTTGTCTTTCCTGCAGTTACAGTTTCCAGGTTCCCAATAGAAATATCTGCCTCACTGATATAATTCCTTACCTCACTGTAAACACCCGTAAAATCAAAACTGTCATCTTCAACGTGTGCATAATTAAACTGGGTTGAATGACACATAAGGTCGCCAACAATACGGATTCTACATGTAACAATTGAATCTTTTGCTAAAGGAATTTCTTCAATTACTTCTTTGTAGGGAATGTAGAGATAATATTGAAATCCAGCAGCAAGCAGAAACAATGTAAAGCTAAATAATGTTTTCATATAAAAAAATGGGCTGAATTAAATTGATAATCCAGCCCTCAGTTTTAGAACTTTTAGAAATTAGTTCGATCAGCCCTTTGAAGCTTTTCTTTCAGCTTTTACATCCTGTACATTTTTTCTAACATCCTGGCACAGTTTTCTCAATTCGCTTAAACCTTTGCGAACGCGTGTTCCGGCAGCTGCTTGTCCTTTTTCATAAAACTTATGAAAATCGGTCTCCAGGCTCTGAACGTACTGAACTAACTCGTTGAATTTTTCCATAATTCTCTCCTATAATGGTTAATGATTGTTAATTAGAATTTTCCAGAATAATTTCAGCAATATCTTTAATTTCTACTTCTTCAGTTCTTTCATGAGTGTTTTACTCCGTCTGTTAACATCGTCATACAGAACGGACAAGCGGAAGCAATTGTATCAGGATTTGTTTCCAAAGCTTCCCTCGTTCTTTCGTTGTTTATTTTGCCTCCTTCTTCATCCTCTAAAAACATTCTGCCCCCACCCGCACCGCAGCAAAATCCTTTATCTTTATTCCGCTCCATTTCAACAAGATTAACGCCGCTAATTTTACTAAGTGAATTCCTTGGTTGCTGGTAAACCTGATTATATCTTCCTAAATAACAGGAATTGTGGTAAACAACATTTTTATTTTCATTTCCATTAAGAACAATCTTCCCGTCGGCAATCATCTGGTCAATTAACTCAGAATGATGAAGAACTTCAAAATTTCCTCCAAATTGCTTGTATTCATTTTTCAGTGAATGAAAACAATGAGGACAAGCTGTAACGATCTTTTTAACTTTATAATTATTTAAAGTTTCAACATTTTCCTGCATCATCATTTGGGCAAGATATTCATTTCCAAGCCGTCTTGCGTGTCTCCATTGCATTTTTCCTCAGTTCCAAGGATTCTAAAGTCAATATTAGCTTTTTGCATCAATTTAGCAAATGATTGGGAAACTTTTTTATACCGGTCATCAAAAGAGCCCGCACAGCCAACCCAGAACAAAATCTCGCAATTTGAGTCCTCATCCATAGTTTTTATGCTTAATCCCTCTGCCCATTCGGCTCTATCGGCAGGATTAAAAGCCCAGGGAGAAAAGTTTGTTTCCAGGCTTTTAAACACATTATTTAATCCTGCAGGAAATTGAGATTCGGTTAAAACAAGATTTCTCCTCATATCAACAATTGAATCTAAGTGCTCAATCATTACAGGGCACTCCTGTACACAAGCCATACAGGTTGTACATTGCCATAATTCCAGGTCTGGGATGTAATCGTGCACAAGATTTTTTTCAAACTGCTCTCCTTCAGTTTTTCCCTGAACAAGAAGCGGAGCTTTATCTTTTGTACGCTGGCGTATATTTACAAGTATCTCTTTAGGTGAAAGAGATTTGCCAACATTGTTTGCAGGACAGACAGAAGTACACCTTCCGCACTCAGTGCAAGAGTATCCATCAAGGAGTTGTTTCCATGAAGATCTTCAATATCTGCAGCCCCGTACGTTTCTGTTTCCTCATCTTCAAGATCTAACAGTTTTATTGTATTTCTTTCCGGATCGAGATTTGCAAAGAATGTATTTGGGATTGATGAAAAACATGGAGATGTTTTGAGTAAGGAAGAATATTCATAAATCCAAATATTACAAGCAACGCGCATCCAAATACTTCGTAAGATGTTGATGCTGAAGTAGAGGGATTACTAAAAAATAACGGTGCCAAAGCTTCTGATATAGGGCGAGTTTCATAATCGGAAGAGTAAATCCACTTGCAGCAATTGAAGCCATATTCTGACCAAACATGGAAATAACAACTAAAGCAATAAGCAGCAAAATAATTGTTGCATCAAGCGAGGCATGTTCACCAACCTGCAATCTTGGAACTTTAATGACAAATCTTCTTATAAAAGCAACCAAGATGGCTGCCAGAACAAATATTCCAAATAAATCCTGCACAAGCGTTATTGCCGAAAAGAAAGGACCCAAAAATGAAAGTGTAAAAGGTGAATAGAAACCCTGTATTATCGCTTCTAAAACTGCAAAGAGGAAGAGCATAAAGCCCCAGAAAATAAGGAAATGTTCTATTCCTGCAATTGGTTCGCGTAAAAGTTTCGATTGCCCGAAAGCTATTTTAAGAACATTTTTTAATCCTTGAGCCGTAATTGTTAAACCTGTCATCTTTTTTCTTTGCTACTTTAAGATAAGCGATCAGATTTCGCAAGCTCCAGAATAGAAGTGAAACGATAATACAAAAACAATAATAAAGATGATATTTTTAGTATTCATTTGAATCACAGATAAAATCAAAAACAGTAAAATGAATTAAGGTAATCTCTTTTGCTTTTTAGAAACTGCAAAGTAAACTGATGCTGCAGCAAAAACTTTAACTACCATCCAAACAGAAAATATTGCCGCCCCTGCTTTAACTGCTTCGTTAAAGTTATGCAGGTAAGTAAAATTCAGAAACAGCATACCGCTAAGAATTATTACAATGCTTCCTAAAAACATAGCAAAGAACCACAGTTATATATTTTTGATTCTTCTCAATAATATAACCAACAAGAAAAAGCAGCAATTGGAAATGCTAAAAGATATCCGCCAGTAGGACCAATCAGTCGTGCTAGACCAATTCCAGCTTCAGGTGTGTGAGCAAACACTGGTAAACCGGCTGCACCCAGCGCAAGATATAAAAGCTGGCTATAAGCACCATTCTTTGCTCCAAGAAAAGCGCCGGCTAATAGCACCATCATTGTTTGAAGTGTAAATGGAACAGGTTTAACAGGGATTGTAACCTGTGCAGCAATAGCAGTTAAAATTGTGAATGAAATGATCCAGAATAACGCAGATGCTTTTACGACCGATAAAATGTTTAACAACTTACTTGTCTTTACATTTTCTTTAATTCTCATTATAACCTCAAGTTAAATTTGTTTTGAAAAAATTTTCTGTTTTACCAAGTACAGTTTCAAACTTAGGATTGCTTTCTTCAAAGGGATGCTTAATATCGAAAGTGTGTCCTGCTTTATCTATTTTTACCAACTCTGTATTTTCTCTATTAGACCAATTGAAAAGCTGCTTAGCTTCTTGAAACGGAACAGCAAGGTCATTTTCGCCATGGACAATTAATAACGGTTTAGAAAGATTTCTTGCAGCATTCTTAATATTCAATGCATCGCTATTATTATCTATGTCTTCAAGCAAAGTTAAATTTAGCGGCATAACCTGGTTTGTTCTTGTATTCAAAACATTAAAGACACCTTTTTTGCGCCACTCCTCTTTCTGCCTTTCAGAATACCTATCCAGTTTGGAAACCGAGGACCAAACAGAAACAGCTTTCACTTCCGGTCTGCTTTGCGAAGTGAGTAAGGCAATTGCACCACCACGGCTGTGTCCTGTAATCCCAATTCCTTTATCAGATATTCCACCAAAGAAAGAATTAAGATATGCATCAATAACTTCATTTAGTTCAGCAACTTCAAGCGAAAATGTGTTTTCTGCAAATTTATCAAGCTCGGTAAATTCTGTTTTTCCCTCACCAATTCCATTATGCGAAAAGTTAAAAGTAATTACAAAATATCCTTTCTTCGCAAAATAATCACCTATGTAGGGACCAAATCCCCAATCCTTAAAACCTTTAAATCCGTGCACAAATATAAGGCATGGCGCTGATTTCAGGTTGTCCGAACCATATACAGTAATCCGGATTTTATTACTTTTTTTGGAGCTTAATAGAAAATCTTTCCTCATGTACGTCAAATATCCTTATTATAGAACGAAAAGTCAATATTTTTAATGAATATTTAATATTTTAACTCCATTTGATGGAGTCTCATCCTTTTTCTAATTTTGCACTTAATTACAAAAATATAGATGTAATTCTAAATGAATTCTTTCATCCTTAGGATTAACATCTTAAAAATTTATTTAAGTGAAGCAGTACAGATTTTATGCAAAAGTTATTAGTCATCCCATCCATCGATATAAAAAACGGAAAGTGCGTTCGAGTTGTTGAAGGAATACCTGAACTTGATTGCCACGAATACAGTAACGATCCTGTTGAAATGGCAATGATATGGAGAGCAGAAAATGCAAAGATGCTGCATGTGGTTGATTTTGACGGCGCGCACGAACATTCAAAAAGAAATTTTGAACTTGTGGAAAAAATTTGTTCTTCCGTTGTAATTCCTGTTGAGTTTGCAGGAGGAATAAGAAACATGGAAGATGCTGATGAGATAATGAGAACGGGAATAAGTCGCCTCGCTATAAATTCGTTAGCTGTTGAACACCGTGCTGAGTTTTTAAAACTTTTGGAAAAATATGGTCCATCTAAAATTGTAATATCACTCGATATTAAAAACGGAGAGTTAATAACTAAAGGCAGAACGGAAAGAACAGGAATATCCTGTCTTGAGTTTTCAAAAGAAATGGCTGAAGTTGGAATAAACAGGTTTATTGTCTGCGATATTACACGAAACGGAGTAATGGAAGGACCAAACATTGAATTATCGGAAACGATTGCTGAATTAACCGGCGTAAATGTTACTCACGCAGGGGGTATAAGGAATAAAGATGAATTATTCGATATTCAAAAACTTGTTCCTGCGGGAGTAGATTCTGTAATTGTTGGTCGCGCTCTTTACGAAAACAGGTTTCCCTGCCAGAAATTATGGCGTGTTGCAGAATCCGGGCTATTTAATTAGAAGGTAAAACGAACTACTTTTTCAGAGTTATTCTTACTAAAAAAATGATTGCAGTTGAATGCATGATTTTAATATGCATCCAATCATTCATCAGCCTTTAATTTTTCTGCATTTTATTCATACAGATTTTATTTATATTTAGAATATCTTATTCAATCATAATTGATTTGGATGCAATAGATGGCTGAAGAAAATAAAAGCTGTTCACAATAGTTTTTGGGCTAACATTTTCAATCCTCCTACAGAAAAAGTTGACCTGGAAAAATCATTACAAGCAATTCCTCTTTTTAAATCACTTGGAAAACGTGATATATCTAATCTCACCAGAATCATTCATAACAGGAATTATTTAGCAGGTGAGTATATATTTTACAAGGGCGATCCCGGAATTGGTCTTTATATAATCCGCGAAGGTGAAGTATCTATCTCAAGCGATGGCGACGAGAAGGATAAAATTGTCATTAGCTACTTTTAGTAAAGGCGATTTTTTTGGAGAACTTGCAATGATTGACGGCGAAAAAAGATCTGCTTCAGCAATTGCAGAGACTGATACCAGGCTTGCTGTAATCTTTAAACCCGATATTGATGAGTTTATTGATAAGTACCCGAAAAAAGGGATTAAAATTTTACAAGGTATTGCTCATATAGTTGCCATAAGATTAAGAGCATTAAACGAAGAATATTTTAGTCTTCAAAATGAAAGTAAAAATTAATGGAGGAATGACATGGAACCCGACATAAAAAAAGTACTGGTACCAATAGATTTTTCCGATTACTCTAAAAGCTCACTTCGCTACGCAGTTAATTTTGCAAAAAAGTTTAATGCGGAAATTTACCTGATTTATGTAGTGGAGCCGGTTATCTACCCGCCTGATTTTAGCATGGGGCAAATCGCAATTCCTTCTGTTAATGCTGAGTGGGATGAGAGAGCCAGGGAAGAATTAAAAAATCTTGCAAAAACAGAAATACCTGAAGGCGTTAAGGTTAAAACCATATTAAAAAACGGAAAACCATTCCTGGAAATTATAGATACAGCTTCGGAAGAAAATATTGATCTTATTATTATTGCAACACACGGGCACAGCGGTGTAGAGCATATTTTATTTGGCAGCACTGCGGAAAAAGTTGTAAGAAAGGCACCCTGCCCCGTTTTAACTTTAAGAGAACCAATAAAAGGTTTTATGTTTAAAGATGAGATGAAAAAAGAGAAAGGTGATTAAATTTAGCTGTTAGTTTTTTCGTTCAATAACAAAATCTACAAGTGCTTCAAGGGCAAGCTTACTTTGTGAATCGGGTAATACTTTTAGTGCTTCCCTTGCTTTATCTGTATATCCCCTTGCAGTTTCAATTGCATAATCAATTCCTTTGTTCGTCTCTTACAAATTCAATAACCTGTTTAACGTTTTCTTTATTCTTACCATTCTTAATTATTTTTCTAATAGCAGAAGCTTGTCCATTCGAAACCTGATCAAGTGAGTAAATTAATGGCAAGGTTATTTTTTTCTCTTTAATATCTCCGCCTACAGGTTTGCCAATCATAGCAGTAGAACCTTCATAATCTAGAATATCATCCCTTATCTGGAAAGCCATTCCCATATTAAGTCCAAACAATCTCATAGCTTCGTGGTATTCTTTGTTATCAGTTGCACTTAATGCACCTATGTGGCAGCAGGTTTCAAGCAGTGAAGCAGTTTTATCAGAAATAACTTTAAAATATGTTTCTTCATCAATATCCAGTTTACGGGTTTTTTGAATTTGAAGAAGTTCACCTTCCGACATTCGTTTAACAGTATTTGTTATAACTCCAAGAAAATCAAAATCTTTACCATCAACTGCAATCATTAAACCGCGGGAGAGAAGATAATCACCCATTAACACAGCAACTTTATTCTTAAATACTTTGTTGATGGACCACATTCCCCTTCTCTTTTCAGCATTATCAACAACATCATCGTGCACTAAGGTTGCAGTGTGTAAAAGTTCAACTAAAACTGCACCACGGTAAGTTCTTTCGTTAATTCCGCCTGTAATTTTTGCAGAAAGAAGCACCAGCAGCGGTCTAATCTTTTTACCTTTCTGGCGGATGATGTATTTGGCAACCATATCAACAAGCCCAACTTTAGATTTCAATGATTGCTTGAACAACTCGTTGAACTTTTCTAATTCGGGTTTAATTGGCTGGCTTATTTGATTTAGCGGTTTCTTTAATCAACTTTTCTTTACTGATATTTTTGAAATTAATATACTTATTTCGTATAAGAGAACCAATGGAACTGCAAGTACGATCTGCGATACTGGATCGGCTCCGGGTGTTAGGAAAGCGGCTAAAACCAATATTACAACAATAGCATGCCTGCGGTATTTTCTCATAAAAGCAGGAGTTAAAATTCCAAGCTTTGTTAAAAAGAATGAAATCATCGGCAGTTCAAAAACAAATCCAGCAGCAAGCATTACGCTTATTATGATTGACATATATTCATTTATAGCAAATTCATTTTTTATTGCTTCTGTACCGAATTCTGCTGCAAATTTTAATGCAAGTGGAAGCATAACAAAATATGCAAATGCAATTCCAGCAAGAAAACAGAGAGTTGAAAAAATTACAATTGCAAGAATATATTTTTTTTCATTCTTTTTAAGTGCGGGTGAAATAAATTTCCACAGCTGGTAAAAAAGATTAGGCAGTGTAGCAACAATTCCTACAATTATAGAAATCTGTACGAAAAGAAATAACTGCCCGAATGGTCTTAAGTTTTGAAGAACGGCTCCCGAATCTCTTGCAGGTTTAAGAAGAACCAGTTCAACCAGCGGCTCAATAAAAATCCATGCCGCAATAGATCCAATTACAATTCCAATAATAGCATAAATCAATCGCCATCTCAATTCCTCAAGATGATCGAGGAAAGACATTTCAACTTCAACGCCATCCTGTTCTTCTTTACCAGGTTGATTTAATTCTTCGGAAGGCACAATAAAATATGTTTATGTTTTATGCTAATTCTTTGTAAAGCGGAAACCCGGAACAAAGATTTTTAACTTCTTCTGTAATGAGATTCCAGTTTTGAATCATCTTCATGATTAATTATTGCAGAGTTTATAATTTCCGCAATCTTTATCATTTCAGGTTTCTTTCATTCCACGGGTTGTTACTGCAGGTGTTCCAACTCTAATTCCGCTGGTAACAAAAGGACTCTTTGTATCGAAAGGAACCATGTTTTTATTAACTGTAATTCCTGCTTTCTCAATTGCAATTTCAGCTTTTTTACCTGATATCTCTTTGTTCGTTAAATCAATAAGCATTAAGTGATTATCCGTTCCGCCGGAAACAACATCAAAATCATATTTAATCAATTCATCCGAAAGAGCTTTTGCATTTTTGATGACCTGCTCTGCATAAGTTTTAAACGAATCGGTAAGCACCTCACCGAAGGCAACAGCTTTTGCCATAATGATATGCATTAACGGTCCGCCCTGTATTCCGGGCATTACAGTGCTATCAAAAAGTTCAGACATCATTTTAATTCTATCACCTTTTGGTGGAGTTAATCCCCACGGATTTTCTTTATCCTCTTTCATCAGGATTATACCTCCACGTGGTCCGCGTAAAGTTTTATGTGTAGTTGAAGTAACAACATCACAATAAGGAAGAGGATTATCCAATAATCCTTTTGCAATTAAACCCGCAGGATGAGCCATATCGCACATAAGAAACGCACCAACAGAATCGGCAATTCCTCGTAATAGTTTTATAATCCCATTCGCGCGAATATGCACTAGCACCAGCAATAATAACTTTTGGATTTTCTTTTTTTGCAAGGTCTTCAATAATATTATAATCTAAGAGACGTGTTTCTTTGTTCAGTTCATAACCAACCGGCTGGTAAAGTTTGCCAGAAAAGTTAACCGGAGAACCATGTGTTAAATGTCCTCCGTGTGGAAGACTTAAGCCGAGAAACTTATCACCCGGTTTCATAAGTGTCATCAGAACAGCCATATTTGCCTGCGAACCGCTGTGCGGTTGCACATTGGCATAATCAGCTCCGTAAATTTGTTTTAATCTATCACGCGCAATATTTTCTGCCATATCAACAAATTCGCAGCCGCCGTAATATCTTTTACCGGGATATCCTTCTGCATATTTATTTGTTAGAATTGTTCCGGCAGCTTCTAAAACTGCAGGGCTAACAAAATTTTCGGATGCTATTAATTCAAGCTTGTTTTGTTGTCTCTCAGTTTCAAGTTTTAATACATCATAGATTTGTTTATCGGTTTGTAGGTTATTGTACATAGTGTAAGTAGTTTAAGTGATTGAAAATAATTCTATTAAACGAACAAAAGGTTCCCCAAATATTATTGAGGAACCTTGAAATGTCAAATTTATTTTAAAGAAATTTTTAAGGAACAGTAACACTTTTTCCAATCCAGCTGCCGCATGCACTGGTAACAGGAATTACATCACCGGATTTATATTTTTGAAAGAAATAATCTTCCTGAGTTGGTACAGAAGAAGAAAGTGCCCCAATTCTATCTCGTGCCTGCGATAATGATTCATCCATATTATATGCTTTTCTGTATGTATTAACTGCAATCTGGTACACTATCTTGGAATTAAAATCGAAAGAACATCCTCTGGCAGTTTGTTCATATAGAAGACCTTCATAAAATATTGGCAGAGCCCAACCGCCTCCAACATTGCTGGCTTTTTGGTAAAGCTGGCGAGCTTTACTTAGCCTGCCCTGATCCTTATAAACAATTCCTAAATTCATATAATGATCTTTGTTATCAGGATCTAATTCAATCAATTTATTTAATGCATTCTCAGCATTAGAAAGCTGATCAACTTTCTGATAAGCAGTTGCTAACTGATTCCAGTAGTTTACAGTTTCAGGAGAATTTTGAGTTAAGAATTCAAGAGGCTCTATTGCTCTTTCCCAATCTTCTGCTCTTATAGAGTAGGAAGCGTAACTCCAGGCTTTTTCCATATTTTCTTTATCAAGTTCCCAGGTTCTTTTATAGATATCCAAGTAATTCCTGCATATCTTCAACTAAATCTTCTAATTCTCCAGGCCAAAGAGGATTATCCGGTTCTTTTACGGCAAGATAGCTGTATAGGTCAATCGCTTTCATCTTATAATCATTACCATCGGCGATATTAGCTTTATAAATTTGTCCTAATCTGTGATAGTAGTAAGAGTGAATTTCCGGATTATACTCGAAAGCTTTTTCATATTCAGCAATCGCTACTTCAGGTTCAAAATCGAACCAGTTTTCCGTTACAGAAGCTTTTATTAAGTTGATAAGTTGACATTCTATCAGCATTATAAGTCATTGCCATATCATAGAATCCAAGTATTGTATCTTCTATTGCTTGTTTATAATTCGGGAGAGGCATCAGAAGAATCGTGCATAAATGTTAAACAATAATCCATTTTCTTATAGATCCATTTGCTGAATTTAGCAGGATCCATTTCTAAAACCACCCAGCCATAAGGCAGAGCACTTTCGTAATCTTTATTTTTATAATACTCTGAAAAAAGACTATACTTTTCAAGAATTATAAGCGAATCACTTTTATCCTCAACAAATGGAGTTCTGGAAAAACAATTCGAACTAAATAATAAAATAGTTAAGAATGTTACGGCTGATATTTTTATTACATTTTTCAAGATCTTATCCTCGAAATAATTAAAGATTATTTTTCATACCTTTGGAACCAAATATCGCCAAAGCTAAGTCCTAAATTAATCCTAATAAAGTTTTCCTGCAAAAGATTAGCTTCGGTAGTTCCTCTTATTGAATATTCTACTCCAAAATCTATGGTGTTTTCATAACTTAACGGAAGCGAAAATCCACCGAAAACTGAGTATTGATTTATATCATTTCCAAAGTATGTATATTGAGACTCTTCATAGCTTAAACCGAACCTTAACATTATTTGTTCCCAAAAGCTCATTCCTAAAGCCCTTGTTGGTCGGTATTCGAATCCAAAACTAACTTTTTGCGCATCTTTAAGATTTAATGATTTAACCTCATTAAGTTTATAATCGCTCCACGGTTGATAGAAATAATCCAGAATGAAAGTATAATTATTGCTAACAGTAACAGTTGCGCCGATAGTTATTTTTGTTGGGACATTCATTTTTGTCACACCTAATCCCAACGTATCGATATTAGAAGAAGACCTGCTTGTTAATAACGTATCTGTTTCCAGTTCAGAAATTATATTTGCTGAAACAGCTAATTTTAAATCAGAAATTGATTCGGAATTAAACAAACCCGATAAATCAGGTGATATTAATCCAAGTGAAGTTCCGAAGCCGGTGGGAGCATAAACCATTTCGAATTCCGCCGGAAAAGTTGATGAATTCTCAAACTCAACCTTAGAAAGATACTTTAAATTACCAAAATAATATTCAAGCGTTCCTCCAAAAACCAGGTCAAATGGAAATTTATAAGTTCCGCCGATAAACACTTTGGATAGACCACCTTTACCCTGGTAAGTTGCTTTATAATTGCTGCTTGAAGAAACTGCTTCCTGATCCTGTTCAACTAAATAATTTATCCTGCTGTAAGGCACCAAACCTGTTGCAATGCCAATACCGTGTTCTTCACTAACAGGAAAAGCAAAAGTGAATCCTTTAAAATCACCATCGCTATAAAATTTAGAATCGGTACTGTTCGAAATATTTGTTCCGTTATAAACAAAACTAAATTCAATTCTTGTTTTAGCTAATGAAGACCAGCTTGCAGGGTTTGTAATTGAGATGTAATCTTTATTAATTAATGCAGAGCCGGAATGACCCAAACTAAGTGACCTTGCGGAATAAGAGTAGACTATATCTCCCACACCAGAACGTGTATAAGTTGAAGTGCTTTGTGCATAAACAGCACCTGAAATTAAAATGAAAAATCCGATTATTGCTATTGCTGTTTTATTCATCATCAGTTCTCTCTCGCAGTATAAACAATTTTTAATCCTTGGTCTTTCTGCAAAATTAACAGCATTGCTTCCTTTAAGAGCGAATAATTCCAGACCCTCAATATCATTACCGCTTCGCAGTATCACCCCCTGGTTCCTCTTCTCATTTATCCATATTCGTACATATGATGTAATATCGCCGGAATAACCGTTATCTATAAAGGATAGTTTAAATGCTCCCCCTTCGTTAACTTCTTTTGCAGTACTATCTTCAACAAAATAAGCCAGCAGTTCATTTGCAAAAGATGTTCCGGTTCGTGTATTTATACTGTCTCTTTTTATACTAAGTTCAGCGCTGTTAATAACCACACCATCAGGCACTACAGAAAGATCGAACGTAATAATACTGTTCACAGAAATGCTAGATTGAACAGCAATATCTTCGGAAGGAAGAACAGGTAAATCTCCATCAACTACACTAACATCGGCAAATATAAATCCATTGATAGTATCAACGTAGCTGCCGGTTTTTTCAATCACCAGTGTTAGCTTGGCTGCCTCGGAAGAAGTGGTATGTAAATGCCTGGAAACCTACAACTTTACCTGAGTTATTTACCGGTTTTAAATAAATTCCATAATTTTTTTCCAGGCTTGTATCTGCAGCATTTTTCATCCAGGATAATATAACATCCGGATCAATATTAAAAACATAGTTCGTATCCGTAATCTCTTTACTCGAACTAATATCATTCATTTCATAAGAAAGTTTTGGCAAGCTGTCTATTGTAAATGAAGAATGATCCCAGAAGCTATTTACTTTATGAACAGTAAAATCCATTACTTCGTTAGAATCTACATAAACATACCTGGTTGTTAGTTCTATCCAAGCTTCGTTTACCTCTAAATCGCCTGCTATTATATCATCCTTTAAAGTATCAGCCAACCCAAAAACAAATTTAAGTAGGTGTCGATGCTTCGATATTTTCATGTTTTCCGATTAGAATTTTACTTGAAGTTCCTAACTGGATTACTTTTTTATGATAACCGGAATTCTGATCAAGAGTGTCTATTTGGGAATCGAATGTACGCACACTTATAAGATCGGATGCCAGCAGTTCTATACCAATAGCTGACGGTTCATCTTCGCACGCAAGAAATGAAACTGAAATAATAAGAATTAAAAGTATTACTGAAATACGAGATAGCACTTAGTTTTCTCCGTTATAATCATTTTTTATGAAATTGCCAGCATCTAAAAAATTATTGGCTACAAAGGTTGGTAATTTATTACGCTTTTGCAAGATAGAAAGACTTTCCCTACCCTGCCCTGTTTTTACCAGTATCGTTTTCAAATTCAGATTCATACCACATTCAATATCAACGTTTGAATCACCAATTATATAAGATTTAGAAAGATCAACATTAAAATCGCGCGCAGCTTTAAGAACCATTTCAGGAGATGGTTTACGGCATTTATACTCTTCCTCGTTGTTATAATCAGGATGATAAGGACAGTAATAAAACGCATCGATAGAAACATTATAATCAGAAAGAAGTTTATTTACCTGCATGTTAACCGATTCCACATCATCTTTGGTAATCAATCCCCTTGCAATACCGGATTGATTAGAGACAACAAATAATTTAAATCCCATTACATTTTTAAGATGAGCAAGGGCTTCACCAACATCCGGATACAGTTTTACCTTTTCAGGATCACCAATATAACCGGGATCCTCGTTAAGGGTTCCATCTCTATCCAGAAAAACTGCGTGATTGGTCATTAATTATTTTTGGAAAGCATTGTCTTGTAAAGATCAATATACTTTTTGGCAGATGAATTCCAGCTAAAATCCGATTTCATCCCGGCTTTCATTATTTTAGTCCAGGAATCTTTATCCTCGTAGACTTTTAATGCTCTTTTTATTTCTTTGAAAAATTCTTTCGAATCATATTTGGAAAAAATAAATCCATTACCAGTAAGCTTTTTTTCATTATATTTTTCAACTGTATCGGCTAAACCGCCAGTATCCCGCACCACCGGTACAGTGCCATACTTTAAGCTGTACATTTGGTTTAATCCGCACGGTTCATACTTCGAAGGCATCAGAAATATATCTGACCCACCCTCAATAAGATGTGCAAGATCATCATTAAATCCTAAGTAACAAGCAAATTTATCCTTATACTTATGGCTCATCTTGTCAAAAAATGTATGATATTTACTGTCGCCGGTTCCAAGCAAAATCATTTGAACATTCTGTTTCATAAGTTCCGGGAAAATTTTCTGAACCAGGTCCATTCCCTTTGAATCGTATAAACGTGAGATTACACCGATAATTGGGGTATCTTCTTTAAATTCAAATCCAAATTTTTCTGCAAGCGCCTGTTTGTTAACAAGCTTCGATTCGATATTCTTTATAGTATATTTTTTAGGAAGATGTTTATCTTTTTCGGGATTCCACACTTTTGTGTCTATCCCGTTTATAATTCCGTAAAGATCATTTTTTCTTTTTGAAAGAACATCCTTTAAACCGGCTCCAAGGTCTGTTTTGGTTCTTATCTCGTTAGCATAAGTTTCGCTAACAGTATTAATAACATCAGCATACAACAGTCCGCTCTTCATAAAATTTAATTTACCGTTGTGTAAAAGTTCTTTGGGTGAATTTAGCTTCTCCGGTAGTCCGGTTTTCTTAAAATCTGCTTTTGGAAAAGCACCCTGGTAAGCAAGGTTATGAATTGTAAAAAGAGTTTTAAATTTATCGAAGTTTTCTTCATCCTTGTAAATGGTTTTAAGGTATGCAGGGATTAAGCCGCATTGCCAGTCGTTACAATGAATAATATCAGGTATCCATCCAAGCTTAATAATCAATTCGAAGACAGACCTGTTTAGAAGAATAAACCTTTCTGCATTATCAGCGTAGTCTTTTCCGGTCATAGGGTCTGTGTAAAGACTGTTACGGCTGCCAAAATACTCATGGTTATCCAGAAAATAAATTTGCACTCTTACCTTCTGCCCGGGAAGGAAACAGGATTTAATTGAAAAGATAACTTCTTTGTTACCAATATTAATCTGAATATCTTTTAATCTTACAACCTCGTGAATTTTAAATTTTCTATCATCAACTGCACCATATTTTGGTACAACAATTCTAACTTCATGTCCTTGCTCTGCCAGCATTTGAGGTAATGCGGCAGACACATCAGCTAAGCCACCTGTTTTAACAAAAGGTACAACTTCTGATGTTACAAATAAAATTTTATACTTTTTTGCAGCCATTTTCGGTAATTTTTTTTAAGGAATAGTGCAAATTTACTAAAATAGTGTACGTTTCCCAAAATATTGTGTAATTGATTATTCAACCCAATTTACTATTGAATAATATCTCTTAAGGAACTTTGGCTAATATTGAAAAGTATTTAAGCAGCACTTTAACCACTCAGTTAATAATTATATATTATTGTAACAGTTTCAAATTATTATTATTAATTACGATGAATAAAATCTTACAAGGCATTTTAGCATTAACTTTTTTAATATTTATTATTGTTGGATGCAGTGCCTCCACCGGTTCCAGATACGAAACTAAATCAAACGATACAGAGATTAAGGATGAAGAGGAGCAGGAAAAGATTGTTGAAGATTTTGATATAACTCCTTATAAAACAGAGATCGATATTGAGGAAGTTCCATCTGGCAACCAGGTTCTACCGGATGATGTATGGTACGGTTATGCAGATACTGTTTCAACTTCCAGCAAAAATATTGCAGGGACAACAGATGGATACCGCGTTCAGGTTTTATCATCAGATAATATGGATGAAGCAAACCAGGTAAGAGCTGAAATATATTTTAACACAAAGAATAAGGAAGTCTACATTACTTTTGAACCGCCGTTCTATAAAGTAAAAGCCGGCGATTTTACTTCACATTCAGAAGCTAATGATTTTAAGTTTAAGTTAAACCAGCTTGGTTACCCTGAAGCAAGAGTTATACAGGAAACAGTGAATATATTTGAGTGATGAAACGAGCATTCAAAACATTGTATGACATAAAATGAATATGATGCGAGTCCCATCTGACAAAAATTTAAAATTCCGCCAGGGCACAAGATAAACAGATGAAAAAACTTCTCTATAATCCTTCCCAGGTTGTTACCGTTAACACTAATGGTAAAAATGTTAAAAGAGGGAAAGAACTATCCGAAGTAGAATGTCTTACAGAACATTCAATTATTCTTGAAGAGAATCTAATAAAAGATATTATTCCAACCGCCTCTGTATCAAAAAACAAATTTGAGATGATCATCGAATTGAGTGGGAAAGTTGTACTACCCGGATTAATTGAATGCCACACTCACACTGCATTTACAGGCTCACGTGCTGATGAGTTCAGGCAGAAGCTTGCCGGAGTTGATTATGAAGAGATTGCTGCAGCAGGAGGCGGAATCAACACTACTGTTAAAGCAGTAAGAAGTGCAAGCTTTGAAGAATTAGTTAATACGGTTAGTCCGCGTATTGAACATTTTATTCAACAAGGGATTACAACTCTTGAAATTAAAAGTGGTTATGGTTTAGATTTTGAAAATGAAGTTAAGCTGCTGCAGGTTATTAAATATCTTAATGAAATTTTTTCAATTGATATAATTCCAACCTTTTTGGGTGCTCATACATTTCCACCGGAAGCAAAAGATAAACGTGAAGAATATGTTGAAGAAATAATAAACAAAATGCTTCCTCACATTGCCGAACAAAAACTTGCGGAATTCTGCGATGGATTTTGTGAAGCAACAGCTTTTACTTCAGAAGAAATAGATTCAATTTTTTCCGCAGCTAAAAAGCTGGGATTAAAATTAAAACTGCACACTGAACAATTTAATAACGTTGGTGGATTAAATGTTGCACTTAATCATAATGCAGTATCAGTTGATCATCTTGAAGTTTTGGATGATACGGATATTGAAAAATTATGCAGCTCTGATACCGTTGCAGTATTACTACCTGGTGTTTCCTTTTTCCTCAATTATCAATATGCGCCAGCAAGAAAATTAATTGATAATAATGCAGTTGTTGCACTGGCAACTGATTATAACCCGGGTTCTTCGCATATTTCCAGCTTAGCTTTAGTAATGAGTCTTGCTGCATTAAAAATGGGAATGAGTATAGAAGAAACAATAAGTGCAGTAACAATTAATGCTGCAAAAGCCCTGGATTTACAAAAAACTGTTGGAAGTATTGAACCTGGCAAGAAAGCTGATTTTGCAGTGTTCGATTGTAATGAATATGCCGATATTGTTTATGATATTGGTAAAAACCTGAATTGCATGACAATAAAGAATGGGGAGACTATCTATAGTCTTTCTGGAAGATCATCCTACTAATTACTCAAACCTGAATTTCACATCAGTAACAACCCATCTTGGCTTTAAATTAAGAGTATCCGGATAGACATAAAATTTTTCAGATGTTTCAAACGGCTGAGCCCAACCGTAATTAAAAGTACCGCTGCTGTCTTTATCTAAAAAACACCAAAGCTGGTAATTACCCGGTTCTATTCTTGTAAATTCAAATTCGGTACTGGTAATAATTTTTTTATAAACTAACTCTTTGTTCTCTGCGTTTTGCAGTACAAGCACTGGGTTATTACTTAATTCAATATTTAATAAAGTTCCACTAGCCCCTGTAAAATCTAACCCGGTTATTGTTCTAAATTTTAATGTGTAAGTGGAATCACCTTTATTACCAGATGCATCTGCAAACTGTGAAAGATCTATAGTAACAATATAATCCGTTTCCGTTTTCAGCTCGCTTGTAGGTTTTATATTAAGGAAAGCATCATCTTCAAACTCAACATCATAATCTATACTCTTTCCAAGTGTATCAGTAAAAGTTATTTTGCTCTTAATATTACCTTTAACAAAAGCATCATTAAATAAGAACCTGATTTGCGGATTAATAAAATCAATCTGTTGATTCATTCGCGGTTGTGTGGAATAAATTTTAATAGAGTTTGTATCAGGTTTATTTGTTAAAGTAATTTTTGTGTAATCGTTCAGCGTAATGTTTCCTTTTGTATCCTTTATCGTATCTGCAAAAAGGTAAATATCATTATCAACTGGAAGAGTCTCCTCAGGTACAAGCACAATTTCTTCATCTTTCGTGTTCCCTTTGTACGCAAATAAAATTGTTGTCTTTGTAGCTTCAGTTGAATCATAAAGATAAAAATTATCTGCAGTAACCAAACCTTTATCAATTGCAACAGAAAAACTCCCAAGTATATGTCTATCGTCAGTCATAATTGCACTGATGAATCGCGGTTTAGTTGTATCTGCATTAAATAGTTTAAAGGTAAGTTTTTCAAAAGTAGAATCGGGATCTTCAAGCGAAACATCTTTAAATGGCATTCCAATTTCATCCTGATCATTCTGAAAAATAAGATCACGAAATTTATCGCGAACCGCAAACACCCTGTAAACAGCTGATGATAATCCGTTCAAACTAAAACTTCCATCAGAACCAGATTGTGAAACGTAATCAGGTTTTCTGTTCAGCAAAGTATCAACTCCATCATCCAGTTTGTAAGCAAAGATTAAAATTCCTTCCGGTTCTTTATCATAAACTTTACCTGAAATACTTTTCGTATCAATCTTTTCGCCTGTAGAGAATGAAAATGAATAGGATTGAGCCATCCTGTTTCTATTGTTATGATCAACAACATCGGTTCCAATAGTAATTGTATAAGTTTTATCTTCTTCCAAACCTTTCTTAAATGTTGCAGTTAAACTTGTTCCCGTCCATTCATAATCCAAACCTTCTTCAATGTAAGGTGAAATAAAGATGGCTTCTTTTACTGATCTTTTATCTACGTATTCAGAAAAATCAATTTCAAAATAATCGTCATCAAACATTATGGTTCCTGGTTCAGGATAGACTTCAATTATTTCTGGAGGAATTAAATCAACCTCTCCCCCACCAGGCGGCAACTGGTTAGCACACCTTAACAAGATAAAAGAAAAAAGGATAGCAAGCGAGTCTCGCAAAGCGAAAATATAAAGTGGTTTTTCTATTTATTAGTTGTTTTGTGATCTTATAAATCTCCTGTACTCACTAACATAACGCAAATGCTGCTTATATGTTTTACTAAAATTATGTTTTCCCTTACCATCTGCAACAAAATAAAGATAATCGTTATCTTCAGGATATAAAGCTGCAAAAATTGCATCTTTACCTGGATTATTTATTGGTCCCGGCGGCAAACCCGCATACTTGTAAGTGTTATACGGAGAATCGATTTGCAGATCATCATACAACAACTTTCTCCATCCACCAGGTAAAAGATATTGAATTGTTGGATCTGCCTGCAATCTCATACCAATCCTTAGCCGATTATGATAAACTCCTGCAATGCGCGGCATTTCTTCCTGTAAATCTGTTTCACCTTTTACAATTGAAGCCAAAGTTAATATTTCATGCTTTGAAAAACCTAACTCTGTTGCTCTTTTCTGCAGACTATCAACCCAAAATTCTTTAAATGCATTATAAAACATTATTAACGTTTCTTCGGGTGATGATCTTTCGTAAACATCATACTCTTTGCTGAACAGATATCCTTGCAAAGTTTTTTCCGGGAATCCAAGGTTAGAAAGAAAAATAGGATCTTCAGTTAAAGAAACAAAATCTGCTGAATCAATAAAAACTTTTTTCTCTAATTTATATGCAAGCCAATTGATAGTTTGTCCATCTTTTATTTTTATCTTTCTCGCAAAATCACACTCACCTTCTGTAAACAAATCTAAGAGAGCCAGGTAGCTTAAACCGTTTTTAATATGAAACCTTGCCGCTCTTATTTTTTTTTCCGATCCTGAAATAAACGCAGCAATTTTCATGTTGGTTTTGCTGGGAATGATATCTAATTCATACAACCGGTTTACAACAGATGAGAATGTTTCTCCATTTTTAATATCGAATTGTACCGGCTCTTTGTGCTGGAAATAATTTGGAGTAAAAAAAGTGAGGTAAGCAATTGCAATTAGCCCAATGAAGACAATTCCAACTAAAATTACTTGCCAGCGTGTTAACAGGTTTTTAATATCAATCTTCATTAAAAAAAATAAATACGGTTACTTAAATATTATGACGAGATAAAAAATGATTCTTCTTTAAAGATGGATAAGGTTTTGCGCTTAAAGAATCACGCACACCACTTTCATAAAGTGTCTTTGCCCTGAAGGCGATCATTGCAGCATTATCACCGCAAAATTCTAAATCTGGAACTACAAATTTTTTGTTATGCTTTTCCGCAAGAGCGCTGAGATTTTTCTCTCAGATATTCGTTTGCAGCAACTCCGCCAACAAGTGAAATTGATTTCACATCGAATCTATTAAGTGCTTTTTCACAATTTTGTAACAACGCGCCCACAACTGCTTTCTGGAATGACGCTGCAATATCATTTAAATTTTCAGATGGAATATTTTCAGATGATTTATAATTTTTCTGAATGTAGCGAAGCACTGCAGTTTTTAATCCGCTGAATGAAAAATTATATGGATCATCTAACCCGCAATTGGAAACGATATTTTATTTTCATCGCCCATTTTTGCAGCAGCCTGTATTTGCGGACCTCCGGGGTAACCAAACCCAATCATCTTGGAGACCTTATCAAATGCTTCGCCTGCAGCATCATCAACAGTGGTACCAAGTTGAACAATTTCGCTAAAGCTTTTAACATATAATAACAAAGTGTGCCCGCCGGAAACCACCAGAGCAAGAAAAGGAAATTCAGGTTTATCTTTCATCAAAAAACCTGAAAAGATATGACCCTCAATATGATTTACAGAAATAAACGGTTTCTTTAATGAAAGCGCTAATCCTTTTGCAAAAGTTAATCCAACTAATAACGCACCGATTAAGCCGGGTCCGGCAGTTGCAGCAATTAAATCAATATCATGCAATTGCATTTTCGAAAGTTCAAGCGCATTGTTAACAAGGGGTTTTACAATTTGAAGATGTGCCCTGCTTGAAAGTTCAGGAACAACCCCACCGTAGTTTTTATGAAAATCCTGGGAGGAGATTAAATTAGCAGTTAATTTATCACCTGAGATTATAGCAACAGAAGTTTCATCGCACGAACTTTCAATTCCAAGTATATTCATTTTCTAAACGCAAAAAATTCTTTAACAATATGTCCTGTTAACTGTGGATTTTCCTTCAGCCGCCTTAATGAGTATGCATACCAGTCTTTACCAAAAGGAACATATATTCTTATTTTGTAACCATCATTATTTATCTTATTTCTAAGATCTTCTCTTACACCCAGTAACATTTGAAATTCAAATTTATCTTTAGAAATATTTAACTCATTAATCAGTTTGTAAGATTCATCTATCAAATATTTATCATGTGTGGCAATGCCAACGTAGTTACCATTTTTCAACATTTCTTCCAACGTTTTCATATAGTTATCGCGAATTGCTTGTTTATCTTTATAAGCAATCGATTCAGGTTCTATATAAATTCCTTTGCATAACCTGTAATTAGTTCCAATAGTATTAAGAGTTACAGCATCACTGTATGTTCTTTTCATATAGGATTGAAGCACAACACCAACATTTTTATGATCTTTAAATATTCTTTTGTAAACATTTAACGTGGCATCTGTATAAGGAGAATCTTCCATATCAATTCTTACAAAGTTGTTTAACTCTCCGGCTCTTTTTACCAACTCTAATATTTGTTCATAAGCAAAGTCCTCATCAATAGCTAAACCAAACTGGGTAGGTTTAATTGAAACGTTTGCATCTAAGTTGTGCTCTACAATTGCATCGAAAACCTCCATTGCCTGTTCTTTGGCATTTATGGCTTCTTCTTTTGTTTCTATAGATTCACCGAGCACATCAATTGTAGCAAGCATTCCTTTTGAGTTGAGATCCTTCACAACTTTAATAGCTGAGCTGAGTGTTTTGCCTGCAATGTAATTTTTTGAAAAAAACCAGAGAACCTTTTCTGGCATAAGCTGAGCAGTTTTTACAAGAAGAGTATGAAAGAAAGACAATTTAAACTCCGGACAATATTGTTAAAAATACAGCATGTAAAAATTGTAAAATATTTTTAAATGACAGCATCCCGGAGAAGATAATTTATTTTAGAAGAGAATTTAATGTCAACAATAGCAAGTCTGCTTTTATTCTAAGATCATTTCTTGTTGTATTGTTAAAAAAGATGAAATCAGCCCGTTTGCTCTTTTCTTCATCCTTTATCTGGTTTTGGATGCGTTTGTCAAATTCTTCTGAAGAGAATTTTTTAGATTCAACCGTTCTCTGTTTTTTTATCTCTTCATCTGCAGTAATCAAGACAACATAATCGAAAAGTTTTTCGATATTGGCTTCATAAACCAGTGCTGCCTCAACAAAAATCAATTTATTATTTTTCTTTAACTCTTCAACTTCCCGGTTAATTTGCTCAATTACTTTTGGATGTAGAATAGAATTAATTTTTTGGAGTTTATGCGGATCAGAAAAAACTTCCATCGCAAGAAAATCAGTATTTATTTCGCTTCCGTTATAAGCAGTGGAACCAAACAGTTCAATTATTTCCTTTTTAACATCCTTACTGTTTTTTAATAATTCCTTTGATAGATCATCTGCAAAAATCACAGGATAATCTTTTTCACGCAGAAATTCGGAGAAGGTACTTTTACCAGAACCTATTCCACCTGTAATTGCAACAGTAAAAATTTTTCTACTCATTCAACAATTAAAAAGGGGCAAAAGCCCCATGAATTATTTAGCGTAACTAATTTTTCTTACTTCCCTAATAACAGTAACTTTTATCTGTCCAGGGTATTCCATTTCCGATTCAATTTTCTGGGAGATCTCTTTTGCTAGTTTATCAGCTACCAGGTCATCAACTTTATCGTGCTCCACAACAACTCTTACTTCCCTACCCGCCTGTATTGCATAAGTTTTTGCAACCCCTTCAAATGATTTGGCCAGATTTTCAAGGTTTTCAAGCCGTTTTACATAACTTTCCAGTGGCTCCCTTCTTGCTCCAGGTCTTGCTCCGCTAATTGCATCAGCTGCCTGCACAAGTGCTGCAATCGGGTGTTCCATTTCAATATCTTCGTGATGTGAGCCAACTGCGTTTGCAACAATAGGATTTTCTTCATACCGTTTAGTCAAATCGTAACCCAATAAAGCATGAGGACCTTCAACACTTTTATCAACGGTTTTACCAATATCGTGCAACAAGCCTGCTCTCTTTGCAATATTAGTTTCCAGTCCCAGTTCCGCAGCCATTATCCCTGTGAGATAAGCAACCTCTATGCTGTGCTGTAAAAGATTTTGTCCAAAGCTCGACCTGTATTTCATCCTTCCGAGGTGCTTTACTAATTCCTTGTGCATGTTGTGTAAGCCAAGCTCCATCACAGTATTCTCACCTTCCCTAATCAACTCTTCTTCAAGTTCCTCCTTCACTTTTTCAACAACTTCTT
This sequence comes from uncultured Ignavibacteriales bacterium, assembly GCA_963749485.1. Taxonomy (GTDB): domain Bacteria; phylum Bacteroidota; class Ignavibacteria; order Ignavibacteriales; family Ignavibacteriaceae; genus JAZGGS01. Next base: position 12,125 of record CAVVMV010000026.1, on the reverse strand, counting down.
CAATCCTGGCTGGATGAATCCGTCCATCTGCTATTAATCTTTCTAATGAAACACGCGCAACTTCTCTTCTAAATTGATCAAACGAGGATAGAATAACAGCTTCGGGGGTATCATCAACAATAACATCCACACCTGTTGCGGATTCAAATGCCCTGATGTTCCTTCCTTCCTTACCGATGATCCTGCCTTTCATTTCATCATTCTGAATTTGAACGACAGAGACTGTAGTTTCTATGGAATGATCGGCAGCAGTGCGCTGGATAGACTGGACGATGACTTTTTGTGCTTCACGTTTGGCATCTGCTTTTGCTTTATCGATTACCTCCTTAATCATCTGGACGGAATCAATTTTTGCCTGGTTAACCATATTTTCCATCAGCATTTTCTTAGCATCTTCTGAAGTTAAGCCGGAAATTCTTTCAAGTTTATCATTCTGTTCCAGCGCCAGTTGTTCAATTTCCTGAGTTTTCGTTTTCAGGTTATCTCTTTGGTCAGTAAGACTTTGTTCAAGCTTTTTATTTTCTCTTTCCTTTTGAAGAACCAGATCGAATTTTTTCTCACTGTTCTCCTCTCTTTGAGTAAGCTGTTTTTCAAGGTTACCAAGCTTTTGTCTTTTTTTCTGAACTTCACTATCAAATTCAATTTTCTTCTTGTACCATTCATCTTTTACTTCAAGTAATTTTTCTCTTTTAAGATTTTTGGCTTCTTTTTCTGCATCGGCAACTATACGTTTAGAATTTTCTTCAGCCAGGGCAGCACTTTTCTTTCCAACTTTCGAATTAAATAACCATCCCAGATAGAAAAACACAATTATTATCACAACTAACATTGGTATTATCAATATTACGTCCATTTTTACCTCCACTATAGGTTAAAAGTATAAACGCCGCATCTGCCACTCCACGATCAATAGGAAAAACCCTATTAAATCACAGTGGGAATACTCTCACACGCTTTTTACTTCCACTGTTGCAAATGCAATTCTTCAATACAAGACTGAAGATGAGGCCTGTAATACACGTTGAAGTCATACTCCCTTTTAATTGATGTTAGTTTTTCAAATTAAAAAGGAGCAGCAGCGCGGCAATACTTAAGATGGGTCAGACAGTTCGGGTTCGTCTAGAAGGAGCTTTAATTTCTTTACTTTATCTGTTGCCTGAATTAAAAATTCCCTGTTCTTATTCTTCTCTATGAATAAATCGTAAGCGATATTTAAACAAGCAATTATAGCTATTGTCTGTGCAGCTTGGTCCGGAAGTTCCTCTTTGGTTTCTTCCATTACTTTATTTACATAGATAGCAAGCTCTTTTGCTATCTCTTCATTTTCAACAAGTAAAGAATATTCTTTTTCGAATATTTTTATTTTAAGCTTCTTCTTATCTGTCATTGATGTCTTCCCATCCTACAATCAAATTAATTAAGAACTTAAATATTCCTTTCCGTTTCGTCCAGCGTTCAGCGGGACGAATTTGCAGAAAGGTGATAGTCAATTCGCTTAACTAAATCCTTTATTTTAGCTTTAAGCGATTCTTTCTCCTCTAAAGTTAAATTTTTAAATTGTGCGTTCTCCAGATTCATGTTTAAGTGATTCAATTTCACCTTCCAAATCCGAAATACGTTGATGAAGTGCGCTCTTTTCCTGCTCAGCTTCATTAAAAGTAACTTCCAACTCTGTGTTTCTTTCCAGAGTATCGTTGTATTTGCTTTTTAAGATAGAAACCTGAGCTTCGAGAGCTGTCAGGTCATTAACTAACGATTCGTATTTTGCGTGATCGGCCAATTAATTTCCTCTTAAAGTTGCATTAAATTTATTTGTAATGAGAGTAATTAAATTCTGAAAATCCTTATCAACCTCATCTTCAGTTAATGTTCTGCTAAAATCGTAATATTCCAAATTGAATGCCATACTTTTTTTATTCTCTCCAATATCATCTTTTTCGAATAAATCGAACAAAGATACTGATTTAAGGAGCTGTGAAGCACTCTTTTTTAATATACGAATTTACTTCTTCGTAGGTAATTTTACCATCAAAGATAAATGCAAAATCCCTGTTAACCTTTGGAAATTTCAAAGGTACTGAATACTTTTTATTGCCCCGGGAAATATTGACTTAGTTTCATTAAATCAAACTCGAAACAAAATACTTCCTGGTCAATATCAAATTTTTTAAGAACACTGCTTTTTACTTTACCGCCATAACCCAAAACCAGTTTATTCAGGCATTTGGCAAAATTGTACTCGTAAATACTATTTTGCTACTTCATTATATGAATCAATTAAAGAATTGTCAAGCGAAATCTTTTTTAAAAATGAATTTACTAAACCTTTGAGTGCATAAAAATCGTAATTTTCACTTTGCGAGTACCACTTTCTAAAAGTTTTATAACCGGTTATTAATAAAATGATGTTGGTTTCTTCTTTAAAATCCTCAAAACTTTTTACTTCGCCCTCATTAATCCAGGTTGAAGATATTTCCTATTTCGAAGAACGCTAAATCTTTTTCCCCTCTTTTTATATTGTTCGAAACTATATTAAGAGCACTCGGAACAAGTGATGTTCGCAGAAATGCCATATCGTTACTTTGAGGATTGGTAACTTTAATTGGATTTCCAATAATCTCTGCAAATTTTTCCGGTACCAACGGGTTATTAACTATTTCGTTCAAACCAATTGCAATGGCTGATGATCTTACATTATCTGTAAATTCAGATTCATCAACTTTTTTATCCAGCGTAATAGTTATCTTGGAAATTGTTGGTATAGAATCGTATCCAGCAATCCTTGCAATCTCTTCTATCAGGTCAACTTCTCTTTCAATATCAGGTCTAAAGTTGGGAACAACAACTTCCAATGAATCACCTAAATCTTTAAGAATATTTATTCCAAGCTTTTGCAGAATCCTCTTTACATCATTTTTATTCACTTCGTAACCGAGGAGCTTAGTAACTCTTGCTAACCTGAGCTTTAATTCCTTGTTATAAATCTTATTAGGATAAACATCTATTACACCTTTTACAATTTTTCCATCTCCCAATTCGGCAATAAGTTTAGCAGCTCTTTCTGCCGCATACACCGTGTTTGATGGATCAGTGCCGCGCTCAAACCGGTAAGATGAATCGGTTGTTAGCATAAGATCTTTAGAAGTTCTTCTAATTGAAGTTGGATTGAAGTAGGCGCTTTCAATTAATATGTTTTTTGTATCATCGCTTACTTCAGAATTTTCACCGCCCATAACTCCTGCAACTGCAACTTCGCGTTCAGCATCACAAATCATTAAAGTGCCTGGCTGCAGTTCTCTTTCTTTAGAATCGAGTGTAGTAAATTTAGTTTTTCCTGAAGTGCTTCTTACAATAATTTTATTCTTACTTAATCTATCAAGATCAAAAGCGTGCAGCGGTTGACCAATTTCGTGCAGAACAAAATTGGTAACATCAACCACGTTATTAATTGGTCTTAATCCAATGCTTGTAAGTCTATCCTTTAACCAACCTGGTGATTCTTTTATTGTAACATCTATAACTACCCGCGCAGAATAACGAGGGCAATTTACTTCATCTTCTATTTCAATTTTTGCAAAATCATTAATATCTTTTTCAACTTCTTTAAGCTCAACTTTAGGAATTTTAAGTTCAAGGTTGAATAATGCAGATAGATCTCTTGCAACACCTATATGTGATAGTGCATCAGGTCTGTTTGGTGTTATAGCTATTTCAAGTATAACATCATTTAAACCTAAAGCTTCAGTAATGGATGTTCCCTCTTCAAGATTTTCATCCAGCACCATAATTCCTGAGTGATCATCGCTAAGTTCCAGTTCATCTTCAGCACAAATCATTCCGTGCGATTCCACACCTCTAATCTTTGCCTTTTTTATTTTAAAATTTCCAAGTGGAATTGTGGAACCGATAGGTGCAAAAACTATTTTTTGTCCTGCTTCAACATTCGATGCGCCGCATATTACCTGCAGGTCTTCATTGCCATCTGAAACTGTGCAAACCGTAAGCTTATCAGCATCGGGATGTTTCTCTTTTGACTTTACAAGTCCAACAATAAAATTCTTATACTTTTCATTCTGGTCAAAATATTCTTCAACCTCCAAACCAGCCATAGTAAGCTTTGAAACAATCTCTTCAGTTGAGATATTTTCCAAATCAACATATTTTTTTAACCAGTTAAGTGAAACTTTCAACTATCATTCTCCATTAAAACTGACTAAGAAAACGGTAATCATTTTCGAAGAAGACACGAATATCATCAATTCCATATTTTAACATTGCAATTCTTTCTATTCCCATTCCAAAAGCATAACCCGTGTATTTTTCAGAATCGTAATTAACATTATCAAAAACATTAGGATCAACCATACCGCAGCCCAGAATTTCGAGCCAGCCGGTACCTTTACAAATCTTACAACCTTTTCCCTTACAGATGAAACAGGTAATATCCATTTCGGCGCTAGGTTCTGTAAACGGGAAAAAGCTTGGTCGAAACCTGTATTTAAGATCTTCAGAATAAAACTGTTGTGCGAAAGAAACAAGCGTTCCTTTCAGTTCGGCAAAAGTAACATCCGTATCAACGTAAAGTCCTTCAACCTGGTGGAACATACAATAGCTGCGCGCGCTTACAGCTTCATTCCTGTAAACCCTGCCCGGCATAATTGCTCTTACAGGTGGCTGCTGGTTTTCCATCACTCTAATCTGCACAGGAGACGTGTGAGTTCGCAGAAGAAATTCTTTACTTATAAAAAATGTATCCTGCATATCCCTTGCAGGATGATCTGGAGGAAAGTTCAATGCTTCGAAGTTGTTATGATCCGATTCAAGTTCTGGTCCTTCGTAAACTGAAAAACCCATTCCTTTAAAAATTGATTTTATCTCATCAAGAGTTTGAGTTAAGATGTGCCTGCTGCCAACGTGAATGTTTTTGCCCGGAAGTGTTAAATCAATTTCGGAAGTTGAAGATGATTTATTACTTTCAAGAGAAGTTTTTACCTGGTTAAATTCTGCATTAATTTGATTGCGAAGTTCATTAAGATTTTTACCCAATAACGGTTTCTGTTCGCTTGATACAGTTTTAAGCTGATCGAAAAGATTGGATACCAAGCCGTTCCTGCCGAGATATTTTACCCTTATCTTTTCAAGTTCCTCAAGTGAAGTAACTTCGGCAACATCGCTATTAAAACCAGTCTTAATTTTTTCTATTTCTTCAGCCAGCATCCCGCACTTTCAGAATATTTAAAAAAATACCCTCTTCAAATAATTTATTCCTGGAAAATGAAGAGGGTATAAAACTATTTTGTAGCAAACTTAGCTAATTCTGCAAACACACCAGGATTTTCAACAGCCATGCTTGCAAGTATCTTACGGTTAATAACAACACCTTTTTCTTTTAAGGCATTCATAAATTTAGAATAAGTTGTTCCGTTTAACCTTGCGGCTGCATTAATTCTAACAATCCATAATTGTCTGTATGTTCTTTTCTTCAGTTTCCTATCACGGTAAGCATGAACCAATCCTTTTTCCAGCGCACCTTTGGCAATAGTATAAACATTGCCCCTGTGCACCCCAGTAACCTTTAGTTTGCTTTAGAATTTTCTTTCTTCTTTTTCTAGAAGCTACATTATTACTCGTTTTTGGCATTTTAATTATCCTTATTCATTATTGAACCATTATAGCTACACGTTTCTGTTCTGATTTTGAAACCAGTGTTGCGTGCCTGAGATTTCTTTTTCTCTTTGTGGATTTGGATGTTAATATATGAAGTTTATACGCCTTCATCCTTTTTAATTTACCAGATGCTGTTTTCTTAAATGTTTTAGCAGCACCTCTGTTGCTTTTCATTTTCGGCATAACTATTTCCTATTTATTTATTTACTTTTTTTCTTCTTTGCAATTGGAACAATAATAACGCTCATGTTTCTACCTTCCATTTTAATTGGGACTTCCACCTTTGGAGTATTCTTCAGTTTTTTCAATAAATCTATTTAATAAATCTTCACCTAGTTCTTTATAAGCCATTTCCCTGCCTTTAAACTGAACCGTTGCTTTTACTTTATTACCGTCTTCTAAAAAATTTATAGCATGTTTTGTTTTAAACTCAAAATCGTGAACATCAGTATTAGGATGAAACCTGATCTCCTTTAATATTGAAACTGTCTGATTTTTTTTCTGCAGTTTATCTCTTTTTTGTTGTTCATATCTGAATTTTCCATAATCAATTACTTTACAAACCGGTGGTTTTGCTTGTGGGGCAATTTCCACAAGATCACTATCCTTTTCGCTTGCTAATCTTAACGCATCTTCAATTAAAAATACACCTAATTGTTTTCCATCTAAATCAATCACCCTTACTTTCGGAGACACAATATCTTCGTTAATTCTAGTCTTGTCTTTTTGAGCGATGAAATACCTCTCTAATTTGTTGTAAAATCTTTGTTTTTAATTTCATTTGTAATATTATCAATAAAATCTGATAAAGCAAAAGAACCCTGATCACCTTTTTTATGCTTACGAATTGAGATGTTTCCGGCTGTTTGTTCCTTCTCACCAAGAATAAGCATGTAAGGAACTTTGTTGGTTTCCCAATCACGAATTTTATAACCTATCTTTTCATTTCTAACGTCAGTTTCAACCCTGATGTTATGTTGCTTTAATTCATCAGCAACTTTCTTTGCATAATCAATATAATGTTCTGAAACAGGAATTACTGCAACCTGTACGGGAGCAAGCCAAACGGGGAATGCTCCGGCAAAATGTTCAATAAGCACTCCAAAAAATCTTTCTATAGAACCAAGCAACGCACGGTGCACCATAAAGGGGCGATGTTCTTTTCCATCTTCGCCAATGTAACTCATATCGAATCGTTCAGGCAAATTAAAATCGAATTGCACAGTACTCATTTGCCATTCGCGGTTAAGAGCATCCTTTATTTTAATATCTATCTTTGGTCCGTAGAAAACACCTTCGCCTTCATCAACAGTGTAATCAATATTCTCTCTCACGAGCGCATTTCTTAATGATTCAGTGGCTTTGATCCACAGTTCATCTTCACCGACTGCTTTTTCCGGTTTTGTTGAGAGATAAAAATCCAGTTTTTCGAAACCAAAAGCTTTCCACATTTCACGGGCAAACCTGATTACTTCAACAATTTCATCTTCTACCTGCTCGTGCGTACAAAAGATATGTGCATCATCCTGTGTAAATCCCCTGACTCTAAGCAATCCGTGAAGCACACCGCTTTTTTCATACCTGTACACAGTGCCCAGCTCAGCCCAGCGCATTGGAAGTTCGCGGTAAGAACGTAGATGAGATTTATACATAAGAATATGAAAAGGACAATTCATCGGTTTAATAAAATAATCCTGCTCATCTACATCCATCTTTGAAAACATTCCCTCTTTATAAAAATCGAGGTGACCACTGGTTTCCCATAACCAGCTTTTGCCCATATGCGGAGAATATAAAATCTCGTACCCGTTATCGATATGGGCTTTGCGCCAGTAATCTTCAATTTCCAAACGAACTCTTGCACCTTTAGGATGCCAGTAAATAAGTCCTGCACCAGCTTCTTCGTGAATGCTAAAAAGATCCAGCTGCTTACCAAGTTTACGATGATCTCTTTTTTTTGCTTCTTCAAGCATGTAGAGATGATCATCAAGCATTTTCTTTTTAGGGAAAGAAATACCATAAATTCTCTGGAGCTGTTTATTCTTCTCATCACCGCGCCAGTAGGAACCGGAAATGTTTAACAGCTTTATATATTTAATTTTACCGCTTGCAGGAAGATGCGGTCCGCGGCAAAGATCTGTAAAATTGCCTTCATTATAAATGCTGATTACTTCATCATTTTCATTCATCTCAGAAAGGAGTTCAAGTTTATACTGATCTCCTTTTTCTTTGAAGAATGAAATAGCAGATTCTTTAGATAACTCTTCTCTAACAAACGATTTGTTTTCCTTAGAGAGTTCAATCATCTTATCTTCAATCTTTTTCAGATCTTCATCGTGCAGAGTTGAATTAATATCTATATCGTAATAAAATCCTGCATCTATTGCAGGACCAACACCAAACTTAGCTTCCGGGTAAATCGTCTGAACGGCATGAGCCATTAAATGCGAAGTTGAATGCCAGTAAACTTCTTTCCCTTCATCTTCATTAAAAGTTAAAAACTGTATGGTTGCATCATCAGTTATCGGTCTGTAAAGATCATAGATAGAACCATTAACTTTTGCTGCTAAAGCTTCCTTTGCCAGTCTGCCTGAAATAGATTCGGCTATACTGTACGGGGTAATTCCGCTATCAAATTCCTTTATGTTCCCATCCGGGAATGTAATTTTAATTTTATTCATAATTTTATAACACAAAAAAATCGGATCAAATCCGATAGTCTTTCCTGCCGTAAAACAGAGTGGGCTCTAGAGGATTCGAACCTCTGGCCTTCTGCACGTCAAGCAGACGCTCTAACCAACTGAGCTAAGAGCCCTTTTATAATTGACAATTGACAATTGTATAATTAAAATAAAGACAATTTACAATTAGATTAAACCATTCTAGATTGTACATTTACATTCTTTTTTGTACCGAGGGCCGGAACTGCCTTCGGCAGTCAGGCTCGAATTTACCCGCCTAGGGCGGGCCGGCACGGGAACGAGTTCCCTAAAAAATCAAACAATACAAATGTCAGTACCGAGGGCCGGACTCGAACCGGCACGGGAACTAATTCCCACTGGATTTTAAGTCCAGTGCGTCTACCAATTCCGCCACCCCGGCAACATTTAGTACTCTATCAAACTTTTTAAGAACTTGCTGTTTCCGCTTTATCCAGCGTAGTTGAATTTATTCAACGAAGATGGACACCCCGGCAACATTAAATCTTCTTCAATCTCTATAAGAACCAGTCGTAATTCCACTTTTTACAGCAGGAATTCACTTATTTCTAAAATATTCGATTTTAAGCGTGTAAATATAGATAATCAGTCTTCATTTTGCAAGAATCTGTTATTTACTCTAAAGCAAACCAGTTTTAGGTAAATTATTCTTAAAGGGTTCTTTGTAACCAATTGAACTATAAGTTTTTAACACTTAATTATCCTTGAAATTGCATCATATTTTCTCTGTTTTGATTTCAACGAATTTTCACAATAATTATTGGTCTTTCTATAATTACCGCTAACAGATTTAGAGTTGCTAAAGAAACAATGCGGAAGTAAATTTATCATAATAAATAAAAATGTTACTTGCCTGGTTAATCATTAATAGGAGTAAATTTTGAAAAAGCTAAATTCAGGTGAAGAAAGCGCTGAATTAAAAAAATGGAAAGAGACTGTTTACAACAAGTTTATAGAAAAAAATCCTGAACGAAAAAAAGAATTTACAACCGTATCATTTTCACCGGTCGAGGAACTTTATCATCCGAAAAAAGCAGATAAAGAATATTATGAGCAAATCGGGTTTCCAGGTTCCTACCCTTTTACACGCGGAATAAGACCTTCAATGTACAGGGGACGATTCTGGACAATGAGGCAGTATGCAGGTTTTGGAACTGCAAAAGAATCAAATAATCGTTACAGGTATTTGCTTGAGCAGGGACAATCCGGTTTATCAGTCGCCTTCGATCTTCCAACTCAAATAGGATATGATAGTGATGACCCAATGGCTCATGGTGAAGTTGGTAAGGTTGGCGTTGCCATTGATACTCTTGCAGATATGGAAGTTCTTTTCGATCAAATTCCACTTGATAAAGTATCAACATCAATGACTATAAACGCTCCGGCATCTGTTCTGCTGGCAATGTATATCGCCGTTGCTGAAAAACAGGGAGTATCAAAAGACAAAATCAGCGGTACAATACAAAACGATATTTTAAAAGAATATATCGCCCGCGGTACTTACATTTTTCCACCAAAGCCATCAATGAGATTGGTTACAAATATTTTTGAATTTTGTACAAAGGAAGTTCCGCGCTGGAATACAATTTCAATTTCAGGTTACCACATTCGTGAAGCAGGTTCTACTGCAGCTCAGGAAGTTGGATTTACAATAGCTAACGGAATTGCTTATGTTGAAGCAGCATTAAAAGCAGGATTAGATGTTGATCAATTTGCAAAGCGGTTATCTTTCTTTTTCAATGCTCATAATGATTTGCTTGAAGAAGTGGCAAAATACCGTGCAGCAAGACGGCTCTGGGCAAAGATTATGAAAGAAAGATTTAAAGCAAAAGATCCGAATTCAATGATGCTCAGGTTTCATACACAAACTGCAGGATCAACGTTAACTGCACAGCAAGTTGATAACAATATCGCACGTGTTACAATTCAAACTTTAGCCGCTGTGCTTGGTGGAACGCAAAGCTTACATACTAATTCAAGGGATGAAGCGTTGGCTCTTCCTGCCGAAGATTCGGTTAGGATTGCATTGCGCACACAGCAAATTGTAGCTGAGGAGAGCGGCGTAACAAACACTGCCGATCCCCTTGCAGGTTCATATTTTATTGAATCTATGACCGACCGGGTTGAAGATGAAGCAATGAACTACATAACAAAAATTGATGACCTTGGCGGGATGATCGAAGCAATAAATTCCGGTTTTGTTCAAACTGAAATTCAAAAAGCTGCATATAAATGTGAATTAGAGATTGAAGCAAATGAACGGATTATAGTTGGTGTAAATAAATACCAGGTTGAAGAATCGCAGCCGGAAAATCTTTTAAAGATCGATATGAATGTTCAGAAAGAACAGGTTGATATTCTAAGTAAAATAAAATCGGAGAGAAATAATGAAGCAGTAAATAAATCATTATCCGCGTTGAAAAGTGCAGCTGAAGGTGATGATAATCTTCTCCCGTTTATTCTTAACTCGGTAAAAGCGTATGCAAGTATTGGTGAAATATGTAATGTATTAAGAGAAGTATTCGGGGAATATAAGGAACAGGTAATAATATAATTTTTATAATTAATTTTATATAAAGGATTCCAGATGGAGTTAACTAAAATTGAACATATAGGAATAGCTGTAAAGAATCTAGATGAATCTATTAAGTTTTATGAAGATATACTTGGACTTAAATGTTACAGGATTGAAGAAGTAAAAGACCAAAAAGTAAAAACAGCATTCTTCCAGGTTGGGCAGACAAAAATTGAATTACTGGAATCCACCGATCCCGAAGGACCAATTGGAAAGTTTATTCAGAAAAAAGGTGAAGGAATGCATCACATCGCTTTTGCAGTAAATGATATAAATTCATCCCTTGAAGAATTGAAAAAGAATAACATCAAACTAATTGATGAGACAACCCGCAAGGGAGCAGAAGATCTTGATATTGCTTTTCTTCATCCAAAATCTGCTAATGGTGTGCTTATTGAACTTTGCACAAATGTAAAAGAATAAGTAGCAAAACTTCAAAATTTACCTATCAGAAGTACCTGATTTGAAATAATAATTTAGATAAGTTCAATTAGAAGCTTATATTAGCGACCTTCAACGGCATACTTTTTGTTTTATTCTTAAAATTACAATATTGATAAATCATCTACACAAATTGAAGTTAACATTGTTACACATTAAATTAGTCGAGAAATAAATTGAATTATTCGTCCTACTATTTAAGAAAACCGGGATCTAAATGAACACTAAAATATCTTTTACTGCACTTCTTCTATTAAGCATAATCATTTCAATTGTAGTTCTTTACTCTCCAAATATAAATGCACAGGAAGAGGATGAACCAATACTTTACTACCAGATGGAACCTTTGGATGACAGTCTCTTTATACTTATCCAGGAAGAATTATTTATTGAACCACCTGATCCAAAAGCAGAAATTATTGTTGATATAAGGGATAATAATAACCAGACAATTTCAATTAGAGGATCGCTTTACCCTTTCCTTGCACTTAAGCCGGAAACCAGGGCAAGAATTATAACTTATCCATTTAAAATTAACCTTGAAGAGACCGTTCATTACGGATCTATATTCAGCAGGGTTATAGAAAGAATGAGATTTAAAAAGATCCTGGATCCGCCTTCCGTATATCAAATTTCACCCGGGCTGGGTTATATAAATCCTTACGTGCAGATTTTTGGAGGTGAAAGATTTGGAGTAGCAATAAAAAACGATATCGGTATTT
>CAVVMV010000025.1:0-78583 GCA_963749485.1 uncultured Ignavibacteriales bacterium | reverse complement strand
AAGTTTTTTTCTGAATGGGGATAAGCCAATCTTCATCACACTTTATGTTATAATCTCTGTAAAATTTATCTGTATTACCGAAATTATTCCTGCTAATTGAGAAGGAGAATTTTTCATTATCTTTTAGAAAAGAACCATCTCTAAGATAAAGATTTGGCGCGCTGCCGTCAGGCATATTAGGTGCAGTGGAAGTAATTGTATAAGTCTCAAACTTATCGATTTCGCCGCTATCAATATATTTTTTAAGTAGCTTGTAAGCTTCTGCAACATTTATATATCCTGCTCCCTGGTCAAGATATGTGTAGCCTTCCATTTTAGTTGCGCTTTCACGAATTACTTTAAACAATAGAGGAGAAGGAACTTCAACACCAGGATATTCATTTATAACTGCGCTCAAAAGAAGCGCAACAACACCTGCCGAGTATGGTGAAGCCATGCTTGTTCCCCAGAATCGATCCCTGCCGGTCCAGTTTGGCACAGTTGAAGTACAGGCACCCGGCGAGCAAATATCCGGTTTGCCAACTTCGCCTCCTCTTGAACTGAAATAGAGAATTACATCCTTTCCGAGATTTGCACCGTATAAATCTCTTCCAACTTCCGAAGTTAAAACAGCTCCCGAAGAGAGTACGTAGCTGCTTGCCGAAGGGAGACCTGTTGTTGAAATGCCAGGTCCTTCGTTACCATTACTTGTACAAACGTAGAGATATGGATTTTCTTTAACCAAATCCTCAATAAACATTTCGATATCTGATCTTCCCTCTATTTCAGAACCGATACCAAAACTCATATTAATTATACAAGGATCTTTACGCTCCTTTGAGAGCTTATCTGCGTAGAGGTATGCCTGTTTCATACTTTCTGTAACCGTTGCGCCACCAGAATAATTATTATTTCCAAGTTTGCAGCTGATTAAATAAGCCCCTGGAGCTACCCCAGATAAGCCAATACCACCAATATCATTTCCCCCAGCAATTCCCGCACAGTGGGTTCCATGAGCTCCATCATCAAAATGAATTGATATTCGCTGCTCATCCGGGAAAATATTTAAACCAAAAGTTAACTGCGAAAGACCTTCTGTATTTGGAATTGAGAAAGATTGCTGGTTTGTTTTATAATCCTGTAAAGGAAATTCATCAGAAACATCCCCATCTCCATCAGTATCAAAATATGCTACCCAAAAGCGATCATCTTCTACCATTGTTTCAAAAGCAATGATGTAATACGTGTCTTCATTTTCACCATTGCCGTTAAGATCAACAGCTCCTGAGCTTGAATTTATCATCCTGCTCTCTTCAAAAGCACCTATAAAATATTCATCGTTTATTGGATGATAAGTCAGTTTACCCGCTCCCGATACTTTGTAATTCATTTCTTCATTAATAAAATATTGTACATCCGTCTTCTTCATCAGTATCAGCTTCATACAAAGCAACATCGCCCTGTCCTGTAAAATCCTGGACATCAATAACTTTAACTTCACCGGTGGAAGTATGAGTTAAACCATCAATTCCCGGATCAACACCTGTATCAAGGATAAAAATAATTGTTCCTCTGCCATCGTACTCCGGGTATTGATTAAGGAACTCATCAACTCCTGTATTGGTAACGGAAAGAAAAGTTTGTACATCATCCTGCGAAAATATTGAAATGCTGAAAAACATTATGAATAAGAATAGTAATTTGGTTTTCATTTTGTAACTCTCAACTATTTGTTGTTAATTAGTATAAGTGTATCCCGGATGGCTTATTTTACTAGTGGCTAGCATAAAAATTCTATTAATGTAATTATCAAAATTAAGAAAAATAACAGTGTAACAGAACCAATGAAGAATAAATTATTTCTTGTATCCACCCCAATTGGCAATTATGATGATATAACTCTACGTGCTCTTAAGATTCTTAAAAGTGTTGATTTTATAATTTGTGAGGAGTACAAAATTGCACGGAGAATGTTAGCACATTATAAAATTGATAAAGAACTGATAGCACTAAATGAGCATAACGAAAATGAAGTGGTGGATGAAATTCTGTTAGAAATTTTAAATGGAAAAACTGCTGCGATTATTTCCGATTGCGGGACACCGTTATTTTCAGATCCCGGGCATTTGCTTGTAGATGTTTGTATTTCTCAGAATATTGATATTGTTCCTGTTCCAGGGGCTAACTCACTTCTTCCAGCGCTTATTGGTTCCGGTTTCGATTTTGAAAATTTCTATTACCGCGGATGGCTCTCGCCAAAAAAAGATATAAGAAGAAAACAACTGCTGGATCTGAAGAGGATAAAAGAAGTTATTGTTTTGATGGATACACCTTACAGGTTACAAAGGTTGCTAAGAGATGTTGCAAACATGCTTGGCAAAAGCATTCCGGTTGTTTTAGCTTTTGAATTAACTATGAAGGATGAAAAATATTACAGGGGAAGTACCGAAAAGGTTTTAAATATTGCAGAAAAGAAAAACCTTAAAGGGGAATTTGTGTTGATTGTGAATAACAAAACGAAATAGAAAGTAGATAAAACTGACTTGCCTGCTGACAAGCAAGTTGAACAGATTTAGATCAGTTAAAATCCGTTAGATCTGTACGATCATTGTTCTATTTTTCCAACAAAGCAACATTTTCTATATGATAAGTATGAGGAAACATATCAACCGGCTTCATCTTTATTAATTTATAACCTGCTTCAACCATCAATTTTATATCCCTTGCCTGTGTTGCAGGATTGCAGCTTACATAAACTATTTTTTGCGGATTAAGTTGTATTACATCATCAACCGTGTTTTTATGCATACCGCTTCTTGGGGGATCTATTACTACAACATCAGGTTTTGGTAAATTGTTTTGTTGTATAATAGGCAGAAATGATTTATATAAATTTGCTTCAGCAAATTGAACGTTCTCAACCTTATTAAGTATTGCATTTTCTGCAGCATCCCTTATCGCAGACCTGATTGATTCAAATCCAATAACCTTCTTTGCTTTTCCTGAAACATAAATTGCAATTGTTCCCGCGCCGGAATAGAGATCATAAATTATTTCATCACCTTTCAGCTCTGTAAATTCCATTGCAGTTTTGTAAAGATTTTCTGCCTGCAGAGTGTTTGTTTGAAAGAATGAATTTGCACTTATCCTGAAATCATAATTGCCAATCTTATCATAAATAAATCCTTCTCCGTGGTAAACTTTTTCATAATCTCCTATTGCAACGGATGCCATCTTTTTATTAATGTTATTAATTACAGTAGTTATTTGAGGAATTGATTTCAGCATTTCAGAAGTGTATTCTTTCATTAAATCATCATCTTCTTTGCTGGTTACAAGGTTTACCATCAGGTCATCTTTGTTTTGCGATTGCCTTATTGTCAGATTCCTTAAATAACCCGTATGTGTTTTTGTTGAGTAGATTGAAACATTCTTCTCCTTAAAAAACTTTCTTGTAAAGTTCAGAATTTCATTACTTATTTCAGATTGCAGGAAGCATTCATTTATATCCAGCACTTTATCAAATATCCGCGGAATGTGTAATCCAAGAGCAAACTCTTTATCAAAAACATCTTCTGAACCTATTTCTTCTTTTGTTAACCATCTTCTATCTGCAAAAGAGAATTCCATTTTATTCCTGTAAAAGAAATTATTTTCGGAAGGAATTATATCTTCAAAATCAAAATCTTTTAATCCGGCGATGTGTTCAAAAGTTTCTTTAACAAGTTCCTGCTTATATTTTAATTGAGTTTCATAATTAAGGTCCTGCTGCTTGCAGCCACCGCAAGTGCCAAAGTATTTACATCGTGGTTTAACTCTATGTTTTGATGGAGAAATTAGTTTAACTATTACTGCTTCAGCATAAGATTTTTTTATTTTTCTTAACTGCGCAGTTACTTTGTCCCCGGGATATGCACCCTGCACAAAAACCACGTAATTTTCTTCATTATTTTCCTGCTGTTCAGGTTCCTGGGTTCCGGTTTAATAATATTTCGATTTATCTTTGAAATTCCTTTTCCTTCAGCAGCGTACCTGGTTATTTCTAATTCTAATGTGTCACCCTTTTTCAAATTTCTTTCCTCATTATTATTGAAGTGAAACCGATATAATCTTTCCCTCCCTGTTTAAGATAAACATTAGATTCGTGGCTTAACCGGTTTAAAATTATTTTATAGTAAGATTTTTCACTCTCCGTTAACGTATGCAATTTATCTTTTAGCAGTTTGTGATTTTTTTGATAATAATCTGTAAGTGTATCCGATAAATTTATCTCATCAATTATTTTGAATTTTCTTTCTTCATAGTAAGTGGTTAGTTCATTTGATCCCAGTGGAAGTATTTCTCCAGCGTCCCATATCTCCCGGATAAAAACAGGAACGGGAGATTTTAAATAAGTAATTTCGCCCGCGTTTAAAATTCCACCCTTTTTAAGAATACGTTTGATCTCCTTTATAACCTTATTCCTGCCGCTGCTTGAAACAGATGCTTGAGCATAAATAAGGTCGAAACTTTCGGCAGAAAAATCAGTATGTTCAAAATCCATCATACTCACGCTTATTTCAGTTTCCTTCGGCAAGATCATCCTGCTGTTCATCACTGATTCATAATCGCTTACAATAATCTTTACGGATGCTGCCCTCTTTATCTTTAAATAAATTGCTATTTCTTCACTTCCGGTTCCAATAACTAAAACATCTTTACCTGCTATTTCCAGCTTGCTTTCCAGGTGTCCCAATTGTTTTTCATTACCGGGCAGGAATATTTTACCACTCAGGTTATCCAATTTCTATCTGCTATTGTAAAGTAAAATGCAAACTTAACTAAACTAGATATTATATTGAATTCAGCGGGTAGAACACCATTACTTGCTTTGCCTTTAATTGCTACATACACTATTTTTGATTTGTACCTTAAAACAAGAACCGTGGCACCATAAATTTCTGCAATTTTGGTTCGTATTTATTTTAGGAGGATCGTTTTATGAATTATGAAGATTACAATACTGATGATGATGTGCTATTTGATGATGTTAGTGATTTAAATCAACTCGATTTTGGTGGAAAAAGTGAAGAGGATGTTGAAGAAGATATAGAATATGTTGAAGAAAACCTCTGGGCAAAACTTGAAAAAGGTGGAAAGAAAATATCGTTTGCCAGGGATATTGTAGCGCTTTATAATTTTATGAAAGATCCTTTTGTAAGATGGCACAGGAAAGTAATTGTTATTGCAGCACTTATATATTTTATTGTGCCACTCGATACAATACCCGATTTAACTCCTTTCTTCGGTTACCTTGATGACCTTGGTGTAATTACCGCTCTCTTAAAATATCTTGGCAGCGAACTGAAGTCTTACTACCCCGCAGGGTTTAGGGTTTCTTAAATCATCAATAATATATTTTTTTTGCTGCCGAAATTGAACTAAAACACTAAGAGTTTTCCCTCACTATTTTGAATTTCCATTTCAAATAGTTTAACTTTATTCCGCAAATATTTATAGCAGATTATGTTAAAATCCTTCGAAGTAAAAGATTACGCACTAATAGAACACATCTCCGTTGAATTTGGCAGCGGGTTGAATATTATTACCGGCGAAACAGGCGCGGGTAAATCCATTTTGATTGATGCAATGGGTTTGCTGCTCGGTGAGCGTGCTTCAACAGAGGTTGTAAGGAAAGGAGCTAACAAATCAGTTGTTGAAGGAATATTTAATGTTGACAGAAATAAGAAAGTGAAAAAACTTCTTGAGGATAACGATATTGAATATTTTCCTGAACTGATATTAAGAAGAGAAATTTCACTTAAAGGTTCCAACCGGTGTTTTGCAAACGATACCCCTCTTTCGCTATCAATAATAAAAGAGCTAGGAAATCTTCTGGTTGATCTGCACGGGCAGCATGAGCACCAATCCCTTCTAAGAACAGAAACCCATATTAATTATCTTGATGAGTTTGGTGATTATGATGACTTGATGATAAAGTACAGAAAAACTTACGATGACCTGGTAAGAACAGAGAGGGAACTATACTCTTTTAAAAGAGCGGGAAGAAATATTAAAAGAAAAAAAAGAAATTTGCACTTTTCAGATTAAAGAGATAGATGAAGTTTCGCCGGAAGAAGGAGAAGAAGAAAAACTAAATGCGGAGCTAAAAATTCTTGAAAACTCTGAAAAACTGGCTGAGCTAACAACTGAGATGTACCAACTTCTTTATGAATCGGAAAATTCTGTTCATGATTCTATTGTTAAAGTACAAAATAATCTAAGCGAACTTGCAGAGATTGACAAATCCTTTTCAGAATCTTCAGGTGAAGCTGAAACTATTATAGCGCTGGTTAATGATATATCATCTTTTGTTAGGAGTTATAAAGCTAAAGTAGATTTGGATCCTGAAAAGGTTGATGAGGTTAGGGAAAGACTTGGTTCAATAAATCTCCTTAAAAAGAGATACGGAGGCACTGTTAAATCTGTTTTAGAACATCGCAAAAAGATAGGGGAAGAGTTTACACTTGCCGAAAACTTTGAGGAGAAAAGTTCAGAACTAAGCACAGCGTTAAATGATCTTAAAGGAAAAGCAGAAAAAGAAGCGAAGAGTATTTCACAAAAAAGAATCCAGGTATCTAAAAATGTTAAAAAGGGAATCGAAAGTTCATTAAAGGAACTTGGAATATCTCAACCTGATTTCAAAACTGAAATTATTAATGTACCTGCTGATGGGAAACAGTTAAAGTTTTCATCAACCGGGATTGATAGAGTCGAATTTTTTATTTCCACAAATTCAGGGGAAGATCCAAAACCACTTGCAAAAGTTGCTTCAGGAGGAGAGGTTTCGCGCATAATGCTTTCGCTCAAATCAGTTCTAGCTATGCACGATAAGCTCCCTCTTCTAATTTTTGATGAAATAGATGTGGGTGTTAGCGGAAACATTGCTCAGAAAGTTGGCAACACTTTAAAAGAACTTTCAATGTATCATCAAATTATTGCCATTACTCACCTGCCCCAGATTGCCAGCCTGGCAGACAACCATTACTCAATTGAAAAAATTTCAAAAAAGGATAGGGTAATAAGCTCCATTAAAATGCTGGATGAAGAAGAACAGGTAAATGAAGTGGCAAAACTTATCAGCGGGGAGAAAATTACAGATAAAAGTCTTAGTACAGCGAAGGAATTGATAAGATTAAATCGGTATTAAAATTGAGGGTATTTATTAATTAGAGTATTAATTAATAGATGAAAATATCCGGTTATAAAGTTAATTACGGTGTTGAATGAAAAAGTACATGTTTTTAAAGATTTCCTGCTTAAGTTTTGTTATTATTTTCTTTTCTGTAAAGGGCTAACGGTCAGTTAATTTCAGAAACTTTATCTCATCTCTCGTCAGATGCTGCTACTAAGTTTGTTGAACCCGGTATTACTACCTTTGGAGCTAATATGACCGGCAGGATGGTTTAGTGGAGCTCCAACTCCTATAGTTGCCGGTTTACATATTAAAGCCCGGTTTGTTGCCGTTGGCTCTTTTTTCTCAAATGAACAAAGACACTTTTCAAGTGAAGGAACATTTAGGTATAATCCTGAACAGGTTGAAGAAATTCTTGATGCCGCAGGTATTTATCCAACTAGAAATCCAGAATATCAACAATTATTGAATGAACTAATCTCTCGGGATTGGGTGATTAAATTTAATGGTCCAACAATACTTGGTGGAACTAATAATCATTTGCATATTGAATTTCCTGGTTATGAATATGAAGGTGAGACTATTGGAAGTTTTGAACAAACTATTCCAGAAGTTAATGGTTTTCTAGGTGATCTTCCGTTTCTTCCCAATCCTGCTATACAGCTTGATGTTGGAACAGTCGCAGGAACCAATTTTTCGTTTAGATATTTTCCAGAAATGACTTTTGAAGATTTGGGTAAGACATATCTTTGGGGTTTGGGTTTGCTGCATAATCCCGGTCTCTGGTTTCCAGATCCCCTTCCAATTGACCTGAGTGCTGGATTTTATTATCAAAAAATGAAAGTGGGAGATGTTTTTAAGAACGATGCATATTCACTTGGATTATACTTAAGTAAAAAGCTTGGAATGATAATATATTTTGAACCTTATGCCGGACTAACTTACGAAAGTTCAAAAACCAATGTTAATTATACTTTTATATATGATACTCCAGTTGGACCGGTAAATGCAAATATTGATATGGATTTAGAGGGGAAAAATGTTGTCAGTTTTATTTTGGGGGGCAATCTCAACTTAGCTGTGATCAGTTTCAACTTCAATTATAAATTTGCAGAGATTTCCACTATGTCTGCAGGTATAGGATTTGGTTTTTAAATTCTATATGTTGGTAGATTGCTTTACATTGTTCAGATAAAGTAATCGGGAAATTTGAAAACAACAGCATGCTATATCCACATTCCGTTTTGCGATCATAAATGTATTTATTGTGATTTCTATTCTGTAATTACCAACGATACAATAACCTCTTTTCTTAAATCACTTAAAGAAGAAATAAATTATTATGGTAGTAAATATTCTTCAAACAGAATTATATCCTCAATATTTTTTGGCGGTGGAACACCTTCTTTAATGGAACCTGCTTATCTAAAAGAAATTGTCAGTACTATTTATAATCTAGATTTGATGTTTCTGATTCAGCAGAAATTACGATGGAAACAAATCCTGGCACGGTTGATATTAAAAAACTTACAGAATTCAGGGAAGCAGGATTCAACAGGATAAGCATTGGGATTCAATCTTTTAATGATGATGAGCTAAAATTTTTAACAAGAATTCATAATAGTGAAACTGCAATCCGTACAATAAATGAAGCCGTAGAAGCAGGTTTTGAAAATATAAACATCGATTTAATTTTTAATCTTCCAAAGCAGACTAAAGAGAAATGGCTGTTCAATCTTAAAACCGCCTGTGCTCTTCCGGTTAAACATATTTCTGCTTACAGCCTTATTGTGGAAAATGGTACGATTCTAAACAAAATGATAATTGATGGTAAAGTGATAATGCAGGATGAAGATCACGATACGGATTTGTATGAAACAACAATTGAATACCTTGGAAGCAAAGGGCTTCCTGCAATACGAAGTAAGTAATTTTGCAAAACCCGGTTTCGAATGTATGCACAACAATTCATACTGGCATTATAAAGAATACCTTGGATTTGGAACTTCTGCACATTCATTTATAGAAGGTAAGCGATGGTGGAATTACTCAAGCGTAAAAAGATATAATAGTGAAATTAAAAAGAATGGCAATGCTGCTGCAAATTATGAGCAGCTAACCCCTGAAGAAACTCACAGCGAGTTTGTTATGCTGGCATTACGCAGTTCGGGAATTAAATTAAAAAATTATAAAAAAAGATTCGGCAGTGATTGGTTAAAGAAAAATAATACTTATTTTGAAGAACTAATGAAGAAAAATTTAATATTGTTTAATGATGAGCTGCTAAAACTTACGGCAAAAGGTTACTACTTTGTGTGATGAAATACTCAAAAATGTTTTATGAAAACAACTGAAAAATCCTAAATGTTTAAGCTTAAACTTCACTGGCAAATCCTTATAGCATTACTAATTGCCGTTCTTTACGGATTATTTTTCACTGAGTATGTTAGTTATGTTAGCTGGATGGGTGATCTGTTTCTGCGTGCATTAAAGATGATAATTGTTCCTCTTATCCTAACATCAATTATTTCCGGAGTTGCAAACATAGGCGATGCACACAACCTTGGAAGGTTAGGATTAAAAACTTTTGCTTACTACATAACCACAAGTTTCTTTGCAATACTTACAGGACTTATACTCGTTAATATCATTCAGCCCGGAGTTGGTGCAGATTTAGGATTAAGAAGTGAAGTTCCTGAACTTGCCGCAACGTCGGGTGATCTTGGTGATATTATCATGCGAATGGTTCCTACAAATGTTTTTGATGCGCTTGCATCTGCAGATATGCTTGCAGTTATTTTCTTTTCAATCTTAATCGGATTTTTTATTACGCGCGTTAGTGAAAAATATAAGTTGATGTTCACTGATTTTTTTAACGGCAGCTTTGAAGTGATGATGAAGCTAACAAACTTTGTAATTAAGTTTACACCTCTTGGAATACTTGGAATTGTGGCTGCTGTAGTTGCTGAGCAGGCGGATAACTTAATAAACCTGGTTGGCAGACTGGGAATGTATATGTCTGCTGTACTTCTCGGTTTAGTTTTTCATGCATTTGTAACTCTTCCTTTAATATTAAGATTCGTAGCAAAAGTAAAGCCATGGCTGCAAGGCAGGGCAATGAGTGCACCATTACTAACTGCGTTTTCAACATCTTCTTCATCTGCAACATTGCCGTTAACACTACATGCTGTTGAAAACAACTCCGGGGTATCTAATAAAATTACAAGTTTTGTTCTTCCACTTGGTGCAACAGTTAATATGGATGGTACAGCATTGTATGAATGTGTTGCGGCAATGTTTATCGCGCAAGCATACGGGATTGAATTAAGTTTTCTTATGCAAATGGTTGTGGTAGTAACGGCACTTCTTGCTTCAATTGGTGCGGCCGGAATTCCAATGGCCGGGCTTGTAATGATCTCTGTCATTTTATCTGCAGTTGGCTTGCCGCTGGAAGGAGTAGGTTTGATTCTTGCCGTGGATAGATTTTTAGATATGTGCAGAACAACCGTTAATGTGTGGAGCGATTCCTGCGGAGCCGTAACTATTGCAAAAACAGAAGGGGAAACATTAAAAGTCTAGCCTGATTTATTTCAACTTTTGGCTTCCTTTTTGTAGATATTTTCACTTAATTAATTAAATATTTTATAAAAAATGTGATATACTATGAAAACTTTATTCATTTACTTATTGGCATTCGTAGTTACTGCCTTCCCACAAAATTATAAAAAAGTAAAAATCTTAATTAACAACCAGTTTGATCTTAGTAAAGCTGTTGAATTATCTTTGGATTTGGAAGAGGCACAGCATGATAAGAATGGTAACATATCTCTTTTTGTTAACGATAATGAACTTTCAGAACTTCAACAATCCGGTTTAGGATATGAGGTTTTGATTGATGACTGGAAAGCTTATTATAATTCTCGTCCTGTTTTAACTGAAGAAGAAAAAACTTTTGTAAAAATGGAAAGTGAAATGAGTTTAGGTGTGTCCGGTTTTAATTTTGGTTCAATGGGTGGTTTTTATACGTTTGATGAAATAGTTGCCGATCTTGATACAATGTTCCAGTTATATCCTAACCTGATCACAGAAAAATATTCTATAGGCACTAGCCACGAAGGTAGAACCATCTGGGCAGTTAAAATCTCAGACAATCCAAATATAAATGAAGATGAACCTACCGTTGGTTTTGATGCTTTGATTCATGCCCGCGAACCTCAGTCAATGGCAACACTTATGTATTTTATGTGGTACTTGCTGGAAAACTATGGTACTGATCCTGCTGTAACTTACCTTGTTGATAATAGGGAAATTTACTGTGTCCCCTGCTTTAACCCTGATGGCTATGAATATAATCGCCAAACTGATCCTAATGGTGGTGGTATGTGGAGAAAGAATAGGAGAAACAACGGCGGCTCTTATGGTGTAGATATGAATAGGAACTTCAGCTATAAATGGGGTTACGATAATAACGGATCAAGTCCTGATCCTACCAGCAATACTTACCGTGGTCCCGCACCTTTTTCTGAGCCAGAAGCACAGGCGGTTAGGGATTTAGCAATTCTACATAACTATGGAACTCATTTTAATATGCACTCATATTCTGATGCTTACTTGTATCCATGGGGTTACATAAACCAGCAATGCCCGGATTCGTTAACATACAGGGAATATGCCGGTGATATGACAGCTTTAAATGGATATATTTTTGGAACAAGCGGAGAGATTCTCGGTTACCAATCTAACGGTTCTGTTAGAGACTGGATGTATGGAGAACAGGTTGAAAAGAATAAAATATTTGGATATACCATTGAGATAGGTAACTCAGATGATTGGTTCTGGCCGCAGCAGAACAGAATTTTTCCAATAGCCCAAATAAATGTTGGATCAAATATGTACCATGCTTTTGTTGCAGGTGAATATGTAAAATTAGTGGATCCTAACTTTAATCAAGAATACTTTTTACCGGGAGATAATGTAGAACTATTGCCCGAATTCAAGAATAAAGGATTGGCAACAGCTCATAACTTAACTTTTGAATTAAGTTCTCCAGGAGGATTAGTAACAGTAACTAACGGAAGTGCATCTTTGGATTCAATTGAAGCAAGGAGTTCGCAAACTTTTACTTCACCTCTTACTCATTTACAATCTCAAATTCTGTTACTGTCGAGCAGGAAATTCCGTTAGCATTAACAACATATTCTAACGGAAATTTATTGAGCACAGATACTATATCAATAATAATCGGATTCCCGGTTATGATTTTTGCAGACACAACGAATGACCCTACCGAATTATGGACAATAACCGCTTCGCCTTCTAATCCTAAATGGGAAGCTACAACTACAACTTATTACTCTGATCCCACGTCATTTACAGATAGTAAGAATGGTAACTATTCAGACAATGCAACAGTTACAATGACCTTAACTGACGCAATCGATATTAGCGGGTACACGAATCCAAGGTTAACTTTCTGGACACAATTTAATATTGAAAGTAACTGGGATTATGGACAAGTTGATGTCTCTACAAACAATGGTTCTAGCTGGATTCCGCTTGAAGGAGAATATACCGAACCGGGAGTTGGAAGCTTTCAACCAACTGGCGAACCGCTTTATGATGGTGTAATTTCAAACTGGGTACAGGAATATATTTCGTTGGCAAGTTATTTAAGCAGCGATTTTAAAGTTCGATTTCAATTGAGAACCGATGGTGGTGTAACTCGTGATGGATGGTATGTGGATGACATTGGAGTTCTTATTTTTACAATTCCAACTTCGTCTGGGAATGATGCAGTTACAGTTACAAAATTTAATTTGGAACAAAACTATCCCAATCCTTTTAATCCATCCACAAGTATTAAATATGCGATTAGTAATAAACAATTTGTTTCGCTAAAGGTTTATGATGTTTTAGGGAATGACGTTGCAACCCTGGTAAGTGAACAAAAGCCAGCAGGAATTTATGAAATAGAATTTGATGCAAGTAATCTAAGCAGTGGAATTTATTATTATAGATTAGTAGCGGGTTCATTTACTGATACAAAGAAAATGATATTACTAAAGTAATTATTTAAAAAAATCATACTATTTAAAAAAGCTGGAAATCTCATCCAGCTTTTTCTTTTTAATATCGGGCACTTTCGCATCTTTACCTGGAAAGCCAACTACAAGTAGTAAAAACGGGCGTTCGTTTTTTGGTCTTCCTAAAATTTCATTTAAAAAGTTCATTGGACTTGGTGTGTGCGTAAGAGAAGCTAATCCCGCGCTGTGCAAAGCAGCAATCAATAGCCCGCATGCAATTCCGGTTGATTCTTGTGCATAATAATTTTTTACTTTGTTACCATCCGGCAGAAATTCATAACTTTTTGAAAATATTGCAATCAAATAAGGTGCAGTTTCTAAAAATGGTTTATGTTCATCGGTACCAAGATGAGCTAAAGCATCTAACCACTCTTTTGGAGCCCTGTTTGTGTAAAAATCTTTTTCTTCTTCTTCTGCAGCCACTCGAATTTTCTTTTTAATTTCAGGATCAGAAACAACCACAAAATGCCACGGTTGCAAGTTTGCACCACTCGGTGCAGTTCCGGCTGTACGTATGCAGTTTTCAATCACTTCCGGGGCTACTTTTTTCTCTGAAAAATCTCTTACTGTTCTTCTTTTTTTAATAAACTCATAAAATTCCTGCGATCTATTTATCATCTCATCTTGGGCATATTGCTTAAATGAAGTAAGCGGAATAAATTTTGGTTTGGGCATAGTCTATCCTTACGATGTTTTGTAATTAATATTAGCTATTTATTCAGCTGTTAAGGGAAGATTAATCTTTTGATAGAATAGTCCTAATATCTTTAAGCTCATCAAGTATGTTTTGAAGAATTTCTTTCTCAGTTGCTAATGATGAACCTGTTGCCACAGAACCAGTTTTTGGATACAACATCTTCACTTTTTCACGCAATTGTTCCAGCAGTCTGTCCCAATCAACTAAACCCGATAGAATTGCTTCGTATCCGGTAGCATTCGGCTTCTGCCCCGCAGTCTGTACTCTAATTGAACCAATACGAAGAGCTCTATCATATAAAGAACGGTGAAGTTGAAAATCTGTTATTGCTCTATAAGGCACGTTTTGCTTGATCTTGGAAAGAATACCTTTGTGAATCGTTATTCTATCATCATCAATAAAATATGAAAGATTGTTTATCCACAACTTTATTATTGGAACAGCGATTAGCCAAAGAAGAAATATTGCACCAAATACAATAGGCCACAATATAGCAGCAACACCGTTTACAGAATTTTTTGGATCAAGCGGTATAGTTATTTGAAGAATTACAGCAACCAATAAAACGAAAAATGATATTGTAAGCAAGACATATAGTTGCTTTGTAAACAACTTTTTGTCAGGTCTGATCTCCATAACTTTTTCCCTATGTGGTGATACTGTTACAAAAATAATAAAAAAGGCGATCAAAAAGTGATCGCCTTAAATAGTTAAACAATTCTTATAAATTATTTTAAGAGCATCATCTTCTTAGTTTCAACAAAGTCTACCAGCTTGTAGTCTGTAGAAATAAACTCCGCTTGTAAGATTCGATGCGTTCCAATCGTAATTGTAAGTACCTGCACCTAGCTGCTCAGAAACTAATACGCCTACACGTTCTCCAACAAGATTATAAACTTCCAAAGTTACATATGAAGTTTGAGGAACAGAGAATTGAATATTTGTGCTTGGATTAAATGGATTAGGGTAATTCTGCTGTAGTTCATAATTGGTTACTATTTCACCATTGGAAATTTCTTCTACAGATAATACACCAACACTATCAATATGAATAGTAACATTATTTGAGTTTATTTGAACATCAATATACAAACCTGATTGTGCACTAACTGTTGTAAAACTATCACTAACAGTTCCGGTAGTTGTAAAAACAACAAAACTGTCTCCTGCTGCAGGTATAAATGAACCGGTTACAGATATATCTATTGTTCCGTTAAGTACGGCGTTACCTGTTACAGCTAACTGATCGTGTCCGCTTCCGGGGGTTAATCCACCAAGTTCAATATCCAATACTCCGGTGGTAGAAGGTAAGTAGTTGCCAATAAATGTTAACATTCCGGCAGAATTGCCAGGCGCATTTATACCATCATTTGTAAAAGTAGTATGAACATTAACAGAAGCAATACCTTGTATTATTGCGTTTTGAGCATTTTCAAAATCAGCAATATCTATAACACCATTTGCTGCGTCAATTATTCCACCGGCAAGATTTTGAAAATCCCAATTTGCATTGAAGCTGCAAGTTCCAGAACCCATATTGCGAAAGGTTCCCGTATTTATAAAAATGCCTCCATTAGGAGTACCGCCGAAACCAGCATTATCAGCAACAATTTCATACAAGGATTGATTATCTACAATAGAAGATTCTCAGTGCACTGATACCTAAGATTTTCATCCTGTCTTATAGTTCCAAGGTTTAGCAGTGTTGACCCGTCCACTTAACTCACTTGAGAACGAAAACTCATCTAAAACAAGTAAACCATTGCTTGGAATTGTTATCATACTACCTGTAAAAGTTCCACCACTCCAGGCCAGACCAGTTCCCTGAAAATCAAATGTTACTCCAGAAACCCCTGTGTTCGCTGTAACTCCTGCAGAAATCTCTATTCTTCCGGCAGGGGCGCCTGAAAGGGTTCCCTCGAATGTATGGTTCTGGGAATCAAAATGTAACAGCGCACCAGCATCTGCATTATATGAGCCGCCGCTAAAAATGCCGTCACAGTTAAACGTAACTGAACCGGACTGCACATCAATAGTACCGCCCAAATTCCGAAACTCCCAATTTGCATTAAAATTACAGGTACCCAATACCGCTTGACTTTACGAAATGTTCCTGTATTTGTATTGATAAATAAGCCGCCATTAGGGAAACCACCAAAATTTCCAGCAGTATCAATCTCAAATAATGCCTGGTTCTCTATAACTGAACCATCCTGACCCCATATACCAAAACCTGTAACCATCCGAATTGTTCCCAGATTCAGCAATCTAGCACCTCCATACAAAGCAGCAGGCCATTGGTTACCATCTATCTCAAGCACAGCACCACTGGCGACTGTAACAACTCCATTGTTATTAGGTGTTACATCCCTGATGATTCCGCCTCCGCTTACTCCTCCCCAACTGCCGCTAACGGTAATTGTGAGTGAGCCGTCATTACCGCTCAATAGCTAACTCACCCCCAACAAGAGTATTAAAACCCGCAACTTCACGTTGGCCATTTGTTGACACGATAGTCCCTTGGTCAATTAAAACAATATCACCCGCTCCTGGAACCCCTGGTGGAGACCAAACAGTGGGTTCGTCCCAATTTCCACTTAGTACTGAAGAATATGAAGTTTGAGCATTCAGTAATTGCTGAAACACTAAACAGCATACAATAACGATGAGTAATCTTAGATCTTTCATATTAGCACTCCTTTTTAGTTAATGTTTTCTAAAGCTTATTTGGTATTCGCTTGAATACCCTCTTTAGATTTACATGCGTAAAAAAGATGCGAACTGGTTCAAATCTTTTTAAAAAGATTGAATATTATTTAAGAAGCTTGATTTCGGGGAAAATTCTGATGATTAACGTAAAGATGGGGTCTCGTTTTTTAATTTTTCAAATTCGGTTTGATAAGAATTAGCTAATGATATGTTGCCAATCTCTTTATATAAGATGGCTGAATATTCAGTATATCTGGTAATTTTTTTAAGATCTCTAAACTTATCATTCTTATAGAATTCAAGTGTTTCGTTAAGCAACTTTTCTGATTCGGTATACTTTTTTTGTCTTAATAAACAAATAGCCAGTTCACCAACAGAAGACCATGTTTTAGAATGATTTTTTGAAAAGATTTCTTCTCTAATACTTATAGACTTTCTTAAAACCTCTTCAGATTTTTTTAATTGATTTGATTCTAAATAAGTTCTGCCTAACCAATAATATGCAAGCGAAAGAAATGGATCTTTAGGTGCCTTAATTCGATAAAAGAAATTTATTGATTCTTGCAGTGGAATTTCTGCTTTTTGATAATCTTCTTTAACAAAATATAGCATGCCTAAATTACTTAATGCCAGTCCAAGAGAAGGATGTTCATTACCCAATACTGAAGTTTTTATATCATAGGCTTTTTTAAACGCACTTTCAGAAGCATCATAATTTTTATTATCCATATAAATAAATGCCAAGTTATTATAGATGCTTGCAACCTCAGGTCTATTTATTCCATATAAATTTGTTAAAACTTTAAGCGCTTCTAAATAATATTTTTCTGCTTCATCAACTTTATTTTGATGATGCAAATTAACCGCAAGATTATTAATTGTAATTGCTTCTTTTTGTCCCTTTTCTTCATTGTACATTCCGTATATATCTAACGATCTTTTAAGAAGCACACCAGCGCTATCATATAACCCATAGTTTGTGAGCATGGTACCATAATCATTTAAATTATCAGATAACTCCTTTGTTGGTTTACCTGATATTTTATTGTAAGTATTTATCCCGAGGATATAAAATGAATCTGCGAGTTGAAAGTTTCCAATCCAATCGTAACACAATCCAAGTTGATGATAGCTTTTTGCAGTTTCTTTACTATTTAATCCAAATAATTTTTTGTTTGATTCAAGACTTTCTAAAAGAAGGAATTTTGCTTTGTTATATTCTCCTAATCCAATAAACGTAGAACCTAAAGTTTGTTTGATTGCGGATTTGATTTCAGGCTGGTTTTTTAATTTAATGTTAACATCTTCAATAGCTTTTTCTAACAAATCATATACTTTTACGTCTTTACCTTCAACTCCCGGATCTGCAGAAGATAACATTTCAAGTAAAAAGTCATTAACTTCTTCAAACTTTTTTAATTCTAAATTTGCCTTGTCTCTTTCATCTGAAGCAATATTACTTTGATAAATTATTGCAGCTATACTAAACAAAATAATAATATTAAATATAACGAAGAGTGCTACCCCAACCTTATGTCTCTGAACAAACTTTGAGAAACGATATTTTATAGTATCCTTTCGTGCAATTACAGG
Source organism: uncultured Ignavibacteriales bacterium (assembly GCA_963749485.1). Classification (GTDB taxonomy): domain Bacteria; phylum Bacteroidota; class Ignavibacteria; order Ignavibacteriales; family Ignavibacteriaceae; genus JAZGGS01. The sequence goes on along the minus strand of CAVVMV010000025.1, from coordinate 60,348 downwards.
AAGCCCGATAAGATGTTTTCGTATATCTTCAGAAAATTGTTCTGCTGAGGCATATCGTCTTTCTGGATCTTTATGAATTGCTTTTAGAATAATATTATCAACATCACCCTGCAAATGCTGAAAAATCTTTTCCGGTTTTTCATTCCTTGAATTGCTAATGCTTTGCGGAGTGATTTGCTTAATACTCCCATCAGAAAATGAAATTTCCTCAGTTGATCGAATTTTTTCACTTGGCTTAATAACCAGCTCATCAGTTATTATTTTTCCAATTGCAACCGGCGAATTCACTGTTATTCTGTATGCCTGATGACCGGTTAGTAATTGATAAAGCAGGATGCCGAGAGAATAAATATCGCTCCTTGTAGTAATTCTTTCTCCCTTAATCTGCTCAGGACTTGCATACTCAGGAGTAAGATGCCATATCCCTGTTTTAGTTAGTCCTTCATCATTTTCATTTAGTTCTTCATCCATATAATAATTAGCCAATGATTTGTTGCCAATCTCATTATATAAGATGGTTGAATATTCAGTATATCTGGTAATTTTCTTTAGATCTCTAAACTTATCATTTTTGTAGAATTCAAGCGTTTCGTTAAGCAACTTTTCTGATTCTGCATACTTTTTTTGTCTTAATAAACAAATGGCCAGTTCACCTATAGAAGACCAAGTTTTAGAATGTTTTTTTGAAAAAATCTCTTCTCTAATACTTATAGATTTTCTTAAAACCTCTTCAGATTTTTTTAACTGATTTGATTCTAAATAAGTCCTGCCTAACCAATAATATGCAAGCGAAAGAAAGGGATCCTTAAGTGCCTTAATTCTATAAAAGAAATTTATTGATTCCTGAAGTGGGATTTCTGCTTTTTGATAATCTTTTTGAACAAAGTATAGCATTCCCAAATTACTTAATGCCAAACCAATGAGAAGGATGTTCTTTGCCCAATACTGCAGTTTTTATTTCATAAGCTTTTTTAAATGAATTTTCCGAAGCATCATAATTTTTATTATCCATATAAATAAATGCTAAGTTATTGTAGATGCTTGCAACCTCAGGTCTGTTTATTCCGTATAAATTAGTTAAAATGTTAAGCGCTTCTAAATAATATTTTTCTGCTTCATCAACTTTATTTTGATGATGTAAATTCACCGCAAGATTATTAATTGTTATGGCTTCTTTCTGTCCCTTCTCTTCATTATACATCCCGTAAATATTTAATGATCTTTTAAAAAGGACAGCCGCGCTATCATATAATCCCATATTAGTTATGAATGTACCATAGTCATTCAAATTATCGGCAAAATCTTTTGTGGGCTTTTCCAATATTTTTTCATAGATAAATATGCCTTGATTATAAAACGAATCGGCAAGCGGATAATTTCCTATCCAATCATAACACAGTCCAAGTTGATGTGAACTTTTTGCAGCTTCTTTACTATGTAATCCATATAGAGTTGTATTTGCTTCAAGACTTTCTGTTAGCAGCGTTTTTGCTTTATCATATTCGCCCAAACCAATAAATGTAGAACCCAGAGTTTGTTTAATTGCTGATTTTATTTTTGGATGATTTTTTAATTTAACATTCACATCCTCAGTTGCTTTTTCCAACAAATCAAAAACTTTCACGTCTCGGCCTTTAACTTCCGGATCAGCCGAGGCTAGCATCTCCAGCAAGAAATTATTTACTTCATCAAATTTTTCCAGTTCAGATCTGTGCTTTGTCTCTTTCTTCGGAAGCAATATTAGCTTGATAAATTATTGCGGCAATGCTAAAAAGAATAATAAAATTAAAAATAATGAAGAGTGATACTCCAACTTTATGTCTCTGAACAAACTTTGAGAAACGATATTTTATAGTATCCTTTCGTGCAATTACGGGCAGCCCGATAAGATGTCTTCTTATATCTTCAGAAAATTGTTCTGCGGAGGTGTATCTTCTTACCGGATCCTTATGAATTGCTTTGAGAATAATATTATCAATATCACCCTTTAAATGCTGAAAAATCTTTTCCGGTTTTTCATTCCTTGAATTGCTGATGCTTTGCGGAGTGATGTGCTTTATGGTTCCATCCGAAGATGATATTTCCTCAGTTGATTGAAACTTATCACTAGGTTTAATAACCTGTTCATCAGTTATTATTTTACCAATAGCAACCGGAGAATTAACAGTTATTCTATATGCCTGATGACCGGTCAGTAATTGATAAAGCAGGATGCCAAGAGAATAAATATCACTCCTTGTTGTAATACTTTCTCCCTTAATCTGCTCAGGACTCGCATACTCCGGAGTTAGATGCCACATCCCGGTTTTAGTAAGTCCTTCTTCATTTTCATTTAGTTCTTCATCCATCAACTTTGCGATGCCAAAATCAAGAAGTTTTGGTCTTCCTTCTTTATTTACGAGAACATTACCCGGTTTTATATCGCGGTGCACAACCAGGTTTTGATGAGCATATTGAACCGCATCGCACACAAGTCTAAAAATTTCAAGCCGTTGGCTGATATTCAGGTTTTTCTCGTCACAATATTCTATAAGCGATTTCCCATCAATATATTCCATAACTAGGTAGGGAAGACCGTCATCCGTTGTACCACCATCGAGGAGACGAGCAATGTTTGGATGTTGTAGATTTGCAAGTGTTTGTCTTTCATTCTGAAAACGTTTGATCACGTATTCGGAATTAAAATGTTGTCTTAAAATTTTAATTGCAACCGTATGCTCGAACTCTTTATCTGCTCGTCGCCCTTTATAAACAATTCCCATTCCGCCAACACCAGCTTCTGCTTCAATTAAATAATTGCCGATACGTGTTCCGATAAACTGATCTTTTTCGGGATGTGATTTCGTTTCTTTAATGTTGGGTGGAATTTCAAGAAAATCATCAGTCTGTATTGTGAGCATCGAGGAGGGAAAGAACTTCTTTCTTTAATTCTTTATCATCGCCGCATTTATCATCTAAGAATTTTTGCCTTTCCTTTAAATCAATATCCAATGCTTGTTCAAAAACAGATTTTACTATATTTATTTTTACTTTATCCAAATTACTCTTTTGATTTTAGAAAGAAGTGAAGTTAGTTTTGTTGAATTTCTTTATACAGCCACGCCTTGGCAAACTGCCAATCTCTTTTTACTGTGGCAGAGGATATATTTAATAACTCAGCGGTTTCCTCAATTGTGAGTCCTGAAAAATACCTGAGTTCTACAATTTTCCCTGATCGTTCTTCGACACCCTCCAGTTTTTTGAGAGCTTCATCTAAAGCAAGTATCTGATCATCAGATTCGCTTGCAACAAGTTGTGCATCATCTAATGATAATTTAGTCTTTCCACTTCCACGCTTTTGGGAATTCCTTTTTCTTGCATAGTCAACTAAAATTTGTCTCATCGTTTTGGCAGCAATTCCAAAAAAATGTGCCCTGCTTTGCCAGGAAATACTTTGATTGCCGATTAGTTTTATGTAAGCTTCGTGCACGAGTTCGGTAGTTTGAAATGTATGTTTTCTATATTCAGCACTTAGATATTTTGATGAAATTTTACGAAGCTCATCATATACCAATGGTAAAATCTGCTCTATAACAATAGTGTTACCATTGCTTAGTTCATTAAGCATCAGGGTTATATTTTGTTTCGATATATTAGGCATGGTACATAATTACTAGTCTGAATATAGTGATTGAGAAACAGAAAAAAAATAAATATGTGCCCATGTAAATATTGAGCAGTGCGAACTATTAGAAGAGAGCCGGGTGATAACCGGCTCCGGAAGTCGAAAGGTCTTAACTAAAGCTATTATGATATGATACTATTTTAATAGAATCATTTTTCTTGTATCAACAAAACCCTGTCCTGTGCTTGCCGAAGGATCTCCAGCTTCAAGTTTGTAAAAGTAAATACCGCTCGGTAGCGTATAAGCATCTCCGCCCGAGGCGGATCCGCCTATGGCGGAAAAATCTACCGTGTAAGTTCCAACAGGTTTGTTTTCATTAACCAGGGTTCTAACTTCATTGCCAATAGCATCATAGACTGTAAGTTTAACAAATGTTGAATTTGGAATTGTAAAATTAATCTTGGTGCTCGGATTAAAAGGATTCGGATAATTTTGTTCAAGTTTGAAATCAGTTACAGTCGATGGTATTGTGCCGGTATCTGTAGGAATCTGACTCATTAGTTTTGTTTCATAAGCGCCATTGCCGTGTGTCATCACCCTGATAACATTGTTAACGGTTGTAATATTTAAATCCATTCCCTGCACAGCATCAGGCAATCCGTTATTAAAATCCTGCCAGTTTCCACCTCCGTCTGTGGAAACAAATACACCAATATCTGTTCCGATATAAACATGAAATGAATTATTAGGATCAACAATAACAGCAGGAACAGGAATATCCGGTAAATTATCGCTTACATCCGTCCAGTTATCTCCGCTGTTTGTAGATTTAAAAACATGCCCGGTTCCAAAGCCATAGAAAGTAACGTAAACAATGTTATCATCATTTGGATCAACAGCAATATCAGCAGGAAATCTATCAGGAAGAGTTCCTGTGATGTTATCCCAGCTGGTTCCACCGTTAGTTGTGCGGAATAAACCGGGACGAGTTAAGAAAGGAGCCGTTCCGACATATACCTTATCGCTAGTCTGATAACTTATATCCATTGCAAGTGCCGGATTTCCGTCTAATACATTCCCATTGTTTGTAGTGGTCCAGTTCCCACCGCCGGTGGTTGATTTGTATATTCTATCTCTTCCTGCATAAATGATATTACCGTTATTTATAAATAACTTATATGGAGCGATAAATACAGTAGGATTACTGTTTCCAGGTGGAGAAATATTAGAGAAATTGTTACCACCGTTTGTAGATCTACTCATATTCAATCCTTGAGAAGAAGCAAACATAATATTATCGTTGGCAGCATCTATCCCGGTCCAGCTGCCATCACCTCCAACAGGAGCTCTAAACCATGCTAAATCACCACTGTAAATATCAGTACTGTTGTCCTGGAAACCGCCCATTACTTTTAGTGAATCAGTTTGTGAGCTTGATGTTCCATTGTAAAACTGAGTGCTTTGATATCTTCCGTTATGAGATTCATAAGTTTCACCAAAATCAGTTGTTCTGAATATTCCTCCATCGGTAGCAATATAATAAGTGTTAGGATCAGTTGGATGCTGTTTAACATCGTGTGCGTCAGAATGGGTGTAATTATCATTTCCCTCTTGCCCTCCAATAGGGGGTGTAAAACCAGATGTTAAACCACCTGTTGATTTTTGTACTATCGTAGAACCACCATTTGTTGATTTGTAAACTTCTATGCCGATAATAATCAAATTATCAGGATTAGACTGATCAACCGAAACATCATGAGAGAACCATCCCTGCCATTTTGAATAATCAACAGTAGATCTAACTTCCCAGTTCACTCCAGCATCTGTGGATCTGCAAAGCCAGCTTGCACCATTAGAAAATGAAAATCCATTTCCAATACTTGCATATACAATATTTGGATCAGCGTTATAAATATCTAATTGGATTTTTCCCTCGAAGTTGCTTGGAAGAGCACTTGTTATTTTGGTCCAGGAACTTCCACCATCTGATGTTCTGTAAAGACCGAATCCTGTGCTTGCAAAATTTCCATTTCCCGTAATAACTATATTAGTATCAACTGGATTGATGACAAGATCCATAACCATCACAACATTGTGTACCTGCGACCATGTTGTGCCGGCATCGTAAGATCTATAAGTTCCCTCTGTTGTTGCAGCCCAGACGGTGTTAGGATTAAGAGGATTTATTTTAACAGCCCATATACCTTTTTGCTGCTGGTAAGTCCAATCAAGACTCTTAGACCATGTTTGTCCGCCGTCGGTAGTTTTAAGGATACCCATTCCATAGGTGCCGCGGGTATTTCTATATGCCGCACCTGTTCCTGCTGCATCATAATTATATACTTCACCCGTTCCAATATAAATTGTGTTCGAGTCATCAGGTACAATTGCTATTGTGCTCACACCTAAAACAGGAAATCCTGTTGGCATATAATGCCAGCCATCTACACCAACACCACCCGTATAGCTTCTCCACAATCCTCCGCTTGCAGATCCCAAATACATTGTGCTTGGATTTTGAGGATTGAAAGCGATGGCATTTGTTCTACCGCCTTTATTATGAGGACCAATTGCTTGCCATTGGTTTGTTGTCTGAAGATTTTCTGTTTTATATAAGTCAATAAGTTTTGCTTGTTCATAAGCTGCATATCGAGCAACGTTGGGTATATCATCACCTGGGTAGGCTCTTGCCATTGTCCAGAAGTTTAACGCATCGTATGCGCCTGAATTTTTCTCACCACGAACTCTATTTACTTCTTTAGGAGAATTAACAAATGCGAAAAAACCAAGTAGGAGGGCACAAGTAGTAACAAATACTGAAATAGTTCCGTTAAAATTCATAATCATCTCCCGGCTGATAATTGATAAATTTATAATGTTTTTGTACTTAAAAGATTAATAATTTTCACAATCAGGTTACATTAAGACCAATTGAGTTTCAACACTCAATTAATACCAAGAAAATAATAGAAGATAATTCTTAATAATATTGTATAATAATCTGACAGAAATTACTAAAATTATTAAATTCTTTTTAATCTTGAGTAACTAATTTACAATTTAATAAGTCTAAAACTTCAAACTTAATATATGAAAGGAATAAAAATGTTTAAAAAACATATTTTACTATTACTATTTGGGACTCTTATTTCCTCTTTATTTTTAGGAGCTGCAGATTCAGGCGGAACCTCATATACTGATGATCTCAAAGTTTTGCATGAAAAAACATTTCCAATAAATCCGGGCAAACAATTAAAAGTAAAAACACCAACAGGGGATGTTGAAGTAACTTATTGGGATGAATCAAAAGTGCATATAAAAATTTTAGGCGATGATGATGCAGAGGAAAGAATAAATTTTGAATTTAAGAATGATGATAACCTGGTTGAAATTATTGCGCACAAGGATGGCTCATTGTTTAGCTGGTTATCAGGAATTGATCTGAAATATGAGATTAAAGTTCCGGCAAAATTTAATGTTGACGTTTCAACATCCGGCGGGGATATTAAACTTGGAGGAGTGAACGGCACTGCAAAATTATATACATCCGGAGGAGACGTTTGGGCGGAGAGGGTTGAGGGCAATCTTGATGTTTCAACTTCCGGAGGAGATATTTCACTGATTTGTGAGGGTACTGAAATAGTGGCAAATACATCCGGGGGTGATATTAATTTGGACTACTTTGGGCTAAACCTTGGAATCGATCTATCTACGTCCGGCGGTGATATTCAGGTTGAACTCCCACCTGATTTTGATGCATCAATGGAGTTATCAACATCTGGCGGTGATGTAAGCTGCAATCTTACAATGAGTAATGCAACTAAATTATCAGAACATAAAATAATTGCAGATCTTAATAACGGCGGTATGGATTTTAGTGCTCATACATCGGGCGGTGATATTGATGTCATGAAAAAGTAATTCATCGTCAACGTTACTTTTTTGATATTGAAGTAAGTGAGTAAGTTTAAAAAACAAAAGGGCAGAAACGCTTCTGCCCTTTATAATAACCAATATAAATGAGACTAATTTATACTTACCAAATGCGGTTTGATTTTCTCTTCAAGATGCTGTTTTGGAACGGCACCAATTACCGCATCCACAATCTGTCCATCTTTAAAAATTCCTAGTGTTGGAATGCTTCTTATACCAAACTGCATTGCTGTATTCTGGTTATCATCAGTGTTTAATTTTACAACTTTTATTTTCCCCTGGTATTCCTCTGCAATTTCTTCAACCATCGGGGCAACCATCCTACAAGGTCCACACCATGGAGCCCAAAAATCAACTAAAACGGGAGTGTTCGATTGCAGAACTTCCTGCTCAAAATTGAAATCGGTTCCTTCTACCACTTTTTTCGTATTCATCTTATCCTTCTTTCTTGTTATGAACTTACATCTGGTAAGATGATCTGATGATCATATGGATTCAGTGAAAAAGTGATTTAAATCAAAGAAATACAGGCTAATAGGAAAGAAGTTCCCTACATTTCCGCTTCCATTTCTTTTTCGTAGTATTTACGGTACGTTTTAATTGCACCGAAAATAGATACTGCAAGCTGCTGCTGCCCGGAATCATTTTTCAGAAAATCCGAATCTTTTTTGTTAGAAATAAATCCACTTTCAATTAAAACACTGGGCATAGAAGCACCTACCAAAACATAGAATCCCGCCTGTTTTACTCCACGGGATTTTAAACTTGAGGTTTGCAGTAAACTCTTTATTTAAAAAATCAGCAAACTTTTCAGAATATTTCATATAAGATGAATGAGCCATGCTTACGAGTATAAAGTTTTCATCAGTAAGTGCTTTGTAGCGCTCAGGTTCTTCTTCAAACTCTATTACACTGTTTTCTCTTTCAGCAATGTCAATCGCTTCCTGGGTTCTTCCGGGTCGTAACAGGTAAACCTCAATTCCGTTAGGATTTTTTTTCTTATTTGAATTGCAATGAATGGAGATAAAAAGACTCCCCTCATTTTCATTGGCTATTTTTCCTCGCTTGTATAGATCTATAAACTTATCACTCTTTCTTGTATAAACAATTTTAACATCCGGCATCTCTTCTTCAATCAACTTGCCAAGTTTCAGAGCAACTTTAAGGTTAATATCTTTTTCTTTAAGCTTATTTACCCCTATTGCGCCGGGGTCTTTACCGCCGTGCCCTGCATCGATAACGATTACATCAAAATCCCATTTATCAATATACTTTTCTGTCGTACCATTGGTTGTAAATATCTTGTTGTGAATCGTTATAAGTATATCGGTACTTCCCGGAGCATTTATAACTTCATTTGTTGAATATTCGTCTCCAAGCAAAAATCTGAATTCTGTATCCGGTCCAACATTTTCAGTTTCAATCTTTTCAATTAAGCTGCCTAAATTATCACGGTTTGTTTTATCCACATCAGCATTAACTTTTCGGAAGATAATTTTAAGAATACCATCTTTAAAAGAACTGTAATATGATGGAATCCTGGTTTTTGAATGAACGCGAATCAATGTTCCGTTTGCCATTTCGGTTATTGAAAGACCGGTTATTGAAAGTCCTGTTACAGGTGGTAGATTAGGATTGTTGTAAACCCAAGTCTGGCTTTCCAAAGGTGAATCAATTTCATCACCGATAAAAAGTTTACCCGGCTCTTCAAAACTTAGCTGCCTTCCATAAGCTGATTGCAACGGCTCCAGGCAGTACTTTAACGGAACATATACTTTGTTATCTATAACATAACTGGATGTAGGAAGCTGGTAAACTATTGGTATACCGGTTGAGCGGGGAGTAATAATAATGTAAGGATTTTTTCCGGTTGCCTTTAAAAGATAGCGTTTAAATTTTAACTCTATCTTACCTGTATTTTTGCTGTGATAATGGTTTGCAGATATTGCTTCCGCAAAATCTTTAAGTGAAAAATAAACCGAACCCTCTCTTAAATAAACAGGAATATGTTTTGTGCCTTTATCGGTTATTATGGCAATATCTTCCTGAGCAAAAACAGTGGTTGAAAAAACAAACAAGAATATAAAAATTATTGTGTTTTTCATCAGTTAATAAAATCTATCCAATGAACGGCAGCATAAAACCGCTTTTCTTTTTATGTGCAGAAAATTCTTCTGTAAAATGTTTTGCAAGCAGTTTATCTTCAATTGATGCTCTCATAATATAAATTGGTATTTCAATAATAGCCAATCCGCCAACTACATAACTTAAAGTTGCCGCGGCTCCTCCAAGATCAACTAAAAGCTGGCAAAGATACTGCGGATGCCTTATAAATTTAAATGGACCGTTTGTTACCAGCTTATGATTTTTTTTAATCAATATATCCTGCGAATAATTTTCGCCAAGGGTTTTAAATGCCCAAACCTGCACCCAGGAAAAAACCAGGTAAACTGCTGCGCCTATATACCTGATGATGTTATACTCTTCTAAATATTCTAAAGTGCCAACCTGGAAAACACCTACTATTAAAGCTATCAGGGACAAGGTTGAGATAATAGGTGGAAATTTCTGCAGAAAAGTTTGCGGTTTTTCTTTTACTGCCATCACTTTTGATTTAAATCCCTTTTTGGCGCCGGTTACATTAGCACCAAAAGTTGCTATAATATTTAGCAGTATGATAATATTTAGAGGATCCATAATAATAATTTAAGTATGATGAAATTCTGTGAATTACAGGGATGGAAATAATCTAATATTAAAAATTATATTCATCCCTTTTCCTAATAAGGAAATGATTTGCAGGAGAAGATTACTCAGTACTTTTACCATGTTTTTTCATTATCTCAGTCCATTCTTCCATGCTAAGCTGTTCCGATTCATCAATTAACATAACAGGAATATCATCTTCAATCCTGTACCTGCGCCGGGTTTTTTTATCTGTGGATACCAGTGTTTCGCCATCAAGAACCAGTTCTGCTTTGGTTTCAGGGCAGCAGAGGATGTCCAGTAAATCTTTGCTAATCATTTATAACTCCGTTTATCCGAAAGATAAATAATTTATTTGAGATCATTTCTATAAAATTATTGCTTTAAATCTATAAAAATAAATTTTATTTAAAGTTATTAATCCATCATATATTAAAATTCATAGAGTAATACCTTAATATAAAGTTTGATTAAAGTTAAGTGTTTTTATAATTTCATTATAAGTTAATTGATAAATGTTTTTTAAAATTTCAAATTATAAATGATATCATCAATGGGAGTGTACAAATGAATTATGATAAATTTAGAATAAAACCAAACACAAAATTAAACCTGTCAAAAATCAGCACATCGGATACAGGTGAGTTTAAATCTAAAAAAGATGCTGCTGAACTTCTTAAAAATAATATTAAGAGAATGATTGAATTGCAGGCAAAGCTTTATGCGCAGGATAAATATGCAATGCTGCTTGTGTTCCAGGCAATGGATGCTGCTGGAAAGGATGGAACAATAAAGCATGTTATGAGCGGATTAAATCCGCAGGGAACACAGGTTTTTAGTTTTAAGCAGCCATCTAAGGAAGAACTTGATCATGGTTACTTGTGGCGAATTAACAAAGCGCTGCCGGAAAGAGGAAGGATTGGAATATTTAACCGCTCGCATTATGAAGAAGTGCTGGTTGTACGTGTTCACGATTTTATTAAGGGCCAGAAAATCCCGGAGAAGTTTAAAAATGCTAATATCTGGAAACAGAGATATAAACAGATTAACGACTTTGAAAAATATATTTACGAGAACGGGATAGTAATCTTGAAATTCTTTTTACACGTTTCTAAAGAGGAACAGAAACAAAGATTTTTAGCACGAATTAATAATCCAGCTAAAAACTGGAAGTTTTCAAAAGGTGATATTGATGAAAGAGGATTTTGGACAGAATATCAAAAAGCTTATGAAGATGCTATTTCTGCCACAAGTAAGTTGCATGCGCCCTGGTATGTTGTTCCTGCAGATAAAAAATGGTTTACAAGATTAGCTGTTTCCGAAATAATAGTTGAAGCTATGAAAAAACTAAAACCAGAATATCCAAAGCTAAGCAAAGAACAATTAAAGGAATTAGAAATATCTAAAAAATTCTTATTGGATGAGAGCAATTAAACCTCTATATTGAAATTCCTCACCCAATAAGTCCCCCGTAAATCTTATTCTTTTTGAAAAAAGAGAGTGGGAGGGGGACTGTTTTTCCGATCATACAAACCAGAAAAAATCAGTGAAAAACCCCCAGTCGTTTATTCTTAAAATAATTCTTTGATTCTTTCAGGCGGTCTTGCAAGGATTGCTTTCTTTCCTTTTTCAATGATCGGTCTCTGCACCAAGTCAGGATTTTTAATCATCATAGCAAGAATTTGTGTCTCGGAATAATTCTTATTTTTAAAATCTAATTCTTTATAGGCTTTTTCATTTTTCCTTAACAGTTCCGAAGGCTGCATCTTCATCTTACCAAGAAGTGTTTTTAATAGTGTCTTTGTAAAAGGTTCTATGTAATAATTAACCTTTTCGAAATCCACTCCGTTTTCTGTTAGAGCTTTTGCAACTTTGCGACAGGTTGTACAGGTTGGTTTTTCGTAAACAGTAATTTTAGCCATCAAATTTTCCTTCTAACTTTGTGTTAATTAATAAATTGCTTCTAGTCAGTGAAATATAACTATTTTGGTAAATCTTTCTTATAAAAGTCATTTTTCATATATTTCAATCCCGGTAAATCGGGACAAAGCTTATTATGGAGATATACAAAAACCTTCAAAATACTATCGAAACCAAAGGGGCTGCATACCTGGTTTTATTAGATCCGGATAAAGTATCGGGTGAAAAACTGGTGCGGTTTCTGCAGCACTGCGAAAAATCGGGTGTTGATGGTTTTTTAATCGGCGGCAGCTTAATGATGAGCAATGGCTTTGATTCATTTATTGAGAAGGTTAAAGTAGAAACTTCGCTTCCTGTAATAATATTTCCCGGTGGTGTAAACCAGGTTTCGCCGGTTGCGGATGCAATTTTATTTTTATCAGTTATCAGCGGAAGAAACGCGGAACATCTTATAGGCAAGCATGTAATTGCTTCTCCATTAATTAAGCAATCTGGTATTGAACCAATTTCAACGGGTTATATTCTTATAGAATCGGGTGTAACCACCACAGCAGTTTACATGAGCGGAAGTATGCCTGTGCCCGCTAACAAACCTGATATTGCAGCTGCTACCGCTTTAGCCGGAGAGTACCTGGGAATGAAACTAATTTACCTTGAAGCAGGTTCGGGTGCAGTTAAGCCTGTGCCGGATGAAATGGTGAAAGCTGTTGCGGATGTTTGTTCTGTGCCGGTTGTTGTTGGCGGTGGCATAAAAAATCCACAGACTGCACGCAGTAAAGTTAATAACGGTGCGCAAGTTATTGTAACCGGAAACTTTTTTGAAAATGAAAACAACTGGGATCTGATAAAAGATTTTGCAAGCGCTGTGCATTTCAAGGAATCTATTGAAGTATAAGATAGATCATAAATCATAATTTTTTATGAGAAATAAATATTAATGAACAAAGAAAAATTTATAACCGATTCGCTTAACCAAAGCGCCGAAACAAAACAAAAAATTCTCCAGCATTGCAAAGATGATATTCTTAGAGCCGTTGATATTTTAACTAATACTTTCAAAAATAAAAATAAGCTTTTACTTTGCGGCAATGGAGGCAGCGCAGCAGACTGCCAGCATATTGCCACCGAGCTTGTTATACGGTTAAGTCATCACATTAACAGACCAGCCTTGCCTGCAATTGCGCTTACAACAGATTCATCTAACTTAACTGCCGGAGGAAACGATATTGGTTTTGATAATATCTTTGCCAGATCGGTTGAGGGCTTAGGTAACAAAGGCGATACTCTGCTTGCAATTTCTACAAGCGGTAATTCTGAAAATATTATACGTGCGGTGAAAAAGGCCAAAGAGAAAGGAATGAAAGTAATCAGTTTGCTTGGCGGAAACGGCGGAAAGCTGAAAGATATTGTTGATCTGCCTGTTATTATTCCTTCTTCAAATGTTCAGAGAATACAAGAGGGACACATTACTGTTGCTCATATTATTTGTGAGCTTGTTGAAGAGGAACTATACGGTAGTAATTAAATTTCAATCAAAAAATCACAATCTGCCGGGGCGGACCAAAACACAAATAAATCTCAATTCATAAATTACAAACAAATACTAACCTCAAATTTTTAGAGTTTGAAAAATTGAAAATTGGAGTTTGAAAATTATTTGTTATTTGATGCTTGGTGCTTGAATTTTTTTCAGAGACTTAGCTTTGTTCCAATCCAGTAAATCTTATCTCCTTCTTTTATGTTAAACTTATCAGTATATCCGGCTACTACTTCCAGCACATAAATAGCCGGTTTTGATGAAGGATAACTTTGCTGAGAAAGGGGAGTAGTGTTTTTGTGGATGGTTACAATTTCCTTATTACTGTTTATAAAAAGCATATCTAAAGAAAACAAAGTGTTAAGCATCCAAAAGGATTGATATCTTTCTGTAGGAAAAATGAATAGCATCCCCTGGTTTTCTTCCATACTTTTTCTGTTCATTAATCCTAACTGGCGGTCGTAATCGTTGTCTGCTATTTCAATATCAATTTTGGTAATGTCTTTACCCGTGCTGTCAGTAAAAGTTAACTCACCTTCTTTTTTAAAACTATAGTATGTCTCTTCGTTGTTTTCATCACACATAAAATTATTTACCAGGAAAAAAAAGATTAATAAACATACAACAACCACCCCGACTATTTTGGTTGTTGAGAATTTTGCCGGTCTATTTTTATTTGAATCCTTTTTATCGGTTTTCCCTTTACTTTTCTTTTGAGCCATTTTTTATTTTCCGATATTTGTATGAAACTAAAAAATCAATCGGCATACAATTTATGAATAATTCAGAATCTTTAATACTGGAAAGAAAAGGGATTGAACTTAAGGAACTCCAGCTAAAGATGCTTATAAGCGGCTGGGGTGAGGATTCGATTAACGGAACTGTGGTTGAAAACATAACATATAGTTCCGATGGATTAAAAGTTAAGGGATATATTGCTTATCCAGCCGATACTTCGAAAAAATATCCTTGCATAATCTGGAACAGGGGAGGAATTGGTGAAAAAGGTGCAATCGATTCATTTACGGCGCGTGGTTTGTTTGGACAGGTTGCAAGCTGGGGTTATGTTGTTTTTGCTTCGCAGTATAGGGGTAATGCAGGAGGAGAGGGAAAGGATGAGTTTGGGGGAGACGATCTAAATGATGTTTTGAATTTAACCCCTATAGCAGAAGAACTTGAATTTGCAGACACAGAAAAATGGGGAATTGAAGGATGGAGCCGCGGCGGTATGATGACTTACCTAGCGCTTTCAAGAAACCAAAATCCTAACTATCCTGCGGGCGGGTTTAAATGTGCTATTGTAACCGGGGGAATAGCAAACCTGCGCTGCAACTCCGATGAGAGTAAATTTATGCGAAAGTTATACGAATTGACACTGGGTACTTATTCTGAAGATGAGTTTAATAAGAAATGTGAATCACGTTCAATAATTAATTTTCCTGAAAAGCTATCAAGTAAGACCCCGCTGCTTATACTTCATGGGACTAATGATAATCGCGTACTGCCGCACGATTCTTTGGATCTTTCTTATCAATTATTAAAGTATAAAATTCCGTACCGTTTGGTTATGCTTGAAGGCGGAGATCACTTTATGCGCAAACACCGTAAAGAAGTTGACGAGATGAGAAGAAACTGGTATGCAAAATTTTTAAAATAAAGCAACGTCATTCCGGACTTGATCCGGAATCTCTATTTTAATAAAACCATCTTCCTTGTTTCAACATAATCATCTGCTTGAATTCTATAAAAATAAATCCCGCTTGGTAAATTTGCCCCGTTAAACTCAATCTGATAATTTCCTGCAGGTTTTTCTTCATTAACTAAGGTTGCTACTTCTTTTCCTAAAACATCATAAATTTTAATTGTTACAAAATTCAATTCTGGCATTTGATAATTAATCGTTGTAGCAGGATTAAACGGATTCGGATAGTTTTGAGTAAGATAGAATGATGAAATTTTGCCGGGTTCCGGCTGAACATTCGTGGGCTTTTGGTAAACGTATTTAATGATATTACCATAGTTCCCTACACCAAACTCCATGGAGAGAATCGGGGAAACAGATGTGGGTAATGTTTGTTGAATCAGGTGTGTCAAAAATATTCCAGTTTACTCCGGAATCAGAGGTATATAAAAATTTTCGTTGAGCACCCAGTGGTGCCCAGCCTTCAGTAGCTGTCCGAAAACCTATATCAAGACTAAACCATAAAATACCTAGGCTGGTATATTCCCAGGTATCACCTCCATCAGTAGTTACTACCTGACTTACTCCATATTCAGGATCACCGCCCATCGCAATTACATGAAGAGAATCAAAAATATGCAGATCATAAAGTGGTTCAGAAATAAGTGTATCCACTACCGTAGTCCAGTTTTCGCCAGCCATCAGTAGTTCTCCAGACTACTCCGATAATATCACGTAATCCTCCACAGGCATACCCATATTCAGGAGAATAAAATTTAATTGTGTAGGGTGGAAATCCCGATGCAACAGAACTATCTAAATTACTGCTCTCCAGTTTGAACCGCCATCAGTTGTTCTTACTCTAAGAACCAATCAAAATTTAATTGATAGGAAGTAAATTTATGAAACAAAACCCTATCTTAGATATTCGGAATTCCAGTTTATCCCACCATTTGAAGTTTTTAAAACAAAAGTTCCATAAGGATCATAATAATTACTCCAGGCTGAACCCCATCCAATCTGATCATTCAAAAAGAAAATGTTTACCACATTTAGAGAATCGTTTGTAAATTGTGTTCCCAATCCTCTCCCCCGTTTGAAGTATGAATAATTAATCCTGAGTCACCCGAAACCCACCCATTAAGACTATCTGTAAATATAATTGAGTTACCCAAAGGTATAGCTGCAGAGCGAATTTTTGATTCACCATTGAATGACGGAGTCCAGCTCATTCTTAATTCTGTGCAGTTCCACCTGCATTTGATGAGTTATTTGCTGTCCAATTTGTTAATCCTAATGGACCAACGATTGTCCAGTTACTTAGGTCGTCAAATGGTTCACAATACTGGAATAAATTTGGATCTTGCATTGTCGTGAAAGACCATAAAGGGCCGCTAACAATACAGGTATCATTCTTACCTCTTACCTGCCATCCGTAGGTTGTGTTATAAGTCAATGGTTCAAAAGCTGCCAAAGATAAAGATGTAATTGGTGCACCATCATAAACCATATTAAGATTAGTAACCTCGCCAAACCAAACTTCAATTTGGTTTGCGCCTGCACCATTTGTCCAGCTTGCTGTATTTCCAATAAGTGGTAATCCAGTTGCGCCACTTGCAGGACTTGGATTTGATGGTGGATCGATTGGACAGGGTGGGCCTAGAATAATCTTCTCATAGTAAACATTGGGATCCTTGCGAGGTGCTCCGCCCGCAAGGTCGTCCCGGTTATCAGACCAGAAAACATGAAATTCACTATTAGTAGCGGAAGCATGATTATAATCTCCCATATAAACAGAATTAACTACCGCATCACGACCAAATTCCGGCAGAGAAGCTACATCACTAATCGCGAAACCGGGTCCAAAGGTAACTGTTGAACCTGAGATAACGCCAGTACGTCCATAGTACTTGAATAAATTATTAGCAGCATCTTCCTGACGGCTATAATAGAAAATTCCAATTCTATTACCGTTTGGAGTCACCGCAATAGTGGGCTGCCACTGGTCAGTTGTTGTGATATCATCGTTTACCTGCGTACGGTGCACTCCAGGTGGCTCCTCCATCGGTGGACATTACCATATAAATATCGGCTTTGTCTGTGCCGGCAGGAATATCGGCGAAAGTACAGTAAAGGTGTCCACTAACCGGGTTAACTGCTACATGCGGAAATTCGTTGCTACGGAAGCCGGAAGGAGTCGATGTTCCTTGTCTGATACCCGTCAAACCAAGGTCACCATTGACCCCACCAGTTAGGCCGCTAACTACCGTCACCGGGGAACCAAATGTAACTGCTTGATCAGTAGACTTGCGCATTTGCAATGTCGTACCTGCATACCAAAATGCATACACAGAGTGATCCGGACCTACAGCAACAAACGCACCCTGATTTCCTGAAACGATAAGTGTGCCGCCGTTGGGAACGAATGTATTACCATTGTCAGTTGATCTATACATATATATACCGCCATTACCAAAACTACGGGTAATCAGGTAGACATTCCCGTTGCCTGTACCTGCAAAGTTGTCAACAGTAATCCACTGTTTATCTTCATTTGATCCGCCGGGTGTACCATTGACTGGAGCCATCCAGGTAAGCACCGTTATCGTCGGAGCGAAACACCCGGATGGTACTTATGCTAAATCCGAGTGTCGAAAAATAAATTCTGCCAGTGGTTTCATTCCGTGCCAGAACTGGATCACCAGCATCGCCGCCAGAGTTTGTTGGTAAAGTTCCGCCATCAATAAAGGTTGTTCCGCCATCTGTAGAATACGAAAAACCAGTAAATTTGTTCGCACCGCCTGTGAAGGAACCTGAATCGTTGAATCCAATTAGTACATTGCTGCCAAAAGCAACGATAGATGTTTCACTTTGAGTGAAATTCGCTGTTCCAGTACTACCTGTATTGTTATTCACCAATGCATCTACAGCGGCTTGCTGATCAACAAGACCACCCTGGAAGGGAATTTCACCAAGCTTTTCCCTAAGTAAGAAATTTTCATAATTGCTTTGAGAATAATTTTCACGTAATCCTTCTTTCATAGGAGGAATTGGCTCCACATTTTCACTCTGTGCGAAAACGATATTGGACAAGAATAGTGCAAGCAACAAAGTTGAGAGATTCTTCATTAGTTCTCCATTAATAATGAATGATTGGTTGAATATTGATTTAGTCATTTTTTTCTTTACTAATTTGGTTTAAACAGATAGTTGTTGAGTAAATTAAATAGAAATAAATCTTTTGACGAAGTGACTGATGGAAGTAGTTCGAGAAATCATTCCTCATGAAAAAATAAATTGATCGCCAATATCCTGATTTTTAAATCGGAACAAAATTAATTAATTCTATAATTAAACTACAAAAATTTTTTCATGTTAAAAACATTTTCTAAGCATTAAATATCAGTAATAAAAAAAGCCCCGTGTTTACGGGGCTTTATTCAAATCAAATCAGATAATTGAGTTCAATTATTTTAATAACATCAATTTCTTCGAAGCTGTGAAGTTTGATGCTTCTATTCTATATACATTTACTCCACTCGACAGTTTGTTTGCGTTGAAGTTAACTTCATATCTGCCTGCTTTCTGTGTTGTGTTTACTATCGTTGCTAATTCTTCATGTAACTGATGATAAGCGTGTACTGCCGCACGATTCTTTAGATCTTTCATTATCAATTATTAAAACATAGAATTCCGTATCGTTTGGTTATGCTTGAAGGCGGAGATCACTTTATGCGCAAACACCGCAAAGAAGTTGATGAGATGAGAAGAAACTGGTATTTAAAATATTTGAAGTAACGCCCTTCTCCTCATTGAGAAGAAGTAAGGAGGTTCAAACTTACATCTGCCACTCAATATTTTCGAGCCACTTAAGCGGCTTATCTTTATCCAATCGTAATAAATCGGAAGAACTTACATCATCGGGGTGAGGAACCAGCTCGTATTATTTCCTTTCTGATATTTTTCTGCTCCGAAAATAGAAATAGACACATAATATTTTGTTATAGTATCCACTTTTTAATATGTTTTATTTCAATTTTTTAGAAATTAAAGAATAATTATGACCAAACCACAGATATGGGTTTCTGCTTTCTTATTTTTGTTCATTCTACTTTTTATACTTGGAAAGGTAACTAAAGAAGATAAGAGTGAACAAGACTTCCCCGTTAATAATTCGCCAGGTGTTGAAGAAACAACTAGTGAAATATACCGGTGTTCAGTTATTCGTTAATTTTGGATGTACAAAATGCCACGGAGAGAACCTATCTGGTACTGTCAATGGACCACAATTGGCAAACCTAAATGAATATTGGAACCGCAATACTTTGATAGCATATTTACGTAATCCTGGTTCTTTTATGGAAGAAGAACGCTTCAAAGAATACAGGCAACTGTTTCCTAAATCAGATAATGCCCGGCTTTGGGAACAAAAACATAAAGGATCTTGGCAAGTTGGTTGATTATCTGCTTAATCAATAATCTCTTTCATAAAAAAGCGCCTCGTTTAAGGCGCTTCAATTCAGAAAATTTTTTTACCTATTAAGCAATAGTAACTTCTTTGGTTAAGTAAACATCCTGGATCAGGTTAAGCAGCTTAACTCCGTCTTCCATCGGGCGCTGGAAAGCTTTCCTGCCTGAAATTAATCCCATACCGCCTGCACGTTTATTAATTACCGCTGTTTTAACTGCGTCGGCAAAATCATTATCACCCGATGCGCCACCGCTGTTAATCAATCCCACTCTTCCAAGATAATTATTAATTACCTGGTATCTTGTAAGATCGATTGGGTTATCGGATGTAAGATCGGAATAAACTTTTTTATTGGTTTTACCAAACTTAATAGCATTGTACCCGCCATTGTTTTCCGGCTGCTTCTGCTTAATAATATCGGCTTCTAATGTTACACCAAGATGGTTTGCCTGCCCGGTTAAATCGGCAGAAACATGATAATCCTTATCTGTTTTAAAAGCCGGGTTACGCAGGTAGCACCAAAGCACTGTTGCCATTCCCATTTCGTGTGCATACTGGAATGCCTCGCTAACCTCAACAATCTGCCTGCTGCTTTCATCAGAGCCAAAATAAATTGTAGCTCCAACTGCTGCTGCGCCAAGATCAAATGCCTGCTCAACACCAGCAAACATTATCTGGTCAAATTTGTTTGGGTATGTAAGCAGCTCGTTATGGTTCAACTTAAGAATGAATGGAATTTTGTGTGCATACTTTCTTGATACAATACCAAGCACACCCAGCGTGGAAGCCACAGCATTACATCCGCCTTCAACTGCAAGTTTTACAATATTTTCAGGATCAAAGTAAATTGGATTTGGAGCAAAAGATGCGCCGCCTGAATGTTCTATTCCCTGGTCAACAGGTAAGATTGAAACGTATCCCGTTCCTTCTAACCTTCCCCTGTTTAAAATCCAGTTAAGGTTTTTCAAAACGTTTACACTTCTATCTGATTGAACAAGGACCTCGTTAACGAAATTTGGTCCCGGAAGATTAAGTTGTTCCTTAGGAAATTTTGCTTTGTAGTTAAGCAATGAATCTGCTTCACTGCCTAACAACTCTGTTATTTTATCAATCATTATTTATCTCCGTTTTTAGTATGAAAAAAATCATTTATTCTCTCTGTTTAAAATAAGGTATGGCTAAACTGAATTCAATCAAAGCTGAAATCAAATCTACTTAAAATTTGTTTTTTTTATGATCGAAATTTAACTGTAATTATAATATTACAACTTCTATTTAGATAATTTTTGGCGTAGAGTGGAAATATGATTGTGGTGTATAAAAAAGGCGGCAAATTACTGCCGCCTATAAATTAAACTAAAATATTCTTTTTAAGATTAACGAATAATCTCAATTACTGCACTTGCAATTGTCCTGTCATCGATCATCTAGCAGGAATACCCTGTAAAAACCAGGCTCTTCAAATTCCATATCACTCTCATCATTTCTTGCGAAAAAGACATATTTCATATCCCTGTCAACGACGTAGTCGAACTTTTTGTAAAATTCAAACTTATCTTTTCTCGCGTTATATTGATCAAACTGGATAGAAACATCCTCCAGGTTGAGGGCGTAATCGCATTTAACCATTACGGTAAGGTAACCGGTTGTAAACCTGTCACTTACACCAATCTCGCCATCATAACTATCATACTTCTCACAGAAGTACATTACCGGCTCTGATTGAGCAAGGATAGTTGTGTTCATTGCTACGAATGCAAATAAGAAAGAAAGCAATAGGAACAGTTGGAATTTTTTCATTTACATCTCCTTTTTTGGTTGTTAGTTGTAAAGCGTCAAATAGTATAAAATATTGTACCAGTTAAATTGCTATGGATTTCGATTGAAAAATAATCAAATTGAGAATATTGACAAAAAATCGAGGTAATTTATTACCGGATTTGCAAATAATATTCTGTATTATTTTGCATCGATAGCATTCTACCTCTGCTTTAACCCAAAAGTATTGGTGTTACATTGACAGAAAAAAAGAGTCAATAGCCTCAACTGTAAAATGCATTATTTTTTAATATAAAATCAAGTGTTTTTAAATATTTTTTTATTTGACGGTATTAATATTTTTAATATGCTTCGGTTTGGCGAAACACAATATTTATATAAATAACAAGAATAATGCTGTAGGAAAGGATTTTTTAGTTTGAATATTAAACATATCTGTTTCGATCTTGATGGTACATTAGTTGATTCAAAAGCAACAATTTTAAAATCTACTATTGCAGCACTTGAGGAATTAAATATTGAAGCATCAATTCCTGAAGATAATTTTACTAAGATGATAGGAATGCATTTCATCGATATTTTTAATGAATTTAAAATTAATGTACCCGATTTTAACAAGTTTATTTCTATTTACAAATCCCTTTATTTTAATTTTATTGATGACTCAATTCCTTTTCCCGGTGCTGCAGAGGTGCTGAAACATTTTAATGAAAAAGGAATTAAAACTTCTTTGCTCACTACTAAAGCGCAGGACCAGGCGGATAAGATAATTGATCACTTTGGCTTTAGAGAGAATCTTTCTTACGTTATGGGAAGGCGGAACGGTGTTGCACACAAACCCTCAGCCGAGCCGTTGCTGATTATTTGTGATGAACTAGGAATACAGCCATCAGAAACTTTAATGGTTGGCGATACTGAGCTGGATATAAACTGTGGAAAGAACGCCGGGGCACTTTCCTGTGGAGTTACTTATGGTTACAGGACGGAAGAAAATCTAAAAGAATTTAATCCTGATATTTTAATAAATGATATTAGCGAACTGAAAGATTTTTTGACTTAATCCTGGTATATAATTTACTCTTTGTCGGAAAGAAATTCGAAAGCCATATCTACTTCCTGGTGTGTACCTGTAATTACAAGCGTGTCGTTCGGTTTTATAATTTCTTTTGCCGAAGGATTTGTTAACAGTTACTCCTTTTCTAACAACTGCAATTATTGTTGCACCTGTTTTTGCCCTGCAGATTTAACTCGCCGATAGACTTTCCTGCAAAGCGGGTGGTTTTACTTATGTAGAAATGTATCAGTTAATCGTGCCGAAAGAATTTCATCAATATTATCAAAAACTTTTACCCCGATTCATCGGAACGTAAGTACTTGTAAGATTCTCCCCTTAACAGCGTTTACCTGCTGCATAATTACATTTAAAGGAACATGAAATTGCTCTAATACTTTTCTGAAAATCTGGATTGAAGTTTCAAACTCCTCGGGAATAACCATATCTGCCCCTATTTTTATCAGCTCATCCGTTTGTCTCATAAATCTTGTTCTAAGGATTACATATAAGTTTTTATTTAATTCCTTTGCTAGTCTTAATGTTCTTAGCGAGGTTGATGCATCGGAAATAGCAATTACCATTACCTTAGCACTTTTAATTTGAGCGTGCAATAAAATTTCGGCTTTTCCCACATCACCAAAAATAATATTTTCTCCCTTTGCCTTTTCTTTCTTAACCGTATCAGGATTCATTTCTATAACAACATATTTAATTCCTGTTTCTTTTAATACGCTTGCCAAGTTCCTGCCATTTACACCAAATCCTGCTATGATAACATGATTAGCAAGATTATCTTTAGCTTGATCCAGTTCTTTATTTAAATCAATCTTTTCTGATTTATGAGCAACCAGGGGAGCAAATCTGAACAAGAATGGTGAAAGAATCATAGTAATTATAGTTGAGGAAAAAAAGATATTGGAAAATTCAGAAGAGATTAATCCAAGGCTTAATCCGTGTTCAGCAAGGATGAAGGAGAACTCGCCAATCTGTGCTAATCCTAATCCCGCAAGAACTGCAATGCGCGCTGGATATTTTAAATACAGAACCACCGAGAAAATTATAAGTGCTTTCAGTATCAACACACCAAAAGCTGCACTGATTACATACAACGGATTACCAATAACAAAACTAATATTTAGTAACAATCCAATTGAAACAAAAAAGATACTGTTGAATACGTCTCTCATCGGAAGAAAATCAGCAACTATCTGGTAACTATATTCTGATTCTGAAATTATAAGACCAGCAATAAAAGCACCCAGAGCTAAAGATAAACCGAGAGAGTATGTTAAGTATGCAGTTCCGAGAAGAAGCAGAACAATACCAACTGTGAATATTTCCTTCATTCTTAGTTTTGCCAGCCAGTAAAGTAAATGTGGTAGAAAGTACTTTGCTGCAATTAAGATAAGAGCCAGCGCACCAAAGGCTGTAAACAGTTGTATAACTATTGATAAAAAATCCATTTGATCTGATGTGCCAAGAAGATTTGCAAACAGGAAAAGCGGAACAATTGCAAGATCCTGGAAAATTAATATCCCAAGCGAAATTTTACCTTGCGGAGAATCAAGTTCATCTTTATCTGATAATAGTTTTAAGACAATTGCAGTGCTGGATAAGCTGATTAACATTCCAATAAATACTGCCTGCTTTGCCGGAAGACCAAGAGCGGAAACAATAACCGCAGATAAAAGGATAGTTATTACAACTTGTAATCCGCCGCCAATTAGAAGCAGCTTCCTGATATTCAATAATTCTTTTATTGAAATTTCGAGACCGATGGAAAATAGAAGAAGGACTATACCTATCTCGGCAATTGCGCCTATTTCAGAATAGTTTGTTATTACCTCGAACCCATAAGGACCAAGGATCATTCCGGCGATTAAAAATCCTACAATGCTTGGCAGTTGTATCCTGTTAAAAATTACAATAACAGGAATAGAAACAAGCAGGATTAATACAATATCTTTTATAACTGAATAATCATGCATGAGAATTTACAAAACCCCATTACAAGTTATAATTAACTATCCGTTTTGTAATAGCTATGCAAAAATAACATATACCTCACAATAAATTATCTACTAAAAAGAAGAAAATTAAAAAAAGATTTCAAGAGTTATGTAAATTACCTCAACACAAACTTTATTGGTATCGATATTCTTACAATAACAGGTTTACCTCTTTGCATGCCGGGATGGAACTTTGTGTTTTTAACTGCATCCAGGGCTACTTCATCTAATCCGCCGCCAATACCTTTTTTAACAAAAGCATCAATAATGTTTCCCTGTTTATCAACTACTGCTTCAATTACAACTTTTCCTTCAATCTCTGCTCTTCTTGCCAATTTCGGTATAATATACTTTTTCCATGAATAGCACTCATCCCACCTATCGGCGTTGGTCTATCTTCACTTGGTACAAAATCCAATATTTCATTTTCATCTTCAACTGGTGTATCCATTATTGGTGGGGCGTCATCTACATATGCATCCTCATTAAGATCGTTGTCATCATATTCTATCTCTTCCAGTTCTTCATCTAAATTTACTAATAGGGGTTCCGGTTGTGGAAGGGGCGGTGGTTTCGGTTTCTGAATTGTGCTTTCAATATCTTCAACAGTAATCCAGATTGTTGAATCAATTGGTATCGGCTCAGGAATAATATTTGGTGGGGAGAATTTGAAAGCAGCAATTATTATAGCAAGTGTAAAGATAATACTGAGCTTAATATACCTGCTGTATTTTGCTCTAAGGTTGGCTCTAAAGTTTTTTATAACCGGCATTGTAAACTCCTTTATTGTTTGAAGTTAGGAATTATACAACGCCGGTTATAAAATTGTTCCCCGGTTTACGCTAAATTATTCGTGGATTACAAGAAGTCCGTAGTGTCCTACAGAGTAATCCTTATTGTATTTATAAACACTAATTTCAATTTTATGCTCACCATCTTTGTAAGGTTTAATTGTAACCATTGCCTCATCATCATTCTCAGCATCCTTTTCAACCAGTTTCCATTTTCCTCTTACTTTTTCATAAACCGCAACATCAATATCCTTTATCCTGTAATCTCCAAAAGCCACGATGCCGTATTCCCAATCCTCATAAAGCATCCTGTACGTTTCCTTTTCGGTTGAGATAATATCAAACTCCATTCTAACAATCTCCAAATTTTCATTCTCAATCCTTTCAATTAGTGGTTCTGCCCTGGCGAGAATCGGTTCCATAGATGTGCCCCTGTCATTATCAAGCCGTGCGTATTCTCTTTGCGCAAAGGTAAGTGTAGAAAAAAGAAGAATAAAAAATAAGAAAACATTCAATTTCATTATACTTCTCCTTGTTGTGATTATTTTGAAACCGGTTGAAATTACAAAAAGATTGTAACTACCTATTAAAAATAATTTGTTAAGATTACTATATCAAATAAGGATTTTGCAAAACAAGCTACAGTAATTAGTAATCTGTTTCTTAAGACTGTAAGTATAGAATACAATTTCTATCTGCAATTATTTTAATATTTGCCTTATTATTAATTAATCGTACTTAGTGGAAAAACTCAATTCACGAGATTAATTGTTATCAAGCTCAGTTTTAATATGTATAAATATTCCATAATTATTCCTACGTTAAATGAAGAAAAATTTCTTCCGCGAGTTTTAACAAATCTGCAAAAATTTACTGAAGAGTTGGAAATTATTATTTCTGATGGCGGCAGCACTGATAACACCATAAAAATTGCTGAAAACCTGGGCGCTAAAGTGTGTAGTAGTAAGAAAGGAAAAGGTATGCAAATGAACAAGGCAGCACAGAGTTCAAACGGCGAAGTGCTAATATTTCTTCACGCCGATACTTTTTTACCTGATGATGCTCTTTATTTAATTAACAAATTTTTCTTCACTGGTAAAATTGATATTGCCACGTTTAAAATGAAGTTTGATTCAGAAAATTTATTAATGAAAATATATTCATGGTTTACAAAGTTTGATTCGATTTTTACGATCTTTTGGAGACCAGGTAATTGTTGTGCGCAGAAATTTTTTTAATGAACTTGGCGGATTTCCGAACCTGCCAATTTTTGAAGATGTTGAGTTTTTTAGAAAAGCCAGGAAAACAAAAACTATTTATAAGCTGCCATCGTTTGTTACCACTTCAGCCAGACGTTTTGAAAAGAGAGGAATTCTTAAAACACAATTGTTAAACGGATTTTATATACTAGGTTATTTGGTAGGAATAAATCCGGATAATATTTATAGCAAATATTTTAAGGACTGATCAATATGAAAATAATATTTCTTTCAACATTGCTTCTTTTTATCTTATAATATAACCTTTGCTCAAAGCGTAGATGATCAGCACTCATTATTTACACAAATTCTACAAGATAATGTTAGTAACGGGCTGGTTAAGTATAGTAAATTAAAAGATGATGGTGCGTTTAGATAAGTATATAGAACAGCTTGAAAATACCAATCCCACAAAAAATTGTAAATGAGAAAAACCGTCTTGCCTTTTGGATCAATGCGTACAACGCATTCACTTTAAAATTTATAATTGATGAATACCCGGTGGAAAGCATAAACGATCTACATTGGGGTGGATTGTACCTTGGATCATTACTTGGAACCACAATTTGGGATGATGAAAAAATTGTTATTAACGGAACTGAATTATCTCTTAATAATATTGAGCATGATATCATTCGTAAAAAATTTAATGAAGAAAGAATTCACTTTGCGCTGGTATGTGCTTCGATTAGCTGCCCGCCACTGCTTAATGAAGCTTACGAAGGATATAAATTAGATAAATCAACTAAACGAACAGGCAAAATTATTTTTTAATGATGTAACAAAAAACAAATTTGATAAAAAAACGCGAACCGCATCCCTTTCAAAAATTCTAAGCTGGTACGAAAACGATTTCGGCGAGAACGAACAGGAAATGCTTAATTATATTTCCCGGTTTATTGATAAGGAAATTGCTGAAGATATTAAAAAATAATTTATCGAAGTGGAATATTAAGTATCTATCCTATAATTGGGATTTGAATGAATATAAATGACTGTACTTTATTTTCCGAAAACCTGAATACTAATTACAGCTTAACTAAAGTCCTCCGCCGAACACTTTTGCAAGTTCAATTTCGTAACCGTTAGGATCTTTAATATAAATTGAGCTCGACTTTCCCATTCAATCGTCCCCGTAATAAAATTCGATGCGATGTTCCGTACATTTTTTGTATAACATCCGAAATTTATTGAAGACAGTTGACCAGTTTTTTACATCCAAATTAAGATGATCAATTCCTGCTGCTTTCAGAATCATATTTTCTCCGGATAATTAACTAATAAAAAAGTACTATTTATTCAATTTAACAAACCTTAATCCTTCTTTTCCACAACTGCTTGTACAACTGTTATTTTATCTTCGTTAAGATTACGAACCATGTTGTGGAATTTTTCGTCAGAATTTTCACCCATTACAAGATGCAAACCAAGAGGGTAAGGTTTCCGGTTTTTCATTTTTGTAAAAGCCGTTGTAAACCAATCTTTTGATAGCTCTGTTATATCTTCCCAATAATTTATTTTGAAGTTGAGAGATTCAATCAAATTTATTGTTTCATTCTGTCCGATTAAAAAATCTGTTGAAGAATCATCAGCCCAGGGAACAGGATAAAAAACTTTTTCTTCCATTCCTGTAAACACATCATAAAATATTAATTTTCCACCCGGTTTAAGCACCCTGTAAATTTCCTCGTAAAGCTTCTGCTTATTTTCAACATTCATTTGAACATGCTCGCTCCACACAATATCAAAGCTTTCTTTTTCAAATGGAAGATCAATTGTGTCTGCATGATGGAATTCAGTTTTATTTTCAAGCTTTAATAGTTTTGATAATTCAGCAGCAGCATTGCAGTATTCCTCGGTAATATCAATACCCGTAACAAAACATCCATAGTTACTTGCAAGAAACCTTGCAGAGCCGCCGATTCCACAACCAACATCAAGAATTTTATCTACAGGTTTTATTTTAATTAGGCTGGCAAGTTCTTTAGTCGCTTCAATACCACGGATGTGGAATGAATCTACAGGAGCTAAATCTTTAATGGTTAAATTATTTATATCCTTACCGGCTGCTTTAAGAGCTTTAAGAATAGATGAGAAGAGGTTAGTGGTAGTGTAATAACGTTCTGTTAAACTTTTATTGTCACTCATATTTTTTTCATTAGCATGAATTAAGTTAAGATAAATAACTTAACAGAATTATTTTATGAATCGTTACAGGTTCCTTTGCTGCAAATCTACTTAGATTAAACCCAACCTCTTAACTTACTTGCCTGCGCAACCCGGGCAACACCAACAAGCATTGCAGCTAAACGTGGATGTACCTTTTTCTCCTTTATAGCTTCCTGTACTCCTCTTGTAGGCGAGAGTTAGTTTTTTATCCAATTGTTTGTGTACCTCTTCTTCTTCCCAAAAATAGAGAGATTTATCCTGTACCATTTCGAAGTAAGATACAATTACTCCACCGGCGCTTGCAAGGATATCGGGAATTACATAAGCACCGTTTTTATGAAGAATAATATCAGCTTCGGGAGTTGTAGGACCGTTTGCAAGCTCACAAACCACGCGTGCTTTTATATTTTTTACATTATTACTGTGGATTGCATTTTCCAATGCTGCGGGATATAATATTTCTACATCAAGCTCTAACAGCTTGTCATGCGGTATTTGTTTTGAACCAGGGAAATTTAGTACTGCACCGGTTTTAAGTTTGTGATGAACTAATTCTTCAGGATGAAAGCCATCAGGGTTATATATTGCACCTCTTGAATCGCTTACAGCTACAAGCTTACCTCCACCCAGCATTTCGGGGTGAAGGAGTGCTGCTCTTTGTCCTGCATCACCAAAGCCCTGTATAGCATATCCCTTTGTTGGATCGAATCCTAAAGCTTTACAAGCTTCCCTTACCGTAATTATGCCGCCTCGTGCTGTTGCATCTCTTCTTCCTTCTGTTCCGCCAACCTGTAAAGGTTTATCGGTAAATACACCCGGACTATGGTTCCAATTAATTTTTTCGTATTCATCCATCATCCAAGCCATTGTTTGCGGGTTTGTATAAACATCGGTTGCAGGTATATCTCTATCTACACCAAGCAGGGGAGAGATAGCTCTTACATAATGCCTGGAAATTCTTTCCAGTTCCCTCTCGCTCATGGATTTAGGATCGCAGCAAATGCCGCCTTTACTGCCGCCAAGCGGAAGATCAACAACTGCAGTCTTCCATGTCATCCAGGATGCAAGTGCACGGATTGTATCTACTGTTTCTTCCGGGTGAAAGCGGATACCCCCTTTTGCAGGTCCCCTGGAAGTATTATACTGAATACGGTATGCCTGGAAAATTTTAGTTTCGCCACTATCCATTTTTAATGGAATTGTAAAACTTGTTTCAAGTTGAGGAACACTTAAAAACTTTAGTTGTTGCTTCATCAAGATTTAAGATTTTTGCAGCTTCCAGGATTTGCTGTTGTGCAACACGGAATGAATTATATGATTGCATACTTAATCTTCCTTATGCTTTGATTTATCATCAATAGGTGGTTTTAGTTTTGTACTCAGCATAAACATCGAGGATTATCCTGTACCAGCATTTCTTACAAACAAGAGCTCTATCCGTTGCCAAAAGCACTTGCTGCCAGGGCGTTAGCTTATTGCCACAGTGCGGACAGGTAGAGGGTACAGGTTGGTTTTTTGTAGATTTATCTTGTTCCAATGTTCTGCTCCGGTTTAATTATTATCCCCTCATTTTCATGCCCATTCATTTTAATTATAACAGGATGTTTAAACCTTATATGTTTTGTAAAAGTTTTACTCTCCACGGTTTCCTGTTTAAGCAGCCAGTCCCAATCAACAAAATCATCAGCTTGAAGAGAACTGACAGTGAAGTAACCAATCATAAAAGAAGTTATATTCTGGAAAAAATGTGAACCCTGCGAAGGTTCAACAGCCAGGTCTTTAAAACTTGTTTCCACAATTGCTTTTGCACCGGCAATCTGATCCCAGTTTACCGGGATGCCCAGCCAGGGATCGAGAGAACCCCATCTTCCCACTCCAACCAGTAGATATGGTTTTTTTTCTTTTATTAATTGTGTGTTAAAGGAAGCAACTTCTGCAGCAACTTCTTTACTTTTAGCCCTTTCAAAGAGATTATAATCCACTACAATTGCATCGTGAATGTTGTTTATAATTCCGTTACCAAGTACACGGCTGCTCTGGCAAATAAGTTTTTCTTTTTTAACCTTTTCAATTTTAAGATCTTCAAAATCGTGACTAACAACCAGGGGTCTTATTTGGAGCAAACCAAATTCTTTCTTCTTGCCGGGCACTGTTGGCATCTTAACGGCAAATTCCATTTCAATAGCAGTTCCCATTCCCCAGTTACCCATCTCCAGCAGCAACTCTAAAATATTAGAAAGAGGAAACATTTTGTTTCTTAATACTGGTCCGAATGTTACAATTCTATGTCCCTTCCTTGATAATCCATCGTAAATAGCATCGTTATCCGGAATGTAAGTAGACCCAACATAATTAAGAGATCCATCTGCTTCAGCAATTTCGAGCCCGAAGTGTTTTACAAGTTTATCATAAGTAACATTTCCAAAATCTGTTTTTTCATCTAACTGAAGTGCAAAGAATCCCCGTTGGCTGTTCTTTAATGATTCCTTTACAGAATAAAACTGAATTAGGTCATCAGGATATTTTGGACAGAATCTTACAGTGTTACCACCTTCAACAACCATTTTACCCAATCCAAGGGCAACAGATACAATTCCATCTGTAGGTTTTTGAGGTGTAAGAGGATAAAAATTAAATGATTTTGCTACACCCGAAAACTCAGGATAAAACCTGTTGTCGTGAATATTACCTACCATTTTTTGAATTATAACTGCCATCTTCTCTTCTTCTGAACGGTAGGCAGTAATCTTAATGTAATTTTTTGCACCCTGGTAAAATGTAGAAGCGTAAACTCTTTTTATTGTTGTAAGAAGATCATTCAATCGTATTAGCGGATTCGAGTTGTTATTAGGGATCATGTATGTTTGATAAACACCTGCAAACGGATGGTACTGCGAATCTTCCAGCAAGCTTGATGAGCGTACAGCAAGCGGTGTATTAATAAGATCGAGGAAAGCTGCCAATTCACCAAGAATTTCTTCAGGAAATTTTGATGCGTCTAAAAAACGTTTGGTTATTTCTTCGTCATCATCAGATTCTAAAGCAAACTTTCTCAGGCTATTCATCTCAAGAAAATCATCAAAAACATTGGTTCCAAGAACAACTGCGGGTGGTACAGCTACCTGTACATCTTCAAACTGATCGCTGATCTGATAATTGTTAATTAAGGTATTTACAAAACCTAATCCCCTGGCTTTGCCGCCAAGTGATCCGCCGCCTATCCGTGCAAAGCTGCTTTCGGGATCGAAAGTTTCCTTTGTAAAATCTGCAATAATTCCCCTTTGCCTCAATAGTCTGTAATCGTGGAGTGCACTTACAAGATAATCTCTTAAAGCTTCTACAGAAGGGTAGTCGGAAACTTTTCGCGGTCTTAACTGGTGAGCCAGCCAGAATTCTGTGCGTGCTTTAAGCCAGTTAGAAAAATGATTTTTTGAAGCATGAAACATTATACAATCTGCCGGAACAATTTTTAGTTTTTCTTCCAGGTTTCTTAAGTTTTCTGCCCGGTCAACTTCACTGCCATCAGGTGTTCTGAAAACAAAATCTCCAAACCCGAAATGACGATTCATAAAATGTTGAAGTTCTAAAATTAAAGTGGGAGAATCTTTTAATAGAAATGCAGTTCCTGCTTCTTTAGCAGCAGTTTCCACTTCTGCATTATTTGAAGTAAGCAGTATTGGTATATCGCTTACTTCATCTTTAACAGACTTAGCCAGTTTAAGTCCGGCTGAATCATCGAGTTCGCCGTTGCGTGGAAAAGCAATATCTGAAATTATACCAAGCACAAGTTCTTTATACTTTTCAAAATATTCCCACGCTTCTTCGTATGAAGAGCAGAGTAATATTTTTGGTCGTGCTCGCATTCTTAAATACTTATGCGAAAGATTTATTCCTTCTGAAATAAGCCGCTGGCTTTGCTTTAGTATCTCCGTATAAATTATAGGCAAAAGGGCAGAGTAGTAACGTTCGTTGTCCTCAATAAAAATTACATTTTGAACACCAACTATTTTACTGTCGTGTTCAACATTCAACCTGTCTTC
Organism: uncultured Ignavibacteriales bacterium; assembly: GCA_963749485.1. GTDB lineage: Bacteria > Bacteroidota > Ignavibacteria > Ignavibacteriales > Ignavibacteriaceae > JAZGGS01. Next base: position 27,395 of record CAVVMV010000025.1, on the reverse strand, counting down.
AATGTATTTAATAATTCCAATGAGTATTCTAAAATCACCGGTCCATATAAAAACTTTATCGAAGACTGAACTTTCGGGGTTTTCTAAAAGTGCTTTCAGTTCCCGGTTATCGTGCCCAAGAAGGATTATGGGAATATTAAGACCCGCTTCCTTAACCAATTTTGCAAAACCGAGCGCTGTCATATCTTCAATATGCATGGTGGTAATTATCAGGTCGAACCTGCCTTCTTCCTTAACGCGGTTCACCGCATCCTGTCCGCTGGAAACTCTTGTTAATTCGGGAGAGTGACTGAGGTTTAATCCCTGGTACTCGTTGCGTATCAGTTCATACAATCTTCCGTCTTCCTCAAAAAGGTAAAGATCGTAAAGACTGGAAACAAGCAGGATGTTTGAAATTCTAAGGCGCATAAGATTCTGGAAACCCTGGAAACGGTTTCCGTAACCATGCTCAACCCAGCGTGCTTCCGGATTACTCTTTGTTTCTTGTTTGTAATCCATTTTAATTTTTTTGTTAAAAACTAATTACTAATATATTAAGAATTTTTACCGTTCGAAATTCAGTTAATTTGTATCTATCACAAACTATCCTTTTAAAAATAAAAAGGCGAAGCAGAATAGAAAAGGAGGAGTTCTGCTTCGCCACTGGAATGATGACTAATGAGGAAATTCTATATATCAGTCATCAGAGAAAAAAGTGCATAAATTAAACAACACCTTGATCGATCATTGCATCGGCAACTTTAAGGAAACCGCCAATGTTTGCACCGTTAACATAATTACCAGGTGTACCGAATCTATCTGCTGTTTCAACACATGTTTTATGAATACTCTTCATTATAAGTTGAAGCCGGTTATCAACTTCTTCTCTTGTCCATGGCAGTCTCTGGCTGTTTTGAGACATTTCGAGTCCTGATACTGCAACACCGCCTGCATTAGCTGCTTTACCAGGTCCGTAAAGAATACCTTTATCTAAGAAGAGATTTACACCATCTTGAGTAGTTGGCATATTTGCACCTTCACTAACAACATAAACACCGTTATCAAGCAGGTTCTGTGCATCTTTAGCATTTATTTCGTTTTGCGTTGCACTTGGGAATGCACAATCAGCTTTATGATTCCACAATGGATTAAACTCACCATCCGGTTCTATCTGTGCGTAAACTGCATTTTTATATTTATCGGTGTATTCTTTAATTCTTCCGCGGCGTACATTTTTTAATTCCATAACGTAAGCTAATTTTTCCCTGTCAATACCTTCTTCATCATAAATGTAACCGTTGGAATCGGAAAATGTTACAACTTTTCCGCCAAGATCAAGTATTTTTTCGGTTGTATATTGTGCTACGTTACCGCTTCCGGAAACAAGACAGGTTTTTCCTTCAAGAGTTTCATTTTTTGTTCCAAGCATTTCTGCAGCAAAATAAACTGCACCGTAACCTGTAGCTTCAGGGCGAATAAGAGAACCGCCCCAATTAAGACCTTTACCTGTAAGTACGCCGGTAAATTCATTTTTTAATTTTTTATACTGACCAAACATGTAACCGATCTCTCTGCCGCCTACACCAATATCGCCTGCAGGTACATCTGTATTTGGACCGATATGACGGAACAACTCACTCATAAATGCCTGGCAGAAGCGCATAATTTTAAGATCGCTTTTACCTTTTGGATCGAAATCGGAACCACCTTTACCACCGCCCATTGGCAGAGTTGTAAGTGCATTTTTAAATACCTGTTCGAAAGCAAGAAACTTCAATATGCCAAGATTAACAGAAGGATGGAAACGCAATCCGCCTTTGTAAGGACCAATAGCGCTGTTCATCTCTATCCTGTAACCAAGGTTAACATTTACTTCACCCTGGTCATCTACCCAGGGAACGCGAAAAATAATAACTCTTTCAGGTTCAATAATTCTTTCAAGAACCTTAGCTGAACGGTATTCAGGATGCCTATCCAGAACTATACTTAGTGAATCAGCAACTTCTTCAACTGCCTGGTGAAATTCCGGTTGGGCAGCGTGTTTTGCTTTTACTTCTGCCATTAAACTTTTTACATAATCAGACATACAATTACTCCTTTTTATTTTAGAACATTTATGTAGATGATAAAAATCATTTACCTGTATAATTATTGTTCAAGTTCAGGTTAAAACTAAATGTTTTAGAAATTAAGGGGTATAATTAAAATTGTGAAAAGCTTGTAACAATTTTTATTACAAGATTTTATTAAGAATGTAAAACTGATAAATCTTAGTAAGTTTAAGAAATTCCCGGTTTGGTAATAATTCCTTTATTTAGATGACCGTTTATTCTTACTGAAATTGGTTTTTCAAAGCGTAAGTGTCTTGTAAATTTCATCTCATTTACGGGAACTTGCTTGTTGAGCCAATCCCAATCGATAAAACCAATTTTGCTGGAAGAACCAACAGTAAAGTAACCAACCCTGAAGGAAGTAATATTCTGAAAAAAATGTGTTCCCTGTGAGGGTTCAACATTAAAATCTTTAAAACCAGATTCAACAATTGCGGCGGCACCCGAAATCTGGTCCCAGGTTACAGGTATTCCCAACCAGGGATCTAAGCTTCCCCATCTGCCAACACCAATTAGCAGGTACGGTTTTTTCTCTTCAAGAAGTTTAGAGTTAAGCTGGTTAATTTCGCCGGCAATTAGTTTACTTTTTCCCCTGTCGTAATTATTTATATCAACAAAAATAAGGTCTTGTATACCATCGGTTGCTCCATTTCCTAACACCTGATCACTTTGACAAATAAGGTCCTTCTCATCAATATCATCAACATTCAAGTTCATCTATCTCCTTGCTAATAACCAGCGGTCTCATCTGCAGCATTGCAAATTCTTTCGGTTTTCCTTCAGGAACCTGCAGGTTAACTGCAAATTCAATTTCAACCGGCGAGCCCATTCCCCAAGTTCCTAATCCTAAAAGAAGATTAAGAATTTCAGGCAGTGGAAACATTTTATGTTTTAAAATTGGCGCAAATGTTACAATCCGTAGTCCGTCCCTGGATATTCCATCATAAACAGCTTCATTCTCCGGGGAATAGGTGGAACCAACGGCATAAAGAGTACCGTCTTCTTCCGATTTTATAAGCTCGTAATTTTTAACAAGTGGATCCACAATCGAATCTGGGTGATGGTCAAGTTTACCGTTCAAATCGAGTGCGTAAAAATCCTGTTGTGCATTTCGTATGGTTTCTTTTGTTGTAAAGAACTGCAGCAGATGTTTTGGATAACGAGGACAGAAACTTACTGTATTACCTCCTTCCACCACTGTCTTGCCCAAACCGAGTGCTACATGTGCAATGCCATCCTCAGATTTTTGCGGTGGAATTGGATAAAAATTGTACGACTTACCCACACCGGCAAAATCAGGGTAGAATTTTCCATGATGTTCAGCGCCAACTAATTTTTGAATTATCACCGCCATCTTTTCTTCTTCGAGTCTATATGCAGTTGCCTTCATATAATCTTTGGCTTTTTGGTGATAGGTGGATGCAAAAACACACTTTATAGTTTGAAGTAGTTCATCTAACCGAATTGCTATATCGGGATTACTATTGGGAAGCATATAGGTTTCATAGACCCCAGCAAAGGGCTGAAATTGTGAATCTTCCAGCAAACTGGATGACCTTACGGCAATTGGTCCTTTTATAATGTTTAGAAAGTCAGTTAATTTTTCTAATATTTCATCTGGAAAATATTCTGCCTCAATAAATTTTTGAGTAATTACCAGGTCATCCGATTCATTAAGTGCAAACAATTCAAAATTATTTTCTGATATAAAGCTGTCAAAAACATCAGTTCCTATAACCACTGCAGATGGAACCGATACCTCGACATCTTTAAATTGATCCCGCATGCCATAGTTTGCAATTAATGTATTAATGAATCCAAGCCCACGTGCTTTACCGCCCAGTGAACCGCCTCCGATACGCGCAAAACTGTTTTTAGGATCAAAAAAGTTTTTATTGAAGTCTGAGATTACACCTTTTGTGCGGTCTTCTATATAATCAACAATCGAAGAAATTAGTTCATTACGCAGATCATCAAGGGAATTGAAATCGGATACTTTATGAGGACGAAGCTTGTGAGCCAGCCAGAACTCGGTTCTTGCTTTAAGCCATCTTGAAAAGTGATTTCCCTCAGCATGATAAAGAAGAGAATCTTCAGGAATCGTTTTTATATGTTCAGCAAGTTCTTTTAAATTAGATGCTATGCTTATAATGTCTCCATTAGGATTTGTAAAGACAAAATCTCCAAAACCAAAATGTTTTAACATAAACTTTCTAAGCAGGTAAAGAAGTCGGGGAGAATTTTTTTGCAGGAATGACGCACCAATTTCTTCAACTTTATCCTTGAGTGCCTCGTCGCTTGTCTGGATAAGAATTGGTATATCCGAATGTCTTTCCTTCACAGCCTTTGCAAATTTTAAACCGGCTTCGGGATCTCTTTCTCCGTGGTATTTAAAATTATTATCCGAGATAATTCCAAGCACAAACTGTTCGTATTTTTCATAGTATTCCCAGGCTTCTTCGTAAGTTGTGCACAGAAGAATTTTAGGGCGTGCACGAGATCTAAGGGTTCTGTGCGAAATATTTATACCTTCCGATATAAGACGCTGTGACTGCTTAACTAATTCAGTATAAATTAATGGCAGGTAGGATGAGTAGAATTTAATATTATCTTCAACTAAAATTATTACTTGCACACCTATATTCTTTGTATCATTTTCTACATTCATCCGGTCTTCCATATACTTTACGATTCCTATAATCAGGTGATAGTCTCCACCCCATACAAATATTCGTTCAAAAACTGATGTATCATAATTTGTTACCAGTTCTTTTCTTTCCTTGTTGTCGTATGCCAGTAGTATTATCGGGAGCTCGATACCTTCCTCTTTAACCATATTCGCAAACTTAATAACGTGCATATCTTCTATGTGAAGAGTGGTAATAATAAGATCGAACTCGTTTTCGCTTTGTAGTAACTCCAGGGCTTCTTTACTTGTGGTTACATGAGTTATATCGGGCGACTGGCTAAGGTTAAGGTTCTGGTATTCACTTCTTATAAGTTCATAAAGTCTGCCACCCTCTTCAAATAAGTAGTTATCGTAAATACTTGATACAAGAAGGATCTCACGAATTTTAAAACGCATCAGCCTCTTGAACTTTTTTAACCTTGTGCTAAAGAGGTCTTCTAACTTAAATTCTTTTAGTTGATCAATTGTATTCATTAAATAAATGTGTTATTGGGGCATCTTATTTTTATTCCCGTAAATATAAATAATGGAGGAGTGAAAAGCAGGAAAGGAGAGTAAGAACACAAAACTCAGCACTCAGAATTAAGAATATAGAAGTCAGGAGTCAGTATGAGTAGTCACTAAACAGAATAAGTTGAAAAGCGGTTCTAAGAAAACCGCCTTTCTAAATTATCAAACTAATCCCTGGTCAATCATTGCATCAGCTACTTTTAGGAATCCTGCAATGTTTGCACCGTTTACGTAGTTACCCGGAGTTCCATATTTTTCAGCAGTTGTTATACAGGTTTCGTGTATTCTTTTCATTATTTCGTGCAGACGATTATCAACTTCTTCCCTTGGCCAGGGAAGACGCATAGAGTTCTGCGACATTTCCAATCCTGATGTAGCAACTCCACCTGCATTAGAAGCTTTACCCGGTGCATATAAAATTCCAGCTTCACTAAAAACATCATAACCTTCAGCGGTGGTTGGCATGTTTGCACCTTCGCATACGCACATGCAGCCATTCTTAACAAGTTCTTTTGCATCTTCCTCGTAAATTTCGTTTTCACAGGCACAGGGAAGAGCTACATCTACTTTAACTCCCCATGGTTTTTTACCTGCAAAGAATTCAACTTTAAACTCTTTTGCATAATCTTCAACAGCATCTTTATTGCTCGATCTTAACTTCAGCATATAATCAACTTTTTCACCGCTAACTCCATCAGCATCATAAATAAAACCATCCGGACCTGAAAGAGTAACAACTTTACCGCCAAATCCATTTACTTTTTGAACTGCACCCCAGGCAACGTTTCCAAAACCGGAAACTGCAACTATCTTTCCATCAAAAGTAGTCTCTTTAGTTTTTAACATTTCCTCTGCAAAATAAACAACTCCAAAACCTGTCGCTTCAGGTCTTATTAACGAACCACCCCAGTTAATTCCTTTACCTGTTAAAACTCCTGTCGATTCATTTCTAATTCTTTTATACTGCCCGTAAAGAAATCCTATTTCTCTTGTGCCAACACCAATATCGCCAGCCGGCACATCAGTGTGAGGTCCAATATGTCTCGAAAGCTCCGTCATAAAGCTCTGGCAAAAACGCATAATTTCATTATCACTTTTAGCTTTTGGATTAAAATCTGAACCACCCTTACCGCCACCCATTGGTAAGTGTGGTAAGTGCATTTTTAAATACCTGCTCGAAAGCTAAAAATTTAAGTATGCCGAGAGTTACTGATGGGTGAAACCTTAAACCGCCTTTGTATGGACCAATGGCGCTATTCATTTCTATACGGTAACCGCGGTTAATATGAATATCTCCCTGGTCATCCATCCACGGAACCCTGAACATGATAACCCGCTCAGGTTCAACCATTCTTTCCAGTATTTTCATTGAATCTGTATTCGGGATGTTTTTGAAGTACTAATATTAATGAACCGAGCACCTCTTCCACTGCCTGGTGGAATTCCGGCTCACTCGGATTTTTTGCTTTTACATCTGCTAGTAATTGTTCAACGTATTCAGCCATTGCGACCTCTTATCTTTAAAGTATATTTATTACAAGTTAAAAAAATTGTGAAAATGAAAATTACGAAATAGTAAACTGAAAACCCTAACCTGCTTTTGTAAAAACTATTAATCGTATTCTCAGCAGCTAGGCGAACGTGCTTGTTATGGTAACTTCAATTCTTATTTGATAAATTGCATTACCAAAATGAAAACTATAACAATTCCTTCTTAGGGAGATAAATATGAATACTGAAATATTTAAAGAAAAAATTAAGCAGGCAGTTTCCATTTTAAAGGAAAAGGATATTGATATGTGGATCACTTTTGTAAGAGAAAGTGCTGTTTTGAGGGATCCTGCTATGGAGATGATCGTAGGTGGAAACTCAACCTGGCAAGCAGCTTTTATAATAAATAAAGATGGCGATACAACTGCAGTTGTTGGTTCAATGGAAGAAGGTAATTTTAAAAAGCTTGGGCTATATAAAAATATTATTACGCTATCTAAAATCTATTAGAGAACCATTAAGAGAATACATTTCGAAAAAAGATCCTAAAAAAATAGCAATTAATTATTCCAAAAATTCTGTGCTTGCAGATGGTTTAACATACGGAATGCACCAGGTTTTGCTGGATCATCTTGCAAATACTGATTATATAAACCGATTAGTAAGCTCTGAAGGAATTATCTCATCATTGAGAGGAAGAAAATCAGCAGCAGAGCTGGCAATAATGAAAGAAGCAGTTGATGAAACACTTAAAAATATTTGATATGGTTACCAGTTATATTAAACCTGGAATGACCGAAATAGATGTAGCAAATTTTGTTAAGAAAAAATATGAAGAAAAAGGATTTGAACCTGGATGGGAAGAAACGCATTGTCCTGCAGTTTTTGCGGGTCCCAATCCTAACGGTCCGCACGAAGGACCAAGCGATAAGGTAATTACAAAAGGCACAATTGTTAATATGGATTTTGGAATAAAGTATAAAGAGTATTGCTCTGATTTGCAGAGAACCTGGTACATATTAAATGATGGAGAAACTAAAGCTCCGGATGAAGTACAAAAAGGATTTGAAGTTATCAGGGATTCGATACAAATGGTTGCTGATAAAATTAAACCGGGAGTAACTGGTGTAGAGATGGATGATATTGCAAGAAATTATATTACGGAAAATGGTTACGACGAATATCCTCATGGACTTGGTCACCAGGTTGGTAAAACTGTACATGATGGTGTTGCAGGATTATTCCCGCGATGGGAACGGTACGGCAATGCACCTTTTATGAAACTTGAAGAAGGACAGGTTTTTACAATTGAACCGCGCCTGCCAGTTAAAGGTTATGGAGTTTCTACCCTGGAGGAGGAAGTTTATCTTACAAAAGATGGGTGTGAGTTTATCTCAAAACCACAGAAGGAATTAATTTTAATCAAACCGTAGGAAATTGATTTATTAAATTCTTGCTTACTTAAAACTCGCAAGCTCTTGTATATGCGGTATAAAGCAGCTTGGTATATTCTTCAAGTGAAATTTCCTTAGCGCCAAACATTTTAAAATGATCAGTCATATACTGCACATCGAGCAGAACAAAATCTTTCTCTTTAAGATGTTTGATAAGTGCAATAAGCGCTGCTTTGGAAGCTTCCGAAACTTTGGAAAACATTGATTCACCAAAAAACGCACCCCTGAATGTAACACCATAAAGTCCGCCAACAAGTTTATTGTTTAACCATGTTTCCACTGTATGAACATGTCCGCGCTTTTTTAACCTGCGGTAAGCATCAATTAACTCACCGGAAATCCACGTTGTTTCCCTATCAGCACATCCTTCCACCACAGCCATAAGATTTGTATTAAAGCGGATCTCAAAATCTATTTTTTCAATTGCCTTCCTGGCAGAGCGTGGAATATTATATTTCTCCAGCGGAATAATCGTTCTCACTTCGGGCATAAACCAATTAATATTACCCGTTTCTTCATCAGCCATAGGAAAAGCACCGCTTGCATAAAGCCTAAGCATATTATCAGGTTTTAATAATTCCTTAATGTCAAAAGGGTTTTTCGGGTTCATATATGCTAACTTATTCTCTGTTTTTATCAAACATAGTGATTATTGAATAATAGCTCAAACGCAAAATAGATCTTTCCTATAAAAGATTAAGATCAGCCAAATTTTGTTTTTTTTAACAGGTAAGCTGTTTAAGTTTATGTTTCGATTTTCCAATAATAATTGAAAAAAACCTGGAACGAATAACTAATTTCAAGATGAGTAAAGAAAAGAAAAAACTTGCTGTTGTTGCTCTTGGCGGAAACGCACTGCTTAGAGGAGTTGATATTGGAACAATACAACAGCAGGAAAAGAATACTTACAATACATGTATTCACCTGTTAAAACTGATTGAAGATGGCTACAATATTGTTATCACACATGGAAATGGTCCGCAGGTTGGTAACATTATGCTAAGAAATGATGCGGGGCATAAAGAATATAAAATTCCTAAAATGCCATCTGGATATTTGTGTTGCTGATTCACAAGGCGGAATAGGGTATATGATAGAGCGCCAGATGAAGAATATCCTTACAGAATATAAAGTAAGAAAGAACGTTGTAACAGTAATAACACAGGTAGTTGTTGATAAAAATGATCCTGCTTTTAAAGATCCTACAAAACCGATCGGAGCTTATTTTCTAAAAGAAGAAGCTGAACTTCTTGCAAAATCGAAGGACCTTGTATTTAAAGAGGACCCGGGTAAAAGAGGTTGGAGAAGAGTAGTCCCTTCACCCCAGCCGAAGGAGATAATTAACAAAAAAATAATCCGGGACCTTGTAAAAAGAGGAAACATTGTAATTGCTTTAGGCGGCGGCGGAGTTCCGGTTTACAGGGATGAAAATAAATGCCTGAATGGGGTTGAAGCTGTAATTGATAAAGACCTTGCTTCATCATTGCTTGCAAGGGATATTGGTGCAGATGCGTTTTTTCTATTAACAGATGTATCCAAAGTTTATATAAATTTCAAAAAGCCTGATCAAAAGGAACTTAACAAAATAACTGTTAAAGAAGCAGAAAAATATTACAAAAAAGGCGAGTTTGCTGCAGGAAGTATGGGTCCTAAAATTTTAGCTGCAATTGAGTTTGTGAAAAATGGAGGAAAAGAAACTATAATAACAGATTCAAACCAGCTCTCTGATCCGGATTGTGGAACAAGAATAGTAGCAAAATAATTTTAATTATTCTGCTTCAACCTCAAGGTGTATAATTTCATAACCTTTCTTGGTTTCGTAAGCTGCAAATAAAGCACCTGCTAAAACAAGTAACATTCCTAATAAAAAGATTATTGTTATAAGGTATTGAAAATTTTTCATTTTAAACAACGTAACTGATTCCAATTAAAATAGAGGTTAAAATAAAAAGTGCAACTGCAATAGTATAGTTCTGTACAGCACGCTTTACGAGTTTAACCCGGTGAACAAGCTTCTCAAGCTGAATTGATATGCTCTCCAGCCGAACATTATCTGAAAGAGCAGTTTCACTCTTTCCGCTTTGTTCCAATATTTTTCTTTTCTCATCATTTAACAATCTTATCCTGTTTACCACTAATGAATATTTATTATTCACTCCCAGTAGTAAAAGACCGCAAGCCGATATCATCAAACCGGGTGCAAGCATTAACTGGATAACTTCAACTATATTATTTGCAACAAGCATATTTCGCTTAAGATTATTAACTAATTCTGTGTTATAACCTAAAAAATACTGAATTTCTTAAACAATTATAAAAAATATTGTTTGACTTTTATCAATGATTGTGTATTTTCAAGAGAAAATAAATGGGATAGAGAAAGATTTTCAAATGTTCTACAATAAATCTACTCACTAACAACAATAGGAGGCGTTCATGAGAAGAACTCTATTTATTCTTTTCTCTTTTTTGCTGGTTTCATCGTTAAGCATTAAATGCCCAGATGAAGCTTAATCTTTCCCAGGAACTTACCGGGGAGCGACCGACCAGTTTTATGGAAAATAACCTGGAATCGAATCTTAAACTGGAACTCCCACCTGAAGTTACAAATCCTGCTGGCGGTGAATTCTTAAAAATGTGGTTTGTTGGTCTTTTAGCAGATGCTACAATACCTACCGGAGATTTTGGTGATGCATGGAGCACAGGATTTTCAGCTCATGCAATGCTTGGTTATATGATTGCCAGAAGTCTTCTTTTAAATGTTTCTGCTGGTTATGTAACCTTTAGCGAAAAGGAATCCGTACAAGGTGCTAGATCAAAGTTTTTCCTGGATTCCAATATTGTTGGGATTAAATTATGTTTTTAATCCTGGTAAAAAGTTTATGCCGTTTATTGGAGCTGGCTCTTGGACTGTATCTTATTAGCTATCACTATCCACCCATACCATTTTTGGTCAAACATATGGTGTGAGAGTGAAACTAGTACTGAATTTGGAATAACACCACGACTTGGTGCGTACTTTTTAGTATCAGCCGCAATATTACTTTCCATCTCTGCAGAATATAATATGATCTTTACAAGTGGATCTACTACAAGTGCGATAGGAATTTTATTCGGTGCAATGTTTGCATTACATTAGACTAAATTAAAATAATAATTTCAATGGGCGAAGATTTATTCTTCGCCTTTTTTTTAAATGCTTCTCTTAAGCACTTCTTTTAAAAATTTATTTCAGTATGATCTCCAACATACTTTAACAATTCACCAATATTAGCAGATATCACTTTAACAAAACAAATTTATTAGTTGCCGAATAAAAATAATTGATAATTTATCATTGCTATTTTTATTATATATGAGCTGCCCTATAACCCAATATCTATGTTTTGTTAATACAAGGCACTAGGAATAGACAGTGTACTTCAAATAAATATAATTTTAAAATTCGGTTAAACACCGTAGCAATAAAATCATCTTATCAACAAGTATAGGAGGCTTCTATGCAAAAATTTCTATTGTGTTTTCTGGCTGTTCTTGTTGTCTCATCTATTACCATTGCTCAGATGAAATTACAACTACTTTCAGATATTGTTGGGGAGGATATAATCTTAGTTAAGAATTCAGTATTAAATAAATCTGAAGCAACTTCTACGAATGATTTACCAACCAAGTTACCGGGAGATGAAGGAAAACTGATTCCCGGTTCCATTATGATTGGTTTACTTGGGGATATTACTTTTCCGTTTGGTGAGGATTTTAAAAAGTATGCCGGCACAGGTTGGTCAGGACATGTTTATGGCGGGTACTCTTTTCTTAACACGTTGCAGTTCACATTGAAAGTGGGTTATATTAAATTCGGTGAGCAAGATGTGGATTTTTCACAGCTAGCAAAAACAACTCAAGAGGAATACACTCAAACCCTAACCAATAGCCAGATTGTGATTCTGCTAGGTATAATATATACGATTGGACTTGATCCTTCCTGCCTCGGTTTACCCAACTGCATAACCGGCGGCGTCATTATTACCATATGTTGGATTTCAGATTGGTCCTTTTTTTAAAACCTGGAAATCAATAGTAACTCTTCCATTTTTTGAAGCTAATAAATCTCTGCAAAAAACTGCACAAACTTCTGGAACTACCGAGGAGACTGAATCCAGCACAATATTCGGTATAGTTCCCACAATTGGAGCTTACTATGGCATTACGGATAAGATAAGATTGAATGTTGGTTTAGAATATTCATACCTTTTTGAGGAAGCTGATGTTGGTGCTTCCAATATAAACTTTCTGTCGGTTTTTGCAGGTTTTGGCTTTCTGCTTAACTGAAATAAAAAGTGATTATTAACAGATTCACAAGGCGAAGATATTTTCTTCGCCTTTTTATTTTTAAACTTTGTCTTGTCTTAAAAGTTTATTCAGTACGCTGTATAAATTGCTTAATAATGGGGTCATCCGAATTAACTAACTCCTCAGCGCTTCCTGTAAAATGGATTATTCCCTCGTGCATCATTGCAACCTGGTTGGCTACGTTTTTAACACTGTACATATCGTGAGTAACAACAACCGAGGTTACATTAAGCTTTTCAGTTAATTCTTTTATTTGCAAATCGATTGAGTCAGACATAATCGGATCGAGCCCGGTGGTTGGTTCATCATATAAAATATAATCGGGATCGGTGATCAGGGATCTTGCAAGTCCCACTCTCTTTTTCATACCGCCCGAAAGTTCAGCCGGCTTTAACTTTTCTGCTCCAGGCATTCCCACCAGCGCCAACTTTTCAGCCACTTTATTTACTATCTCTCCTTCTGTAAATCCTTTTTTCGACTCAATTAATGGAAGAGCTATATTTTCTTCAACCGTCATCGAATCGAATAAAGCTGCGCCCTGGAATAAAAATCCAAAACGCCTTCTAAGATTATAAAGCGATTGTGTATCCAGCCCCTCAACAATTTCTCCTTCAACTTTCACATACCCTTCATCAGGCGAAAGCAAACCAACAATATGTTTTATCAAAACACTTTTTCCGCAACCACTTCTTCCAATTATAACAAGGGTTTCGCCCGTATCGATGTCAAGGTTAATTCCTTGCAGCACTAAGTTTGAGCCGAATGACTTATGTAAATTTCTTATCTCTATCATTTAAAATTTCTTAACACAAAGATAAGATTTTATAGTGCAACATATTTAAACGCATCAATCGCCTTCATAAGATTTCCTTTGTCGCTTCCGCTCATAACAAAAACCCAGCTATTATTTACCCATGCAAACCATTTTCTTCCATTCTTATCAGTTCCGCTTGCACTCCATTTACCATTAACCTTTCCCCTGGTAATGATTTTTCATTTCATCAAAACGGGGAACAATAACATCTGCAAAATGATCATCGGCTAAGTTTTTTGCCGGAGCAAGAATTGCATCAATAGAAATTTTATCTCCACCATACTTAGCAGAAAAACCTTCAAGAGGATGAGTTAGAGTCATCCTTTTAATATCTACTTTCATTCCATCAATCTCTTCAGGAAAGACTTCGCTCACCCCAGCGTTTGGCGGAGGTGGTTCAAAGTTTGTATTGTAATCGGGTCCGCAAGCTGTTACAATAAAAAATAAAGAAATCAGGGCAATTACAGAAAATAATTCTGATCATTTTAAACTCCTCGAATTATTATTTAAAAATTTGGTTTAAGTGATGATCCATATGATCAACATAATCTTTCATAAGCAAAAATAGTGTATCTGCATTTTCAAATGCATCCTCAGCTATACATTTTATTTTAAGTTTTTCTTCCGGGGTGTTTTCCATTATGAACAGGATATGTTCATTATAAACTTTCCAAAGTTCTACCAAAGAGTTGGTCTCTTTATCATTATACTTTTGAACATCCACCCATTCATTTTGTGCATAACCTTCCATATTGAACGGCTCATTTTGAAACTGTGCTTTTACAAAACGATGCGTGATTGTTCGCAGCAGAATCAACTAAATGCCCGAGCAATTCTTTCTTAGACCACTTAGTGGGTGCAGGTTTCCTGTTTAATTCACCCTCGGGAAATTCTAAATATCTTTCCGGTACATTTTCAATATGATTTTTTAATCGATTGGCAACATCTTTTAATTCATTGTTCATCAATTTCCCTTCAATTAATATTGTATGATAACTGCGATAATTAAAAATATAATAGAAAGTAAAAAGAGTATAGCAAATAATGGCAAAACAAACTTAAGCCATTTTGTGTAAGGTACTTTTGCTAGACTTAGCACTGCCATTAATATTCCTGAGGTTGGGATTATCATATTTGAAAATCCATCACCACAAGTAAAAGCGAAAACAGCGGTTTGTCTGGTTATTCCAATTAAATCAGATAATAGGAGCCATTAAAGGCATAGTAACTGCTGCCTGCCCAGAGCCGGAAGGAATAAAAAAGTTTAGTGTTGTTTGAAAAACAAGCATTCCCCCAGCAGCAACAAATTGGTGAAAATTCTGAAGCGTTGTAGCCGCTGAATATATAATGGTATCAAGTATTTGCCCATCCTGAAGCACAACTTGAACACCTCTTGCAAACCCAACAACTAGAGCTGCCACAACCATTTCCTTCATTCCTTTTACAAATGCATCCGATGCATCACTTAAGGACATTCGTGAAATAATAACTGCTAAAATTCCGATAAGTAAAAAATGCACCTGCCATTTCATTTATCCACCAGCCAAAAGTTTGCACAGCGTAAATGATAAATGCAAACAAGCCAATACCCATAATCATAATCATCAGATGATATTTTTTAAATTCAATCTTTTCAAATGATATATTCTCATAGAGAAAAATCATCATCGGGCATAATAGATTTTGAAGGATCCTTCTTAATTTTTGCACCGTAACGAAGTAAGAAATATTATTCCAACAAACATTGTTATAACAAAGAAAACTAATCTGAAACCTATACCGCTGTTTAGAGGTATTTCTGCAATTCCCTGTGCAATCTGCACAGTAAAGGGATTGGTTGTTGCAGCAGCAAATCCTATTTCAGCAGCAAGCCAAACAATGCCAACACCAAACACTCTGTCATATCCAAGTTTTTTTGAAACAATTAAGAAAAGTGGAATAAGAGGCAGAAACTCCTCGCCCATTCCTAAAGTTGATGCACCAATTGCAACGGCAATCATAAGAATGATTACCAGCAGAGTGGAACTCTTTCCGAAGATATTTAGGAGTTTTTGGATGAAAGCCATAATTGTTCCTGTTCGCTGCAGAATTCCAAAAACGCCGCCAATAATAAATATGAAGAAAATGATATCAGCAGCTTTCTCCATCCCACGGGGAATTGCACTAAGAAAACCAAATAAACTAACCGGCGAAGCTTTACCTTCTTGTTCATCACCTAGAATTACACCTTGCGGAGTTATATGTTTAGGCAGCTCTTTATAAGTACCCGGTACAACAACATTTCGTGTAAGTGTACCAACTTTCTTTTCTTCTCTTTCATATTTTCCGGAAGTAATTATGTATGTAAAAATTGAACAGACTAAAACAACTCCTGTTAGAAGAGCGAAAACGTGAGGTATTTTTATACGTTTAATAAATGAAAACAAATATTATCCTTTAATATTTTAGAAATGAAACTCTGAATTGTACAACAATTTACTAAATATATTTAATTGCTGTATTTTTTATAAGCAGCTGCAAGTTTTGTATCGTATTTATTTTTCTTATAACCGGCTCCGTTGTAACCGCGGGCAAACTTAGCCCAGTCTTTATTTTTAAGATGTTTAACCAATCCTTCAGATTTAATGAATTTACCAAAAGCCATAAGATGAAATCTCTCAGACTTATTCATCGCTTTAACATAATCTTCAACAGAGTTGTAACCAACTTTTTTATAATGATAACCCATAATCTGGAAGATTCCCCACGAAGCAGATTCCAGTGCGGCAGCTTTGTGAATTTTCTTTGCTTTATTTAAACGGTCATATTCTTTTTCGCCGCCTTTGTAAAATTTGGTTGTCCATTTTGAATAAAGAATATCTTCATTTCCCTCTTTATAATTCAGATGGATTGAGTCCATGCTTTTTTAATCTTTTCCAGAAGATATGTCCTTCAAAAAGTATTTTTGGTTTACCACTTGTTAAAAAACCGCGCCCGCTCGATTCCACTTCGTAAACTGCTTTAACTGCAGCCACTTCAACTTTTAATTCTTTTGCAAGATCGATTAAATCTTTTTCAGCAAGAAATTTTTTAGTTGATTCTTTTAATGCTTTTGGTGCAACTGCATTAAGCTTCATCCAGGTTTTGGTGCCAACAATTCCATCAATAATAAGATTGTTCTTTTTCTGAAAATCTTTTACGGCATTTTCGGTTTTTTTACCGAAATCACCATCAACAATAAGCTCATAACCGGCTTTGTTAAGAAGCTCCTGTAATAATCTTACAGAATCTCCTTTAGCGCGAAGTTTTAATGTTTGCATTTCATATCTCCTTTTAGTTTAAGAGATACAAAAGATGTGTAAAATATATCAGAGTTTTCTTGCAACCACAACTACAGTTTTCATTGTTTCAACAACACCGGTTCCATCGTTTAACGCTTCAAGAAAGATGATGTAAATTCCAATTCGCAGTGCCTGCCCGTCATCGCCCAAGCCATCAAAAATAACTGAGCCGTAAGAACCGCTCGGCTGATTGTTTGCTAATGTTCTAACCAATCTTCCCTTGCTGTCATATATTTTTATTCTTACCTGCGAAGTAACCTGCGTAAGGTTGTAGTTTATAATTGTAAAATCTTCAAAACCATCATTATCCGGTGAGAATGGATTTGGTGAAACAGAAATGTTTGATTCGGTGTTTAAGATTTTCTGCAAAGATGCTGTTCTGTTTGCCGGGTGTTGCACCAAACGGATCAACCGAGCTGCTCCAGTTGGAGGCATCATTCCCGCCAAGATTCGGATTTATTCTTTCAAGCGAAATATTTTTTGTCGATGCAAAATTATCGTTATGCCATTTATCAGAATAAAAAACTGAATCGATAATATTTCCTTTAACATCTTTTAGTAAAATTAATTCGCCGGTGTTTACTAATCCAAGATTTGAAACATCCAGAATTGTTATAAATTCATCTCCACTCAAACCATAATTAAATTCAATTGAAGAATCGGCTGCAAGAATAAAGTAAGCATCTTTAGGAATTTTAAAAGGAATTTCAGAAAGTTTATATGAATTTCCGTTTTCATCTTCAAACTGCCAGCCGCCAATGTTTACTGAGTCTTCACTTAAATTTAAGAATTCAATAAAATCGCTGTTATCCCTCACCGGCATCAAACATAATTTCGTTTATTACTAAATCGTTGCGCTCATAATCCTGTGCATCACCAATTGAATTAGGCTCGCCAGGAGTGCTTCCAGAAAGGTCCAGCGAGGTTGTCCAGTTTGTACTGTCGTTTGTTTCTTCATCAAAAGAAATTCTTTCAAGTGAAAATCCTTTTCTTCCTCCCCAGGAAGAACGGTAAAGAAGACTATCAATTATTCCATCTCTGAAATCATAAACTATAATTCCATCAACGCTGTTACCAAGTGTTCCAAAGTTTGTAAAGAAAACTTTTGATGTAACTTCGGGATGAGCTGAGTTGAACGAAGTATCCTTTGCAATCACAAGAAATTCATCCGGTTTGATAAAAATATCGCTGTTAGTTATAAAATTTTTAGTCGGAGTTGTAAGCAAATCTCCAACAGACCAGTCTTTAATATTTATCGAATCATCTGAAACATTTACAAGTTCAATCCATTCCGGTTCATTATCTGCTGGGCTATACATAACTTCGTTAATGATAAGTATTTTATCCGGGAATCCTGGTTCTATAGATCTTTCAAAATAATTATTTAGCGAATCCTCATCTTCTGTAAAGACAATTCTTACAGCAGTTAAAACTTTTGAAGTTAAATTAGTTATCGGGAAGGAAGAAGTAATTGATATTGAATCACCCGATGCTAAATTTAAACCAGTTTCCCGGCTTAACAATTGATCAACAACATTGTTTGAATCTGTATCGATAAAAAACTCAACATTAAAATTGTTCGCAGCGGAAGAGCCATTGTTTTTAATTGAAGCGGAAATAAAAACATCATCACCATTAACCGGGAACCGTGGATTAAAACTTAGTGCCACAACAGAAAGATCAAACTGCTTTGGTGTGATGCTATTAATTCTTCCGGGTGTGCTCAGTTCGATATCATTTGATGATCCCCAGTTCGAAGAAAGATTTGATCCTGCAGAAGTAGAAACTCTTTCAAGAGAGTAGCCGTTGATTCCGCCCCATTGGCTAAAGTAATGAATCGAATCTATAACTGCACCCCTTTCATCTTTTAATATCACTCCATCGACATCGTTATTAAAAGAAGGAAGACTTAACTCAACAATTTGCGAAGGAATGAGCCGGTGATAATTTAAGATAGCTGCATCTTTTGTTAGAACAATAAAACTGTTTGGAGGAATGAAAATGTTGTCTTCAATTGTAGCAGTTGCAGGAGTTGTTATAATATCAGTAATGCTCCAGTTTAAAAGATTAATTTCTTCGTTAGTATTGTTGAACAACTCAATCCATTCGGGTTCCCCGCCGGAAGGCGCATACATAATTTCGTTTATAACTATTGATTTAGGAGGAAAGCCGGGAGCTATAGTTTTATAGAGTTTATTGTTTGTTGTATCTTCATCCAGGTTAAAAACTGCATTAACTAAAAATCCTTTTTTAGATTGAAGATTTTCAATTGAGAAATTAAATGAGTAAGTTATTTGAATCTCCTGCAGAAAGTGTAAGCGATCCGATCGTATTCTAATAAGAAATCGGGTAACTGAATCGAGATCTGTATCTTCAAAAAGTTGAAGAGAAAAGTTAGCAGAATTTAAACCGATATTTTTTACTTTTGCTGAAATATTTACCGTATCTCCCCGCAGAGGAAGTGATGGAGTGAAAAGAATATCTAAAACTGCAAGATCATAATTTTTTTGGGTTAACGAATTTACAGTCCCGGGTGTAGCTTTAAAAATGTTAACGGAAGTTCCCCAGTTAAGTGAATCGGTGCTCGCTTCATCAACTGAAATTCTTTCGAGTGATCTTCCGTCTGTATTTCCTCCCCAAGACAGGAAGATAGAAAAGTGAATCAACTAAAACACCGATTGAATCTTTAATTACAACTGCATCCCCGGTATTATTTAATGCGGGAAGATTTAGCTTAATTATTTCTGACGGAACATTATAAAAATTCAAAATAGAAGAATCTTTTGCAAGAACAATAAAAGAGTTAGCAGGAATTAAAACATCTTCAGTTGTAATTGTTATTGAGCTGGCAGCGTCAAACAGTTTCCACTTTTTAATATTAAGTGGAGCAGTAGTTCTGTTATACAGCTCAATCCATTCAGGTTCACCTGTGGAAGGACTGTACATAATTTCATTTATAACCACATCGTTATAATTACTGCCGGGTGGGAATACAACGAAGTTATTTATTAACTGGTTATTAGTTAGATTTTCATCCTCTGTAAAAACAACTGTTGCAATTATTTGGTAATCTCCCCCTTGCAATGAATTCATTATAGTGCTTGCAGTTACAGAATCTCCCGGCTGCAGATTATTGTACGGCTGTGAAAAAATTAATTCACCCGGATCTGCAGTTGAATCGAAATCCACATCGTTATAAATTTCAACTGAATAAGATTGAGCAAGCTCTGTTCCTAAGTTTTTTACCTTTGCGAAAATCGTAGCGTCATCACCTTCTATCAGAATGGATGGAGAGAAAGTGAGAGAACTCATTGCCAGATCAAACTGTATCGGCATAACCGAATTTTGAAAACCGGGTGTACCGTTTGTTACAATGGAATTTGCCCAGTTGGCAGCTGAACTGTCTTTTGTCAGCTCAATTTTTTCATCTGAAATTGCTTCGGTGTTATTTGCAGAATAAAAATATGCTTCAAGCGTATCTTCGTTATTATTTAATAGCCAGACTGGTCTGCTGGAGGTGTTAGCCATCCCGGTTGCGCCAAAGGAGTTGTTATCAATTTTTAATAGCAATGCTTCAGGCGGAATCAAGCCATCGTAAATTCCTGAACCGAACGGATAATCACCTTCAAGAATTATAGCATAAGAATTTGGCGGGAGAATTGTTCCTTCACCCGCATCAATAATATTATCCGGGTTGGATGTAGAATATTTGATCTTAAAACTATCTAGATCAACACTTTCTGTTTCGCTAGAATTGTAAAGTTCAATAAATTCATTTGGTCCTGAAACAGGATAGAACATTATTTCACTTAAGGTAAGCGTGCTATCGGTCTGCGCTAAAGCAACAGAAAAAAAGAGTGGGAAAAAGAAAAATATATATTTTGGCATTGCCCAATAAATAATGTTACCTCAATATAATTATTCTACCCGGAAATTACTTTATCTTTTCTTCCCGGAGGTTTTTTCCCTGCTAGCATATCAAACAGGAAGTTAGGTAAAATGTTCATCAGCTTTGTTGCAACTACAATTGGAAGAGGAAACTCAATCACCCGCTTCTCTTTTTTAATTCCTTCAATGATGATCTTTGCTGCCTTATCAACATTCATCATAAACGGCATGTGGAATTCATTCTTATCAGTCATAGGTGTGCGAACGAAACCTGGCTTTACGGTTATAACTTTAACGTTGAAAGGTTTTAATTCTATTCTTAAACTTTCCAGTAAAATTGTTGCAGCAGCTTTACTTGCATTATAAAACCCGCTTTTCGGAAATCCCCTTGAATCGGCAAGTGTGGAAATGCCAACGATCATTCCATTCTTTCGTTCCATAAATTCTGGTAAAAGTTGTTCAACAGAGTAAACAATGCTCAATGCATTTATATCGAAAATTTCTTTTGCTCTATTTCCATTATAAGAATTCAGTCCTGCTCTTCCACCAACGCCTGCATTTAGAATTGCGATATCAATCTTACCGAAACGATCTTTAACTTTTCCGAAAGTTTCAGTTACCTGCTCCCGCTTTCCAACATCACATTGGATGGTTAACAAATCGTCACTCGTAATTTCCCCGGAAAGTTTAATTAGAAGATTTTGCCTTCTTGCAATTAAAGCAAGTTTACAACCCTCTTTTGCAAGATGATGAGCAAGTGTATATCCTATCCCGGAAGATGCGCCGGTTAAAATAACTACTTTATTTTTTAAGTCCATAAAAGTGGTGCGAGATTTGATAAAAGGTAGGGAGAAATTTAATGAAATGCCGGAACGATTTAAACTTTGCTATTTTCGAACAATTCTGTATTTTTCATCAAAAATTATTCCAATTTTGTGAACTGGAAAATATTACCGGTTGGAAACATACTTGTTCGCACAGAAATTGCAGAAATGCCCTTTAAATGCGATTTAAAAAAGTGCAAAGGTGCCTGCTGCACTATTGAAAGTGAATTTGGTGCGCCGCTGAAAAAAAACGAGATTGAGAAGATAGAGGAAATTTTAGAAACCGTAAAAGTTTATTTATCGGTGGATCATAAAAAAGAAATTGAAGAGAACGGTTTTTATGAAATTAAAAGCGATGAATTATTAATAAGAAGTATGAATAATAAGGAATGTGTTTTTGTTTACTTTGAAGATGATATTGCAATGTGTGCAATTGAAAAAGCATACGGGGAAGGAAAAACTGATTTTCAAAAACCGATCTCCTGTCACTTGTTCCCAATTAGGGTTTCAGATTTTGGAGGGAGATGTATTAAGATTTGAAAAATTTGATGAATGTGAACCTGCTTTTGATGCAGGAAAAAATAATAATATAACCGTTGCAGAGTATTGCGAGGAACCGCTTAACCGACTCTACGGAAAAAATTGGTATTCACAATTTAAGGAAGCTATCGGAAGGTAATATGTTATCATTAAACCAGAGATTATCACAGCAGCAGAAACTATCGCCGCAGCAGATTCAATACCAGAAACTGCTACAGTTAAATACTCTTGCGCTGGAACAGAGAATAAAAACTGAACTGGAATTAAATCCTATTCTTGAAGAAGAACTGGAAATGACGCAGGAAGATAAGGATAAAGAAAAAGATGATGAGTTAGAAGAAATAAATGATCCTGATAAGGAAGAATTTGAAATTGAAGACTTTATGAATGATGACGACTTTGAGCATGAAAAAAGTTTTAAAAACCAGGACGAAGAACAATACCAACCAATAGCCCCCGCAAGAGAAACACTTACAGAGCACATTACAGAACAGCTTAGACTGCTTAACCTTGATGAAACAATGTATATTCTTGGTGAAGAGATAATAGGCAACCTTGACCAGGATGGTTATTTGAAAAGAGACCTTGATGATATATTAAATGAGCTTGAACTGTTTGAACATATTACCATTGAACCTGAAGTTGCAGAAGAAATGCTGGAGAAGATACAGCACTTTGATCCGATTGGAATTGCCAGCCGCAATTTGCAAGAGTGCCTGCTTATTCAATTGCGTGCAGATAAAGATGCAGATACTTATTACAAATATCTTGCAGAAAAAATGCTGATAGAATACTACGATGATTTTACCAAGAGAAGATTTGAAGCGCTTAAGCAAAAAATGAACATGACCGATGAAACTCTTAAAGCTACAGTTGAGCTTATCCAGAGTATGAATCCTAAACCGGGAGAAGGAAATATTGAATCGGCCGAGATGAACCAGATCTCACCCGATTTTTCAATAGAAAAAATTGAAAATGATTTTGTAATTACTCTTAATGATAGAAGTATGCCATCAGTTACTATTAGCAGGCAATACCTGGAAATGTTTGAAAGCAATAAGAGTAAAAGAGGGAAAAAAATCTACTAGAGAAAAAGAGACGTATAAATTTTTAAGAGAAAAATTTGAATCCGCAAAATGGTTTATTGCGTGTATACAGCAAAGAAGAGAAACGCTGATGAAAATAATGCAGGCAATTTTCCAGAGGCAGTACCAGTTTTTTGAGAAGGGACCAAAACTTCTTAAACCTATGATTTATAAGGACATTGCTGAAGAGATAAACATGGATATCTCCACAATTAGCAGGGTTGTTAACGGAAAGTACGTTCAAAGTCCTATGGGTATACATGAACTTAAATATTTTTTCAGCGAGGGTTTAACAACCGATAACGGCGAAGAAGTATCAAACAAGCACATTAAAGAACGGTTAAAAGAAATAATTGAGGGTGAGGATAAGATAAAGCCCTTTAGTGATGATAAACTTGCCGAGCTGCTAAACAAAGAGGGAATTCATATTGCGCGCAGAACAGTTGCAAAATACAGGGAGCAGTTAAGGATACCTGTTGCACGGCTCCGAAAAGAGTTATAATGAATTATGTGTTTGATGTTCTTATCATCATTCTTCTTTTTGGTTTATACGCGTTAATTCATTCTTATCTTGCCTCAATAAAAGTTAAAGAGTGGTTTAAAAGGAATTTTGGTGATCTTATTGCATTTTACCGGCTGGGGTATAATATTTTCGCTCTCGCCTCACTTTACCTTATTTATGATCTTTCACCTAAACCGTACTTAATTCTTTACGATTTACCCAACCCGTATGATCTTATTATTTTGGTGCCGCAGTTCCTTGCACTGGCAGGGTTATTCTGGGCATTTAAGTATATTTGTTTTAAGGAATTTTTAGGATTGAACCAGGTAAAAAGATATTTTGAAAAAAAATATAATTCTGAACTTGATGAAAATTTAACTCTTCAATTAGAGGGACCTTTTAGATACACACGGCATCCCGTTTATTTCTTTTCTATACTTATCCTGTTGTTCAGACCTACGATGGATTTGTTCTACCTGGTGTTTTTCATCTGTTTAGTGATTTATTTTTACATTGGTTCTTATTTCGAAGAGGAGAAATTAGCAAAACACTTTGGAGAAATTTATACAGATTACAGGAAATCGGTACCAAAAATATTCCCGGTTAAATTTTTAGAACCCTATAAAACAAAAAATTTATAGAAACTGAGAAGGAAAAATTGATGAAGCAAAAAATAAGATCGACAACAATTTTAGGTATTGTACACAACGGAATGGCAGCACTTGGCGGCGATGGGCAGGTTTCTCTAGGCAACACCGTTATGAAACATAACGCGCTTAAGCTTAGAAAAATTTCCAACGGTAAAGTGCTTTGCGGATTTGCCGGTGGAACTGCGGATGCGTTTACATTAATGGAAAGGTTTGAAGATAAACTGGAGCAATATCGTGGAAATGTTAACCGTGCAGCGGTAGAACTCGCAAAGGAATGGCGCACCGATAAATTCCTTCGCCGGCTGGAAGCAATGCTTGCAATTATTTCGGAAGATACAGCACTTGTAGTTTCGGGTAACGGCGATGTGATTGAGCCGGATGATAAAATTGTTGCAATCGGTTCAGGTGGAATGTACGCACTTGCTGCTGCTAAAATGTTAAAAAAATTCAGCAAACTTTCTGCAAAGGAAATTGCAGAAGAAGCCCTTAAAACTGCTTCCGAGATTTGTATTTACACTAATGATAAAATAAATGTTGAAGTTATCGACTAAGGAGAAATGAATCAGATATGTCAAACAAGTCAATGAAAGAACTTACACCCACAAAAATTGTTGAAGAGCTTAATAATTATATCATCGGGCAAACCGATGCAAAACGTGCTGTTGCTATTGCATTAAGGAATAGGTGGCGCAGGCAGCAGGTGGAAGATGTTTTGCGGGAAGAAATACTTCCAAACAATATTATTTTGATAGGACCAACGGGAGTTGGTAAAACTGAAATATCAAGACGGCTTGCTAAACTTACCGCAGCTCCTTTTATAAAAGTTGAAGCTTCTAAGTTTACAGAAGTTGGTTACGTTGGAAGAGATGTAGAATCGATGATACGAGACCTTACCGATTTTGGTGTAAACATGGTTAAGGCAGAAAAAACAAAAGAGGTTCAGCCGAAAGCCGAAGAGATGGCGGATGAAAGAATACTCGATATTCTTATTCCACCGGTTAGAAAACCACAACAACCAGTTCAACCTGTACGAACAGAACCTCAACCGGCAGAGGTAAAGCAAAAGGAAGATGAATCGGAAGAATATAAAAATGAAAAGACCCGCGAGTGGATGAAGCAGAAATTGAAAAAAGGTGAGATGGATGAAAAAATGATTGAGTTCGATTCGCAGGCTCTACCTGCAATTGGCATGCAGGTTATGGGTCCGATGGGAATGGATGATATGGGGATAAACATCCAGGAAATTATGGGGAACATTATGCCAAAGAAAAGAAAGAAAAGAAAAACTACCATTGCGGAAGCAAGAAAGCTTATGGCACAGGAAGAAGCACAAAAACTGATCGATATGGAAACCGTGCAGCAGGAAGCTATCCGTAAAGTTGAAGAATCAGGAATAGTATTTATTGATGAGATTGATAAAGTTGCCGGTAACGGCAGTAAATCGCAAGGACCTGATGTTTCGCGTGAAGGTGTGCAAAGAGATCTTTTACCTATTGTTGAAGGAACTAATGTAAACACAAAATACGGAATAGTAAAAACCGATCACATTTTGTTTATTGCTTCGGGTGCATTTCATGTTTCCAAACCTTCTGATCTTATCCCGGAAATGCAGGGAAGATTTCCAATACGTGTTGAGCTCTTAAGTTTAACCGAAGATGATTTTGTTAAGATACTTACAACTCCGCAGAATGCACTTTTAAAACAGTACTGTGCATTACTGGAAACTGAAGGTGTTAAGTTAGATTTTACAGAAGAAGGAATTTGCGAAATTGCAAAAATTGCAACCCAGGTTAACGAGCAGGTTGAAAATATTGGTGCAAGACGGCTTCACACTATCCTTACAACTTTACTGGATGAAATACTTTTTGATGTTCCCGATAAAGTTCCATCTGAAACAGTTAAAATAACCGCTGAGTTTGTTAAAGATAAGCTTGATAAGATTGTTAAAGACAGGGACTTGAGTAAGTTTATTCTTTAGTTAAAATATTCTCTTACCATTAAGGCGATCTTCCTGATCGCCTTTTTTATTATTACTTGCCAATTAAAAACAGTAGCCAATCGTTAAGTTTATTTTTCTTGCTAATCAATTATTAATAATAGAATTTAGAAGAAGATAATTTTAATTCCTTCAAACAAGGGAGGCTATTTATGAAAACGAAAATAATTCTTTCACTATTGGGATTGCTTTTTATTTCCGGTGCATTTGGTGAGGGATGTGAAGAAGAGGAAGAACCAAAGCCGGATTACATAACTGTAAATGTTACCGTCAGTGGGGATCTATATGCAAAAGATGTCATTAGTTCAATCCTATATTGTGATGATCGATACGAGAAATGTGACTGTTAGGGTTGATGTAATTAAGGCTGGGTGGAGAGACATTTCAACTTATATGCCACAACGAATATTGATTGCGAATTTACTACCGAAGCAGTTTCATTTAAATTATATAGAGAGCAACCTATAGAGGTTCAAGCATATACCGAATCAGTTCCTGAATGAACATACTCAGGTAAGAGGCAGTTGATTATTTAAGCTGGGATGAAGTTTATCCTAATATGATTTTGGTGGAACGTACAATTACACACCTGATGTCACTATCTTTTGGTTGTATCAATTGATTTACTCAATAAGACATTGATCGTTCAGTACGTATCATTTGAGAAGTATTATGAAAAAATTGATTTTAATTGGATTCATTTTGATTTCATTGAGTTGTGAAACTATGAGAAGAAACAGATCAGCCATATATTCCTCCAGAAACTTCTGTAAGTGATAAACAATTTAATTTTCATATAGTAGATGATGGTATTTGGCGCTCTGCTCAACCATCCATAGAATCAATTGCTGTAATGCAAAAGCATGGTTTAAAAACAATAATAAACTTGCGTGGGAGTGAAGAAAATCATTTGTGGGAAAGCAGAATTTGTGATAGTCTTGGTATTCAATATTTTCACGTACCAATGGATGGAAGAGAAGTACCCGATACAGCAGATTTAAACAACATTTTAAGAATTATTGAGAATCAGCAAAACCAACCAATAATGTATCATTGTTTAGGTGGGAAAGATCGCACAGGAATTGTTACAGCAATTTATCGTCTTAAAAATTCTGATGTAAGTTTTGAAGAAGTACATAAAGAAATGCTGATGTATGGTTATAACGAGGAAGAGTTCCCTCAGTTAGCTGAG
>CAVVMV010000024.1:0-27949 GCA_963749485.1 uncultured Ignavibacteriales bacterium | reverse complement strand
GTTTATGTGCAGAAATAACAGAATCGCCAATAACATTTTCTATCTTATCGGCTAACTCAGAAAAGAAAGGAGCATCAATTATATCTTCATCAGTTATGCCCGTAAACTGTGTTATGAAGTATGGAATTTTACAACCGGGATTAACAAATGATTGGAACTTACCAGCAATCTTCAGATTTTTTACTTTAACAATTCCGATCTCAATAACATGATTCTCTCGAGCGGAAAGCCCTGTAGTTTCAACATCCAAAACCGAAAATTCTACCTGTTCAATAGGAACAGATGGCACACTCTCATTAATCATGTTCTAAATCTATCTCTATTTCATCTTACAATCAAAAAAATAATGTTGGCTCTATCAAGTTACATAAAAGGTTAGAATTTTTTAATTTACTTCATTTTTGGATATATTGAGCTGAATAAAATAGGTAAATATGGCTTCTGTAAATGTACTTTTTGTCGGAGATATAATCGGTAAACCAGGAATGGATCATGTACAAACCTGGCTGCCCGGTCTTATCCAAAAATATAAAGCTGATTTAGTAATTGCCAACGGTGAGAATGCTTCCGATGGAAAAGGATGTACCAGTAAAGAGGGAAAGATTCTTTTTGATTTAGGAGTGCATGTAATCACTGGCGGAAATCATACCTGGGATAAACATCTGTCGCAGGATTATTTAAAAAGTGAACCACGTGTTTTACGACCGTTAAATTATCCGAAGGGAACTTACGGTAATGGTTATTTTATTGCAGATTCGAAAAAAGGAAAAATAGCAGTATTGAATTTGCAGGGCAGAACTTTTATGCCCACTATTGATTGTCCCTTCAGAAGTGCTGAGTGGGTTCTTAATAAACTTAAAAGTGAAACGAAAATGATAATTGTTGATTTTCATGCAGAAGCAACTGCAGAAAAACAGGCAATGGGTTATTATTTAGATGGCAAGATAAGTGCGCTGATTGGAACACATACTCATATTCAAACTTCTGATGAAAGAATTTTACCTCAGGGTACCGGTTATATTACAGATTCAGGAATGAGCGGACCGTATGATTCTGTGATTGGTATGAAGACGCAAGCAGCTTTAAATAGGTTTATATTTCAAACTCCTCAGAAATATGAAACCGCAAAAGATGATGTTCATTTGTGTGCGGTATTTTTGAAGATTGATAGTGAAACAGGTAAAACAAAATTAATAGAAAGAATTAATTTCCCAGAGTTTACAAAAGAATCAGCCGAATAATAATGATTAGTGCTCCGTTACCAAGAATAGATATTGATGAAGAACTAAGAACTTTACTTTTACCTTATTGCCGTTTAAAAGAGGGGGAAGTTTGGGAAGACCCAGAAGGAAAACACAAAGTTGCTTGTATTGATGCAACAGATATTAAAACTATTTTAAAAATTAAATGATGGGAATAAAGCATCACTCGCAATACAGGATCCACCTTACAACTTTGTGGCATTTGGTAAAAGAAAAGTTGAAAAATTTATTGAGTTGGTGTAAAGAATGGATTGAAATTACAAATGCTTGTTTGAAAAATGATTCATCTCTTTATGTTTGGCTTGGTGCTGATCAGAATAACCACTACCAACCGCTGCCACAGTTTATAATGATGATGGAAGATTCCGGTTTCAATTCAAAAAGTTTTATAACAATGCGTAACCAGCGTGGATACGGAACACAAAAAAACTGGATGGCTGTAAGGCAGGAAATGCTTTTTTATGTAAAAGGTAATCCAAAGTTTAATGTTGAAGCAGGTTATACGGACATTCCAAAAATTCTTAAAGGATATTATAAAACTGTTAACGGTAAGGAAACAGAAAACATCGAGAGGGGAAAATCTGATTTTATAAGAGCAGGAAATGTTTGGGTTGATGTTCAGCAGATTTTTTACAGGATGGAAGAGAATGTGAATGGCTGTTATGCACAAAAACCTCTTAAAGCGATTGAGAGAATAATTAGCGCAAGTAGCAGAGAAGATGAGCTTGTCATTGATTATTTTTCACATGCTGGAACAACATTGCTTGCAGCAGAAAAACTTAACCGAAGATGTTTTACTACTGATATAGACCCAGTATTTTGTGAAATATCAATTAGAAGATTGGAAAGATTCAGGGAGTGCGGAAAAACCGGCTGGCAAAATTCTAATCCTTTCTATGAAGAGATTTTAAAAAATAAAAAGATAAGAAAATATTTGAGAGACAGGTATGAAATTGAATATGATGAGTGCAAAGGTAGGAAAGGATACATAAACTTAATTTAAAATTTTAATTTGATTTGAATAGGGAAAAATTTAGTGACAATTATTGATGGTAAAAAAGTTGCACAGGATATTCGCGCAGAACTAAAAACAGATATTGATAAGCTTAAAGAAAGGCGGAAGGGGAGTACCCGGTTTAGTTGCAATTTTAGTTGGCGAAGATCCCGCTTCACAAATTTATGTAAGAAACAAAGCTAAAGCTTGTGATGAAGTTAGGAATAAAAACTAAAACCGAAACACCTGATGCTTCAATTTCTGAGGAGGAACTTCTATCGCTAATCGAATCTTACAACAACAATAAAGAATACCACGGTATACTTGTTCAACTGCCGCTGCCCAAACATATTAACGAAGATAAAGTTATTGAAGCTATTTCACCAAAAAAAGATGTTGATGGATTTCATCCAATTAGCGTAGGTAACCTGGTAATTGGTAAGGATGCTTTTCGTTCCTGCACGCCTGCAGGAATCCAGGAATTGCTTATCACGATATAAAATCGAAACAAAAGGAAAGCATCTTGTTGTGCTTGGTAGAAGTAACATTGTTGGTAAACCGATTGCAAATATTATGCTGCAGAAAAAAGAATTTGCAAACTCTATTGTAACAGTTTGCCATTCCGCGGCAAAAGATATTTCAGTATATACAAAGCAGGCAGACATTTTAGTTGCTGCGATAGGCTCACCAGAATTTGTTAAAGCAGAAATGGTAAAAGAAGGAGTAGTTGTTGTTGATGTTGGAATTAACAGGGTGGAAGATTCTACAAGACCAAAAGGTTACCGCGTTGTGGGCGATGTAAAGTTTGATGAAGTATCGGAAAAAGCTTCATTCATTACACCAGTTCCCGGTGGTGTTGGTCCTATGACAATTGCTATGTTATTAAAAAATACTTACGAAGCATTTATAAAATATGGTGAATAATATGAACCATAAAATATCGGATGAAAAAATTCCTCCTGATTTTTTAGAAAAAGTCTTAACAGATTATTACTGCCACGGCGATTCCTGCCGTGGATGGGAAACAAATGTTATAACGCAACCAAAAGCGGTTAAAAACATTGTTGAAGTTGGTGCATCCAGGATTGCTGCAGGGCAGGGTGTGGGTAACTCCATTAAAGATAAAAACATGGCTTCAAAAATTGATCATACTCTTCTTAAACCAGATGCCACACCGGATGAAATTAAGGAATTATGCGATGAAGCAAAAGAATATTCTTTCGCATCTGTTTGTGTAAATCCCGGTTATGTTTCTCTTTGCAGCGAACTGCTTAGAGGAACAGACGTTAGAGTTTGTACAGTAGTTGGTTTTCCTCTTGGTTCTACAACCACCGAAGTAAAAAGATTTGAAACAGAACAGGCAATAAATAACGGTGCTACGGAAATTGATATGGTGCTTAATGTTGGCAGATTAAAGCAGGGAGATTATGATTATGCTAAGAACGATGTAATAGAAGTTGTTAGAGCTGCAAAACAGAAAAACGCACTCTGTAAAGTAATTATAGAAACTGCACTTTTAACTGATGAAGAAAAAGTTAAAGCATGCATTATTTGTAAAAATGCCGGGGCAGATTTTGTAAAGACTTCCACCGGTTTTAGCAAAGGTGGTGCTACTGTTGGTGATGTTGCACTTATGAAATATGTTGTTGGAAGAGATATTGGCGTTAAAGCTTCAGGTGGCATAAGATCAAAAGAGGATGCAGAAGCTATGATTGCTTCAGGGGCAGACAGGATTGGTGCAAGTGCAAGTGTGAAGATTGTTACCGGGGAAATAAGTGAAAGCAGTTACTGAATTAAGATAATTTATTAATTAAGATGATCCTTGATATTGTTGTAACAGAAACGAATGACGGCTATACTGCCGAAATCCCCTCCTTATCCGGCTGTGAAAGCTGGGCACACGATGAAGAAACTGTGTTAAAGAAAATCCTTGAACTCGCTTCATTTTATCTTAATGTTAACAGTGAAAAATTTAAACTTGATAAAGCACGTCGTGCAAAAAACAAATCCACTTACAAATTGGTCTTCAACAAAGGTGCTTATTGAAACAGACCAGGACTGAAAAAAGAATTAATAAAATAAGAGCAGTTGTTTCAAAAAGACAGCCTTCCTTGAAAATTATTCTTGAGAATATTCACGATCCGCATAATGTAAGTGCTATTTTCAGAACCTGCGATGCAGCCGGTATTCCTAAAGTTTCACTACTATATAATATTGAAAAGTTTCCTAAAATTGGTAAAAAATCTTCAGCTTCTGCATTTAAATGGATTGAGAAAGAAAAATTTAAGACGTGTAGAAGAGTGCTATAAACAACTTCGATTAGAAGGATATAAAATTTATGTGTCTTCAATTTCTGAGGGTGCACAAGATCTTTATAAAATAGATTTTACAGAAAAATCAGCAATTGTGATGGGGAATGAGCATCGTGGAGTATCTAAAGAAGCTGAGGATTTGGCAGACGAAAAATTTTACATTCCTATGTATGGAATGGTGCAAAGTCTTAATGTATCTGTTTCTGCGGCAATAACAATTTACGAAGCTCTCAGACAGCGCACCGCGAAAAGTATGTATGATAAAAGTGAACTTAATGATGAAGAAATAGAAGAGTGGATTAATAAGTGGAGTAAAAAATAATTAAGAACTTAGATGATCCAATCTTTTAATAAAATAGAAAAAGTTTTCGGTTCATTAACTTTACCCGGTGATAAATCAATTTCGCATAGAGCTTTAATCTTTTCAGCTCTTGCGAATGGTGAATCGGAAATTACCAACCTTTCGCAAAGTGATGATATTAAATCAACAATTAACTGCCTTTATCAGCTAGGTGTTCAGATAAAAGAGGAAGCGAACAGAACTAAAGTATATGGGAGAGGATTTAAAGGATTTGTAAAACCGGAAAAACCATTGAACGCAGGAAATTCAGGTACAACTGCACGGCTATTAAGCGGAATCTTAGCAGCACAGGATTTTGATTCCGTCATTGAAGGTGATGAATCTCTTTCAGGAAGGCCGATGGGGAGGATAATTGAACCCCTCAGTTTGATGGGAGCACGTATTTCAGGAGCGACAGGAAACACGATTCCATTGAAATTTTATACTGTCGATCAGTTAAACTCGATTACCTATGAATTACCCGTTCCAAGTGCACAGGTAAAAAGTGCAGTTCTATTAGCGGGACTTCATTCTGATGAAATTACTAATATAAATGAAGCAAATCAAACCAGGGATCATACAGAAAGAATGCTGGGACTTGATACTGAAAAACATCAAATGAAATCTGTAATCTCTGTATCTAAAAGTAATTACCCGGTTCTTCAAAAGTATTTTGTGCCTGGTGATATTTCAACTTCTGCCTATTTTATTCTTTTAGCTATACTAACGAAGAATTCGAATTTAAATATCAGAAATATCTCGCTAAATCCTACTAGAACCGGATTACTCGAGCTTCTTAAAATAATGGGAGCAAAAATTAGTAATAAGCAAACGGGAGCATCCAACGGTGAGCCGTTTGGGAATATAAATGTTATGAGTAGTGAACTGAATAATGTTAATGTAAGTGAAGAGATCATTCCAAGCATAATCGATGAAATTCCGATATTAACAATTGCTGGAATATTTGCTGAAGGTGATTTTGAAATAAGAAATGCAAAAGAACTTAGAGTAAAAGAATCAGATAGAATAAGTGCGCTGTGTTACAACTTAGCGACTGCTAGGTTTAAATGTTGAAGAGTTCGATGATGGATTTAAGGTCTCCGGCAAAATAAAAAACAGGAAACCTGTATTTAAAAGTTTTGACGATCATAGGATTGCTATGGCATTTGGTATACTTTCCTGCCTGCTAGATGAAGGGGGCAAAGTTGATGGTTTTGAATCTGTTTCTAATTCAAATCCTGGATTTATTGAGCAACTTAAATCAATTACAAGTTAGTCAATCACATCTCAATTACCTGGTGCTCAAATTTATTTATTTCCAGTTTATCAAAAATAAAGTTTACAAAATCCATCCCATACTTATTTGCAAAGTTTACAAAATTCAATTCGCGTTCCTGCAAATTAGAATTAGGATAAAGATTTATTGCAGCCCGGTCTATTTGTCTTAAGGTAACCTCGTATTTTTTTTGCTCTGTTTTTTCCGCTTTACCTTTTAATTCATCCAGGGCACCAATTATTTTATCCCTGTACTTTTTACTACCGTCCGCAGTTTGCTTATCAAGTTCAAAAAGTTTCTCCTTAAGGCGGTCAAACGCCAGTTCAATTTCGTTTGAAACATCAGCAAATACTTCTTCAAGCGAAGTCTCCGAAATCGAATCAATGACTCTTCTTTTAACATTTTCAACATCAATAAATAGATCGCCGATAGAGATTGAATATTTATCGAGTGTTTTAGAAATTGATTTTTCAACATAAGTAGCTGATGATCTTGGATAAATGATTGGAGGTGAAACATTAAAAAATGAATAAAGGGATTTAACTTGCGCGAAGTAAGAAATTTCACTTGGTCCTGCGATGTAAAACGCAGTTGGCAGCAAGTAATCCTGGCAAATCGGTCTTAGCAAAACATTCGGGCTGAATCTTTCAGGTTCAGTTTCAACAATTTCCAGGAGCTCTTCTCGTTCAAAAGTTTTTCGCTTTCTTTTAAGCCGGAATTGATTCTCAACCGGTTCAATTGAATACCTGGCATCATCAACGTTAAGGAATAAATTTACCGGTTTAACTTTTACTTGTGCGTGGTATAGTTCTTCAAGTTCCGCACTGGTGTGAACAAGTTTATCTGTATAATTTCTGAATTCTGAAATTTCCTTTTTGAAGACCGGTTTCAAAAGTTCTTTTAACCTTTTATCCTGCGGATCTAAAATTACAAGACCGTATTCATCAAATACAGAATGAATCAATTCTTTAAATGAGCTTTTAAAAGATTTTCCCGCTGAGTAATATGATTTTAAATTATCAACTAATGGTTTCTTAAATTCAGTATCACGGAGTAAACTATCTAACTGGCTGATTAATTCGCTTATCGATTCATTAAATTTTAGTAAACCAACACTTTGCTTTGCATCTTCTTCGCCAATCTCCTCCCCGTATCCAATCGTTACCAGGTTATTAGCTTCATCAATAATTTTTGTTGAGCGAACTTCGTTAAAATCATGGTCATCTCCTTCAAGCCAGAAGATTGGAACAAAATTGTAATCATCGTAACGTTCAGATAGCTGCTGGCTAAGTTTTATAGCAGTGATAATTTTATGAAGTGTATAAAGCGGTCCGCCTAAAATTCCCAACTGCTGACCGGTAACTACTGCAAGAGTATTTTTATTGGCTAATTGTTCTATGTTATTTTTTGTTTTATCAGAAATCTTAAATGAAGAATACTGATCCGAAAGAATTGAAGAAACCTGCTTGCCTATATCCTGCCGTGAATCCGAAATGGTTTTAAAAACTTTCAGATAATTTTCCCTATCCCGGAAATCATAACTAAAATATTTTTTAACATTCTCAAATTCGTAAAGGTAATCAAGGAACAGGTTATGATGACCCGGAATATCGCTGAAATTGATATACATTAATTCTCCTAATAATATAAAGATAACAGCTAAATGTATAAAAAAGCTGATTTCCTAACAATGAATTACTTAATACTACTGCTAAGTTAATCCAATTTAAATGGAAAATTTATTTATCAATAATACAGAGATTATATTTATCTTGATATTAAAATTAAATTTTAGTCGCTGTGGAAATAAACTTCTTAAAATATCTTACGCTAAAAAGAACTGTAAACGTTTTAAAAATACTTCTTTCGTTTGGTTTATCAAGAATAACCAGGAAAGCGGTTGTATGGGGTATGCCTATTTCTTATTCAATTGAACCGACAAACCATTGTAATCTTAAATGTCCGGAATGTCCATCAGGGCTAGGAACTTTAACAAGACCTCTTGGATTGCTTCGGTTAGAGGATTTTAAACGATTGATTGATGAGATAAAAAGTACAGGTTTTTATGTTCAATTATTTTTCCAGGGGGAACCATTTATCAACAAGCAGTTAACACAGATGATAAGCTATGCGCAGGATCAAAATGTTTACATATCGATAAGCACAAACGGACATTTTATAAATGAAGAAAATGTTGATACGATTCTTGAAAACGCACCTGATAAACTGATCTTTTCTGTTGATGGACTTGATGAAGAAAGCTACCAGAATTATCGTGTTGGTGGAACTTTTGAACAGGCCGATATAGGTTTAAGGAGTTTAGTTAAAAGGAAGAATGAGTTAAAAAAGAAAAAACCTTTTATTGAGTTTCAATTTATTGTTATGAAACAAAACGAACATCAGCTTGATGAAGTGCTCGATTACGGAAAAGAGGTTGGAGTTGATAAAGTTGTTTTCAAAACGATGCAAATATCTTCCTACGAAAATGCGTTGAAGTTTTTACCGGAGAATAAAAAATATAGAAGATATAAAGTTGAAAACGGTTCATTCAAAATAAAGAATAAACTGAAAGATCATTGTTTTGCTTTGTGGCGGACTTCTGTAATTACGTGGGACGGCAGAGTTGTGCCTTGCTGTTTTGATAAGGATGCAGAATTTGAACTCGGGCAGATAAATGGAAACAGTTTTGCCGATGTTTGGAAATCAGCTAAGTATAATGATTTTAGGAATAAAATTTTAAGTAACCGAAAATCTGTTGATATGTGTGTAAATTGTACTGAAGGACTAAAAGTTAATATATTTGATATTGAACAGTAAAAATTTTTATGATTACAACCACGATAGAGAAAAAAGATATACAAGACGGTTTTTTCAGGAAGAATAAAACCGCAATAATTTTTGCAGTAAAAATTGTGATTGCCGCAGGAATGCTCTTCTATCTTGCTTCATCAATAGAATATGAAAAAATTCTTTCTGCGATTGAAAATGCAAACTTATTACTGATTGCAGTAGCTTTCCTTTTAAGCTTCGCCAATATTTATTTGCAATATTCTAAATGGCGTTTAACCTGCGGGCATGTACTTGAAGAAAGGAAGAAGTCCAAAATTTTAACCTCGCTATTCTATGGATTCTCTGCCGGAACAATTACTCCACTAAGAGTAGGAGAGTATTTTGGTCGCGCAATTGTATTTAAAAATAAATCAATTGTGCAGGTGACTGTTGCAACGCTCATCGATAAATTCTTCCCCTTAATGATTGTTGCGTTTGTTGGCTCAGTTATGAGCATACTGTTCTTCTATTTTTATTTCAACACATCAATTTATCTTACACTTTCTCTTTTTATCGTTCTCTTCACGTTATTTTATTTCTTCGCTATGCTTCTTCTAAGCAGAAGATTTTGGGACAGCATATTCTTTTCAAGAATAAAAAAATCAACACGCTTTATAGCGCTAATTGAAAAACTGCAAGTACTTAAATCCCTGGATAGAAAATACTTTTACAGGATGACTATTATTTCACTCTTGTTCTATTTTTGTTTTCTGCTTCAACTTGCAATACTTGTTTCGGCTTTTTCACACAACTATAATTTTATAAATTACATTTGGGCGGGCAATCTGATCATGTTTGCTAAAACAATAATTCCTCCAATCTCGCTGGGTGAATTAGGAATACGCGAAGGTGCTTCTATTTATTTCTTAACACAATTCGGCGAAACAGCATCAACCGCATTTAATGCTTCAATATTTCTCTTCATTATTAACCTGCTTATTCCTGCATTGGTAGGATTAGTATTATTGTTAAAAAGAAATGATACTTAATCTTGTTCTAATAATAATATTTATTCTCCTGCTGGCTCATTACATTTTTTTCTTGATGAAAATTTTTTCAGGATTGAATAAACTAAAACTTTCTACATCTATCTCCATTCCAGAGGAATTTATTTCAGTAATTATTCCATTCAGAAATGAAGAAAAAAATATCCTTGTAAATCTTAAATCAATTGAAGATCAAGATTATCCAAAAGAAAAATTTGAAGTAATTTATATTGATGATTCTTCAGAAGATAACTCACTTAAGTTGTTGCAGGATAATAAAATAGCAGATAACATTAAGGTTTTATCAGTTCCGGAAAAATTCTCTGTAAACGCTCATAAAAAGCGTGCAGTAAGGTATGGAATCGAGAATTCAAGCGGACAAATTATTGTGACTACAGATGCAGATTGTGTACACGATAAAAAGTGGCTTTCATCTTTAGTAAGTAATTTTGATGAAGAAACAGGATTTGTTTCGGGTCCAGTTGAGTTTATTGATGGGCAAACTTTGTTTTCAAAAATTCAAAAGCTGGAGTTTGCAGGATTGATATTTACTGGCGCAGGTTTAATTGGATCAGGCAGTCCTACAATTTGCAATGCAGCAAATATTGCGTACAGGAAGAAAGCTTTTGATGAAGTAGGTGGATTTAAAAACCAGATGGGTCTCTCATCAGGTGATGATGAACTCTTAATGCAGAAGATTGCAAAGGACACGGATTACAAAGTGAGATTTTCTGTTAATAAAAATTCAATTGTTAGAACTCATTCAAATAAAAATATTGCGGAGTTTTATCACCAAAGAAAAAGATGGGCGAGTAAAGGTTTGTTTTACGGAGATAAAAATTTAATCATTAAACTAATCTTGATTTTTTTGTTCTATATTGGATTGGTTTTCCAACCGATTCTTGCTATAACGTTATCTAGTTACTTTTACATTTCACTAGTGGCTTCAATTTTGCTCAAATCAGTATTTGAATATTTAATTCTTACAAGCGGTAAAAAAATACTATTCAATGATCTTTCTTTAAAACCATTTTTAATTGCTGAATTTTTGCAGGTTCCATATATAATAATTGCAGGATTTGTTGGTGCATTTGGCAATTTAAAATGGAAAGAACGAAAAATTAAAAGATAATTTTATTCAGAATTTTTAATAAAGGTTAACAGATGGAATGGCTGACTGATCCGCAGGCACTAATTGCTTTGCTAACATTAACGGTTCTGGAAATTGTTCTCGGAATTGATAACATTATTTTCATATCAATTTTAACGGATAAACTTCCTCCAGAAGATAGGAAAAAAGGAAGAATGATTGGTCTGGGTTTAGCAATGATAATGAGAATACTTCTTCTATTTTCAATTTCTCTTATTATAAAACTTACTGAACCATTTTTCACTCTTTTTAATTTTGATTTTTCCTGGAGAGATATGATACTTCTTGTTGGGGGATTATTTCTGCTTGCAAAAAGTACATTCGAAATTCATTCGAACCTTGAAGGGGAAGAAGATGTTCATAAAGTAAAAGGTAAAGCTACGTTTCTATCTGTTCTCATCCAGATAACTTTACTTGATATAATTTTCTCTCTAGATTCCGTCATTACCGCTGTTGGTATGGCAGATCATCTTGGTGTTATGGTTACTGCGGTAGTAATTGCTGTTATCTTTATGATGATTTTTGTAGGAACTGTAAGTAATTTTGTTGAAAACCATCCTACAATAAAAATTCTTGCTTTAAGCTTTTTATTACTAATTGGATTTTCTCTTGTTGCCGAAGGACTTCATCAACATATACCAAAAGGTTATATCTATTTTGCCATGGCATTTTCAGTTTTTGTTGAACTATTGAATCTAAAATTAAGAAAAAAAAGAATTCCGCTTAAGCTTAAATCAAATATACCGGGTGCGTAAAAGTTATCTGTTTGTAAATAGAAATCAATGCTGAATTATGATCTCATAGTTCAATATAACCTTTATGAAAACCGCTTATAGATTTATCTATCCTTCCAAACGATAATTGGGTTTATTTATAATTAGAAACTATAAATTAAATTCGATTTTAATCTCATTTTACAAAAATGCACTGTACAATAAAAGTTGATGTAAATCGTTTACTTAGTAGTCAAAAATAATTTGAAAACAGGGCAACAAAAAACTTTTTTTTCGAGTCTAAACATTATAACAAATTAAGTGAAACATCATCAACCGGGATGTTATATGAAAATATTTTACTCTCACTTCTTTTTCATTCTCTTCGCTGCTTCAATTTTAGCTTCCCCTTCAAGTGATTCTACAAAAACTGTAAGATCATATAAATTAAATGAACCAATTATACTTGATGGCAAATTAACTGAATCGGTTTATCAAAATCCTCCGATTAAGGACTTCACTCAAAAACAACCGGATGAAGGAAATCCTGCAACTGAGGAATCAAATATGTGGATTTCTCACGATGAATCGAATATTTACTTCAGTGGGCAGTTCTTAGATTCTCAGCCCGACTCTATTGATTTATCACTTAATGAGACGTGATAATATGACTGAATCCGACTGGATTTGGATTTTTTTAGATCCTTATAACGATGAAAGAACCGGTTTTTATTTTGCTGTAAATCCCGGTGGTTCTATTTGTGATGGAACACTTTATAACGACGGCTGGATGGATGATTCATGGGATGGAATCTGGGAATACTAAAACAAGTATTGATGAATATGGCTGGAATGTTGAAGTTAAAATTCCGTTCACGCAACTTCGATTTAAAGAATCAGAAAAAATGGTTTGGGGAGTAAATTTAAACAGGGATATCAAACGAAAACACGAAATGGTGCATTATGTAATGGTTCCAAGCACGGAGAGCGGTTTTGTTTCTCACTTTGCTGATTTGACGGGGCTGGATGGTATTAAACCAAAACAGCGCTTCGAGGTATTACCATATTTAGTACAAAAAGCTCAATATCTCATTCATGATGCTGACGATCCATTCTACAGAGGTAATCAATATAAAACATCATTAGGGGGAGATTTGAAATTTAGTCTCGGCAGCAATCTAAATGTTGATGCTACAATTAATCCAGATTTTGGACAGGTGGAAGTAGATCCTGCAGTAGTTAATCTTTCAGCTTTTGAAACATTTTTCGATGAAAAAAGACCATTCTTTATTGAGGGTGCTAATGTATTCCAATTTGGTTATGGTGGTTCAAATAATAACTGGGGTTTCAACTTTAGCAATCCAACACTTTTCTATTCCCGAAGAATCGGGCGCTCTCCACAGGGTAGTACAATAACAGAAGGATTTGTTGATTATCCATCTGA
Source organism: uncultured Ignavibacteriales bacterium (assembly GCA_963749485.1). Lineage (GTDB taxonomy): Bacteria > Bacteroidota > Ignavibacteria > Ignavibacteriales > Ignavibacteriaceae > JAZGGS01. The sequence goes on along the minus strand of CAVVMV010000024.1, from coordinate 14,643 downwards.
AACCAGCATACTTGGCGCTGCTAAACTAACAGGCAAGTTCAACGAAACATGGTCGGTTGGATTTTTAAGCGCTGTAACAGAAAGAACCTACGCAAGAATTAAATCTGATGAAACAGGTGATTTAGTTAATGAAGAAGTTGAACCGTTTACACATTATGGAGTTTTTCGTACCCAAAAAGAATTTAACGAAGGGAAACAAGCATTGGGTATGATTTTTACTTCTGTTAATAGAGATTTAAGTAATCCAAACTTAAGTGATATATTAGGTAAAAATGCATATACATTCGGGGCTGATGGGTGGACGTTCCTGGATGAAGATGAAACTTATGTAATAACAGGATCGGTTATTGGGTCTTACACACATGGTTCTAAGGATTATTTGATTAGACTGCAAGAAAAAGAGTATAGATATTTTCAGCGACCGGATAAAACTTTTATGCCGCTCGATAGTAATCGTACTTCTCTTGCCGGAGTATTTACCAGGTTTATGCTCAATAAGCAGAAAGGCAACTTTTATCTGAATGCTGCACTCGGTACCGCTTCACCAGGCTTTGAATATAATGATCTTGGCTCCCAATGGTTCTCCGATAGAATTAATGGGCACGTAGTATTAGGTTATAGATGGTATGAACCTGACGAAATATTTAGAAGAAAGAACATCTATCTTGCTTATAACAGAACTTCAGATTATGAAGATAACGTATCCAGGAGTGGCTTTTATAGTTCGAACAGCGTGCAATTTTTAAATTATTGGGGAGTGGGAATAAGCGCCGATTATAGTTTTGAATCAATCTCAACCACTCTAACACGGGGAGGACCAAAAGTAAAAATGCCTCCGAGCTACTCAATAAATATTCATGGTTATACTGATAGCAGGGAAAAAATAATATTTTATCCATTTGGCGGATTCTGGAGGAATACTTCCGGCAGCAATGAATACTATTTTGGTCTGGATTTAGAATGGAAACCAAATCCTCAAATTAGTTTAACTATTGGACCGGAATACGAGTACGAATATAATATTTATCAGTGGATTGATAGAATCGATGATTCTTTTGCAACCGAAACATTTGATGTACGTTATGTGTTTGGAGAACTAACTCAAAAAACAATCTCTGCAAATATTCGATTGAACTGGATTTTCAATCCCCAGTTAAGTCTTCAATTGTATCTGCAGCCATTAATTGCTGTAGGTGAATACAAAAGGTTTAAAGAACTTGAAAAACCAAATTCTGAAGAATACCACGTTTATGAAGATAATGGTGGTGTAATAAATTATAACAGCGAAGATGATGAATATGAAGTTGATCCTGATGGAAATGGACCGGCGGAACAATTCACTTTTTCCAATCCTGATTTTAACTTCAAATCTTTACGCGGAAACGTTGTATTAAGATGGGAATATTTACCCGGTTCTGTATTTTATTTTGTTTGGACACACAACAAAGTTAATTTTGATGATCCCGGTAAATTTAGTTTTAGCAGAGATTTTGGTAACCTCTGGAATTCTGAAGCTGATAATGTTTTCCTGGTTAAGTTTTCTTACTGGTTGGATATTTAGAAAATTTTTTATTTTTTGAAACATTAATACAGAATAGAACTTTACGGTAAAATAAGCTGCTTATTAATAAAAACCCCCACCAACCTGCCTACCGTCAGGCAGGCTTTCATTGATAGGGGATTCAATAAAAAATATTTTAATCTTTTATTTCATTAAAACCATCTTCTTAGTCTCAACAAAAGAACCTGCCTGCCTGCCGGTAGGCAAGGCTTGCAATTGATAGAAATATACTCCACTTGTTAATCCAGTTGCATCAAACTCAACTTCATAACTTCCTGTTGGTTTTTCTTCGTTTACCAAGTGTTGCAATCTCACTTCCCAAAACATCAAATACTTTTATTGTAACAAAACTAATTCCTTGCCTGCCCGCAGGTCTGGTAATTGATATTTTATTGTAGTGTTTGGATTAAACGGATTTGGATAATTTTGAGATAACTCATAATCACCAGGAATAGTTTCTCCAATTTTTACATCTGCTACAAACGGACCTGCCCATGCAATTGATGCGGTGTTTGCTATAACTCCAGCATTTGGTTTTGTTGTATCCGAGGGAACATTTACAAAGGCACCATCTTTAGTGATGAAATCGTATGAAATGTGTCTGTCGTAATTAAAAGGTGGGGGGAAAAAATTGTCAATAGTAATTTCATCAATCCTAACACGTAATGCGTCATAAACTTGACCTCCCGGCATTGTCATTGGACCGTAGGCATCAACTTCGCGATGTGTAACTATAGTATTATTAAAAGTAGTTACAACCGTACCATTTATCTCGGTAACTATAGTCTGTGCTCCACTATAATCAACAATTGAATTAAATGTATATGGCAATGTTGCACTTATCTCTGGTGGTATATTGGTTGTAGTTATGACCAAGGTAGTATCAACAGATATTTCTGTTTCGCCTACAGATCCGTGAGAATTAAAAGTGCCATTGAGGGATAAATATGAGTAAAATTCTGTGGTATCTCCTTGAAAAGGGATAATTGTACGCGTTCCTAAATTTGCACCAGGAAAATCACCGGCATAAGGTGTTGTTGCGGGATCAACAGCCGTTGAATTTATTTCAAATTCAGGATCCGAAGTAAGAAAACTGAAATCCCAGGATGTGGCTCCAAGTTGTCCGATATCCATTGAAGTAACTATATCATCGGTTTTTATCGTAGATGTAGTCCCGGGTACATATTCAGCATTCAAATCAGCACTGGTTATACTAATTTGTGCAAATGAAGTGAACTGTAATAAAAGAAATGCAATTAAAAGTAAAGATAATTTTTTCATAGCAACCTCCTAATGAATGAAACTGAAACAAAAATTTCAATACACACTACACCTTGGGGGAAGCACTGTATTCTTTAATGAATATAAGAGTAACGTTATCCCGTACGTTTCTCTCAAGGAATTGATATAAATCTACAATATAAATTGTAAATATAATTTGTTAGAAGCAACGAATGGTAGACGATTGGCAAGTAATTTAGCAGAGATTTTAACAACCTCTGGAATTCCGAAGCTGATAATGTTTTCCTGGTTAAGTTTTCTTACTGGTTGGATATATTAGAGTATTTTTTATTTTGGGAAACATTTTTTGATAATAGAACGTTACAGTGAAATAAGCTGCTTATTACTAAAAATCCCTATTGATTATCAGGGATAGGGGTTGAAATAAATTCATTATCTTCCAACTGCATCATCAACATTTATCCGCCGCAGTCCCTCCTAAGGCGGGCAGGTTTAACGAAGGAGGACCATCTTCTTAGTCTCAACAAAACTTCCTGCCTGCCTGCCGGTAGGCACGGCTTGCAATTGATAGAAATAAATACCGCTTGGTAATGCTGTTGCATCAAACTCAACATCATAACTTCCTATAGGTTTTTCTTCATTAACAAGAGTTACAATTTCATTTCCTAAAACATCATAAACTTTGATAGTCACAAAACCTAATTCCTTCCTGCCGGCAGGCAGGTCTGGTATTTGGTATTTATTGTTGTACTGGGATTAAATGGATTTGGATAATTTTGCTCCAGGCTGTATTCTTGCGGCACTGCAGAATTTTCATCCTCAATTGCAAGAACCTGGTCGAGCGGTTTTCTATATACAATCCCAGATCTGGTACCGTCACCAATATCCATATTACCGTCATCAACACCTATAATAATGTCAGTTGTGGTTACAGCAATGCAAGTGACTTCTCCGGTTATTCCGGTCATATCAATCGGGGTGAAATTTGTAAAGTCCACTGAATAATAACCGTTTATTCCAAATGCAAAAATGGCCCACCCGATTGGAGATGACGGCTGTTTGGACAATCGCCATTGTATTTAATTTTTCGTTTGGAATCATGGGAACCCAGTTGTCTCCCTGATCTGTAGATAATACAATCCGCCGTGAGTTACTATAAAATTACACCCCCACCCAGGGCAAAAAGTTTTTGAACCAGCAGTGCATCGCCGGAAAGGCCATTGTTTTTTTGTGTCCAGGGATTTAATGTTGAATCAGCAAAATATACTCCGCCATCACTGCCCATTGCAATATAACTCACATTATTGTAGGAACCGAAGCTGTATGTCGTTTACAATCAGACTATTTCCGGAGAGCCCAGTACTTACTGCGATCCAGGGACCTGCCCAATCATCTCCCCAAAAATACGCCTCCACCATTGGTGCCGATTGCATATATTTCCGGATCATGTCCACCGACCCCAAAATAATTAATATCAGTATTGGTCAGTCCGGTAGAAGTGCAGTTGGTATAGGTGATTTCATCCATAGTAAAAAACGGTCCACCTTCGGTTGCCACATACATTGATGTACCCGTTCCAAAAGGTCTGATATCATTAACATTTAGATTTGCCAGGTCTCCGTTGATATTAACCCAATTATTCCCGTTATCCATAGTTTTAAATACACCGCCTCCTGCAGTTCCAAGCCACGCAGCATCGAGCCCGGGCCAGCCATACATTGAAGTTGGATTATGACCGCCAAGCCCTGTATTTATAGGCGTCCACTGGGCGATGATCATTCCTGAGAGCACAAACTGAAAAATTCCGATTAACAATAGAGATTTTTTCATTTTTTACCTGCCCTTCTTTAGTTAAAAAGAATATTTATAAAAGATTCTTCAAAAGAATATTTGAAAACCTAAACTGCAAATTGGTATTTATATTTGTTAGAAGCAACGAATGGTAAACGATTGGCTACAGTTGGTGGTTGGCAAGCAACCCCAAATTAGAAAATTTATTCTACTCAAAAATAATTTGAAAAATAAAAGAAAACGGTTAGAGGAACCGTTCTTAAACATTAAAATACCTTACTTTCCAAAGTGCTGGGCATTTAATTTTTCGTCGTCCATCCGACAAAAATAACTGTATATAAAAATATACACATCACATTAAAAAGCTTTCAAAATCTTCCGTAAACGCACTTTATTTCTATGGCACCAACATTGTTTAATAAGCATAAACACTTAAACGGAGGTGTATCATGAAACGGATAATAATTTTTTCAGCAGTTCTTTTTGTTTTTACTGCATTTACAACAGAAGCAAAAAGATTTAATAATATGAGCGGCTATTTCTACTCAGAACTTTCCCCTTACGGGCAATGGATAGAAATAGACTACGGTGTTGTAGTTTGGCAGCCAACAATTATGCAAACCGGTTGGGCACCGTACAGTCAGGGAAGATGGGTATGGACATATGACGGCTGGTATTGGGATTCTTACGAATCTTTCGGTTACGTAACTTATCATTATGGTAGATGGTACCACGATGATTATTACGGCTGGTTATGGTACCCGGATTATGAATGGGCTCCTGCCTGGGTAGAATGGAGATACAGTAACGATTATATAGGATGGGCTCCTTTACATCCTTATGCTTCGTTCTCTATTTCGATAGGCATACATTTTAGTAATGTATTTCATACTCCTTATCATCACTGGCACTTTATTGGTTACAACAATTTCTGCCATCAGTATCCTTATAACTATTATGTAGCGCCTACTTACAGGTAAAGAGTATACTCTAACACAACATACAGAACAAACTATGGCTACCGTAACGGAAGAGTGCAAAACAGGGGTATTGATATTGATTATGTAAGAGTAAGATCAGGGCAGGAAATTAGGCAACGAGAAATAACAAGAGTGCGCGATCCGCAGCAGATAAGAGGAAAAGATAGAAATCGCGATGAAATAAGAACGCTTGATGTTCCCAGGGATCAACTTTCAAGAAATGATAACAGGAATGTGAATGTTAAGCAAGACCGCAGAAGAACATCACTGGATGTTAACAGGGTTGAAATAGGTGACAGGAATAGAACCAACACTGTAACAAGAAACGATAATAAAGTTGATAGAAAAGTTGATAAGCAAAGAAATGATAACAGACAGAATACTGTTAATCGTACTGGTGTTAACGACAAAAGAACAGATAATAAAACTGTGACTAGAAAGCGAACTCAGACTGATGTTAAACGAAACGATGTAAATACTAACAAAAATAACAGGAACGATCGGAAGTCTGTTGATCGAAACAAAACGGATAAGAAGAATACTGTGAACAGGAACCAGAACCAGGTGAATACAAATAAGAATAACAGGAATGATCGGAATGTTGTTAATCAGAACAAAACCGTTAAAAAGAATACTGTAAACAGGAATCAGAACCAGGTAAATAGAAATAACAATAATAACAGGAATGATCGGAATATTGTTAAACAGAATAAAACGGTTAAAAAGAATAATGTGAACAGGAACCAAAACCAGGTGAAGAATAATACTAACAACAAACGAAACACTGATGTGAAGAGGAATAACACCCGGCAGAAGGTTGAAAAGAAAGTAAACAAAAACACCAGGACAACGACTAAGAAGAACGACAGGAATACGAACAATAACAATACGAACCGAAACAGAAAACGGTAACTAACTATATAATACTGTTCATCTCTCTCCACAACAAGGCGGCATCAATTAAATTTAGTTGATGCCGCTTTTTTATTTTAGTAACAACTCACTTATATTTATAAAAATTATTAATATAGATTGGTAAATGGATGCGCGATAAGAGCACAACCCTGTTTTACATTCTTGGGGCTTTTTTTATAGCAAATGCAATTCTTGCTGAGTTCATAGGGGTTAAAATCTTTTCGCTGGAAGGTTGGTTAGGATTAAATCCCCTGAACCTCTCCTTTTTTGGTGAAGAAAATCTTTCCTTCAATCTAACTGCCGGTGTTTTACTCTGGCCTGTTATCTTTATAATGACGGATATTATTAACGAATATTTTGGAAGAAGGGGAGTAAGATTTCTATCATTTACAGCAGCCGGTTTAATTACATATGCATTTTTAATGGTTTACTTTGCAATAGGACTTACTCCCGCAGATTTCTGGATCGAAAGAACAACCTCTTCCGGCACATTAAATATGGACCAGGCATTTAATGCAATTTTTGGGCAGGGTTTGTGGATAATTTTCGGTTCGCTTGTGGCTTTTCTTGTTGGGCAACTAGTTGATGTAAAAGTATTTCATTACCTAAGAGGGTTTACAGGAAGTTCAAAAATATGGCTAAGGGCAACAGGATCTACAGTGGTCTCGCAATTCATAGATAGTTTTGTAGTGCTTCTCATCGCTTTTTACTGGGGAGCAGGGTGGGATCTTTCCCTCGTACTGGCAATTGGAGTGGTTAACTACATTTATAAGTTTTTAATTGCTGTGTTTCTTACACCATTATTATACGTTATGCATTTTTTCATTGATCGGTATCTCGGTAAGGAATTATCGGAAAAGCTTATTGAAGAAGCTGCTAAATCCAGCAGATAATATGCAGGACAGACGAACAACAAATTTGCATCATTTATCTTTTTATTGGATAATTTTGGCTGAATTTTTAGGTGAATTCAAAAATTTAGATTAATTTTAATAACCAGATTTTTTGATTTTAGTGTAGATAAAATGAGCTTGGAAATGTGTTCCATAGAAAGTGAAAAACTTTCAGAGCGGAACCTAAAAGATTGAATAAAGTTAGTAACTTCTCTTACTATTATCCATAATCCAAATCATTCAGACATATTAAAGTATTCAATTATCTTCACCAAAAATAAAACCTGATAAACAAATTATACTTAGTTAAAATATTTTTTAAAAATAAAAGTTATCTCTTTTAGGAGTAAAAAATGAAAATAAGAAAAGAAGAAGCATTAGATTATCACTCATCAGAACGAAAAGGAAAAATAGAGGTTGTTGCAACAAAACCTTGTCTTACATCAAGAGATCTTTCCTTAGCATACACACCGGGTGTTGCTGAACCATGCAGAGAAATAGAAAAAAATGTAGATGATGTTTATAAATATACTGCAAAAGGAAACCTTGTTGCAGTTGTTTCAAATGGAACTGCCGTTTTAGGTCTTGGTGATATTGGAGCTGAAGCTGGTAAACCTGTAATGGAAGGTAAAGGAGTCCTATTTAAAAGATTTGCCGATATAGATGTGTTTGATATCGAACTTAACAGCAAAGATCCGAAAGAAATTATCAGGACTGTGGAAGTTCTTGAACCAACCTTCGGCGGGATAAACCTTGAAGATATTAAAGCACCTGAATGTTTTGAAATTGAAGAAACATTAAAAGAAACAATGAACATACCTGTTTTCCACGATGACCAGCATGGAACTGCAATAATCTCTTGTGCCGCACTTATTAATGCAGCAGAACTTGCAGGCAAAAAACTTAAAGACCTGAGAATTGTTGTTAATGGTGCTGGTGCATCTGCAATTTCCTGCAGCAAGTTATATGTTCGTGCAGGAGCTAAAGAGAGAAAACATTTTTATGTTCGATTCAAAGGGATGTATAACAAAGGATAGAACTGATCTGAATAAATATAAAATAGAATTCGCTCAGGATAAAGGTTATCCTTCTTTAGAAGAAGCAATGAATGGTGCCGATGTATTTGTTGGTCTTTCTGTTGGTGGTGTCGTTAGTCAAGAGATGGTAAAAGTAATGGCTGATAATCCAATTATTTTTGCTATGGCTAATCCTGATCCGGAAATTATGTATGATGAAGCAGCTGAAGTTCGCGATGATTTAATAATGGCAACCGGACGAAGTGATTTTCCTAACCAGGTTAACAATGTACTTGGTTTCCCATTTATCTTCCGCGGTGCACTTGATGTAAGAGCTACATCTATTAACGAAGAAATGAAAATGGCTGCCACACTTGCACTTTCAAAATTAGCAAAAGAAAAAGTTCCTGAAACAGTTATCAAAGCTTATGGGGGAGTAGATTTTGAATTTGGCAAAGATTACATCATCCCCAAACCATTTGATCCTCGCGTACTCTGGTATGTAGCTCCTGCAGTTGCCAAAGCTGCTATAGAAACCGGGGTTGCTAAAATAACTGATATGGATTGGGAAGAATATGAAGAAAGACTTAAAGAAAGACTTGGGTTATCTAAAGAAGTAATAAGGGTAATGATAAATAAAGCACAGAAGCAGCCAAAGAAAGTTGTTTATCCTGAAGGTGAAGAGGAGAAGATAATCACAGCTGCCCACGATGCAAGCCAGGATAAGATTGCGTATCCAATTCTTCTTGGAAATACGGAAATCATAAAGGGAGAAATAAAGAGACTTGGTTATGATGAAAGTATATTCGAAATAGTTGACCCTGTTATCAGCCAGACTTGCGGTGAATATGCTGAAGCTTTCTTTAAGAAGAGAGAAAGAAAAGGGGCAACTATTAAAGATTCCTATTCACTCATGAAGAAACCAAATTACTATGGTTCTATGATGGTTGAAACCGGTAAAGCCGATGCTATGATAAGCGGACTCACCAGCAGTTATCCAAATACAATTCGTCCGGCTTTACAATGTGTTGGAATAAAAGAAGGCTTTAAAGTTGTTTCCGGTTTGTATATTGTTCTTGCCAAACAGGATGTATACTTTTTTGCTGATACTACTGTGAATATTAATCCCACCGCAGAACAATTGGCAGAGATAGCAATATCTGCAGCCGATACGGTTAAGGAATTCGATATAGTTCCCAGGGTTGCAATGCTTTCATTCAGTAACTTTGGCAGCGCACCATACCCGGAATCAATAAAAGTTAAAGAAGCTACAAAATTGGTTAAGCAGCGCAGACCCGATTTAATGATTGATGGTGAAATGCAGGCTGACACAGCAGTTGTACCGGAAATAAGTGAGAAAGAATTTCCATTCAGTGATTTAAAAGGAAAAGCTAATGTATTAATCTTCCCAGATCTTAATTCCGGGAACATTGCATACAAACTGATGGATCGATTAACTAATGCTTCCCTTGTTGGACCTATTCTTATGGGAATGAAGAAACCAATTCACGTACTTCAGAAAGGTGCTACAGTGGATGAAATAATTAATATGACTGCAATTGCAGTTGTTGAAGCTCAATATAAAAAATCTTAATAATCTAGTCTTATTTTTTTAAGAAGGAAGAAATATAATTTTATTTCTTCCTTTTTTTATACTCATTTATTCCCGCTTATGTCAAAATAATTGCTTTTCGCCCATTCCACCATTAAATTATCTGCAAACAATATAATATTTGAGTTAACCAGTAGTAATTTTAGTATAGATGCAGAGAAAAGAGATAAGGATGCTCGCCGCAATTATGTTCACCGATATGGTGGGTTACACTGCGATGATGCAAGAAGATGAAAAACGCGCAAAGATCCTTAGAGATAAACATCGTGAAGTTCTTGAACGATTAGTATTAGAGCACCTGGGCCAAATACTTCAGTATTATGGCGATGGTACATTAGCTATTTTCGGCAGTGCTATTGAAGCAACACTTTGCGGTATTAAAATCCAAAGTGAATTGCTGCAAGATCCAAAAGTACCTCTTCGGATTGGTATTCATGCAGGCGATGTAGTTTACGACGATGAAGGAGTTTACGGAGATGGGGTTAATATTGCTTCTCGTATTGAAAATTTAGCTATACCAGGTAGTGTATTAGTATCAGGAAAAATTAATGATGAGTTAAAAAATCAAAAGGAAATAAGTACAACTCCGTTGGGCAAATACGATCTGAAAAATGTAAAAACTCCATTAAGCTTATATGCTGTAAATTCACATGGTATTACAATTCCAACTCCTGATCAACTCAAAGGTAGAACCACAACTTCTGAGCACTCAATTGCTGTACTGCCATTTGTAAATATGAGTGCTGATCCTGAAAACGAATATTTTAGTGATGGAATAACGGAAGAACTGCTAAACACTCTTGCAAAAATTGATGGATTAATGGTAACCTCAAGAACATCTTCCTTTGCCTTTAAAGGAAAGAACGCTGATATAAGAGAAATTGGAAAACAGCTTGGTGTAAAATCTGTTTTGGAGGGTAGTGTTAGAAAAGCCGGGAATAAGGTACGGGTTACTGCACAGTTGATTAATACTGAAAATGGATATCATAAATGGTCTGACATTTATGATAGAAATCTTGAAGATATTTTTGCAGTACAGGATGAGATCGCAGCTTCAATATCCAATCAACTAAGAAAATCACTATCAGTTCATAGTCCAAAACCAAGGGTTTCAAAAGTTCCTACGGATAATTTAGATGCTTACAACCTGTATTTAAAGGGCATGTTTTACTGGTATAAGTGGTCACCTGAACATGTTCAGAAGGCAATGAAGATATATGAGCAAGCGATTGAGATGGAGCCGGAATTTGCATTACCTTATACAGGACTCTCAGCTTGTAATGTTTTTTTGGGGGCAATAGGAATTTTACCCCCCCATGTTGCTTATCCCATGGCAAAACAGCTGGCAGTGAAAGCTTTAAAGCTTAATGATTCCATACCCGAAGCACATGTCTCACTTGCAATGGTTCATTATTTTGGAGATTGGGATTGGGCTAGTTCAGAAAAGTGCTTTCTAAAGGCATTGGAAATTAATCCAAATTATGCTGACGCACATCAGTATTATGCAATGTTGTTAGCAACACTCGGCCATAATAAAAAAGCTTTGAAAGAAGCTGAACTTGCACATCAGCTAGATCCGTTAAATGCACCAATTAGTGGAATGCTAGCATTTAACTACTATAACGTTAATATGCTCAAAGAATCAATGAAGCAATATGAGATGACCTCTGATATAGATCCTGAATTTGGTGATACTTGGAGTGGAAAAGGCTGGCTATATTATAGAATGGGTGAGATTGAAAAAGCAATCGAAACTTATGAACAAGTTTTAAAAATTCCGGGATTTAGAAATAAATCATTGTCAGGGCTAGGATATCTTTATGCAAAAAACAATGAAATTGAAAAAGCAGAAAAATTCCTGACAGAACTTGAAGAAATGGAAACTCCCGATTTACCACTGGATGTTGAAAAAGCAATTATTTATACCGGTCTCGAAAATTTTGATAAATCATTTGAACTACTTAATTCCGCTTGTGATAAAAGACTAGGTGGATTGAACTTTATTAAGAGTAAACACTGGAAAGATATTCATAGTGATCCGCGTTATATTGATTTATTGAAACGTATGAATTTACCGATAGAATAATAAACTTATCTTCTGCTTCCCTTCATTTTACCCTCACAAATCTTTTTATAAATTACCAAATAAATTTGCCAGAATATAAACATCTTTGATTGATTGTTTAACACAAAGAAGATGAACAAGCATCAACATAAATTGTAAAACTTATCACAATTATTATCAGTAATTCTGATTATATTAATGTAATTAAAAAATTGAATGAAAAATTCTAAAGAAAGAATGAGCAGAAAACTTAAACTATATAGTTTAAATATTTTTCTCCTGGTTTTAATAATATCGATGTTCTCAAACTGTCAGGATAAAAATTCTTATGAGTTGGATAATAATAAATTAAATAAAAAAAATAATATTAAAATTACACTTCCGAAGGAGCTCAATGAAATTTCTGGATTGGCATATCTAGAAGATAACCACATCATTACTCATAACGATGAAGATGGAATAGTTTATAAGATTAAACTACCGTCGGGTGAAGTAATTAATAAATTTATACTTGGTGATAAGCTTGTGAGTAAAGATTTTGAGGGGATTGCTGTTGTGGAAGATACATTATTCGTGGTTACAAGCAATGGTGTTCTTTATAAATATCCAGGATTTGCAGCTGAAAATTTTACAGAATTTGAAAAGATTAAGACAGGACTAAAATCAGAAAATAATGTTGAAGGTTTATGTTATGATCCTGCTACAAATTCATTACTGCTTGCCTGTAAAGATAAAGCGGGTAAAGAATATAAAGGGTTTAAAGCAGTCTATTCGTTTAACCTTGAAAAGATGATTTTGGAATCCAAACCAAGATTCTTAATCTCAACAGATGAATTAAAAGATAAATTCAATATTAAAAAATTTTCTCCCTCAGGGATTGAATTGAATCCGGTGAGCAGCACTTTTTTTATAATTTCAGTAGATGAAGAAGCAATTATCGAAGTATCGCCTGATGGTAAAATTCTGGATGCAAAACTTTTTGATAGTAAAAAGCATAAGCAGCCGGAAGGGATTACTTTTCTGGAAGATGGTTCCCTCATTTTAGCAGATGAGGGTAAAGGTGGCAAAGGATTCATAACCATAATAAATAGAAATTAAAATATGCATACACGATTAATGAAAATACTTAATACATTTTTACTTTTTTTTATAATTACATCTCCTTTGTTTTCACAAACAGAGCAGCAAAAAAAATATATTACTGTTATTCCCGGGGAGGAGTATGAAGCAGGATGGTTGCACGAGCTTTTCTTCGGCGCGCACTGGAGAGATATTTGGACGACTCCTTTAAAAGTTGAAATTCTTGATCTGAATAATTTTGATGGTGGAATCTCCCCGATAAAAAGGGGAGGAGGGCAGCAGACAAAATCTTTACGGTTTAAAAGTAAAAATGGACAAATATGGAAATTCCGCTCAGTAGCGAAAGACCCTTCAAATATATTACCACCGGATCTGCAGGAAACAATTGCAGATGACATTGTGCAGGATCAAATAAGTACAGCAAATCCTATGGCTCCATTTGTTGTCTCTACTTTTCTCGATGCAGTTGGTTTGATTGAAGCCAAACCATATTTAGTCTTCCTTCCTGATGATGAAAGGCTTGGTGAGTTCCGGCAGGAATTCGGCGGAATACTTGGGTTTATAGAAATTCATCCAAGTGAAGGGGAAAATGGTAAACCTGGTTTTAATGGAGCTACTGATGTAAAGGGAACATATAAACTCTTGAATCATCTGGAGGAAAAACGAAATCAAAAAGTTAATTCCAAGGTATTGCTAAAAGCAAGATTGATTGATATTCTTCTCGGTGATTGGGATCGACATATGGATCAGTGGAGATGGGTAAAGTATAGTGAGGATGAGAGAGAAGGCTGGTATCCGATACCTCGAGACCGCGACCAGGTATTCTCAAAATATGATGGGATTCTTCCTTTTATAGCTGCTTACCTGGTTCCCGCCATTTAATAATTTTGGATATGATTATCCCCAGATGGAAGATTTGACGTGGAACGGAAAACATTTAGACCGAAGAGTTCTAGCTGAACTGGATAAACCCACCTGGGATTCTATTGCACTTTTGTACAAAGTAAGATTACAGATGATGTAATTGATAGCGGCTTTAAATGAATTGCCATCGGAAGTTTATCAATTGATGTGTTGAATGAACTTAAGACAAAATTAATATCACGAAGAGATAAATTCCAAAATGCTTCAAACGAATTTTACAACCGGCTAAATAGATATGCTGATGTATTCTGCAGTGCCAAAGATGATTATGCAGAAGTAAACAGAATTGATGATAATAATACTGAAGTAACTATCTATAAAAGAGATAAAGAATCTGGTGAGAAAAAAGGGGAACCACTGTTCCATAAAATATTTGATAACGAAATTACTATCGATCTAAGAATTCATATGAATGATGGTGATGATATAGCTGTTAGTAAAAGGGGAGTGTGATTACAGTCCGCTTGTAAGAATTATCGGAGGTAATGGAAAGGATGAGCTAAAGGATGAATCTATCGTTAATGGTTACTTCCTCTCGATAACACCTTTTCATTCTGTGGAAAA
>CAVVMV010000023.1:0-14915 GCA_963749485.1 uncultured Ignavibacteriales bacterium | reverse complement strand
GTCTACGAGGGTGAAGAAGCTGAAGAATACCTGGATAAGATGAAATCAGAACATGGAAACGAGATGCTGATAGAGATAGATGAAGATGGCAAACATAAAAAGGTGAAGAAAATAATTATTGAAAAAGAAATATGAAGTGAAGATGACGATTAAATAACTTCTACCTCCTTTGAAGCGTCCCCTTTAAGGGGACGCTTTAATTACTATCATACCAAAATACTTTTCCCTGTTATAATTACTTTCCTTTTTTCTTATCTTTCAGAAAATATTTAATAAAAATTAAAACGGTATCCTCTGCAATGCCTGAACCAGTCACTGAAAAGCATAAATACAAGTACGATCATAATCTTGAACGAACAGAAAAAATCGTGGGCTATAATAATTCTCAGTTCAAGCTTGATAATATTTTTATTAACATTCATAGGTCTTATCGATGCTTTTTCAGAGTGGATTACAGATTCCTTGTTTGAAAATTTAGGTTATACAAACAAATGGGTTAAAACTTATGGCCCGGATTGGTTTCTTCATATAAACAGTAATTTTTCCGGCCTAGGGAGTGCACCTATTATATTATGTTTCCTGATTATTGTAGCAGGTTATTACAAAATTAAAAAACAACGCAAAAGATTGAATAAATTTTTATCTATTAGTTATCGGCGGTGGAATTTTTTTACAGATTCTTAAAATAATTTTTGCAGATGAACTTCCTTACGAACCGATAGAAATTTTCATTACAACCATTTCTACTTATCCCAGCGGGCATACTATGATGGCTACAATTTTTTACCTGACACTTGCAGTATTTATAACAAGATGGCAAAGCAAAAAGAAAGTAAGACGCTTTACAGTAATAGTAGCTTTATCTCTTGTCTTTTTAGTTGCGGCAAGCATGATACTTAGCGGTGCGCACACATTTACAGAAGTTCTTGCCGGCTGGGCTGCCGGAATGGTATGGCTTAGCTCCTGCTGGATGCTGGAAAGATATATTAAAAAAAACAAAAGCATGGTTTAACGTGGAATCTGATTTAACTTCTCTCTTATTAGTTGGATTTTTATTAGTAATAATATTTGCAGGAATTATTATTATAGCACGGAAGCGAAAGTTTGGTTTTCAATCAACTGTTTTATTTGGTGCGACCCATGAATTTTATGATAAAGATAAGAAGGCAGCTATAGAAATAATGGTTGAACAGAAAGCAGGTAAAAAGATGGAAGAGCAAAGTTCAGGTGAACCGGAGAAGAAAGAGAATACTTCCCAAAAGTAAATCCAAATCAATAAGTAAAGTGTTTTATAAACTCACCCTTACTTCCAATTTCTGTCATAGCTTCAATTCCAATTTCCAGGTGCAGTTTAGAATATTTTTTTGTAATTGCTCTATCCGATTTTTCAGTCTTCACTCCTTCTGGAACCATTGGTCTGTCTGAAACGAGCAAAAGTGCTCCGCGCGGAATTTCATTTACCAAACCGACAATAAACAAAGTGGCTGTTTCCATATCGATTGCGATTAATGAAAGTGTCTTCAAGTATCTTTTAAACTTCTGATCCCACTCCCAAACACGCCTGTTGGTAGTATAAACAACTCCCGTTCGGTATTCCAGTTTTCGCTGAACAATTTTATTAGATACAAATTTGTGAAGCTTAAACGAAGGAAGTGCAGGTACTTCGGGAGGTTTGTAATCGTTGCTCGTTCCCTCACCTCTTATTGCTGCTGTAGGCAAAATAAAATGTCCAAGTTCAGTTGATCTTTTTAATCCGCCGCATTTTCCAAGAAACAAAACTCCCTTTGGTTTTATAGCTGCAAGAAGATCCATAATTGTTGCAGCATTTGCAGAGCCCATTCCAAAATTTATTATTGATAATCCTTTAGAATTGGTTGCTGTCTGCATTGTTCTGCCAATCCCTTTAATATCGCATTTAAATTTTTCGGCAAACTTTTCTACATAATCGTTAAAGTTTGTAAGGAGAATATAATCTCCAAACTCCTTGAGCTCTGTGCCGGTATAACGTGGCAGCCAATTCCTGGCAATATCAAGTTTTGTTTTCATTTTGATTCAAATTCCTTATATAAATTCATAAAGAAAGATAGAGAAGTTAAATCAAATTAAAAAAATCAATTAAGTAGTTCATTTTGGATGTGAAATTCGCTCTCAAAAGCATTATCCGTTAAAATAATTAGCTGTCAATGGGCAGTCTGCTGACTACCCATCAACTTTGGACTAAATTATTTTTTCCATTCAGCAAGCATATTTTTCATCTGCTCATAATCAAAAGGCACATCATCCATTTTTCCACCCAATTCAATTGCTTTTTCCATTGTACCAATTGCTTTATCCTTCATTCCAAGTTTGTTTTGCAACTGTGCCATTACCCTGGTATTCCAGTAAACTTCCTGAAGCAATACAGAAGCTTTTATCCATTTGAATCCCTCTTCGAGATTTACATCATTGATTAGGCAATAGTTAGCTGCCTGGAAGGATGGAACCCAGGATAATTTTTCGCGTGCTTTTGTAAGTACAAGGTCACCTGTGTTAACTTGTATATCGAATGAAACTTCTAAATTCTCCCAGAGCAGATTAACTGTAGTTTTATCATCTGTGGTGTTGGTAAAAATAAAAGTCATTCTTTCTAAGAATGATGCTTCTTCCGGCGTTGCATTTATTCTTAACACTTCTTTCTTCTCGTCAAACTGCGAGCCAGCATCAACTTCAGTATCACCGCTGAATATTATCTGCCATTCAGTTTCCCCCGGAATGGTATGTATTCCATATGTGCCAGCGCTGAGTTCGTTTCCATTTATTTTAACTGCGTCATCAAATGTAATTGAAGTGACTTCGTTAGCCCCAGTTCGCCAGACTTCACCAAACGGAACCAGTTCTCCCCAAATCTTTCTATTCTTAACTCCCGGGCTGCTGTAGTCAATCGAAATGTGGGTTACACCAACAGTTTGTGTAACAGTAGCATTTGGGCTCGGACGAGGAGTTTCAAGATTTTGGTTTTGTGCGAATGTGTAACCAGCTGCCAGTAAAAATGTGCAGGTTATAAACGCAATGATCGTTTTGAAATATAATTTCATATCTGCTCCTTATATTAGTTGATATTTTATTGAGACTAAAATATGTTTTTGAGAAATAAAACTCTGTTCAATTAGTGTAATGTCTTGCTTTCTATTGTAAGTTACAACCGAAAAGTCGTTTAATGCAGAAAAAATCTGAAGGGTTGAATTTAACTTATCCTAAATGTCTTAAAACATTTATTTTTTTAATTTCACCTGCAATAATTAAAGTTTCATCTTCTGTAAAAACGTGATTAGGATTTGGAATAGCTTTTACTATAACTTCACTCTTCTTACCAACTTTTATAGAGAGAACATCTACACCGTATTTACTGCGAATATCCAGCTCGCGAATAGATTTCCCAATAAAAGATTTTGGAGGAGATATTTCAACAATAGAATATCCCTCCATAAAGTGAATATGTTGTTCATCTTCCTTCATACTTATACTGCTTGCAAGAGTTGAAGCAATCTCCATCCGGTCAATCTCTTTCTGGTAAGCATCCTGTATATCCTTGCGCCAGATATAGCCAAGTAAACGCTTATTAAATGTATCTACAACCGGCAGTCCTTCAAGATTATATTTACTCATTAAATCAAGCGCAAGTTGGCAGTTTGTTTCAGGCGGGAGTGATTCAAAATTTGTATTTGCAATATCAGTAGCAATTAAAATATGGGTTAGCTCTTCCCTTTCATAAAAATGATCTTTGATATCGTGAATAGAAATTATTCCCATTACTTTTCCGCTACGGTCAACCACTGGATGTTCAGGAGCGTTTCCTTTAAGAACCCTGTTCATCAACTGTGCAAAATTTTCAGAACCACCTATTGTTTCAATTTCTTTCTTAAATACATCCTTCACGTAAAGTGATTCCATTACGTTGGTTTCCATTCCCTCTTTTATACCGATGTTTCTCATCAGCAGCTTCAATGTGTAAATAGATTCCCTTGATAACTTTGAAGAAAGAATTGTACTTATAATGCAGGTAACCATTAATGGGAGAATAATATTGTAATCGTTTGTTAACTCGAAGACGATAATAATAGCTGTAATAGGTGCACGGGTTGTACCTGCTACTAATCCACCCATCGCAACTAAGGCGTAAGCTCCCGGTGATGCAGTAACTTCGGGGAATACGGAATGAACAACATACCCGAAGAAAGAAACCGAGCATAGCACCCATAAAAAGTGAAGGCGCAAAAATTCCTCCTGATCCACCTGAACCAAGCGTTAAAGAAGTTGCCAAAATTTTAACAAACACCAACGCAAGTGCAAAATACCAGAACATATTTCCATAGAGTGCCTGGTTAATGGTATCGTAACCAACACCCATAATCTGCGGGAAGACTAAAGCTATTAGCCCAATTTGCAAACCACCAATAGCAGGTTTAATATATTCGGGGATTTTAATTTTATCATCCCAAATAGACTCGGAATAATAGAGAGCTTTTATAAATGCAAATGAAGCTAATCCTGCAAGAGCACCAAGCACAAAGTAAAATCCTATTTCCTGCGGAGCAACCAGTTCGTACTGGGGAACTATAAATGCAGCAAACTTTCCTTCGAAGGAATGAGAAACAACCGTTGCCATAACCGAAGCAATAACAATTGGAGAAAATTGTGCAATGGCAAAATCCATTAAAATAATCTCTACGGCAAAGAGGGCACCTGCTATTGGCGCGTTAAAAGCTGCTGCTATACCAGCTGCTGCGCCGCATCCAACAAGTGTTTTTAATCTTTTGCTCGGTACACGTAAAAACTGACCAACCATAGAACCTAAACTTGAACCAATTTGTATAATCGGTCCTTCTCTTCCTACCGAGCCGCCGGTTCCAATCGTAATTGAAGAAGCGATAGCTTTTATTAAAGCTACTCTTGGACGGATGCTTCCACCTTTAAGCAGTATTGCCTGCATTACTTCCGGAACGCCATGCCCTTTTGCTTCGGGAGCGAAGAAATAAATAATCGGTCCCACAATTAAACCGCCGATTGTTGGAATAATTAATACCCAGTACCAGGGAGTGCTCATAATATTTTCGAGGAGTGTACCATCACCTGAAAAAGAGAGATTGGAAATTTCGCGGATAAGTAATCTTATTCCAATTGCAGCAAATCCTGCCAGCACCCCAATGATAATTGCAGCAATTATCATGAATGTATGCTCTGTAAGTTTCAGCCGCTCGAAATAAGCGGCTGTACGAATAGAAATGCTTGTAAGGGTTTTACTGTAAAAAGTTTTATTCACTACGAATTATTTATTTAGCTTTCTGTAAGATAGTGTTAAGCTAAAAAGCATACAATACAATGCTACTCAGAATAATGATTGATAACTTTTACAATAGCATTATTGCAAACTGTGCAAAACGGTTTATCACCTTTTGAGAACATAATACAATCGAGCATTGGACGGTACAATCCTTTTGATGAATAACCTGCTCCTTCAAAAACTCCAACCTGTCCGCGGTACTTGCTTCCTTTCAGGTAACTATCAACCAATAGTGAATGTTCTTTATCTTTCTGTGCGTATTCTTTTTCTGCTTTTTCAATCTCAAGAAAGTGGAGTTTATTTCTTTTCATCTCAGCAATTTTATCATTCAGTTCCCTTCGCTCACTCTGCCATTTAAGATCCATAGCATCATAATCAGATTTCTCCCAGGGTGTTGGTATTTCAATTCCCGGTGTAAGAAATTTTTCCCATTTAACATTCTGCGGATCTGTTAAGGAAGTTATGTTTGGTTCAACCGGTTCAACTCCTTGCGGATAAAAATCATTATACGCCGTGCTCGATGTATAATATTCATCAGCTAAGCCCGTAAAGGAATGTCCGAACTCATGAATAAAAAGATAATTTTTATACTGGTTACCTGCTGTAAAAGTACAGTAAAGATTGTAGATACCTCCGCCGCCATACCTGTTATGGTTTACCATTATATATAGTGCATCATAAGGCACTTGTGCTGCAAGATCTCTTACAGCTTTATTATCTTCAGTTAAAAGATATCTTTCGGAACCAAGCGAATTAAAAGTACAATTCATAACCGTGTTTTTGTAAATGTTAGCGCGTGGCTCATCAACCCCGCTGTCTTCAGATGGTTTGTACACTCCATAAATATTAAACTTATCTTCGTAAAAGCTGTAAGGCGGCTGGCTGAAAAAAACCTCTGTAAAATATTTAAGGTCATCTTCAAATTTTCTTTTATCATCAAGTGAATAACCTTCACCAAGAATTGCTATATCTACCCTTGAGTGGGGATCACTATTTGTATCCGATTCATAAACAACAACTGCCCGGTCTTTTACTTCATCTCTAATTATTGAAACATCCGCAGGGTCTATATGGTCTGTAAATAATTGGAACAATTGATTATTCCTGTCTCTTTTTTCAATCGAAAAGATTATTACGTTTTTGGGAAATGGAATCAAAACTGTTTCGTGGTAAGTTCGCTTTAATCCTGTCAATTGCGTCTTCACTTGTTTTGTATTCGCCAAAGTAACTATCGAATCCTTTTGAGAAAATCAATTCACGGGATTCAGCATCATAAATCTTAACGTAATATCTTCCGTTGTTAAAATTATCCAGCAGATTAACCCTGCTTCCAGCCCATGTGCCGTATTGATAGACTTTATCAATAGTTATAAATTCTTCAATCGCATCTCCAATATGGAAATAATCAATCCGCATTGTTTGATCAGTAAAATATTCATCAAAATTTTCCAGCGATTGTGGTTGAAGTTGAGAAGCAAATAAAATAATAACTGTAATAAAAAGTAATAGCTGTTTCATTTCATCCTCTTTTAACTTTATAAGAAGTTGTTTTTTTCTATTCTAAAAATATTGAACAAAAAACTTAATTACTCATCCTAAAGAAGATAATTTATGTAAAATGCAGTTCTGATACTGGATGCTGGATGCTGAATGCTGGATGGTGGAAATATGAAGCTAAATTTTCTACTGACTTTTGATTTCCCACCTTGGTTTGCCTTCGTCAAGACGGGTTGACTTCTAAAATTATAAGTATTTCTCATCCGAAACTATTAAATTTGTTGGTGATTTTTTGAAACTTTTTGTAACACCCCGAACCAAAGGAGATATTTATGGCTCGTAAGAATGTATTAATAATGGGCGCCGCCGGGCGCGATTTTCATAATTTTAATGTTTTTTTCAGAAAGAACCGGCATTACAATGTTGTAGCATTTACAGCAACACAAATTCCCGATATTGACGGAAGAGTTTACCCGAAACAGCTGGCAGGTAAACTTTATCCTAAAGGAATAAAGATTTATGAAGAAAAGGAACTTGAAAAATTAATTAAAGATTTAAATGTGAGATGAAGTCGTTTTTTCATATTCCGATGTTCCATTTGATTATGTGATGACTAAAGCATCAATCGTTAACGCTGCAGGAATTTCATTCAGGTTGCTTGGTGCTGCGGAAACTCAGGTAAAAAGTAAAAAACCTGTTATATCAGTTCTGGCAGTAAGAACAGGATGCGGTAAATCGCAAACCTCAAGAAGGATTGTTGAAGTTCTTACAGAAGCAGGTAAAAAAGTAGTAGCTATACGTCATCCAATGCCTTATGGAAATTTAGTAAAACAAAAAGTGCAAAGATTTGCAGATTATTCTGATCTTAAAAAACATAATTGTACAATAGAAGAAATTGAAGAATATGAACCGCATATAGCACGCGGCGGAATTATTTACGCAGGTGTTGATTACGAAGCAATATTAAGAGAAGCAGAAAAAGAAGCTGATGTAATTTTATGGGATGGCGGTAATAACGATTTCTCCTTTTACAAATCTGATGTAACCTTTACAGTTGTTGATCCGCACAGACCAGGACACGAATTATATTACTATCCGGGCAACACTTCTTTAAGAATGGCTGATGCTGCTATCATCAATAAAATTGATACTGCAAATGCTGATGATGTGCTTGATGTAATAGAAAATATAAAATTGGTTAATCCTGGTGCTACAATAATTGAAGCCGCTTCTCCAGTTACAGTTGATAAACCTAATGTTATTAGGGGCAAAAGAGTTCTTGTTGTTGAAGACGGACCAACTTTAACTCATGGCGAAATGCAGTATGGTGCAGGAACAGTTGCTGCGCAAAAACTAGGCGCAAAAGAAATTGTTGATCCAAGACCTTATACAGTAAGATCAATAACCGATACGTTTAAGAAATATCCTGATATCGGAGTACTTCTTCCTGCAATGGGTTATGGTGAAGCGCAGATGAAAGATCTTGAAACAACAATAAACAAAACTAAGTGCGATTCGGTTGTTATTGGCACACCAATCGATCTAACTAGATACATTAAGATTAACAAACCTCATACAAGGGTTAAATACGATCTGCAGGAAATTGGTGCCATTACTGTTGAAACAGTATTGAAAGAGAAGAAAATTATATAAATATTTTCCTTCATTCCCTTTTATGAAGAGTTATCACATAAGTGGTAACTCTTTTTTTTATTTTGTTGCTAATATTCAGATATTGGATTACTTTTATATTTAATAAATATGTAACCAAGTATTTATGAGAATAACAATGAAAAATATAACCACTTTTGCCATTTCACTTGTACTGCTTTTTCAATTAACAATTACAGCCCAAGATTTTGATCTGCTTGCAAACGCTGTTTACAATAAAGATATGATAAAAATAAATGAACTGCTTGGTGCCGGGGTTGATATAAATACAACTCCCGAAGATTATTCATCAACAGTACTTTTTATTGCCTGCAGTTATAGAGGATACGAAGAAATTGTATCACTTCTTATTTCGAGCGGAGCGGATGTTAACTTTAAAGGTAAAGACGGAAAAACACCGGTGATGTGGGCGGCTGGTAATTCTTTGCTATCAACACAGCTGCTTGTTGAAAACGGCGCAGATGTAAAAGCAAAAGCTGATGATGGCATGACTGCTTTCATACAGGCAGTGTTAGGAAATCTTTCCGGTAAGGTATCAACTGAGATGCTGGCTTATCTTAAATCGAATGGAGCTAATGTAAACTCAACCCTCTCCAGTGGATATGCTTCCGGCTGGTCTGCTCTCCTATTCGCAACAGTTAATGGAGATAAAGATCTTGTTGAATACTTAATCCTCAATGGCGCAAATGTAAATCATACTTCGGATGAAGGACAAACTGCTCTTGCTCTTGCACGGCAGGAAAAATACGAAGAAATAGTTAGGCTACTAATAAAACACGGTGCGCTGGATTAAGGAGTTATCTCCACCTGCTTAATTGTTGAGCTATTCATTTAATTTTACTTTAAGAGAGATCGAATGTTTATAGGACATTTTGGAGTGGGACTTGCAGCAAAGAAAGTGGCAACCAAATCTTCGCTTGGTACTTTGTTTTTTGCATCCCAGTTTATAGATCTCCTCTGGCCATTGTTCCTCATCTTTGGAATTGAACATGTTAAAATTGATCCCGGTAATACTGCATTCACACCATTCGATTTTGTACTTTACCCTTATTCACACAGTTTAATTGCAGTTTTAGTTTGGGCTCTTATTTTTGGATCGATTTATTTCTTAATTAAAAAAGATTTAAAGATTTCAGTTTGGCTTGGTGTTCTCGTACTTAGCCATTGGATACTTGATTTTATTACCCATCGCCCTGATCTTCCTTTACTGATAGGAAGTAATTCTCCAATGGTGGGATTGGGAATATGGAATTCTGTAATTGCTACAATATTAATTGAAGGCGGAATTTTTATTCTTGGCGTTTACCTTTTCATCAAAACAACGAAAGCAAGAAACAAAATCGGCATCTATTCTTTCTGGTCATTAATCATCTTTTTAATTCTTATTTACATTATGAATCTACTCGGTCCTCCACCTGAATCTGTTGATGCAATTGGGTATGTTGGTTTATCCCAGTGGCTTATAATTGCCTGGGGATACTGGATTGGCAAGAATAGAATTGTAAAAGATTAATGCTTAGATATTATCCAGTTAATCTATCTTTAGAGGTGTTTTTCATCACCCTCACTGGTTTTTTCACTTTGAGATGCCTCAAATTTATTATAAATTCGCCATTGAACTTCGAAGTGTGTGTTTAAGTAGCCGCATATTGATTCATATTCAATTGATCAATCCGATTAAGAACTGCAGTTTTCATTTTTATGCTGAAAGCATTCCGTGTCTGCTTAAAATAATCTAATATTCTTATAGATGGAGAAATATAGGAGTTCGTCTAAAATCCAGAGAAAAATAAAATATCCTGTTAAAATTTCACTTTCAAAAGGAAGCACGCTTTTTAATAAGTATTTAATTTATTTTAACGAATAGAATTTTTGAAAACGAAGGAAAATTAATTTTATGGCTAAGGATGAGAACAGAAATCCTGAAATTGAAGAAATTGAAACCAGTGAATGGCTTTATTCACTTGATTATGTTTTACAGCATGGTGGACCGGATAGAGTTGTAGAACTTCTTCAACAGTTACAAATAAGAGCACACAAAGCAGGTGTTCATATTCCGTTTTCTGCAAACACACCGTATATAAATACAATTCCAAGAGAGCAGCAACTACCTTTCCCGGGAAACAGGGAAATTGAAAGAAGGATTAAAAGTTTAATCCGCTGGAATGCAATGGCAATGGTAGTAAATGCTAACAAGCAGGAAGAAGGAATAGGCGGACACATCTCAACCTATGCAAGCGCAGCCACACTTTATGAAATTGGATTTAATCATTTTTTTAAAGGAAAAGGTAAAGGATATGACGGCGATCAGGTTTATTTCCAGGGTCACGCCTCACCAGGTATTTATGCACGGGCATTTCTTGAAGGGAGAATTACTAAAGATCAAATGAAGGGCTTCCGCAGAGAACTTAATACCAAAGGGGGGCTTTCCTCTTATCCGCACCCATGGCTCATGCCAGATTTCTGGGAATTCCCAACCGTCTCGATGGGACTTGGACCAATTATGGCAATTTACCAGGCAAGGTTTAACAGGTATCTTGAAGACAGAGGATTAAAAGAAGATAAAGGTGGTAAAGTTTGGGCATTCCTTGGTGATGGCGAAACTGATGAACCGGAAGCACTAGGTGCAATTACTCTTGCTTCCCGTGAAAAGCTGGATAATTTAATCTTTGTTATAAACTGCAACCTTCAAAGATTGGATGGACCTGTTCGCGGAAATGGTAAAATTATTCAGGAGCTGGAAGCAATATTCCGTGGTGCAGGATGGAATGTAATTAAACTAATTTGGGGTGATGATTGGGATCCGCTGCTCAATAAGGATAAGGATGGAAAACTTATAAAAAGAATGGGCGAAGTTGTTGATGGGCA
Organism: uncultured Ignavibacteriales bacterium; assembly: GCA_963749485.1. GTDB lineage: Bacteria > Bacteroidota > Ignavibacteria > Ignavibacteriales > Ignavibacteriaceae > JAZGGS01. Next base: position 3,559 of record CAVVMV010000023.1, on the reverse strand, counting down.
ATATCAAAAATATATTGTTGAAAGCGGAGCTTACATTAGGGAACATTTTTTTGGAGTAGATGAAGATTTGTTGGATATGGTTTCTGGAATGACAGATGAACAACTTAGAAAAATGAGAAGAGGCGGGCACGATCCAGAAAAAGTTTATGCTGCTTTTAATGCTGCAGTAAATCACAAAGGCGCGCCAACAGTTATTCTTTCAAAAACAGTTAAAGGTTATGGTTTAGGAGAAAGCGGTGAAGGAAAAAACATAACTCATCAGCAGAAAAAATTAAATGAAGATGAAATGAAAGAGTTTCGCGCAAGGTTTGGTATTCCAATTTCGGATGAACAAATTCATAATGATCCTTTTTACCAGCCGGATGAAAATAGTACAGAGATAAAATATCTTAAAGAAAGGCGAAAGAAATTAGGTGGTTTTGTTCCTTCAAGAAAAACAGATTTAAAACCAATTAAAGCTCCTGATGAATCTGTTTTTGAAGAATTCTATAAAGGAACTGAAGGAAGAGAAGTTTCTACAACTATGGTTTTTGTTAGAATGCTTGCAAAGCTTCTTAAAGATAAAGAAATCGGGAAACTGATTGTTCCAATTGTTCCGGATGAAGCGCGCACATTTGGAATGGAATCTCTTTTTAGGCAGGTTGGAATCTATGCACATTCGGGGCAGCTTTATGAACCGGTTGATGCCGATAGTCTTCTTTATTATAAAGAAGCTAAAAACGGACAAATACTTGAGGAAGGAATTACAGAAGCAGGTTCAATGTCTTCATTTATTGCTGCAGGAACAGCACACTCTACACACGGAATTAATATGATTCCGTTTTTTATTTATTACTCAATGTTTGGTTTGCAGCGTATTGGAGATCTTGCATGGGCAGCCGGCGATATTGGTGCAAAAGGATTTATGATTGGCGGTACAGCAGGAAGAACTACACTTAACGGCGAAGGTTTGCAGCATCAGGATGGACATAGCCACTTGCTTGCTTATACTGTTCCAAATCTATGTGCCTACGATCCTGCATTTGCTTATGAAGTTGCAGTTCTTATCCGCGAAGGAATTAAACGTATGTATGAAGAGCAGAGAAATGAATTCTTTTACATCACAGTTATGAATGAAAACTACGCTATGCCTCCAATGCCTGAAGGAGTAAAGGATGGAATTATTAAAGGAATGTATAAGTACAAAGCTTCATCAAAAAAGAGCTCAAAAAATAAAGCACAACTGTTTGGCAGTGGTACAATATTAAATGAAGTATTGAAAGCGCAGGAAATCCTTAAGAAAGATTACAATGTTTCAGCAGATGTATGGAGTGTTACCAGCTATAAAGAATTGCGCAGGGATGCACTTGATGTTGAAAGATGGAATATGCTTAATCCTACCAAGAAACAAAAAGTAGCATATATTTCACAAATACTAAAAGATGAAGAAGGCGTTTTTGTTGCGGCTTCGGATTATGTAAAAGCATTACCGGATTCAATTGCAAAATGGATTCCGGGTCATTTAACTTCTCTTGGTACCGATGGATTTGGAAGAAGTGAATCTCGCGAAGCGCTAAGAGATTTCTTTGAAGTTGATCATCGGCATATTGTGTATGCAACACTTGGTGCTTTGGCAAAAGATGGGAAGGTAAAAAATGAGATTCTTGAGAAAGCAAAAAAACAACTAAACATTAAATCAGATAAACCCAATCCAATAGTTTCGTAAAGAAATAAGGTTCATAATGGCAACAGAATTTAAGTTACCTGAATTAGGTGAAAATATAGAATCTGCAGATGTAATTGCGGTTCTGGTAAAAGCAGGTGATACCATTGAGAAGGACCAGTCTGTAATTGAAATAGAAACTGATAAAGCTACTGTTGAAGTTCCATCGAATGTAACAGGAAAAATAACAGAAGTATTAGTTAAAGAAGGTGATTCAGTTAAAGTTAATCAGGTTATTCTTAAGATAGATGAAACTGAAGGACAAAAGACAGAAGCAGAAGTTGTAGTAAAAGAAAACAAAACCAAAAAACCAAAAGAAACAGTAGTTGAAGAAAAAGTTAAAATCGGAAAAGGTAAAAGCGAGATAGTTGAAATTAAGTTACCCGAATTAGGTGAAAATATTGAATCGGCAGATGTGATTGCTGTTCTTGTAAAGGCAGGTGATTTCATTCAAATAGACCAGGGAATTATAGAAATAGAAACTGATAAAGCAACCGTTGAAGTTCCATCTTCTGTTGAAGGAGAAATTGTTGAAGTATTGGCTAAGGTGAATGAAACAGCGAACGTTGGAGATGTGCTGATAAAAGTTAAAACAACCACATCACCGGTTTCCAAAATTAAAGAAGCTATTCCTGAAAATGACACTAGAAGAAATTACGAAAGTTGAAAAGAAAGAATAAGTACCTCAAAAAGGTGAAGTTGCTAAATTGAAACCCGGTGAAGTTGATTCGCAACCAGAGGTGATAAAAGGCGCAGCGCCTGCGGCACCCTCAGTAAGAAGGATTGCACGCGAAATAGGTGTGGATATTAATGAAGTGAAAGGAACGGATCCTGGTGGAAGAATTTCCATGGATGATGTGAAAGCTCATTCTAAAAAACTTCACGAAGAGAGAAAAACGGATACGGGAATTGGAATAAAACAAAAAGCACTTCCTGATTTCAGTAAGTTCGGTGCGATTGAAAAAGTGGAAATGACAAAGATTCGTAAAGTTACTGCTGAGCATCTCAGTTATGCCTGGACTACTATTCCGCACGTTACTCAGCACGATAAAGCAGATATCACTCAGCTAGAAAAATCCAGGAAGCAATATAACCCTGAAGTTGAAAAAGCTGGCGGCAAACTTACAATAACTTCAATCCTGCTAAAAATTATTATTGCAGCGTTAAAAGAATTCCCGCAGTTTAACAGCAGTATTGATATGGATTCGAAAGAGATAATTTATAAAAAATATTTTAACATTGGAGTTGCTGTTGATACAGAGTACGGATTGATGGTACCTGTAATAAAGAATGTTGATGAAAAGAATTTGATTGAACTATCCGTTGAAATGGGCGAGCTTGCCAAAAAAGCAAGAGAAAAGAAAGTATCACTTGAAGATTTGCAGGGCGGTTGTTTTACAATTACTAATCTTGGCGGAATAGGCGGAACTTTATTTACGCCTGTTGTTAATTCACCTGAAGTTGCAATACTTGGCGTATCCCGCGGAAGCTATGAACCAATCTATAATGAAAAAAATGAATTTAAACCAAGGTTAATGTTACCCCTTTCACTTTCGTATGATCACAGAATTATTGATGGTGCAGATGCAGCTCGGTTTTTACGGTTTATAGTTGAAGCATTGGAACAACCATTAAAAATATTATAAAAAGAAGAAAATGAGTAAAAGAATAGCAATAATAGGAGCTGGTCCCGGTGGTTATGCCGCAGCGTTTCTTGCTGCCGATTTGGGAATGGATGTTACATTAATTGATAAAGAAGAAAATCCCGGTGGTGTTTGTTTGTACCGTGGATGTATTCCTTCGAAGGCATTACTTCATGTAGCAAAACTCATAAACGAAGCAGAGGAAGCAAAAAAC
>CAVVMV010000022.1:0-71739 GCA_963749485.1 uncultured Ignavibacteriales bacterium | reverse complement strand
TCGCATCGTCTGGTATGTAAAATCATACTTTGTACCAACGCTAAACATCTTGTTAAATCTGTAATCGATGTAAATAAAAGCTCCGAATGTAATAATCAGTTCTTCAATATCTTTTTGAAAATTTATTCCCATTCCACCTTCTCTTAAAACATCTCTTCTGTTCCAAATCGCTTCACCTTGTATTGTTAGTGCTGTGTAAGAATCCGGTCTGTATTTATATTTAAAATCAATTCCGCCATAACTATAGTATAATGGCATCTCTGTATGCTCGGTAGTTGTATCTCCTGTTAAATTAAAATGATAATTTGAGTATACACCGTATGAACCGCTTAATCCTACTTCAAGATTGCTGAAATCACTTAGTGGAATAAATGAACCGAGTCTTCCTACAAAGATCGGGCTGTTTCCACGGGTACCTTCTTCATGAATTTCATTGGAATGTTCATCTTCGTGTGCATGTTCACCGTCGTGAGAATGTGTTAAAGCATCACCTTTAAAAATTCCAAGATCTAAAGTCGTATAAAACTCGCCAGTTGGAAGGATGAAACTGAAATCCGCACCAATATCATTAAATCCTTCCTCACCAAAATAAATTTGTTGATATAAAGGACGATTAATAAACGACCATGCATGAGGATGAACTGTGTTAACTTTTCCAAATCCTAAAAGATACTTTCCTGCTTTTATCTGGATATCAAGAGGAAGGCCGCGAACAATCTGTGCAAATATTTCCTCTGCATGAAATTCTCCATCATGAAATGCAACTGTAAATGAAGCTTTTGAGTAAGGATTAAGGTATCCAGCAAAAAATAACTCCATTGCGGGAATGCCAAAATTCAGCTTACCATATTCCGGCGTATCTTTAACATTATTGGTGAAAGCGTTAAAGGTACCTATTACACTTATATCGGGATTAACCGTAGTCTGAGGAAATGGTGATGAAATCCAAACTAATAGATATAACAATAAAAGTATTTTTCGCATAAAATTTCTCCTGAATAAATATTAATGAGCATCTTCTAAAACAGATTAGACCCAAATATTTTGTTTATTATAAAAATCAGGAGTAAATGGGAGGAGCTCTTAATTTATTGGAAGTATAGTATAGGGATGTTTCTAGTCTAACATTTTCAGTCTTTAGATATTCGTGTTCAGATACTGCATCTACTAAAATAAAATGAAGTGAAAATCTAACAGAGTGAAGGGAAGTGATATTCTGATGAATTATACAATTAAATCCTGAAAGATCTGCCTTTTTTAAATTTATATCTGATGAAGTAAGCTTATCTACAGATATTGTTTGGTTAAAATTATAGCTATGATAATGGAAGATTGATAATACGGATACCAGAAGGTAACACGCCAGAATTACTGCGGAAATCTTCCTTTTATATTTAGAATTAGCACTGAACATAATTCGATACAAAAATTGAACTATTTAATTTAAGATACAAGTGAATAAAACTAAACCTTTGATTTTGATAATATTTGATTGATTATCAAACCACCTTTTAATAGATTTGAATTTCAAAGTTAAATGCATTTGGAGAATGGATGAATTCATTTGAGGGTATAGATTACTATAAAATAGAATCTCTTCTTTCAGAAGAAGAGATAATGATAAGAAATACTGTACGCGAATTTGTTTCCAATGAAGTAATACCTATCATCGAAAAGCATAACCGCGAAGCTACTTTTCCCGTTCAGCTGATTCCTAAAATGGGAGAGATGGGCTTACTCGGTACTACCTTCCCAGGCAAATATAATTGTGCTGATCTCAATTATGTAACTTACGGCTTGGTTAATCAGGAGTTAGAAAGAGGGGATAGCGGAATAAGAAGTTTTGTTTCAGTGCAAAGTTCCCTGGTAATGTATCCTATCTTTTCATTTGGGAGCGAAGAACAAAAAGATTATTGGCTCCCGCTGCTTGCAAGTGGTGAAAAAGTTGGCTGCTTCGGTTTAACCGAACCCGATTATGGCTCTAACCCGTCTGGTATGATCACAAAAGCAGAAAAAGTAGATGGCGGTTTCCTTCTAAACGGTGCAAAAATGTGGATAACAAATGGTTCGATTGCTGATGTTGCAGTGGTATGGGCTAAACTTGATGGAGTTGTTAGAGGTTTTTTGGTAGAAAAAGAATTTAAAGGATTTACTGCACCGGAAATGAAAGGCAAACATTCACTTCGCGCTTCCGTTACATCAGAATTGGTTTTTGAGGATGTTCTCGTTCCTGAAGAAAATATACTGCCCAAAACAGTTGGATTAAAAAATGCTCTCATGTGTCTTGAACCAGGCAAGGTATGGAATTGCCTGGGGTGTAGTTGGTGCGATGATGGCGTGCTATGATTCAGCTCTTAAGTATGCAAAAAGCAGAGTACAATTCAGCAAGCCGATTGCAGCTTACCAGATTACTCAGCAAAAATTAGTTATTATGCTAACCGAACTTACTAAAGCACAATTGTTGAATATACAATTGGGCAGGTTGATGGATAAAGGTGATTCGAAGCATTACCAGGTTTCGCTGGCAAAACGAAATAACTGCGAAAAAGCACTTGAGATTGCAAGGATGTCCAGAGGAATTCTTGGAGCAAACGGAATACTTGATGAATACCCTGTAATGCGGCATTCAGCTAATCTTGAATCTGTTATAACTTATGAGGGTACGCACGAAATGCATACACTTATTATTGGCGAAAACATTACAGGTTTTTCTGCGTTTGATTAATATTTATAAATCGAATTAAACTTAAGCTATGTTAGATAAAAAAGAACTTATAGAAGGATTAACATTTGATGATGTTTTGCTGATACCTGCAAAATCATCTCATCTTCCAAATGAGGTTGATATATCAACTTTATTAACGCCTGAAATAAAACTTAATATTCCTATTGTATCTGCTGCAATGGATACAGTAACTGAATCTGCTCTTGCTATTGCAATTGCCCGTGAAGGGGGCATTGGAATTTTACATAAAAATATGGGTATTGAAGAACAGTGTGAAGAGGTAGATAGAGTTAAAAGATCTGAAAGCGGAATGATACAAGATCCGGTAACACTTTATCCTGATCGGACAGTAAAAGAAGCCCTGGAATTAATGAAAAAATACAGAGTATCAGGTATTCCTATAATTGATAAGACCGAGAAATTAGTTGGTATTCTTACAAACAGAGATTTAAGGTTTGAGCCAAATGTAAAGCTTAAAGTTTCTGATCTAATGACAAAGGAAAACCTGGTTACTGCACCGATTGGAACTACACTTGGCAAAAGCTGAAAAGATATTACAAAAATATAAAATAGAGAAACTACCGGTTGTTGATAAACAGGGTAGATTAAAGGGATTAATTACTTTTAAAGATATAATGAAGAAAAAGAAACATCCGAATGCTTGTAAGGATGAACGTGGCAGATTGAGAGTGGGAGCAGCAGTAGGAATTACTCATGATACACAAGATAGAGTAGGTGCTCTTTCTGATGCCGGTGCTGATGTTATAATTATTGATACTGCACATGGACATTCACAGGGTGTTTTGAGGGCAATTAAAGATGTAAGAAAAAAATTTAAGTATATCCAGTTAATTGCTGGTAATATAGGTACTTACGAGGCAGCACTTGATTTAATAGATTGCAAAGTTGATGCCGTAAAAGTCGGAATTGGTCCCGGTTCAATCTGTACAACTCGTGTTATTGCTGGAGTTGGAGTTCCGCAAATCACTGCTATTTCTGAAGTTTATCGAGCATCTAAAAGTAAAGGTATTCCTATAATTGCTGATGGTGGAATTAAGCAAACTGGAGATATTCCGAAGGCAATTGCCGCGGGAGCACATAGTGTTATGATAGGTGGATTATTTGCAGGAGTTGAGGAAAGTCCTGGTGAAAAAATTCTGTTTGAAGGAAGAAGTTTTAAATCGTACAGGGGAATGGGTTCATTAGATGCAATGAAAATGGGGAGCAAAGACAGATATTTTCAAGATGTTGAAGATGACATTTCTAAATTGGTTCCAGAGGGTGTTGAGGGAAGGGTTCCATTTAAAGGAGCTCTTGGTGATACAATCTATCAGTTAGTAGGCGGAATAAGGGCTTCTATGGGTTACTGTGGAGCGAAAAATATGAACCAGATGAGGAATAAAACTAAATTTATTAGGATTACACTTGCCGGTTTGAAGGAGAGTCATCCACACGATGTAATTGTTACAAAAGAAGCACCTAATTACCATACTTAGGTTTCATAGTGTAGTCATAATAATCAGGAGGAGATTATTCTTTAATGCTTAAAGTTCTTGTTATTGCGTATTATTTCCCACCTATGGGTCTTAGCGGTGTTCAGCGGACATTAAAGTTTGTTAAATACCTGAAAGATTATAACTGGGAACCTACTGTCATCACTACAGATGATGTTGGTTACTTTGCCCACGATTTATCCTTACAAAAAGAGCTTGAAGAAAATAATGTAAGAGTTGTAAGAGTTGGCGGAAAAGATCCAAACTCACTCCTTTCAAAATTTGGTACAATAAAACTCCCAAGAGAATTTATTAGAAAAGCGTTTAATAAAATCAGTCAGACTTTGTTCATTCCTGATAATAAAATAAGCTGGGCAAAAAGAGCGTACCAAAAAGCTGAAGAATTATTAAGCAAAGAATCATTTGACGTAGTTTTTGTAACCGGTCCGCCATTTTCTTCTTCCTATGTTTTTAGCCAGCTAAAAAAGAAGTACGATATTCCGCTTGTGATAGATTACCGCGATCTGTGGTACGAGAGTTACTTTGCATTTTATCCAACTCCATTTCATAAAACGGCTAATAAAAAACTGGAGTACAAAACATTACAAGCGGCAGACCGGGTGATTGTTACTAACCGCAAAATCAAGGAAAAGTTACTAAATGATTTTCAGTTTTTAACTCATAATGATGTTGTGATAATTTCCCACGGATTTGACCCGGTGGATTTCCAAAAAGCAGAAACAATTCCAAAGCATAACGATCGGATGATACTAACTTATTCAGGAATTTTTATGGTTTACAATTCTCCTGAATATTTACTTAAAGCTTTTAAGGTGTTATCGGTGGAAAGACCTGATATAGCAAAAAATATTGAACTTCACTTTGTAGGATTTTTAAGAAAAGAAAACAAGAAATTAATAAAAAAGTTAGGTTTGCAGGAGTTTGTTTACGACCACGGCTACGTTGATCACATGGAAGCGGTTAAAAAATTAAAATATTCTGATGTTTTATGGATGATGGTTGGCAGAAGAAAGAACATAGATTCTATTTTACCAGGAAAATTGTATGAATATGCAGGAGCGAAAAAACCGATACTGGCTTGTATGCCTGATGGCGCTGCAAAGGATGCAGTTACCGAGTACCCTGCTTCTTTTATTTGTGAGCCGGATAATATTCAACAAATAAAAGAAAATATAATTAAGATTTTTGAACTCTACAGGAAGAATGAATTACCCACAGTTGATGATGAGTTTTTAACAAAATACCGGAGAGATTATTTAACTGAACAATTAACAAAGCAATTTCAATTTTTGATAAGGGCGAGCGTTATATGAATGTAGCAGTTATTGGTTCGGGCGGAAGAGAGCATGCACTTTCACATAAAATAAAGGAAAGTGCACTTCTTGATAATCTCTACATCATTCCCGGCAATCCTGGAACAGCAAGTCTTGGTGAAAATATTGATCTTGATATTAATGATCATCAAGCTCTTGTTAATTTTTGCAAGGAAAAAGATATTAACCTTGTTGTGATAGGACCTGAGCAGCCGCTGGAAAAGGGTTTAGCAGATATATTAAGAGATAACGAAATAAAAGTTTTTGGTCCAGGCAAAGAAGCCGCTGAAATAGAATCAAGTAAATCGTTTGCAAAATCAATAATGAAAATTGCTGGAGTTCCAACTGCCAAATATTTGAAGTTCACAAACACAATGTACGAGCACGCTAAGGATTATTTAAAAGGAAAGAAATATCCCTGCGTAATTAAAGCTGATGGACTGGCTGCCGGTAAAGGAGTATACGTTTGTAATAAGCCTGAGGAAGCCGAAAAGGCAATTAAAGATATTTTTGTTAATAAAGTTTTTGGATCAGCAGGTGATAGCGTTTTAATTGAAGAATTTTTGGAAGGCGAAGAAACTTCGGTGTTCGCGATAACCGATGGAGAAAATTTTGTGTCGCTTCCCCCTTCTCAGGATCATAAAAGGGTGGGAGAGAATGATACAGGAAAAAACACAGGTGGTATGGGCGCATATGCACCAACACCGTTTGTTAATGATGAATTGATGAAAGAAATTGAAACAACTATTATTGCTCCCACTCTCAGAGCACTTAACGAGGAAGGGAAGAAATTTATTGGCTGTCTTTACGCCGGTTTAATATTAACTGAAGATGGTCCGAAAGTAATTGAATTTAATTGCCGCTTTGGCGATCCGGAAACTCAGGTTGTTCTTCCTCTACTGGAAGGTGATTTTTTAAAACTTCTATATTCCGCTGCTGATGGTAATCTCGATCTTAATGCTGTTTCCTATTCACAACGTACTGCGGTTTGTGTTGTAGCAGCATCAGGTGGTTACCCTGATGAATACGAAAAAGGTTTTGAGATCTCAGGATTGGATAATCTTTCTGAAGATGTAATTGTCTACCACGCAGGCACTAAGGATGAAAATGGAAAAATTTTAACAAACGGTGGGCGCGTTTTAGGAGTTACCTCTCTCCTGGAGAATAATAATTTACTGGAAGCAAAAGAAAAAGCATACGAAGCAATAAACTCCATTCATTTTAGAAATATTTATTTCCGTAAGGATATTGCAGATAAAGCGTTAAAATAGCTTCACGTTTTTTTAAGATATCTTTAAATCATTTTCTCCTCTCCGGAATATTCATTAGTTTAAAACTGATTTCATTTCTTACAGAAATATTTTAAATGATACCGCTGCATGTACATTCAAATTTTACGCTTCTAAAAGGTACAATTCCTGTGGAGCAACTAGTTAAAAGGGCTGTAGAACTTGGGCTGCCTTCTCTTGCACTTACCGATACAAACGCAATGAACGGGGTAATTCAGTTTGTTAAAATTGCCAAAGAAAATAAAATTAAACCGATTATAGGAACTCTAATAGACGAACCTGGTAACAAAAGCAATTACATTTTACTTCTCGCAAAAAACAATAAAGGTTATAGCGATATTTGTAAAATTATAACTTCCCGGAAATTAAATGATGATTTTTCCCTGCACTCGATCCTTAAAAATAAATGGCGCAACCTTTTTATTATCACGCCATCAATTGAATTGCTTAAGGATGTAAATCCATCTGAGAATATTTTTATTGAATTGATTACAACTAACAATGAAAAAGCGGAAAACAGGAAGCGTTACGATTTTGCAGAAACTAACAATTTTAAATGTGTAGCCACAAATCCAATCTATTTTTTAAGAAAGCATGATTATCATCTGCATAAAACTGTAACTGCTATCAGGTTAAGCTCTACACTTAAAAATGTTGAGGAAGATGAACTAGTTGATAAAGATTTTTATTTCAAAGATCCCACATTAATAAATAAGAAATGGAAAACACTGCAGGATGTACTTAATCAATCCAACAAAATTGCAGATGAGTGTAATGTAAACTTAAAGCTGAATGACTATAAATTTCCTTCCTATCCTGTTCCTTCAAATGAAACTGCTGAATCGCTTTTATGGAAAGAAACCTATAAAGGATTAAGAAAAAAATATCATCCAATTACTGATGCTATTAAAAAAAGAGTTGAGGATGAGTTAGCTGTTATTAGGGAGATGAATTTTACAGAATATTTTTTAATTGTTTGGGATATTGTAAGAGAAGCCAGGCAAAGGGGAATGTTGCTTATTGGAAGGGGCTCAGCGGCGAACAGTATTGTTGCATACTGTTTAGGTTTAACCCAGGTGGATCCTATAGAACTGAACCTTTACTTCGAACGTTTTATGAATAAAGCGCGAAGCAGTCCGCCGGATGTTGATATTGATTTTTCGTGGAAAGAAAGAGATGAAATTATAAAATACATTTTTGAAGAGTATGGTTACGAAAAAGTTGCGATGATTTCAACCACGGTTACATTCAGGGCAAGATCAGCTTTTCGGGAAGTTGCAAAAGCTTACGGTTTTACAAATGAAGAGATATCTAAATTCAGTAAAAGAATTCCATGGACCAGTGCAGCTAATCTTCCTAACCTTTCAAAACTTTTTCCTGAATCAAAAAAACTTAATTTTAACCAGGAACCATGGAAATCAATTGTAAGTTTAGCTTCAAAGATAGCAGGATTTCCCACGGCACCTTAGCATTCATCCGGGAGGAATTGTAATTGCCCCAAACAAAATAACCGATTACGTTGCTTTAGAGTATGCGAAAAATAAGGGTTTAGGCTTAATCGTAACGCAACCGGATATGTATTCAATTGAAGATATTGGTTTAATAAAAATAGATATTCTCAGCCAGAGATCGCTTGGTGTTTTAAGAGATACGATGGATAGTATAAAAAATTAATTTGCAGATTCAGTTGGTTGGGATTTATTCATCGATAGAAATGTTGAATTGTAAATAATTAAAATGATACCAATTGCCAGCAATCCGAAATTCTGAAGAAGTTTTACTAATCCCAACTCGTTACCGTTGGTTGTCCCGAAACATCCGCAATCAATATTTAAACCTCGTGCAAGACTAATAGCGATAGCGATTATAAAAATAATTAGCATCCCACTGATTATTATACTGTTCTCTTTAACCGCTACTCCAAATAAAAGGAGAAGTCCCGCACTTATTTCAATCCAGGGAAGAATGATAGCGAGAATGTTTATAAAATTATCAGGCATCAGTTTATAATTTGCAATTGACTGTGAAAAGTCACTTGGTTCTGCAATTTTAAGAACGGCAGCATAAATAAAAACAAACGCAAGAAAAACTCTTAAAACAAACAGGAGGTATTTATTATTTAAAACATTTTTCATCACAAAATTCTACTAAACATTTACTGATTAGTTCCGTTAGTGGTTGTAGGATAACTTGCTTCAACCCAGTCCAGCCATCCACCAAAAAAAACAAATACATTTTTGTACCCAATCTCAGCTAATTTATTTCCCAACAAGCACGCTCAGATCACAATCTGTACCACTGCAATAAGTTACAATAGATTCATCCTTACTAATACCGTTTAATTTGTCTTCGTTTTCTTCAAATGAATAGAAGTAAATATTAATTGCATTAGAAATATGTCCTTCATTATAGTCAATATCTTCTCTTGCATCTATAAACTTTGCACCATTGTTAAAAAGTATATATGCCTGCTCAAGGTTTATTATTTTTGGATCATTAAATATTTCTTCTTCTTCATCGTTATTAATTATTTCATTCTGATTATTTATTTGTTCTGTTTCTTCTTTCTTGATGCTCTCCTGCAATTCACCTGATAACCTTTGCTCATCCTCAATTATCTCTAATTGAGTTGTAATATCTACACTATCGTCAGTTTCTTTTTCATTTTGAATAGTTTCGGACATGATCAGAGAATCTGACGCAAAGCTTAAATTTTTTACCTCCCTAATTAAGGAAATACCTGCTGGATTAAAATTATTAAAAATCAATCCAACGATTGAACTTAATACCAAAACTAAAAATATTTTTTTGATCTCTATATGCAATTTTTATTTTATACTAATTTCCAAAAGTAAATACTTTGTTTAATAACAAAGCCCTCAGAAAGAGGGCTATTGTACCGAAGGCCGGACTCGAACCGGCACCTGGTATAAGCCAGACTGGATTTTGAGTCCAGCGCGTCTACCAATTTCGCCACTTCGGCTTTGTTTTTTAACTAAAATCGCAACTTTTCCTAACCTATAATTCTCTGTAGTCCTACTTTTATGAAAATTTGTTACAGATTTTAGTGTTAATCTTTATTAGAATTTGCAAGTCAAAATTACAAAACTTTCATTCCTCAATCAATGAACATTTTTAACCATCTCAAGTTGTCATTTTTCTACATTCAGTTGTTACCCAACCATTATCATTACCCTGGGATGAACTTATAAAAATCCTTAGTTGAGTCGGTAATTTTTAATAACTTTTAATTTGAGATAAAGAACTAAGATATTTGCTATATATCTTAGTTTTCATAGACTGACGAAGGGAAAGAGCTATGAAAACCTTGACTAAAGTTATTCTTAGTACTACCCTAATTTTTTATTATTTATCAGATTCAACATTAGCACAAATACCCAATGCAGGTTTTGAGATTTGGCCAACCTGTTTATGTGATCCTGTAGATTGGGCCACAAACAATATTTACCCACCACCGCTGGATTGCAGGCAAGTTTTTGCTGATTTACTACCGTATACTGGTGATTTGTGTGTCTTGGGTATTGTTGATAGTTGTGAGGAATTAGGATTTACTTATCCACCCGAACTAACTTCTATTATTTTCCCGATTACTGGAAAACCTGAGGCACTTCACGGATTTTATAAATATTTGCCAGTAGGTGGAGACAAATTCGTTGCGGAAATTAAAGTGCTTCAAGACAGTGTTGTTGTTGGATCAGGGGAATTAGAATCCATTGTATATGTTCCCAACTTCACTGAGTTTGTGGTGGATATTGAATATACAGTTAGTGATACTCCAAATGTTGCTGTAATAAATTTTACGATTGATAGTTCCGAAGTAAGTAACTACTTACACATTGGTTCCCAATGGTTTATTGATGAACTTTTTTTTGGTCCTATTTCCGCTGTGCAAGATGATAATCGTTCACAACCAATTTTCTTCAAATTAGAACAGAACTATCCCAACCCATTTAACCCAATTACAACAATAAAATACTCTGTTCCAAAATTAAGTTTTGTCACACTTAAAGTATTCGATGTTCTTGGGCAATGAAATCGAAACATTAGTAAATGAAGAAAAACCTACAGGTTTTAATTTATATATGCAAATTTAAGGAACAATCACTGCCGAATCAATGATTTATTTGTACACGTTTCTCTTTTTTGTTCTTTTAATTGATTAACTTAGTTGTTTCCTTGCTCGAAGCAATTTTTAGGTTCATTAATCGTTTCATATAGAGACAATATTATATTCTATTTACACCAATAAATCACATAATGAATGTTTTGGAAGCTGGATTGAATTGGCACTTATATTGTTATTTCGAACAAAAATAGTCTTTCAAAAACATCTATAATTGTGAGGGCAATTGATTATGGATGAATTCCAAATCAAAACCATCAATGATATTACGGTAGTAAAAGTTGAGCTTGTAATAGCTAGTGTTTTACATTGTTTTATTACATTGCAAGAGGCAATAAACAGCTATCGTTCAGAACCCCCAATGCAAGATATTAATTTAAATCAGGAGTTCTCGCTAAATTGATTAAATCACCCCCTATCAATGAAAATTGGTGGGGTTTTTATATGATAAGGGAGAGAATTTGTATTCATTTTTAAAATAGGAGTAAATATGAAAAATTACTTTCTTTTAACTTTGTTGATGATTATGTCATCAATTTCATTTTCTCAAACGATTAATGGTCGTTTGATAGAATTTGATCCAAACGTAAATCCTTTTGATTCTACTTTATTTGTTACATTACAAATAAAATTGAATGAAAATGAAAATGCAGTGTTGGGTCAAGCAACCTATTTGAAATTTGACTATGGTACATTAGCACTTCAGTTTGTTGAAGGTACATATGTCAACTTTCATGAACCCGATGGTTACCAAACATCTCTTATTACATGTCCTGGAGGTGGTAATACTATAAAAAATATCGAAACACTATTGGTTACTGGAACTGGTCGTGAGGTAACTGATACGTATATTGATTTTGTAGTCTTTGAATTCAAAATAATTGATTTCAGCCAGTTAGCTTTGGTGTGTCCACGCGACAGCGCACAGGGGTTTTATTTCCATTCACCCTCAACAGAAAACGAGCCAGATTGTGAATGGACAATAGGTGAATGGTTATGTTACGAAGCATATGTCCCGGTTGAATTAACATCGTTTACAGCAACATCAAAACTTGGCAATGTAATACTCAACTGGGCTACTGCCACCGAACTAAACAACCTTGGTTTTGCAATAGAAAGGAAGTTGGATAGCTCAGTCTGGGAAAGAATTAGTTTTGTTGAAGGTTACGGCACAACAACTGAACCTAATGAATATTCTTATGTAGATGATATAAGTAGTATAACAGCGACATCACTTGCATACAGGTTAAAGCAAATAGATTTTGATGGTAGTTATGAATATAGTGATGAAGTCTTAGTAGATAACGCAGCACCAGAAAATTATGCATTAGAACAAACTACCCCAATCCCTTTAACCCAGTTACAACAATAAGCTATAGCTTACCAATAAAATCACAAGTTGAGTTAGTTATATACAACACATTGGGGGCAAAGGTACATCAATTGGTGAAAGAAGAAAAAGAAGCTGGTAGTTACTTAGTTAAATTAAATGCAACAAATCTACCGAGTGGAGTGTATTTCTATAGACTTGAGGTAGGTTCTTTTGTTGAGACTAAGAAGATGGTCCTCCTTCGCTAAACTTGCCTGCCGTCGAGCGAGGGCTGCGGCGGATAAATGTTGATGAAGTAAATTGATTTTTATATAAAACATTATTATACTTCAATTACACCCTTCAATAAGGTGTAGATAATAAATCTAATGCCTGCGCTACCTCCCCTCCAAGCGTGGGCATTTTTTATTATCCAGCTACTTTACTTGCAGCTACAAGATCATTTACATTTATTACTTACCGGAAGATGATTACTTCAAGGATTTCAGTTTTATTCATTTTGGAGTCCTCCTATTTTTTATCAACAAGAGCAAAATAAAAATACAATATTTGATCTCGCAATCTGCAAACAAAAATTGTCGTTTTATTTAAAAAAAGATTATATCCCACGTAATTTTTTCCTAGTATAAACCTATGTTTCAATATCATTCACTAAGTACATAGTCAATAAATAAGATTACCCATAAAAATTCATTGAATAGTTAAAAAAATGATAAAATGAAGAATAATTAGTAATGACATTATTTGGCATTATAGTTGTTCT
Organism: uncultured Ignavibacteriales bacterium; assembly: GCA_963749485.1. Taxonomy (GTDB): domain Bacteria; phylum Bacteroidota; class Ignavibacteria; order Ignavibacteriales; family Ignavibacteriaceae; genus JAZGGS01. Next base: position 58,661 of record CAVVMV010000022.1, on the reverse strand, counting down.
ATTCAATAATGATAACTTTATAAAAAGGGCAGATTATGAAAAAACATTTACAAAACCATCAAGCTGTACGACTCATTTTATAATGAGGACTACTTTGCTGATCTATCCGGTGATCCCCCTAATATTGATCCGGATTATATTGATGAAGAAGAGATTTATGATATGATTGATGATACAGAGTTTGAAGATATAGATTTCGATGAACTGGATTTAGATGATTACGAAGAGCTGAATCTTATTTAAATAATTATTTTGTAGCAATTTCTTCCGGGAAAATTATGGCACGCACTTTTATTGGCGAAGAAGGTCAGTATGAGATTGATGACAGCGGCAGCGTCGTTCAGAAAATGGTTGACAAGCTTGGTAAGTTAACTGGTACTATAAGAAAATATAAAAATGCCAGGAACATTACCAATCCTTTTGATAGAGAAGGAGTCAAGAGAGTTCTGGAGATGTTAAAGATTTATAAAATATCAGGACGCTGTTAATAAAATAAGACGTTCTAAAATTGATTGGCTTTACTTTTTCTGAGCTTTTTCAATCTTAGACCAGGTATCGCGCAAAGTAACGATCCTGTTGAAAACTAATTGCTCCTTTGAACTATCAACACTATCCACGCAAAAATATCCTAACCTTTCAAACTGAAATCTTTCTCCTTTTTCAGCATTACTTAGTGATGGTTCAAGTTTACAATTCTTAACTATATCCAACGAGTGCGGATTTATTAACCCTTTATAATCTTTTTCTTTATCACCTAATGGATCTTCAACAGTAAAAAGTCTATCATATAATCTAATCTCTGCATCAATAGCGTGCTCAGCGGAAACCCAGTGTATAGTTCCTTTTACTTTTTTATTGCTCGTGCCTGTACCGCTTTTTGTTTCGGGATCATAAGAACAACGCAGTTCAATTACTTCTCCGGTTTTTTGATCCTTAATCACCTCTTCGCATTTAATTATGTATGCATATCTTAAACGCACCTCTTTTCCTGGTGCAAGTCGGAAGAATTTTTTTGGTGGATCTACCTGGAAATCATCATTCTCAATAAAAATTGTTTTTGAAAAAGGAAGCTTTCTTGTTCCCATTGTAGAATCTTCAGGATTATTTATCGCTTCAAGTTCTTCAGTTTTTCCATCAGGATAATTTTCAATTACAACTTTTAAAGGATTTAGTACACTTAGAACTCTCCTTGCTTTTTTATTTAAGTCTTCCTTAATACTATGCTCCAATAAAGCTACATCCGTAAGCGCGTTTCTTTTAACAATACCACTTTTTTCAGAAAAATTTCTAATAGATTCCGGTGTGTATCCTCTTCGTCTCAAACCTGAAATTGTAGGCATCCTTGGATCATCCCAACCATTCACATATCCTTCCTTTACAAGTTCTAAAAGCTTTCGTTTACTCATAACAGTAAAGCTTACATTCAATCTTGCAAACTCAATTTGTTGGGGAGGATAAATTTCAAGTTCTTTAACAAACCAATCGTATAACGGGCGATGATTTTCAAATTCCAATGTACAAAGTGAATGTGTAATTCCTTCAATCGAATCCGATTGCCCATGTGCCCAATCATACATAGGGTAAATGCACCATTTATCTCCTGTACGATGATGTGTTTCATGTCTTATGCGGTAAATAATCGGATCCCGCATATTCATGTTTGGAGAAGTCATATCAATCTTTGCTCTCAGAACATATTCACCGTCTTTAAACTCACCAGCTTTCATTCTTTCAAATAGATCCAGGTTCTCCTCAACCGGACGATTTCTGTCAGGACTTTCTTTTCCCGGTTCAGTTGGTGTGCCGCGGTATTTTTTTATTTCCTCACCGTTTAAAGAATCAACATAAGCTATACCTTTTTTAATAAGCTTTGTCGCATATTCATATAATTGATCGAAGTAATCGGAGGCATAATACTCTCTCTCTTCCCAATCAAATCCTAGCCATTTTATATCTTCTTTTATTGATTTTACATACTCCATTTCTTCTTTTGTAGGATTTGTATCATCGAATCTTAAGTTGCACAATCCTTTGTATTCTTCAGCTAAGCCAAAATTCAAACAGATAGATTTTGTATGACCAATATGTAAATATCCATTCGGTTCGGGAGGAAATCTTGTGTGAATTTTACGTGTGCTTACCAGTTTTCAAATCTTCATTAATAATATCCTTGATGAAGTTTGATGGCTTGCTTTCATTATTTTCTGTGTTGTTCTGTTTTTGGTTATCCATTTAAATTCTTCAGTAAGATTTTAAGTTTACTTTAATTTTTCAATTGCCCGGTCAATTCGTTTAAGAGTTTCATCTTTACCGATTATTACAACAATATCATACACGCCGGGTCCTTCACCCATTCCTGAAACAGAAACTCTTAATGGATGAATTAATTTGCCATTGCCTACATCCATCTGTTCTGCAGTTTTATGAAGTGCATTTTCATAATCTTCCTTAGCCGGGTTTGTCAGCTCCGCAAAATTATCACGTAACTTTTTCAAAAGTTCAGGCGAATCTTCTTTCCATCTTTTCTTCAAAACCTTCTTATCATATTCTGTTGGAGGTTCAAAAAAGTAAGGACTTTTTGTTAAATATTCTTTAACAAATGACACTCTTTCCTTCATTGCTTCAATTACCTGCAGAAGGTATTCATCGGTATAAACTTGGTCTGAATATTTCGATTGGGACAACTCATTTTTAAGCAATTCAAGGATTACATTATTAGGCTTTTGTCTTAGATGCTCGTAGTTAAGCCAGTTCAGTTTTTCCAGGTTAAATACTGCTCCGGCTTTATGTACTCTTTCTAAGTGAAAATTTTTCGCAAAGCTCTTCCATTTTATAAAATTCTTTATCATCTCCGTAATTCCATCCGAGCAACGCTACAAAATTTATTAACGCTTCCTTCAGGTATCCTTTCTTCATATAATCTTCAACTGCAACATCACCCTGTCTTTTACTTAATTTGGATTTATCAGGATTTAACAAAAGTGGAAGATGTGCAAAAACCGGTTTTTCCCAACCAAGATATTCATACAATAAAATGTGTTTCGGTGTTGATGATAACCATTCTTCTCCCCTAATAACGTGTGTTATTCCCATCAGGTGATCATCAACAACATTGGCAAGATGGTAGGTAGGGAAGCCGTCACTTTTAATTAAAACCTGGTCATCGATATTATTACTGTCAAACTCAACCCGTCCTCTTATTACATCATCAAAAATAATCTTCTGATCTGCGTTGAACATTTAATCTAACAACTTTTGCAACATCGGAATTAAGTTTATCTTCAATTTCATCTCTTTGAAAAATTAAGACAATGCTTATCATATTTTGCCTGAGGTAATTTTTGTTCTTGTTGTTTTTCTCTTAGTGTCTTTAAGTCTTTCAGGTGTAGCAGAAGCAATAATATGCCATACCTTTACTGATTAGTTCATCAGCATATTTTTTATAGATTTCGAGTCGTTCCGATTGAAAATATGGACCACTCTCTCCTCCTATTTCCGGTCCTTCATCAAAAGTAAGCCCAGCCCAACGTAAAGTTTCCAGCAAGTTATCAACCGCACCATCAACAAACCTGTTTCTATCAGTATCTTCAATTCTTAAAATAATTTTACCGTTGTTATTTTTAGCAAACAGATAATTATATAAAGCTGTACGGAGCCCGCCAATGTGAAGGAATCCTGTAGGGCTTGGAGCAAATCTCACTTTACAATTTTTTGTACTCATCCGGATGATATATCGTTAATTTAAATAGATGATAAAATTTATCTAACAAAAATAATAAATGATCAATAAAATACTTGGCTGGTTGTAATGGAAGAGAACCTACGATTTAACGGGTTCATTACTTTCAGTGTAATACTTTACTTTCTTTAAGAATTCCTGGCTGTCAATCGGTTTGGGAATATAATCTGTTGCACCTGCATCCAGGCATTTTTCCCTGTCTCCCTTCATTGCAAAAGCGGTAAGCGCAATAATAGGGGTATCTTTATATTTTTCCAGTTCTCTTATTTTTCTCGTGGCTTCAAAACCATTCATAACAGGCATTTGCATATCCATTAAAATCAGATCGTATTTTTGTTCTTTAACAGCATCTACTGCTTCCTGCCCGTTTTCTACAACCACAATCGATTCGAAATTATTTTTCTTAAGCAGCCGGGTAACGATAATCTGGGAATGTTTGTAATCTTCAACAAGTAATATTTTAACCGTGTCTTTTTGTTCCTTAACCTCTTCAGGTGTAGAGGGTTCATCATACCTGTTTATCATCGCGGTAACAGTTTCCTGCAAATCCTCAATATTAGTGCTACTCTTATGCAACAGGTTGTCAAACAGTCCATCAATTCTTTTAACATCTTCTTCGTAGTTCTCTTTACCAGTGTAAATAATAATTGGAAGATGGGCAAATTGCTTTTTAGATTTAATCATTTCGATTAATTGAATACCATTTATTTCAGGCATATCCAGATCGATTATTGCCAGGTCCAGGTTTAAATTTTCAATTGTGTCTATAACTTTAGTTGAATCGGATTCGGCAACAGGATTAAAACCTGCTTGTTCAACAACTTCCTTCATAAGGTTTAATGTGGGAATGTCATCATCAACAACAAGAATATTAGAATCTCGTTTAAGTTTATAACTTGTTAATACCTCAACAAGGTACTTGTAGTTAATCGGTTTAACAAAATATTCAACAGCACCCATTAAAAAAGCTTTTTGCTGTTCGGCTTCAACAGAACAAATAATAACCGGAGTTTGCTTAGTGTTCTTAAATTCTCTCATCTGCTGTAGAAGTTCCAGCCCGTTAGCATCAGGCAGAACAATATCCATCAGTATTGCCAGGAAGGATTCCTTCTCAATTATCTGCCTGGTTTGTTCGGCAGAATTTACAATAGTTGGTTCGTAACCCCATTTATTAAGGTAGTTGCCCAATAGTTTTGAGGTTGCATAGTCGTCTTCAATTACAAGCACTTTATTTAATTTATTTGCCTTGGGCAGCACGCTAATCTGTTCTTCAATTTCGGTTATTTCCTCAACGGGAATGCTGATATTAAATGTTGTCCCTTTACCAATTGTGCTGGTTACATCAAGTTCGCCGTTTAGAAAATCGATGTATTTTTTAGATAGATTTAAAGCCAGCCCGGTTGTACTTCCAATCGTAGAAGTATATAGGTCTGTAATTGAAAATGGTTCGAATATTACATTAAGTTTGTTGGTGGAAATTCCTGCGCCGGTATCTGTAATCCTCAGTCTTAACTGGTTTTTCTCTGAAGAGAAAGCAGAAAGCGATATTTTTCCTCTTTCTGTTAATCTTAAAGAAGTTGTAATTAAGTTTAAAAGAATGTATCTCAGTTTTTGAGAATCTAATTTAATTGTATCGGGTAATTCCTTATCAATACTAACAATAAATTCAATCCGCGACTTGTCAACCTTCTCTTCCAATCAATCCTAAAAGTTCAGAAATAAATTGCTTGATATTTACAGTGGTGCGCTGGTCTGAACTTTTATCGCTATCCAGTTTAGCTATGTCTATTAGATCATTAAGAAGTGATAATAAGTAGTATGCATTTTCTTTAAGTGTGTTAAGATATTCTTTCTGAGAAGTTGAAAGATTTTCTTCTCCAAGGAGCGAAGCAAAACCCATAATGCTATTTGTTGGAGTTCTCAGTTCGTGTCCAATTGATGATATGATATCGCTTACGCCGCTGCTCAAGCCGCCTTTTCTGCCACTCCATATTTTCAACAGGTTTCTTATCGATTCACCCACAACCACAAGGTTATCGCGGTCAAGCTGTGTAAATTCAGTTTTCTTGGCTAGCTTTAGTACAACTTTTTCCTTTTCGGCTTATACTAATGTGCAAACAGCCCTCAATAAGTACATGATCAGTGGCTTTAAATTCACATTTCGGGTCTATCTCAAATTTTGTTTCTGTTGATTCGAAACTGAAGAGGTAACAATTTGCACAGTTATTCAAAGCATTGGGTACCAGCGACTTCCTGGCTTCGCTGGATTTGCCAAGAACCTCAAAATTATTATCTACCACTCTTGTAAGTACAGCAGCTTCAATTTCGAATTCACTAACTAAATATTCGCATAAGTTATCCGGAAATTCCTGTGATGAAGAAAGTGCGAATTTTATCAGGTCATTATTTTTGGTAATAAAATCAATTTTAGAACTTTGCATAATTCCCGCAATATATTTTATATTTAATTACACTTATAATTTAACAACTAAAATAAGGATACACAATTTAAATCAAAAGCGGATTTAACTTCCTATTTCAAATAAAAAAATTCGTTATTAACAGATATTAAAGAATTTTTTTATCCTTTGTAGAATATATTGTAAAATTATTTTTTAAAGATTCACATCTAGTTGAAACGAAACCTGGTTGTCAATATTTCCTTCTATTTCGTTATTACCGGAACTGATTGTTTTTACTTTTGGTTTGTACGTTTCAGAAAATTTTAAAGATAATGTGAACATCCTGAACGGTTTATACCTTAGTATAATATACCATCGCATACCTTCGCCAAACATAGCAAGATTGGTTAGCACGCCCGTTAAATTATTTTCGTACTGATAGATGGCAGAGTTGAAAGAATCTGTTCTAAAAAATATTATTCTGCCATAAAGATTAAAATTAGAAGTAGGGTGAATACCTTATATCCTGAAAGAGCAGATAACCGTCTTCTGCTACATTAATTGCAGAAATCCTGAAACTGTTGTATTCAAATCTTCCTTTTAATCTTAGTTTTTTTGAAATGTTATAGATAAGTTCAGCTCGCATTGTCTGCTTTAGCCGCTTAACAAGTCTGTCGTTATTTTCTATTGTTTCTGTAACATCCTTTTCTTCGTATTTATATCTTAATCTTAATGAAAAACCCTTAAGCGGTTTGCTAAGAAAATCCAGAAGGTACTCATTGCCATCGCTTGGTAATGGATTATTAAATGTTGCATAAGGAAATTTAAACTGATCGTAATAAAAATTAAGCAACCCAATTGGTGTGCGCCATTTGAAACCCGTATAAATTCCAAATTCATTTGTTGTAGCGCCCGATCTTTCGCCAAATCCAAAACCATGAAGACTAATAAAATTTCTTGGATAACTTCGTACAGAAGTAATAAATGAAAAACGCTGTGTAACAGCAATTTGCACAGAATTGATTGAGGCAACCGAAGTTCCATTATAAACTACTTCGCCAAAAAAGTTAAGGTTACTCAGATAAAGATCATAATAAGCCGAAGTGTAATTAAATTTATTTCCGCTAATATCGTAAACAGAGGATTGATGGAACGAATTGCTAAATTCGGATTGGTAATAGAGAATACCTGTTTTAAATTTTTTGCCTGAAATATAATCGATTCTTCCGCCCATCATCTTTTCGCGAGCACTGTTCCTCTTATTTATTTCGCTTTCAGTTCTGTGAAGTCCGTCTACAGGTGTGGAAAAAATTTCTCCTGTAACCGAGTCAACATTAGCATCTATAGTATTATTTGAATAGAAACCTGAAACGATAAAGTTATTTAGTTTTATTGAAGCTGCTGCGCCTCTGAAAAAATTAACTTCGGTAGCGCTGGTGTAAGGTCTTATAATTCTATCTTTTTTCTTTACCGGGTAAACTGCATCAGAACCTTTGGAAAAACCGTACGGGCTCCATAAAGTAAGACCCTGTCCAAACTCAAGAATATAATCCATGACAACAACTTTATGTAATATGCCAACATCGTTTATCGCAAAATGATACGATGTAAATTCATCTAAGGAAACTTCACCAGCATCTTTTTCTGATAAAAAACCAAGCTGATATTTTTTATCGTGATTAATTATTAAACGGTTATATACTTTTGGTTTTGTCCCTTCAAATTTACCATCCACAAAACCTTTTCTTGTTTGCAGATCGTTCGAAACCCTGCTGCGCATCAGTAAACTGGAATTTGTTAAAAACTCTGCAAATGGATCGGTTGATTTCTCATCAATAATTTCTTCACTGGTAATTTTTTTTACTGTTATGAAGGGGGATATATTTTTGATTAGTTCAATATCCAGATTTTGCACCATGTTCAATTCACCGGGTGAGAAAAAGTACCCGTATTTTTTTCGGTGATCAACAATCATTTCTGCTGATGCTAGATCCATGCCCGGCAGACTTTGAAGTACGGAAATATCTGCACTATTGATATCAACAGGATTTATTAAAAAAAACTCAAGCTCCTCGTACAAATCAGAGTTATCAGCTTCCTCAACCGGCTCCTGTAAAATATCTTCTAAGATCTCTTCTGTACGAAGATAAGATGAATCGGTTTGTGCAATAGAAATAACTGTAAAAATTAAAACTGAAAAAAGGAATGTGATTGAAAACTGTTTCATCAGCTTGATGATGGAAAACTTAAAATCATTTTGCAATCCCCAGGTTTTTTCTAATGCTTGCCCTTCGTGTTTCATCCCTGCCAAAACTTAAAATAATTCCTGCCTGGTGTGTCAGTCCCAAATCGGGATGCTTGATCAAAGCATAATCGAGATTGAAGATAGAATAATTAATACCAATTCCCGCAGAAAAAGTTGAGGGCTCGTTTGCAATACCAGCACGTAAAGAGATGTATTGAATAATGTCATAATCAATACCTACTTTAACGGAAGGTTTATAACGGATATCTTTTTCAAGTGCAAGGTTTAACGTAAAAGTATTTATAACATCGTAACTAAAACCTGTAGAAAATACCATAGGAATTTGATCATCCTCGTTTGCAAGCGTTGCACGGTTAATATTTTCAATCACAAATCCCCACCGTATATCGTTCGTAATGTAAGCAAGTCCTCCCAGGTTAAAGTAAAAAACTCCTGTGCTTCCATATTTTTGAATTGAGTAAGAATGATAGTTAATCACCCCGCCGGCAAAAAATTTATTATCATAATTATATGAATATCCCAGGGAAATTTTTGATTCCCTGTAAAGTTCAAAACCGTAAGTCATCCCACCAAGCGCTACCGAACCAAAACTAAATGGTTCTATATACGCAACGTAACCGTTAGCAAGTTCCGTAAGCCCGAATGGAGCAGGCGAATAATATATTCCTACCTCTCTCCAATTTAATTGAGAGAGACCGGATGGATTGCTAAATAGTGCAAATACATCATTTGCGGTTGCTACATCGGAATGAGATAGAGAAATTTGCTTTGCCCCCGGATTAAACTGCGCAAATAGGTTAATTGTGAAACAAAAAAGGAATGTCAGTAGTAAAACAGCTCTCATATGTAATGTACCACAAAGTTTGTTGAGGCAGTATATCAAAATTCATATATTAAATCAATAAATATTTTATTTAATTGGAAAAAGAAATGATGAAGATACTTATAGTATTCCTCGCACTTTCTACAGCCGGGTTGGCGCAGGAACTAAATTGCAGGGTAGAAGTAAATTTTGAAAGCTTACCTGTTAATAACAGGGAACTGCTTGCGGATTTTGGGAATGTTATTGAAACTTACATGAACACAACCCGCTTTACTACAGAAAATTGGGACGGTGAAAAAATTGATTGCAGCTTAACTATATTTTTTGCTTCTGCTTCCGGAGATGTAGATTATTCAGCCCAGATTGTTGTTGTTAGCCAACGCCCTGTTTATCAATCAACACGTAACTCTTCGATGCTAACAATTAATGATGCTGCCTGGTCTTTCAGGTATGAAAGAGGACAGGCGCTTTATTCAGGACAGAGCACTTTTGATGGTTTAACAAGTTTCCTCGATTTTTATGCAATGATAATTATCGGCTTCGATTGGGACACCTTGGGAAGAATTTGGTGGTAGCAGATATTTTCAAAGAGCACAGGATATTGTGAATCTTGGTGCAACCAGTGGCTTTTCAAATGGTTGGCTATCCAGCAGCAGTTCATATAACAGGTGGGGATTGGTTAACGATTTACTTGCAGAAAAATATTCTAAGTTCAGATCTTCTGTATTTGATTACCACTATGGTGTAGATATTTACCAGCAGGACAAAACTCTTGGACAGCAAAAAATAGTTAGTCTGATAGACAACCTTTACAATATGTGGGAGACCGAAGGTGGTTTAAAGAGTGTTCTGTTAAATACATTTTTTGATGCCAAGCATGGTGAGATGATTGAGCTGCTTAGAGATTATGAAGATATATCAATTTTTGAGAAGTTAAAAAAAATAGATCCGCAGAACTTGACAAAGTACGAAGCCGTATTGCCTTAATGTAAAAGTTGAATGCTGTTTATTTTATCTCCTTGTTCGAGTTTATAAACAACATCAAGTCCGTTTATAACTTTTGCGAACAGGGAATATCTTCCGTTAAGATGAGGATAGTTACCCTGCATAACAAAAAATTGTGAACCTTCGGTGTCTTTTCCAGCGCTTGCCATACCAACCATTCCAATTTCGTAGGGAAGGGGAGAGAACTCTGAAATTATATCGTAACCCGGTCCGCCCCAACCTGTGCCTGAAGGATCACCTGCCTGAATAACAAAACCGGGAACAATGCGATGGAATTCAATTCCGTTATAAAAATCTTTTTCAGCAAGTTTGCAAAAATTACCAACAGAAATTGGTGCGTATTCAGGAAGGAATTCAATTACAAAATTACCTTTATCAGTTATAACTTCTGCTGATTTATATTTTAATGAATAGTTTACAATTTCATCAAAATGAGTTAAATCTTTTTCCCCTTTATAATTTATTCCTGTTTTATCAGAAATAAATTTTCTTAATGAATAAAGATTTGAAATTTTAATTTTCTCTATCACTTCCTTATAGAAATCTTCATCAATTTTTTCTGAAAGATTAACCAGCGACATTATTCCTTCCATAAAATCAGGATTGTTAACTTCCTTCTCAACCTGGTTTAAAATTATTGTTTTAAATTTATCAGAATTTTTTATGATGAAGATAGAATCAACTCCATCTGCAGCAATAGAAACCAGATGGTGCATTTTCTGAAGTTAATACTATTTATCAAAATATTATTCAAATTTTCATTTTCAGGGAAGGAGCTTTGAAACTTTAATAAATTTGTAAGAATTGGAATTTCATCTTTCAACCCTCGTTCACTCATAAACTCACCGATAAGTAAGTTTAAACTAAGTTCATCTTCATTGTTATAACCAGCAGCATCAAATAAATATTTTATTGGAATATTCTGACTGCTAAAAAGATTAATTGGCATATCACCAAAAGTATGAGGAAATAAAATAGTTGTGCTTACAAATAATTCACCAAGTGTGTGAGGAGGAAGATCAGATATTAATTTTTATCTTCAAGATAATTCTCCAAATAATTCTTTAACTCTTCATTTTCTAGTTTAATATTTCGTAAAGAATTTGCTGCTGCAGTACTGAAACATTTGGATTGTCATTATCAATTAAACTTAAGAATTCATCAAGTTCTTCTTTAGTTAGTTACTTTTTTGAAACAAAGAGCTTTTGCAGTTTCAATTTGTAATAAAATATTATTTTCATTTAAAAGAGTATTAACAAGCTCTTCATCTTCCGGAAAATATTTTTGCGTGCGGAAATTCATCAAAGCATATTGCTTTAATTCAATATTTTGAGGATCAAATTCATCCGATTTTAAGATATTTATTAGCGTCATCATTTATTTCAGGAGAAGAGCCGATTCTTGCCAAAGTAAACAGCGCATCACTTTTTCTTTCGATTGAGCTTAATGGGTTTGTTGCTTCATCAATTAAAATCTGTTTTGATACATCACTCTTAATTTCCCTAAAAGCAAACTGGCGGATTGCCAAAGAAATTCCTTCATACGGAAATACAGGTCCATCAAAGTTTGCATACATTTCTGTAATTTTTTCTAAATCAGTTTCGGTTCCGGTTTTACCAATTGCTTCAAAAATAAATTTTGAATTTTTATAAAAATTATCACCATAAACTTCTTTCCAAAGAAAGTTTGTTGATTCAGTGCATTCACCAATCTGCCCGATTGCAAAACAGATAAGCTCCGCATGTTCTTTAAAATCAATCTGTGTTATCATTGGGATGAAAGATGTATCTTCAGAATGGCTTACCGAAAGGAGTGCGGCTTTAACGTCATCAGGATTTTCAGAGCGAAGATTTTTTGAAATTATTTCTTTATTAAAATTACGCTGGTAAGTTGTTTTTAGCAGTTCCCTGGTTTCATTAGAACAATTAAGAAATATAGATTGTAAAACTTACAGCAAATAATAAAATGAAAGCTTTCATAAAAATTTAAACCTCAATTTCCCAGATGCGGTATTTTTTATATCGTTCAGCATTCATCACATCAAGTCCACGGTTCATCATATCGTTATCTTCCAAAACCCAGCTTGCTTCTCCAAGCTTTATACCAATCTTAGCTGCGCGGTGTACAATTTCCCAATAAAATACTGCATCCAATCCTTTCTTCTGAAATTCGGGTATGATGCCAAGTGTTACTATTCTTGCCCAGGAAATTTTCTTTTTCTGTGTAAAAAGTTTTATAAAATTAAACGGAAACAACTTCCCATTCATTCCGGCAAAAATTTGATTGTAATCCAGCATAACTAATGCTGCCCCAACAATCTGATCATTTATCTCACCGAAAATAATAAGTGATGGTTCAGCTAATGGTTTCAATTCTTTTGCCATTGCATCAATCTGCTCTTCGGTCATAGGTACAAAACCCCAGTTGGGTGCCCAGGCTTTGTTGTAAACATATTTGAACTTATCAAGTTCCTTATCAAATTTTTTCATGTTCATCTGGGTAATTTTCAAACCATATCTTTTCCTGGCAAGTTCCTGTACGCGTGTTAGTTTTTCCGAGGCAAGAATTTTTTCAGATTCAATTTTCCACGCATAGAGGTCTTTTGCTTTTTTCATTCCATGGTTTTCACAGAGATTTATATAGAATTCAGGATTGTAAGGCATAAGCAAACGCGGAGTATCATCAAACCCTTCCATAAGCATTCCGTAAACATCATTGCTGGAGGGATTGGCAGGTCCCTTCATAAATTTTAAGCCGTTCGTTTTAATCCATTCTTTAGCCTTATTAAATAGTGCATCCGCTACTTCCTGGTCATCAATACATTCAAAAAATCCAAAATGTCCTGAATCATCATTATGATTTTTGAGATGCAGATCATTTTTTATTGCAGCTATTCTTCCAACTATTTTGCCATCTCTTTCTGCAAGGAAGCAATCTACTTTAGCATTTTTAAAGAAAGGATTTTTTTCTTTATTAAGAAGGTTTTTCTGTTCCATATTTAGCGGAGGAACCCAATACTTATAATTTTTATAAACTGTAAAGGGAAATTTTATAAAATCGTTTAGATCTTTTTTATTAGATACTGATCTAACTGTAACAGAGCTCATATTTTTTCCTCATAAAAAAAGCATACCCCGTTCCACAAAGGCATGCTTAAAATAATTTTTTAGAGAGCAATTAAATTAACCCTACTTGTCTTCCGGTTTCTTCAAATATACGAATGATCTCGTCAAGGTGTTCTTTTTCATGTGTTGCCATGTAACTTGTTCTCATCATTTGTCTTCCCTCGGGAACACCGGGAGAGATAAATACATTCACAAAAACACCACCATCATAAAGTAAGCGCCACATTTTAAATGCAATGTCGTCGTTACCGACTATTACAGGAACAATGCCGGTTCTACCATCAATAACATTAAAGCCCTTATCTTTTAGCCCTTTTCTCATATACGCGGCATTATCAAGCAAACGTTGTACCCTTTCAGGTTCTTTTTCCAGGATATCCAGTGCAGCAATTGCTGATGCCACAGAAGCCGGAGTTGGTGATGCGCTGAAGATTAATGCAGGAGAAAAATGTTTAATAAAGTTTATAACTCTTTCGGGTCCTGCAACATAACCACCAAGAGAAGAAAAAGTTTTACTAAAAGTTCCCATCGATAGATCGATTTCGTTTTCCAAATCAAATTCGCTTGCAGTCCCTCTTCCACCTTTACCAATTACTCCCACTGCGTGTGCATCATCAATCATTATTCTTGCATTATTGGCTTTTGCAATTTCATTCATCCTTGGAAGGTCAACAATTTCGCCTCCTGTACTAAATACACCATCACTTACAATAAGTTTAGGAGCATCCTTAGGAATTTTTGAAATTACTTTTTCAAGGTCATCCATATTATTATGCCTGTACCTAACCAGGTTACCCAAAATTCCCTTCGTTATCATAGTACCGGCAACAATACAAGCATGATTATCTCTGTCAGAAATTACGTACTCATTTCTTCCTACTAAGGTAGGAATAATACCTTGTGCCGTTTGATAACCTGTGCTGAAGAGCAGGACAGCTTCTTTATTAAAGAACTTAGCGAGTCTAGCTTCCAGCTCCTCATGTAAATCCAACGTTCCGGTAAGATATCGAGATCCTGAGCAGCCGGTACCATATTTTTCTACAGCTTTAATTGCAGCTTCAACAACATGTGGATGAGAGGTAAGCCCAAGATAGTTGTTTGAGCCTGCCATAATAACTTTTTTACCCTCAATTTGTACAACGGGTCCTTCATTTGCCTCTATTGCTCGGAAATATGGATAGAACCCTGATGCTTTAACTTCATCCGCACGGGTAAAGTCATAGCACTTTTGAAATAAATCCAAAGATTCCTCCTTGATTAAAATGGTATGTTAGTAATATTAAAATGTTTAAGTTTTTTGTAAGTTTTACATCAAAATCTATCATTAAATAGAGTTAAAATCAAATAGAGATATAAATATGAGCAATAAGAAAATAGCTGTGGTTACAGGTGCAAACGGTTTTGTAGGGAGTCATCTTGTAGATTTATTATTAAAAAAAGATTTGATTGTAAGATGTATAACAAGAAAAACAAGCGATATGCGCTGGCTTAAAGATAAACCCATAGAAATTTTTGATGGGGGATTGTTTGATAAGGAAAATTTAAGAATGGCGTTTAAAGATGCTTCATTTATTTATCATGTTGCTGGTGTTGTAAAGGCAAAAACTTCCGAAGGTTATTTTAACGGAAATGTTGAAGCGACCAGGACTATGCTTGACGTAGCTTTAGAATCTCCGGCTGCAATAGAAAAATTCTTGATAGTTGGCAGCCAAACCGTAACCGGTCCTTCTTACGATGACAATCCAGTTAATGAAGAGACAGAATGCAAACCATTCACTACTTATGCCAGGAGTAAAAAAGAACAGGAAGAAGTTGCTCTATCTTATTCAGATAAATTGCCGATTACAATTTGCCGGGCGCCTGCTGTGTATGGTGAGCGGGATACTGAAGTATTTATTTACTTCCAAACATTCAATAAAGGTTTAACCACATTAATTGGTTTTGATAAAAAAATATTAAGCTTGATTCATGTAGCTGATCTTGCGGAAGGATTATATTTAGCTGCAACTTCTGATAAATCGGCTGGAGAAATATATTTCATCAGCTCTGAAAAATATTACACCTGGGATGAAATTGGGAACGTAACTGCAAAGGCGCTTGGTAAAAAAGCATTAAGAATAAGAATTCCTCACTTCATAGTATTTACAATTGCTGCATTTGCACAGTTCTTTGCAATGTTTAGTAAAAAACCTGCAACATTAAATATTGAAAAAGCGAAAGACCTTACTCAGCACGCGTGGATTTGTGATACTACAAAAGCTGTAGAACAATTAGGATTTAGACAGAAGGTTTCAATAGAAGAAGGTATAAAACGCAGTTGTGAGTGGTATAGAGAAATGAAATGGATTTAATTGTTTTTCGCACCTTCACGAATCCAGGTTTTAACACCTTCTATATGATTAGGCACCAAACCACGATATTGAAGAGGCGGCATAGGCGGAAATCCAGGTCTGTATTCAATAGTCCAAACTAAAACACTCGTACTGTCACTTCCGGGAAAAACAATCCTTGGATCTGCAATGATTCCTGACCAGGTGGATAAGATCTACACCTCCTTCTTTTAAAGAAGGACTATGACAGCTAACGCATTTAAGCTCAAACACAATTGCTATATGATCCGCATAACTAACATTTGAATCCGGCATAACAATATTATCGATTTGTTCAGTTGTGAGTGTGTCATCGCAACCGGTATTAATCAACAGCAGGAGGTTGATCCCAAAAATTAGTATTACTATTTGTTTAAGTTTCTTCATAAATAATTTAATGTAAAACTAAAGTAAGAGTTGATGTAAGTCAATGTATCACTTGGTATCTGTTAAAATGTTTGTAAATTGACAAAAGAACAAAAGATAATTAGTTTTACTTTGCTAATTTACAGATGGGGCTATAGCTCAGTTGGGAGAGCGTCTGACTGGCAGTCAGAAGGTCACCGGTTCGAGCCCGGTTAGCTCCACAATTTTCCGGCGTTGAACAAAAAAACTTCAACGCCTTTTTATTTTATACAAGATTTTACACATCAATTTCTGGCTGAGTAGTGAACTTTTTACCAGTAAACAATCATTATAAAAAAGTGCTTAGGGTTGCGCTGCCTGCAATTGCAGGACTTTCAACTCAAATGGTTGTTTCGCTTGTAGATACTGCTATGGTAGGAAGACTTGAAGAAGCAACCTATGCACTTGCTGCAATGGGTATTGGTGTGCTGGCAACATGGGCGCTTATAAGTTTCTTCTCAAGCCTGGCAACAGGAATTCACGTAATAGTTGCCCGAAAGTTTGGCGAAGGTGATTATATCTCCTGTGGTGTTACCCTTAATAACTCACTGCTTATTGCCGTTTTGATTGGGATTGTAGTGGCTACGCTGGGCATTGTATTTGCCGGACCTATCGCTCATCTATTTGCAACAGATCATACTGTTGGTGAATACGCAAAAGATTATATTTTTTATAGATTTTTTGGTATCCCGTTCTTTTTAATTTCTGTTTCTTACAGGGGATTCTTTTTCGGAATTAATAAAACAAAAATATTTATGTTTTCCGGTGTAATTACTAACCTGCTAAACGTACTTTTCAATTACATGTTTATTTACGGCGCATTTGGTTTACCAAGAATGGGGCTGGCTGGTGCGGGACTTGGTTCAACTCTGGCAACTTTGTTCGATCTCTTCTTTTATACATCAATTATTTTACTTCCAGTTTATAGAAATAGATTTCAGAATTTAAAAAACTTCCGGCTTGATAAAAACATTATTTCAGGAATATTCAAAATATCTATCCCGGTTTCTTTCCAGAATGTTTTTATTCTAATTGGTTTTCTCAGTTTCGTTTCTATTATAGGAATAATCGGTACAAAAGAGCAGGCAGCGACGCAGGCAATTATAAGCACTTTGTTTATATCTTTCCTTGCCATGTTTTGGATTTGGAATTGCTGTGCAAACTTTGGTTGGTAATAATCTGGGTGCAGGAAAATTCAACCTTGCTAAAATTTACGGATTTGAAACTGCTAAAGTTGCAACTATCTATACAATATATACTTGGATTCATTTTTATGATAATTCCGGATTATGTTCTATTAATAATTACCAATGATCAATCAATTATTGAAACTGCAAAATCATCTTTAAGAATTGCAGGTTTTGCACAAATATTTTATGGTATAGGTGTAGTGTTAGCTAACGGACTTCAGGCAGCGGGGAGGACAGTATTTGTTATGAAGTCT
The DNA here is from genome assembly GCA_963749485.1 of uncultured Ignavibacteriales bacterium. Taxonomy (GTDB): domain Bacteria; phylum Bacteroidota; class Ignavibacteria; order Ignavibacteriales; family Ignavibacteriaceae; genus JAZGGS01. Next base: position 41,083 of record CAVVMV010000022.1, on the reverse strand, counting down.
GAAATACTAGCCAATTTATTCATTTTTGTCCCTTTGGCATATTTTTTGGGAGTTTATCTACAATTAGGATTGGTTTATGCGTGGTTGGCGTTACCAATATATATCATTAGTTATTCTTTAATGATATTCCTTAAGTTTAATTCAAGTGATTGGTATACAAAAATACCTGTAGATAAAAGCTAAATTTTGCACATGTAATAAATTCCGATAAAATTAGAGAAAAGTATAATGTTACCGAAAAGTATTGACATTAAAGTACTTTCAAGATATATTTTGAGTATGAAATTTGGATTTGCAAAGATTTTTGTATTATTCTTTATTGTTACCGCTATTTATGCGGGGGCATTTTTAGAATATTTCCATGGTCGCAGCGAAGGTGAAGATATTAGGTTGGAGTGGAAAACGGGTGAGGAGTCAAACCTTCAGAATTTTGCCATTGAAAGAAAAACCCCGAAAAGTTCATTTGCCGAAATTATTACTATTCAACCTAAAGGAAATAATTCATTTTATTCTTATCTGGATAAATCTGCATATAAACCCACTAGTGCTATGATCTTTGTGTACCGATTAAAAATTGTTGATAATAACAATCAGGTATCCTACTCTGCAGAAATTACTGTATCTCATAATGTATCGGGTGTAAAGCGTACCTGGGGTAGCATCAAGGCAATGTTCAGGTGATTCTTGTCTCGTTCCACACAATTCCTTTTAAACACATCAATCAATTATCAGTTTTAAAGTTTCTCAATTTATTTTCTTTGCCTTTTCTATTAATGCTTTTTAGCTCGTTCACGGGTTGTTCAAGTTCAAAGCGATATACAATTGAGACTGAAATTCCTACAGAGGATAGAATTAAATGAAACTGCAATAAGAGTTTTAATTGATGAAGCTGAAACATCCACATTCTTAACTCTTCAAACTCCTGTTTACTTATACAATGGTGCAAAGAAACTGGCTTTAATAAATCCTGGAAATACTATTGAATGTTACAATTCATCTGATGAAATAACAGTAAAGATAGAGAGTAAAAAATTCACGGATAAATATTTTCACCTGGAATCAGCTAATAACAGTTACATCAATTTTAACGGCAAATCTTATAAGGGCTCATTAAAACTTACAGCAACCGATAACTTTATTGAAGTTGTAAATTACATCGATCTTGAAGATTACCTGAAGGGAGTAATCTCAAAAGAGATGCCTTTAGGTGTTGGTACAGAAAATCTTGAAGCATTAAAAGCATTAACAATTTGTGCAAGAACTTACGCAACCTTAAGAATGCAGGAGGGAAAATCAATCTACGATATTTTTGATGATACAAGAGACCAAATGTATGGAGGGAAAGATGCAGAATCTCCGCTTTCAGATCGTGCAGTTGAAGAAACCAGTGGAATGATATTAAGCTACGCCAATGAACCTGCAGTGGTTTTTTATTCATCTACGTGCGGCGGGCATACTACTGCAGTACAGAATGTTTTTACAAATAAAGAATATCCTTACCTTCAAGGTGTAGTAGATGGTAATGAACCATATTGTAAAATATCCAGCAGGTACGAGTGGGAAGAAATATATTCAAAAGATGTTTTAATTGATAGACTGATTGACGCCGCATTAATAAAGGATGAATCTTATAATTTCGAAGAGATAAGTATTAACAGCAAGTTTGATTGTGGAAGAGTTGATGAGCTGGAAATTTTATTAGAAGACTTAGATGGAGAAGAAATATCAGTAAAGATTTATGGAAATGATATAAGAGGCGTCCTGCATACAGGTGATGGTAAATCAGATTTGTGGAGCACATTGTTTGATATTTCAGATGAAGGTGATAAAATTATAATTGATGGTAATGGTTATGGTCATGGTGTTGGATTGTGCCAGTGGGGAGCTATCCATCTCTCTACAGGAAGGTTGGAATTACGAGGATATTCTAGAACATTATTTTCCCGGTACATCAGTAGGGAAAGTGAATGATTAAAACTTCTCTGCCGATTTATCTCGCCTCAAAATCTCCAAGAAGAAGAAAACTATTAAAACAGCTTGGTATTGATTTCTCTTCTTTCTCGATTGAATTGGATGAAGAAATAATTGATGGCGAACATCCCGTTGAATGTGTAACTCGTCTTGCTCGTGAAAAAATGGCTAAAGCAAAGTTAGAAGTGAATGATGGAATAATTATTACAGCCGATACTATTGTTGTACTTGGTAAAGAAGTAATCGGCAAACCATCGGATGAAAATGAAGCAGAGAAATATTTAAAAATGCTTAGCGGCAAAACTCACATTGTTTACACAGGATTTTCTGTTTTTAATTCTAATAACTCAAAAAGAAATTACAGATTACGAACAAACTGAAGTTGAATTCAGGATTTTGGATGATCTTGAAATAAAAAATTATGTAGATGGCGGAAGCCCAATGGATAAAGCCGGTGCCTACGGTATCCAGGATGATTTTGGGGCGGTGTTCGTTAAACAAATTAATGGCTGCTACTATAACGTTGTTGGTTTGCCTTTAACTAAATTGTACCAGGTATTACGAAGTATAATATAGCTTGCTTAAAAAATTAAAGAAAAAAGTACTAATCTCTATAGTAATTGGTGGTGTACTCTACCTCACTTTTACAGTTTATGCTGATTATCAGAGCGTTATTAATGCATTCAGCAAATTTGACTGGCTTCTTCTCCCGCTTCTTCTTTTCTTGTCATTTCTAAATTATTTTACACGCTTTATTAAGTGGGATTATTATCTCTCAATTGTAAATATAAAACTGAAAAAAATTGATTCCCTCTCAATCTTTATGTCCGGGCTTATTATGAGTGTAACTCCAGGCAAAGTAGGTGAGTTGTTAAAATCATACCTTGTAAAAGAAGTTGCAAACGAACCGATAAGTAAAACTGCTCCTATAATTTTTGCTGAGCGTATTACGGATTTTGTCTCCCTGCTTATTATCGCAATAGTAGGTGCTTATATTTTTGATTACGGTGGAGAGATAACTATTGGAGTTGCACTTTTTTTCCTACTGCTTATTATTATTATAAGTAACAAACGGCTGGCATTGCCAATTATCAATCATCTTGAAAAAATTAATTTATTCAAAAAGTATATTCATAATATTCATACCGCTTATACAAGTTCAAATCAATTGCTAAAAATAAAACCTCTTTTGCTAATGACATTTGTAAGTTTGATTTCCTGGGGATTCGAATGTTTGGGATATTATTTTATTCTGCTTAATTTTCAGATCGATTTTGGATTGATTTGGGCGTCGTTTAGCTACAGTTTTGCTACTATAATAGGCGCAATTTCTATGTTGCCGGGTGGGTTGGGGGTTACCGAGGGTTCACTTACGTTCATGCTCATTCAAGAAAATATTTCTAAAGATGTAGCTGTTGCTACAACATTTATTGTTAGGGTTGTTACACTTTGGTTTGCCGTTATTGTAGGAATTATCAGCGTATCTTTTTATCAGAAAAGATACGGAAAGTTAACAATCGAAACTGATTAATTTTATAAAAGGAGTTTAACTATGGCTGGATACAAAAAGATAAAAGTCCCTTCAACGGGTAAAAAAATTGTTGTTAAAGACAATCAACTTCAAGTACCTGATAAACCGGTTATTGGTTTTATTGAAGGTGATGGAATAGGACCTGATATCTGGAAAGCTTCGAAAAGAGTGTTGGAAGCTTCTGTTGAAAAAGCTTATAAAGGAAAAAAGAAAATTTCCTGGATGGAGATTTATGCGGGGGATAAAGCGGTTAAAAAGTATGGAAAGAATAAATGGCTTCCATCAGAAACTGTTGATGCAATTAGCGAATATAGTGTAGCTATAAAAGGACCTCTAACAACTCCTATAGGCGGCGGTATAAGAAGTCTGAACGTATCATTACGTCAGCAGCTTGATTTATTTGCATGTGTACGCCCGGTAAAGTATTACAGCGGTACACCTTCGCCTATGAAAAATCCCCAGTTGCTTAGATATAGTTCTTTACAGAGAAAATACTGAAGATGTATATTCCGGTATTGAGTTTAAATCCGGAACAAAAGCTGCGCAGACAGTTAATCAGCTATATAAATAAAATGACAAAGAAGAAACATAAGATCCGGTTCGGGGATTGGCATTAAACCGATTAGTGAATTTGGAACAGCTCGATTAGTTAAAAAAGCTATTGAGTTTGCAAGAGATAATGGCAGAACAAGTGTTACCCTCGTTCACAAAGGAAATATTATGAAGTTTACCGAAGGTTCATTTAAGGATTGGGGTTATAAAGTTGCAAAGAAGGAATTTCCTAATCTTACAATAAGTGAAGATGAACTCTGGAGTAAGTACAATGGAAAACTCCCAGCTGGAAAAATTCTTATTAAAGATAGAATTGCTGATAGCATTTTTCAGCAATTGCTGTTAAGACCTGACGAATATGATGTTCTTGCAACTCCTAATTTAAATGGGGATTATATTTCTGATGCTGCTGCTGCACAAGTTGGCGGACTTGGAATGGCTCCGGGAGCAAACATAGGTTACCATACTGCATTATTTGAAGCTACTCATGGAACAGCTCCTAAATATGCAGGTAAGGATATGGTAAATCCGGGATCACTTACCCTTTCGGGTGTAATGATGCTGGAATACCTTGGTTGGAAGAAAGCAGCAAACCTGGTAGAAAAAGCTATGAAACGAACCATTCGTTCCAAGGTAGTTACTTATGATTTTGCAAGACAGATGAAGGGTGCCCGCAAAGTTAGTACTTCAAAATTTGCAGATGAAATTATTAAAAACATGTAATTAATCATGTTTTTATATATATAATTGGTTAAGAAAATACTGTTTTATTATTAACCCAAGAAAACGGCTTTTATAAGCTGTTTTCTTGAATTTCAAGATGCCTATCATTATATTTAAAACCCTAAAATTTTTTATGAAAGGAGTGAATTATGGCACACGAAAATAATTTTGGCAAAGGTTTAATTGCTTGGTTTTTTAGCCGGCGGCGCTATTGGAGCTGCGTTTGCATTACTGTATGCTCCAAAGAGTGGCAAAGAACTTCGGGAAGAAATTAAAAGCAAATCGGATGATTACCTGGATGATGCTGAAAAATATCTTGCTGAAGCTAAAGACAAAGCAATCAACCTAATTAACGATGGCAAAAAGAAATCTGAAAATCTTATAAGTGATGCTAAAGTTAAAGCTGATAAGTTGATGAAAGACGCTGAAAAAGTTTTCCAGGATGCAAAGGTAAAATCTGGTGAATACATAAAAACCGGAAAAGAATCTGCAGAGCATAAACGCGATCAGATAAAGACCGCGATTAAAGCTGGCGTTGATGCATATAAAGAAACCAAAAAATCAGAAAAGTAATTTTCTTTAATGGATATTATAAATATTTTCACAGTTATTCTGCTTATTTCAGCATCAGCTCTTTGCATTGCTCTTATTTTTTACCTGGCTAAAATTACCAACTCGCTTAATGCAATGCAGAAAGATCTTAATGAAATTTCTTCAGAGATCAGCACTTTGATGGTTAATGTATCGGATCTTACAGAAAAAATTTCAACCATTACAGAAGATGCTAAGGGTCAAATTCAAACCTCAAAAAACATCGTTCAAAGCGTTAAAAATAGGGTCGATACCATTCTAAGTCTTGAAGAAAGAGCTCGGGGTGGAATAGAAGGTCCTTTGATGACGCTGGTAAATAATTTTAGGGCAATTGCTAACGGGCTTAATACTTTCATAAGTCACTTCAAAAAATAATATTTCATAAATTAAACTATAAAATACCAGGAGGGTATATTTGAAAGAGTTCGGAACTGAATCAATAAGGAATATTGCTTTAATTGGGCATGGCAGCAGTGGCAAGACTTCATTTTCTGAAATTCTTCTTTTCACTGCAGGAGAAACAAACAGAATTGGAAGCATTACCGAAGGTAACACTATTTCCGATTACACTTCTAACGAAATTGATAAACAAATTTCAATCTCAACTTCACTAATGCACCTTGCCTGGAATAATATAAAAGTTAACATACTGGATACGCCGGGTTATTCCGATTTTGTTGGCGATATTAAAAGTGCAATGAAAGTTTGCGATAATGCAGTGCTGGTATTAAGATCTGCAGAAGGTGTTGAGGTTGGCTCTGAGGTTGCAAATAATTTTATTTCAGAATATAACGTTCCGTCATCTGTTATTATTAACAAAGTTGATAACGAACATTCTACTTTTAATGATACTTTACGGCAGGTAAAAGACCGCATAAGTTCCAACGCAACGGTTATTACTTTCCCGGTTTCCGAAGGAATAAATTTTGATACTGTTGTTGATGTTATTAAAATGAAAGCATACACTTATGGCGATGCAGGCAGCAGAAAAGTAACCGAAGTTGAAATCCCGGATGATGTAAAATTAGAAGCAGAAGCTTTAAGAACCGAATTGATAGAATCGGTTGCTGAAAATTCCGAAGAGTTAATGAATAAGTACTTTGAAGAAGGCACACTCTCCGATGAAGATTTGAAAGCTGGTTTAAAAATGGGAATTGCAAACAGGAGCCTTGTACCTGTCTTTGCTGCTTCGGCTACCAAGGCTGTTGGAACTAATAATTTTTTGGATTTTGTTACTGATTATTTTCCTTCACCTTCGGCAAAGGGTGGAGAAGAAGCTATTCTCGCAGGTAAAGATGAATCGATAAAGATTAAACCCGATCCTAACGGCGAACCTGTTATGTTTATATTTAAAACAATTTCCGAACCACACGTAGGAGAACTTTCCTTATTCAAGGTTTACTCTGGTAAGATTACTGCCGGTATGGATTTGCTAAATGAAGCAAATAATAAAGGCGAGCGGCTTAACCAGTTATCAATCTTAAATGGGCATCACAGAAAAGAGGTTTCGCAGATTTTTGCCGGCGATATTGGAGCAGTTGTTAAACTCAAGGACTCACACACAAATAACACGCTTGCTTCAAAAAATTATCCTGTAATAATTACTCCTATTGTATTTCCTGAAGCGGTTATCAGAGGTGCAATTGTTCCTAAAGCAAAAGGCGATGAAGATAAAATTGCAACCGGTTTACATACATTGCATGAAGAAGATCCTTCATTCAACGTAAAATTTGATCCTGAAATTTCACAAACAATAATTTCAGGCCAAGGTGAAACTCAATTAACTCTTGCAGTTAAACGTCTAAAAGAAAGATACAGTGTGGAAGTTGATCTCCTCGAACCAAGAATTCCTTTCCGGGAAACTATGAAAAAACAAGTTGCTGATGTTGAGTATAAACATAAAAAGCAATCCGGCGGCAGAGGTCAGTATGGGCATGTACACTTTAAAATGGAACCTCTTCCAAGAGGAAAAGGATTTGAGTTTGTTAATGCTATTGTTGGTGGAGTTGTTCCCGGCAGGTTTATACCTGCTGTCGACAAAGGGATCCAGGAAATAATGGCTAGAGGTGTTCTTGCCGGAAATAAAGTAGTTGATGTTAGAGTAACTCTGTTTGATGGTACTTTTCATAATGTAGATTCGGATGAAATGTCATTTAAAATTGCTGCTTCGCAATGTTTTAAAAAGGGTTTTATGGTTGCAAATCCTTGCCTGCTTGAACCCATTTATGAAATTGAAATAAAAGTCCCGGAAGATTATATGGGTGATGTAATGGGAGATATTTCCAGTAAGCGAGGTAAAATACTTGGAATGGAGTCCGATGGTCAGTTCCAGATTATAAAAGCACACGTTCCGCTGGCAGAACTTTACAGGTATTCTTCTCATCTAAGAAGCTTAACACAGGGAAGAGGTGTTCATCACAGGAAATTTGATCATTATGAAGAAGTGCCTAAAGAAGTTGAACAAAAAGTGATTGATGAGTATAATAAATCTAGAGAAGAAGGAAATTAAAAATTAATGCTGTCTGTTAATTCAGGCAATTCGATACAATCATTGTACTTTTAAAAAATACTATGGATAATCTCTGGTCACCCTGGCGTTCAAAATATATAGAATCATTCAGAGAAGAACAGATAGATAATGTTTGTATTTTCTGCGATGCTGCTCTAAAGGATGTTTCCGATCCTGATAACCTTCTTATTTATAAAAATGATATTATGCTTACAATGCTTAACCTTTATCCATACAACAATGGACATTTGATGATTGTGCCGAACAGGCATATGGATGAGTTAACAGATCTTACAGTTGAAGAATCGGCAGAATTGATGAAGCAGTTACAAGTTGCAAAAAAAGCTCTTACAGAAATTTATCAACCTCAGGGGTTTAATATTGGAGCCAACCTTGGAAGAGTTGGCGGCGCAGGTATTGATGAACATTTCCATTTTCATATTGTTCCTAGGTGGAGTGGCGATACAAACTTTATGCCCGTACTGGGAGAAGTCAAAGTCATTTCGTTGGAATTAAAAGCAGACAAAGGAAAAACTTCTTGAAGCTTATCAAAAAGTATTAAATGAGTAATTAATAATTTTAATATAATATCTTTCGTAACCTTCCTGGTATAATTAGAAAATTTCAATTCAATAAAAACTGGATAGCCATGTTTACAAGAATTTCTTTCGCTAAAATATTTCCGATAATTATTGCAAGCTTAATACAGTTTTTAGTTATATCCTGCGGTGATAATGTTAAACTAACAGAAAATGATCTTGAAATAAGAGATAACCTGATATATGAACGTGGTAAGAAAATTCCTTTTACAGGCATAGAGCGGGCTCGGATTGATGATAAGATTATTGAATATGAAATTGTAGATGGAGTTAAACACGGTAGCTTTAAACTCTATTTTGAAAATGGCAATGAAGAAATAATTGGTATGATTGAAAACAATGCCAATACAGGTGAATGGAAGTATTATTATGAATCAGGTAAGCTTGAATCCGAAGGATATTTTGTTGATGATATGCCTGAAGGCAGGTGGGTGTGGTACTATGAATCCGGAGAATTAAAAGAGGAAGGAAGTTTCCATAAAGGAAATCGAGTTGCATGGTGGTATCAATACGATCCTAATGGAAATGAATCCTATAATAAAAATTTTGATGAGATAGATTCTTCAGATACAGGTATTGATAGTTTATTCAACAAAGTTGAAAAATACCCGTTCTAACAATGTTAAGGATTGGAACTTGCAGCTGGAAGTATGATTCGTGGCGTGAATTAGTTTATTCTAATAAACAAAAAATTAATTATCTCCAGGAGTATTCACAAATATACAATACTGTAGAAGTCGATCAATGGTTCTGGTCACTTTTTCCTCCTTCTAAAGCTGTTTTGCCAAATAGCAGTATTGTAGAATCTTATAAAAACTCCGTTCCAAATAGACTTCCTATTCACTATTAAAGTTCCCAATTCAATCACTTTAACTCATTATTATAAAAGAAGTAAAGATGAACAACTTAATCCTAATCCTTATTTCTTATCAAATGATCTCTTTGATGAATTTATAAGGACACTTGATCCTTTAAAGGATAATATTGGCTGTCTAATTTTTCAGTTTGAATATTTGAATAAACAGAAAATGAGCTCACTTTCAGAATTCCAGGATAAATTCAATAAATTCTATAGTAATTTAGAGAGCGATGCTCCGCCTATTGGAATTGAGATAAGAAATCCAAATTATCTAAATAAATCATATTTTCAATTTCTTTCTGATTTAAATATAACGCCGGTTTTTTTAGAAGGATATTATATGCCTGCTGTTTCAAAAGTTTACCTGGACTATAAAGATTATATTAAGCGATCGGCAGTTATCCGTCTGCACGGACCTGATAGAAAGGGAATTGAAAAATTAGCAAACGATAATTGGAACAAGATTTACATAAACCGTGATAAGGAACTGAACGGAATAATTGAAATGATCCGGGACTTGAAGAACCGGGAGGTTGATTTATTTGTAAATGTAAATAATCATTTCGAAGGATCTGCTCCTCTCACGATTAAAAAAGATAAAGGAGAAACTTTGATTTCATTTTATGCAACCCTGTTGCTGTTGATTTAGGAGTTCAATCGTATTAAATTTGTAACTTAATTTTTGGGCCCATAGCTCAGTTGGTTAGAGCATTTGACTCATAATCAAAGGGTCGGTGGTTCGAGTCCATCTGGGCCCACATTAAAACCTCAGGATAAGATCTTGAGGTTTTTAGTTTTAAAATCAAATAAGATTCGAGCCTGCCCGCCGAAGTTAAGGCAGAGTTAAAAGTTACAGCGCAGGCGGGTCCATCTGGGCCACACATTAAAACCCTTGAAACACATTGTTTTGAGGGTTTTGTATTTTTAAAGCCAAATGGAATCCCGCTGATTAAGTAGGGAGTGAGTAGGGCCTTTGGTAGGGACTTTTTCTCTACCTGGTGATTATTGATGAATGAATCATTTAATTGGTTAGTAAACATTACAAACAAAGATAGACTAATTAAAATAATTTATCCAATCCTCCTGGATCGAACTGTTCAAAAACTTTATTGCGAACACCCAACTTACTGCGGTATACTTTTCTTAGGTTTTCTTGGATTAAATATTGTTACTTACCAAATACCAACTGTACCTAATCGTTCACCATTCGTTGTTTCTAACAAATAATATCACCAATTTGAGTCAGTAATTATTATCTACCCCTTGAGAGAAACGTATTGATTATCGTTACTCTTAATTCATTCCAGAATATTGTGCTTCCCCCAAGGCGTAGAGTGTGTTGAATATATTTTTCAATTCCACTCATTAAGGAGGTTGCTATGAAAAACTTATCTTTACTTTTTATTGCATTTCTTTTAATACAACTTAATACACTTGCACAAGATTGGTTACAGAACAAACTCAAGAGCCAGTTTTATTTAAAGTTAGCAAGTCACGATCCGAATATTAAAGAACTACCTGAAAAATCCTTTTACGAATCAAAGTTAGATTGGCAATACATTATTGATACAACTTGGGGACCGGGATTACCTTTCGAACAGAAGCAGCAAATATGTAAAGCACATTCATAAAAAGCTGGACTTGAACTTGCATTTGATGGGTTTTTATCACTAGGGTTGACAACGCAAACCTGGGATACATTAAAAGCTTTCTATTATAACAAGATAAAATCTCATCTACAAGTCGCGGAAGATTTGCTGCAATAATGGACTATTTTTCTATCTCCCTCAGGGATTGGCATACCTATGCATATGATGATGAAGTATTCTCCACGCCACTAAATCCAGGAGTTCCATTGCTGACACATAACAGCTTACGGAGACGTGGGAAGCACGCTGGTGCTGTAGTAACCTGTTACACCCGATTCTACTATCATAGTCTTCAGAAAAGAGCTCCAAGTCATCCTCTTAATCTACAACCAGGTGATGTAATACTTGGTTATAACGGTATCAAGTGGATTGACTTATTAAATGAGTTAATGGAAGCTGAACTACCAATATTTCCAGCAAGTGGTGGATCAGAAACTGCTCATAATGATGCAATGTTTGTAGGATCGATTATGAACTGGCACTTGTTTGATACTATTGATATACTAAAATATTCAACAGGGGATACTGTACATTTAGATCTCAGTCCTATGGTTAGTTTTAATACATCATCAATGACAAATAACGAACAAATGCCTATTCCCGGTGTACCATTTCCACCTGTGCCATTTCCCTCCAATTTTAATACTGAACCCATATCCTATGGTATAATACAAAATACCAATATAGGCTACATATATATATTCCATCATATGGTTACTTTCAAAATGAACCAAAAAATGCTTGAGGCAGTTGATTCATTAAAAAACACAGACGCTTTGATCATTGATATGAGATTTACGGGTGGTGGATGGATTAGCCAAGTTTGGCAAGAAGCTTTCGGAATTTTAGCAAATGAAAAGAAATATATACAATGATAGATGCATTCAGGTGTAGTCCGAATAATTGGACACTATGTTTGAACTGGTGACTCACTTCAACATCTCGATTAAGCCGGTTCACCCCCGGATAAATATGAACGTCCAATTGCCTTATTAACTGGTCCATTTTGCATCAGTATGGGTGATAAGAAATGCATACAGACTATCACATCTGGGAAGAATGTCAAGAACATTTGGTAAACCAACTTGTGGAAGCCTGGGGTTAAGTAATTCAATTGGTGGTTTTCCGGATTGGTATCTAAACTATTCTAAGCAAGATTATGCTCTTGTCTCTGATAATGCCTATTTCTTGAATCGGAAGGAGCTACCAATTGATTTTGCAGTATGGCATAATAAAGATGATGTAGCTCAGGGTAAGGATGCCGTTGTAGAGGCGGCACTTGAATGGATGGGTAATTTAGTTTATGGACGTAATGTTTTAACAGACACACATTATTATGAAGTAAGTGATACCGTTAGTGTTTCAGCCATAGTTGAAAATCCCAACTCTCACAATGTAACAGCTAGAGTTTACATAGAGAATTTAGAAACTACTTTCATTGATTCAATTGACCTAGAAAAACTGAGTCCTTAGAGAATTGGCAAGGTGATTGGGTAAATTACCAAATATAGAGGAATTTTATAAACTTGGGATTAAAACCATTGATAATAATACAGGTGAATCATTTACATTTTCTAATATGCAGCGATTTACTACAGCAGGACCGATAGAAATTGATTCTTTATCGATACTACCTACAATCCTGTTCCTAAAAAATATACGGTTAGACCATTTGTAGAAAATGAGGGACAAACCTTCACAGTTGAAAACTTATCGATTACTATGTCCTCTGATGATAGTTTAATAACATATATTAGCGGCACTATATATATTGCAAGCTTAGCACCAGGAGAAATTGTATCACCTACTGGTTACTATACGGTTGAGGGTTGATTCAAATTTTTCAAAGCCATTCAGATTTAATTTTGAAATTAAAAGTGACGGCTGGTTATTCTGGAAAGACTCAATTAGTATTATAACAAAAAGTGTTGGAAGATGAAATAGAAATACCAATTAGTTATAAATTATTTCAGAACTACCCTAACCCATTCAATCCTAGAACAACAATTAAGTATGGAATACCTGAAAGAACATTTGTTGAGCTGAGGATTTATGATATACTCGGAAGAGAAGTTGAACTGTTGGTGAATGGAGAGCAGGAAGCAGGATACTATGAAATAGAATTTAATGCCACCAAACTTTCAAGTGGTATTTATTTGTATCGTCTACAAGCCGGTAATTTCATCCAGACTAAGAAGATGGTCCTCCTTCGTTAGACTTGCCCGCCTGTGGCGGGACTGCGGCGGATAAATGTTGATGAAGTAATTTGACAATATTTTAATCTAAAATTAAGCACTGGAAAAACATTAGGAATTATCTTGGAAGCTTTTGAAAAGATATTTGTTGATGGTGTGTTTGTTATAGCTGTTAACCTAACTCGCTCAACTATAAATGAAGCTAATGAATTTAGGGAGACAATAGAAGAGGAGATTAATTCCGGTCATACTAATTTAGTAATTGATCTCAGCAAGTGTGATTATATTGACTCGACTTTCTTTGGAGGCGATTATATGGGCTTTGGGCGAGTTGTCTGACAAAGGTAAGAAGTTGAAAGTAGTAAAACAGGCCATTTCAAAAGAAGATATATTTACTAACTACAAAAACTCTCGAATTATTTGATCTATATAAAACAAGAGAAGATGCTATAAAGAGTTTTGATTGATATTTTTAACTTAAAAGTTGACTAAAAATTCTAACCATAAGTGACCCCATACACCCCTGAAAAAGGTGGCGTCGGTGACGATGGAAAGCTGGCGTTCATTCTCGAATAAATTTTAAGAATGCATCATTTAGGAATTACCAAATCCTCGTTTCTTTGAGAGAGGGATATAATCGATTGAAACGTATAATTTTGATAAATTTTCTAATGATGAGGCACAATTTTGTCTAATTGATTGATTTTTACATCAAATTGAATTTGGTATATAGTTTGTCTAATAATGGATTAAATCCAACTGATGCTAAGGCTACAGTTAAATTAAAGGAGATAATTGTAACTGCCTTAAACTGAAATGGGATTATTAACAAAAATATATGGGACAACTACTATGTCAAAAGAGTTTGAACTATTGACTGTTAAAGGAGTGAGGACTGTTGTCGTAAATCTCACTAGTGCAAGCATAAACGAATCAAAGAAACTAAAGTCGATTATAGAAGAACAAATTATCTTTGGTGTAAAGATGTTAGCTATTGATATTAGCCAGTGTGAGTTTATTGACTCCGCTTTCATTGGATCACTTGTAGTTGGACAAAAGATGATGAAGGAAAAAGGTGGAAAAATAATATTTAATTGATCCTATGAGGCTGGACGCGAAATTATTCCACGTAACTAATACTCTCAGGATATTTGAAAATTATCAAACAAGAGAAGAAGCATTAGAGAGCAATAATGATCCAAAGCACCGTGAGATTACGCTAAGCTTTGATTCAATGATCAATGTTCATCAATCCATAATTTAAGTGTAATTCTAATTTAATTTAAAGTGGTATGGAATAATATGATAGTATTTTATATTGCAATCTTAATTGCACTATTGATTACGCTGTATCTTAAAATTAGAGTGATGTAGCGCAATAAAATTTTACTAAGTCACCCCTGCTTCATAACATAGCCGGGGTTTTTTATGACCAAAAATTCTAACCTGTCAATGGGTGTATAGGGCTATATAATGATAGCGGGGTTGGTGATGGAAAGCCCGCATACAATCTCGAATATATTTTTAAAACCGATGCTTGCTGTTTAACAAGGTTTATTTTTCTTGCCTTAATATTTTTATTCAATTAAGTTACAGATAAGAAATAACCAAGGGAGTTAAAATGAAAGCTGATAACTCTTTTAAACTCTTCAGATTTTTTTTCATCATTCTATTCTTAATATCTTCTTATGTTGCCTGGTCTCAAACCATCCCAATAGTTATGGAAAGAAATATAACAATAATTCCAGTAAAAATTAATGGGGTCGGACCGCTAAAAATCATACTTGATACGGGGATGGCTTTTGATGGGCTGTTGATTTATAATCCTGATCTAAATGATTCAATTAAATTAAATAATGCTATAGAGGTAAGGGTCCCAGGTGCTGGAAGTGGTAATCCTTCTACTGCTCTAATGGATGAATCAGCAAGTTTTTTTGTTGGAGATGTTGAATTCAAAAATCAGAAAATTATTCTACTGCAAAATGATATCTACAAAGGATTCCCCTCTGATGGTGTAATAGGATATTCCATACTGGGAAATTATGCAACGGAAATTAATTACGATAATGAACAGATAATTTTACATGATCCAGAGAAATTAGAAATTGATAATAGCTGGGAATCGATACCTATTTACTTTAAGAAAAATCAAATTCCTTGGATAGATGTTTCCATCGTTGTTGAAAACGAATATCCAATAACTATTTCAACATACATTGATTTGGCTTCAGGCGAAGCAATTGAACTTATGGAGAGAGAGAATATGAAATTCACTTTGCCAGTAAAAACGGAAGAATCCTATTTAGGGCGAGGGTTAAGTGGAGATATCTATGGAAAGAAAGGTAAAATATCAAAATTGATAATTGGATCTTTCGAGCTGAACGAAGTAATTGCTGCATTTGCCCAGGCAGAGATACGTTCAAAACAGGAAAATGCAGATGGTATACTTGGGAATGATGCACTGAGAAGATTCAACCTCATCTTTAATTACACTAATAAGTTTCTACACATTAAGCCCAATAAATTCTTTAATGATAAATTCGAATAGTTTGAGTAAGTAAAACATTGAGAATGTGATCTGCAATTCATAGGGAGTAAATATTATTGAGACTAAGAACCTGCCTGCCGTTAGGCAGGGAGGTTCTTTTGTTGAAACTAAGAAGATGGTCCTCCTCCGTTAGACTTGCCCGCCTGTGGCGGGACTGCGGCGGATAAATGTTGATGAAGTATTCTAATAATTTAGACTATATTAATTTGTTTATAAATTAAAAATATTTATCGGAGGAGAAAATGAAAAAATTCTTTATACTTTTTTTAATTGTAATAAGTGTTACCGCAGTTTACAGCATGGGTATAGAAACTGAAGAAAACGATAATGCAATTTATAATCCATTTAAACCAAATCCACAACAAAACCGCTGGTATTATGGAGGCAATGTTGGTTTCAGATTCTGGAACAATTATTTATACCTCAGTGTACAGCCGCTTGTGGGATATAAAGTTACCCCTAAGTTTTCTGTTGGCGGTAAGTTGGCATACTCCTATATAAGTGATAAACGCATCGATCCAACTTTTAACTCTCATAACTTTGGCGGTAGCATATTTACACGTTACAGGGTTGTCCCACAATTCTATTTGCACGGCGAATTTGTTTATACAAGCTTCGATCAGATTACTGGCTTTGATTTACAGAACAATAAATGGATGAGTGAAAGAGTTTGGGTTCCATTTTTACTGCTTGGCGGCGGTGTTTCACAAATG
The DNA here is from genome assembly GCA_963749485.1 of uncultured Ignavibacteriales bacterium. Lineage (GTDB taxonomy): Bacteria > Bacteroidota > Ignavibacteria > Ignavibacteriales > Ignavibacteriaceae > JAZGGS01. The sequence goes on along the minus strand of CAVVMV010000022.1, from coordinate 24,643 downwards.
GTTGGTCCAAATGTTTGGATTTTTGCAGAAGTTTTAGTTGATGTATTAAATGATAAGAATTCACCTTATAAGAAGTGGGATCCGTTTGTAAGCTTTGGTGCAGGTGTTGGGTTTTAGTAAAAAGGATTGATGCTGGCGTAGGTCTACTTGCTCAGTATCTGACGGTTACACTAGCAGCATCGGATGCAACAATTATAAATTCAGTTAATGATATTGCATTAGTTCCAAATCCCTGCTTAATAACATAGGCGGGGATTTTTTATCTACGACTTCTTTGCAACAATAGCAATTTCATTAGAATCAGATCTAAAAATTTTCCCGGCAACATCTGAGTATAATTCTGCAACCTTAAATCCATTTTCTTCAAATTCTTTTTTAAGTGAATCTTTGCTGAAATACTGTAGCCAGTTAAAGACTATACGTTTTCTTGATTCTTCGATTATTGTGTATTTATCCAGTATTACTTTTTCTTCATCGTATTTGAATGTGTTAACAAAACAATAATAATCCTCAGGTGACCAAAAACTATTTAATTGATTGAGTTCATAGGTTGCTGATTCTTCTTTTTGGTTAAAACTGTTCAAAGAATACACATCAAGTAATACTAAACCATCTGGTTTCAATAGTGAATAGAATTTTGAGAGCATTATTTTTCTTTGCTCCGGACTTAAAGCACAATAATCACACATAATCATTATGATGAGATCGAAGTTATTTGTCGTCTCAAAATCCAAATAATTAGTCAGGACATAATTTATTTTCAATTTTTTTTGAGCAGCCACTTGTTTTGCGTGCTTTAAAGAGTTTTCTGAAAAATCAATGCCAGTAACAATTGCATTTCGCTCTGCTAGTCTAGTTGTGTATAGTCCCGGACCACAACCGAAGTCTGCAATTTCAGTTCTTTTATCAACTCCAAAATGTGAAACTATCCACTTCACAGAGCTTTCAATAAAGTTCTTGTTACGAGATGAAACATCAATTGTTTCATTTAAGTGGTATTCAAGCATTTGTTTTGCTGTATGCTCATTTGCCCACAGTTCATTTGCTGTATAATATTGAAAAGGTGTGGGACGTGTATTAATTTCTTTAAGTTCTTTAAACATTAATGACTCCATTATTGATTCCGACACATAACTAATACTAATCAGGAATAAAAAATTCTGCTGCTAACGGAAAATTAAATTTATCGAAACAAACAATCAAAAATTGATCACTAATTAGTAGCAATACAATGTGACCATAGATCTTATTATCCCCACCAAGCAATTGGAATGTTTACAACAATACAAATTGATTAACAAAAAGCACCAAGGCTCTTAGATTTAATTCTAATTGTTAATCAACCAATTCCCCAACCACTGCTTATAACATAGGTGGGGGTTTTAATTTTCAATCCTTAATTCAATTAAATGCTTCTTTATTTTAGGCAGGAATTCCTCTAATTCTGATAGCTCTCTATTACATTCACTACAATGGCATTTCTTTTCTTCCAGGTAGTTTATTCTAAATAGAGTTTCAGCAAGTACTTTATACCAGTATTCCGGATCCTCCGTAATTACATTTTTTCTGAATCAAAGGGTCGGTGGTTCGAGTCCATCTGGGCCCACAAAAAAAAGCCCCGCGTTTGCAGGGCTTTTTTAATTAACAGATTTGCAAATACTTATTTAAGAATCATAAGTTTCTTTGTTTTTACAAATGTGCCAGCAATTATCCTGTAGAAATATACACCACTTGCAAATCTTGAAGCATCCCAAATATGTTTATAATAACCTGGTTCAAGTTTTTCATCAAGTAAAGTTTCAACTTCTGAACCAAGAGCATCATAAATTTTAAGTGTTACATTAGTCGTTTGCGGAATTCCTAATTTAATTGTAGTTGTTGGATTAAATGGATTCGGATAATTTTGTGAAAGACTAAACTCAACTGGAATTATTGAGTAATCAACTTCAATAACTTCTGAATAAGCTGCGGTACCATCATAATCAATTTGTTTCAATCTATAGTAGCATTTGCCTTTACCAGTAACATCGGTATCTCTAAATCTATATTCCTGCTTTTCTGCAGTCGTTCCGTTTCCTTTAATGTACCCAACATTTTCAAACTTTGTATTATCCGTACTTTTTTCAACTTCAAAACCGGCATTGTTCGTCTCTGTTGCTGTCAACCATAACAAAAGAATTCCGTTTTCATCAACTTCCGCATTAAATGAAGTTAGTTCAACAGGAATAATTTGTAATGAGAAGAATTCAATTATCTGCTCCATCAATTCATCTTTTGTAGAAGGTGATGTACCATCTGCTAATCCCCCAAATTCGAATGATGAGCCTATTGTTCTATAAACACCTGCATCATAGGCAACCGCGCAACCATAATCCGGTGATTGATTCCTAAAGATCATTTGTGCAGGAGCTAAACTCTCCAAATGATCAATCCAGTTGTTTTCTCCAGTGTATGAAAAATTCATACCCTCAGTAAAGGTTCCTGTTTGTCCTAAAACATTTCCAAGATCTCCGCTTCCATCAGAAGTTCCATTTATATTGAACATCGGATGAACAGGTGTTTGATCATCGTAGTACCAGGTATCTCCTCCTTCCATATAAATCATTCCACCCTGTGAAAGATAATCAGCCAGAAGTTGTCCCTCAGAATTTGATAAAACATGATTTGCACTAAAAATGCCAAGACAAACAAAAATTGATTTATATAGAGTTAAATCTGCCGGAAAAGTTGTATGATATTCATAAGAGACATTGTGAACATCCAAACAACTCATCATTGCAGGACTGGAGTTATGGTTTTCATCTAAACATAAAATTAATACAGGAATTTGCCCAACAGTTATTGTGAAGGATTCGCTCGCGGTTAAAATTAGGATCTGCGGTTACATCAAGATTAAATAGTGCCTGATGTCCTGAAGGAGCGTTTATATCGGCAGTAACACTAAACGTTTTGGTTACTGACGAACCAGCTAGCAAGTTACCATATAATTGTGGTCCGGAATTTACTGTAATGTACTGGTCGATAGATGAGAGATCCCCCATTACGTTTACAGCATCTGAAGATCCTGTATTTGAAAGTTCAACTTGTATATCTGCAGTTTCACCAGGATCTAATATGCCATTATTATTTCCTGCAGGATCGGAAACGCTATACGTTCCAAGTTCAAAAACAGGGGAGTGGGCTTCAATTGAAAAACTGCTTTCCCAAACATGAGCACCATCTGTAGCAATCACGGAAAACAAAATACTATGTCCATCTGGTACTAATGGATCGCAGTCAAAAGCATAGCCATCAATGATGGTTTTTATGCTATCGGGTTCAATAATTCCATAAAATTCTGTACTATCTGTAATTGTGATATAAACATCTTCTGTCCTTAGCGTAACGGATACATTAGTCGCTTGAGCGACACCAACATTTTTTACAGATAAAGTAAGAAGTGGTGATTCTCCATAATCCAGCAATCCATCGTTGTTCCCTGCTGAATCATTTAATAAATAAGATTCTTTAATTACATAAGGTCCGCTTGGAGGAACGATTGGCACAACCTGCTGGTAGCGATAATAATTCTGTTTTGTAACTGTAACTATCATATTTTGACCTGGCAACTGCGGTTCAATCTGAATTGAAACCGGCGCGCCTGTACCTTCTGCTGTTCCGATGATTTCTCCGTTAACAGTTAAAGATATGAGTGAATATTCATCAGCCGAAACATCAAATGAAGTTACCCCGCTTAACATTGCTCCCTCGTGTACAACAGTTAACAATTGAGGCATCTCAGTATAAACTGTACTAAAAGCATCTCCATGGTGATGGAATAAATAATATGTAACTTCTTTGCTGCTTGAGTTATATGGCCAGTTTGAGTATTGTAAAAAATATTTTCCATACACGTTACCGAATGCCGGTAATATTTTATCTGGTCCGGTGTTACCGTAATCAGGCATGAAGTCTGGCCACATACCATCATACAATCCCCAAACATATGTATCATTAACAAATGAATAGGAAACTTCAGAGGCTGCAATTATTCCTAGAGCACCGTAATCATGCCTGTGAAAAGCTTCGGCAAAACATGTTCCGCTCCAGTTAAACTTGCCGGTTAGGCAATTAATAGAAAATACAAAAACCAGGTCTTCATTTGTTAATCCTGATAAATCGGAAATATTATAATCAGGTTCACCCCAACCGGTTTCGCCACCGTGATCGCGATGCTGTAACATAAAAGCGCCGCTATTAATATCACTGTTTAGACGTGTAGCACTACCACCCCAATCAGTTAGATGTAAAGGTGTTTGAGGAATATAACCCTGTCCATTTGGCCCAAAATAATTAACCACCATATTTGTATTTTGATTTGAAGACCAAATTGTGAAGGGTGGTGATCCACTATAAATCGCATTTTCTCTCACTGGTGATTTGCCTAAACCGAATTCCCAGAATCCATTAACACTTTCGGAACAAATCTGAAACCATCTTTCAGTTTGCCAACCCATTGCCGTAATCGGATTATTATAATAATTCGAATTTGTTGGGGGTGAACTTTCATAATCTAAAAATTTGTTTATCATTGTTTCCAGGTGCTGGGCATTCTGTGCTGTTATGCGTGCTGTTATTATATCCGCCATATCATTCTCATTTACATCGGCATAAATATGATCAGATACACAGTAACTATCCCAAGTTGGACTGTGAACGGTATTACCGCTGGTACCATAATCTCCCAAGAAAAGAACTGCCACCGGTGGAATGTTCCATGTGTTATAAGCATTATTAATATAATTTTCTATGGCAGTGGCATTATTCCCACCTGCTTCGGTAGTTGTTACAACTCCAGTTATTATTCCTTGTAACGTTCTGAAATTCTTAATAGAATCTGCCCATGCTAAAAATGTAGGATCATCGGGGCAAATGATGAGGTATTCAAAATCTTCCAATTCAGAATCACCATCGATATTAAAATTTACATCGGGAAGTGAATTATGATTGATAACAAGATTTTTTAAGATTGGATCGAACCACCTGCTGCGCAAACGATTTTCGCCAAAATAACCACTACCACCCGAAAATTTAACACTAATCCTAATATCCCTGTAAATAATAAGCTGCTTTGTGACAGGATTATATTGAAACGGAGTTATACCTAATTGTGCAACATCAACTCCTCTAATTTTAGTTTTTTCAGAAAGCAAAATCGGTTGTTCCGGGTAGAAGGCGTTCATAGAATAAATCACACCATTTTTAGCATACACTAATGGTGAATCATCAGTACCTTTTGGTATGCGAAATGCAGGAGCAATTTCTATGTTATCGATCACCTCTGTCCGCGAATTCAGAATTTGAAATGATACATTTGCTCCTTGGGGCAATGCGATAAATCTTGATGTACCGGGTAAATCAGGTGCCCCCTCATCGTTAGGTAAAAATACCCCCGGAAGATGAACTGAAGACATCAACGTGCCATCGATGTTGTTCTCCCTTAGTTCAAACTGAGTTATAGAAAAGTTTAATTCTATTCCACCTGAATTTTCAGAGAGCAGACTGTAACCCTGCTCTCCCCAGCTATCGTTATAAGTTAACGTTTGCCCAATTGTTAATTTTGTGAGGAATAAAAAGAGGGTAACTATTACCAACGGAATTGATTTGCGGTTTGTAAAAATGGTAAAGAAATTCTCCACAGCAATCTCCTTTTTAAAGATTATAACCCGGCTGCAGTACAGACTATAATCTAATTAATATTAATGTAGGTTACATCTTATTGCCAGGTAGAAAAATTTTGTTGGTATAGTAGGAAGTTGATATGCCCCTGCAGCAGGCGTTGCCAAAATTCTGAAGCGTTCCCTGATTGTCATAAAAGGTAAACCTGTTACTTAATACATTGGTGCTTTTAACAATTATTGCACTTGTTCCACAAATATCGACATAACTAAGTAAAAAGTAAAGATAATTTTGAAAAAAAATTATTAGTAGTTAAAGAACTGCATCAAATTAATAGAAACTTTCTACAGTAATGGAGCTGGAAACCTTTTTATAAACTGATTTGATATCTGAATACTAGGTTAAATTCTTCCCAAATGATTTAACAGTGAACACAGGACAGGGAGCCATCCTGACAACTTTTTCCGTTACACTTCCAAGCAGTAGGTGTTCAATGCCGGTTAGCCCGTGTGTAGCAATTACAACCAGGTCGCTTGAATTATCTTTTGCGAATTTTATTATATCGTGAGCTGCCTGCCCGCCTTTTACAATTATCTCAGTATTCTCTTTAGATACTCCGGTTTCCTGAATCAATTTCTCTATCCTTCTCCTGCAATCTTCTTCTATACCCGGCACAAGATCGAATATCGAAGACTTACCAGATAAGGAAAAAGCAGGATGTATTGTATCCTCAATTACATGTAAAAGCTGCAAGTTTGCACCATATGATTCAGCAATTTCTTTTGCATAAACGAGCGCCTTTTTAGAATGATCTGAAAAATCTATCGGCACTAAGTATTCGTTCAAATAATTTAATAGGTTTAACCTCTTCAGATTCACGAATGGTGAATACCGGGCAATCAGCTAATCGAACTACTTCCTCTGCTGCGCTGCCCAAAAGTAAATGCTCAATTCCTCTTCTGCCATGCGTTCCCATCACAATCAAATCGATACCGTTTTTAGAAGAATATTCCAGAATTGCCGGGGCTGCAGAGATTGCACGTTTTTGTTTTATTACTATTTCCATATCATCGTTTCCATGAGCAGCTGGCAACACTGTTCAATTCAATCTCGGCTTTCTCTTCCAGTTTTCTTACCAGCTCTTCTGTTTCAGCAAACTCATCGCTTAATAAACCCGGCTGGTCTTCAAAAAGAGTTACAACATGCAAAAGATGAAGTGCTGCCTCGTACTTCTCTGCAAGGTAAACTGCATGAATTAGTGCTTGATCGGCACAGCGGGAAAAATCTGTTGGGAATAATATATTTTTCAATTTCATCATCTTTTAATTACCTCTTCTTATATGGTATTTATTTTAACAATTACAATTCAGTAATACTTGTTCTTCTAATTTAATAGATTTAATTATTTAAAACTTCCTACTATTTTAATTTATGATAAATTATAGAATAATACAATTTATTTAATTCTGGTATTGAATAATATTTTACCAAACTCTTTAAACTTGCCAATATTTTACCCATATTTAATTTACATCGCTAATAAATTCTAAACAGGAGGAAGTTATGAAAGAAGAGCTTTCACTTGAATTTGAAAACAACGATTTCAGATGTTCTGTTGATGGAGAAATCGCAATCGTTAAAGTAAAATGCAACGCATTCTACTCACTTACAGATCTTGATATAAGCAGAAGAATATTATACTGGTTCGATCTTGTAGCTGAGGAAGAAAAAATTAAAGCGATCCTTATACTTAATGAAAAGGGATGCTTTGGTAACACTGCATACGAGGTGTTTTTATCCAGTGTAACCGGTAAAGATTTTTCTTCCGAAAAACCGCACGAACTTTCACCCGGAGAGAGAGCCAACATTCGCGCCCGCGAAGTGAATGTGCTTAACAGCTTTATTATGGCTACCACAAACTATCGCAAGTTGGTAGTATCCGGTTTAAATGGAACAATAGTTACACCTTTTTTTGGTGCCAGCTTAGCATCAAATTTCAGGTTTGCAACTGAAGACTGTCTAATATCTTTATCTCATGCAAAGTATGGTTTACACGCAGGAGGAGCTTTGCCGTTCTTCCTTCCCAAATATATTGGATTAGGAAAAGCTACTGACTACATTTTTAATGGCGGTGAAATTTCTGCAAAAAAAGCAGTCGATTTGGGATTGATCAACAAACTACTTCCTGAAGAAAATTTTGATGAAACCTGCGTGGAAGAAACCAGGCAGCTTTGCAGTGCTGGAGCCAGGTATTTACGATGGACAAAGGAATTACTTATTTCGTACAAAGAGGAGTTAGTTGATTACCTTCATCACGAAGAAAAGTTTATTGAACACTATGAATAGATTTAAAATTATAAACTAGCTGCGAAATTAATCGCAGCCACTTATTGCAACGATTATTTTAGTACCAAAAATGAAATTGAATTACAATTGAATCGTTGTTTAACACCGGGTCTTCAATAATAAACCTGTATTGAGGTCTTATCTCGATAAAGCTGTAAGGAATAAATTCAAATCCCAAGATTAAGTGAGCAATTGTTTCAGTATCTTTATTTGCATCTATATCCAACCAATCATAACGTGCAAATGCTTCTAATCCTACCATTATAATGTAAGCAGCTTCTACCATCAACATATTTGATTTAATATCTGCTGCTAGCAAATTGCTGGCTCTGATCGAACTCAGCTAAAACTGAGAAAATCTATCATACCCAATTCCTGCAAATCCTCCATACATCTCGGTTTTTTGTGGTACATTAGCAGCGGCATAAGAGCCGCCAAGCAATAAACCAACTCTGCCAATTGAAGGTGTAAGTTCAAGTCTGGCTGTATAAGTTGGATCTTTTGAAAGAGTAGGATTGTTTAAATTCGCACCAACGCTTGATGTTAAAAATATAAGATCAGAAATATAAATTCCTACTTCAGCTCCTGCTTCAATATAAAACGGATCATAAATTAATCCTGTTCTTGCTCCATTCTGAAAAAGTAAAAAGAAATCTCCACCTCTTGTGTAAGCTGTATGATCATCCAACCTTATACCATAATTCGGTTGAAATGAACCTGCTTTAATGTAGCTATTATTCGGTAAGATATGTGCAATACCATACGCTTCCCAGATATCATTTACAAAATCGTAGCGTGCAAGAATATTTATTTTTTTTGATAATCCAATCCTTCCATAAATAGAACCGGTCATTCGTTGGAAATCAGTTCGCTTTTTTTCTTGTGAGTATAAAAATTGTCCTCTTAAATCCATTCCAATTGAAACGTTATCATTCAGTTTTGGGGACATAGAAAATTCTTTTTGTCTTGGAGAGATAAGACTCAACATATTTTGCCCATAAAAAAAACCGTTATCATTTCTGATAATTCCACCGGTTGGATTATAATGGCAATCAATACATTTATCACTCAATCTAACTGCAAACCGGGGTAATGAAAAAGATTGTGAACTTAAAAGGGAAAACAAAATGCATAAAAAAATCATTTTCAAAAGATTCATTTTAATCCTTTCAACATTATTATTGTGTGGTAACACGTAACAACTCTAAAATATATTATTTATTGCTTCATTCCAAATTTTTACAGTTATAGAATAAATTAGTGTAAGTCAAATTACAATTGCAGATGAATAGCATATCCCTGTTAATTTTCTGAGTTTTTTCAAATAAACGGCGAACATTTAACCTTTTTTTAAAATTCCTGCAAATCATTTCTTATCTTTATACTCTATTTTAATAAAAATTAAAATAATACCTGTTTCGATAAAATGCTGGACAATGAAAAAATCAAATTATTAAAGAGCGCTTTAGCAAACCAGCCATCTGTTTTGGCTAAGGATAAATATTTCAATTCTGCTGTTCTTGTTCCGCTTTTGTTTATAAATGATGAATGCCATTTCTTATTTGAAAAAAGAGCCGGAAATATTAGACAGGGCGGGGAAGTGAGCTTTCCAGGTGGAGAAATTGATACTCAACTTGATAAATAATTTTGAAGATACTGCAATAAGAGAAACCACTGAAGAGCTTGGAACTGCTGCAGATCAGGTTGAAATAATTGGGGGAATGGGTACACTTATAGCCCCGATGGGAATTACTGTCGATCCATATGTAGGAATACTTAATATCAGTTCAATTGAAGATCTGAATATTGATACTAAAGAAGTTGAAAAAATATTTACCATCCCGGTTTCATTTTTCTTAGAAAATAAACCGGATACTTATTATATTAATGTTCGGGCTCATCCTTATGAAGATGATGAAGATGGAAATAAAATTGAACTATTGCCTGTAAAAAAATTGGGTTTACCAAATCGTTACGCTGATCCCTGGAGGAAGGCACGGCATCGGGTTTTTGTTTATAATACTCCCGGCGAAATCGTTTGGGGAATAACAGCTGAAATTGTGTACGAATTCTGTAAACTAATTATCGATTCGGAAATATGTTAACTAATATTTTAAAATATAATCATATAATTTGGGATTGGAACGGGACACTTCTTAACGATGTTGAATTGTGTGCTTCAATAATGAATAATCTTTTAAGAAACGAATCTCTGCCTGAAATATCGCTAGAAAAATATCGCGAAATATTTACATTCCCCGTTGAAGAGTATTACAAACTTGCAGGACATAACTTTGAAAAGAATTCGTTTGAGATTCTTGGAAGAGAATTTATGATTGAATATGAAGAGAATAAACTTGATTGTTCTTTGTATCCTTCGGTAACTGAGTCTATACAGCTTTTACAGGAGCGAGGGAAAAAACAATATCTACTTTCAGCATATAAGCATGATAACCTGGAAGGGATCATTAAGTCGTTCAAGATAGATCAATATTTTGAGCATGTATCCGGATTGGATAATATTTATGCCGGAAGTAAAATGGAACTTGGAAAAGAAATGATAAAAAAAATTAATCCTAACGGTAACGATGAAAGAATATTATTGATAGGAGATACAGCCCATGACCTTGAGGTTGCAAATGGAATGGGTATAGATTGTTTACTTATTTCAGATGGACATCAAAATAAAGAACGTTTGTTGAGTTTGGGGGTTCCTGTTATGAACAACATTGCCGAGTTTAAAGAAGCAATATTAAAAGAGGGAAATTAAAGTTGATAACAATACCCATAATAGCTGTTGGTCTCATTATTATTTGGTTTATAATAATCTATAATCTATTTATAAAAGAGAGGAACTTAATGAAGGAAGCATGGAGCGGGATAGATGTGCAATTAAAGAGACGGCATAATTTAATCCCGAATCTTGTTACAACTGTAAAAGGTTACAGCAAACACGAAAGAAATTTATTTGAGGATATAACAGAAAAGAGAGCTAAATCAACACAGGTAGAAAATATTAAAGATAAATCTGCTGCCGAAACTGATCTATCAGGTATGTTAAAAAACTTATTTGCAGTTGTTGAAGATTACCCTGATTTGAAAGCGAACGAAAATTTTCTTGATCTTCAAAATCAGTTAACGGAAATTGAAGACCAGATTCAATTATCCAGGAGATATTATAACGGAACTGTACGAAATTACAACATCAGGGTAGAATCTTTTCCAAATAATATTGTTGCAGGTATATTCAATTTTAAACCAGAAGAATTTTTTGAAATAACATTTGCAACTGAAAGAAAAACGCCGGAAGTAAAATTATGATCTATAAATCTTTAATCTTCACTGCTTTATTAATTCTTATTTCAATTCCCGCATCTTATTCATCCGGAAAGCAGTTCAATAACCGCGAACGAATAATTTCGTATGACAGCGATATTACCATTAATGAAGATGGATCGATGGATGTTGTGGAAGTTATTAAAGTTCATTCCGAAGGAGTGCAGATTAAGCGTGGTATCTTTAGAGATTTTCCTACAAAATACGAAGACAAATATGGAAACAACATTGTAATTAAGTTTGAAGTGATTGAAATCCTTCGTGATGGGAGAGGGGAGAGCTATCACACAGAAAGTCAATCAAACGGTGTTAGAGTTTACATTGGCGATAGCAATGTTTTTTTAAAACCGGGCGATTACTACTTATACAATTAAGTATAAAACAAACAGGCAGATAGGTTTTTTTGAAGACTTCGATGAACTTTATTGGAATGTTACCGGCAACGGCTGGGATTTTGTAATTGAAAATGCCAGCGTCGTTGTTAATCTTCCTAATGGTATAAACCGAAGTGAAATTAAGATTGATGGATTTACCGGTTACCAGGGTTCAGCCGGAAAAGACTATAAAGGTGAAATATTAAATGGTTCCAAAGTTAAACTGAAAACTACAAGAAAGTTAAATTCTACAGAGGGTTTTACGATTCTTGTTCAATTTCCCAAAGGATTTGTTAACGAACCTTCAGCAAGCGATAAGTTTGGATATTTTATCCAGGATAATATTCCATCAATTATTGGATTAATAGGAGTTGTAATTCTGCTCATATATTATTCCTTAATCTGGTTGAAGGTTGGTAAAGGATCCGCAGAAAGGTACGATCATTCCTTTGTTTGAACCACCATCAAATATATCTCCCGCAGCTGCAAGATATCTAACAGAAATGGGTTATGATAATAAAGTCTTTACCTCTGCAATTATAAATCTTGCAGTAAAAGGATTTATTAAAATTGAAGAACATGATGATGAGTATTCCCTGGTTAAGATGGAGAATGGTAACGGAGAATTATCTAAAGATGAAAAGAAATTATTTTCTAAATTATCTTTTAAGAATGAAAACTTCGCCGGTTGATGGTAAGGAAAAATTACTGTTAGAGCTTAAGCAGAAAAATCACGCGGTTATTAAAAAATCAATAACAGCTTTAAAAAAATCTTTAAAAAACAGTTATGAAAAAACTTATTTTATTACAAACCTGAAATATTTTATCATCGGTATGGCTATTTCTGTAATTATTCTCATCGCTGCTGCAATGTATTCTTCCGCAGATCTTACATTTAGTTTAGTATGGACTACTTTTTGGAGTATGGGTGTATCGGTATTACTCTTTACAGTTTTTAAAGCGTGGCGCGGTGTGGTTGCAAAAGGAAAAGTGAAGGTGGGAGGAATTCTGGCTGCTATATTTATAACTTTATTTTCAATTCCTTTTGTAGCTGGTGAAATATTTGGATTATTTCTACTTGCAACGGAAGGTTCTCCTTTGCTTATTATAGTTATTGGAATCATCGCTTTGGCAAATGTTATTTTCTATCATCTTTTAAAAGCCCCTACGCTTCTTGGTAGAAAATTAATGGACCAGATAGAAGGATTTAAAATGTATCTTTCAGTTGCCGAAGTTGATAACCTGGCAAAAGCCACTTTACCTGAGAAAACTACCCAACTCTTTGAAAAATACCTTCCATATGCTCTTGCTCTTAATGTAGAAAATGAATGGTCTGAAAAGTTTTCCGATCTACTCTCTGAAATCAGCGACTATTCACCTGATTGGTATAATGGTGCAGCTATTAGTACTTTGGGAGCAGCAGGATTTGCATCTTCACTCGGGAGCAGCTTTTCAAGTACAATTTCTTCTTCTTCAACAGCACCTGGATCATCTTCAGGCAGTAGTGGTGGATCTTCAGGAGGCGGTGGTGGAGGCGGAGGTGGTGGAGGATGGTGATCATATTATTAGATTTCGGCGGTTAACATCTTTTAATTTAATAGCTTATCTGCTATTATATCAACAATTCTATCAGAAGCTTTACCATCCCAAAGCTCTGGAATTTGGCCGGATTTCTTATTCCCGTTAAGTATTTCAATAGCTAGTTGCTCTGCCTTTTCGAAATCATCCCCAACAAGGTGATTTGTTCCAATTTCTACCGTAATCGGTCTTTCAGTTGTTTTCCGTGTTGTAATGCACTGAACTCCCAGGAATGTACTCTCTTCCTGGATTCCTCCACTATCTGTAATGATCAATTCCGCATTGCGGAGCAGGCAGAGGAAATCGAGGTAACCAATCGGATCAGCTAAAATCACATTATCATTTAAACTCTTTATCAGCTTCCTGGATTCAAGATTTTTTCTTGTACGCGGATGGATTGGGAAAATAATTTTCCTTTTACCGGCTATTGAGTTTAACATATGCACAATTTTCTTTAATTGAGAATCAGAATCAACATTGCTTGGGCGGTGCATAGTAACAAGAACAAAATTACCAGGTTCCACACTAAAATCTCTTAATGTTGGCAACTTATTAGTTTGCTCAAGATGTTGAGTAAGGTTATCTATCATTACATTGCCAACAAAGAATATTCTCTCTTCAGGAACACCTTCATTTTTAAGATTAGTGATACCGCTTTTTTCAGTTACAAAAAGTAATTCCGAAATAGAATCAGTAAGTACACGGTTTACTTCTTCAGGCATTTCTCTATCAAAGCTACGCAAACCTGCTTCTACATGAACAGTTTTAATATGAAGCTTGGCAGCAGTTAAGCTGCAGGCAATAGTTGAATTAACATCGCCTACAACCAGTACCAGATCGGGTTTTTCTTTTAGAAGAATCTTCTCAAATTCAATCATAACTTTACCGGTTTGTTCAGCATGTGATCCGCTGCCAACCCCAAGGTAAAAATCGGGTTTCGGTAACTTTAGATCTTCAAAAAATATTTTAGACATCTTTGCATCATAATGCTGTCCGGTATGGCAAATAAGGTGGTTTATTTTATCCGAGTATTTTTGAAATGCTTTATGTATTGGCGCAACTTTCATAAAATTAGGGCGTGCACCAACAACGGAGATTACTTTTTTCATATTTTTTTAACTTGTTATCCTAACAAAAAGAAATCCACTATCATTAGATAACAGAGAATGATAGTGGATTAAACTATTAAAACTTAATTTAAATATATTAAAATATTTAACTATCTCATAAATCGTTTTCTCTACTCTCTTGCCTCATTAATTGTTTTGAAAAAGCCAATTCTTACCCTGTACCATGTACTTTGCAGCTCGGGTAAGTATGATTCAACGATAAATACATTTTCACCTGCATCCAATAATCTTGCAGCTTCTTTCTCCGCTTTCTCCCTCGTTCTGAAGGCAGCTATCTGGAAACAGAATAGATTACCGTCGGTAAAAATCATTTGTCCTACATTTCTTTCAATAAAAGTATTATAATTTCCAGGTGCAAAACCTCCTGGGTAATTTTAGTCTCCTTATCAATTAAATCGATTGTAACTCTCCTGTTCATAGCCCTGCCGTATTCAGTAGAATTATCCGCAACCGGATCATCAGGACCCACGCCTTTTACTACAAGACGATCGCTGCTCTATTCCGTTATTCACTAGGTAGAAAGCCACAGAAGAGGCTCGTTCGTAAGATAACTGTTTATTAAATGCATATGAACCTGTATTATCTGTATGTCCTTCTATCAACCACTTTGTGTCGGGATGTTCAATCATAACAGTTATTATTTTATCAAGTTCAGTTTTTGCCTGAGGCAACAGATCCGATTTTGCAATTTCAAAATTAACACTTCCGCTTAGTACAAATGTAGTTACTTCGGGCAGTTCTTCAGTAACCGGGCAACCCCATTTATCAACTTTTGCCCCGGCGGGTGTATCCGCACAATTATCCATATAATCCGGGACACCATCTTTATCCGTATCTAACGGGCATCCTTCATCGTTAACAGGAATATTGGGTGGAGTGTCTATCACACAAATCAAGATAATCCGGCACACCGTCCTTATCGGTATCAATTGGGCAGCCATATTCATCAACTTCAATGTTAGGCGGAGTATTGCGAGCATCTATCCAGGTAATCCGGGACACCATCTTTATCACTATCTACTGCGCATCCAAACTGGTCTACTGCTACACCAAACGGAGTTTTCGGGCAAGCATCTTCATTATCATTAATTCCATCCAAATCAGAATCTTTCGCTCCACCAAAGTAGAATGTAATTCCACCAAAACCTGTTAAAAAGAAATCGTTATCTGAACCAGCAACAACATCATCCAGGTTATCGGTTTGAACATTATTTATATTTACACCAAGATTAAGACTTATATTTTCAGATACTAAAAATCTCATTCCAAATTCACCATTTAAAGTAAATTGTGTCCTGGAATAAATTTTCAAAGAATTTCTTGTAAGTCGAGTCCCGCTATTATCTCTTGGATCGAAATATAGCAGGGCAGCTCCACCATAAATATATGGAACAAAGAATTCTGAAAGAATAAAAAAGTATTCCGCGCCGCCACCTAAAATCCAAAACTGAGTTTTGAATTCTTCAAGCTCGGGCCTGCTGCCTGTAGCATTATCAGAACCGGTCAGGTAACCAGCTCCGCCATATCCTCTTAAACCAATAGCTCCAAACTTGCTTGCGGGGAATATATATTCGAGTGAGGCTCTTCCAAAGATGTTAATACCATCTTTATTGAAATCTGAAAATGTGTAGGTAGCGCCCCCTTCCAATGAAATCCCAAATGTGCCGGATAACGGATGGTGTTTATTTGAAAAAGAATTTTGAGGATAACATTCGTATTGATAATACAATACAAAAAATAACAATAAATGGAATATTTCATCTTGGTGTCCCATAAAGAAACAAAATGTTTATACTAATAACGTGATTTTTCTATATAAAAAGAAAACCACTATCATTAGATAACAGAGAATGATAGTGGTTAAACTATTAAAACTTAATTAAAATACATTATAATATTCAACTATTTTATAAATCGTTTTCTGTATTCTCTTGCCTCATTAATTGTACTGAAAAAGCCAATTCTTACCCTGTACCAGGTACTTTGCAGTTCGGACAAGTATGCTTCAACAACAAATACATTTTCACCTGCATCCAATAATCTTGCAGCTTCTTTCTCCGCTCTCCACCGGTTTCTGAAGGCAGCTATCTGGAAACAGAATACATTACCATCGGTAAAAATCATTTGTCCTACATTTCTTTCAATAAAAGTATTATAATTTGCAGGTGCAAAGCTCCCCGTAATTTTAGTATCCTTATCAATCAAATTGATTGTAACTCTCCTGTTCATAGCTCTGCCGTAATCAGTTGAATTATCTGCAGCAGGATCATCAGGACCCACACCTATTACTACAAAACGATCGCTCTCTATACCATTATTTATTAAGTAGTTGGCTACAGAAGAGGCACGTTCGTAAGATAACTGTTTATTAAATGAGTATGAACCTGTATTATCTGTATGTCCTTCTATCAACCACTTTGTGTCGGGATGTTCAATCATAACGGTAAATATTTTTTCAAGTTCAGTTTTTGCCAGCGGCAGCAGATCAGATTTAGCAAATTCAAAATAAACACTTCCGCTTAGTACAAAGGTGGTTACATCTGGCAGTTTTTCAGCAACCGGGCAACCCCATTTATCAACTTTTGCCCCGGCGGGTGTATCCGCACAATTATCCATATAATCCGGGACACCATCTTGATCTGAATCTAACGAGCATCCGTTTACATCAACAGGAATATTGAGTGGCGTGTCCATACACATATCAAGATAATCAGGCACACCGTCCTCATCGGTATCAGCGGGGCAGCCATATTCATCAACTTCAATGTTAGGCGGAGTATTGTAGCATCTATCCAGGTAATCCGGGACACCATCTTTATCACTATCTACTGCACATCCAAACTGGTCTACTGCTACACCAAACGGAGTGTTCGGGCAAGCATCTTCATTATCATTAATTCCGTCTCCATCAGAATCTTTAGTTCCACCAAAGTAGTATGTAATTCCACCAAAACCTGTAAAAAAGAAATCGTTATCTGAACCAGCAACAACATCATCCAGGTTATCGGTTTGAACAGTATTTATATTTGCACCAAGATTAAGACTTATGTTTTCAGATACTAAGAATCTCATTCCAAATTCACCATTTAAACTAATTTTGTCCTGGAATAAGCACTCGAAGCATTTCTTGTTAACCGGTTCCCGTTTTTATCCTTTGGATCGAAATAGAGCAGGGCTGCACCACCATAAATATAAGGAACAAAGAACTTCAGAAAATATAAACAGGTATTCCACACCGCCACCGAAAATAAATAACTGAGTTTTGAAATCTTCAAGATTCGGGTCTGCTACCGGTAGCACCATCAGAACCGGTAAGGTAACCAGCGCCGCTATATCCTCTCAAACCAAAAGCTCCAAACTTGTTTGCAGGAAATATATATTCGAGCGAGGCTCTTCCGAAGATGTTAGTACCATCTTTATTAAAATCTGAAAATGTATAGGTAGCACCGCCTTCTAATGAAGCTCCAAATGTGCCGGATAACGGATGGTATTTATTTGAAAAAGAATTTTGAGGAAAACTTTGTATTGATACTACAATACAAAAAACAACAATAAATGGATATTTCATCTTGGTGTCCCGTAATGAAACAAAATGTTTATACTAATAACGGTATATTGCTTATAAAAAGAAAGGATTACAAAAAAATTCCTTGATGAAAATCAACAGTGCTATGTCGTTTACATTCCGTAATAAAGTGTAATTGAAAACGAATGGTTTTGATCAAGTAGATATTCCGGAGTTCTTTCAGGGTCTTCATCTTTAATATCAGAATACCTGTAGCTTCCTTTCAATACCAGGTCGTGCATATATTCGTAGCGGCAGTTTAGTCCAAAATAATTATCCTTCCGGAGGGAGAATATAAGAAGGACTTATTAAATTCATCCATACCGGCGTAAGCAAAATAGATATCATCCAGACCACCTTTCCTGGCTCTTTCAAAATAGGCTTCGAATTTAAGACCTCTTACAGGTCGATAATTGAATTGAATCCTTACCTGGTCTGCATTCTGCCCGAGCCAATGCCCCAAAGTGTAATCAAGATGTTTATAATTAGTTGATTCTAATTTATGTTCATAAACCCAGGGATTGATACGAGTGTATTCGAGTAATAGATCGAGATTATCAATTAATAGATTTACTTTTTTTGCACCGAATGTATAGCCAACCCATGTATTGCTGAAATTATTTTCCAACACGTTTCGTATTTCTGTAACATCTATAAAAGCAGTGGAGTAGAACTGAAATTCTTTGGGGTACTTTAACGAAATATCAAAATAAAGTGTGCCGTTACCATCATTTACACTTCCTCTTCCGGTATTATGATCGAGCCATTTAAAAAAGAGAAAAGGTATAAACATTTCTGGTCTTAGATCACCGCTGTAAACAAATGAATTGCCAACAGAGATATCCAATCCGGAAAGAGGAGTTACGGTTAACAAGTTTGCAGCAATATATTTATTTATGAAGGCTTCCTTTATTTGCGGATCTATGCTTCCGGTATGTTCATAATGTATCGAGGATGAATCAATAACCAGGGAGTTAAGCCAGCCATGTATGTATGAGAATCGAAGCCAATCAACCGGTTTAAGGTGAAGTTCTATGCGCGGGTAATCGGGTGGTTTTGATGATAAAATTAACTGCCCGAAATTTCCGTGTCCCCAATTAAAATAATCTTTAATGATTGAAACCGATCCCCAATTCCAATCGAAAGTAAGACTTCCCTTTACATCATTATATTCAATTCCATTTGGTGCGCCTTTATAATTTGCACCAGTTTGCGGTGAAAACGATTTATCTTTATCTACATTATCACCGAACTCACCTTTATCCCTGATATCAACACTTGCGCCGAACCAATCCTTATAAGTTCCGAAAGCAGAAAAACCAATCCACCTTGTGTATCCATTTGCCTTACCAATGGTTGAGATGCCATACCCGGCTATTGGCGAAACTTTTAATGAGAAAAGAGAATCACCGTAACTAAAAAGAAACCATCTTTCATTATCAAAATTATTTAATTCGTAAGCGTATTCCTGTTTGTAAAATTCAAACTCTTCTTGTTCAACACTATTAAGATTATTTTTTACTGATTCAATTTCTGTCAGCTTTTCAGCAATATATTTCCTTGAGTATGGTTTTACCTCATCATCGAGTGTAATATTATTTTTTAACGATTGTCTTTCTAAAAAATCGTAAACATCACTGTGTAATGGGGTGTATACAATTTGGCCAAATAAATTATAAGTTGATCAGCAAACTCAATAAAACTATATTATTCCTAATTAGCATTTAGATTATTAAATTGTTCTTTGTTCTTAGTCTGTAGTCCGTTGTCGTTAGTCCTCTTGAAATGTCTTAATATTCCACAAGGTATTGCTTGAATTATCATCTTAGAAGTTATAATAGACTACTTTAAGTATTCTTATCTAATCCGCCAATTAAATTCTTGATTCATTTCCTTTGATTTTTCATAGAAATGTTTCAAATTCTTTCTATCGAAATATACATTTTGATCCATTGCTAATATAAAGTAGCGATTGAACTTCTAGAAGTAGATCTATAAGATAATTTATAAAGTTAACGAAAGATTTATCAGAACTGCTATCAAATCCTTCATGCAATGATTAGCCATTACTCGACTACCGAAGCTCTTCTCTAATTTGATCTGTTACCAGATCCGACAATCTGACCGGATAAATGATTTCCAGTCCTTGTTTTGAATGCATTACTTCGATAGTTCTTGCTAATCAGTCCAGAAACTCATATGTCTTCCAAATCTTTTCTTTTCATTATCCTTCATCATTTAGAGTTCGTAAATCCTTTTTGTTATTCATAATTACATTTAATTAAATTAACATTGGACTTTGAACTTCGGACTATTAACGTAAAACTACGAACTTCTTTTACTATTTATAACAATATTGTTGAAAGATTTCCAGAAGTAAATAAAATCGGTCATCAATCTATTTTTATCAAACCTGTTGAGATACGTTTTTTCCGATTCCAGTATTTCCATTATATTGGATGGCATATCGGCATAAAAAGGCGGGATAAGACCGGGTTTATATTTTATTCTCCTTTCCCTGAATTCATTATCATACAAATCAAAGTATTGCTTACTTAATGGGCGAACACCAACCAGTTTACAATCACCTTTAAACCAATTAATAAGCATCGGCAGTTCATCTATCCAGAATCTGCGGAAAATTGAACCCCAGGTGTTATTCGGAAATCATTTTTAAACTTTCCTCCTACTTCTAAATTATTCTGCTGGTAAACAAATGCCTGCAAATATTCTGAATAAGGATGCATAGTTCTAAATTTATAAACATAGATCGGTTTTCCACCTTTGCCAATACGTTTCATCTTTATTATAGTGCTGTACGAGGGATTTTCATCTGTGGATGGTTCTTTTACTTTTCTTGCAATAACATAACATATATTATCCAGGTCCTTCAGATCCAACACCTCGAAGCCGCAGTAGTATAACCTTCCCAATCCCTCTGCAAGAGATATAGCCCTGTTTTTTCCCTTGGTAAACTGCAAAAAATACTTTACGAATAATCGGCAGTTTGGGTATAACACGATGCCTTATAAAATCAGCTCAGGTAAAAAATATTTGCCAATCAGAAATGGATATTTTTTAAAGAATCTTTTATACCTGTACCTGATAGGTTCAAAATTTGTTACAAATACTCCTCCATCAACAAGTCGTTTATTTACTTCCATTAAGATAGTCGTTTATCCGCCGAAAATCATTTAGCTGATGATGATTGATAAATAATTCCAGATGATTTTCCGGTAAGATATTTACATTATACGGATCGGCCGATCGTAAAATAGTGTGTACGATCAGAATCAAATGTATTTAAGATCAAGTTTCGTTTCAAGGAAACGTGAATACTTCCGGATATTCCTTAAAGAAATATATTCTCGATTTGCTAAAGTTGGATTAGATTCAGTTGAAAATTTCCCTTCAATCTTATATTTGTTAATTTCAACCTGGTACAGATTTAGGATCAACTCAGGATTTTTCAGCTCATAAGCATGCAGAAAATCGCTTTTAATTTCATCCGTTTTTTGCGGTACTTTATCCAGGTAAAGAAAAATTGTTAATAATCATAGACCAGAGGAAGTACAAGTAATATGCTGCCCAAATAAATACGCGATATTTTGATCAGGTTCCTGAAGTATGTAAACGATAATTGCTAACAACGCAATAATTAGAATATAAAATTTAAATTGGGTTCCTATCGCTTTCCAGAAATTAAATACTTTACCAAACGGTCTGAACTGATGTGTTATTATACGCGGCAAACAGCCAGCTTAAATAAGTTCCTATTATTAATATGATATGATTTTCATTAAGGTTTTCAATCACTAATCGTTTTTCATAAAGATAATAAAGAATAAAGGTTAGGAGTAAAAAATCAACAATTATTAATGTGTAAGAAATAGAACCTCTATCCAATTAATGGTTTTTCTATCTTACCATTCATTTTGAATAGTTCAATACCTGATTCCATAAGAAAGGCAGTTATTAAGGAGCCTACAACAACAAATCGTGATATAGAGAGTTCTGTTTGCAGTAATAAAATTGCTATTGTACCAAGCGCAACAACTAAAGAAATATAATATCTTTTTAATCTTACCAGCAGGATGTGCTCCGGTTTAATCCTGAACTTTCCTGAGAGCAAACTGCCCAAACCCCAGCCAGCTATCATTATCGGGAGGAATTTTATATAATTTATCATCATAGATAAATCCTTTTTTCTTCAAGATAAAAAAGACCAGGTAGCAAGTTAAAAAGATAAAAAAGTTTAAAATGATTCTAATAACAAGACTCTTTTTACCGATCTTTTCAATCGGAGAGTCTATTACCGGTGAAGATATTGTAGGATGTGCTTCTGTATGATCCATTTACTATAACTTAAATAAAACGTTCAGTTTGTATATGTAATAAAAATTGACAATTATCTCTTTATTATCAAACTTTAATTTAAATAATTGAAAATATAATTGCGGAAGAGCAATAAATACTATATTAATTCCTTATGAGTAAAATACTAAAAAATAAAAAAATAATAGTTGAATAACTTATTTGAGTTAAAGTGCACTGTTTACAATGTGGACTTATTAACAAAAAAATATTCCTTTATAACATTTTTGAAATTTTGACCAAAGAACTATCCAACCAAGGTTTGTTGTGGATTTTTATAGCTTTTATAGGAATGAACTTAAACGGTAAGCAAAATTGAATCTCGAACAAGGAACGCTGAATGATGATTTACGAACTTTTTCACTAAAAAACTAAGCACCACGCACTTTTTAACTAACCACTAAAAAACTACGGACTAAATAACTTTCTGACTTTTATCTTTTTGTCTCTTACATCAGAAACATTTTTTCCATAGAATCTCCTCCTTAATTCTCTTGAGATAGCAATCCTCTCTTCAGGGGTCATCTTTAATTGCTGCATAATGTCCCATTTTTCGGCTTCAGATTTGTTTTTGGCTCTATTAAGAATTCGTTTCATATAAGCTAATTATTTTTCCACTAAATATAATAATTTATTAGAATATATTTTTAACTATAGCATCCTTAGGTGGGTAATGTTCTGGGTTCTGCGTTCGTTGTTCTTAGTCTAGATCCAGCATTTTGCGACAACTACACCAAGCTGAACTATTCTTCCTTCCGTCAGAAAATCTTCTTCGGATATTTCTGTTCCTTCTATTCCAAATTCCTTTAATACCTTCATTAAACCTGAAGCATTTCCGTTAGTGCGATTAACATAAATATCCATATCACCGGTATTCCTTGGTCTGGCATAAAGTGCCAGAGCGTATGCTCCTACGATCATATACTCAACCTTGTTTTTGTTTAATAATTCTATAAACTCTTCGAAGTCTTTTTCTGCTTTCAGCATACTCATCCGCTTTATTGAATAACGCGATGTATTGTTCCCTTAATTCCTGCACAATAGAAATCTTTTCTTCATAAGATTTGCTTTTCCAGAAATTACTCTCTTCAACCTCAGCGGTAGAATTATATACTACTCTTGCCTCTTTTATCTTCATATTAACTAATTATTTTTCTACTAAATATAATAATTAAATGTAAGAAATTGTTATTTATAACAACTTTAGATGGGTAATGTTCCGGGTTCTGCGTTCGTTATTCTTAGTCTAGATGAAAAATTCCATTGTACTATTTGACTAAGGACTAAAAAACTACAGACTAAATAACTTTCTAACTTTAATCCAAATTATCTGAAAAATATTTCATAGTGATCTTTAAGCCTTCAATCAATTTAACTTTTGGTTCCCATCCTAATTGTTCTTTAGCCCTTGATATATCCGGTTTTCTGACCTTTGGATCATCCACAGGTAAATCCTTATGCACAATCTGGCTTCTTGATTTTGTTAGTGTTACAATTTCTTCTGCTATTTTATTAATTGTGATTTCTTCAGGATTGCCGATATTAACCGGTTCGATTAAATCAGACATTAAAAGTTTGTAAAGACCATCTATCTGATCTTCAATGAAGCAGAAACTCCTTGATTGAGTACCATCGCCGAAGACCGTAATTGGTTTATTTGATAGTGCCTGGCTGAAAAATTCAGGAATTGCCCTTCCATCGCGTAATCTCATTCTCGGACCATAGGTATTAAATATCCTGGCAATACGTGTCTCCAGGTTATGGTAACGATGATAAGCCATAGTTATAGCTTCCGCAAATCTTTTTGCCTCATCATAAACTCCTCTTGGTCCTACCGGATTAACATTACCCCAATAATCTTCCTTTTGAGGGTGCTCAAGAGGATCACCATATACTTCAGAAGTTGATGCAAGTAAAAATACCGCATTCTTTTCTTTTGCGAGACCTAATGCTTTGTGTGTTCCCAGGGAGCCAACTTTTAATGTTTGTATAGGCAGCTCAAGATAATCCAGAGGGCTTGCAGGAGATGCAAAGTGAAGTACATAATCCACATTACCACCAACGTGAATAAAATTTGTTACATCGTGCTTAACGAAAGAGAAGTTTTCATTCCCGATAAGATGATTGATATTATCCAGATTACCGGTTGAAAGATTATCAAGACATATTACCCTAATACCATTATTAATTAATCTATCACATAAGTAGGAGCCCAAAAAACCTGCTCCACCGGTAACTACTGCTGTTTTCATATAATTTTTTTAGTTATTTATTAAACGGAA
>CAVVMV010000021.1:0-48613 GCA_963749485.1 uncultured Ignavibacteriales bacterium | reverse complement strand
ATTTGCCGGTACTGATAGTGCCTCTCTCGTAACCAGAGCCAGTACTTTTGGAAATACCCCTGGTGAAAATGGAGTTATTGCAGCTATTTTCGCTGACTCTGTATTTAACTGGAGGTCCGATGCTCAAAGAGTTTTTGTAAACTTTACGGATGAACCAACTCAATCCGATGGCAATATGTGGAATAATGCTATGGGTTGTAATCTCCTTAGTGGTAAAGCAACAGTGCATACAGTCTTTAGTAATGATTCAACCGCATATTTTTGGTCATCTACAGATGAACGGCCGTGGGATTTATCTTTATGCACAGGTGGTACTTATCTGTTTATCCCTTCCAATGCTGCCGGACTTGACTTAAAGAATTTACCAGTTGCAGGTGCACTTTCGAACAGTTATCTTGTGGAATATATAGCAGGATCTACAGGAATAACACATACAGTTAAGCTCACTATTTTTACTTCAACTGCTGATGGTTCAAGGTCTTATGAGGTTTCTTATTAGTAAAACCAACTAACAATTAAATAAAAAAAAGGGACTTGATAAGTCCCTTTTTTTATTTAAAGTCTTGATGTTATTCAAAGCTTAAGAAGTATGAAAATTATTTAGGAGAACCATTTTCTTCGTTTGAACAAAGTTTCCAGCCTTTAACTGATAGAAATAAACTCCGCTTGATAATCCATTTGCATTAAAGTTTAAATTTATGCTGTCTGCTAAAGCAAGTTCCATCTCTATAGGTGCCCCGTTATTGAATCTTCAATTCGGTAGTAGTTAAATCCACAAATGGAAGTTAATAGCCCGGTTTTACCCAGCATTTTAAATTTTATATTGGGAAAATTTTCCACCCTTTTCCTGGTTGCTTCAATAGTTGCCATAAAATCCTCTTCAAAGATAAATCATTTTGTTTCACTCTAAATATCAATAAAATCAGGGAAAAACGATTTTTGTTTTAACACCCTGTTTTGATATATTTGCCATCTAAATTTTCAAGGAGAAATATAATGGCAAAATCCCAATCATTTTCTGATAAAGTTAAGAAAAAAAAGAAATCTGACCATATAACCGTAAAATTAGTTAAAGCGATAAAGACAGATAAGGGAAATTATAAGTTTAACGAGAAATTTGTTCAGCTTGAAGATATAAGCAAAGTATCCGAGCTGAAATAGGTGTTTTTTTGTAAAAAATGCACTTAACTGGTTAAATCCTGCTATAAAGTCCTTCTGAGTTTTAGCTAAAGACTAAAACTATCCCTTAGATTAAAAGAGAATTTTTTGTAAATTAAAAAAACTTCTGAAATTAACGGACGGAAGGCAGCATAAGAAGATTCTTTTAATCTTTTTCAAACTGTTGAAAAGGATACTGGACAGATTTAAATTAATTAACGAGGATGTTATAAGATGATAACCCCTGGAAAAATGAAATTTTACGGTCTAAGGGACATTGACAACATCCCCCAGCTGCAAAGTTTAAGCAGCGAACAGAAGTTTGAACTAAAAGTTGTATCACATGTTCTTCCATTCAGGGTTAATAATTATGTTGTTGAAGATCTGATTGATTGGGATAACATTCCGGAAGACCCGATTTACCAGCTTACATTTATGCAGCGCGGAATGCTTACCGAAAATCAGTTTCAGCCGCATGGCTGATGCACTTCTAAACAAAAAAACGAACGATGAGATTACAAAAGTTGCCAACGAAATACAGGTTGGAATTAAATCCTCATCCAGCAGGGCAAATGACTTTGAATGTTCCTAAAATTGATGATGAACCGGTTCCCGGAGTTCAGCATAAATACAGGGAAACTGTGCTGATCTTTCCTTCCGCGGGCAAACCTGCCACTCTTATTGCACTTTTTGTTTCAGATGGGCACAATTTGTAGGAATGAATGATTTGAAATTTGCCACTGAAGAATCGAGTAAATTCCAGAGATACTTAGCCAGTAAAAAAGATGTTACAGATGTACTTATAACAGGTGGCGATCCTATGGTGATGAGTGCAAAAAACCTGGCTGCTTATATTGAACCGTTATTGATTCCTGAACTTGAACATATAAGAAACATTAGAATCGGAACTAAATCTGTTGCCTACTGGCCTTATAAATTTGTTACAGATAAAGATGCAGATGATATTCTGAGATTATTTGAAAAAGTAAATAAAGCAGGTAAACATCTTGGCGGTTATGGGGCATTATAATCATTGGCAGGAATTAACAACTGAAGTTGCGCAGGAAGCTATTCAGAGAATCAGAAGTACAGGCGCACAAATCAGAACCCAATCGCCATTGGTAAAACATGTAAATGATGATCCAGCAGTTTGGGCAAGGTTGTGGAAAGACCAGGTTAAGTATGGTGCTATTCCTTATTATTTCTTTATTGAAAGAAATACCGGTGCCGAAAAGCACTTTGCAATTCCTCTTAACAGGGCATTTGAAATTTACCACGAAGCTTACAAGCAAATATCCGGATTGAACAGAACTGTCAGAGGTCCTTCAATGTCTGCGCTTCCAGGTAAAGTATCTATAGAGGGTATTACAGAACTATATGGTGAAAAAGTATTTGTTCTTACTTTACTTCAGGCAAGAAATCCGGAATGGGTTAAACGACCATTCTTTGCTAAATTCAGCAGTACTGCTACCTGGCTAAACGAACTGAGACCTGCTTTTGGAGAAGATAAGTTTTTCTTCCAGGATGAACTGAATGAATTAATTCATTCCAAGCAGGGGCAAATGTATTTTGATAGTAAAGTTGATGATATGATGCTTGTTGATGCTTCGCTAAACTGCTGATGATTAAAGTTATTACAGGAAGATTAAGTTAAGAAAAAAGTTCAAGATTTTTACTTCCTTCCAGTTCGAGTAGTTTTTCTTTTACATCTAAGCCGCCGCCGTAACCAACCAGCTTTCCATCAGAGCCAATTACCCTGTGGCAGGGAATAATTATGGGTAATGGATTTGCACCGTTTGCTCTTGCAGCAGCCCGGATAGTTTTTAAATTCCCTAATCTAATAGCCAGTTCTTTGTAAGATATTGTTTCCCCGTAAGGAATTTTTAATAATTCTTTCCACACTCTTTTCTGAAAATCTGTACCAATAATTTCCAATCGGCAGATCAAAAACTTTCCTTTTGTGTTCAAAATATTCTCTTAGCTGTTTAAAGCTTCCAAACATGTAAGGATCATCAGCTCTTAGCTTCGTAACGTTTGGCTGATCTTTTTTAATTATTGGTGAGTTGATAAGAATATTTCTTATTCCTCTTTGGGATGAAATAACATCGAGGGTTATCCCATTAAAAATTTCGGAAGCAATAAAAAATTTTTCCATATACTTTTATCAGAATAAAAAAAGGGAAGAAATCTTTTTACCGGATCTCTTCCCTGATACCGAAATTAAAAAACTAATTATGCAGCAACAACTTCAATAGCCGGGTTAATATCTTTTCGCAGTAAACCTTCAATTGCCATTAAAGTGCCGCTTATAGCGCTTGGGCAACTGCCGCAAGCACCCTGGTATTTAATCCTAACTGTAAATCCATCAATTCCTATAACTTCTAATCCGCCTCCGTCACCAGCAAGTGCAGGGCGTACTTTCTGATCCAGCAAGTCGTTTACCTTTTTAATCAACTCACCATTATCTTCATTTGAAGGTTGAGATTCTTTTTCTTCAGGTATTAAAGCTGTTTCAAAATTCTTCATGAATTCAATGAATGGTCTCTGTATTTGTCCCCAGTTTGCA
Source organism: uncultured Ignavibacteriales bacterium (assembly GCA_963749485.1). Lineage (GTDB taxonomy): Bacteria > Bacteroidota > Ignavibacteria > Ignavibacteriales > Ignavibacteriaceae > JAZGGS01. The sequence goes on along the minus strand of CAVVMV010000021.1, from coordinate 44,889 downwards.
TCGGGTGTCTTTTCAATAGTAACAAACTTATCCATATAAAAAACAGATACAACTCCTTCAATCTCAAATATTCCTTTTGCCAATGGATCATTTGCAGCAGATTCTACATTCGGGTATTGTCTTGATTCCACATTTAACAATTTTTTGTTAAGTATAAATTTTAATGCATGCGGATTTGGAGTTAGATCTACATCTTCTACTATCAACATAAAAACCTCTTTTTTTAATTTACCTAAATTACTCTAACTTGAAATCAGCTTCAAGTTAATAATTAGAAACTAATTTATTTGCTGACTAAAAAGCGCCTCATTTGCTAGCTTTTTCAGAAAATAAAATTATTTTTGGTGCAATTAAGTAAGGTTTTATAAGAATAGAGGAATCAGAGCAGCAGAATGAAAAAGATACTTATTGTTTTTACCGGCGGAACATTTTCAATGATGATCGATAAAGAAACCGGGGGAGCAGTTCCACGTTATTCGGGAGAAGAACTATTGGAAATGATGCCTAAGGCTAAAGAGACTGGCTGATATATGTCTGTTACGATTTTGGAAAATATCCTGGTCCGCATGTTACACCTGAAATAATGCTTAGATTTATCGAAACAGATTAAATTAAAACTTTCTGAAAATAATTATTGATGGTGTTATTGTAACGCATGGAACAGATACTCTTGAAGAAACTGCTTACCTGCTCGATCTGACGATAAAAACTGATAATCCCAATTGTTGTTACCGGTTCGATGAAAAACAGTTCAGATCTGGGTGGGACGGACCAAAAACCTGCTTGATTCCATTAGCGTTTGTTTAAACAGTAACTCCCGGAATATGGGTGTACTTGTTTGTCTTAATGGTGAAGTGAACGCTGCAAGTGAAGTAACAAAAATCTTTTCGGATGAAGTTGATACATTTAAAAGTCTCGATTTCGGATCGCTTGGTTTTGTGCAGGATGGAAAAGTTATTTATAACCGGCTACCAAGGCATCTTGAACATATAGAAACAGATAAAGATAATTACGAACGTTGACTTGATTACTGTTTATGCAGGTATGGGTGAAAAATTTTTTAAATTTTCTGCCGATAGCAAAATTGACGGATTAGTAGTTGAAGCACTGGGTATTGGAAATGTTCCGCCTGCTTCATTTGAAGGAATAAAATATGTCACTGAAAAGAAAATACCTGTGGTTCTTGTTTCACGATGTCCTGCAGGTGAAACTGACGACATTTACAGTTATCCCGGTGCTGGAAAACATCTTCATGATCTTGGGGTGATCTTTACAGATTATTTGAACGGACAAAAAGCCAGGATTAAACTTATGCTGGCTTTGGAAGTATAACTTCAGATATTGCGGAATTAAATAAAATGTTTTGATTGATGGAAATTTTCTTCCGTGGGACATTATTTTGTCAAGCATTTCTTCCAGATCAACTTTATGTACATCATCGATTGGTCTTCCCAAAAACAGTTCGGCTTCTTCCCTAAACTTTTTGGGAATATCACTCACATAAAATTCTTGTACGCCTCTTTCATCACTTTCTGAAAGCAGGTTATTTTTTTGAAGCATGTTCTTAATCACTTCTGCAGAAGCCACACCCGAATCTATTAGCTTAACATTGTTTCCCATAACTTCCTGTATCACATCAGCTAAAATGGGGTAGTGAGTGCAGCCAAGAACCAAAGTATCTATTTCATGTTCACGAAGTTCTTTAAGATATTCCTCGGCAACTTCGTAAGTTGCTTTATGTGTAAGCCATCCTTCTTCTGCAAAAGGAACAAAAAGAGGGCAAGGTTTTTCATAAATATTTGCAGCAGGTTCCATCTTTTTTATTTCGGTGGAGTAAGCTTTATTGGAAATGGTTGCCCGTGTACCTATAACCCCGATCTTTTTATTCGAAGAAAATTTTAATGCCATTGATGCACCCGGTTCAATCATTCCTATTATCGGCAGATCGAAACTTGCTTTTTAATTCAGGTATTGCTACCGAGGAAGCGGTATTGCATGCAACAATTATCGCTTTTACATCCTTGCTTAAAAGAAAATTAGTATTCTGAATAGAATATTCAATTACAGTTGAGTTTGATTTGGAGCCGTAAGGTACACGCGCAGTATCGCCAAAATAAATAATATTCTCGTTAGGCAGAGTTGTTCCAAGACGTTTAACAACTGTTAAACCACCAATACCTGAATCGAAAACACCGATCGGTTTTGAATTTTTGCTGTTCAAATTAATTTCCTATAAAACTTGTGAAATAGCATTAGTAAGTTCCGATTTTATAAACTCGTGATCGTTCTGTGATATCTTCTTACCGTTCCTATCAAGCACATAAAATGTATCAACAATATCATCTTCCCTGGTTGATATTTTTGCAAAGTAAATGTTCAAACCTAATTCATTCATTTTACCTGTAACCTGGTAAAGAAAACCTAGTCGGTCAGGCGAAAAGATATCAATTATTGTAAACTTTTCATGATTTTCAAAAACAATTTTTACCTGCCCGGACCTTTTAAAAAGTTTACTTTCAAGACGTCTCCACCTCGATTTTAAAGTTGCAACTTCTTTATGGAGCTGCAGCAGACCGCTTATAACATCTCCAAGGTCTGTCTCAATTTTTGTGTAGCGGTATTCTTCAATATGCTGGTGCGAACGGAAATCTGTTACATTAAAAGTATCAATAACAATTCCATCCTTCCTGGTAAAGATTTTAGCATCGTGAATATTAACATCGTTTATTGCAAGCACACCACAAATTTTTGATAAGAGCGCCGGAAAATCATTTGTAATAACAGTTATGTTAGTAAACCCGTTAAGGTTCTTAAACAATACTGATAGGGATGTCCCTTTCCTTATCTCTTCAACATGCTTGGCAATTTCTTCAGCCGAAAATTGCTGGGTATAACCAGCATCGGTGATGGAATCCATGTGTTCTTTAACATGAGATTCGGAAATCACATCCGATTGTTCACTTATCTCTTTTGGAATAACAAAGGTGGATGAGTAAAGCAGTTCTTCGCCTGATATCTTATCATCCAGCATTGCTTTACTTTTTCTGTAAAGTTCCGCAAGCAAATCACTTTTCCAGTTTGTCCAGATTGCCGCGTTAACAGCAGATAGATCGGCATAAGTTAAAAGGTAAAGCAGGTCAAGTTCTTCAATTGAATTGAACAAAGAAGTAAAATTATTCAATGTTTCCGGGTCGTTAAGATTTCTTCTAAAAGCAGTCTGTTCCATTACAAGATGGTTTCTTACCAGAAAAGCAACGCGGTCAATCTCTTCTTCGCTGTAACCAAGCCGGTACATAATTGATGATGCCATCTCTGCGCCAATAATTTCGTGACCGGAAATGTTAATCGGTTTTGCTATATCATGAAGTAACAAGTGCAAGGTAGAGAATTTCTTTATCATTAATGTTGTTAAAGATTTTACCGAGCTGAGTATTCTCTTTCTCAAGAGTTTCGACATTCTGAATAGATATTAAAGTATGTTCATCGGCGGTATAGCAATGGTAAACACCATGCTGTAAAAATCCATTTAACTCGTTGAACTCCTGCATGAATGCACTAAGAACACCAAGCTCATTCATAACAGAAAGAGTTTGCCCAACGTTGCGCGGCAGTTTTAGTATTTCCCTGAAAAATACTGATGATTCAGATTCACCCCATTTAAGACTTTCAACACTCTCAACTCTCTCAATTATTTCAGATCTTAATTCTTCATCAAACCTTGCCGAATGGATGCCCCTGTAATAACATGCTCTGAAGATATCTGATAGACGAAGTTCAGTTTGTTTTTTTAACGAAATAATATTTCCCTTTAAGATAAAATCATCATCCAGGATTATACTGAGAGATTCAGGTAGCGGTTGAGAAATTTCCTCCTGAAACTTTTTAACCATTGATTTAGCGAACCTGTTTAACACGTTTGCGGCTTTAAAATATTTCCTCATAAAATCAGTAAGCTGATTTTTACTGTAACCAAATATTTCAGCAATTTTTATCTGCTCATTAAATTCAAAACGATCAGTTTTCTGCTTAGAAGTTAAGTGAAGAAGATTTCGAACAGCAAGTACAAGCCGGTAGCTTTCTAAAAGCCGGTTGCACTCATCACGCGAAGTCACTTTGTCTTCAAAAAGTTTGTGAATAAAAGTTTTCGTTTGCGATGCTTCCTGCTGCTTATCAAAGAGTGAATTGGTTTTAAAGATATACATCCACTCCACTGTTTGCAGGTCTCTCAAACCACCTGCAGAAAGCTTCACATTTGGTTCAAGTACCTTAGGTGAGTTTCCATATTTCTTGTAACGATTTTCAAAATCGAGGAACATATCATTTAACAATCTTGCTTTAACATCATCAGTGATTGTGTCGATAAGTCTTATGTTCCAGGAAGAGTAAACAGTTTCCGAACCAAGCAGGAAGCGTGTTTCGAAAAGTTGTGTAAAAGCATGCAAATCTGTTTCAAGGAATTTTTCAATATCAGAAAAATCACGAACTGTGTGCGATACTTCCAGGTCGTTATCCCAAAAAAGCTGCACAAGTTCGGTTATTATCTTTTCGTTTCTTTCAATTGATTTTGTGATGAAGATTAAATCAATATCAGAGTAAGGAGAAAGTTCGCGCCGGCTAAAACTGCCAGCCGATGCAAGAACAAAACCGTACTTCTGTAAACCAGTAAGTGCTCTTATATATTCTTCGATAAGTATGCTGTATTCCATGCTGAACTTTAATGAATCAGTTTGCTCTGAGTGAGCTGCAAACAGTTCATCACGGTTTATTAAGAATGTTTCTCTGATTATTGGAGCAGGTTTAATCATCTACATTTTATTTAATTAGTATCAAATTAAAATTGTTTTTCATCAACAAAGTTTTCATCAATATATTCTGCTTCCACGGTTGATGAAATTCCACCGCGCACATTAAACTCGGCAGTAACTACCATGTAACGGGGCTTGCAAACTTTAACCAGGTCATCAAGAATTTTATTTGTAACGCTCTCAAAAAATATTCCGTCATTCCTGTAAGAGTTAAGATAAAGTTTTAGTGATTTTAACTCAATACAAAGTTTGTCAGGAATATATTCAATAACAATTACTGCAAAATCGGGCTGCCCGGTTTTTGGGCAGAGCGAAGTAAATTCCGGTGCGCTATGAGTTACCGTGTAGTCTCTTTCCGGATTCTGGTTTTCAAATGTTTCAAGTAGTTTTATTTTATTTTTCATTTACTTTGCCTCTAAGTTATATTATTTGCTTCTCTTGTCATTCTGAGAAAAGAGAAGAATCTCTGATCTATAGGTCAATGAAACTAACAAGATACTTCATTCTTATAAACCCATCTGCCGCAGGCAGGTCAGTATTCAGAATGACAAAATCCCATTATATAATATAATCCGGTTTTACATCATATGAGATATTATCCTCAAACCCGGCTTGTTTGAATCCTCGTAATCTTAAAGCGCAGCTATCACAAACTCCGCAAGCTTTATCTTCATTTTTATAACAAGACCATGTTAAGTGAAGCGGTGCCTTCAGTTCCATTCCTAATTTAATAATTTCTTTTTTTGATAAGATTTATAATCGGTGTTTTTATTTCTAAACTTGTTGATGGTTTTGTTCCAAGCTGAACCATTTTTTCAAATGCAGAAAAGAAATCAGCTCTGCAATCAGGGTATCCTGAAGAATCTTCCTGCACAGCTCCAATAAAAACAGCTTTTGCCTTTAGAACTTCAGCCCAGCTTACGCAGGCGGCTAATATGTTTGCATTTCTAAAAGGAACATAAGAAGTGGGAACCTGCCTGCCGGCAGGCAGGTTTCTTTTGCTTGATTAAATCTGCCGGTGAAACCTCAATTTTTTTATCTGTAAGAGATGATCCTCCTATCTCAGAAAGATGAGAAATATCTACGATTAATTTTTTATCAACATTAAAAAAATCTGCTAAATCATTAAAAGCTTTTAACTCGCGTTTCTCAGTTCGCTGTCCGTAATTAAAATGTGCAAATGCCAGCTCGAATTCCTGCTTTGCAATTGCAGCAGTAACACAGCTGTCAAGTCCGCCGCTAACTGCAATAACTGCTAATATCTTTTTCACTGCTATTCATAGGTAATCAATATTCAAAAAATATAAAGGGCAAAATAGTTATTTTGAAGGAAAGAGCGGAATGGGTAGGAAGGGAAAGTATAGATAGAAAGATGACTTTATCGTAATTTATTGATGGGATAATCTATGAACGTAATTATACTTTTTTAATTGCCAGAATTATCACCCCAATAACCAAACTAACAATTGCTGAGATCAAAAATGGAACGGTTGATCCAAATTCATCCCATAAAATTCCTGCTGTAAAAGATCCAAGCATAATTGCAAAGCTTGAGAGCATTGTTAGTAACCCAATAGCCGAACCACGTCTTTCATCGGGAACTAAATCAGAAACCCACGCTTTAGAAATACCTTCTGTTGCTGCAGAATATAGACCGTAAAGTGCGAAGAGTAACCAGATAAAGATAGTTTCGTTTAGAAAAGCAAAACCAAAGTAAACTAACGAAAAAACTAAAAGCCCTCCGCCGTAAATAAAATTCTTACCGAGCTTATCCGACAACCTGCCAAAAGGGTAAGATGCAAGTGCATAAATAAAATTATAAAACACATAACCAAAAATTGCCAGCACACTTGAATCGGCAATGTTTTTTGATTTAAGTATAAGAAATACATCACTGCTGTTTACAAAAGAAAATATCGTAATAAGTATTAGTAATGATTTATATTTTGAAGAAGTTGTCTTCCAAAAGTCAATGTAACTTCCCTGTGCTCTCTTTTTCGCTGGAATTTTCCGATCTTTAACTAATAAGGTAAAGATGACGGCAAATAGAGATGGAACAAACGCGACAAGGAATATCAATTGAAAATTATTCGGGAATAGGTAAAGTAAAAGTATTGCCAGCAGAGGACCTATTACAGCACCGAGCGTATCCATTCCCCTGTGAAAACCAAATATTGCGCCACTGTTTCCATCAGCATAACTTCCTAATAATGCATCACGCGGTGCGGTTCTTATTCCTTTTCCAACACGATCGGTTGTTCTGGAAATAACAACAGCAGGAATATTTGGAATGATTCCAGGCAGCGGTTTTGCAAGTGCAGATAAACCGTAACCTATCACAACAAATATTGAACGCTTACCGATCTTATCAGAAAGATTTCCGGCATAACCTTTAAGCAGTCCTGCGGTTACTTCGGCTATTCCTTCAATTATACCAACCATAGCCATTGATGAACCAAGCACCGCTGTAAGAAAAATTGGAGTAATAGGGTAGAGCATCTCGCTTGCCATGTCAGTAAACAAACTAACAAAGCCAAGAATTAATACTTGTCGTGGTATAGTTTTTCTTTTCATTTTCAATAAAATCTAAAACTAATATGGTTAGTGTTAAAACACTTAGCGTTCTCAGCGAAAAAATTTTGCGAGCTTTGCGTGAACAAAAACCTTTCACGCAAATACCGCTAAGCAAAAATACGCAAAGTCCGCAAAGTTGTTTTAATATAATTCAAATTTTGCAAATGATAATTGATGCACATAAAGTGAATTAGTAATTTACACTTCAAAATTTATAATTATTACAATAGAGGTTACAATGCGTAGGAAAGTAATTGCCGGAAACTGGAAAATGAATAATGATCTGAACGAATCGCAGGATCTTGTTTCAAAAATTATTAATGGTCTTGGCAACGATACAAAGTGCGATGTAATTGTGTGTCCGCCATTTACATCTCTCAACGAAGTTTCCTCGCTTATTAAAAATACACCTGTTAAGCTAGGTGCACAAAATCTATATTTTGAAGATAGCGGTGCGTTCACTGGAGAAATTTCTGCAGCCATGTTAAAATCGATTGGCTGCGAATATGTTATTATTGGGCACTCCGAAAGGCGTACTATTTTTGGCGAACCGGATGATGTAATAAATAAAAAAATACAGAGAGCATTAGAGCATAATTTAAATCCGATCTTTTGTGTTGGTGAATTGCTTGAGCAAAGAGAAGATGGTAAAACTATGGAGGTTGTAAAAAATCAGATATTAAATGGGTTAAAAGATATTACCCCGGCACAGCTTTCCGAAATAATAATTGCTTATGAACCTGTGTGGGCAATTGGGACTGGAAAAACAGCAACTCCAGAACAGGCGCAGGAAGTTCACGCAGCTATAAGAGAACTTATTGCAGAAAATTTTTCTGAAGATGTAGCTGATAATTTAGTAATTCAATATGGCGGAAGTGTAAAACCGGATAATGCCGGTGAGCTATTATCTCAAAAAGATATTGACGGCGCCTTGGTAGGGGGCGCTTGCTTAAAAGCTGATTCATTCCTTGGTATAATTGCAGCTGCGTAACATTTTAAAAAACAAAGAGTTACAAAAAATCATACCTTTACAATTAACTGCGTAATAACGGGTTTTCGCATTGATTTCACCTCGTTTCGTTAGTATATTTGTAAGTTTTATAAGCAAAATCAACTATTTCCAATACTGAATGACAATTCTTAAATACAAGTTACTTTTCATATTATGTTTATTCATATTTCTTAAAAGTACAGCTTTTGGACAGGTAGTTTTTAGAGAATTACCAGACTACAAAATCAGATCCACTGACAATCTCTTTTTTGATATTACTGCAACCAGATCAATCATTTCGCTTAACGGAAAATGGAGTGTTGCTTCAATTGGTGAAGAGGAAAATAAAGTTTCGGTTGGTGTTCCGTCTATTTTTGAAGGAACCGGGGAGTTTATTTTTGAAAAGAATTTTAAGCTAACGAAAGAAGAAATTCGTAACAATGTTTTGGAAATTGTTTTCTTCGGACTGAACTATGCAGCTGATATTTCAGTTAATGATATTATCATTTACAGGCATGGCGGAGGAGAATATCCATTCACGATAAATCTTCCACGGGACATAGTTAATGCTGATGATAAAAACATTCTTACTGTAAAGCTGCTTTATAAACTTGATTCTGAAAACACAATTCCTCTTAAGCAAAGATTTTTATTTCCAAAGAATTATGGCGGCATTACAAACGATGTGTTTATTCACCTTAAACCGTCGGCTTCAATTGTTAACTCCGGAATAAAGAGTGAGTTAAATGAAAAGCTTACAAAGGCAAAGGTTAATATTAAAATAAGCATCAAAAACAGCAGGTTCAGGGAGGTGCGCGATACAATTAACACTCTCAACGGATTTTAAATTGAAAAGTTCTATCCTTGATCAAAATGGAACTACAATTAAAGAGCTGCCTGATTATGATTTTTCTGTAGAAAGAAATAAGGAAATCTATTTAGAACAAACAACAGAACTTGAACTCGCCGGAAATCTGGTCTCCGGAAAACCCGAAGACATATCTCAGCAGATGTGAAGTCTGGCAGGATGAGAAGTTAATTGATGTAACACACAATTCTTTTGCTGTTTATTCTTTTAAAGTTTTACAAGATTCTATTGTTTTAAATAATAAAAGGTTTCAGCTTAACGGTGTAACTTATATTCCGTCTAACACTCATTATGGTAAATTGGCAACCTACGATATGATGGAAACGGATATAATCCTAATTAAAGAAGCTGGTTTTAACAGCGTTAGGTTTTCCAAATTTGTTCCGCATCCTTATTATCTAAAACTTTGTGTACAGTATGGATTGCTGGCATTTGTTGAATTGCCCGGCAGCATTATACCTTCCGGTGTTGCACAGGATCAAAATTTTCTTACAAGGTGCAGAGGTTTTGTTACGCATTATATTGCTGCGTACGAAAAATATCCTGCTGTAGTTGCTCTTGGATTCGGAGGCACTTACCTGGCTGAATTAGAATCGCATTTATCTATTCTTAATAATCTTGCAACTCTTGTAAAGGAAAAATCTGATTTAGTTACTTATGCTTCTTTTGGTAAGGAGAATCTTTCATTAATTGAAAATTTAGATCTTTACGGTTTAGAACTTGTAAACACTTCACCTTCTGATCTTTCAGCGGAAATTGAGCAGTTGCAAAGTGATATTGGTAAGGGAAGAATTCTTATTACCGAAGCAACATATCCTGTTAATATAGGCAACACAGACGGTTACGTTAACGAGCATTCTTATGAAGCACAGGCAAAATATTTTGAAGATTTGATAGACTATTCTACTGGAAATGAACTTGCAGGTTTCTTTTTAAATACTATGATCGATTTCAGGGGTGATTACTCTTCGCTCTTATCCGGTTATAATGAAGAAAATTTATATAACATCGGAATAGTTGGAGAAGACAGAAGTACAAACCGGCTTACGTATAAAGTAATTTATTCCAAGCTTAATAATCTTGAAAAAGTTACTATACCAATTGGAAGCAAAAAAGATGATGCCCCGATGGTGTTTATAGTTTTCGGATTAATACTTGCTCTCTTTATGGGAATTTTAGTTAACTCGGGAAAAAAATTCCGCGAAGATGCATCAAGAGCTTTATTAAGACCGTACAACTTTTTTGCCGATGTAAGAGACCAGAGAATTATTTCTGCATTCCACTACAACTTTTTTGGGAATCATAATAGCCACAATTATGGCACTTATAATCTGCAATATGCTTTTTTATTTTAAAGAAAATTTTTTACTTGAACGATTATTGTTGTCATTTGGTAGCCCCGGAATTATAAAGGTAGTAAACTATCTTGCATGGCATCCGTTTATATCATTAATATGGTTGTCGCTGATTGGTATAATTCTTATCATTATTTCATCATTAATAGTCAAAGCTGCTTCCTTATTTGTAAGAACCCGTGTTTACATTTCCAGTATATACTTTACTCTTATCTGGTCATTTCTTCCAATTGTACTTTTAATACCTATAGGAATAATACTTTACAGGGTTTTAGCAGCAGATATTATTAATATTTATATCTATATAGGATTGATAGTTGTTTCCTTCTGGATTTTATACCGCCTTATGAAGGGAATCTATGTTATATTCGATGCAAGCCCGGGAAGCGTCTATTTTTACTGCACGATCATCTCTGATAGTGTTATTCGGTGGGATTTTATTTTACTTCGAAGTTGAAAACTCAGCCGTACAGTATTTATTATTTACTCTTAAGCAGTTTAATATTTTAGGTTAGAATTTGTATCTGTCAAAATTAGAAATATTTGGTTTTAAATCTTTCGCACAAAAAACTACTATTGATTTTAGCGAAGGAGTAACTTCCATAGTTGGACCCAACGGCTGTGGTAAAACAAATATTGTAGATGCTATTCGCTGGTGTCTTGGTGAACAGAAGAGCAGTGCCTTACGCAGCGATAAGATGGAAAACGTTATCTTTAACGGAACAACAAACCGTAAGCCGATGGGAATGTCAGAAGTATCGCTTACAATAGAAAATACTAAAGGAATTCTACCAACTGAATATACCGATATAACAATTACACGTAGAATTTTCCGTTCCGGTGAAAGCGAATACCTTCTTAATAAAAACCTTTGCCGGCTTAAGGATATAGTTAACCTTTTTATGGATACAGGTATTGGCGCAAATGCCTATTCTGTTATCGAACTTAAAATGGTTGAAACAATTCTTAGCAATAAAGCTGAAGAACGAAGAACTATGTTCGAAGAAGCTGCCGGGGTTAATAAATATAAATTAAGAAGAAGGCTTGCACTTAGAAAACTTGATGAAGTTAAAAATGATTTAACCAGGGTTAATGATATTGTTTCGGAGGTTAGTAAAAAGGTAAGCTCGCTGGAAAGACAGGCAAAAAAAGCCGATAGGTATAACAACCTTTCAACTACATTGCGTGAGAATGAACTCGATTTAGCTGAAAGAGAAATGTGCCTGTTTTCAATTCAAACAGCAGAAGCAAATAAACTTAGAGAAGAAAATCAGCAGAGCAAAAATCAGCTCGAATCAAACATTGCTAAAAGTACTGATGAGCTTGAATCCTTTAAAAATAACTTGGGCAGTGCCGAAATCAAACTGAAACAAAAACGTGATGAAGTAGCTGACTACACTGAAAAAGCTTACAATGTAAAAAATATCATTTCAATTTCTAATGAAAGAATAAACTCACTGTCTAGCTAATAGTGACAGGTACACTAAAGAACTTGGTGAACTAAAAACTCAACTGGAAGAAACAGCTAAGAGTATTGAAAGTAAAAACCTTGAGATAGAAGAAACAAGAGAGAATAGCCGTTTAAAGCAAGTGGAACAACAGTTAATTGTAGAAAAAGTAAAAGAGAATAAAGAACATTTAGAAGAAAAAAGAGAAAAATTAAAAGCTCATTCGGATTTAGCTGTAACTAAGTTAAAGGAATTAAGCAACCAGGAAAACCTGCTATCCAACACTCAGCATGCGCTAAATGATAAGAATGAAGAGATAACCAGGTTAAATAATAAAATCTTGCAGCTTACAAACGATGTTGCAAAAACAGTTGGCTTTGTAGAAAACCTGACTGAGGAGAGAGATTCGGCTGCAAAAAAATTGGAAGAGGCAGAATCAAACTATACTAAGAAGCTTATTGAAAAAGAAGAACTGGAAAACGGACTTAATAAGCTTAGAGAATCCGAACTGGAACTTAAAGCTCTTATTAACGGTTTGGAAGATAAAATAATATTTGTTCAAAATCTGGTTGATAATCTTGAAGGTGTTTCTAAAGGCACAAAATTTCTTTTCGAAAATAATGAGTGGGCAAAAAACGAAATAGCATTACTCGCAAATGTTGGTAATACCGATGAAGATTACCGGCTTGCAGTAGAAGCGGCTCTAAGAAATAATCTGAACAATATCCTTGTCTTCTCCTTAACCGATCTGAAAGAAGGAATTAAATCGCTAAAAGAAAATGATCTCGGTCGGGCTTCGTTTTACCTGCTGAACAAGGATAATGCTGATAAGAAAAAATTTAGTGAAAAGATAATTGAATTCTTTAGCAATGGCAGAAGAAAGAAAATTGAAAATTCTGATGGCTTTGTTAGCTGGACTTCGCCACTTATAAAAACAGATGAAAGATGGAGCCGTTTCTTTAATAAAATTTTAAGACAATCTGCTGTAGTTAATAACCTGGAAACTGCTGTTCAGCTTTCATTAAAACATCCCGGTTTTAGTTTTACTACTCCCTCCGGCGATTACGCAGACAGCTCAGGAATAATTGAAAGCGGTGCTCCCCCTAAAGTTGATGATTCACTCTTCGGTAAAAAACAATTGATTGGTGAATTGAAAGATAAACTTCCGGAAAAAAAGAAAGAACTTGAGGAGCTTTCATTAAAAATTAAAATGCAGGAAGAAAAAATTAACCAGATTGATTTTCGCTTACTTTCTGAAGAAGGAAAAATGCTGGTTAACGATCTTGCTAACATCGAAAAGCAGGTTGCACAATTTGAATTTGAAAAGAGCAGAGCTGATGACGAAATAGAGAACACACACACCCTTATAAAGGAACTGGCTGCATCAGCTAATAAAATTGATAATAATAGAGCAGAACTTTCTGGTAAGCTTGAAAAGTTATATGAGGGAAAGAGCGAAGAAGACTTACTTAAAATGCAGGCTGGAGGAGGAATTTAACAAATATGAAGAAGATCATAATTCCATAATTTCAAAAAGTAATGTTTTAAACCTTGAACTTGAAAGATTTTTGGGCGATGATAAAAAGTTTAGAGAATTCCATCAAGCAGGCAGAAGATAATATTGAAACTATAAAAAATACAATTTCCAAAAGAGAAATTGATATTCAGTCTGCAAGTGATGAAATAAGCACAATTAAAATTACTGCTGAAGAAAAGAAAATTAGATTACAAGGAACTTGAGAGTAAAAAAGATGAACTAAGGAAGGAAGAAATTGAAATTGAGAGTGATTACAATAAACTTAAAGAAGAAATAACTGCGCTCGAAAAAGAGCAGAGAAAAAATATTAATGATAAAGAAGCAGTGCTGGATTCCATTAGAGATGCTGATATAAAACTGAATGAAATAAAGATCAAAAAAGAAAATCTTATCGAACAGATTGATGAAAATTACTCACTTACAATTGAGCAAAAATCATTTGATGATCTTGATTCATTCAATTTTAAAGAGAACAGGGAAGAAGTACACAATCTTAAAGTGAAAATTCGTAACCTTGGTCCAATTAACCTTCTTGCATATTCAGAGTTTGAGGAGGAGAGGAGCAGGATGGAATTTTTAACTAAGCAGCGGGATGACCTGGTTGAATCTGAAAAAGATATAGTTAAAACGATTGATGAAATAAACCACACTGCCCAGGCACAATTTTTAGAAACTTTTAATAGTATACGTGAAAATTTTATTAAAGTATTCCGTATCCTTTTTGATCCGGGCGATGATGTTGATCTTCAACTTGAAAAAGATACCGATCCGCTGGAAGCTAAAATTGAAATAACCGCTAAACCAAAGGGGAAAAGACCCACATCAATTGAATTATTATCCGGGGGCGAAAAAACCCTAACAGCAATTGCACTGCTGTTTGCAATTTATCTTGTTAAGCCAAGCCCGTTTTGTATTTTGGATGAAATTGATGCACCACTTGATGACGCTAATATTGACAGGTTTACAAATATTTTGAGAGACTTTAGTAAAGAGACCCAGTTTATTGTAGTTACACATAACAAAAGAACCATGGAATCTGCAAAAACTCTTTACGGAGTTACAATGCAGGAAGAAGGAATTTCTAAACTGGTTAGTGTTCAGTTTAACGAGGATTTAGTTGCATAGCTATCTCTTCTCATCTCTTTGTTATTTCTAATACTAGATTGATAGTTATTCTTTTTTGTTTTCTCTCTTTGCTCTTTAATACTAGGGCACAGTGGGTAAATGATCCGGGTTTAAATACAAAACTGGTTTTAAACGGAAGTAACCCGCAGAACATCTCTACTGTAACAGACGGGCTGGGCGGTGGATATATTGTTTGGCAGGATGATAGGATCGGGAACTGATAAAGTCTACTTTCTTCACTTCAATTCAAAAGGTAAACCAACTCTTAGAGCAGATGGAAAAAATATTTCAACAACAGGCGGACAGCAAATGAATCCTCTATCGGTTCAATGCATCCAAAATACCTCGGTTATTATCTGGCAGGGAGAATCGAACCAAGGCGAGCAGCAACTATTTATTCAGCGGGTTGCACCAAACGGGCAGCTTCTCTGGAATGATAACGGGCTGCAGATAACCGATTCGGATAATGAACTGGTAAACTATTCTTTGCATGTTGATTCAAATGGAAACTCATTCGTTTCTTATTTATCAAAAGAACCTGGATTCATTGGAGATTATCTTGTTGGCTTTAAAAAAATTAGTGCCGAAGGGGAGATAATTAAAAGTCCGGGTGATTCTCTTATTTACAGATCAAACAACAGGAAGAGCAGCACTTCTATTCTTAATGATGATAATAATGGAATATTTTCCTTCTGGCTTGAAAATGTTAGCGGCAAAAGTGTTTTAAGAGGTTTGCATTTAGATTCGCTGAAACTATCAAATTCAGAAAGAAATCCAATAACCATTTCCGATCCTAAAAAAAATGTTCTCAGTTATAAAGTTTATAAGCTACGAACACAATAAAGCTTACCTTATCTGGCAGCAGCAAGGTGAAGAAAAGATTTTGTATCACCAGTTAATCAATGATGATGAAAAAACTCTTTGGGGAATTTACGGCAGAGCAGTAAGTCATTCTAAAGGGAGCAAGACTAACCTGCAAGCTTGTATCAATAACAAAAATATTTTTGTTAGCTGGACTAACAAATTAGAAAACAAACAGCAGGTTTTCTTGCAAAGATTTAATTCGGATGGTGCAAAATACTGGGATGAAGATTTACTTTTAACGGATTCTGCAGGAACACAGTTTGGGCAAAGAATGATAATTGATGATAAAGATGGAATTATAACTGCATGGTTTCAAAAAGATTCGGATTCTGTTTATGCAGATATTCATGCTCTGCGGCTTTCAGCAGATGGAGAGCAGCTTTGGGGAATGGGTGAGTTGGGAATTGGCACATATTTTAATTCTCATAAAAGTTATCTCTCTTTGCTTCCGGATAATAGCGGAGGAGCGGTTTTTGTTTTTAAAGATAAAAGAGATGGCGCTTATGGAATTTACGGACAAAGAATATTTAGCACGGGAACTTTTGTTTCGCAGTTAGTTGGTTTTTCTGCTGATGTTTTAGAAGACTCGGTTAATATTTCATGGCATTCTGCAAATGAAGAAGATTCAACTTATTATTTAATTGAAAGAATGAGTCAATCGGATAGCAGCATATCCCAGTGGAAGCTGGTAGATAGTATAAACAGCTCTATTGGTGAAGGTGTAAAAGAATATAATGTTACTGATTTTCCCGGAGAAAATGGAACTCATTATTACAGGATTACACAAAAGAATGTTGAGGGCAAAGAACTTAATACTGATGTAACCAGAGTAAACTACTTTAGCGTGCCTTCAGAAATTATAGTAGCGCAAAACATTCCAAATCCTTTTAGCGATTCTACAAAAATTAGTTTTTTTCTTCCCGGCGAAACAAAAATAAGTTTGAAAATCTTCAGCAGCAGCTTAGAAAATATTTATGAGATTAATAACCAACCCTTCCCTGAAGGGAAAAATGAAATTTACTTTACTGCAGATAACCTGGAACCGGGTATTTACTTTTACAAATTTGAAGCAGATGATTTTGTTGATGTTAAAAAAATGGTTATAACAAAATAAATGAATGATAAATCCTTTAAAATATTTATTGATTTTGACGGTACTGTTACAGTTCAGGATGTGGGAGAAGCAATATTTAACAAGTTTGGCAACCACGATGAAAATTATTCTATCATAGATGATTTGCTGAATGACAGGATATCTTCGAAGGAATGCTGGATAGCTCTTTGCAAAAGTGTTGGAACAATTGAAAAAAACTCTTTGAATAATTTTATTGATACACTTGAGGTAGAAGCGAGGATTTTCAGACTTTGTAGATTTTTGTTCAGAAAATAAATTTGAATTGTTCATTTTAAGTGATGGGTTTGATTATTACATAAACAGGATATTAAAACGCGAAGGCTTGAATAGCATTAAAGCCTATTCAAATAAACTTGTTGTAACCGATGATAATAAACTAAAGCCCTCGTTCCCATTTTATAATGAAAGATGCACAAGTTCAGCTAACTGTAAGTGGGATCATATAATTAAACATAGCGGAGATGACGATTTTACTGTTTTTATTGGCGATGGAAATTCCGATAAAGAAACAATACAGTATTGCGATTTTATTTTCGCCAAAGATGGTCTGTTAAAGTTTTGTGAAAAGGAGAGGATCACCTATTTCCCCTTTAATAATTTTAACGAAGTTATTAAAAGATTAAATGAACTTAATTCAAAAAAAAGATTGAAGAAACGACATCGTGCCGAATTGAAAAGACGCGAAGCTTACACGATTGAATAAACATTATGAGTAAACTGGCATCAACATTATTTAAATACCGCAGCTACACACCAATTCCGTTTCTTGGTAGCTATGTTAATATTCCAGGAAGCCACACCTGCAAGTTTAATAACAGGATTTGCTGTTGCTGTCGTTGGCGAGCTTATTAGGTTTTGGGGTGTTAGCTGGGCAGGAAGCGAAACACGAACCACAAACGAAGTCGGTGGATCAAACCTGGTTATTAGCGGTCCGTTTGCGTACGTAAGAAATCCGCTTTACATAGGAAATATTCTAATTTACCTTGGGCTCGGCATTATGTCTTTTGCTCTTTTCCCATACCTGCAGATTGGTGCGCTGCTATTTTTTATTTTTCAATATCATTTTATTGTTAAGGAAGAAGAAAATTATTTGCATAAAACTTATGGCAGTTTTTATAACGAATTTGTTAAAAACGTACCACGCTTTCTGCCAAGGTTAACGCCTTATAAAAATCCGGAGATAGTACAACCCGCTCTTTAAACCGAAGGAAGGTCTCCGTTCAGAAAGAAGAACATTACAAGCACTAATTTTTATTTCTGCCATTATCATAACTCTTTGGATTATTAATAACAATATTATTTAATGACTGATAAGAACGAAAAAAATATTTTAGTAATTGCCGGAGAAGCTTCTGGAGATTTAATTGGCGCTTCGCTTATTAAAGAGCTGAAAAAAACTGATCCGGCTTTGATGTTCTATGGTATTGGCGGAGATAGAATGCAGGCAGAAGGAATGGAACTCTCTTATCATATAAACCACATGGCTTTTTTAGGATTCGTTGAAGTTATTAAGCACCTTCCGTTTATTAAAAAAGCACAGAAGAAATTAATTGAGCTGGTAAAAAGTAAAAACATTAAGAATGTTGTACTTATTGATTATCCTGGATTTAACCTTAGCATCGCAAAAAAATTAAAAGCACTGGGTGTTAAAATTATTTATTATGTATCGCCGCAGCTTTGGGCGTGGGGTTCAGGCAGGGTTAAGAAGGTGAGAGAACTGGTAGATAAAATGCTTGTTGTTTTTCCTTTTGAAGAAAAAATGTATAAGGATAATAATGTAAATGTTCAGTTTGTCGGTCATCCGCTTGTTGAGCGAATAAATAACCATGAGTTTTTATTATACGAAGATTTTTGCTCAAAATTTCAACTCGATAAAGAAAAAGATATTCTTTTAGTTATGCCGGGAAGCAGGGAGAACGAAGTAAAAAAAATATTTCCGCATACTATTAAAGCTGCGGGCAGAATCGCTTCTGAGTTTGATATGCAAATTATTGTGTCATGCTCTTCAAACTTAAGCGAGGAACTTTTTACAAGCTATTCTGATGTCGTCGATTTCAAATTAATAAAAGGTTTCACTTACGATTTGATGAAACATGCTAAGTTCGGAATAATTAAATCGGGAACTTCTACTCTTGAAGCTGGTTACTTTGCATTACCAATGCTTATAGTTTACAAAACAAATTATTTAACATACCTGGTAATGAAAAAACTTATTAAAGTAAAATCCATCGGGATGGTAAATATATTGCTTGAAGAGAAAATAATACCTGAATTAATACAGAACAGGTTAACTGAAAATTTGGTTTACGAGGAGAGTAAAAAAATACTTTCCAATTCATCTGAATACGAAAAGATAAAAACAAAACTAAGTGAAGTAAAAAATAAACTTGCCGGTAAAACAGCATCGGTAAGCGCTGCAAAATCAATTTACGAAATTATAAATGAATCTTAAAAAAGCACAACAGGATGCATTAAGATTTGCCAGCCAGTTTTTTATAACCGGTGGAGTAACAGCTCTTTGTAAAAGCTTAAAGATAACTGTGCAAAACGGCGCAACAATTGAAAAACTTAAAAGTGAGAAGCAAAATTTTGTGCTGGCTTTTTGGCATGGAACCATGCTTTTACCATGGTATTTGCATGGCAATCCGTCCTTTGCCGCATTAACAAGTAAAAGCAAAGATGGTGACCTGCTTGCAAGGATTCTTAAAAAGTGGAAATATAATGTTGTAAGAGGTTCCAGTAGTGTTGGAGGTGATGTTGCTTTAGGTATTATGATAGATTATACAAAAAATGATTATTCAATAGCAATTACTCCAGATGGTCCCCGTGGACCAAGACATAAATTTAAAGCAGGAGCTGTAATTACAGCCAAAAAAGCCAATGTTCCAATTGTTCTTTCAGGAGTTGGCTATAAAAAGAGGAAAGTCTTAAAAAATTGGGATAAATTTGAAGTTCCGTTTTTTTTCAGTCGTGCAAAAATAATATATTCCGATCCGATTTATGTAAGTAACGAATTGAATTATGATGAAACATCGGATGTGATAGAAGAATGTGAAACAAAATTGAATTTGCTGCAGCAGGAAGCACAGGTATTTAATAATTAGTGATGAAAATATTAAGACTCATATTTTTACCTTTAGTACCGGTTTACGCTGTTGTTATTGCTGTACGCAATTTCTTATTCGATAAAAAAATATTTAAGTGCAAACCAGTAAAAGCAAAGGTTATTTCAGTTGGCAATATTACTGTTGGCGGGTCTGGTAAAACACCAACAGTTATTTATATTACCAGTCTCTTAAAAAAGTCTGGAAAAAAAACAGGAGTTCTTAGCAGGGGTTACAGAAGAAAATCGAGCGGTTATGTCCTGGTATCCGACGGCAAAGAGTTTTTTACTTCTGTTGATAAAAGTGGTGATGAAATTTATCATACTGTTTTAGATTGCCAGGTGCCTGCTGCAGTTTGTGAAAACAGGGTGGAAGGTGCAGAGAAATTTATTAATGATACCGGGATTGATACACTTGTTCTCGATGATGCTTTTCAGCACAGGTGGATAAAACGGGATTTAGATATTGTTGTAATAGACCAGAGGTTTTTAACAGGAAATAATTTCTTTATTAATAATTTGCTGCCAACCGGTAACATGAGAGAGCCGTTTAGTTCTCTTAACAGGGCAGATGCAATAATTATTAACAGGAAATTTGTCGAAAAAAAATCAATTCCGCCCAGGCGGATGAAATACCTTGAGAACAAACAAATATTTACAGCTTATTATAAAGCAATAAGTTTTATCGATCTGAAGAAAAAAACAGAGTATAATCTTAATGAATTTGAAGGACAGAAAAGCTTAGTTGTATCTGGCGTTGCAAAACCAATTTCTTTTTTAAATGTGCTTTCTCAAACTAACGTAGATACACAAAACCGGCTTATATTCAGAGATCATAAAAAATATAATAATAAAGATGTGCAGCTTATCAGGAAAAAGTTTTATTCTACTAATTCTCATTCAGTGGTTACTACAGAAAAAGATGCAGTTAAACTAACAAACTTTTCAAAAGAGCTGGACGATATTGATATATTCTATCTTAAAATAAAACTAGAACTTGATGATGAAGAATCTTTTAAAAACTTCATCCTTCAATAATGAAAATAAATAATACTCAATAATGAAAATGTTATTAATAAAGGAGAATAAAATGTCAAAAAAATCAAAATATGTTTATTTCTTTGGCGGTAAAAAAGCCGAAGGCAAAGCAGAAATGAAAGGATTACTTGGCGGTAAAGGTGCTAATCTTGCTGAAATGGTGAATATAGGTTTGCCGGTACCAGCTGGATTTACTATTACAACCGAGGTATGTACTTACTATTACAAAAATAAAAGAAAGTATCCGAAAGAACTTAAAGATCAGGTTCTTTCATCCCTTAAAAAAATTGAAAAGCAAATGGGAGCAAAATTCGGTGATGCGAAAAATCCTTTGCTTGTTTCGGTAAGAAGCGGTGCCCGGGCTTCTATGCCGGGTATGATGGATACAATATTAAACCTTGGTCTAAATGATTCAACTATTAAAGGGTTAATTGAAAAAACAAACAATCCCCGATTTGTTTACGATTCATACAGAAGATTTGTACAAATGTATGGTGATGTTGTGCTGGGATTAAAACCTGAATCGAAACATGATGAAGATCCTTTTGAAGTGATAATTGAAAAGAAAAAGAAAAAATACGGATTTAAATTAGATACCGAATTTTCAGCAGAACATCTTAAAGAACTGGTTGAAGAATTTAAGACTGCAATTCTACAAAAAACCGGCAAGAAATTTCCTGAAAATCCGATGGACCAATTGTGGGGTGCTGTTAGTGCTGTCTTTGGTTCCTGGATGAATGAAAGAGCAATTGTTTATAGGAAACTAAATAATATTCCTGCTGAATGGGGAACTGCAGTTAATATTCAATCTATGGTATTTGGTAATATGGGCGAAGATTCAGGAACAGGTGTTGCATTTACAAGAGATCCTGCTTCAGGCGAAAATATATTTTACGGTGAATATCTTTTTAATGCTCAAGGCGAAGATGTTGTTGCTGGTACACGTACGCCGCATCCAATCTCAGAACTTAAAAAAGATGATCCAAAAATTTATAAACAACTGGATAATTTCCGAAAGATACTTGATAAACATTATAAAGAAATGATGGATATCGAGTTTACAATTCAACAAGGTAAATTTTGGATGCTGCAATGCCGTGTTGGTAAACGTACCGGCTTTGCTGCTATTAAGATGGCTGTTGATATGGTTGGTGAAAAACTTATCAGTAAAAAAGAAGCAATATCCAGAATTGACCCAAACCAGTTGAACCAATTGCTTCGACCAATTTTTGACACCAAAGAAAAACAGAAAGCAATTAGTGCCGGAAAATTATTAGCAACAGGTTTAAATGCAGGTCCCGGTGCAGCTTCGGGTAAGGTTGCTCTTACTGCACAAGATGCTGAATTGATGGCAGCAAAAGGTGATCCAGTTATTCTTGTTAGAATTGAAACTTCACCGGAAGATATAAAAGGTATGGATGCTTCCGAAGGAATACTTACTGCACGTGGTGGTATGACTTCGCACGCAGCACTTGTTGCAAGACAAATGGGAAAAGTTTGTGTTGCGGGCTGTGGGGCTCTAAAGATAAATTACAAAGAAAAAACAGTTGGTGTTGAAGGAAGTGATGTTGTAATAAAAGAAGGAGATTATATTTCGATAGATGGAACAACCGGTGAAGTTATTAATGGAAAACTGGAAACTAAACCTTCCGAAGTTATACAGGTATTAATTTCCAAAACAATGAAACCACAAAGTTCAGATGTATATAAAACTTATGCAAGTTTAATGAAATGGGCTGATAATATTAGGACGATGAATGTAAGAACCAATGCTGACCAGCCTGACCAGGCAAGCAACGCAATTGCTTTTGGTGCTGAAGGCATTGGGCTTTGTCGAACCGAACATATGTTTTTTGGAGGTGATAGGATTACAGCTGTTCGTAAAATGATTGTCTCTGATTCTGTTGAAGATAGAAAAGCAGCGCTTGCTGAACTACTGCCTCATCAACGGGCAGATTTTGAAGGTATCTTTAAAGCTATGAACGGTTACCCCGTTACTATTCGAACTTTAGATCCACCACTCCACGAATTCCTTCCGCATGATCCAAAAGAAGTTAAACAACTTGCTACTGAACTTGGTATATCGGAAAAGAAACTGAAAGACAAAATAGAAAGTCTGAGTGAATTTAACCCGATGCTTGGATTCAGGGGCTGCCGCCTTGGAGTTGTCTATCCTGAAATTACAGAAATGCAGGCAAGGGCAATTATTGAAGCTGCAGTTAACGTTGCCAAGAAAGGTATAAAAGTTAAACCTGAAATAATGATTCCTCTTGTTGGACATGTAAATGAATATAAACTGCAGGAAGAAATTGTTAGAAATGTGGCAAAAGAAGTTATGGATGAAAAAGGCAAGAAGATCAATTATCTTGTTGGAACAATGATTGAATTACCGAGAGCTGCTCTTACTGCCGATGAAATTGCAGAAAGTGCCGAGTTCTTTAGTTTCGGTACAAATGATTTAACCCAAACTACTTTCGGTTTATCCAGGGATGATGCCGGAAAATTCCTACCTCTTTATGTTCAAAGAGATATTATTCAAACAGATCCTTTTGAAGCTCTCGATCAAACTGGTGTTGGGCAGCTTGTTGAAATGGGTACAAAAAAAGGGCGCTCTGTACGTCCTAATCTTAAAGTTGGTATTTGCGGAGAGCATGGCGGCGAACCTTCATCCGTAGAGTTCTGCCATCGAACAGGACTAGATTATGTTAGTTGTTCCCCGTTCAGAGTACCAATTGCACGGTTAGCTGCTGCACGAGCTGTTGTTAATCAATTAAGTAATAAAAAATCTAAAGCACGTAAGAAGAAAAAGAAAAAATCTAAAAAGTAAAAAAGTATAAAAATGAATTTAGCAGGTAAGTTTAAAAGCTTACCTGCCTTGATATTAAAAACTAATAAGGACTAATAGGATGAAGCTATCACATTTCAAGTATAATTTGCCTAAAACAGCTATTGCTAAATATCCGGTTTCTCCCCGCGATAAAGCCAAACTTATGGTTTTAAACAGGGAAACACAGGAAATTGAAACTAAAAAGTTTAGCAATGTTGTAGACTATATGAGTAAAGGTGATGTACTTGTTGTAAACGAAACAAGAGTTTTCCAGGCAAGACTTTTTGGTAACAAAGAAAAAACTAATGCGAAGATAGAAGTGTTCCTTCTGCGTGAACTTAATGCTGAAGAGTGCATCTGGGATGTAATTGTAGATCCGGCAAGAAAAGTTAGAATTGGAAATAAGATTTATTTTAACGATAAGCTATGGTGCGAAGTTATTGACAACACTACTTCGAGGGGCAGAACAGTAAGGTTTAACCAACCGGGTAATGTTTTTAAAGCAGTTGAAAAGATTGGTCATACTCCACTGCCTCCTTATATTAAACGTGATTCAGAACCGTCTGACAGGGAAGACTACCAGACTATTTTTGCAAAAGTGGATGGTGCTGTTGCTGCTCCAACTGCCGGTCTTCATTTTACGAAAGCGCTTGTTAAAAAGGCTCAGAAAAAAGGAGTTATTGTTGTTCCAATTATTCTTCATATCGGGCTGGGTACTTTTAGACCTGTTGAGGTTGAAGATCTTACAAAGCACAAAATGGATTCGGAATATTATGAGGTTCCTCAAAAAACTGCAGACAAAATTAATAAAGCATTGAATGCAAAACGTGATGTTTTTGTTTGTGGAACAAGTGCATGCAGGGCTTTGGAAACCAGTATAACAGCTGATGGATTTTCAAAAGGTACTAGTGGCTGGACAGATAAGTTTATCTATCCACCTTATGATTTTAATATAACAACAAAGCTTATTACAAATTTCCATCAATCCGAGTCAACCCTGTTAATGCTGGTTTCAGCTTTAGCGGATACGGATTTTATTTTAAAAGCTTATAAAAAAGCATTAAAGGAAAAGTATCGTTTCTTAAGTTACGGCGATGCAATGCTTATTATATAAAACGAGTCCCGATTCATTAGTGCGAGTTCCATCTGACAAAAAATTCCCTGAGAAAATATATAAACAGATGAAAACTGTTGCAATAATTCCTGCCGGGGGAAAAGGTGCACGGAGCGGTGCTGCCGCTCCAAAGCAATACCTTAAATTTTTGGGGAAGGAACTTATTGTTTACACTCTCGAAGTCTTCCAGCAGAACAAACAGTAGATGAAATAATTATAGCTACAGAAAGTAATTACATCGGGTTTCTTGAAAAATTAAAGAATGAATATAATCTTAACTAAGATCAGTAAAATAGTTGAAGGGGGTGAAGAGAGGCAGGATTCGGTTTATAATGCTTTAAAATCATCTGAAGCAAAAGCAGATGATTTAGTTATTGTGCACGATGCTGCACGTCCACTTCTTCCACAGCATGTTTTAACAAATGCAATTGAAACCGCTAAGCAGAAGGGCAACGCACTTGTTTGTATAAAAGCAAAAGATACATTGATAAAGGGAAGCAGGGTTGTTGAGTCTTACCTGGACAGAGATGAAGTTTACTATGTGCAAACACCGCAAATCTTTCCTTATCCTGTTTTAATGAAAGCAATGAAGAATGCTTATGAGAATAACTTTATCGGAACAGATGAATCAATGCTTGTAAGACGAATAGGTGAAAAAGTAAACATTGTTGATGGATCAGTTTTTAATTTTAAAATTACCACTGCCGAAGATATTGAGATGTTTGAAGGAGTTAGCTTTAAGAAAAGAAGAATAACAAATCTAAAATATTTATTCTTTCAATTCAGAAAGTGTTAATGACAAGTTCTTAGCTTTTAATAAATATTTTGTATGATCATGTGCTGGGTTATTAAAAACTTCTTCAGTACTTCCTTCCTCAACCACCTTTCCTTTCTGAATTATTACTATCCTGTCTGCTAACTTTCTTAGAATGTTCAGATCGTGGCTTACACATAACATTGTAAGTTTAAGCTCTTCATTAATTTTTTGGAATAACTTTAAAAAGTTTAACTGCGATTCAACATCCTGCGCAGAAAAAGGCTCATCAAGAATAAGCATATTAGGATTTGCTGCAAGCAGCCGTGCAAGAGCAGCTCGCTGCTGTTCTCCACCGCTAAGTTCGTATCCTCTTCTTTTAGTTATATCAGTGGAAATATTGAGTGAATTTAAAATCTCTTCTTTTTTCTTCTTAATTAGATTCTAAATTATATTTTTGAATTTTTAATGCTTCATTAATTATATCTTCAATCTTTCTGTAAGGATTAAGAATCTCACCGTGATTCTGAAATAATATCTGCACAGGGTTGCTATTAGAATTTCCTGATAAAACATCATCATCCCAGACTAACTTTCCTTGTGATGGTTTAATAATGCCAGCTATAACTTTTGCCAGCGTAGTCTTGCCTCCACCCGATTCACCGCTTATTCCTAAAACTTCTCCATAATTAATATTCAGATTAATATCATCAAGAATGTTAACCACACTTTTTTTAGCAAATCCCTTCCCTGAGGACGAAACAGAATAAAAAATATTTTCTAATCTTAAAATATTGCTTCATTAGATTAGCTCACGGTAAGAGATTATAAATTGATTATGTCCTGCCTCATCTGAATTCATAAATTCATTTGCCGGAAAAAATTGTGAATTTGTCCCATCGGAAATGAATGCAATATGATCACTTACTTTTTCTGCAAAGTTAATATCCTGCGTAACTATAATTACTGAGTTCTCTCCATCCGCAATAAACTCTTTTAGCTTGAGCAAAATAAGATTTACGATAGCATAATCAACTCCTGATGTAGGTTCATCTAAAATTATTAAGTTTGGCTTGGCTAACAGCGCAAATATCAAACTCACTCTTTGTGCCATCCCCCCGCTTAATTCATAAGGATAAAGTTTTGAAAGTTTATCGTAACCTGGTAATAAAAAGTATTGCAGCTGATCTTCGATATCGAGCATAGTAGCTTCAGAATTATTAAAGTAATATTTAAAAGTTCTTAACGGATCAAAACTATTTATTGCATCCTGGAAAACATATCTTATTTTTTCTTTCCTGATCGATTTAAGAATTTCAGGATCGAGGTTCAACAGATCATTCGCATTAAATTCAACTTTGCCTTTAACCTCGTACTGGTTTTGTGGTAACAAACCTGTAAGTGATTTTATAAGTGTAGTCTTCCCACTCCCGTTTTTACCAAGTATTGTGTAAATGGATTTACTGCCGACCTTAAATTTTAAATTTTTAAGCAGTAGTTTTTTTGATGATCCGGATAAAAGATTAATTGTATCTATATCTGCATTAAGCATAGATTTGTTATATAGTTTTTTATTTACTAAACAAAATAATAAATTGATAAGAAAATTATTACATGTATTCTTATTAACTTCTAATATGAACCTGTTGAAACTATCTCTTGCTATTTTATTGGTTTGTGTTGTTATCTCCTGCGATTCACACAACACAGAAACCATAGACCGTGTTGTTATTGGCATAGCTGCCGATGTTCAGACTTTTAACCCGCTTTTTACTGTTAGTGTTGATGAAGGCAGTATTACAGAACTTTTGTATTTAAGCTTAGTAGATTTTAGTTGGAATGAAGATAAAAGCGAATTGCAAAGCAATCCTATGTTAGCAAAAAATTGGGAGTGGTCGCCAGACTCAACTTCTATCACATTTTTTTTAAGAGATGATGTTTACTGGAGTGATGGCAAGCAGTGCACTGTGGATGACGTGATTTTTTCTTTCGATGTTTATTCAGATCCCGATG
Source organism: uncultured Ignavibacteriales bacterium (assembly GCA_963749485.1). GTDB lineage: Bacteria > Bacteroidota > Ignavibacteria > Ignavibacteriales > Ignavibacteriaceae > JAZGGS01. The sequence continues at coordinate 17,338 of CAVVMV010000021.1, read as the reverse complement.
TGCAAAGTGGTTTTTACGGAACATTTGGCACAGTTTATACCGATGAGGAAAATCATGTAGATATTGAAAAAACTTTTGATGTCGCATCCCAAATTAAGTTTACAATTAATTTTAAACCTGAGACAATACCAAATTTATATGATCTGGTTTTTCCTATAATTTCAAAACACACCTATGGAACTATTGAAAGAAAAGATCTTGTAACTTCAGATATTAATTTCAATCCGGTAACAAATGGTACATTTAAACTAAAAAAATGGAACAGGAACCAAACAGTAACACTTGAAGCCAATCAGGAATCTTTTCTTTATGATGAGGATAATATCGATGAATTAGTTTTCAAAGTTGTGCAGGATTATACTTCCCGCATTTTACAACTTAAGCGGGGCGATATAGACTTGATGGAGTTAGTTAAGATAGAAGATATTGAAGAAATTAAAAGTGAAGGAGCACTTCAGATTGTTCCGGTGGTTGGAAGAGAATACGATTATGCCGGATGGAACAATATTGATCCTGCTGCTTTTACGGAAGAAGGAAAAATTGTTCCGAATAAATTTTTCAGCAGTTCAAAAGTTAGAATTGCACTAACTCATGCAATCAACAGACAGGAAATACTTGATGAATATTTCCTCGGTTATGGAAAAATAGCGGTCACTCCTGTTTCACCTATATTTTCTGATCTAATTAATGATGATATTATACCGTATGAATATGATGTTAATAAGGCAAAGCATCTTTTAAAATCAGAGGGCTGGATTGATACGGATAACGATGGTATAATTGAAAAGGGTAGTGAAGACTTTAGCTTCACAATGTACATTCCGGCTGGTAATCCTTTAAGAAATTTTTCTTCAACAATAATAAAAAATAATCTTAAAGCAGTTGGCATAGAGATGAAAATTGAAACTCTTGAACTGGGAAAATTTATTGATAATCTTTTTGACAAAAAGATGGATGCGTGGATGGCAGCATGGTATATCCCGATTCCGTTAGAAGTTAAAACTTACTGGTACTCAGATTTGGAGAGTACACAGCTTAACTTTATCAGCTACCAAAATAATTTTGCTGATGAATTGATGGATGAACTGGAAATTCAAAAGGGAAAGGAAAAGAGAGAGGAACTTTACAAAAAATTCCAGCAGGTTATTCATGATGATGAACCGGTAACTTTTCTTTACTGGGTCCCCAACATTAATGTATATAATAAAAAAATCGACAACATTAATATTACGCCGCTAGGTAGTATAACCCATTGCTGGGAATGGAAAATTAAACGCTAAAGGAGTATGAATAAAGAAGTTAGCAAAGCGCTAATAAAAAGATTTATCTCTTCGGTAATTACATTATTTTTCCTGGTAAGCTTCCTGTTTATCATTACACGGTTATCTCCAGGCGATCCAACACAAAAATTTATTTCTGCAGAGTTTAGTCCTGATCTTGCTCAAAAAATTTCCGAATCTTTTAATTTAAACAAACCAATAACGGAACAATATTTTAGTTTTGTAGGAAATCTATTTAAAGGAGACCTCGGAACATCTTATAACTATCATCATACCTGTACTTTCAGTCATCTGGCAGTTTTTACAATTCACATTAATTTTCGCAGCAATAAGTTTTTTAATTCAGATAGCATCAAGTATGTTTCTTGCACTTTGGATTGTAAAGAAAAAAAATCATGTTCTGGATAAAACAATTTCAGGAATATCGTTAGTTGTTTATTCAACTCCGGCTTTTGTACTTGGCGTATTATTAATCTATTTCTTTTCAGTACAGTTAAATCTTTTTCCAATTTCCGGATTGGAATCTCATTGATAGTGATTCGCTCTCTTTTACATCGCGTATCGCAGATAAAATGCATCATCTTATTCTGCCATTAATTACCTTATCATTAGCAGGCATTGCACTCTTTTATAAATATCTTAAAGAAAATTTAGAAGAAGTTTATCATCAAACATATATTTTGCAGCTAAGAGCAAATGGAAATAGTGAGAGCGAGATTTTAAGAAAACATGTTATACCTAATGCGGTAAGACCTTTAATTTCAGTTGCTGGAATTGAATTAGGCATTTTGTTTGGTGGTGCGCTAATTACCGAAGTAATCTTTAGTTTACCTGGAATGGGCAGGCTTACAATTGATTCAATTTTAGCAAGAGATTACCCGCTTATTATTGGCTGCTCGTTTGTTGCAGGAGCTTTGATGATTATAACAAACTTTGTTGCAGACCTGGTTAAAATAAAAATTGATAAAAGAATGATAAAAGAACTGGTTAATTGAAAATGAAGATTAAAATATGGCATTGGATTTTGCTTATCTGGATTGCATTAATTGCATTCAGGATTGAAGCCATGATTAATTTGTTGCATTTATGGTATAGCTATGCTGCGTTTTTCTTTTCAGATTTTGGTTCTGCTATCGATATCCTAGATTTCAGGTTGATTGATGGTCTCCTTTCAATAAAACTTTTTATTGTCTTACCGGTTGTAATTTTCATCTTCAGAAAAAAACTGCTTTTTCTTAAAGTACAATTAAATTTTGCTTATGCTGTCATCATCTTATTGCTAGCGTTTTTTTAATGGCACCATTAGTTGCTGATGAGAATCCCGAGTTTCAAAAAAACCTTAGTGTTACAAAATTGCTGTTACCATTTACAAACGTTAATCAGCTCCATCTAAAACAAGAAAATAATATTGATAGTTCTCCTTTGAGGAGTTTCTTCAATTAAAAAATAAAGTTCTTAGATCATCTTACGATGAAAGTATTATTTTTATTGATCGCATAGAGGTTGCGGATAAAATTTATTACTATCAGAAAAATAAAAAGAAAGAATTATCAAAAGAAAAAGTAGTTTATAAAAACAATAAACCTTTTATAACAGGAAAAACATTTTCTTCTCGGTACAGATGAGTTTGGAAGAGATATATTTGCAAGATTGGTTTATGGTTCCCGTATTTCGCTGTTAGTTGGAATAGGATCAGTCTTTTTATCTTTATTTATCGGGCTTACATTGGATTTATAGCGGGTTACCGTGGAGGAATAATTGATATTGTTCTTAGCAGGGTAACCGATCTATTTCTGGCATTTCCTGTAATTTACCTGGTAATATTAGTGCTTGCTTTATTCGGAAGTTCACTCATTTCAGTAATTGTTGTGCTTGGTGTTTCCAGTTGGATGAGTTTATTTAAAATAGTGAAGAGTGAAGTTCTAGCTATTAAGCAAAAGGATTATTTAATAACTGCCGGGTTGATCGGGTTAAGTAAAAAACAATTATTGTTAAAAGAAATTTTACCGGTTATTATTGCCCCGGTAATTGTAACCCTTGTTTTACAGTTCAGCAATGTGGTACTTGCAGAATCTGCTTTAAGTTATTTAGGTTTGGGAACAGGAACAAGTTATCCTTCGTGGGGAGCAATGATAAGCTCGGGGCAGGAATACATAATGAAAGCATGGTGGATGATTATATTTCCCGGTCTCTGTTTAATTTTAACGCTGCTTTCTGTTAACTCTGCAGGAAAAAGATTGAATAAAGTTTTTAATCCAAGAAAAAGTTTATGATAAACCAACGATTCGAAATAGTTAAAAAAATAGGTGAAGGAAGAAGCTCAGTTTACCTTTGTGGAGATATTGAATTTCCCGATTCGTTAATTGCTATTAAAATACTGCCTCCAGAAGCAGATAGAGCTGAGAAAGAAAATTTTAGAAATGAATTTTTCACTCTTCAAAAACTTGATCATCCTAATATTTTGCGTGCAAACGAAATTGGAACAATAGTACAGGCTGATGATGAAGAAAATATTTCAACCGGCTCTCCTTTTATTACTTTAGAATATTTTGAATCAGAAGAATTACTAAACTCATCATTTATTAAAGATGAGTTGAACTTAAAAGAAATAGTAAAACAGATTTGCTCGGTATTATCCTACCTGCATTTATCAAAATATATTTATTATGATTTAAAACCTGAAAACATTCTGGTTTCTTCAAAGGATGATAAACCGGTTATCAAATTGATTGACATGGGTCTTGCTGTATATGCGCCTTCCGAAACTGATTACAGCATTACTGGTACTGCCCAATATATAGCTCCGGAGCTATTAAAAAAGGAAAAACATAATCAGTCTGTAGATCTATATTCTTTAGGAATGCTTTTATATAAAATAATTTATAACAGCTTTCCTTTTAAAGCAACCGAGGAAATTGAAATTTATAAAGCACAGATTGAGGAAGAATTTGAATTCCCGCCGTCTGATAAATATTCAGATGAGTTGATAAAAATTGTAAAAAAATTATTAAGTAAAAATCCCGAAGAAAGATACAGTAGTTCGCTGCAAGTTATTGATGATCTTAAATATGATGTAAGCACCTCTGTTATTAAAGATTTTGCGCCAGCCAAAACCTTTGCCGATAGAAAAGATGCGATTAATATTCTATCAACTTACATAAATGATAAAACAAGCAGCGAAGTTTTTGTGGTGAAAGGATTTGATGGTTCTGGAAAAACAACGTTACTTAACAAATTGCAGGAAACTTATACCAATTCGATTTTAATTAATAATGTTAAAGGTAAATCAGGAATTGATCTTGTAAAATATGTAATAAGAAAATTGCTTTTCTCTGAATTTATTTTTCCGTTCCTTGATTCCGGCGAAGCTAAAAATCTTTCTTCGTTCCTTAGCCGTTCCGAAACAGAAATACTTAAACAGCTTCCTGCAGTTGTTTCAAAACTGGCTTCGGTTAACAATTATATTTTTCTTATAGATGACTATAACCTGTTTGATGAATTTTCATCAGAAGTGTTTAAGGATTTAATTCCAATATTGCAGATTAATAATATTAAAGTAATATTATCAGAATCTTCTGAAAGCGAGTATCATTCTACCCGGCTCAATAATGTTCGCGAAATTACCATCGGTTCATTTACTGATATTCAATTATCAGAATTAATAGAGAAAAGCTTTTCTGCCGAATTTCCTAAGGAACAACTAAACGAACTTACCCTTACATATTCCGATCTTCTTCCGGGCAGTATTATCTCCTTCATTAAGGACCTTGGTCTCCTTGGAATCATGGAATTCGAGGCTGGCGGAGTTGAGATTTCATCCGATGAAGAAAAAATCTCCGTGCTCAAGGGTTCGCAAACACAAATATATAACTTAAGATTAAAAAATCTTACGGAGCTGGAACAACAAACGGTTAATATTTTGGCTGCTCTAGATATTGCAATTGAACAGGGAGTACTTGCCGAACTGATGGAGCTTTCAGCACAAGAAACACTAAAAATAATTACAAATCTCCAGGTTAATAATATAATTCAGAAGAACGCTGCCGGAACAGCGCTCGTAATGACTTCGGATGGATTAAAAAAGTATATTTACTCGGAGTTGCAGGAAAAGGAAATCTTTCATAGTAAGCTGGCTGAAAAGTTGTCCGGAAACCTTCCATTCTTTAGCAAGACGGAACTGGCAAGACAGTATGAGCTGGGTAAAAACTTTGATATTTGTTACGATATTCTGATGTCTGAGCTTAAGGATGTTGAAAAGTACTCATCCTTTTCCTACATGAAAAAAATTCTTGAATCCATGTTAGAAGTTCCTTTTAACCAATCACAAAGCAACCAGGTTAAATTTAAATTAAGTGATGTAAATTATAAGTTAAGTGATTTCAAATCAGTATTAAATATTATTCCAACCATTGAAGAAGACAAGCTGGATAATCAAACAAAAATTGAATTATCTTTTATTAAGGGAAGTTCATTAATTGGTGCAGGTGAATTTGAAGCAGGTAAAGATTTTATAAATAAATTAATTCCAAATCTTGCTGATGGTACTTATAGGCATAAGCTGCTTACAGAACTGGCTTACGCAGATTTTGATCAGAATAAATTTACCGAAGCACTATTGCAATGCAAGAACATTTTAAGCCACAAAAATCTATCCGATGAACTAAAAGGCAAATGTTATAATTTGTTGGGAATGTATGAAATATATCAGAATAATGATACTAAAGCTGCCTTGCAATGGTTTACAAAAGCAACAGACTGTTACCAGAAAGCAAACCTGCCAAGACGCATTGCAGGCATGGAAGTAAATGTTGGTAATATTTATAACGTGCTGGGTGATTACAATAAAGCTGAAGAGCATTGGTCAAAAGCTTCGCAAATAAATAACTCTATTGGAAACCTTGAGCAGGAGGGATTACTGCTTTTGAATATTGGAATATTCCATCTTCATAGACAGAAAATTGAGGAAGCAATTGCATCAGTTAATAAAGCATATAAAATATTTTTAAGCCTGGGAAATGAACTTAATGAAAGTCTTGCTTTATTGAATCTAGGTGAAATGCACATGCTCGTTTGTGAATATCAGGATGCATACGATTCCCTAGAACATTCTTCAAGAATTCTTAAAAAGCAAAATCATAGTGAAGAACTGGCAGAATTATATTTAATTCTGGGTAAGTTTTATTTCCGTATCGGAGATCCGGAAAATCTTAGCAAAGTTATAAAAGAGCTATCACAACTTTTACAGGAAAATGAATTATCTGCAAAACATCATAATAATTTCAACTTCCTCCAGGTTATAGAACAGATTAGTAATAATAGCGATGTGAATATTTAACAACTAAAAAAAATAATTGACACTTACAATGTACAAGATGAACGGTTGAATTACACTGAGAGTGTCCTGCTACTCGTTGAACAACTTATTACTGCTGGTGATTATGAAACTTCTTTGGAAGAGATAAACAGTAAAGAACTGATTGAAATATGCAAACAAAATATTATATTCGAAGCAGAAAGAGAATATCTTTTAGGAAAAATTTCTCTTGGTTATGGTTCGGATAAACTTTTGCCGCCGATTGACTACTTTGAAAGAGCTTATGATTTAATTAAAAATGAAAGTATTACCGAGCTTACCTGGAAAATATTATGGGCACTTGCAGAAATTTACAGGCAGAGAGGTAATATTGAGAAATCGAAAAACTATAGTAACTATGCAAAAGAATTAATTCAGTTTATTGCAGAGCATTTAAGTGCAACGGGGTTAAGAAGAATATACTTGCAGAAAAGTGAAAGAAAAGCAGTGCTTCAAAACTAGCTATTCATTATGGAGAGTTATATTACATGTCTGAAACTGAAATAAAAATAAGAGTCTTTTCTGATTCTCACGACCTGGTTTCAGTTACTTCAGCCCTGAAGCAACTCGAACTAAAAGGATTTCCATTATCGATAGACTTCCCCAAAGAATTTATTATTGACGACAATGATATAATTGTTTTACAAATTGAATCGCTGGAATCTGAATTCCTGAAGAATGCAGTTGCAGCCAGGAAAGAATTGTCTAATAGAATGATTGTAGTAATGCGCAACGTTGACGCTTTGCAGGTTACTTCATTATTGAAGCTTGGTTTTTTCGATATTTTTATTTTTCCGTATGAAGTGCTTAAGTTCACTTCTATTCTTGCCGAAATAATTTCAAATAAATATTACATTACAGAGCCGCACCGTACCGGTACATTTGGAATGAACAGGCAGGGACTTAAATCTATACAAGGTGAGTCTGATAAACTGCTTAGAGTAGTTATTCTGTCCAAAAAGGTATCTGAAAAAAGCAGCGCAAATATTTTAATACTTGGTGAAACCGGAACGGGAAAAGGTCTCTTTGCCAGAGCTATTCATAACAATGGAAAAACGAGCAATTTTCCTTTTATAGATATAATATGCACAGCCATTCCTGAAAACCTGCTCGAATCCGAACTTTTCGGTTACGAAGCGGGAGCTTTTACAAGCGCGCGAACCAGGAAAGTAGGCTTGTTTGAACTTGCCGGGAAAGGAACACTCTTCCTTGATGAAATAGGTGATTTGAGTGTGAGCATTCAAACAAAGCTGCTACGCGCTATTGAAAAAAAAGTTATAAAAAGACTTGGAGGTGTTGTAGATATTCCAATAAATGCGAGGATAATTTCTGCAACAAATAGGAACCTTGAAGAAATGGTGGAAAATAAATCATTCCGAAGAGATCTTTTTCATCGGCTTAATGTTGTCTCAATTGAAATTCCACCGCTCCGGGAAAGAGGAGAGGATATAATTTTGCTGGCTAATCATTTTATTGCAGAATTTAATAAGCAATTTGATAAATCAACAAAAAAATTAGATAAGGATGTTCAGCATTTTATGCTTGGGTATCCCTGGCCTGGAAATGTTAGAGAGCTTAGGAATGCAATAGAAAGAGCAATACTACTTTCTGATGATGTAAAACTACAACTCAAGGATTTTTCGAACCTGATTAAAAACGTAGATATAGACTCGAATGAAGTTTTAGAAACTACGAATGCCTCGCCTCATATAATAAAGATGGAGGTTAATTATGGTTCGACCGATTTGAAGAAAGTAGAAAAACATTATGCGCATGAAGTCTTAATGAAACTTGGAGGAAACAAAACTCAAACAGCAAGAATACTAGGTATTTCCAGACCAAAATTGGATACTCTTCTCAGATAGTATAGTTATCTGGAATTTAAGAAACCTTTGATTTCAGTCTATTTTCGACACTTCTTTTCTTTATCAGCACTACAAAATACTGTAATATATTTTTACAAATAGCCTATATTTCATTTGCTAACAGGTAATAATTACTCAAGTTTATTCCCTTTAGAGCTCATTTTTAAGCCATTTTCGTGAATAATTGCCATGGCATAAACATTGGCATTAATGCTGGCTAACTATGGGCTGCGTACGTGCAGTTGAGGGTGAGGTGTACTCGCAGTTCTAATAGTATAATCTTTCACTTAATGTGAGTGGGCGCTATGCGATATATATTATCCGTTCTATTGGCAGGGGTACTATCTTTTACCGGACTTGCTCAGGTTGCTGATAATGTTGACGAGGCAACCAGGTTTAGAGTTACGGTGGATAATATAACAACTGTAGCCAGGCAAAACTCCAACACCTCAATTGCTGAAGTGAATCCTAATGATATTAGGATTCTTGATAATCGATCAAACTTCCAGCTGGATGAGCTGGGTAGCCGTCATGGCTGGGTAAGATCGAACTCACAGCTTGAGGAGCTGGGCAGCCGTCATGGCTGGGTAAGATCAAACTCACAGCTTAATGAGCTGGGTAGCCGTCATGGCTGGGTAAGATCAAACTCACAGCTTAATGAGCTGGGTAGCCGTTATGGCTGGGTGAGATCAAACTCACAGCTTAATGAGCTGGGTAGCCGTTATGGCTGGGTAAGATCAAACTCACAGCTTAATGAGCTGGGTAGCCGTCATGGCTGGGTAAGATCAAACTCACAGCTTAATGAGCTGGGTAGCCGTCATGGCTGGGTAAGATCGAACTCACAGCTTAATGAGCTGGGTAGCCGTCATGGCTGGGTAAGATCAAACTCACAGCTTAATGAGCTGGGTAGCCGTCATGGCTGGGTAAGATCAAACTCACAGCTTAATGAGCTGGGTAGCCGTCATGGCTGGGTAAGATCAAACTCACAGCTTAATGAGCTGGGTAGCCGTCATGGCTGGGTAAGATCAAACTCACAGCTTAATGAGCTGGGTAGCCGTCATGGTTGGGTACGTTGAGTATAAAATAGTTCTCCAAATTGCCTACTTTGAAAAGCCTTCATCATTTGAAGGCTTTTTTTATACCAGCAATAGATCTAATTTTTATGTAAACAAACTTTTTTATCATATTAAAAAAAATTAATTTGAGTTTGTTAAACAAAAAATTAGCTTATACTAATTTATTATTGAAAAGTTTCTGATATTTTCATCTCAAATGATTTATAAAACTCTCCTAGTCTTACTTGCTTTCGGTTCTTTCTTGTTTTCACAAGAGATTTCCAGAATAACTTTATTGAACGGAGAAAAGACTTATCAAATTCCAGCTTATTCCTTTGATGGTAACACTTATATATCTTTGCAGCATGTTGCTGAAGCGCTTGCAATGAATTATAATAACCTTGAAGATCTTTCTGCGATAGAAATTGAATCGCAGAAAATGAAGCTGACAATTACAGGTAGAAATCCGTATGTGATTTTGCATTCGAAGGAGAATAATGAAACTCGTTCAATTCAGTTAACTACTTCTGCACACGTAATGGGTAAAACAATATTTGCTCCTATACCACAGGCAATTGATCTGCTGAGCTTTATTTATGAAAAACCGATAATCATAGTTAATCCAAACCGCATAATCGTTGTTGATGATGAATATCAAGTAAATTCTATTTTGGATATTCATTTTCAGGAAAGTGAAACTGATACATACCTGAAAATTAATGCGAAGAATAGAATTGTTGCTTTCCTCTCTCACGATGACCTTGATAGTTACACTCTTAAACTAAGATATACAAACTTAATCAAACAGGAGTTTTCCAGCATAGTTCCTGTTGGTTTAGTAAAAGATATTCAGCTAAATAATATTAACAATAATGCCGAAATAAATATTACAACTGTTTCAAAAAATTGTGCTGTGGAACTGGTTAGCTCAAGTAATGATAATGAAATTTATTTACATGTTTTTGTTAGAGAAGATTCTGAATGGTTTGAAAAGGAAAGTGAACATTTTAAGATAGTTTACCGCGAAAATCATTCGCATCTTATTAACCATATGCTTAGCAGTGCAGAAAATGCATTGTTGGCTTTGATGGATATATTTGATTATAATCCTTCAGAAAAAATTATTATCGCTACTTATGATGTTAGCGATTATGGTTTCAGTACGACAACCACAATTCCTCAAAATTATATCCGTTTAGAAATTGAACCTTTAGAACCAGGTTATGAAGTAGTCCCTTATAACGAAAGATACCAATGGCTGCTCTCACACGAATTAGTTCATATAGTTGTTAACGATCAGACTTCAGGTATAGAATCTATCTTTAGAAAAATATTTGGAAAAGTAATTCCCGAAAAAACTAATCCATTAACCGTTGCATATAGTCTGCTAACAAACTATCAGCGTTATACTCCGCGCTGGTACCAGGAAGCTATAGCAGTTTTTATTGAGACATGGTTTAGCGGGGGATATGGAAGAATTCTAGGTAACTTCGATGAAATGTACTTCCGAACAATGTTATTAGAACAGAAGAAGATTCCCCACAGAACTACGGCTGGAAACAATAGAAAGTCATAATTCTTTTTTGCTGGAAACACTCTTCTATCTTTATGGTGCGCGATTTGTCTCTTACTTATCGATTGAGTACGGTGCAGAAAGTGTTATTAATTGGTTTAAGGAAGTACCGGGAGATCCATACATTGGATTTGAAAGTAAGTTTGAAGAAGTGTTTGGAAAAGATTTTGATCTTACCTGGTATGATTTTATAGTTTTTGAAAAGGAATTTCAAAGAAAAAATATCGACATCCTTAAGTCTTCTGAATTAACAGAGAAAAATAAAATAAGCAAAGAAAATTTTGGATGGATCACACAACCTTATTATGATAAGATTACTAACTCAGTTTTTTTTGGATATCACAGATCGCATGAATTAGCCAGCCTTCAGCAACTTGATTTGTCTTCCGGAATTTCTAAAAACCTTAATTCACTTCCAACTTCAAGTATGCTGCAAGTATCCTCTACTGCTTTCGATAATAGCAATGGTTTATTTTTTTACACAACTAATAATAATCAACTTTACAGGGATATTTGGGCTTATGATATCGTATGCAGATGCAAAGAAACTTATTTTTGAAAATGCCAGGGTGGGTGATTTAGCAATATCGTCTGTTACACACGATTTATGGGGTGTGCTTCACGATGGTGGAATTACCACTCTTGTTGTTTCTCCGTATCCGTATCATGAGTTACACCAAGTTATTACATTTTACTTTAGGTGATGAACTCTTCAATCTTTCTATTGACAATAAAGGAGCTAGATTAGCTGCGATTTTAAAACGCTCAAGTGGTCAGCAATCATTAATTACGGCTGACCTTGAAAATATATTGGAAGGATCGGAATTTAAGTATAACATTATTTCGAGCAGCGGCACACCAGAAAATCCATCCTGGAGCAGTGACGGTAATTTTATTTATTGGAACGCTTATACTAACGGAGTGGCAAACATCTACCGTTATAGTCTTAAAGATGAATCTATAAAAGCAATTTCGCATTGTCTTACAGGTTTGTTTAAACCGATAGAAATAAATCCCGATTCACTTTTTGCATTTGAATTTACAACCGAAGGATTTGTACCGGTTATGCTAACGAATGAACCTGCTTTCCATCTGCCAGCAATAAATTACCTGGGTCAAAAAGTTCTGGATAGAGATCCTCAGGTTTTTGATTGGGTGCTTCCAAATGCTGAAACAGTTAATGATCCTTTAGAATTTGGAAAAGAAAAAAGTTATAACGGATTAGCAAACCTTAACATTCAATCTATTGTTCCTGTTGTAAGTGGTTTTCAGAACCAGGTGGTTTTCGGTCTGTTCACTCATGTTTCTGATCCTATGCTTCATCACGATTTTGTTATGGAATTTGGTTTTTCACCCCTTCAGGAAATCCCCAGCTATCCTTCTTTTCATCTCCGTTTTAAATATGATTATATGCAAAAATTTTACGTGGAGTTAAGTCATCACGGACCTGAATTCTTCGATCTTTTTAACAAGAGAAAAAGAGGAATGCTTGGTACAAAGCTTCGGCTTAATTACACTCACTATTGGCTTTATGATAATCCTCATAAAATTAAGCAAACTATGGCACTTACACTTTATAATGGTGTTGAATTTATTAACGATAACCTTGTTAGGGTTTCAGAGCCGGATTTTGGTGTATTTGTTACCAATTTAAATTCAAAAAATTTACGAAAAAGTATTGGAAGTTCTGATTATGAGCAAGGAAATGATATTTTCCTCACTTTTACTCTATACGGTACAAATTTTGAAGCTCCTCAGTATGCACTAAATACTTATTTAGAATTTAGCGATTTTTCTACGTGGTTGTGGCACCATAATGTGTTGCATGTAAAATTTGCGGGTGGATATCTACTCAATAATGACAATCTTGTACAGGCAAGGTTTTATTTTGGCGGTTTTGGCAACAGAGGAATTGATAATGGTGAGATAAGACAATATCGTAAAGTTTTCCGATTTCCAGGTATTCCAATTTACAGTCTTGATTCTGATAAATTTCTAAAAATATTGATTGAAAATGATTTTCCACCGGTAAGATTTGGTAATTTGGCTATTGGAGATCAGTTTATAAATCATATTGATTTTGCAATTTATTCGCAAGGAATGGTGACGAAAAATTCAGCTCTTGGCAATTATTGGATAGATTTGGGTGCACAGTTAGATATTAAACTGAAGCACTGGTATAATTTGGAGTCTACCTTTTCAATGGGAATTGCAAAAACCTGGTCTGATAAGATGACTGATTGGGAGTGGTTTCTATCTCTTAAATTATTGAGAGATTGATTATACTGTGCGTAGCGATTTAATATAGCGAGGTACTTTTATAATTGATTTATAAATAAATGAAATTTTCTGAATTTAAAAAAAATATTGATGATGGGATTAAGAATACTGTTTCCGATGAAGAATCATCTGAAAAAGTAAAACACCTTGAAGCAATTCTTAATATAGCCAACACAATAAACCGTTCTCTTATTATTGAAGATGTGCTGGAACTGGTTTTAAAGAATGCAATCCGGCTTACAAACTCTGAAAGAGGATTTATTGTACTGCAGAATGCCCAGGGTAATCTCGATTTTAAAATCGGTTTAGATTCAGAAAACAATCCCCTTCCCGAAAACCTGTTTCACATTAGTAACTCTGTAGTTGAAGATGTGTTTTACCACGGTCAATCAATTTTTATTGAAGGTGCACAAAGTGATGCAACTTACGATCCATCAAAAAGTATTTTAAAGCTTGATCTTCAAACCATCCTTTGCTCACCACTAATAACCAATGGAAAAAAAATAGGTGTTATTTATGTTGATAGTAAATATCTTCAAAAAATAAAAGTTAGAGAGATAACAGGGACCTTCGAAATTCTAGCCGGGCAAGCCGCAACAGCAATAAGAAATGCACAATTGTACGATGGACAAGTAAACTCCTACAACGCTTTACAGGAAGCTAACAACCAGCTTATACAAGCAGAAAGAAAAGCACTAAAATCGAGTATAGATTCTGAGATTGGTCAATCTCTACAAGGGCTTGTTCATCTTGCTTTGCTGGAAACCGAAAGTACGATGAGGATGATTGAAAAATCACAGCCGGAGTATGAACAGACTACAGGTAAAACTGATTCGGTTCTTTTCGATAGATTAAAACTGAAATCAAAAGTAGCGATTGACAGCATAAGGAATATTCAAAAGTATGCACAGGTCTTGCTCGAAACTTCAATAATTAATTTGAATAAAGATAGTGGAGACCTTAACAGAACAATTCAATCGGTTATTAAATATTTAGTTCCGATGAAAAAGTATGCATCTTTAACATTTAAAAATGAACTTAATAACCTTCCCTTGTGTAATTATGATTCGGAACAGATACAGCACTTACTGGTTCAGCTTTTTACCAATACTGCAGATGTAAAAAAGAACGCAACTATTTTAATTAAATCTTATTCGCGTGATGATAAGAATTATGTTGAGGTTGAAGATGACGGTCCCGGTTTTCCTCCAGGCATGAGTACAGATTTTGTGGCTGCTGATGGAACTAGCAATGGTGGCTACGGTTTATTCCTCTGCAAAAGCATAATTGAAAGACACAACGGTGAAATAAAAATTCTTCCCACGCAAAAAGGGGCTGCTGTACAATTTATGTTACCGGTAGAGTAATTATGTCCGATTCTTTAATTAAATATCTACAACTGTTTTACTCCTCCATGCGTTTCCCAATACAAGTGCTTAATAAGGATGGGAAAATAATTTTTGTTAATGAATTGTTTATAAGTCAATGGGGATATTCACTTTCAGAATTGAGAGAATACTCTGCCTTTAGAGACAGGGAATTGGAAAAAAAGGGTGTGCAAAAAATCATTAAAGAAGTTATTGAACAAAAAAAATACTCATCAATTGATAACTACTCTGATTCGCTTCTGATTAACCGCGATGCTGCTGTTCCTTTGCTGCGAACAAACATTTTCCCTCTTTCCTTCGAGGGTGAGGATTATGTTGTTTTACTTCACGAAGACCAGACAGAAATGATATTGGCAGAAGAGGAAATTAAAAAAGCCAGGGATGCCAATAAAGAATCTGAACGTTTAAAAAATACTTTTTTAAATGTTCTTTCGCACGAACTTAGAACCCCTCTTAACATAATTCTTGGTTATTCAACTATTATTAAAGAAAACCTTAAAGATAAAATTAATAGCGAAGATATAGTCTACTTAGATAATCTGTATTCAGGAGGCGAAAGACTTTTTAAAAGCATTACGCAAATGCTGGAATTTGCCCAGATTGAAGCAGGCAAATTTCAATTAAATATCGATACATTCGACCTGCAAAATGTCTTCAATCATTGTATTATTCCTTATAAGAAAAAAGCTTTAGAAAAAAATCTCGATTTTAAAACAAACTTTGTTGATGACAGTGTGTTTGTAGAAGTTGATTTGCAATGTGCCGAAAGTGTTATTAATAACCTGCTGGATAATGCGGTTAAATTTACACAGCAAGGTTTTATTGATGTTGAAGTTGGGCTGCTAAAGGATAGAGGACTTGCCATTTGTAAATTGAAGGATACAGGCACTGGAATTTCAACAAAATATTTAGACCATTTGTACCAGCCGTTCAGCCAGGAAGACCTTGATGTAGGTAGATCTTTTGAGGGAAACGGGTTAGGTCTTGCATTATCAAAAAGATATATAGAAAAAATGGGCGGCTCACTACTTGTTGATAGTATTAAAGGAGTTGGTACTACATTTACATTCACTCTTCCGCTTGCAAAGCAGGCAAGAGTTACCCATATTGAAAAAAAGCCTGAAGAAACCAATGGTGTTTCTAAAATACTAATGCTTGATGATGCAGGAGAATCGTACGATTTAATTAAAGCATTCTTAAAAGGTGCTTACGATATTTCGGTTTATAACTACAGGAACTTTACTGAAGAGCTTGTTAATGAGAAAAATTACCAGCTTATTGTTTTCGATATAACAAAAAACTTTTGGGACAGGGGTTTGGACTTATGCAAACGGGTTAAAAAGAATGATTCAGCTAACAGACCGGTTATTATTCTTTCCAGTGAATTTATAAATGAAAAGATACAACAGTTTTATAATGCCGGAGCCGATGAGTTCCTTGTAAAACCATTTTCAAAAAGTGATCTTGTTAATCTTATTGAAAAGATAACTACTTAAACAATTCACTGCTGCCTTTCTATCTTCTTTTTAGAGAAACACAAATTACCCCGGTTTCTTCAGTTTATTACTTAACAGGTGCAACTGTTAAATTCTCTTCTTATTTTTATTAATGAAAAATATAATTATTTAAATTTGTTTTCCGGTTATTAAAATCTATCATCATCAAATTGAAAATTGAATGAATCTGAGAGAATTCAAAAAGAGAATTAAAGCAGAATCTAATAAACAGCAAGCTAAATCTTTGCAGTGGTTCTTCAAAACCGGCGTGGGGGAATATGGAGAAGGTGATGTTTTTGCAGGAATTAAAATGCCAGTGCAAAGACAAATTGCAAAGGAATTTAAAAACCTGAACTTCGATGATATTAGAGAACTTATAGTTTCAAAAATTCATGAAGAAAGAATGATCGGGCTTTTGATTTTGCAGGGCAAGTATGAACAAGGAGACGAAAAAGAAAAGGAAAAAGTTTTCAAATTTTATATTCGTAACAGGAAAGCAATAAATAATTGGGACCTGGTAGATATATCTGCTCCTAAAATTGTAGGCGAACATTTGTTAGAACGGGATAAAAAATTGTTGTATGAATTTGCACGTTCAAAAAATTTATGGGAGCGTAGAATAGCAATTTTATCTACTTTTACTTTTATTAGAGCAGGAAAGTTTGGAACTACTTTTAAAATCTCGGATATTCTGTTAGATGATAATCACGATTTGATTCATAAAGCAGTTGGATGGATGTTAAGAGAAATTGGAAAGAAGAATTTAAATGCCGAAGAAAAATTTCTTAAACCACGGTATAAAAAAATGCCCCGCACAATGCTCCGTTACGCAATAGAAAAATTTCCTGAAGTAAAAAGAAAAAAATATTTATTAAGTAAAATATAAGAGACATAAAATGAAGGACAGAACTAATATTTCGAGCAGTGCAATCTGGGAAGACCAGATTGGATATTCCCGTGCTGTAAAAATTGGCAGAGTGGTGGAAGTTTCAGGAACATCTGCAATCGACCGGGATAAAATTATTGCGCGCTAACGATCCGTATCAGC
>CAVVMV010000020.1:0-37181 GCA_963749485.1 uncultured Ignavibacteriales bacterium | reverse complement strand
TTACCAGCGTGAAGCTGATAAAAATAAATACCGCTTGGTAAATGGTGAATTACTAATCAAATATTTTCCAACCTTTCCAAAATCTTTACCATCTCGAGATTGCTTTTTTATTTTACACCATTATGAACAAAATCTGTTTATTCTGAATAGCGGTTTTATATCATTATTTTAAATTTCTTCTATTCCCACCTCATTTAATATTTGTTCAATTATCGAAGTGTGGTTCTGAAAAAGATAAGTCCAGTACTTAGGCAAATAAACCTGAATGATAGCCTCATTCTTATTGGGGAATCTCTTTTCAACAACACTTCCTGTAAAATCTCCTTTAACAAATTGTCCATCCTCATTTATCAAAATGTTTGATTCTAACAGGGTATCATCTATATACAGATCAATTTCATTTATTATCTTACTCTCAAGTTTCTTTTTTCTTTCCATTTTCCCTTTACTTGAGAAAAGATTAATAACTCTTAATCCACAATCTACCCAATCGGGAATGTCCTTAAGTGCACCTTCCTGCCATAAAAATTTAATGGTATCAATAGTAGTAATAACCGAATCTGCACAGGTTTTTTCTTCAACAGTGTACATAGGAGACCTATGTTGAAATTCGTTTCTTAGCTTATGAAATTTTAATAAATCCCTTTTAAGATCCCCTGATATTTCTACTATTTCTAAAAGTTCAGGAAAATCAACTTTTCTCAAATCTTCGCTTGGTTTGTCCTCTAGTATTTTCAATTTACAACTGATCTCCGCAACATTATCACTTAATATTAGTATAGATCTATTCTTATGTTGAATATCGTAGAAATAAATACTTACTATTGGTTGTAAAAGATCGATTATCTCAGTGGGTGCTTTCACTTTTCACTTCCTTTCAGAGACTTTCTAATTTTTCCAAAATCTTTACCATCGCAAGAGTATCAAGTTTGCAATACTCAAGTAGTTGTTCTTTTGTTTCTGCAATAATCATCAAATCGGTTTCATTCCATAAGCTTTCAAACGCAATTGATGCTAAACCGCCTTCGTTAATTTCCAGCTCATCATAACTTAATTCGGGAACAAGCGCAGGCAGTACAGCTTTAATTGAGTATGAACCTTTCATTTCAGGTGAGTAATAATATTTCTGCCGGAAAGGAATCATTAAATCTTTAATCCTGGAAATTCTTTCTTCAATCTGTTCAGCATATTCAGGAAAATCATTTGCAATTTCTTTTAGACGGGTAATTTCAAAAGCTTTATTGTAAACAATTATATCTCCTTTAGCTGAAGTATCTTCCAAAAGTTTTGTGATGAATTTTTCTCTCGGATCTTCACCCGGCTCTGCAAGAAATTCTAAATGTTTTAACTCACTTTCTCCAGTTTCCTTATAATGAATTGAATATTGAAACGGGATCTGCTGGTAAGGTCTGGAATTATCAAACAAGGGAACCGCCGGCTGGAAAGTTTCAAAATCCATAAAGTAAAGCGGGTAATTCAAATCAGAAATAAACTCTTTAATTGCTTCTTTATCTGTAATTGTTTCGCCACCCATATATGCTTCGAGCTGCAGTTTGTTATTTTTGTTGAACGAATAATCTTCGGGAACATCATCAAGTTTAATTATTCCTTCTTTATACATTTCATATTTTTTCTTTAAATGCATTCCGGAAAAATCAAATATTGAATCTTCGGGAATATGTTCTCTGCAGTAATTAAAAAATCCGCATTTGTAAGGATTGTGGCAATGCTCGCCAATATCAATCTGCGGCATTATTTTATTGATGATAACTTTTTTTAACCTTTCAACATTTTCTTTAATTGAATCCTGCATTGGTAAAATATATTCCAGCACTGATTCGGTTATAAACAATTCTATTTATATCCAGCTCGCCTTGTCTTGTGTACTGGTTATTAATGTAGATGATGGAAAAATCATTTATTTCAATTCCCGAATTAGAAAGAACATAATATTGGAGCGCTGCATCATTTAAATAAGTTTCCGAAACCGAGGTTGAACTTTTTACTTCGTAAGCATTCCATTTACTTCCATCTCTCACAATAATATCATTTATAACAAGCACTTCATTAAACTGAAATGCAGCTTCATAGATTGCTTTGGTTTTTTTATTAATCAGTTCGCTGGTATTTTTTATTCCTTTAGTATAATTGGGTGGTTCCCCGGTTGTTGCAACTTCCCCATCTGGAAATAACTGCTGTGCAAGAACCCCGACATTTGTTCCCCTTTTAAAAATTGCCTTCTGCATCTCGGAAAATTCATCCATCTCTTTGTAGTGATACTTGTAAAGATAAAGATGCTTATCGCATTGAAGACCTTTTATAAAGGAAGATTTGCTAAGAAGATGTGAGCCCATAACCAATCCGTTTTGTTGTTTTGTAAATATACCGTTTAAATTTCGTTTTCACCTTTCAGGTTTGAGTTTTGAAAGATATATGAGCAATTTGAATGTGTAAATTAATTAAAGGAATAAAATGAAAAAGAAAGTTGTACTTAGCGGCGGCTTAAAAGAGTTGGTAACATATTGCACTGCCATCTACGAGTTAGATAAAGAAGTTGACACAGAATACTTAACAAACATTGTAAGTAAGAGTCCTATCTTTGAAAATAAAAGTTTTTACACAAACGTGCTTGGCACAGTTCAAAGAACAACTGTTACAAGAAACACCAACCTGTTTGTTAAAGGTAACACGATTACTCTGCAATTGCGTTATGATATTCTGAATGTGGTTGATATTGAACTTACAGATAAAGATGAAGAATGGATAAAGAGCGATATTGATAGTCTGCTAAAACATTTTGAACTGCTGATAACACCATTTGATGAAGAAAAAAATGAGTAATTATTTAATCAGCATAATCTTACTAATTACTTTTACTCTTTATGCTCAACCGGAGCGTTATACAAAGGGAGCTGAAAATGGCTATGCTTGGAAGGCATTGGAAAACCCGGGTGTGGCATTCAGTGATGCAAAGTATAATTACCTTAGTGGAATACTGGAAAGAAACGGAACGGTAATTGAAAGATTTCCGGAAGTTGAGCATCTTGGATGCAGAAATGATGTAAATAAATTATTAGAAGATGGAATGTCTGATGAACTTTCGTTAGATGATATGGTTGATGCGATAGATAAGTTTTACAGCAAGAGTGAAAATTTAGTAATCCCAATTGTGTTTGCTTACTGCTACTGCATTAAAGAGATTGCAGGAACAAGCATGGATAAACTGGTGGAATATAGAGAAGAGATTTTTGAATTTTGCGAAGAGTGATGAATTAAAAATTAAGCTGTGTCTGCTGAGATTTGGATCCTTTCTTTTTCGGCTCCCTGTGTTTTTTTAAGAAGTCGCCAAAATCTTCTTTGGAAATAATATAAATCCTGCCAACCTGCTGCGCACGGAGATGAGCAGATTTAATATGATATAATACCGCTGATGTGCTTAAATTTAGAAGTTTTGCAACTTCCTTTACACTGAAAAACTCTTTCATACAATGCCTTAATAAAAAAGATATTACAAGCCCGAAAGAAGCTATTTCAAATTAACCAGATATATATTGATTATCAATAATATTCTGCATAAAAAATAAAAAAAGGGCTGTTCAATAAATAAGATGAACAGCCCTTAAAAAAACAAGTACAGATAAGTTAGTTAACTGGGATTCCCCTCCCTGTCAACCAATATCGGTTTGCCAACACCAAGATTTTTAAGCTGCTCTAATTGTGTTTTAGCATCACCAACTATAACATAAGTCATCACATTAGGGTCAATATATTTATTAGCAAGCTGCTTATGCTCATCCAAAGTCATGTTTCTAACAATCTTTTCATGCTTCTTCACATAATCAAATGGAAGATCATATGTAGCGATGTTATTTAACATTCCTCTTAAAGCACCAAGCGTTTCAAACCGTCGTGCGTTCGATTTAATCAAAGCATTTTTTGTGAATTTTAAATCTTCTTCACTAATTCCTTCGCGGTATTTATTCATCTGGTCAACAAAAATCTGTGCAGATTCAAACGTAGCATTAGATCTTACGCTGGAAGAAGCAGAAAATGATCCCGGGTAAAGTGTGCCGCTGAATGAAGTTCTTGCACCGTATGTATATCCTTTTTCTTCACGAAGGATCATATTTACATAACTGTTAAAATTTCCGCCAAGTTTATAGTTCATTACCTGCAGTGGGTAATAATTATCATCAGTATAGGCAAGGCTTAAATTGCCAATCCTAATAACCGATTGTTTTGCATCAGGAAAATCGACAAAATAGAGTGCTGGTTTTTCAGGTGCAGAGGGAAACGGGTAATCTTTAATTTCTACTTCTTTTCTTTCCCATCTTAATTCAAGGGATTTAAATGCTGCAACGGCATCTTTTTCATTTATATCGCCAACAATGGCTATTGATGTAACATCAGGAGAATAGTTTGCTGCATAAAAGTTTTTAAGATCATCAACTGTTATAGATTCAACCGAGTTTACATTTCCAAATGTGCTGTTACCAAGGATGTTTTTTTCACCATATATAATTTTATTAAACACATTTGCTGCAACAACTGTAGGATTTGCATAATTCCGGTTTATTGCTTCAATAGTTTCATTCTTAACTCTTTCAAATTCAGTTTCATCCCATCTTGGTTCGAAAAGTATTTCTTCAACTAAATTATAGGTTTCATTAAATCTTGATGATAGACAATTTGCCTGGATAACAATTGCTTCCTTATTAGTATACATTGTTATGCTGGCGCCAAGGTCATCAATTGCTTCTTCAAGTTCAATCGGAGTTTTGTTTTTTGTACCCTGCATCATAATATCAGTCATCAGGTTGGCAACACCAACTTTATTTATATCATCGCAAAGCATACCGCCTTTAATTGTTAAAGAAAAGTTTACAAGCGGAAGCTCATTATGTTCAATTCCGTAAACTTTAATTCCATTTGCAAGTTCATCATTCCAAACAGTAGGAATTGTTAAAAGAGGATCGGGTCCCAGTGGCGGTTCAATTGTTCTATCAAAACTGGATGCTATTCTCTCTACTTTTACCTGATCACCTGCAACCTGTTCTCCTTCCTGCAACCCAATTGCATCCTGCTCTTCAATTTTCTCCTCAACAACAGCATACTTTTCCGAATTTTCTGCTAGCAGTTCCGGTTTTCCTTTCGGTACAAAACTAGTAAGCACGTATGGTTTATCTTTTATATACTTTTTATAAACTTGCATTATATCTTCTTTTGTAACATCAAGAGTTTGCTGTAAATCTTTTGTTATAAAATCAGGTGAACCTGCAAATTCATTGTAATAAGCAAGCTGGAATGATTTACCAAGAATGCTTGAAATTCCATTATAAAAATTAGTTTCAACTTTTGCTTTAACTCTATCAAGATCCTTTTCGGTAAATCCATCTTTGTCAAACTTTTTAAATGCTTCAGTAATTGCATCTTCAACATCTGATAAATTTTTATCAGGAAAAGCTCTTATACGAATCCTGAAAACGCCCGCAATCTCATCACTTCCCTGGTAACCTGAAACCGAAGGTGCAAGTTTTTTCTCTTCTACAATTACTTTATAAAGCGGGGCTTTTTTGCCTTCTGAAAACAGCTCTCCGAAAAGATCCAGTGCATAAGCATCCTTTGTGAATTGCTGAACTGTTGGGAAAACCATATTTAATTCTGGTGATGGAGCAAAATTATCTTCGTGATACGCTTTTTTAGTTTCATCCAGAAGAACCGTCATTGGATTGAGATTTTCTACTTTCTTTTCGGCTGCAAGTTCTCCAAAGTATTTTTCAACCAACTTTTTTGTTTCTTCTTTATCAAAGTCGCCGGCTATAACAAGAGTTGCGTTGTTAGGACCATACCATGTTTTATAAAATTCATGCACATCAGATAAAGTTGCATTCTTAAGGTCTTCAAATTCCCCAATAACCTGCCAGTTATAAGGATGATTTTCTGGATAGATAAGTTTATCAATAACATAGTTTGTATGACCATACGGCTGGTTATCAACTCTCTGCCGCTTTTCATTTTGCACAACTGCCTGCTGGTTTATAAATGATTCCTGTGTAACTGTGCTTAGCAAAAATCCCATTCTGTCGGATTCCATCCAGAGCACCATTTCTAAAGCGTTTTTAGGAACAACCTGGTAATAAACAGTTCCATCTTTCCAGGTGCCGCCATTTAAAGTTCCTCCTGCATTTTGAATTTTCTGGAAAAACTGATCCTGCCCAACGTGCTGCGATTCCTGGAACATCATATGTTCAAACAGATGAGCAAAACCGGTTCTTCCTTTAACTTCACGGTTAGAACCAACATGATACATTACGGCAACCGAAACGATCGGATCAGATTTGTCATCGTGGAGAATAATCTCCATTCCGTTTTCTAACGTATATTTTTCGTTCTCAATTTTAAACTCGGCTGTTTGCGGTCCACAAGCTGCAATAAAAAGCATTGCAAAAACTGAGAATAACAATATTATTGATTTTGGGCTCATTATGCCTCCGATTTGATAAATCATATTATTTCTTAAAATGGGTAGTTAATTGAACAAAATAACCGGTAAACTTCAACTTATAAGGGATGAGCGGTTAAGTATTTATCCTATTGGTAAGCGTAAATATTAAAAAAGGAAGGCAAATTGCCAAAAGTGAGTTGAGTGTTTAGGCAAATTTAATTTCTGTTGCACATCTGTCCAAAACCTTTTTAGTTGAATTCGATCTCTCGGAGACGAATCTACTGATTAACGAATGCAGATTTCCGAAATATATTTATTTCTTAAATCCCTGCCTGCCGGTAGGCAGGGTTAATCAGGTGTTCGGCGTTCGTTATTCAAAAAAAATATGAGCAATAGAATTTGATGTTATTAAATGTTCCAAAGGAGTCCCCTTCATTTCTAAAATGAAACCTTACAACTTTACCCGGCATACTTTTTCACCCTTCATTTAGCCATAGTACCACCTGTTAAGTATTTAAAACACTTGCCCGTATTATCGAGTCTTAAGAGTAATTAGGAAAATTATTTTTTAAACAAACCAAAATGGAGAGAACATGAAATACTTAACAACAACTGTTACAGTACTAATTCTAATTATCACTTTATCCACCACTGCTTTTGCTGGTGATAATCCAACAAAAAAATATGAAAATTCGCAAAACACAGTTTCAAGCTTAATTGAGGGATTAAAATCAGACAATACAGGACTTAAAACTAGCTGTGCGTATCTGCTGGGTGAGCTTAATGTTACCGAGGGAATAATTCCGTTAATGAGACTATTGAGGAATGATGAGAGTGATGAAGTTAGAATATGTGCGGCTCTTGCTCTTTATAAAATTGGTACTCCAATTTCAATATTTGCAGTAAAACAGGCAATCCGGTTCGATGAGAGTGAAAGAGTTAGCAAACTGGCTGCAAAATTTTATTACGATTACCTCCGAAGTAATCAGCGAGCCGATGTTAAAGGTGAAGATAAAACGTACGCGGTGATTGATTAGGACCGTTAAAAAAATCTAATCTCTTCTCCACAGCCCGGGGATTTGCCTTCCCGGGTTTTTAATTTTAAATAATTAATGAATGCAAGGAATATTTTTTTAATTTCATTTGACTTAGTGGAAAAATTATCGCAGGTTTGTGATAACACTTTGAGATTGTAAGACAGAGATTAAAAAATAATCCAGACTAATTTTACCATAAAATTTTAAACGATGAGAAGAGGACGCAGGAAGAACTCCGTAAAGAAAAACAAAAACCAACTGAGCCTTGATTTTAATGTTAACGATCCGATAGAGATCCACATTCCAAAGTACGGAATGGAACAAGTTAAAAAGGAACTTGTTTGGGATAGGAAAACCGCAATAGAACTGGTTAGAAGCTAACCGTAATTAAGATACTTACCCAGCTAAATATCATAAAGAATAAAGAGATCTTCGCATTTATTTTAAAATAAATCAAATCAATACGACCCGCGTTATAAGATTTATGTTGTGAAAGAGAGTGATCCGCCCTTTGGTAGTTCCTGGCAGGAATGGATTTTTGCAGTAGATATCGGAGCTGAGTTTTACGATGGAGATAATGATGGGATTTATGATCCTGTTGATTTGAATAATAATGGTCAGTGGGATCCTGATGAAGATAGACCTGATATAATTGGCGATCAGGTTGCCTGGTGTGTTTTTAATGATGCCGTGACTCCAAGGTTGAGATTTGCTGGAATTCCTCCCCTAGGAATTGAGATACATCAATCAGTGTTCGGTTATAAATCTAGTAATGCACCTCAACTCAAAAATATTTTATTTATCCGTTATAAAATTCACAATACAGGAAATGTTAATTCAATATTGGATTCAGTTTACTTCACTGCCTGGGCAGATGCTGATCTTGGAGCTGAACATGCGGATGATCTTGTTGGTTCTGATACTATCACGAATTCTGGTTTTACGTATAATTTTGATGATGATCCAGGTGGATATGAGGAAGATGTTCCTGCCTTTTTTCATTAATCTTTTGCAGGGACCATACTCATATATCCCGGGAGAAACCTTTATTGATAATAATTTTAATGGAACGTATGAAGACAGTATAGATACACCGCTTGATACTGCTTACAATCGCAAAGGTTCTCCAAAAGGAATTCAAATATTTTCCGGTGCAAAAAATCAAATAATGACAGCATTTACGCATTATGTATCATCTGATCCGCTTCGAGGTGATCCAAATGATGAATTTGAAGCAAGAAATTATATGCTTGGCTTAGAAAGATTGGGCAATCCGATTGACCCGTGTGATGATTACTGGAGTGGTGTTTATGGGGGTGTACCTTGTGAGACTATAAATCCACTTTACTGGTTTTCCGGATATCCCGAATCACAATATGGGTGGCTGAGTGATATAGGTACTGATCAAAGAATGGCTGTACATACAGGTCCTTTTTCTTTAGAAGTGGATAAACCAATTACAAAGCGGCATAACGCCGCTTTTAATTATCACTTTCTGTTAACCGCATCTTCCTGGTAAATCTCATCAGAGTGAGTTCCAAAATATTTACCGATTGCCCGATTATAAGTTCTTCGTTCATCACTTGTTGTCCAGGCTGCACGGAATAATTCAGTACTCCTGTCGTTTGCCTTCGCAATATCGCCAAAACCTGCATATTCAGTTATAGTAACATAATCCTGGCTATTGTTTCCCCAAAGATGCCGCAAAGTTCTTTGACTTAAAATAAATTCGTTCTTATTGACCACATTTTCCATATAAAGTGTGTTCAATGAATCGAATTCAGCAAATGTTCCACCTTCAGGATTTAATATCTGAGAAGTGGTTGCTGTGAAAACATGAGGATCTTCATCCTGTGCAACTGCTAAACAAGATGCAAACAGAAAGAAGATGAGTAAAGAAGGTATTACAAATTTAAATTTTTGCATAACTCCTCCCAAAGTTTGTTAATGAAATAATTGATTTAATTATATGGACATTGCCAATATAATTTCGACGGCTATAAACAAATAGCTAATATCTTTTGATCACTACTGGTGGAAAATTCAATTGAAGTGGTAATTATATTTAGAGCGCTGCAATTGAAAAGGTTCAAACAAATTTATAAGTATGACTTACTCAGTTTAATTTAATGCAAGATTAATAAATTAAACTTCCTTCGTTCCATATTCTTTTTTTAATATTTCAGCTACCTCAAGTCTCACCTTGCTTTGTGATGCATTCATAAAACCTTGCAGAATAAGTGTAAAGACTAAACCAAGTAGAGGAACCCTGGCAAGAGTTGATGGCATCGTATTTATTAATTTTACAATGTTCTTTTTTTCCATTATCCGTATCCAAATACCAACTAAGGCTGATTTCTCAACTTGAATATATTGGAATTTAGCTAATGGATTTTTAAGTAGTTTAATTTTATAATCAGCGCATTGATTAGTAAGAACACTTGTCATCCCCTCAAAGGACATTTCTGGCTTTAATTCTAAATCCATCTTAGTGTTTGTAATTTGTGACACATATTATTTGTTTCAATATATATTATCTATTAATAATAAAAAAACAGCGTCTGTAACTATTGGGAAGGACTATAATTGGTTGAGGCAACAATCGAATGATTTGACAATCAACCGGTATTTCAAAATTTGATGTGTCTTTACACTTATAACTGTTTTGACAAGTGTTTATCGAACAGAGATCTTCTTGCTCTAATTTAAATCAAAAAAACCTTTACTATTATTTAAGTGCCTGTAATATCCGAAAATCTTCAACCTACTTTGTTACAAAAAATTTAAGCTATTGTTTAATCTTTTTAAGGAGCAAGGAATTAAACAACAATTTAAATGAAACATTTGTTGATCCTCTAAATTGTGGGCTAAACCCAAAAAGTACGAGCTGTCCGTTCCCTTTTTTAATCCATACTGCAGCGGTTTTATTCTTTAATTTTTGCTCATTTTCAGCATATCCGCTTAGCAAAATATCTTCTTTTGGAAAGGTGGCAATTACTCTTCTATCCATATCAAACCGTGGCAGAGATGTTGTAAACACAGGATTCCCTCTGAAGAATACACCTACCTCTTCTTCCATTCCATATGTAACAGGATTTTCACGAGTTAATTTAATATTAACAAGCGAGCCAGCAACATATAAACCATCCTCCTTTAATTTTTTTGAACCATCACGTACTGGCAGTTGAAAATCTTCTTTGTCATCTTCGCTATGCTTAATTGAAAGCGGACCTATGAAAAAATCTGTTGAATTTCCCCACGAAATAATAATCCCCCCTCCATCAAGAAAGCTCATTAAGTTATTAAATCCTTCAGTTCCTATACCTTTTGTAAATTCCGGCGGATAACTTGTAGCGTAGTAAGTATCCCCTGATTTATATTTTCCCTCCATCAAAATCGATTTGTCTTCATTAGGAAACAGAACCACATCATAATTTTTTACGAAATCCGTCCTCTCAAAATCCCCCGGTTTAACGATTGTGTATGGAATGTAATATGTATCAAAAATAAACCGGGTCCACCCTGCATCCATATCGTGGAAGTTAGATTCTACAAGAGCAATGCGCGGCATTTCAAGTTTTTCCATATCAAAGTTTGAATAATCATGCAGATATATTGGATCAACACTTAACTTGCCAATAAGATTATTTGCTGCTTCTTTATCATTCGTTTCTAATGATACAAGAAAGCTTCCTGCAGGTATTACTTCTTCGTTAACTTCAACCTGTTCAGTTAGCCGTTTTACGTTTAATCCATTGGCGATTCCTATAAAAGCTGCTTTATAACTTTCGTTATTATTCGCACTAAAAAGGTAAGCTGCAGGATCAAATTCCGGTTCCATTTTTATACTAAGCGGGGCTGTTATTTTCTCCAAATCGGATAAAGGGATTGTTACTTTTTCATTTATTTCAACAGCCGTAACTCCCTTATGAAGAGGGAGTGACCAGGAGGTTATATCGTATGGTTTTATTATTTCACCACCGGGAGTGTAATGGCGTACCGGGTATTTCTGTTTTTCCATTACCTCTTTAATAAATGGGCGGAATGGTTGTGCAAGCGGAATTACTACATCGCCATCGCCAAAAACACGATTGTTTATTTCAACATTATTTTTTAGAAAATAAACTTCCACACCATGTTCATCCAGAAGATTTACTAATTCAATATATTCACTTTTGTCATGCTGCTGGTTTGGTAAAATATAATAGTAAGGTGCTTTTGTTTTACCTCTTTCAACTTCCTTTTTACAAAGATCATTTCTGTACCTTAATATTTCCTGCCGGTTCGCAGCCGCAGTTTCAAGAATTGATATGGTAGAGACAATTTCATATTCAACAATATCGCTCAAGCGCCACCAACCGCCTTCCCACGGCTCTGGCATGTTTATGCTTATCTCGTATTCTGAAAGACCTTTACCGCGGACAATTAATTCATTTGGTTCAACATAAATTGGTGTAGCATATTTTGACGATGCGGCTTCGGTTAAAAATCCAATAACGTTTTTCCACATACAAGTTCCTGTTGAGCCGGGCCAATAATCATCAAAAAGATAGTGCTGCGATACACCTTTTAATCCTGCTCCGGTCATATCGGTAATTAAGTTTGATCCAAAGATTCCAACCCAGTTCCATATTCCTGCATCAATATTTTCTGCAATAGGATCGTGAGGAGGAGGAACAAAATAACGCGGACCCGTGGAACCCATTTGATGCTTTTCAACCATTACCTGTGGAAACCAATCTTTGTTATATATGCGTGCAATTGCCTTCGTATCTTCCTGGGTAAGTGTAACAAAATCGCGGTTGTTATCATGCCCAACATACTTATGATAAACTCCGGGCATAGAACTGCCATCATATTTTGTATTTTTATATTTTTTATAGTGCTCAACAATCATATCCATACCATCCGGATTATGGCAGGGGACCATCATATAAACAGAATTTTTTAAGAAGTCTATCTTTTCCGGTTCGTTTGTTGTTGCAAGATCGTAAGCTATCAAAGCAGCTGCCTGGCTTGGTCCAACTTCGCCGGAATGCATTGAAAGAGTACCAAGCACAAACACTTTGCCTTCAGTAAAATATTTCTCTCTTTCTTCTTCGGTAAGATTTGGATTAAGCGCTAATTCCCTGTTAATATTTTGCAGCTCATTTAAGTTGGAAACATTTTCTGCGGAAGAGATAAAAGCAATATACATAGGTCTTTCCAGCGGCGTTTTACCTATTTCAACCAATTTTATAACGGGGCGATGCTTCATCAAGAATTTGAAGATAGGTGATAAGTTCTTCATAAGTGAACAGCATCCCGTCCTCACCGGGTGTAATGCCGAAGAACTCTTTTGGAGTTTGGATACTATTTGTTGATTGTGCAACTGAGTTAACGGTAAGTAAAAGAATGATAGTTGAGATATAAACGAGTTTCAATTTAAAGTTGAACATTTATCACTCCGAATTTGAATTATTATCTGTTAGTATAAAATTAGCTAATTCAGGTGGGAATATCATATATTGAAAGAGAATAATTCTTTGCAGGAACTATTTGTAAGTAATCAAAACATAAATGTATTCAAAAACTATATTTCATTAGTTTATTATTCAGGTAATTGTTTATAAAAATTTCGTTGGATTAGAAATGTTTAGGAAATTTGCCAGGAACCTGAAGATTCAGTTGTAATACTATAGTTCTCTCCCGCTAATTTTACATTCTTCCAATTTTGATTAATCCATTCTCCTTCTGTAATCCAGCAGGGATCTAACAGTTTATTTCTTAAGTACTTTATACCACTTATCTTTACCCTTACCCTCAAACTTAGATACCGCCTCAAGCTCCCCAGCATCCAGCCATATCCCTTCACACGAAGAGCATTTATCCACCGCAATTCCCTTATAATTAATTTCAATAAGCTGCATACCGCATTTGGGACAATGCATATGATGCAACTCTTTCAATCTTTTCTTTTCATCAGCTTCAAGCTTAGCAATCCTTTCCTTTTCTCGCTTTTTCTTCTCCTCAAATTCTAATCGTGCAAAATATTCTTCCTCTTTTTCACTCGGTTTTACCGGCATATAATTTTCCTTTCAGATATTTTGTTTGTTTTATTAATTTCTATACAAATGTTATGTTTAATTAAATATTAGCTACTAAATGTATGTTAAAGTTAAATAATTGAAGTGATAATCAAAAGATGAGTTCGCGTTCACAATTATTAAAATAAAATTTATTTAATATAACTTTTTGCCTTTACTGTTGGGGACTTATACTTTTAAATAAAAAAAATATTATTCACAAAATTAAAAACCCACTCAGAAATTTAATTAGAAGTGTTAGCTAAGTTACTGGCAGGGACAAACCAATAGATCAAATATTAGCATAAATTATGATGCGCTTCGTTAATAAAAAGTAGTTGCTTTTTTCGTTACTTTTCTTTGAAATTTTGGATTAGTTAATCGATTGGTTACCTGAAAATTTATATCCCTTAAAATGAAAAAAAGCCCAAATACTTAAAGTATTCAGGCTTTCTTAGTAGCGGGGACCCGATACATTCTCTACAGATAGTCTTGTACTTTCAAAAACAAACCTTTTTAACGATAAATTGATTCTTTATTGTAATAAAAGTCAAGAAACTCCAGATAATAAAGTAATGGGTGTTATTTAAGAAAAAATAACATATTAAAGGGAGGGATTATTAGAAAAATTAATAAGACTAATAACAATTAAAAATTTCTGCCACGGGCCAATCCATATGATTCACTTAAAGTGATTTTTCGAACCGTCGACCGGCTGAGTACAAATTGTGAATCTGTACAATATAGGAGTTTTAACCTCTGGGCAGTAAAAAGCCCTTGCTACTTTATAGATACCAAGGGTGTTATCATTAATGTTTATATATATTATTTCATTAGCACCAATTTCCTCATTTCAAAAAAATTACCTGTCTGCCTGCCTGCCGGTAGGCACGGCTTGCAGGTTATAGAAATAAATACCGCTTGATAAATTATTTGATTTGAAGTTTACACAGTAGGCCCGGCAGATTTTTCTTTCTTCTCCAGTTCGGCAACTATTGTAGTTACTAACTATTTTTTCATAATCCGTAATAGCATTAATCATATCAATTTATTGCATAATCGCTAATTATTATATATAGCTAAACAGATCTCCCTGTAGAGTTAAAATATATGCCAAATCAAGTATTTTTAATCGCTAGAAAAATCATAAAATTCTCAAAAATAGAGGGTCTACAAAGAAGTATAATGAATTTGCTCACTGTTCCAGGTAAATTTTTACCTGCATCACACGTGAAAAATTTATAATTAATACTCTATTCGAAAAGTATTATAGTTAAAATCTCAATTTTGATTTCGGTACAATATTGGTTTAATTTTAAATTAAACATTAAAAGTTAAGAAGTAGCAATAACTATGGTTCCTAACCAACATACAATCATATCCAAAAAAATCACGCTTTATCTTAAACCTGCATTTTATTTTCTGGTATTCATCTTCTTTCTCGCAAGCTGCGATGAACAAAAGAGTCCGGATAATAATAGAATTATTATAGGAATTGAGTCTGACGTTCAAACATTCAATCCAATGTTTGCATATAATGTAATTGAAGGTCATTTAGTTGATTTGCTGTATTTAAAACCTGCAATGGAAATTTGGAATGATTCATTAGGTCTTATTGAATTTGCACCGATGCTTGCACAAAAATGGGAGTGGGATGAGAATTCCACATCAATTACTCTTTATTTAAGGAATAACATTTATTGGTCTGATGATAAACCAATTACGGTTGATGATATCATTTTTTCTTTTGAAATATATTCTGATCCGGAAGTTGATAGTAGATTTTTAGGGCAGTTCTATAATTTCCATACAATTGATGGCTCACAGATAGACAGTAAAAAAACTTTTGAAGTTATTTCTCCTAAAATTCTGCGTATCAATTTTCTAGAGGATGCACCCAACCCACTTTATTGGATATTAATTTGGAAATTATTCCTAAACATATCTGGTCGAAATATCCAAAAGGAGAAATGGTTACGGCTCACGAAAATTTTGAACCTGTTACAAGTGGACCTTTTAAAATGAGCAAGTGGAATCGTATGTCAACAATTCATTTGGATATTGATAGTTCCTCTTTTTCTATTTAAACCGGATAACATTCAAAAAATAATATTTAAAATAATTCCCGATTATACATCAAGAATAAACCAGCTTAAAACTGGCGAGGTTGATTTAGTTGAAAACATTAAGCGTGAAGATATAAATGAAATTTATACAGCAAAAGAACTCAAAATCAGTCTCTTTAAGAGGGAGAGAATATGATTATATTGGCTGGAATCATATTGATCCTCAAGCATTTCAACAAAATCAGATAATTCCAAATAAATACTTTTCATCGCCTCAAATAAGGAAAGCATTGACCTATGCTATCAATCGTCAAGAGATTGTTAATTCATACTTATCAGGGTATGCTGAAGTTTCTAAAGGACCTGTGTCACCCATGTTCAAACTTTATTTTGATGATTCGTTAGAAATGGATGAATACAATCCAAGCAAAGCCAGAGAAATTTTGAAAACAAATGGTTGGGTAGATAAGAATAATGATGGCATAGTTGAAAGAGATGAAATAGAATTTAAAATTGATATATACACTAACTCCGGCAACCCGCGAAGAGAATATGTGGCCACAATTGTAAAAAATAATTTACATGCGATTGGCATTGATGTAAATATTCAAATACTCGAATCAGGCGGTTTTATAGATGGGCTGATGAAACGGAATTTCGATGCATGGATATCTGGTTGGACTATTCCCGTTCCAATCGATTTGTATCCATTTTGGTATTCTGATTCGGAAGTTGGAATCTTTAACTTTTCTACTTACCAAAGTAAAGCTAAAGATGAGATTCTTGATAGTCTTGCTTTAAAACTAACAGAAGAACAAAAGAAAAATCTTTATAAAAAATTGCAAAATATATTTTATAAAGATGAACCAGTTACCTTTTTATATTGGTTCGATAATATTATAGCTTTCAATAAAAGAATATCTAAGATAAAACTTTCTCAACTTGGTTTAGTTAAGAATGCGTGGGAATGGCAGGTTAATTAAATTTAACTTCAGATCATTGAAAACTAGTTGCTGGCTGGTAATGTAAAATAGAATGTAGAACCCTCACCTTTTTTACTAACTACCCAAATTTTACCTCCCTGCTTTTCCACTAATTCTTTGCAGAGAATTAATCCGAGACCTGTTCCCTCTTCATCATCCGTTCCACGGGTAGAATGACTTTTATCAATTCTAAATAAATTATTCATTTCATCCCGGTCCATCCCAATCCCATTATCGTTAACTTGAATAACAGTAAAATCTTGATCTTCTTTTGAATTAACTAATACCGTTCCGTTTTGTGGGGTAAACTTAATTGCATTAGAAATAAGATTTCTAAGAATCGTTTCAAGTATTTTTATATCTGCAAAAACAATTGTTTGAGCTTTTACATTAACCTTAAAAGTAATTCCTTTATTCTTAAAATTTTGATTGTATAATGTTCCAATATTATTAATTAATTCAAGCAGCTCAATATTTTTTGGTTCAAATAGAAGTTTACCGGATTTTATGCTTGACCATTCTAAAAGATTTTCTATGAGAGCATAAGTTGATTTAGAAGAGTTCATTGCTTCCGTAATAATTTCTATTTTCTCCTCCTCTTTCAGATCATCATAGGATGTACCTAATATTTCTAAAATACCCATTAATCCTGAAAGCGGACTTCTTAAATCGTGTGATATAATTGAGAAAAATTTATCTTTTGTTTTATTGCTTTCGGTAAGCTTATCATTAATTTTTTTTATTTTTTCTTCATTTTTTATTTGATCGTTGATGTTTACACAAGATCCTATAAATCCGGAAAAAATTCCCTGGTCATTTAAACGAGGAGTACCTTTAATAAGCATCCACTGGTGTTTTTCGTTAATGCCCATAAATCTAAATTGAGCCGAGAATGGTTTGCGGGATTTGAAAGCATGCTGATAAATCTTAAGTAATTCTTCATAATCATCAGGATGTACATCGGTTAACCAATTCATCCCTAATTGATCACCTATCTTTTTGCCCGTATAATCCAGCCAAACCCTGTTTACGAAGCTAAATAGTCCTTCCACGTCAGCTATCCAAATCATAACCGGCGCAGTGTTTGCCATATTTTCAAATCTGGCTTCTCCCTGTTTTGCTAATTCTTCTCGCATTTTCGAAGAAGTTAAATTAACTAGTGCTATTGAACAAAACTTTTCAGCAGATTCAGAAAAGGTAACGGATTTAGCTACTACCAGCGCATTAAAATAATTATTGTCAATTCCCTTAAAATTTAGTTCAGCTACCTGTGGTTCGGAAGAATTTGTTACTTTGTAAAAAAATCTTTGGAAATTGTCTTTACCGCTTTCATCTAAAAAATCTAAGAAGTTTTTATTTAATACACTCTCTTTTTCATTGCTAATTAAGGATAAGCCGGTTTTATTCGAATTAAAAATAACTCCGTATTTATTTATTACGAATAAAGCAGTTGGGTACAAATCGGGTAATTCAGACAAACTGTTAGATGATTTTCCTTTAGACATTTATCAAATTATTAAAAATTTATTTAAAACTTATACTAAAAAAGAAAAGATGACTGATAAAAATTAGCAATATAAAACATATTTCAAAATTTATCATATGTTTCTAATGTCTCATTATTTTGTGTATCATTTAGCTGCACCATTCTAATATTAAAACATATTTTTACTTTCTCATTTTTAGAAAATTATAATTTCATTAAAAAATGTAGAACATTAGTTGCTAATTAGCAAACGGCATATTCATTGTACTATTTGTAACACGAATTTTGGGAGAATTTATACTACAGACCTTCTTTCGTTAGGCTGGAGGAAAGCTAAAGCTTAAGACTATTTCACTTAATTAACTTTAGCACTAACTAGTGAAGAGGTCCCCGTGAAAAAAATAATTCTACTCTTATTTTAGTTGGAATTACCTTCCTAGGTTGTAACGACAATTTAGATAACACAATTGTAACAACCCTTACTAAAACTGATGATTTTACTAATTCAGTACCCCGCCCAATATAATATTAACACATGGTTGTATGCATCAAAATTAATAGATGGTTCAATTGGTGCTGATTTCATATTTGATACAACTATTCGTTAATCACGACGGGAAGGGAAATTAATGTTTATGCACGCCTAAAATTCAACCAGGTGCATTCAACTGGCATAACCGAAATTGTAATGATTACCAAATGTTGAAAATCTTTCCATTAAACTCTTTCCGGAAATGACATTTAATGAAGAAGTAAAACTCACTCTCATTTTCACAGGAGTTGATTTAAAATCATATGGTTATAATGAAACAGGTCCATGTTGATTTTGCATTTTTCCCTGAAAATGGAGGATATTGAGCTGATTGAATCCGAACTTGTCTCATGTTAATATACCACAGAGATCAAATTAAGGTTATGAATGCACAGGCTCAATCACTTTTCGCGATATGGTTGGATAAGATAATTAAATAAGCAACAATTTATAAAGACAATTAAATAATATAAGGATAAAACAATGAAAAAATTACTTAACACTCAGTTTATTATCGTTCTTGTTTTTCTTCGGATGTAACCAGGATTCCGAAATATTAGCACCTGTTGAAGAATCATCCAACCAGAAAATACAAATTAATATCACTCCCTACTCCAACCGGCGGTTTATCTATAGAAACGATTTATAGCTTTAAAAAGAATTTCGGGTGAACTGGAGGAACGTTCTATAACTACTTTAGATTACTGAGGTGGACTATTTGGTAATGTATAGGGTCGTATCAACATTAGTATTTCCACCAAATTCATTCCTGGAAACAAAAATATTACTAAAACGTACTAATACAGATTTTGCAACTATGCAGTACGGACCTTCGCATGTCATTTAATGAACCTGTACTATGCAATCTTCTGCTATTACCTCACGGCATTGATTTAACAGGTATAAATCCTGACGACTGTCAGATTTGTTTACATAGCAATAATGGTACAGTAGAGACGCTGAACACGAATCTTTAACTGTAAACGTAGCTTCAGGATTATTAACGTAATAAACGCATATTAAACCCCATTTTTCAAGATATGGATTTGTTAATTAAATAATTTTTAAAGAAATAAAGTTCAATAAAGAAAGACTAATAAAATGAAAAAGTTACTAACACTCAGTTTATTATCGTTCCTGCTTTTCTTCGGATGTACCAAGGATTCCGAAGTAACATCACCTGAAGTAGGTTTACTTCACCAACCTGTAAATTGGATCACACTACCCACTCCAATCAATATGCCTGTTAACTCAGAAATATTTACTAACTCAGAACTTATTGATGGTGACCAAGGCGGAGAAGTTAAGCTCGTCACAGAATATAGTGGAGGACCGCACGGTATAGTTAAAATTGATTCCAAATTAGAAATAAAACAAAATTCGTTTACTGGAACCGTAGAAATTTCAACAACTTGTTTACCAGAAATAGGATTAGTCGAATTCAGACCTTCAATGGAATTCAATAAGGATTTAGAGTATACCTTAGTTTATGAAGGAATTGATTTGACCGGGGTTAATCCCGAGACAGTAAAATTCTGTTACATAGCTAGAGATGGGTCGATAGTAGAAACAGAAAATTTGGGTATAGACGTAGACATCGAAGCTGGGAAGATAAAGGTTGATAAAGCTTTTATACCTCATTTTTCCAGGTATGGTTGGGTAAGATAATTAATTGAGTAAATAATAAATTGATAAATAAAATAGGTTATAAAGATAAAACAATGAAAAATTTATTAGCACTTAGCTTAGCTACACTAATCTTTTTCTTTGGATGTGATCAGGATTCCGAGGTAACATCACCTGAAGTAGGTTTACTTCACAAACCTGTAAATTGGATCACACTACCCACTCCAATCAATATGCCTGTTAACTCAGAAATATTTACTAACTCAGAACTTATTGATGGTGACCAAGGCGGAAAAGTTAAGCTCGTTACAGAATATAGTGGAGGGCCGTTTGGTACAGTAAAAATTGATTCAAAATTAAAAATAAAGGAATATTCATTTACTGGAACCGTAGAAATTTCAACAACTTGTTTACCAGAAATAGGATTAGTCGAATTTGGACCTCCAATGGTTTTCAATAAGGATTTAGAGTATACCTTAACTTACGAAGGAATTGATTTGACCGGGGTTAATCCCGAGACAGTAAAATTCTGTTACATTGCTGCTGATGGGTCCATAGTAGAAACAGAAAATTCGGGTATAGATGTAGACATCGAAGATGGGAAGATAAAGGTTAAGAAAGCTTTAGTACCTCATTTTTC
The DNA here is from genome assembly GCA_963749485.1 of uncultured Ignavibacteriales bacterium. Classification (GTDB taxonomy): domain Bacteria; phylum Bacteroidota; class Ignavibacteria; order Ignavibacteriales; family Ignavibacteriaceae; genus JAZGGS01. Next base: position 16,301 of record CAVVMV010000020.1, on the reverse strand, counting down.
CAGGTATGGTTGGGTAAGATAATTAATTGAGTAAATAATTAATTGATAAATAAAATATGTTATAAAGGATAAAACAATGAAAAATTTACTAACACTTAGCTTAGCTACACTACTCCTTTTCGTTGGATGTAATCAGGATTCCGATGTTACATCACCTACTAATCCGGAGCTAAAACTGATATCACTTCCTCAATCATCAAGCGGTCTTAGTGTTGAGACACTTTATACTGAGAGTATGGACATTAATGGCGAGTATGGTGGTGAATTTACGGCTAATTTCAGTTATCAAGGCGGACCATTTGGTCAGGTAACAGTCGAATCAGAATTAGAATTCGACCGAAATTCATTTCAAGGAACCGTGGAAATTACACAAACACTTGATTCTGAATTTGCAGCACTGAAATTCGGACCATCGATGCAATTTAATAAAGACGTAGAACTCGACCTTATTATTACGGGATTGGATTTATCGAATGTAAATCCGAATACTCTGGATTTTGTTTACATTGATGAAAATGGCACAATAGAATACGTCGACTACGACAAAATAATAATGGATGCAAGCACAGGCACCATTGAGGTAGATGATGCAGACTTGACACATTTTTCAAGATATGGTTTTGTTAATTAATAGTTTTTAACTGTAATGATCTTTAAAAAAAGGTAATAGTATGAAAAAGCTCGTTATACTTAGTTTATTATCATTCCTGGTTTTCTTAGGGTGTAATCAAGATTCCGAAGTAACATCACCCGTAAATAATTCAACTAACCAGCAGTTAAAACTTATATCACTACCTACTCCTTCGGGCGGTCTATCTGTTGAAACGTTATTTACAGAGGTTAAGGAAATTAATGGTGATAATGGAGGCTATTTTATAGCTACATATAGTTATCAAGGTGGACCTTTCGGCGAGGTAAATTGTTTATCATATTTACGATTCTTGCCAGGCGCCTTCACTGGTGACGAAGATATTACTCAAACATTAGATTCTGAAACAGCTGCAATGACTTTCGGACCATCTAAGCAATTTAATATGCCAATTAAATTAACTTTAAAATTTGTGGGATTAGATTTATCGAATGTAAATCCTGCAACACTGGATTTTGTTTATATAGCACTTGATGGAACACTTCAAAATTGCGAATATGACTCTATACAAATGAATGCAGCAAGTGGATTCATAATTGTTAGGAACGCCAATTTAAATCATTTTTCAAGATATGGATTTGTAAATTAATTTTACCAGAAAGAATAAAATGCAAGACTCTACAAATAATTTTGAAATAGAACTTGACGGACTTCTGAGAATGTATCTCGGCGAGGACGAATTAAAACGTTTGGATCTGAAAATTATTCCTTCTAACGTAGAAAGTAATAGAGTAACTGAAATGATAAACGATTTTTACAGGAATCAATTGGAGATAAATATTGATAGCTGTAATGAACGAATTAAGATTGATAGATCAATTACATTTTCAGAAAAACATCTAAAACGTGATAAATTCTATGGGTTTTTGTTGGATCTAGGTAAGATTTGTATTTCATCAGGTAAGTTAAATATTGCCAGTGAAATTTTTAAGAAAATAATAAAGAACAGTACTAAACATTTACATAAAGCCGAATCGCTCTTAGAATTAGCAAATGTATTCAGTAGAAAAGGCGATTGGCATAGAAGTATAGAAACCGTTTCTGACGCAGAGACGTTGTTCAGAAATATTTATGATAGCATTGGAATTACAAAATGTTATAATTTAAAAGGATCGATATTTCGGGGAGCGTGGAGATATAACAGAAGCTAAAAAGTATTTTCTAAAAGGTTTGGCTCTGATCAATCCGCTAAGCGATTTGGAATTGGCAGCTAATCTGAATACCAATTTAGGGATAATAGATAATATTCAAGGTAATACAGATGATGCTAGAAAGCACTTTAAAAATGCTTTGTTGATCTATAAAAAACTTGGTAACCATGTGCGTGTAGCAGAGGTAAATCATAATCTTGGCTTAACACTTATTTGAATCGAAGCAGTATGATTCTGCTGCTGATGCTTTCGATGAAGGAATTGAAATCGCTAAACATGGTCGCTTTATATCAGTTTTATCCCTTCTTTATCTAGCAAAATCACAAGTTCTCATTGCAAAAGATGACATTAATTCTGCAGCCTTATTTATTGACAAGGCTTTAGAAATAAGCCATATCGTGGATGATAAATTAACATCCGCGGACATATTCAAAGTAAAGGGAATAATTGAAAGACATTTGCATAATTATAAACTTTCAGAGAGTTATCTAATAAATAGCCTAAGGATTAATACGAGTTTAAAGAATGAGATAAATATTGCAGAGACATCTTTAGAACTAGCAGTACTGTATGAAGAAATTGATAATTCTAATTCTAGAAAATCTTATTTAGAGAGTGCACTGAAGCATTACAAACAAATACAAGTGTCTCAAAAAGTTAAAGAAATTGAAATTATGCTGGGTTTAGAAGTAGCATAATCAATTATTGTTTTCAAAGAGGTTAATATGAGAGAAGGAAATACTAGTATCACAAAAGAACTGAAAAATATACTTAGTGATTACATTACCAAGGATTCCGCTGAAGAATTAATAAAAGCAATTGAAACAGAAGATTTCTTAAGTGGAAATAAAGTGTTAGAACTTTCCGAGTTGAATAAATCTCAAGTAGGATACGATCCTCCTAAAGGAATGGACTATCGTTTATTGATAGATAAGATTATCACACATAGTGAAAATCATTTATCAGAAGAGAGATATTCCAATTTACTTCTTGATCTATCACAACTAATGCTCTTCGCAGGTGAAATGGCGTATTCACTTGAAATAGTACAGAATCTACAAAATAATCTGGAATCCAAGAATAATCTTAAACCCATCCTGGCTGAAACAAATTTGATGATCTCCAAAATATACTGGTCTCAGGCATACTGGGAAGAATGTGAATTTTATATTTCAGAAGCTACACGAATTTTTGCAGCCATATCAAGCAAATCAGGCCTTGCTAAGTGCGAGAATATGCTGGGAACATTTTACGGTGAAAAAGGAGAGTTTGATAAAGCACAGAAACATCTGGAAAATGCTCTGACACTTTTAGAGACTGATGATTTATCATCCCATGCAATGATTCTAACCAATTTAGGAATTATTAATACTATTAACGGAGATTATGAATCAGCTATCTGGAATTATAAAAACTCTATTGCAAAGTTTGAAAAATTAGATGATATTAGACGATTATCCCGCGTATATCATAATCTTGGAATGTTATATTCACAGATGAAAAACTATGATGCTGCGCTTGAAGAATTCAATAAATGTATAACTGTATCAATGGATAATAATTACCTATCTAACTGTGCGGTTGCATATATCGGTAAATCATATATCTATACAAAACTAAAAAATTCTGCACTGGCTAACGCATACACAGATAAAGCAATGGAAATAGCATATAAGATAAATGATACATTGTCAATAGCTGATATTTATAAGATTAAAGGAATGATTCAGAATGATATGGATAATTTTCAACTATCTGAGGAATTTTTTGAGAATAGCATAAGATTAAATAACGATATTGAAAGTAAACTGAATGAAGCAGAGAGTTCTGCTGAATTAGGAACACTTCTCGAGAATACTGGTAGAGAAGATGAGGCAAGGTCATATTTAGAGTCTGCGGTTATTTTCTTTAAAGGATTAAAGGATGAGAGTATTTTAGCGGGGCTAGTTGAAAAGAGTATATAAAAAATCCTGACTGAACTATGTCAATCAGGATTTCTATTGTAGCGTTTGTAGCGGGGGCAGGACTTGAACCTACAACCTTCGGGTTATGAGCCCGACGAGCTACCAATTGCTCCACCCCGCGATGTAAACTTTTTTTAAGAACTCATTTTAAAATTCAGGGTGCAAATATAAACATTCTCCCCTGCGATGTCAATTATGTTTAATTTACCGCACTAAGAAATGAATTTCGCTCTTTAAACTTCACCATCATCAAAACTGGAAGTAACCCCATCGATAGTCTGCGAGCGTACGTGGATTTCATTCAATTTTTGAATTAATCGCAAGATCAATTTTCGTTTGTCATCAACCAATTCATCCATAAATGTCTTTACCTCGGGTATTCCGCATTCATCAACCATACCCTCGTAAAATTTTACCATTGCGGTTTCTTTCCGCAATGCTTCATTTAAAGAAGCACAGGTATTTTTACAGGCGTGATTGCAATCGGCAATATACTCTGCCATTTTTAAACCCATATTTTAGGTGAATAAAAATCAAGCTGATACCTTTTCTGTTTCAATTATAAGTTCCTTACCACGGGCAAGAGCTTTTTCATTTACAGGAATTAGTTTATGTCGATGTTCCGGTAATACCTTCTTCAATGTATTTACAATTGTGTCCATACTTACAATCGGTATTTTTTCCAGGAATGCACCCACCAGTATCATATTGGCAACCTGTTTCACTTCCAGCTTATCAGCTTCCTCAATAGCCGGTATGCAAACAATATCAATATCATTGCGAGTTGGAGGATTAATGATTGTAGATTTTTCATAAATCAGTAGTCCACCTGGTTTAACTGCGCTCTCAAATTTATCAAGTGATGGCTGGTTAAGTAAAATTGCTGTATCAAAGCGGGTAATGATTGGTGAACTAATTCTCTTTTCGGATACAATAACAATACAGTTTGCAGTTCCTCCGCGCATCTCAGGTCCGTAAGACGGCATCCAGCTAACCTCTTTACCTTCAGTCAAACCTGCGTAAGCAATAATTTGTCCCATTGACAGGACTCCCTGTCCTCCGAATCCGGCAAAAATTATTTCCTGAGCTTTGTGCATTTTATAATTCCTTTATTAGCATTAAAAATTATTTAGCAACTTCCGGTTTTTTCAGATCGCCAAGCGGGTAAATAGGAAACATTTCATCCTCAATATATTTTATTGATTCAACCGGAGTCATCTTCCATCCTGAAGGACAATTGGAAACAACTTCTACAAAACAAGTTCCCTTCTTTTCCTTCTGGTAATTAAAAGATTTTACAAAAGCTTTCTTCAGCTTTCTAACAGCATTAGCAGTATGAACTGCCTGGCGGGTAATGTAATAAGCGCCGGGCAACTGAACGAGCATATCTGCAATTTTTAAAGGATGCCCAACCGATGCAGTTTCTCTTCCGTAAGGTGAAGTTGTGGTAACCTGACCAACTAATGTGGTTGGAGCCATCTGTCCGCCGGTCATTCCGTAAATACCGTTGTTTACAAACACCATCAAGATGTTTTCTCCCCTGTTAACGGTATGAATTGTTTCTGCAGTACCAATTGCTGCAAGATCTCCGTCACCCTGGTATGAAAAAACATATTGCTCCGGTAAAACTCTTTTAATTCCTGTTGCAACAGCAGTGGCCCTGCCATGAGCAGCTTCCTGCATATCAACATTCATATAATTATAGGCAAACACAGAACAACCAACCGGGGCAACACCAATTGTTTTATCCTGTATATCCAATTCCTGTATAACTTCCATTAACACCCTGTGCACCACGCTGTGCGCGCACCCGGGACAGTAATGGAAAGGAACATCGGTTAACGTATCAGGTCTGCAATAAACCTGGTCCATTCCTTCTGCTTCCGGTGGAAAGTCTAAAGTTGATGGTCTTTCAATCGACATAATTATCTCCTATTTATAAGCCTTTGGCTTAAACTTGAGGTACACTTTGTTTTTCAATTATCATTTCTATTTCTTCAACTATATCTTCAGGAGTTGGGATCATTCCGCCCATTCTACCTTTAAAATAAACCGGAACTTTACCTTCAACTGCCAGCTTAACATCCTCAACCATCTGCCCGGCATTCATCTCAACGGACATCATAAAATCTACTTTACCTGCAAGTTCCTTTAATCTTTCATAGGGATATGGATAAAGCGTTATCGGTCTATGCAATCCAACTTTAATACCTTTTTCACGAGTAATATCAACTGCCTTCTGGCAAATCCTTGATGATAAACCGAACGCAACAAGCACTATATCAGCATCATCAATCATAATTTCTTCGTAACGAACTTCCTTCTGAATTTGTTTATATTTTTCCTGAAGTTCATGATTAACTTCTTCCATCTTTTCAGGTTGAATAAACAAGGAAGTTATTATGTTATGATCCCTTGATTTAGGTTTACCGGTAGTAGCCCACGGTGTTTTTGGTTGTTCAAGCGATCCTTCCTCAGGCAGCACAACTTTTTCCATCATCTGTCCAAGCGCGCCATCAGTTAAAATCATTGCAGGATTTCTATATTTTTCTGCAAGCTTGAATCCATCGAAAACAAAATCTGCCATCTCCTGAACAGAAGAAGGAGCGAGAACAATTAAGTGATAATCTCCATGCCCGCCGCCTTTTGTTGCCTGGAAATAATCTCCTTGCGATGGTTGGATAGTACCTAATCCTGGTCCACCACGCACAACATTAACAACAAGACATGGAAGTTGTGCAGAAGCAATATAAGAAAGTCCTTCCTGCATCAAACTTATTCCAGGGCTGGATGATGATGTCATAACTCTTGCACCGGCACCACGTTTTATCCTGTATATCCAATTCCTGTATAACTTCCATTAAAACCCTGTGCACCACGCTGTGCGCGCACCCAGGACAGTAATGGAAAGGAACATCGGTTAACGTATCAGGTCTGCAATAAACCTGGTCCATTCCTTCTGCTTCCGGTGGAAAATCTAAAGTTGATGGTCTTTCAATCGACATAATTAGCTCCTATTTATAAGCCTGTGGCTTAAACTTGAGGTACACTTTGTTTTTCAATTATCATTTCTATTTCTTCAACTATATCTTCAGGAGTTGGAATCATTCCGCCCATTCTACCTTTGAAATAAACCGGAACTTTACCTTCAACTGCCAGCTTAACATCCTCAACCATCTGCCCGGCATTCATCTCAACGGACATCATAAAATCTACTTTACCTGCAAGTTCCTTTAATCTTTCATATGGATATGGATAAAGCGTTATCGGTCTATGCAATCCAACTTTAATACCTTTTTCACGAGTAATATCAACTGCCTTCTGGCAAATCCTTGATGATAAACCGAACGCAACAAGCACTATATCAGCATCATCAATCATAATTTCTTCGTAACGAACTTCCTTCTGAATTTGTTTATATTTTTCCTGAAGTTCATGATTAACTTCTTCCATCTTTTCAGGTTGAATAAACAAGGAAGTTATTATGTTATGATCCCTTGATTTAGGTTTACCGGTTGTTGCCCACGGTGTTTCCGGTTGTTCAAGCGATCCTTCCTCAGGCAGCATAACTTTTTCCATCATCTGACCAAGCGCGCCATCGGTTAAAATCATTGCAGGATTCCTATATTTTTCAGCAAGCTTGAATCCATCGAAAACAAAATCTGCCATCTCCTGAACAGAAGAAGGTGCGAGAACAATTAAGTGATAATCTCCATGTCCGCCGCCTTTTGTTGCCTGGAAATAATCTCCTTGCGATGGTTGGATAGTACCTAATCCTGGTCCGCCACGCACAACATTAACAACAAGACATGGAAGTTGTGCAGAAGCAATATAAGAAAGTCCTTCCTGCATTAAACTTATTCCAGGGCTGGATGATGATGTCATAACTCTTGCACCAGCACCTGCAGCTCCATAAATCATATTGATAGAAGCAATTTCACTTTCTGCCTGAAGTACTAAACCATGGCGTTTGGGTATTTCTCGTTCAAGGTATTCGAGAATTTCTGATTGAGGAGTAATGGGATAACCAAAGTAGGCATCGATGTTAGCGCGTATGGCAGCTTCAGCCAGAGCTTCGTTTCCCTTCATTAACCGGGCTTCGCTCTTTATTATTTTTCTTTTCTTCCATAGTTAAAAACCTTTATGCAAAAATTAGTGTTTCCAGTTTAGCCGGCTTTTTTTTCTGCAGCTTTTTTTGCGGGTTTCGGCTGCCGGTAAACAGTTATTGCTGCTTCAGGGCAAACAAGTGCGCAGTTTACACAACCAGTACAGTTATCCTGTATTAATTCTACAAACCTATAACCCTTATCGTTAAATTGTGTGGATAATTGAAGTCCATCCTGGGGGCAGGCTATAATGCAAAGTTCGCAACCCTTACATATCTTGCCATCAATTTTTACAGTTCCTTTAATCATATCGCTGTTTGAATAATAATAAATAATGATTTTTACTGATTGTGGGGCGCAATATATATGCCAGCACAAACAATGCTTTTATGTGAATTTAAGCAAAATTCTAAACAAATATTATCATTTTTAAGAAGATAGGATATTCTATTATTCCTAATTTCGAGAAGTACGAAAAGCGGCTGATTTGTAGTTATAATTCAAGTTCCCCTATTGTTTCTTTGGCTTCAATCACTTCAGAAAAAGGAATAAGCAACTTTATTTCGTTCATTACACTATTTTTACCAGGATTGATGGCTGAAGTGATTAATGCATGATCAATTCCACCCAGGTGGAGAGCGGTAGATTTCTTAGAAAAAATGAATGGGTGGAGTCCTTTTTCTTCAAGGCATTGTTTAATAAACTGAACTTGTATTTCATCAAATGTTCCATAAACTTTTGCAAGACCCTGATAAGTTTCAACATCTTCATGTTCATTACACAAAAAAACATCCTTGCCTGCGTATCCACATTTTTTACAACACGGTTTTGCACAGATAACACAAATTCCTTCAGCTTCAATTTCAGGATGGTCTTCACAATTAACTTCTTCAATAAAGATAGTTCCACAGCGCGGGCAAAAATCGGAATCAGTTTGAATTTCAAGTTTGCAAGTATCACAAAGAAATTTACTCTTATCCATAATCTTCTCAGGGTGTTAGACATAAACAATACTCAAATGTACTGATTACACTAATGGATAAAAAAAGAGGTGATGGAAAATCATCACCTCTTTAATAATCTAACTATTCAATTTATTTATTATTTTCCGCCTCTGCCGCCACGGTTTCCTTTTGGACCAGTACCATCACAGTTCCCTGTTCCTGAACCGTTACCAGGTCCGTAGCCTGTTCCGTCTTTCGGTCCGCTGCCGCTATGACCTGTTCCATCTCCAGGGCCGAAGCTGCCCTTACCATTTTTGTTCCTGTTCTGGTTATTGAAAGTGCCATTGTGTGTATTACCATTTCTGTTTTTCTGACCTGATCCATCTTCTGGTTTTACATAATCAGGATCCTGTCCGTTAGGAATGCCATCGCCATCTGAATCGACAGCGTTATCATTTATACCATCGCCGTTAAGATCAACAAATCCTTTATGTCCATCATTTCCTTTTCTTGATTTAGGACCATCATAATCTTCATCTCTACCGTTTGGTATTCCATCACCATCTGCATCAGGTGCGTTATCGTTATAACCATCACCATCTGCATCAACAAATTGGTTTCCATGAACCTGGTTCTTATCTCTTGTCTGAACTTGTTCTTTAACTTGTGTTTGTTCTTTTACCTGAGTTTGAACCTTGTTTTCTTCTTTGTTCTTTACCGGATCATCCTGTGCAAAAAGGTTGGTTGTAAAAGCCAATGCTATTAAAAGCATTACTGATATTGCTGTGATTGCTTTTAAGTTTTTCATTTTAGTATTCCTCTTATTTATGTTACTTATTATTTAATTGATTTCGGAGTAGAATAGACAAGTGATGTGCCAAAGAAAAATATTTTGATTACAACCTCTAAGCATCACTTTAATAAGTTGCAGCAATTATAGCTCGACCTTATGGGCGATTAACTACGACCTTAAAGACGAAGGTAATTTGGAATCCTATAAGTATAAAAAGAATCTTATTGGTATGATTTTTTTAATTAAACAGCATATCATTTTTCATAATACTATTTTAGTAAGATGAAATTCAAACTAATGCCAAAGTTTGTAATAGTTATATCTATTATCATCGGTTTGATGATGATAGTATCGGCTTACTTTGAGCTGACCCAGAATAAGGAAGAGATCTTTCACCTTTTATCCCGGCAGGCAAAATCGCTTTCAGAAACTGTAACACTAAGCAGTATCAACACACTTAACTCAAGCATCGAAATTGAAGATCTTATAACCGATCGCTTACTGAATAATGCCAGAATGGTTAGACGGCTTGACAGCTTGAACTCACTAAGTGTTGATAAGCTTATAAATATTGGGAGAGAAAACAATCTTTTCAGAATTAATATCTTCGATAAAAATGGAGACAGAATTCTCTCAAACAGAGTTCCTGAAGAAGATCATATTCACCCAGAAGGAAAAGTGAACAGGTATGAAGAACTTGAACCGATACTTAGCGGAGAAACTGGTGAACTTATAATAGGATTAAAAACTGCATCTTTCAGTAATGAGCAGCGTTATGCCGTTGCAATAAGCAGGGCAATTAATCGTGGTGCCATAGTAATAAATCTAGATGCTGAACATTTTCTAGAGTTCAGGAAAAAAATTGGCATTGGCAGGATTGTGCAGGACATAAGCGATAATAGCGGCATTGAATATATTGTTCTACAGGATTCGCTGGGGATACTTGCTGCGAGTAGTTCTGTTAAGGAGATGAGCACAATTTCTGATGATGTTTTTCTTCTGAAAGCATTATTGATGGATTCAACATTAACCAGGATAGCAGACTTTAATGATTCGGAAGTTTACGAAGTTGTTAAAAGCTTGAATTATAATGATGAGTTTATTGGAATCTTTAGAATTGGTCTTACCCTGGAAGAAATTAGAAGTGCTGAAGCACGAATGGTTAGAAGGGTAATCATAATTTCAATTATACTTGCTGCAATAAGCATAATTGTGCTTGGAATTATTATCACAAATCAAAATCTTAAATCTGTCTCAAAAGAGTTTGACCAGTTTAAATCTTTTACAAATTCGCTTATGCAAAATATGGACGAGGCGGTTGTTATAATTAACAAAGATTCTACAATAGCTTTGTTCAACGATTCTGCTAAAAAACTTTTTAATATAAAGCGGGATGATGTTGTTGGTAGCAAATTAACTGAACTTGCAGATTGCAACATAAGTTTTATCCAGGATGTGGTTTCCGATCAATCAACATTTCAAAGTGTTGAAAAAACAGTTAATATCAATAATCAGGAAATAGACCTCGGGATAACTATAACTCCAAATTATAATCTTAATAGAATTTTAGAAAGTTACACTGTCGTAGTCAAAGATCTTACAGAAGATAAAAAATTAGAGGAGCAAGCAAAGCGTAACGAAAAGTTACTTGCGATGGGCGAACTTGCATCAGGAGTGGCTCATGAAATTCGTAATCCAATCAACTCAATTGGAATGATAGCACAACGATTAAACAAGGAGTTTACACCAAAAGAAGATACCGATGAATATTCATCAATTACTATCTTGCTTAAAAACGAAGTGGGTAGAATAAATAGAATCATTACCCAGTTCCTTCAATATGCAAAACCGATTGAGCTACAAAAAACCGACGTTAATGTTGAAAAATTCTTTGCGGAAATTTACCAGCTATTTAAAGACCTGGCAGAACAGAAAGGTATTTCATTCAAAGTTGAAGGCGATAAAGATTTAACAGCTAAATTTGATCCGGAACTTTACAAACAAACAATGATGAATATAATTCAAAATGCTTTTGATGAAGTTGATTCCAATGGTGCAGTGCAAGTAAAGTATAAATCAGAAAGTGATAAGCTTGTAATTACTGTTTCAGATAACGGGCATGGAATACCATCGGAAGATCAGAAAAAAATATTCGATCTTTACTACACAACAAAGAAAGAAGGAAATGGTTTAGGTTTAAGTATTTCTCAAAAAATAATATCTCAGCATAATGGAATGATTGATATTATAAGCAATAGCAAGGGAACAATTTTTAAAATAACAATTCCAATATCATGAAAGATTATAACCTACTTATTATTGATGATGAACAATCGCAGCGGGAGCTGCTAGAGGGCTACCTGAAGAAAAAAGGATTTAATGTTTACACAGCCGATTCGGGGAGTGAGGGTATAAAGATTGTAAACGAAAACAGTGTAGATATCATTTTTTCCGATTACAAAATGCCTGAGATGACAGGACTTGAAGTACTGGAAAAAGTTCTTAAAATAAATCCGGAAATAAATTTTGTAATAATAACAGCTTACGGGACTGTGGAAAACGCAGTAAGGGCTATGCGGGTTGGTGCTTATGATTACATTTCGAAACCAGTCGATCTTGATGAACTAGATCTGTTAATTGAACGAATAATTGAACGCAAAAATTTAAAATCCGAAAATCAATTCTTAAAAACTCAATTACAGAAAAAACATAATCTCACCTCTGTTATTTCTCAATCTTCTGCTATGGAAGAAATTTTAAGTGTTGCTTCACGTGCTGCAGAAAGCAAAGCTACAGTTCTTATAACCGGTGAGAACGGAACTGGGAAAGAGGTTGTTGCTAAAGCAATTCATTATGCAAGCCCAAGAAAAAATAAACCTATTATTACAGTTAACATTCCAGCGTTATCAGAAAACTTAGTTGAAAGTGAACTTTTCGGGCATGAAAAAGGTGCTTTTACCAGTGCCGATAAAATGAAGAAGGGCAGGTTTGAAATTGCAAACGGGGGTACAATTTTTTTAGATGAAATTGGTGACATTACACCGAATACTCAGGTTAAACTTCTGCGAACTTTACAGGAGCATACGATTGAAAGAGTTGGAGGAACGGAAAGCATAGAGATTGATGTTAGAATTCTTGCAGCCACAAACCAGGATCTCGAAAAGAAAATTAAAGAGGGAACTTTTAGAGAAGATTTATTTTATCGATTAAATATTGTAAGAATCCATGTTCCTGCTTTAAATGAAAGACGTGAAGATATTCTACCACTTATTGAATACTTTTTACAAAAATTTGGGGAAGAAAATGGTAAAGAGAATATAGAAATCTCAAAGGAGGCGGCGGATAAATTATTAAAGTATAATTACCCGGGAAACGTTCGCGAGCTTGAAAATATAATTGAAAGAGCTGTGGTTTTATCCCGCAGTAATGTTATTACTGAATCAGATCTTTCAATGAAAGTAACTGGATTAAAGAATGAGGGTGATCTGCTCTTGCCTGAAGGGGGAACGCTGGTTGAACAGGTGGAAGCACTTGAAAAAAAATTAATTTATGATGCGCTTACAGAAGTCAATGGCAATCAAACCAAAGCTGGTAAACTGCTTGGTTTAACTGAAAGAAATCTTCGTTACAAACTAAAAAAGTATGATATTAAGAACTGATAATTGTTTTGTTATTGTTGGGCTAAAGCCAAGCTGTATTAAAACATAAATTCCAGCCCGGCTGATAATACCTGGTTATTATAATTATAGAACGTATCATTTGAGTTGTTATTAATATATTCCCAGTTAATATCACCATACAATCCTGGTATAATTCCTCCTAAACTTGCTTCTAGCTGCAGACCAAACCTAAGTTGGTTGTCTTCCCTGTTGAAATCAAAAGAATTTCCCAGGAGATCAGCGACTGGCAGGTTTGGAAAATACTTGTTTGCATAATTTGCATAGCCGCTTAATATTAAAATCGATGAAAGCATTTGCTTTATCTTTATCCCTCCATCATAACCTTCATTAGAATACCGATCGTAAAGAATTTCATCTTCGTAATAAAAGAATTCATCTATGTTAACATACCTGTTGCCGCTTATTATATTTTTCCTATACTGTGCGTAAACACTTAATCCCGTATTATCCGATAGGGATTGTGCTAACTGAACAAACGAACTAACCTGCAAAGCATTATCGTCAAGAGATGAAGATTGGAAATTCTGCATATAATCTTTAAAATCTCCTTGAACTCCTAAAAGAAGCGAAGTTTTTGATGAGAAAAGTGATTTGTATTTAATAAATGCTTTGTGCTCGTTGTAAGAAAAAACTTCGAGGTTTAAATAATTTATTCCGCTGTAAATGTAACCGCCTAATATAAAATCATTATCAGCAGTATATTGCTTGTAGTTTGCATAAAGAGAAAGCTGGTTCCAATCGTAAACTGTATACCCTTCCTCGTAACCACGCCAACTATAATTCGCTCCTATGTTTAGAGGGTTACCATCGCCTACAAAATATGTATTAACAATCCCGGCTTTATGTGTAGCTGAAGATTTAAAAACATTTTCGTTAAAGCGTGTCAGATTTCCATCGTAATAAAGATTGAGGTTGTTATTGCTTGATTCAAAATCATAACCTGCGCCGAATGAAAAGCTGCTTACAAAATCGGATATACCAAGATAATTATTATAAATGTTATCATCATAGTAACCATCATAACCTGTGTAAAAACCAAACTGGGCCTTAACACTTTGTGAACTTAAAATAAAAATAAACAGCAGAACAATTGCTGAACGTTTTGCTAACATTTTAATACTATTTCCTTCCGCCATGATTTCCGCCTTCTTTTCCTTTTTGTTTTCTCTTTCTCATTTTTTCAAAACTCATACCTTCAGCCCTGTTATCACAAATTCCATCTCCATCTTTATCAATAAATACATCTCTCTTCTTTTTTGATTTATCAAAGGAAGGCATTATCTGGTCTTCATCTTTTTCTACCTTTGTTTCATTTTCTTTTGCAATTCCTTTAGAGCTATCGCTTTGTGCATAAATACAAAAACTAAAAACGGCAACTAAAAACAATATAATTAAGAATATTTTTTTCATTTTTCTATCCTTTCAATTAGTACTTTGATCAAACTGAATGCCAAAGAAATGAGACTATTTTCCTTTCAAAAATGATTAAAATATGTTTTTTTCACAACTATTTTTTAAATATCACGACCTTATAGTCGAGCACTTCGACTTGGTGGGCGAGAAATTTAAAGAAACCTCGCAAGAGATTTGGTAAATTAATCGATAAATGTTAGAGTGGTTTACTTAACGGGAAGTTGAATATTAAAACATGCACCGGGATTTTTCATACTCCCAATACCAGATGGACTATGAACCTTAATCGTTCCTCCATGGCGTTCTATAACTTGCTTTACAACTGATAAGCCCAATCCTGAACCATCGGTGGATATTTTTTTGGCATTTGATGAACGATAAAAATCATTAAATATTTTCGATAGATCTTCTTTTGGTATTCCAATTCCGTCATCACAGATTTCCAGAATCTGGCTGCCATTTTTATTTTTTAATGTTAGAACAACTTTTCCTTCATCGATTCCATATTTAATCGAGTTGCCCACCAGGTTAGATATTGCAAGGTTTAATAAAAATTTATCGCCGCGTATTTTTTCTTTTTTAGTTCGTTCATCGTTAAAGGTTAAACTGATTAACTGCGCTTCTGCTGTAACTTTTCTGTTCCTTAATATGGCTGCTATAAGTCCTGCAAGATTAACATCTTCTTCATCAAACTCATCATACAATTTTAACTTAGATACATTTAATACATCATTGATCATTCCAATTCCCTCATCGGAACGGAACTTTGCCCGAGCAATTTTTTCTTCAACTTCCTCATTAATTGGTCCAAGGAACTTTTGTAAAATTAGGTCCAGGTAAGATGAAACAGCAGCCAGTGGAGTTTTTAATTCGTGTACAATTCCCATTATATATTTTTGCTTCTCTTTTTCCGCAGCATTAATTTTAATAAGTGAATCGTAAAGATCACGTTCTCTTGTATAGAGTTGTTTTGCTATTCCATTTGCAAGATAAACGCTAATAAGAACAGTAAAACCGAAAGCGAGCATGTAGGAAATAACAAAATAAAGATTTTCGCTCAACTCAACCCCTAGTAAACCAATAATATGATGATGTGGAATTATTCCGAAATACTCCAGCATTATCATTCCGCATAGAAGTATGTAACTAACTAGAGCCATCAAATACACAGCAAAGCCTGGAAGGATTAAGCTTCCAATTATCATATGGAATACAAAAAACATGTAAAGAGGTGATTCGATTCCACCTGTAAAATAGACTAATAATAATAAGGCGATAAGATCCAGCACCATCTGAATAAGTGAAAAGTGCAGTGGATTAATTGTGCCTGGCTCACATTTTAAAAATCTTCGGAAATAGTGAAGCAGGCTGTTGTATGTTAAAATTGAAATAGATATGATACTAAATGAAATTAATTGGGTCGATGAATATTCAATTTTTAAAACCAGGTAAGAGAAGACTAATATTCCGGTGAGCATAAGAAATGCCCAGTACCTCATCTGGATGAACCATAAATTTCTTCGTCTGATGGCTTCCCAAAATTCAGTATAGTTATGTGCCCAGATGGGGATTAAACTTATCATTAAATTTTTTTCACTATC
>CAVVMV010000019.1:0-64818 GCA_963749485.1 uncultured Ignavibacteriales bacterium | reverse complement strand
TATCGAGGATATCCGGGCGGGTAAGCGGTATCCTCCTCCTGCAATCGATACTCCATCGGATTTTCTTAATTTTACAAATACATCAAGTTCTTCTGCTAACCTTTTCTAAGGATTTATGACCATCTTTTTCATTTAAGCGGTAACATCCTTCGCAGTAAAGGTTACATTTTGATGTAGGTTCAAGCCACGATATTGAATTATCGGTAAGATTCCATGGCAGCCTGTAATAATCGAGATGATTTAATTCAATCATTTTCCCGCCTATGTAAGTTTAAAGTTTATTTAAGGGAATCATTTTTATATTTATCTGAAGTAATTATTGAGGTTCAAATGTAGATTTTATTCTTTTCTAAATCAACATCATCTGGTCGCAATAAATTGCTAATTAGAAACTATTATACTTGATGAAATTCTTGTAAAGTTAATTTGTTTGAAATATTTTAAAAATATCGACGGTAGTTGTAGTTAACTTTTTTTTAAAATAAATATAGTTATTGCATCCCTCTCCATTTTTATTTACATTTAATTTAAAATTGAACTGAAGGACGTAAATGCAAACTATCTTTCACATATTAACTATTTTTGTCCTTCTAAACTTTTCTGCTAATTCCCAGAATAAAAAAGTAGTTGTAATTACAGCCGATTGCGCAATTCATCCTGCCTGTGCGGACTATATTCATACGGGATTGAAAAACCAATTGAAGGAATGCAGAATGTTTAATATTAAAATTAAACACTCCCGGTGGCTTGCTAAAATCTACACGCGTTATTGTATCTGATCTTCTCGAGTCCCCAATCCCTGTTATCGTTTATGTCTCTCCATCCGGTTCCCAGGCGGCTTCTGCCGGTGTGTTCATTACAATGGCTGGGCATATTGCTGTTATGGCTCCGGGTACTAATATTGGCGCTGCTCATCCTGTTTCGCTGCAGGGAACTCAGGATTCAATAATGATGGAGAAAGCTACAAATGATGCCGCAGCATTCATACGCACAATTAGTGAAAAAAGAAACAGGAATATTGAATGGGGCGAAGATGCTGTGCGTAAAAGTCTTTCAATAACCGAAACTGAAGCTCTGGAATTGAATGTAATTGATTTTATCGCAAAAGATTTAGATGAATTGCTTGAGAAAATTGATTGTGAAGAGGTTGGGCTTCCATCTGGTAAGAAAATTCTTAATACTAAAGATGCAGAAATTATATATCTTGAAATGACTTTTGCACAAAAGATTTTAAGCATTTTAAGCGATCCAAACATTGCGTACATTTTTTTAATGTTGGGAATCTATGGATTATTCTTTGAGCTTTATAATCCCGGAGCTATTTTTCCCGGAGTTATTGGTGGAATCTGTTTAATATTTGCTTTTTATTCTATGCACACCCTTCCGGTAAATTATGCCGGATTGGCACTAATTATTTTTGCTATAATTCTTTTTGTACTTGAAATAAAAATAATCAGCCATGGTGTTCTTACGCTTGGAGGTGTAATTTCCCTGGCACTTGGCTCAATGATGCTGATAGAAGAAGAATCTGTATTAGAAGCTATGGCAATATCTATGGAATTAATAATTCTGGTTGTAGTCTTAACCGCTGCTTTTTTCCTCTTTGCAATTTCACTTGGGATAAAAGCTCAAAAGAGAAAGCCCACAACAGGGCAGGAGGGTATTGTAGGCGAAAGCGGAACTGCACTTACTAAACTTAATCCGCACGGAAAAGTTAAAGTTCATGGTGAATCTGGACGGCTGAATCGGAAGAGGGCAATATTAAGAAAGGTGAATCTGTTTTCGTATTGCTATAGTAGGTCTTAAATTAAAAGTGAAAAAAATAACCTGAGTTTATTTTATATTTTTAATAACAGGAGGCAAAAATGGAAAATTTTTCTCCATTGATCGGTGTAATAGTAACTTTTGTTATCATTGTTCTTGCAAGTGCAATAAGAATACTGCGCGAGTACGAAAGGGCAGTTATATTCCGGCTTGGAAGACTAATTGGTGCGAGGGGTCCCGGTCTGATTTTACTGATTCCCGTTGTTGACCGAATGGTTAGAGTTAGTCTCCGAACAGTGGTCATGGATGTACCGGAGCAGGATGTAATCACCAAGGATAATGTTTCCCTAAAAGTGAATGCTGTCGTTTATTTCAGAGTTGTACATGCAGAAAAAGCAATTGTAGAAGTCGAAAAATTCCTGGATGCGACCTCACAGCTTTCTCAAACAACTTTGAGAAGTGTACTCGGGCAGTCACAGCTGGATGAAATTCTTGCGGAGAGAGAAAAAATAAACCTAAACCTCAGCAAATTATTGACAGTCAAACAAGACCCCTGGGGAATAAAAGTTTCAACTGTTGAAGTAAAGCACGTTGATCTTCCCCTAGAAATGCAACGAGCAATGGCAAAACAAGCAGAAGCTGAACGGGAAAGAAGAGCTAAAATTATACATGCCGAAGGTGAATTCCAGGCAAGCAAAAAACTTAAGGATGCTGCAGACATAATTGCAACTGAACCGATTGCATTGCAGTTAAGGTTTTTGCAAACACTTACAGAAGTTGCATCCGAAAAAAATTCAACAACTATTTTTCCTATTCCTATTGATCTGCTAACACCGTTTATTAAGAAGAGTGAGAAGAAGAATGATAAGGAGTAGATTTGGCTATAATATTAGTTGTTAGTTATAAAAAAATAGAGGAGGGAAAATGAAAGTGTTAAAATATCTTTTAGTTATATATGTTGCTTTGATACTCTACTCTTGCTCTACTGAACCAGAAAATGAGTAAATCGATTTTAGGATTAAAGTTGATAAATTAACACATCCGGATACTGTCTTAGTAAATGATTCATTGACAATATTATTTGATGGCTTTGTTGGTTCTAACGGATGTCATAGATTCTCACACTTTGAAGTAAATGAGAAAGTAAGCGAACTACAAATAACAGTTTGGGGATCTAAGCCAAATTTTAATACAGTTTGTCCAACCGTTATAGTTAATTTAGATAAGAAATACAAGACAATGTTTAAACAAATAGGCATTAAGAAAATTGTAGTTCATCAACCGGATAATAGCTTATTAGTAGATTCCGTTTTTGTACAATAAGTTTTTTAATTATTGGCTTTTGGGGCTAAGGCGGCGCAGTTGTCCCACCTACGCAGAAATGCTTTGGTGGGCAGGTTTGGGCGGCGCTTTAGTTCCAATGCCGTTATACAACCATAAAAAAAGATATGATAAAAGAATTTGTCCCATTAGATTTTTTAGTTCCAACATCGTTGAAATCAGAATATTTTCAATTTCAAAGTTCTTTCACCTAGTGTGGGAGAAATCGATTATGATGCAGTTATGAGTAGTAGAAAAAGATTGCATTCTGTATTTGGTTCATCAACAGAATGGCCAAGAGATAATTTAACATTGATTGAGAATATTAACGATTTGGCACGGCATAAAAAAGAATTCGATGAAAGAGAGGCGTTTGCATATACTGTTTTAGATTTATCTGGAGAAAAATGTATAGGATGCGTTTATATAGAACCTTCTAAAAAATCTAAGTTTGATTGTGAAGTATATTTGTGGGTTAGAGATAGTGAAATTAAATTAGATGCATATTTATATACAACAGTAAAAAATTCGGTTCATACTCATTGGCCATTCAAACAAATAGCATTTCCAGGTCGTGAAGTTTCTTGGGATGAATGGGATCGAATTTGAGTGATTTCTCAATGGGTGTATAACCCGCAACTCAAAGCGACCGCATCTTTCGATACGCTCACTTTTAGGTTTTTAAGTTGATGGTATAGTTAAGCATTGTGGTTTTAATTTTTACTGTTAATTAAGTTTTATAAATATTTAGTTCATTTACTAATAAAGTAATTTACAATTTATGGGCGGCGCATTAGTTGCAATGCCGTTAGGGCGATAATATTTAGTAAAAATATAGGAGGTATAAAATGAAAAATCTTTGTTTGTCATCTGCCTTCTTTCTCTTACTGATTTTATTTATTGGTGGATGTGATTCAACTGAACCCGGAGAATCTTCAGAGTTTGAAGCTGGTTATTATTACACGACGACAACTGGAAAGATAAACTTATTTAGAAGCAGACTAATTATTGCAGTTGAATTTGAAAATAGTGTTAGTGCTGAAGGAGCTAAAGATATTATCCAAAATTATAATCTTGAATCAATAAAAATGTTTGAAAATACGCCTTATGGAAACGATTGGGAAAGTTTGATTAATGATGATATAGTTTTGATGAAATTGCCAAAAGGAGCAGAGCTTGAAGATTATTTAACTGTGTACCCAAGAATTGCTAATAAAAAATTCGGGAATCTTCAATCAATAAAATTTAGTTTACCAGTTTTTGCATTCAATTCTGAAGGAGATCCCAAAAGTAGGTTTATCATCAATGATGAAATAATAATTTCAAGCAAAGTAGATAGTACTGAAACGATAAGTATTGTAAGTGATTACAATTTAATATTTATAAACAAATATCAATTTGGGAAATATAAATTCGCTTTATCTGAAAATTCTCCGGCAAATTCTTTATCAATATCCAATTTATTGTATAATCATAGTGCGATAAATTGGGCAATGCCAAATGGTTATGCTTATATCAGCCATTAAAAATCGCCCTAACCAGCAACTCAAAGCGACCCCAAAAACGGTTCGGCATTTTAAGGGTTTTAGGGTTTAACAAATTCGTTTATCCGCCGCGGCGGATAGTTGTTAGACATTCCGCCAGAGGCGGACAAGAGTTAAGTAAAATAAGTTTTTTTTGATTATTGGCTTTTGGGGCTAAGACGGCGCAGCTGTCCCCACCTAAGCAGAAATGCTTCGGTGGGCAGGTTTGGGGCAACGCTTATCGGCAACGTTGTTAGATTTCGCAACCTTCATTTTACTGGACTTTATTGAGAATGATTAAATACATTCAATTGAGGAAAATGATAAAATGAATACAATCAAAAAGACCGCAAGAATTAAATTAGATGTGAGGATAATCCTTTCAGCATTATGGGCAGCTCGAATGTTAAGTGGTTTACAGGGGGATTCGACCCGTTTTCATGATCCGGTGGCGCTAAAGGAATTGGTAGCGGGAACCTCAGCTGTACCAGTAACCAATGAATTATTGTTGGTAATGTCAATAATATTTGCGGTTCCGATTTTTATGAGTTTCCTGTCCACTGACGTTGAAGGATAAAGCAAATCGCTGGGCAAACCGCAGCATAGGTATATTCTTTGTTGCGTTTGATCTCATTTTTTTGAGCTTAGCTCTTTTCCTATGGCCTTTTTCCGCTTATGAGACATTTTGGTCAATTGTATATCTTGTATTTACTGCACTGGTTGTTTGGTATGCATGGAAGTGGCCTAAACAGGAAGCATGAGTCAATTACATTTTTTTTTAATGAACTCAGAAACAATAACGGTAACTTTGGAGCATAATAACAAAACCTAACAAGCACCCAACCTGAGGCAGGCAGGTTTTGCTCGGCTTCCTTTTTCCAGCCTATGTTAAAACTACGGCGGGCAAGTTGGGCTGGGTAGAAGAGGTCAGCTGCAACGCTGTTATACTACAATAATATTCATTACTTTAATAAAACAAAAAGGAGGTCATTATCTCAACAGAAACAAATAAATATTTATATGCAGGCGCTTACGCTATGGTACATTTGCACGAACAGCATTTGCGATCATTCTTAAAAACCTGGAAGAGAGCAAAAGAGCTAAACATAAAACTTCCTGAAACAGACTGATAAAGATTATGAATCACTTGAAACATTGCTTCGCCACGTTTTTCGTGCTGCACGAGGATATATGACCTGGATGTGTGATAAATTAAAATTACCTGATCCCAAGATTGATCCAACTCCGGAAGCTGAGAAAATTGAATCTGTGGTGGATAATTATCTTGAGCACTTAATTGAAAGATGGCAAGCATCCACTTATCAGTTGTTCCGACGGAGAAGTTTGAAGATCAACTTTACACAGCCCGCTGGGGAGTTGATTACTGTATAGATGCAATGATGGAGCACGCTGTGATGCATCCAATTCGCCACGAATTCCAGCTTAAAAATTTGATTGAGAAACAATCGGGTGTTAACGATTAAATTACACTTTACTATTTGCTATCCAGCATAATTTATTGGTTTTAAAATCCATTTACTTTTGATATAAATTCCTACCTAAATTTCCGAAGTTAACATTTTAGTCTTTATTTTGAAATTGTATAAATGGAATGTTTTTTGAAGATATTTTTGTGTATTTAAATTAAGAAAGTAAAATAAAATTAACTTGAACTTAAAATTTGCCATATTCTTGAATAATCCTGTTAAAATTCTTCATCATTTTTTGTTTCATTTTAGCAGCAATGTTTCCTGTTGAGAAACTTTACTCAAATTCATCCGGGAATGAAAGTGATTCAGTTTCTAAATCCAGCAGTTACGGAAATATAATTATTACAACCTGGGCAGATGATAGAAATTCTGCTTTTTCATTTTCATTTGATGATGGATTTATTTCACAATATGTAAATGTTCGCGGAATACTAAACCAATTTGATTTTAATGGTACATTTTATCTTCTTCCTCCTTTCTTAACAGACAGCTTACCGGGTATTTGGCGATATGGAACATGGCAAATGTTTGAAGAGATGAGTTATGAAGGACACGAATTAGGATCACACACTTTAAATCATGATTCACTAACACAATTACCAGTTGGAGATACTTTAACTCCCGGTACTGTACACTACGAAATGTACCACTCAAGGAGAATGATAAATGAAAGAGTACCAAATCAAAAATGTATAACATTTGCGTATCCTTATGCAGTGCATAACGGATTGATAGATTCTATAGCAAGCATTTATTATGAATCTGCAAGAGCAGTCGGTGTTTTTCCGAATCCTTCTGAAATAATCGGAAAGGATTGGTATGATCTTTCTTCATACCAGATAGAATTTAATTTGCCGAGGAATTCACCTGATGATGATCTGGATGAGCTTAATGCTTTTATTGATTGGATTAACAATTCAATTTCAGATGGAGAGTGGGGAATTCATTTGGCTCACGAAGTTGTTCCTTTTAGTGAATTTAATGCTCTTCTAGATTGAAGGTGCATATCATCCGATAAGTAATGAATGGTTAACTTCTCTTTGCAATTGGTTGGATACAAAGAGCAGCAACAATGAGATTTGGGTAGAAACAATTGCAAACATTACAAAGTATGTTAAAGAACGGCAAAGTTTCTACTTTAATATCATTTCACAAAATAATACAGAAATTGAAATTGAAGTAGGTGATAACCTTATTGATGAAATTTATGATTATCCTCTTACTGCTCACATAACTGTTCCACCTGATTGGGATTTTGTACTCCTCGAGCAGGGTAGCAGAACAGATGTGCTTGAATCTTTTATAATGGATACTTCTACCGTTGTAATGGGTAAAGTAATTCCGGATGGTGGAAATGTTAAAATAAGTAAATTCATTCCGAATTCTGTTACTGAAAATGAATACACACAACCAGAAGATTTTGTGTTATTCCAAAACTATCCTAATCCTTTTAATCCAAGCACAAGAATTAAATTTTCCATACCGCAAGACGAAAGACGGGAGACGGAAGAAGTAAGTTTAAAAGTTTATGATGTTTTGGGTAACAAGGTTGCAACTCTTGTTGATGAAGAAAAACCGCAAGGTGAATATTCAGTAAGATTTGATGCTTCTTCTTTGCCATCGGGAATGTATGTTTATACTCTTCAATCCGGCAGTAATTTTGCTTCAAAGAAAATGATGCTTCTCAAATAATATTCTTTCCATGCTCTTAAAAAGTTTTTACAAATGCTACTTTTTATTTTAACGAACAATAATTTATTTTATGAAAAAAATCCCCTCACTTGAGGGGACTAATATTTACATCAAATATTAATAAATATACGTTTCTAATCATCTTCATCTGCTTCTTCATCTTCATCCTCCAGTTCAAGTTCATATCCCATTTGTTTATATACATACAATTGATTATAGTATACCCATTCTTCTTTGTATTTTCCATTCTCGATTTTAATCACTCCAACTCCACTAAATGATACCCCTTTACCCGTTGCGGGCATATCTTCACCGAGGGGACCATCATTTGTTCCGGTTGCAGTCCAAAGTACTAGCAAATCCATCTTCAAACTTCATAGGTTCACCAAAGCGTTACTTTAAAATCCGGGTAAGCATTGTAAACCCATTTAACAAATTCTTTTATTTCTTCGGGTCCATTTGCATCACCCACATCTGAATTATGTCTAACACAATCTTCAGCATATAAAGTATTTACAAGTTCTATATCTCCGCCATTCCATAGTTCAGTAGTACCATCCCTCAAGCTTTGGAGTTCTCCATCAGTATAGGTTCTCTCTTCCTGAACTGTACAGCCGGATGAAATGAGAAATGTTATTCCCAAAAGAAAAATACCCAATAGATTTTTCATAGACTGACTCCTGTTATTAGTTAATATTTTATTATGAAAGAGGTTGCTACCCCATAGAACAGGGGAAGTAGCAGCAGAAGATTTTGAGACAGTGTTTGGGGCAGTAACTTATTAATGTAAAATCAAAGTACATTTTCCAGTTTTAAATAGCAAGAATAATTTTTATATAAATGGTAGGGAGTACGAATCTTCTTCGTATGAATGATATTATCAGGAATTGATCACTATCGTAAATAGAACTTTATGCCTGTTTGTAATAAGTATTTTGGCGATCTTATATAAAAAAGACCGCCATATAGACGGTCTTCTTAGCTTTCCCTCACCTACAATAAATGCAGGTTGATTAATTTACTAAATCGTGCATCTCCGATTTTGACTTTTGAATACTCGATTAATGATGACACCACATAAACTACAAGTCCAAGAACAATTAAACCAATAAATAAATAGAGTACCATAACATCCCTCAATTGTTTTTAATTGGTATTATTCAATCACTATGCCAATAGATAAAAAGGTGAAAAATGTTTGGTTTAATTAAGAAATATTAGCTTTTCTTTACAATATGTAAATTTGATTATTGTATCTAAATGAAACTTAATAATGGTTTCTGTTTCAAATTTAAATGTTTATCATAAACTCAATTTAATGTAGGTAGTTCCTTAAACTTACTCTTTAATATACATCAGTAGCTTCCAGTACTTCAAAAATTAAGACTCTATGTTGAATAAGGATTTCTACATACCTGCTTTCATCCAGATAAAAATACAGACTATACTGCTCATTAGTGGGTGTGAATATCTCGTTCGGCATAACTTTTAATAATTCTGTTTCCTTACCATACTGCCTGAATATTTTCCAGAGTATTTTAAAAACTTTACCAACATTGCTTTGCAGCGAGGTACCCCAGTCCTTCTGAAGTTTTGCAACTCTGTTATCTTTAAAATTTATAATTCCAACAGGTTTGTCACTACCTTTTTGAGATAGAAAAATATTGCCGGCATCATCCTCTAACTCCATGTAAACATTAAAATCAATCATATTTAGAAGCGTTTCTTTATCCATACCAAGTTCAATATCCAACCCTGCCATGTGCATAGATTGCTGCTGTGCAATAGAAAATCCGGCAACTATTATAAAGATTGAAATTAATTTCATTGGCACTCCATTTTTAGAAATTTACAGTTTACATTACTAAATAGTACTTTATTAAACATAGTAATATTATTTAATTAAATCACTAAACATATAGCAGTTAGGTAAGATGAAATATTATTCCCGGTCGATTTCAATTCCCAGCCAGTCTTCCAGGGCTGAATAAATTATTTCCTTTTCGTTGTTAGAAAAGCTGCTAATTCTTGTTCTGTGTGATCCACCTTCTTTAACCATTTTTATCGAATTTGTTTCTCCAGTTAATTCAACCGCGGCAGCAGACCAGGTATCATTTTCGCCATAAATAAATATCATGTTGTTCCCCTGTTTTTGCACCCAATTGTTAATGTCGTGCATCAACGAGCAATTAAAATCCAGATTGCTATCTTTAGGTAAAAATATTTTACTTGTTGGTTCTTTAACTTCTTTAAGAAGGTCCTTAAAATTGGTTATATCATAGCCATAGTATCCCATTTCAGTATATGCCTGGTAGAAGAAAGGAGCGATTGGTTCAAGTCCCTGGTCGGAAAAATAACTGAATGAAGAATTAGTCTCCAGGTGTTTTAAAAGATCTTTGTCCGTAGCATCTGTTAAAGGAATATCATTGCAATTGTCATTTCCCCATTGCCAAAAGGCGAATGAATATTCCAGAACGATATATTCAAATATCATTCTTTCATTTCCAATTGAATAAGTGTAGCCATTCTTTTCAGCTCTTTTCCTGAACATCGGTATAAGCTCATCAGCTCTTTTTAAAACTTCCCGCTGAAATTGAATTATATTTTCACGGCATTCCTCTGTACCAACATTTCTAAGGAAGTGATAGATTCGCGGATCTTCTTCTGCAATATTCAAAGGCGCAACATAAGGTACAGTAACCAGTAAATCATCCGGATAAAAGTACTTGTGAAAGATTGCAGCTTGTCCACCCTTACTAATTCCCGTACCGATCCAGTTTTCCTGATAAATATTTTTAAATGATTGAATAATATTATGATGATCAGCTGCAGCGTTTTCAACTGTTAAATGTTCCCATTCCATGCTTTCCGGTTTAGATTCACCAAAATATCTGTGTTCTACAATTATCCTGTTGCAATTCAATATATCTTCCAGTTCGCCCGGTCTGTTGTAAGTTAATAATATAACCATCCATTTCAATAACCATTGGTAAAGATTCATCCCTGTGAGACAGATATAACTTTTGTGTAAATTTTTCCCCGTCAGGATTATGATGATCTACCGGCTGTTCAATAAAAATTTCGAATGCCTGCTTTAAAATCAGAACCTGGCTCTATGCTTTTCACATTCACTATACCCGGCAAACATCTGATCTTTTCCTCCAGGTTGCTTTGGCAAACAGCGGATGAAGAGATTAATATTATTAAGAGAATGAGAAAGCTCTCAATACTTCTAAACATAGTTTTCATATTAATAAATCCTATTAATTACTGGTTAAGATTTTAGTTTTATTTTTTGTAAAAAGGTATAATTGAGAAACTAACATTCCGGTTAACATTAATGCACATCCTAATAAACCTCTTAACGGAATTATCTCATCCAAAATAAGCCAACCCCCAATTAAGGCAAACACTGCTTCAAGACTCATTATAATTGCAGCATGTGCCGGGTGTGCTTCTCTCTGTGCAACAACCTGCAAAGTATAGGCAATTCCTACAGAACAAACTCCCGCGTACAAAATAGGGATTGATGCATCGTAAATATTATTTATTGTTGTTGTTTCTGAAATAACCGCAGCAATAAGACTAAGAAGTGAACAGATAATAAACTGGAAAAAAGCCAGTTGTATAGGATCAGTTTTAGGAGATATTTTACCAATGAGTAAAACATGTGCAGCCCAAAAAAATCCACTAATTAAAACAAGCATGTCACCAAGTCCGATTGAGAATGATTCTGTTACACTTAGAAAATATAATCCCCAAACAGCTATAATGGCACCAATCCATGTTCCTGCAGAGGTTTTATTTTTTAAGAATAAACCAAACAGTGGAACAAAAATTATGTAAAGTCCGGTTATAAATCCTGCTTTACCTGCAGTTGTATAAACAATTCCGATTTGCTGAAAAGTTGAACCAAGAAAGAGAATTATACCAGCTACAAATCCACCATAAATAAAGTATTTATTTTTAAGATAAGAATAATTCTGAAAGTTGAATTTCCGTTTCTTATTAAGAATCAGGAGGGGGAGTAAGGAGAGACCACCAAGCGCAAACCGTATCGCATTAAAAGTATAAGGACCAACAAATTCCATCCCCGCACGTTGTGCAACAAAGGCGAATCCCCAGATAATTGCTGTAATAAAAAGTAGAATGTTTGATTTCAATTACGAATTTAGCTTTCGATTAATGAGGCTTCTATTAAAATATTTTTTAATTCTTGCTTGGCTTTCTCATCCAACGGATTTAACGGAAGTCTTGGATTTCCACCATATAAACCGATCATATCCATTGCAGCTTTTAGACCTGCTACGCCGAAGGTAGCTGTTATTGCTTTATTCACAGGTACCATTTTCTTCTGTAATACTTCTGCTTCCTCCAGTTTTCTCAGATGGAACAGTTCCTGTATGTTGATACATTCTGTGGGAGCAATATTTGCCAGGGCAAGGATTCCACCACATGCACCATCCTTTAATCCCTGCAGTAAAACTGAACCTGTACCCACGAAAGTGTAAAAATTATCTGTAGTTCTCGAAATAAATTTAGCTGTTAGTTCTGTATCCCCGGAACTATTTTTTATTCCCACAATATTATTATGTTCAGAAAGTTCAGCAACAGTATCAGGGTGAATATTCACATTTGTAAATTTTGGGACATTGTAAATTATAACAGGAATTTTCACTGAATCAGCAACGGCTAAATAATAATTAATAAAAGTTGAGTGGTTCATTTCGGATTTGAAGAAGGAAGGGGTAATAATGAGGGCATATTCGGCTCCATTTTTACTTGCTTCATTCGTTAAAGATATAGTTTCTTTAATTGAATCTGTGCCAGTACCAGCTATTACAATTTTTTCGGAAGGAACGTGCTCCCGAATAAAGGATATCATCTTCAGTTTTTCTTCTTTTGTTAAAAATACAGACTCGCCATTAGAACCAAGCACAACATATCCTGCAAGATTCATCGTAGATAAATTTTCAATATTACGTTTAAGTTTATCAAATGTGATTTCATCATCAATAAATGGAGTCGTAATTGGTGATATAATACCTTTTAATTCTTTCATTATAATATTCTATTTATTTATTAGTTAGTTCTATTTATTTAATAAATTTTTTAGCACAAAACCAACGTTTGCTGGTCTCTCAGCAAGGCGTCGCATATACCACGGAAACCAAGCTTCACCGTAGCTTATCAAAACTCGTACTCTGTAACCATCGGCAGCTAATTTTAACTGTTCGAATGATTTAATGCCATAAAGCATATGAAATTCCATATTACTTTTATTTATTCCCAATCGTGCTCCCTCATCCACAATTCTCTTAACCAGGTGCATATCGTGAGTTGCAAATGCAGACCGACAATTCAGTTCTTTTAATTTACCAAGAAGAAATTCAGTTATTTTAAAGAAGTTTTCATCTACTTTCTTCTTACTTTTAAAAGCAACTGTTTCAGGTTCCTTATACGCTCCTTTTACAAGCCGGATGGCTGGATTTATATCCATCATTTGCTCAATATCTTTCATTGTCCTGTATAGATAAGCCTGCAAGCATAAACCAACATTATTGTATTGCTTCTTAATCTTTTTGTAGAAGTCAATTGTTTTATCTACATAAGAGCTGTCTTCAATATCAATAAAAACAAAATTATTATGGCTTTTTGTTTTAGCTGCTATTTGCGAAAAAAGTTCAAAAGTTTTATCGAAGGAAAGATCAAATCCAATTTGGGTTAATTTCAGTGAAATTTCAATATCCAGGTTTTCGTTATTTATTTTATCAAGAAGAGAAAGGTAATGTTGTGCGTTCGCTTCTGCTTCTTCAAGAGTTGTTATATTCTCACCAAGATGCGTAAATGTTGCTGGAATATTATTTTCCAGAAGCTTCCTGGTAGCTGTAATTGCATCTTCCACAGTTTCACCGGGCATAAACTTTTTAACGGCGCGATTGGTAAATTTCATTTTAGGGAATCTCTTTTTCAACCATTCATTTTTAGAACACCATAGCAGTAAATTTCTTCCTAGGCTCATAAAGATTTCTTTTATTATTTAATTAAAATTATTTCTTTTTGTGGATGAGAAAGCCAATCAGCTCCGTTATTTGTTACTACAACCATCTCCTCGATAGTTGCGGTGCCTCTGCCGGGAACATCCAGCCTAGGTTCAATTGTAAAAATCATTCTTTCTTCTAATGGAAGAAAAGGTTTCTGTGCATATTTCTCCCAGGGTGGACCAAGAAGGGCAGTGCCATCATGCGAAAACCTTCCAACCTGGTGCCCAAGTCCATGAGGAAATTCATCATACCCATTTTTAACAACAATATTTCGGGCAATTGCATCAATCTCTTTTGCGATTACTCCTGGTTTCATTGCCTGTTTTGATGATTCAATTGCATCTACAATTGTATTAAAACCTTTCATAACATCTTCAGGAGCTTCAGTTTCATCATTCTCAAGAATGTAGAAAGTTCGCTGCATATCCGAACAGTAACCATTCCACTTCACTCCAAAATCCATATTGAGGACATGCCCTCGCTCAATTTTTTTATCAGTTGGTGCATAATGAGCGCCTGCAGTTTCCGGTCCTGTAAAAACAGCAGGGCAGACCGCTGGTTCCCACGCGTATTCTAGATTTTGTTTTTCAACTTCGGATTTTATAAAAGCGGCAATCTCTTTCTCAGTTTTTCCCGGTTTGATGAAGCCAGTAACTTTATTAAAAATTTCTTCAGTTACTTTTATTGCTGATTTGATATTATCGATTTCTGAATCTGATTTTCTTCCTCGCAATGCCGATACAATTTTCTCTGCAGATACAATCCTGTCTTCTAATCCAATCTCTTTAAGCATGTTGAATATTGTAAGAAACATTCCATGTGTTATGCCGTCCGCAATTTCACTTCCTTCTGAATAATTAAGTGCGATTGATTTCGGATTTATTTTTTTCAGATAAGATTGAAAAGGTTCCTTTATTCCTTCAACAAATCCAACCACAGAATTATACGCCCCGGTTTCTTCAACAGTTTTCTGATCATACTTACCAACTATGGCATGTGCTTTAGCATCTTTAGAAATTATTATGGCAGAGTGCCAGGTAAGATCTGCGGGAACCAAAAAATTAAGCGAGGGATCGCCGTTTATAGCGCTTTCTCGAACAAAGGTTATCCAACAATCGGTGTTAAATTCTGTTAGAAGTTTTTTTGCCTGTTCAACTTTTTCTTTAATGAGCATCATTACTCCAATAATTTAGATGATAAGGTTATTTGGAACCTATCTTAATATGAAACCTTTTTTCAGAGTGTCTTCCGGGTCAATTAAAAATTCATGTTTACCTGTTATGAATGCATTCCCTTCAACTTGAGGAATTACTGCATCATATTCGCCAAACTTTGTTGTTTGATGAATACTGCCAGTAAACTTTGTACCGATTATACTTTCTATAATCATTTGTTCATTTAATTCAATTTCACCTTTAGCATAATGAAGAGCCATTCTTGCGCTGACTCCCGTTCCTGTAGGACTGCGATCCACTTCACCTTCTGCAAAAATGCATACATTCCTGCTGTCTGCATCCTCACTGAGAGGTTTACCATAAAATATTGTTCCGTAAAGAAAGTTTAAGTCTTCTTCAAACGGATGTTTGATCGGAAAACTTCTCATCACAGCATTTTTAATTGACATACCTTTTTCAATCAATTCGCGGAAGTTTTTTTCCTTCATTTCAATTCCAAGCTCATCTGCATTTACAAATGCGTAGAAAGCTCCGCCAAAAGCAATATCAAATTTTACTTTTCCAATACCAACAACTTCAAATTCAAGATCTGTTGTTAATACAAACGAAGGAACATTGTGGAAATAAACTGATTCAACTTCTCCATCTTCTACTTTTGCAAAAGATGTTACTAATCCTGCGGGTGTATCAATTTTAATTTGTGTGATTGGTTCTTTCAATTCAATCATTCCGGTTTGAACAGCAACTTTTGTTAAAGCAATAATTCCGTGTCCGCACATTGTGCTGTAACCTTCGTTGTGCAGAAACAATACTCCGAAATCCGAATCCACTTTTTCCGGTTCTGTAATAACTGCTCCATACATATCTGCATGTCCACGTGGCTCAAACATCAATGCTGTTCTGATATGATCCAGGTTCTCCTTCATATATTTTCTTTTTTCAAGAATAGTATTACCCTTTATTTCAGGCAATCCTTCTATGATGATTCTTAGTGGTTCTCCTGCGGTGTGAGCATCAATGGTTTTTATTTTAAGCCAGTATTTTGGAGAGGACCACTTGTGAAATTGTTCTTTTAACATATAAAAAAAATATATTTTAATTTGAAAGAGAAAATTTTCATTTTAATTCAAAAAAACTTAAGTAATTATTCTTACCATTCTTAGCAATACGAATATATTCGATTACCATCTATCACAATTTGGATTACCAGGTCTTGCACTTCCTTCAACTTTAATTTAATTTTAATTGTGTCAAAACAAAATAGCGAGATAAATCATGCCAAAATATACTCTCACTGTAAACGAAAAGAAACAAACTGTCGATGTTGATGCTGGTACTCCGCTTCTCTGGGTTCTAAGAGATAATCTTGGACTAACAGGAACAAAATATGCATGCGGAGAAGGAATCTGTGGTAATTGCATAATTCACATTGATGGAAAAGCAGAACGCTCCTGCATTCTTAATGTAGAAGATGTTGTTAGGAAATTCAATTACAACCATTGAAGGTTTAGCTGAGAAACCAGGATCATCCAATATTCAAAACCTGGATTGAGCTTGAAGTGATGCAATGCGGTTATTGTCAGCCTGGACAAATAATGACTCTTGCTGCAATGCTAGAACAAAATCCAAAAGCAACAAGAAAAGAAATTGATGATGCAATGAATGAGGTTCTTTGTCGGTGCGGAACTTATCAGCGGATTCGAAAAGCGGTTGATAAACTAGTTGAGGAGGAACAGTGATGAAAAATTCAAAAAAAATAAAACGGCGTGAATTTATAAAAGTAGTTGGCTTAAGTGGTGGCGGATTATTTCTTGCTTCTTATGTTCCTTTTCAAAATGTTTTAGCTAAATCTGGTGATGATCCAAAAATATTTGCACCGAGTGTTTATTTGAAAATAGATTCAAATGGAGTTGTAACTATTATTGTTCACAGATCAGAAATGGGGCAGGGAGTTAAAACTGCACTACCGATGCTTATTGCTGAAGAGCTTGAAGTTGATTGGGATAAAATTGTAATTGAACAAGCTGATGCAGATCAAAAATATGGAAGCCAAACAACTGGTGGAAGTACAAGCATAAGAAGAAACTGGGAACCGTTGCGAGTTGCAGGTGCTACTGCACGTGTGATGCTAATAACTGCAGCAGCTAATAAATGGAATGTTGCAATTGAAAACTGTGAAGCTGAAAATGGTTTTGTTATCAATAAACTAAATAACGAAAAATTAAGTTACGGTGAACTGGTTGAAGAAGCATCTAAGCTGCCCGTTCCGAAGGGCATTAAGCTAAAAGATCCAAAAGATTTTAAGATTATTGGAAAGAGAGTTCATAGAGTTGATACACCGGATAAAATTTATGGTAGAGCAAAATTTGGAATTGATATTGTAATTCCCGGAATGTATTACGCGGCTGTCAGTCGATGTCCTTCATTTGGTGGAAATGTAAAAAGTCTTGATTCAACTAAATCAAAAACTTATCCCGGAGTAAAAAATGTTGTTCAAATCTCAAATGGTGTTGCGGTAATTGCTGATTCAACCTGGCGTGCTTTTAATGGAAGAGATGCACTTAATATTCAATGGGACTTAGGACCAAACGTAAATATCAATTCTATGGATATTCATAATGAGTTAGTTAAAAAATCAAAAACGGACGGTTATGAATTTCAAAGCAAAGGAGATCTAAATAAAGAGGTTGAAGGCGAAAAATTACTGAATGCTATTTATGAAGTTCCTTTTATTGCTCATGCTCCAATGGAACCGATGAATTGTGTTGCAAAATTTGAAAATGGTAAAGCGGAACTCTGGGCGCCATCACAAAATCCACAGAATGTAAGAAGCGAAGTTGCAAAAGCACTTAGCGTAAGTGAAGATGATGTGACAGTTCACGTTACTTTGATGGGTGGCGCATTCGGAAGAAGATTAGTTAGTGATTTTGCAGTAGAAGCCGCAGAGATTTCAAAAGCATCGGGTAAGCCGGTAAAGCTAACCTGGACACGTGAAGAGGATATGAAATTCGGCTGGTACCGTCCTCCCAGTATGCACGTTTTAAAAGGTTCAGTTGATAATGAGGGAATGGCACTTAAATTTTCTCACCACGTAATTGCACCATCCATTACGCAGATGCGTTTTGCACCTAATCTGCTGCCTGCACAATACGATATTTTTGAGGGAACTGATAACATCCAATATCAAATACCGAATTTTAAAATTGCCGGAACAGCAATTCCAACCCACGTGCCTATTTCGTGGCTGCGTTCTGTTTACAATACCCAAAATCCTTTTGCAATTGAATCGTTCATTGATGAGATGGCTTTTATTGCTAATGCTGATCCTATCGACTTCAGAAGAAAAATGCTTCCGGATGATTCACGACTTAAAAATGTTTTAAATGTTGCTGCTGAAAAATCGGGTTGGGGTATTGGTAAGATTCTTCCAAAAGGAAAGGGAAGAGGGATTGCGTTATTTAAGGGATATGATAGTTTTTGTGCGCAAGTTGCTGAAGTAACTGTAGAAGATAATAAAATAAAGATTGATAGAATTGTTGCAGTTATTGATTGCGGTATTGTTGTTAATCCTGATCTTGTAGAATCTCAAATGGAAGGCTCGATAGCATTTGCTTTATCTGCTGCACTGAAAGGTGAAATTACTATTGAGAATGGTGGAGTTAAACAAAGCAATTTTAACGATTATGAAATACTCACTTACAACGAAATGCCAACCGTTGAGTTTCATTATATTAAAAACACTTACCGCGTTGGCGGAGTAGGTGAAGTCGGAGTTCCACCGTGTGCACCAGCAGTTTGTAATGCTATATTTGCTGCAACAGGTAAGAGTATCAGAAGATTACCAATAAAACTGAGTTGAAATTAATGAGGATGCCATATTCACTACGTGACATCCTCTAAATATCTTACATTGGCCAAAGCCACCCGAATATCCCAGCGGTAAATAGAGCGTAGAGCAGACTATCAAATAAACTCTTAAAAGTAGAAGCCCAACCCTTTTTATACCAGATGCTATTTTGGATTAGAGCTAAACCATAACCAAGAAAAGCTGTAACACCGGCAAAACGAAAAACAGATAGATAGTGATCGCCAGGTTCTAAAGCACGCCCCGCAATGTAGGCAGCAAAAATTCCAACCAATATGCTGTATAAAAACCAAAGAAAAAGTTGCTTGCCCATTTTTGGTGGTGCGTTTTCCAGTACGGTCATAAGAGCAACGGGACCTTTTTTCATCTTTTCAATAAATTCAGGTGAACCCATTTCCTTCATATCTTTAGCATGAGGAAAGTGATACTCCCCAGGCGGAATGTTGTGCTTACGTAGGTCATCCAAAACTGCTTCCTCGGATGGTAACGCTTTAAAATCGCTGTTGTGATATTTAAGCACCATATGAATTATAGAACTGAGAATAAAGACTGCAACTGCGGAAAGCAGTATAGGCAGCCAAAGTTCAGGAATTGGAACCATCTCATCTCCTCATTTTTGTTTGTTATTTATTATGAATTAACCCTCTGCAATAAATATAATGAAAATGAGGTGTGAGATGAAAGGATTTGAACTAAGTTTTTTAAAAACGCTCATCCTGTGAATATTTTTAGTTGGGTTTATGAAGTAAAATTACAGAAGTGAAATAATCCCCAGAATAATTGCAAAAATTTGTTTCGATATTCCTAAGTATCTACCAAAATCACCAAGATCATATTTTTGTCTTTTCTTATATTCTAAAACCAGAGAGTTTCGAAGCGATTCCTTGAATAATTTAAATCTATCAATAGTGCTGGGCGATTTATTAAGTAGTGGAAAAAATGATCTTTGATACAAAATTGAATAGGTTAACTTGTTTCTAATCAAGTTAAAATCGGGTTTATAAATAGTAAATAATTTTGATTCACTATTATAAAAAATATAAGGATTGGTAGTATCAAATCTGATTGGATAATTCACATCATTTGAAATATTAAATGCTGGTGTCTTATTATCTAGAGAATCTTTATCAGCATTTAATTGAGCATAATTAAGTTGTGCTAATAAAAAAATAGAAATGAAAACCGCACTATAATAATACATACGGCAAAAGCTTTAATTGTTGTAATTTCTTCTCACAATAAAATCATTAAAATTTTTTGGTGAGACCATAACATATAGAGGTAAATTATTTGTTCTTCTTATAATTATCAACTTATATGCTCGGTACTATTAATTATCCCTCCCTGAGGTAAAGAATAGGTTTTATCCATATTTGCCTAAAATTTTTATGATTATTTTGGATGTGAAGGATAGCGTAGAACTTGTTCCTATAATGTTATTAAGTGTTCAAATTAAATATTTAAATTAAAATAAAACCCCCACTGACATTACATCAGCAGGGGCCGGGGAGTGAATGATGAATTTGCTTGATTATTTTACTAAAATCATCTTTTTAGTATTGGCGAAGTCATTAGATTTGATTGTATAAAAATAAGTTCCGCTTGGTAAATTCTGTGCATTAAACTCGATAGTATGAACACCGGGCTCTTTATCTTCATTTACAAGTTCTTCAATTTTTTCGCCTAAGGAGTTAAAAATTGATAAATTGATAAAACTACTTTCGGATACTGAAAACCTGATAGTAGTTGAAGGATTAAATGGATTAGGATAATTCTGACTTAATTCGTAATTCATTGCTGAACTAAGGTCAACTTCAATTATTTTTGAATACTCAAACTTGCCATCAGTATCGATTTGTTTTAAGCGATAAGAATATTTTCCTGTTGTAACATTTTCATCAACAAAAGAATAATCCTTTGGTGAATTTGAGTTTCCGTGTCCTTCAACAAATCCAATTTTATCCCAATTTAAATTTTGAGAACTAGATAATGCTCGTTCGATATCAAATCCATAATTACTTACTTCAGTTTCAGTTCTCCATTTAAGTTTAATTCCGTTTTCTAAAGTAACTGCAGAGAAGGAGGATAGTTCTACAGGTAGTGGACCATCATAAACTTCACCATTTACGTACAATATATTACCGTCTAAGTCTAAATATCCCTGCGTAGGTGTAAACACATCGTCAACGGAAATATCAGATAAAAGTGTAAGTGCTCCAGATGGTTTATCTATAATAAGCGTACCAAATGTTGTTTCCTTGTAATCATCAGGAGTGGGAACCATTGCGCTGTAAATTGTCTGGTCGCCAGTACCATTAAATACAAAAGTCGTTTTATCTACTTTATCCATATCTGCATTATTATTTTCAAAATTACCGGAAATATTTATTGTAACATCATCACCGTCATTATTAAATTTAGGATCAGCTCCGTCATCAATTAATACATTATGAAATTGAACATTACCTCTAAAGTCAGATCCGCCACCAGCCTCACCTGTGAAATGTACAGTTCCACCTGTTCATTAAAGGTAGTTCCTTCTTTTACTTTCAGATCGTGACTAATTTGCAATTCACCATCAGATTGATTGTAAGTACCACCATTTTTTAATTCCATATCTTTTGTAGAGACAGTACCACCGGTTTGAGTAAATACTCCTCCATCAATTTCTATTTTTTTATCAACCGCGGTTCCATCAGCTTTCTTTAGAAGTAAAGCACCAGAGCTGATACTCATTGAACCTTTATTTAAACATCGTGGCCAAGTGAAGTAACTGTTGCACCTGCAATAGATAAGTTGCCATCAACAAAGTTATCAACTGAACCTCTAAGAGTTACATCTCCACCGTTTAGAATTACAGTTGAATAATTCTTAAAATTGCCAAAAACATCTAGCGATTGACCACTTGAAGTAGTATTTCCAATACTTAATAATCCACCTGCATTCACAGTAAGATTATCCGTACATAATATTCCGCCATCTTGATTGAAAGTACCAGTAATAGATGTTTCGCCACCTTCTACTAGGAATACCCCACTGTTTTGGGTAATTGTTGCACCAGATTCAATTGTAAGCGATTTGATTTCTTGGTAGTTATTGAGGACTGGATAATTGGATCTTCCGCCAGGAATTATAACATCCTCATTACTTGCAGGTGCGGATGTAGGATTCCAATTAGATGCAGTTCTCCAATCTGTATTGGTATTGCCTGTCCAAATTCTTTGAGCTAATATAGAGGTTATGCCTGAAAGCAGAATAAGTGTTAAACTTAATAATGCTAATGTCTTTAGATTTTTCATCTTCATCTCCCATTTTGAGAATTATTGATTTAATTCCCTCACAGCATTAGCATCCTGTACCCGTATTAGCCAACAGATATGCCAATTAACAAATAAGATGGAAATGTTGAATTATTGATTGGAATCAATATATTTTGAGTATTTATTAAATCTTGGCGAAATAATTTAATGTTTCAAACTTAGATTGTGTTTCAGATTTGAACAGGAATGAAAATCCGGTTGATTTTTAAAGCATATTATAAATAAAAGCCGGAAACTTTTTTATCCCCGGCTATAAATGTACGCCCGGAAGGAGTCGAACCCTCAACCTCTTAATCCGTAGTCAGCGGGATTCTTGATAAAAATGTTTGGTTTGAAGGGAATTTCTTACTTTCAGTACAAACTCGGTACAATACTTTTAATGAATGAATTGATATTAATTGGTTAGTAAACATTGATATTGAAATAACATTATTAAATTATTTTTTCAAATTTCTTAGGGTAAGATAAAAGTAGAATTTTATATAGTCTTTGATTTTTGTTTAATCATACAATATTACTAATGTTCTCTGCCAGCCACGGAGAATCTTAATGCAATTTCTCACACGAATTTAAATTATAGATAGTCTATTTTTCTTTACCCGCTGACACTTTAACAGCCGGCGCCTATGTTGCTCACTTATAATTAATCAATCTAATTTTATTACTAATTCATTTAATGCTATTTACCATTGAAGTAATTATTTCCTGGCAATGAATACGGTTATTGTGTTATTGTGTAATGTTTTTATTTACTTTAATTATTTAAGAGCCAGAAGCCTAAAAATCTTTTCAATAGCTATTGTAAGTCCAGACACCTAATAGGTAATGATTTTTAAAATTAAATCTTCATCGTTTGATTCATTAATTTGTTTTATTAAAACAATAGAAACTGTATTTTGTATTTGAATTTCTAATTTGGTATAAACAATAAATATCTTAGAAGAAGGAAATGGAAAATAATCAATCAGGAATTAATCTTGAAGGAAAATCAGCAATTGTAACCGGGGGTAGCATAGGAATAGGTTCCGCTATCGCTCTTAAACTTTCTGAGTTCGGGGCAAATGTTGCAATCAACTATCGGAAACATAAAGACGAAGCCGAAGAGGTAATAGCAAAAGTTAAAGCTATGGGGCGTAAAGGACTCGTGGTACAGGCGGACATCTCGAATTTTAGTGATTCGGGAAAAATGGTTGATGATGTAGTTAAAGAGTTCGGTTGTTTGGATATCCTGGTTAACAATGCCGGAATAAACTGGGATGGGGTTATCTGGAAAATGACTGAAGAACAATGGGATAGTGTTATCGACATCAATCTTAAAGGTTATTTTAATTACGTAAGAGCAGCTGCTCCAATATTCCGTGAACAAAAATCAGGAAAAATAGTAAACGTCACCTCTATAAATGGGTTGCGCGGAAAATTCGGACAATCAAATTATTCAGCATCAAAAGCAGGTATAATTGGATTAACAAAAACGGTTGCAAAGGAGTTAGGAAAGTACGGTGTAAACGTAAACGCTGTCGCTCCTGGTTTAATTGAAACGGATATGATGAAGCAGGCAACTGAGGAAGTACGTAAAATGGCCATTGATGAGATAGTTTTAAAAAGAATCGGGCTGCCTGAAGAAGTTGCTGATGTTGTAGCATTTCTATGCAGCGAAATGTCTCGCCACATTACCGGTGAAGTAATTAAAGTAGATGGTGGACAGTATATTTGATGTACGAAGTACGATTTAAGAATTACGATTTGATTCTGAATAATGGATAAGTTTGAATTAATGGAAAGAACTCGACAGTTTGCTGTAAGAGTTTATAAGCTTTTGAACAAGTTGCCGAACACACAAGGAGCTAAAGTTATTTCTTATCAACTGTTGAAGTCTTCATCATCTGAAGCAGCTAACTACCGGGCTGCTTGCAGAGGCAAATCAAGAGCTGACTTTATAAACAAAATGAAAATAGTTGAGGAAGAAGCGGATGAAAGTTTATTCTGGCTTCAGTTTATAAAAGACGTGGAACTAATTAATAATGATTCAGAACTTGATGTTTTAATAAAAGAAGCAGATGAATTAGTTGCAATTTTTACTAAATCTCTAAAAACATTAAAATCATAAATTAAAGATCGTAATTCATAATTCGCAAATCGTAAATTAATTAAATAGAGAATATGATGGAACTACACGATATAGTAGCCATTTCGGCGGTAAGAACAGCCATGGGTAAATTTGGCGGAACACTTAAAGATATTCCTGCATACGATCTTGGGGCAACGGCTATTAGGGAAGCCGTGAACCGTGCTTCAATTACAAGTGATCAAATAGATGACGTTATACTTGGAAGCTGCCGACAGGCAGGAAATGGTCCCAATCCAGCGCGTACGGCATCTGTAAGAGGAGGTATTCCTGAATCTGTTCCAGTAATTACTTTAAATATGGCTTGTCCATCAGGAATGCGAGCACTTGCTTTTGCTACTCAATCAATTCGTCTTGGTGAAGCTGATACTGTATTAATAGGTGGGTTCGATAGTATGAGCACTATACCTTATCTTTTAAAAGGTGCCAGGTGGGATGGATTTAAAATGGGTAATAAAATAATAGAAGACGGTTGGAGTGACAGCATTGATCCTTTGATCGGACAGGGTATGGGCGAGACGGCTGAAAATCTTTTTGATAAATATAAAATATCCCGAGATGAACAGGATGAATTCGCTATCAGCAGTCACAAGAAAGCTTCCGCAGCACAAAAGAATGGTTGGTTCGATGAAGAGATTGTCCCATTTGAAATTCCAGCTACTAAAAGGACTCCAGCAATAACTTTTGATAAAGATGAAACTATCAGGCATGAAATTGATAAGGAAAAAATGGCTAAGATAAAACCTGCATTTAGAAAAGACGGTACCGTTACAGCAGGGAACGCTTGTGGGTTGAGTGATGGGGCAACTGCTCTTGTTATTACAAATAGAAAAAAGGCCAAGGAATCAGGAGTGAAACCTCTCTTCTCAATTGTATCTTACAGCCAGGTTGCGGTTGGCCCTTCAACAATGGGTGAGGGACCTGCTTTGTCAATCCCCGTGGCTCTTAATAATGCCGGAATGACTTTAAATGATATAGATCTGATTGAAGTTAATGAAGCGTTCGCAATCCAGGTGCTTGCTAATGAAAGAGTTTTAAAATGGGATAGAGAGAAACTAAATGTGCATGGGGGTGCAATAGCTTTAGGTCATCCAACCGGAATAAGCGGTGCCCGAATTATTGTTACTTTATATCATGCTCTTAAGCGATTAGATAAAACGTACGGAATAGCTGGAATTTGTGGGGGCGGGGGTGTAAGTATGGCCACTGTAATAAAACGGGAAGATTAAATTAATATCTTCTACAAAATTGAACTGATTGTTTAGATTACATTCATAAAGAACGTTTTTTAAAATCATGAGTATTTTATAATATAATTCAATTATTTATATTTATCATTAGTTGATAATGTTCTATCACTTTGGGCAATAAAAGGAGTTTTACCATGGTGAATCAATTCAGGGATTGGGAACAAAACAGACACACTTATGCTAAGGCGTGGAAAGAAAAAACAGGTGGTAAAGTTGTAGGATACTTCTGCACTTATGTTCCTGAAGAAATATTATATGCTGCAAATATACTTCCTGTTCGAATCCTAGGGGGACACGAACCACAAGATGTAACAGAACCACACATTTTTGGAATGTTCTGTCCATTCTGCAGAGATTGTCTCGCTCAAGGGTTATTGGGCAAATACGACTATCTTGATGGAATTATGATAGCCCAATCATGTTTACATATACGGCAGGCTTATACAAGCTGGACTAAACATTTACCAACCGACTTCTCTTATTATTTACCCATGCCCAATAATGTTCAGAGTCCGCATGCATTAACTTATTTAACCGGTGAACTGAAAGCTTTTAAATCAGCTGTTGAAAAATGGATTGGTAAAACAATTACTGATGAAGATCTTCGGGCAGGTATCAACCTCATGAACGAAAACCGCAGTTTAATGCATCAACTTTATGAATATAAAAAGAAAGATAACCCTCCGATCTCCGGGCAGGAAACAATGGAAGTGGCTATATCCCAACAATTGGTCGATAAAAAAGAACACATACAAGCTCTCAAACAATTACTTGAAAAGTTGGAAACAACTGACAGCAAAAAGAATACCGGTACAAGACTTATGCTCTTAGGAAGTGAGAACGATGATATACCTTTTGTTCAGATGGTAGAATCAGTTGCTGGAACCATTGTCATCGAAGACCATTGTATCGGCACCCGATATTTCTGGAATAATGTGGAAGGAGCTGACGGTGATCCGCTTCAATCAATTGCTAAAAGATATGTGGAGCGACCCGCCTGCCCGAGTAAAGATTGGATGGACAGGTCTCGCATCAATCATATAATTAATCTTGCAAAAGACTACGACGTGAAGGGAGCAATTGTTATTCAACAGAAATTCTGCGATCCGCACGAGCTTGATATCCCGGCAATTACAAAGGAACTTAATAATGCCAGCATTAAAACTTTGTTTCTTGAGTTCGATGTAACTGTTCCTATTGGACAATTTAAAATCCGTGTCGAGGCATTTTTAGAAATGCTGCAGGAAGAAGATTTATTCGCATAACATTGGAAGTATCATGAAAATACCAACATATAAAACAGAACAATTAAAATGCTGGAACAAAGCAAAAGAAATCAGGGATAATTTTTATAAGAATTACGCTAACGCTCATGATAATGGAGGATTACGATGGGCAGGAGGCGCTTGGAGTTTTGGTGCAATTCCGGCAGGACTTGGCGATGATATATTCCCCATAACAGGTGAACCTTACGCAGCAAGTATAGCCTTTGATAAAGAATTTTCTATGCGCTGTCTTGAAGCTGTTGAAAAAAAAGGTTACGCGAGAGATTTATGTTCATACATGAGAAATTATTGGGGATCGGTTATCCTTGATGAGTACGCTTTTGGCGGGAAATTCCCCAAACCGGATTTTATGTGGCAGGACCATATATGTTGCAGTCATGCTAAGTGGTATCAGGTTGCTTCGGAACTAGAAGGAGGAATTCCAACATTTTGTATCGATGTAGCTGTCGGTCCCTACAATGATGTAACGGACAATCGGCTCGAATATATTGTTAGCCAGATGCATGATGGAATTGAATGGCTTGAAAAAACCACAGGAAGAAAGTATGATGATGAAAAACTGATTGAAGCAGTGAATAACGAATGCCGTTCTACTTCTCTTTGGGCTGAGATTTGTGAACTGAATAAAGCAGTTCCTGCACCATTAGATGAGAAATCTATGTTTTCTTTATATGTCTTGGGAACTTTGGAAAAACACTCGAAAGTAGTTGCGGATTTTTATGCAGAACTTCTTGATGAAGTAAAATATCGGGTAGAAAATCAAATTGCAGCAATAAAACATGAAAGATGCAGGCTTATGTCGGATACACAACCGCCTTGGGGGTTTCTAAAGGTTTTCAGGTATCTTGAACAATTTGGTGCTGTTTCGGTTGGATCTCTATATACTTTTGGACTGATAGGAGTGTGGGAAGATAAAGAAGATGGTTCCTGGGGACCAAGGACAACACCTCAACAAAAAGGAGTAAAAATTGAGGGCCGTGATCAGGCACTTAGAATACTTGCAGATTGGAATCTAAGTAAACCGGAATGGCAACATTTCTATTCCCCGCACTTAAAAAGTAATATGATGACTCGTATTGCAAAGGAATGGAAGCTGAACGGTATCATGCTACACTACAATCGTGGATGCGAAGGACTTTCGATTGGCATAGCAGAAAACCGTCTTGCTTTAATTGAGGAAGGATTTCCTGTAATGACCTTCGAAGGTAATATGGGAGATGAAAGAGAATTCGATGATGCTAAAACCATTGCCCGGATCGATTCATTTATGGAGACACTGGGATTCGATATAATTGAAGAGAAGGTTGAAGTTTGAACTTGAACCAAGGAAAAAATATTACTGTCAATTAAAAATTCTTCATTAAGTTTTTTTATAAATGAAAATTAATCTGAGGTTAATATGATACAAGCTGGTATAGACGTCGGTGCAAAATTCATAAAGGTTTTGATTATTAAAGATGGAAAGATAATAGCAAAAGAAAAAGTATTCTCAGGTTTTGAAGGAAAAGAGAATGCTAGAAAAACTTTTCAACCAGACATTACAAAAAGCTGGTATTTCCCGGGATGAAATAAATTCGATTACTTCGACTGGTAGCGGACGGAAAGTTGTGGATTTCGCAACTAAAAGTATAACCGATGTAACTGCTTCAGCAAAAGGCGCAACAAGCTTGTATCCTGAGGTGCATACTGTTATAGATGTAGGTGCTGAGGAAGGGCGCAGTATACGTTGTAACCAGGATGGGAAAATAATTGACTTTGCAATAAACGAGAAATGTGCGGCTGGAGCCGGAGCCTTTACGGAAGCAATGGCGCGTGCACTTGA
This sequence comes from uncultured Ignavibacteriales bacterium, assembly GCA_963749485.1. Classification (GTDB taxonomy): domain Bacteria; phylum Bacteroidota; class Ignavibacteria; order Ignavibacteriales; family Ignavibacteriaceae; genus JAZGGS01. Next base: position 36,142 of record CAVVMV010000019.1, on the reverse strand, counting down.
AATTCCCTTGGAGGAATTTGGTGAACTTTCGCTTCAATCTACAAAAGACATTCCAATGAATGCCCAATGTGCCGTTTTTGCAGAATCTGAAGTAGTCTCACTACTTCATGCCAAAACACCAAAAAAAGACATCGCAAAAGCAATTAACGATGCTGTTGCTTCAAGGATAACCTCTATGGTAAGAAAGGTTGGTTTCGAGAAGGAGATTGCTACTGATTGGAGGTGTTGCATACAATATCGGTTTTATCAAATCTCTTGAAACTGATCTTAAGGAAAAAATAATTATTCCTCAGGATCCGGAATATGTATGCGCATATGGTGCTGCTTTAATAAGTAGTTAACTTGAATAAATAAAAGGATTAATAATATGGCAAAAGAGTTCTGGCGCTGGAAAGAATACAACTGGAAGAATGATGATATTAACTGGAAGTCTGGAACAACTGTAAGTGCCGGAGTTGATGTGGGTTCGGTCAGTTCGCAAGCGGTTATTCTTGTGGACGGAAAACTATTTGCTTACTCCAACATGCTAACCGGATCGGATAGCCCTTTGAGTGCTCAGAATGCAATGAACTGGGCTTTGGAAAAAACTGATATGAAACTTGAAGATATTCATTACGTCGTCGGAACAGGTTATGGAAGAGTTAATGTACCGTTTGCAAATAAAACTATTACTGAAATTGCCTGCCATGCCCGAGGAGCAAACTTTATGTATGGAAACACTGTCCGTACTTTGATTGATATGGGTGGACAGGATTGTAAGGCTATTCAATGTGATGAAAAAGGCAAAGTGGTAAATTTTTTAATGAACGACAAATGTGCTGCTGGGACAGGTCGTGGTATGGAAGTATTTGCAGATCTTTTATCTTTATCAATAGAAGAAGTTGGTGAATTATCATTTCAAATTGATGAAGAACCGGAACCAGTTAGCAGTACCTGTGTAATATTTGCCAAATCCGAAGCGACGGGATTACTGAGGGAGGGTTGGCCAAAGAATAAAGTTCTTGCAGCGTACAGTTCTGCAATGTCTCATAGGGTTGTAACGCTGTTAGATAGAATTGGAATTCAAAAAGATTTTGCCATTACAGGTGGTATTGCAAAAAATATTGGAGTAGTAAACCGGCTTCAAAAAGAAATTGGAATTGAAGCACTCACAACTGATTATGATACTCAAATAGCCGGAGCCCTTGGTGCGGCACTTTTTGCAAAAGTATTAGCTGAAAAAGCAAGAAAATAAAATGATTGCAAATTTCGGATATAAGGATGGATCAGGAGAGTTTTTTATCACCATTGATACTGATAAATGTAATGGTTGTGGAGATTGCATTCCAGTGTGTCCTGCAGGTGTTCTTGAAATTAGAGAAAATGAGTTCGATCCACTAGCTGATGATGAAATGGCTGCTGTAAAAGAGGAACATCGGAAAAAGATTAAATACTCATGTGCTCCATGTAAAACCGGCAATAACTCTGTTAAGGAACCCTGTATTTCTGTTTGTGAACTGAATGCAATTACTCATTCGTGGTAAAATGTTTTTAGAAAAGAAATCACAAGTATTTCTTTTAGAGATAAATGAAATAAGCTGGTATAGTAATTAATCTGAATTAATCGGATTAGTTTTTTATTATAAGCATCGTTTGGAATTAATAATGATTCACCTTACGATCGATAATATAGAAATCGAAGTCTCGAACGAGACATCAATTCTTGAAGCCGCCCGCTCTGCGGATATTTACATCCCAACAATATGCAGCCATCCGGATTTGCCACCATTCCATTCTTTAGAATTATCAGATATTATTTACCAGAGTGAAAAAAAATTTACAAATGATCCAAATGCGACCATTGAATCAATATCCGGATGTGGATTGTGTATCGTTGCTGTGCAAGGTGAAGAAGAACTGATATCTTCATGTAGAACATTAGTTAAGAATGGCATGAAGATAACTACAGACAATGAAAATATTAGAAAACAACGGCAGCAAAACCTTATCCCGTTACTGGCAACACATCCGCATTCCTGTCTTACGTGCAGCCAGAGAGAGGGATGTATTCCCCTTACTGATGTTTGCCCGGGTAATGTTCCTATAGAAGAAAGATGCTGCGAACTTCTTGGCAACTGCGAACTTGAAAAAGTTATAGATTATGTTGGTATAGCTCCGGAAACCCCGAGGTATAAATTTTCTAACCTTGCGAAAATTAACAGTGACCCGTTATTCAATCGTGATTATAATTTATGTATCTCCTGTGGTAGATGTGTGAGAGTTTGTCAGCATGTAAAGGGAGTTTATGCATTAGGTGGTGTTATTAATGAAGGAAGACTTATAATTGGTTCAGTAAACGGACCAAAGTTATATGAAGCTGAATGTAAATTCTGTGGTTCTTGTGTTGAGGTTTGTCCAACCGGAGCTTTGCAGGATAAAGAGAAAGTCAGATTGAAAGAGTTTTCTGATTTGGTTCCTTGCAGAGCCGCTTGCCCTGGTGATGTTAATATTCCATTATATCTACGTCTTGTTTCGCAGGGAAAAGTTCAGGAAGCAGCGGAAGTGATAGCATCAAAATTAACCTTTCCTTCCGTCCTTGGTAAAATATGTTTTCATCCTTGTGAAGCTGGTTGCCGGCGAAATGAATTCTCTGAGTTTCTCACAAAAAAAGTTGATCCTGTAAATATCCGCATGATAAAAGATTTTGCTATGAGAAATAGCTCCTTGCCGCCGCTTGAGAAACAAACAAATAAAACTGGAAAGAAAGTTGCAGTCATAGGGAGTGGACCAGCCGGACTTACTGCTGCATATTTCCTTGCATTGAAGGGGCATTCGGTAACTGTTTATGAAAAAGAAGAAAAGCCAGGTGGGATGTTGAGGTATGGAATTCCACGATACAGATTACCAATAGATATTTTGGAAAAAGATATAAATAGAATTTTTGAGAGTGGTGTTGAGCTGAAAACGAATGTTACTATTGGAGTGGATACTACAATTGAATCTATAAAAAATAATGGTACCGATGCAGTATTCATTTCAACTGGACTATCAAAAAGTAAATCCATTCCGGTTAAAGATGATGATCTCAAGCAGGTAAAATATGGAGTTGAGTTTTTGAATTCGGTTGCCAGGAATAGTCTTGCTTCTGATTACTTTAATTCAAAATCAGTAATCGTAATTGGAGGTGGAAATGTTGCTACCGATGCAGCTCGAACATCAATCAGATTGAAAGCTGAAAAAGTTACAATTGTTTGTCTTGAACAAAAAGATGAAATGCCTGCTTATGAAGTTGAAATTAAAGAAGCAGAAGAGGAAGGAATTGAAATAATAAATGGCTGGGGCATAGATGTCATTGGGAAATCTGATAAAGCCAAAAATTTGATTGAAGTTAAACTTAAAAAATGCACAAGTGTTCTTGATGATAAAGGAAATTTTGCACCAGTTTATGATGAATCTATTACCCATAGTATTTCAGGCGATGAAATTATAATTTGTATTGGACAGGAAGCAGATGTTGGCTTTCGCTGGATGATGAAATTCATTAGATTCAATTTTTTCAAATGGATTGGTTAAAGTAAATCAGGAAACACTCGAAACAAATATTAAAGGAATATTTCGCAGGTGGTGATATTATTTCAGGACCAGCTTCTGTGATCGATGCTATAGGTCATGGCAGGAAGGCAGCAAAATCAATTGATAAATTTTTAGGTGGTGATGGTAAAATTGATCCTGAAGAAGACTTACATAGCAATAATGAAATGTTCATTGGTCGTGAAGATGGCTTCAGCTTTTTAGAACGAGAGAAAGTCACTTACATTGAAGCTGAAACAAGAAAACTTAACTTTGATTCTTTTGAATTAACTTATGAAGAGGATACTGCTAAAAAAGAAGGAAGTAGGTGCCTTAAATGCGATCTGCGATTAATTCTAAGACATAATCCACTGCCACCCGAAAAATTTCTGAAGTTTATTGAAGATTATATTGATACAGTACCCCCGGAGGAAGGAGTAATACAACTTCTTAATGATAAAAAGGAGATATATCATATAAAAGGCAGTGATAACATGAAAGAAACTTTGTTCGAAAAATTAAATAATGGTGAGAATGCCGCCTATTTTATTTATGAAGCAGATCCAATGTTTACCAAACGTGAGAGTGAATTGCTGCAACAATATCTCCAGAAACATGGTAAACTTCCGGATTCTGGTGATGACCTTGATGATCTTTATTAATAGATGATGAATAATTCTAAAGAAATAAATAATACTACGGACTGGCTCAGGAGAAGTATTATCGACAATGAGCGAGTGAGTGAGCAGGTCGAGATGTATGAATCAATCGGGTTTGAAGTAATGGTTAAAAATGTAGTTCCTGAGCAGTTACCCCTGGAGTACTGCAAAGAATGTTTTATAGCTAATCCTGAGAAATATAAAATCATTTATACACGTAAAAAAGTAGTTGAATAATAATTGATCTACTAATAATAAAATTAAATTAATGAATACGAATTCAAAAGCTGTATTTGTTGGAACCGATGTTGGAGCATCGAGAACAAAAGTTGTCATACTTGATTCTGAAAAAAAAATAATCGGACACTTCGTAAAAAATTCAGGTACGGACTTTACTTCAACTGCTAATCTTTGCCTTGAAACATCTTTAAAAATGGCAAATGTTGAGAAAAAGGATATCGTTAAATCAATTTCGACCGGGTATGGAAGAAAGAACGTATCATTTGCACATGATACTATTACAGAAATCGGGTGTCATGCAAAAGGATGCTATCATTATTTTCCTTCTGCAATTACAGTTATCGATATTGGTGGTCAGGATAATAAAATTATCAAGCTTGATGAAAACGGAAAGCGCTCAAGCTTTAAAATGAATAGAAAATGTGCTGCGGGAACAGGTGCCTTTCTGGAAGAGATGTCTGCCCGACTCGATATTCCTCTTGAAAAAATGGATGCTCTTGCACGTCAATCGGAAAACATGATAAAATTAGGAAGTTTCTGCACTGTTTTTTCTGCCACAGAAGTTTTGGAAAATATCAGAGCAGGGAAAAAAGTTGACCGATATAATTAAAGGTGTTTTTTTCTCAGTGGTTAGTAGAATATTGGAGATGGAGTCATTTACAGAAAAGGTTGTTATGTCTGGAGGAGTTGTTGCCTATAATCCTTACTTGGTTAATATGATGGAAGAAATAATAGGCAGAAAAATATTGGTTCCGGATTACCCTCAGCTTTCCGGAGCAATCGGTGCTGCTTTATATGCTATGGAAAAAGAATCAATTGAAGTTAAGTAGACTAGTAAAATATTTTTTAAACTAGAGGATTTTTCATGGGTGAAGAAAAAAAAGTAACTCGCAGGAAAATAGAAGCAACAGGAACAATGAATAAATACATGGCTGACTATTTTTATGAATTAGACAGAGCTTCAAAATCCGGTGATAAAAAGATTGCCTGGTGTACAAGTGTCGGTCCTGCAGAACTGCTTTTATCAATGGGATTTCTTGTTTATTACCCGGAAAATCATGGTGCATTACTCGGAACCTCCAGATTAGCAACGGAAGTAATTCCGAACGCTAATGCTATTGGCTATTCTCCCGACATCTGTTCTTACTTGACTGCTGATATCGGTGCTTATATAAAAGGGATTACTCCATTATCAAAAGCATTTGAAGGAATAGAAAGTGTTCCCAAACCAGATGTATTGGTTTATAACACAAACCAATGCAGGGATGTAAAAGATTGGTTTGCGTGGTACTCCAGAGAACTTAACGTGCCTTTATTGGGTATTCATACACACAGAAATCCAACTGATGTTGATGAAAATGTTGTAAGCTCGATTGCTAAACAGATTGAAGATTTAATCGAACCGCTGGAAAAAATTTCAGGTAATAAATTCAATATGGCGAAACTTAAAAGAGTTGTAGCTCTATCACGGGAATGTTCTGAGTTTGGAAAGAAGTTTTAGAAACAGCTTCAGCCACATCCAGCTCCCCTCACATTCTTTGATGGAACTATTCATATGGGACCTGCAGTAGTTTTAAGAGGAACTCAACAAGCAGTTGACTATTATAAAATTCTGTTAAAAGAATTAAAAGAAAGAGTTAAGAACAATGAAGGTGCAGTTGAAGATGAAAAGTTCCGGATTTATTGGGAAGGTATGCCGGTTTGGGGAAGACTTCGAGCACATTCCGAATTATTTGCAAATTTAAAAGCATGTGTTCTAGCTTCCACTTATTGCAATAGCTGGATATTTACAGATTTTGATCCTGAAGATCCATTTACGAGTATGGCAAAAGCATACTCGGAACTGTTTATTGTAAAATCAGATGAGGCTAAAGAGAAATACATGAAAAGGATGATTGATTTCTTTAAAATTGATGGAGTAATCTATCACGATGCCAAAACTTGTCCAAACAACTCTAATAATCGCTACGGTATGCCACAAAGACTTGAGAAAGAAACAGGTATTCCAAGTCTTGTCATCAACGGTGACTTGAACGATTTGAGATTAATTTCAGATGAACAGACTAAAACAAATGTTGAAGCTTTTATTGAACAACTGGAGGAAAACAAAACATAGTAGTTTTCAGATGATAAACAGGTAAAGAAAATTTATATATGGTTTTGAACTCTAATTTTCATACTACAGGGAGAATTCATTAGATGTTAGATACATTATTCAATCCTAAATCGGTTGCAATTATAGGAGCATCCACAAAAGAACTTTCCATTGGCAACGTTATAACAAAAAATCTTTTACGTTATGATTTTAAAGGAGCTATATATCCTATAAATCCAAAAGCAGATGAAGTAAGGGGAGTAAAAGCCTATAAAACAATTTTTGATGTTTCCGAAGATGTTGATCTTGCACACATTAGTATTCCAGCGAAATTTGTAGCACAGGCAGTTGAAGATTGCGGAAAAAAAGGAGTTAAGTTTATTATTATTAATAGTGCAGGATTCAAGGAAGTTGGTGCCGAAGGAGAAGCTCTGGAAAAAGAAGTTGTTACTATAGCAAGAAAGTACGGAGTAAGGATATTTGGTCCAAACTGTCAGGGCATTATTAATTCTGATCCTGATGTAAGAGCTTATTGCGACTTTACATTTACCTATCCGGATCCGGGACATATTTCTGTTGTTGCTCAAAGTGGTGGAGTCGGTGCAGTTATCATGCAGCGCTTTTTTGATCTTGGTGTTGGAATGCGTTACTATGCTTCCAACGGAAATGCGTGTGATATTTCAATAGAAGAGATTATACGGTATTGGGGCGATGATGAACAAACCAGAGTGATTGTATTGTATGTTGAAGGATTTGCTGATCCGAAAGGTTTTATGGAAATGGCTTACGAGGTAGCAGCCAAAAAACCTATTCTTGCGATGAGAGGAGGAAGGACAGAAGAAGGTGCAAAAGCTGCAACTTCTCATACAGGCGGATTAGCCGGAATTGGGCTTTCAACTGAACTTATTTTTAATAAAACTGGAATATTAACCTTCAGGGATGAAGAAGAAATGTGCCAGGCTGCAATTGCTTTTGCGAACCAGCCAATTCCAAAAGGTAATCGTGTTGGATTAATAACTGACACGGGAGGACCTGCAATAATTGCAACAGATGAGCTTGTTGATCTTGGACTGGAAATTCCTCCACTTTCAGAAATTGCAAAAAGTTCTCTGAAGGAAAAACTATATCCTGAAGCCTCCGTCCAAAATCCTATTGATGTGCTTGCAACTGCTGCCGCACCTCATTACCGTGCTGCGATGGATACTCTGCTTGAAGAAGATCAAATAGACAGCATTTACATCAATTTTGTTACGCCTCCATTTGTTGATACTGAAAGCGTTGCTAAAGAAATGGCTGAGGTTAAGCAAACTGAAAAAGAAACCTATTGTTTGTAACTACATGACCGATAAAGCTCAGTGGATAGAAACAACTAAGATTATGAAAGAGGGAGGTATTCCCTGTTATGATTTTCCTGAAATGGCAGCGAAAGCACTCGCCGCATTAACTCGCTTTGGAGAAATACGCAGACGGAAAATAGGTGAAGGTTAAGACTTTTCGATGATGTAAATAAAAGTAAAGCAGAATCAATACTATTTGCTGCAAAAAATTCAAATCGTGAAATCCTTAATGCGAAAGAAGTTTACGAATGTACTTGCTGCTTATGGAATTCCTGTTGCTGATTGGAAAATTGCAGGTAATGTTGAAGAAGCTGAAAAAGCTGCAAATGAAATAGGTTTTCCTGTTGTAATCAAAGCTGATGCTGAATCCATAATTCATAAAAGTGATGTTGGTGGAGTTGCAATAAATCTTAAAGATAAAAACGAAGTAAGAATAGCTGTAGAAGAAATGAAGAAAAATTTTGATGAAGCGGATATGAAATTTTTTATTCAGAAATATTTGCCCGGTGGAAGAGAATTGATTGTTGGTGCAAAAGCAGAGACTGGACTCGGACACCTTATCATGTTCGGAATTGGTGGGATTTTTGTGGAAGTGCTGAAAGATGTAATCTTTAAAATTGCACCAGTTACTCGTATGGAAGTTAAGGATATGCTCTCATCAATTAAAGCTGCTGCATTGCTTGACGGCATCAGAGGTGAAATCGGAATAAACAAAGATGGTGTTATTGAAATTATTCAACGCACTTCGCAACTGGTCACCGATTTACCAGTTATTAAGGAAATGGATTTGAATCCCATAATTGCACTTAAAGATCAGGTTTTGGCAGTAGATGCCAGAATTAAAATCTAAAAGGAGTATAGCAATATAAGTTTTCGCTGGAAATTCTAATTACCATTTATAATTTTATAGATTACATTTGAATTTGAAAGTATCTCAGAAGGAATTATTAAATTTTTTTTAGCCGTAGCTAAAGCAATTAAAACATTTGTTCAACAAATGGAATAATAAAATGGATCCTGAAAAATATAAAATCGGAATTATTGGATTAGGACCTGTTGGGCTGGTCCTTGCAGCACATTTGCAGGAAGCTGGTTGCGAAGTGCATATCTGTGATATAGAGAAAAAGAAGATTAACCTGATAAGAAATGATGGTGTTGAACTTGTCAGGTAAACTCGAAAAAACCATTTTCTTTAAATATGTTTACTCTTCACTAAGCGAACTGCTTGATCAAGAAATTGATATTCTGATAAGTGCTGTAAAAGCTTATCATGTTGATTCAGTTCTGGATCAGATTAAAGAACAAGTCAGTGGAAATTTATTCTTGCTAAGTGCACAAAATGGTATTGATATCAGGGAAAAGTATACCAGCCATTTTGATGAATCACAAATATTAAGGATGGTTGTTAACTTCGCAGGTAATTTGCATGCACCTAACGTAGTTAATGTTACCTTTTTTAATCCCCCGAATTATATCGCATCGGTCGATGATTCCAGAGCAGATATTGCAGAGTGGCTCTCTGAAACTCTTACAGGTGCTAAGCTGGAAACACTGCGAAAAGATTCTTTTGTTATCGCAGATAAAATTTGGGAAAAAACAATTCTTAATGCAGCGCTTAGCCCTCTCTGTGCTATATCTAATTTGACTATGAAAGAAGCTATGGCTCATCCGGATACTCTGGAAATAATTGAGCAGATTATTTTTGAAGCTATTGAAGTAGCAAAAGCCGAAGAAATAAAATTAGGAGATAACTTTGTAAAGTTATGTATAAGATACCTTAAAAATGCAGGGGATCACTTTCCCTCTCTCGCAGTAGATTTAATCAGCGGCAAAGAAACTGAAATTGATTATATGAACGGTAAAATAGTTGATTACGGAAGGAAGCACTATATCCGTACCCCTCTTAACCTTACATTTACAAATTTGGTAAAAGCTATTTCTCATAAAAAGTCTAATTCAAGAAGCGAAAAACAAAAATCAACAGAAAGCATTATGGATCTTTGATGTACTTACAAATTAAATTTTCTATTAATAAGAAAAGGTTTTATTACAGAGGGAATTTATATACTAAATAAAGATTAGAACAAGAATGTATCTGCCGGATTTTATATATCATAAGCCCACAACGTTGCAGGAAGCATGCAAGCTGCTTGAGAGCAAAGAAAATGCTGCTGCTATTGCAGGTGGAACTGATATACTGGTTGAAATAAAAAAGGGCTTAAGACAAAATGATAATATTGTTTCATTATCAGGAATAAAGGAACTAAAAATACTTGAAGAATCCGAAAACCATCTGTTAATCGGGGCTGCTGTAACTCATAATGAAATAAAAAATTCAAAATTTATAAAAGAAAAATTTCCGGCTTTAACAGAAGCAGCATCACAAATTGGCACAGACCAGATACGAAATACTGCAACGGTAGGAGGAAATCTATGCACAGGTGCTTCCTGCTGCGATATGGCTCCAATTCTTATTGCAAGCAATGCTTCTACAGAAATTTTATCTACGAATGGGAAAAGAATTGTTTCGCTAAAAGATTTCTTCGTCTTCCATAAAGAAACTTCCATTGGCAAAGGAGAATTAATGACGAAGATAATTGTACCTCTTCCTGAACCGGGAACAGGCATTTGCTTTAAGAAGTTTGGTTTAAGAGATGCTTCTTCTATATCGGTTGCATCAGTAAGTGTAATGATAAAAACAGATGGCAAAGTTTGTACTGATTCCTGCATAGTTGTCGGTGCTGTTGCTCCTATCCCAACAATTAGCAAAAAAGCTAGTAATCTATTAAACGGCTGTAAACTCAGAGAGTTTGAAAAAGATGGATCAATAATAAATGAAGTTGGTGATGAAACTGTAAAAGATACATTGCCGATTGATGATATACGTGGCAGTGCAATGTACCGCCGTACATATTGTAAAAGTGATTACCCGGCGTGCAGTGCTCACTGCGGTTCTACGTGCGAAAGATTCATTGAAGAAATAATTACGGAATATGAAGCAACTTATTAATCTAATTGTTAATGGAACACAATATGAACTTGCGGTAAAGCCAAGTCATACTCTTCTGGATCTGCTTCGTGAGCAGCTTAACCTAACCGGAACAAAAAAGGGCTGCGAACTTGGTGATTGCGGAGCCTGTACGGTTTTATTGGATGGAAAAGCGGTAAATTCCTGCCTTCTTCTTAGCGGTTGAAGCGGAAGGAAAGTCTGTTACTACAATTGAAGGCATTGCAAACGGAGAAAAACTTCATCCTATCCAAAAAGCTTTTATTGAAAAAGGTTCTATCCAGTGTGGTTACTGTACTCCCGGAATGATATTAAGAACGAAATCTCTACTTGATGAAAATCCGCATCCAAATGAAGAAGAAATAAAGGAAGCGTTATCAGGCAACCTATGTCGCTGTACTGGCTATACCAAAATATTTGAAGCAGTTGAGGTTGCAAAAGATTATTTGAAGGGAATAGAACCGAAAAAGATAGAATACCAGCCGCAGAAATCGGCGATGAATCTATCAGTTGTTGGCAAACGACTACCAAAGATAGATGCACCGGACAAAGCCACTGGAAGGGCATTATATACCGATGATATAAAACTTCCGAATATGATTTACGGTAAGTTGCTGTTAAGTCCTCTACCTCATGCAAAAATTAAATCTATCAATACAAAAAAAGCATTTGATCTTCCAGGTGTGAAGGCAATACTTACCGGTGAAGATGTAACCGATATTTCTTACGGTACTTCGCCCCCGCGTTATGATGAAAATGTTCTTGCAAAAGATAAAGTAAGATATGTAGGCGATGTAGTTGCCGCTGTTGCGGCAGTAGATGAAGAAACATGTTATAAAGCCATCAAACTAATTGAAGTTGAGTATGAAGAACTCCCTGCAGTATTCGATCCTATGGAAGCAATGAAAGATGGAGCCCCTCGCCTTTTCGATGATAAATATGAAAACAATATCAATACCCGTGTAGATCATCACTTTGGTGATATTGAAAAAGGATTTGCTGAAGCAGACCACATCAGAGAAGAAAGATTTGTTGGAAACCGCACTTACCAAAATCCGATGGAACCTCATGTTGCAATAGCTGAGTGGGACAGGCACGGAAGGGTAACGCTTTATACTTCAACTCAGGTTGTTCATTATGTTCATCATCAGCTTTCACGCATTTTAAATTTGCCTCTCGGCGATATAAGAGTGATAATGACTAACTGCGGGGGCGGATTTGGGGCAAAAGCTGCTACTAACATGCTGGAAATTCTTTCAATACTGTTGGCAAAAAAAGTTGGTTGTCCGGTTAAGATGAGATTCAACAGGGAGGAGATGTACCTTTACGGCAGGGGTCGTCATAAACAGTACATCGATTTAAAAATTGGTGTGAAGAAAGACGGAACAATTACAGCTGTTAAACAAAAAGCAGTTCTTGAAGGTGGTGCTTACTCAAGCTTTGGTATTGTTTCAACTTATTATGCAGGATCGATGTTGCCGACTCTTTACAAATTTGATAACTATAAGTATGATGGTTATCGGGTAAATACAAACCTTCCTCCATGTGGTGCATTTCGCGGGCACGGCACTCCGCATCCACGCTTCGCATTTGAATCATTACTATCGATGATTGCAGATGATATTGGGATGGATCATATTGATATTCGATTGAAGAATGCAATGCAGCCGGAAACACGTACATGCAATGATCTTGATATCCATTCCTGCGAATTAACAGCTTGCCTTGAAAAGGTTCGCAAAAGATCGGGCTGGAATGAAAAGAAAGGAAAACTTCCCCCGGGCAGGGGAATAGGAATTGGCTGCGGCGGATTTGTTTCCGGTGCCGGTTATCCAATCTACCGATCAAAATTTCCGCATTCCAATGCAACAATAAAAGTTCAGGAAGATGGTTCAAAGGCTGTTCTTTTTGTTGGTGATGCAGATATAGGACAGGGTTCTGATACCGTTCTTGCTCAAGCTGCAGCAGAAGCAATGGGAATAACTTTGGACAGGATGAGTGTTGTATCTGCTGACAGTGATTTAACCCCACTCGGTTTTGGTGCTTATTCAAGCCGGGTTACTTTGATGGGTGGTAATGCTTCTAAAATGGCTGGTGAAGAAATTAGAGATCAGGTACTAAAGTCCGCATCAGAAATTATGGGATTGGATCAATCAAAACTTACTGCTGTTAAAAATAGAATATTTGAAATAGATAATCCTGAAAATTTCATTCCGTGGGAAGAAGGAGCTGCGACACACTTTTCAACAAAAGGCCCACTTATTGGTAAAGGACATTACTCACCCCCCGAAGGATTGGGCGGTACATATAAAGGTGCTGCTGTAGGAACCTCCCCTGCGTTTTCATTTTCTGCTTCCGTCTGCGAAGTTGAAGTTGATATGGAAACCGGTAAAGTTAAAGTGCTTGATTTTTGGGATGCTCACGATTGCGGCACTGCTATTAATCCAATGGCTGTTGAGGGACAGGTTGAAGGCGCAGTAGTGATGGGATTAAGTGAAACTTTGTTTGAAGATGAAGTGTTCGATAAAAACGGGAAACTACTTAACGCCGATCTTCATAATTATTTAATTGCAACTTCTGCTGAAACCCCGCGTATCGATTCAACTATTGTTGACAGCTATGAACCGGAAGGACCATTTGGTGCAAAAGAGGTTGGCGAAGGAGCAACTCTTCCTGTGCTTGGCGCTATTGCCAATGCAGTTGAAGATGCTATTGGTGCAAGAATTAAAGAGTTACCCATTACTCCTGAAAAAATCCTTAATGCCATTAAGGAAAAAGAAAAGAAATAATATTAACAAAGAATTGAATGTGATCGGTTGTAATTTAAAAAAAGTTTGAAGCGAAGGAAGTTGCTAAATAGAAAATAAGAGTTGTTATTTGCACTAATTATTTCCCTATTTCTAATTATTGCTCGTTTTATTAATGAATGGCTATTATTATTTTATTAGTGGAGATTTTTAAAAATATAAATATCTTACATCGTCAAAGCAGGAGGTAGGTAATGAGCGAAAGTAAAATATCGTCCTGGAAAATGACCGAACCTAAAGGGGAATTTCAACTAAGCGAAAGCTCCTTTCCCGAATTAAATGAAAATGAAGTGCTCGTAAAAGTTGCCGGCTGCGGTGTTTGCCACACCGATTTAAGTTTCTGGCACTACGGTGTAAAAACCAAGCACGAGCTTCCACTTACTTTGGGTCATGAAATAAGCGGCACAGTTGTAGCCGGACAAGATAACTGGTTAAGCAAAAATGTAATCATTCCGGCGGTACTTCCCTGCGGTGAATGCGAACTTTGCAAAAAGGGAAGAGGTAACATCTGCCAGAAACAGTTAATGCCTGGCAATGATTTTGACGGCGGATTTGCATCTCACATTAAAGTTCCTTCAAAATATCTTTGTGCAGTTTCTGATAATGTTCTGCAAAAGTACCCGCTTGAAAAATTAGCAGTAATAGCCGATGCGGTTACTACCCCTTACCAGGTTATTAATAAAGCTGAGATGGAAGAAGGTGATTTTGCTATAGTTATTGGAGCGGGAGGTATTGGAATTTACGGTGTATTACTTTCAAAAATTTTAGGCGCCAAAGTTTTAGCAATTGATATAAGTGATGATAAGCTTAACAGTGCAGAGCAGAATGGTGCGGATGCAACATTGAATATTAAAGAACTCGATATTAAATCGACAAAATCTAAAGTAAGAGAAATAGCAAAAGAGATTGGAGTTTCTCCTTATCGCTGGAAGATTTTTGAAATGTCAGGCACAAAAGCAGGTCAGGAGCTAGGATTTGCCCTGCTTGGTTTTGCATCTACTCTTTCAATAGTTGGTTTTACGATGGATAAGCTTGAAGTACGGTTAAGTAACTTAATGGCATTCGATGCAAAACTGATTGGTACGTGGGGATGCAAACCGGAACTCTATCCTGAAGTTTTAGATCTGGTTGCAAAAGATAAGTTGAAAATCGATCAATTTGTGGAAACTTTTCCTTTATCAAATATAAATGAAGTTTTTAAAAACACACTTGAACATAAATACAATAAACGTTCTGTATTGGTTCCCGATTTAGAATAATCAAAAATTTAAAAAATAAAGAATGGAATAGCCATGTTAATAGATCACAATTTAATAGAAGTAAAATACAAAGATATTATTTTTGAAAAACGCCCATGCCTTGATAATGAAGGTAAACCGGTTGAAGGGTTGTACAATGCATGGATATTTCTTAATAATCCAAAGCAGTATAACTCATACACCACGCAGGCAGTTAAGGAAGTAATCCTCGCATTCAGGGAAGCTTCCAATGACAGAAGTGTTGTTGCAGTAGTATTTACGCGGTTGGAGATAAGGCATTTTGTACAGGCGGTAATACAAAAGAATATGCTGAGTATTACGCAGGAAATCCGCAGGAATATAAACAGTACATGCGGCTTTTTAATGATATGGTTTCCACAATTCTGATGTGTGATAAACCAGTAGTTTGCAGAGTAAATGGAATGAGAATAGCCGGCGGTCAGGAAATAGGTATGGCTTGCGATTTTACTATCGCACAGGACCTTGCACGGTTTGGGCAGGCAGGTCCAAAACATGGCAGCGCACCCGATGGCGGTTCAACTGATTTCCTTCAATTGTTTGTTGGTATTGAAAGAGCATTTTTACTCCTGCACTGTTTGTGATCCCTGGTCCGCTCACGAAGCATTACGTTATGGTTTGATAACTGAAATTGTTCCTGCATTAAAAGTAAATGGTGACTTTATTCCTAATCCAATGGTTTATACAGATAAATGGGTAAATGAAAAAGGTGAGATAATTTACGGAACACCTAAAAGAGGTGAAGAAAAAGAGAAAGCAAAAGAAGTTATTAAAATCCGGTGAAATAGATCTTTCCTTGCTGGATAAAGCCGTTGAAAGAATTTGTACAAAGCTTATGTACCTTATGCCTAATTGTTTAAGCAAAACATTAAACTCATTACGCAAAAAGAAACTTGAACATTGGGATAAGAACAAGGAAAGCAACAGGGATTGGTTAGCTCTAAATATGATGACTGAAGCTAAAGCAGGCTTTAGAGCATTTAACGAAGGATCGAAAGGTAACCAGGAAGTTGATTTTATTAAACTAAGACAAATGCTTGCAGAAGGTCATGAATGGAATGATGAAATGATTGAAGCTATTTCACCACAATTTCAAAATAAAGAATGACAGATATGCAGAAACTAAAATTAGAATACACACATAATAACTCAGTTGCCCGCATTATACTTGATGACGGAAAAGGAAACGTGCTCGATAGTATTATGATGGGAGAACTGAATGAATCTCTTAAACTCATTTAAAAATAATAACGATATAAAACTGATAACATTTGAAGGAGCAGGCAAACACTTTTCCTTTGGTGCAAGTGTTGAAGAGCATACCAAAGAAAATGCACCAGAAATGTTACAAAAGTTTCATCAAATATTTTATACCATAACGGATCTAGCCATTCCAACACTGGCTAAAATTTCCGGGCAATGTTTGGGTGGCGGACTTGAGCTTGCTCTTGTATGTAATTTTCTTTTTGCTGATAAATCTGCAAAGCTCGGGCAGCCGGAAATAATACTTGGTGTTTTTCCACCTCCTGCATCCATTATTCTTCCTTTGAAGATCGGAAATGCAAAGGCAGAAGAATTAATCATTAACCGGTAAAAGTATAACTGCAGAAGAAGGAAAAATCATTGGATTAATTAATGATGTATTTGAAAACAGAGAAACTGATGGAAACAGAATTGGATAAATGGATCTCAGAAAACATACTTCCTAAAAGTGCTTCATCATTACGATTATGCAGTTAAAGCATCAAGAGTAAAATTCAATCATATTTTAAGAAAAATGCTGCTGGATGTGGAAGACTCTATATTTAAATGAGCTAATGGAAACTGAAGATGCAAACGAAGGAATAAATTCTTTCTTAGAAAAAAGAAAACCGGAGTGGAAAAACCGTTAACTCAAAAGTGTATTAAGCGACATCGGGTTACATGGGCAGTATATCATAACTGATTTACTTCAGCGGGAACCTCTGGAATAAAATTAAAAAAGTAATCAGGAGGTATTCATGAAAGGGATAGAGACAATGTTCCCCAAAGCTAGGATTCCCTATGGAACCTGGGGCAGTAGTTATTTTCCCGCCTGGCAGACATCCGCTTTGGCGGAGGTAAATATAGGGCAATTTGCCGGTGAGGCAATGAATAAAATATTGGGTATGAGAAATGTACCCAAAAGTACACTTGAATATCTTGTAATTGGTTCAACGATTCCTTGGCATTGGAAATTTTGGAATGCACCACTTGTAGCAAGTTGTATCGGGCAGCGTATTCCGGGTTATCATATCGAACAAGCTTGCGCCACCGGATTGCAGGCAATCCTGTTAGCCGCATCTGAGATTGAAGGAGGCGCATATAATGTTGTAGGTGTTCTCACATTTGATCGTACAAGTGATTCCCCTGTAGGTGTTTTTCCTGAACGTCGCACTTATCGCAGAACGGAAGTTCTTGCTGATGTTTGGGATAATTTCGGATTTGATCCTGCAACCGGTAATTCGATGATTAAAACTGCAGGTTTAGCTGCAAGAAAATACAAAATCGATCGTGAAGAAGTGGATGATCTCACCTTCCACAGATATCAACAATATTTCGACACTAAAGATTCAGGCTGGTTTAATAATATCCTTATACCTTTTGAAGTTTTAAATAACCAGGGGCGCTTTCTCGGACGTATAGACGAGGATAAAGGTGTTCGTCAAATAAGTCGTGCATCTCTCAGGGAAATGTTTGAACTTGATACTTGTATTACACCCGGCAGCCAAACTCATGCTTCGGATGGTATGGCGACACTGCTTGTAACAGGGGTGGCGAAAGCTAAAGAAATTAGTATCCGACCTGAAATAGATATTCAATTTGTAGGTAAAATCGAAGTTAGAACACTTCCAAGTTTTATGCCCGAAGCTCCGGTGCTAGCTGTAAAGAAACTACTTAATCGAACAGGATTATCAATGGATGATATGGCTGTAGTTAAAAATCATAATCCGTTTGCAGTAAGTGATGCAATTTTTGGTAAAGTAATGGATTATGATTGGCACAAGATGAACACAACCGGGTCATCACTTGTTTGGGGACATCCACAGGGACCAACACTTACACGCATAGTTATTGAAGCACTGGAAGAGGCAGTATCTCTTGGCGGAGGATTCGTACTGGTCTTTGGATGCGCTGCAGGAGACGTGGGTATTGCAGCCATTTTAAAAGTAACTGATGGGGGGACTAAGTAATGATTAAATCGATGAGACAATCAACGCTCCAAACACTTGGCTTGGGTTCTGTTCTTGAAATATTTCAAAATGGTAAACTGCCGGTTGAAACTGGTGAGATTGTTGATCAGGTTTTTGGAAGTCAGGATGAAATGGGTAGCCTGGTAATTTCGGGTGCGAATGGTATTGTCGGTGCAGGCAAAGCGATGCAGCTTGGTTCAAGACTGGAACCTTTCAACGTTCCTGTTATTGGATTGGATTTCCCGGGAGTTCCAGATGGAATTACCAGTAAGTATCAGGGGCTTGTTAATACCTTTGGAAAAAAAGGTGCTGATAAAATTATGTCAAATGTTATTCGTTTATCTTATGATGGCGGGAGTTTGCCGACTAAACTAAAAGATTTTAAACCTCGTTTCCTTCTGGAAGCGATTCCGGAAATTCTTGATATTAAAATAAATCATTATGAACTCTTTAGAAAAAACTTCCCGGGAATTGAGATACGCTCTGTAACATCAGGTTTTCCTGCGTCAGAATTAGGTGTTGGAATTGCACACCCGGCATTTCCTCACGAAATAAATAAAGTGTGGGAGATTGTTGAGGATAAACCCTCAGCTGTGACCAAACTCTTATGGGCTTTGGGTTTAATCCCGGTTCCGGTCAGCGACCACTGGTCGTTTGTATTGGATGTTCTATTTTGCGGAATAACGCTTTCCGGACTGAGGTATCACCAAAGCACTAATATGCCTTTTTGGAAAATTGACAAGTTTATTAGAAAAATTGTTGGTCCCAATCCATTCAGAGCGCACGATGTTATTGGCGCTACAGGTGCTAATTTTTTAACTTGGTCATGCCTTCATCATTTGGCTAATAACTATGGCAGTCTTTTTGAACCCACAGCTGAATTGTTGGAACATAAGGATAGCGGACAGAACTGGTATCCGCTAAATCACTTCAGGCCATTGGTAAACTGGAATCTTAATGATGAGGAACAGGATGAATTTTTAAGCTGGATACAGGGACCTCTTTTCCAAATGACGAGTTTGTTACTGCATGAAAAACGAGGTCATCTTTCTCACATTAATGCTATCGGCGAGTTATGTGCACAATTCACAAATGGTGTAATAGCAGATATTCGACGCATAGGCCCTGAGTCAACAATTAAAAGAGTGGAATCATATCATAAACTTTATCCTGATGCTGCAAAAGGATGTTGGTATCCTGATGTTTTTGAGAAAATAAGTGAGCCTGAGTGGCAGCAACTTTATGTTAACGCAGAGCATGATGGAAGTATTGGAGTGATAACAATAAGTCGTGAAAGTTATAATAATGATGTAGACAGTGAACTTAATCGTGCAATTGACTGGCTTCAAATTGAAGGAATTACAAATGTTATTATCACAGGAGATTTTCATCTTTCAACTCAAATGGTGGGTGCCGATACAGGAGATTTCTTCCCAGCTCTCAAGCAAGTGGAAGAGGGAATAAGAATATCTAGTTCATGGTCTACGACTGCGCGCAGACTGCACTATGAATTCAAGATTTCAGTGGGATATATTAATGGAAAGCGTTGCCTCGGTGGATTTTTAGAATTGCTTATGCACTGTCACTATCTGATTTCAGTAAAAGATTCCAGGTTAGGTATGCCTGAAGTTACATTACCCGTTGTACCGGGAATGGAGGGTTGTCATTGGTCTTTCAGGAAGACAAATAAAGAAGATCGGTATAAACTTCTTAAGCTATTGCTTGAAGGAGAACAGGTGAGTGCAAAAGATGCGGTTGGATGGCTAATTGATTATACGGGTTCGCATAGTGAGTCGTTACAGATTGCCTGGAAGATAGCAAGCGGCAAAGATCATGGTTTGGTAAAGCGAGATGTAAAGGAAAATGCATTAGATGAAATATCTTTTGATGTCAAACTTCAAGCTCCTGACAATCCAGGGATGGAAACAGCAAGGATAGCAATCATTGAAACTATACGTGATTCTTGTGGTACTGATTTGCAAAATGCGCTCACAATTCAAGCAAAACACTCTGCTGAGTTTATGATATCTGATGCCTGTAAATATGGAAGAATTGGTGCAGAATTCAAACGTGTTATGGACGTGTAGATTTTGATTAAATACTCTGCATAATTTCAAGGAATTACATTAACTCCTCCAGGGCTTGCAGTGAAGCAATTATATATCATCTGGATTTCGATGAGTCTAAAATGATAGTGTTGATGAAGTAAGATTGAGAAAAAATCAATAAATAAAAGGTGGTAATATCAAAATTATTAAAGGTGTAGTTTTAATTTTTTCTATACTTTTTATCGGATTTGGTTGCTCCGTTAAAGAAGAAGAGTTAACCAATGAAGAAGCAAAGAAAATTAATGATAAGTATGAACAAATGTGGAAAAAGGGAAATACAGGAATTGCTAATGAAATATTAGATACTAACTATCAAATGATCTCTCCGTTCTTTCCAGATGGTATCAAAGGGATAGATAAATTGGAGGAGTTTATTGAATACAACTCAAAAACATTTTCAGATTTTGAGCTATCCGTAGATAGTTTTTATGTTAAGGATAATATTATTTTTTCATACTGGACAATAACAGGAACAAATGATGGTCCAATTGGTGAGTTGCCAGCAACTTGTGAAGAAATAAATATTTCAGGCTTTGCAGTCTCAAGAGTAAGAAACGGGAAGATATATGAAGAGCAAACATTTTGGAATGTACTTGAGATGTATCAACAGTTAGGATTCCAACTAATTCCCCCAGCGGCTGAAGTATCTGGATAAGACTAAGAAGATGGTGCGGATTGAATTCTATCCAGGACCAATTCAAATTGGTTAGCTCACCTAAACGCATTCCTGTATAAAACCCGGTGATGAAAATATCTTTTAGGAATTGATGCTTAGTGTTGTCAGTTATTAATTGCAGTTCTTCCTTATTAATAAAAATTGGGAGTGATTTAACCTGTTTGGGTGCTTTGATTTTTTTGAAAGGGTTATCTGGGATATATTCCCAGACCACTGCTTTGGAAAAGGCAGCTTTAAGTGTGCGGTAATATAAACCAGCTGCAGATTTTTGAACGTGCATAAACAGAAATTACAAATTGATCCAAGGTTTTTGTAGTTATTCTTTGAATAGGAATGTTACCAGCGAACAATAAAAGTTGTGAAAATGAATACTGAATTGATTCAACGTAACTCTTTGATTTTGATTGTTGGACATACCTAATATATTCATCACGGAAAGAAATTAAAGATATGATGTTTTTCTCAACGGGGATTTTAATTTCATTTTTGAATTGTTCGAGTAAATTAACTGCATCTTTTCTTCGTTTTCTTCCTAGTTAGATTTCTTTGTTCTTTTTCCATCAATCGTAGTAAACAATTTGAAAGTACGGTGATTTCCTATCTTTCGTAAGAAACATTTAGATAACCTCCTTTAGGATTATCCAAGTCGGTACACAATCAGCGGGATTAGTTCGAATGTGAGGACATAAAAAACCCTCAATACTGATTGTATTAAGGATTTTATTGTACGCCCGGAAGGAGTCGAACCCTCAACCTCTTGATCCGTAGTCAAGCACTCTATCCAATTGAGCTACGGGCGCATTTTAACGCTGCAAATATAATATTTAAGCTCTCATTTTACAATTCTTGCTAATCTTAGCGCTCCACAATTCTCCCCTTACAACTCCAATTATTGAACTTTTAATTATTAGAGTAAGCCCATTTTTTTTCCTATTTTTAAAGCCAAATTCAATTAATAAAGGATAGTAAATGTTCAAAGGTGTAGGTACGGCTTTAATTACTCCGTTTAATAATGATTTATCAGTTGATCTGGATTCAATTAAAAAAATTGTCCGGAATCAATTAGAAAATAAAATTGATGCGCTTATAGTTCTTGGTACAACTGGGGAATCTCCGGTAATAAATTATGATGAGAGAAGGAAAATAATTTCCGCAGTTGTTGAAGAAGCAACGGGAAAAGTTCCGGTTATAATTGGTACAGGTTCAAATGATACAAAAAAGGTTGTTGAAAATAATAAACAGGCAGAAGACCTTAAAGCGGATGGACTCTTAATTGTAAATCCTTATTATAACAAAGGAACGCAGGAGAGTTTATTCGAGCATTATAAATTCATTTCAGAAAAAACCAAACTGCCAATAATTCTTTATAATGTTCCTTCCAGAACAGGGATGAACATTCTGCCAGAAACTGTTATTAAAATTCATAATGAATGTAATAATGTAGTTGCAGTTAAAGAAGCAAGCGGAGATATTTCACAAATTGCAAAACTTATCTCGTTAAAACCTGATACTTTATCAGTACTTTCAGGTAATGATGATCAAACTCTGGCGATTATGGCTCTGGGGGGAGATGGAGTGATCTCAGTATTTTCAAATCCTTATCCTGCAGAGATGAAACAGGTTGCAGATGCTATGCTGAATAAAAAACTTCCGACAGCACAAAAGTTTAATAATAAATATTTAGGTGTTATGACTGCATTGTTTGTTGAAACGAGTCCTGCTCCGGTTAAGTATGTTATGTCTAAACTTGGTTTCTGTGAAAATAATCTGCGGCTTCCGCTTATTAAAACTTCACAGAGAGCAGAAGAATTGCTTGATGCTGCAATTGAAAAAATGAAAAACTGAACGAGGTTGATATGAAGTACGGTTTAATTGGTGCAACAGGCAGATTGGGGAAAGAAGTTGTAAATGTTTTTACAGATCATAATCACGAGCTTGTGTTTGCTTATGATTTAACCGGCGAATGGATTCAAAAGGATCCAGAAATTATTATTGATGCCTCTTTGCCAGAAGTTTTTAATGACAGCGTTAAATTTGTAAAGCAGTTTAAAGTTCCATTAATTATTGCTACAACAGGATTAACTGAAGCGAACTTAAAAGAGCTGAAGAAACTATCTGAAAATTACCCGGTCGTTCAGAGTTATAACTTTTCGGTTGGAATACAGGTGCTGCTTCAGTTAACTAAACTGGCTAACGAAAAGCTTCCGGATTGGGATGTCGAAATTTCCGAAACTCATCACCGTTTTAAAAAAGATAAACCATCCGGCACTGCAAAGATGATGCAGGAAATATTTAAGGATAAAAAAGTGAACACATCTTCATTTAGGTTAGGTAACGTTCCAGGAGATCATTCAATTAGCTTTGCGGGATTGGGAGAAGTTATTTCACTTGAGCATCGTGCAACTTCCCGCAGGACTTTTGCGGAAGGAATTTTAAAATCTGCTGAATTTGCAATGAAGAAAGAAAAAGGGTTTTATTCTTTTACAGATGTTGTGCTTGGTAAATAGCCAATATCCAAAAAAAAACAAAACACAAATAATCTTCAATGATCAATAATCAAAATACTAAGCCTCCATACGACCTTGAAAAAAGAACATTTATTTTTGCTAAGGATGTAAGAAATTTTATAAAAACATTACCGAATTCATCGGCAAATTATGAAGATGGAAAGCAATTAATAAAATCCAGTGGTTCTGTAGGTGCAAATTATAGAGAAGCAAACGAAGCGTTGGGTAAGAAAGATTTCGCGATGAGAGTAAAAATAAGTAGAAAAGAAGCTAAAGAAAGTGAATATTGGCTAAGTATAATTTTAGAAACTAATAATCTCGAGAATGCTAACGAGGCAAAGAGTTTAATTCAAGAGGCAAATGAACTAAAGAAAATATTCTCCGCTATTGTTGAGAAAACCAAATGATACAGCAATAATGAATTTTGAAAATTGGAATTTGAGAATTATTTGTTATTCGAGATTTGTAATTTGAATATTTCAAATTAAGTATTGAAATATTAAGCAGCTTAAAATTCAAAATTGATCATTAACTATTAAATAAAAGACTTATGGATTCTTACGAAGTAATTAAAAAAATATCTGAATCAAAAAAGAAAACTCCTGCAAAAGTTTACCTGCAGGGAGATCTGGATAAAGTAGATTTTAGCAATTATGATTTTTACGGTTCACATGTATCCGGAATTATGTTTGTAGAATATGATCAACTTGATAGTTTTCTAGAAAAAAACAAAAATCACATTGCAAAACATCGCGTTGAAGTTGATCGACGTAACTCTGCAATTCCTATGGCTGATCTTACAAAATACAATTGCAGGATTGAACCGGGAGCAATCATAAGAGATATGGTTGAGATTGGTGATAACTGTGTAATCATGATGGGCGCCGTTGTTAACATAGGTGCAGTAATTGGCGAAAAAACAATGCTGGATATGAACGTTGTTGTGGGCGGACGCGCAATTGTTGGAAGCAATTGTCATATTGGCGCAGGAACAGTTTTAGCAGGTGTTATAGAGCCTCCAAGTGCTGATCCTGTAATAATTGAAGATGATGTAATGATTGGCGCTAACGTAGTTATCCTTGAAGGAATTAAGGTTGGGAAAGGAGCTGTTATTGCAGCAGGGTCTGTAGTTATAAAAGATGTTGAACCTTATTCTGTTATGGTTGGCATTCCGGCTAAATTAATTAAAAAGGTTGATGATAAAACAAAAAGTAAAACCCAGTTGATGGAAGAACTGCGAAAGTTATAATGAGTGTTATCGTACAAAAATATGGCGGCACCAGTGTTTCTGATATTGATAAGCTGAAGAAGATTGCTGAAATGATTTCAGCAGTAAAAAATCAAGGCTACGATGTTGTCGCTGTGGTTTCTGCTATGGGTAAAACAACCAACTCGCTTATTGAAATGGCAAAAAGTATTTCTTCAAATCCGCCGCACAGGGAGATGGATATGCTCCTCAGTACAGGAGAACGAACCACAATGGCGCTGCTGTGTATAGCACTAAGTGATCTTGGAATTGAAGCAATTTCACTTACAGGTTCGCAGGCAGGAATTATTACAAACGACAGGCACAACGATGCAAGAGTTATTGAAGTAAGACCGGTACGTGTGCAGGATGAACTTGAAAAAGGTAAAGTTGTTGTAATCGGTGGATTCCAGGGTGTAAGTTACAAACGCGATATAACAACTTTGGGAAGGGGAGGATCGGATACTTCTGCTGTGGCGCTTGCTGCAGCTTTAAGTGCAGAACGATGTGAAATTTATTCTGATGTGGATGGAGTTTATACAAGCGATCCGAATATTGTAAAAGATGCAAAACACCTTCCGGAAATTTCTTACCAGCAGATACAGGAAATGTCTGAAGCCGGAGCAAAAGTTTTAAATGCCCAGGCGGTTCAGTTTGTTAAAGATGCAAAAATTGCCCTTTATGCTAGAAGCACATTTAAACCGGGAAGAGAAACAGTTATAAAAGAAATTCCAACCGGAGATCGAACGGGTGTGCTTGCTGTTGTTTATGAAAAAGAAATAATACGCATTTATGTAAATAATCCATGCAAAAATAGATTGGGTAATAAAATATTTTGAGGAACACCAAATTCCAATCAAAGAATTTCAGTATTCCGGTTTAGGAGCAGGTTCAGGTTTTAAGTGTTCGTTCATTACCTCAGCAAGTAATGTGCATGATTGGGAAAGAGATAAAGAAGCGCTTATCAATAAATTAAGACATGAAATTTATATCAATGAAAATCTTGGCGCTCTATCTATAATAGGAGAAGGATTTAACAGGAACAGTAATATCCTAAAAGAAACTCTTAATCTTTTGGGCGAAAAAGATATTGAAATATTTGGTGTTGGTACAACATCTTTTAGAATTTCAGTTCTTGTTGAAAGAGATTTGCTTGAAGAAGCAGTAAAAGTTTGCCATCAACATTGGATTGAGGAATAAACAAAACAGCACAGCTAAAAGGAAGATGAAAAAAACCAGATAAAATTGGATTTCTAGAAAATTTTATACAAAGTCCACTCTAAGAAGGGGAAACTTTTAAATCACTTCAAAAAAACCATCTTTTTCAATTATATATAAATTTAAACTTTAATTAATTTCTATTTTGTCAAAATTTATAATTCTTAAATTTATTAGACCAAACTTTATGCGTAACACTTTTTTATTCACATTTCTTCTTATCGTAATAATTTCTGCTTTAATATTTCCCCAGCGAAAACCGGGAGAGGAAAGGCGAATGGGCGGTACCGTAAAGGGAATTGTTGTTGATGCTTCATCATGCAATCCAATTGAATACGCAAATATATTATTGCTAAATGTAATTGATTCTTCGATGGTTAATGGAACAATTACGAATCCAGACGGCAGTTTTTTAATTGAAAAAATCAGACCCGGGAAATATTTTGTTGAAATTAAATTTATGGGATTCAACAATTGGAAAACAGAAATTGAAATTAGCAGGGATTCACGAAATCATGATCTTGGTGAAATAAAACTTGAGCCGGTAGCTGTAAAACTTGGGGATGTATTAGTTGAAGGAGATCGCTCGCCCGTTAGCTACCAGGTTGATAAAAAAGTAATTGATGTAAGCCAGATTCAAACAGTAATTTCAGGAAATGCTACTGATGTACTTGAAAATGTTCCTTCAGTTACGGTTGATATTGAAGGAAATGTTAGCTTGCGTGGAAGCGAAAATTTCACCGTTCTGGTAGATGGAAGACCTTCAATTCTTGATCCGCAGGAATCTCTTCAGCAGATAGCTGCAAGTACAATTAAATCGATTGAGATAATTACAAATCCATCTGCTAAATACGATCCTGAAGGAACTGCTGGAATAATAAATGTAATTCTTAAACAATCGAAGGATGAGGGAATTGCAGGTATTGCCAATCTTAATGCTGGGTTGAATGATAAATACGGCAGCGACTTTTTAGGTGAATATAAAAATTCTAATATAAGATCTTATTTAGGTCTCGATTATAATAAGAGGAATATGCCGGGCACTTCTCTTGAAGAAAATATTTACTTTTATGAAGAATAATACTATCGTTTTCAAATTCAAATGCTGATGTAAAAAGGGGAAGAACAAGTTATGGTTTCCGTGGTGGAATTGAATTCATTTTTAGTGAATCAGACATTTTAAATTTGGGAGGAAGATATGGTTACAGAGAAGGAGAGCGTTTAGCTACTAAAAACTTTACAGAGTGGACAAGTATTGATCCCGATGAAATTAATTATTTAAGTAAAAGTGATAGAAGCCGCTCAGGTCCTTATTATTCTTTAAACTCAAATTACACTCATAAGTATTAATGCTGATAATGGTCATCAAATAATGGGTGAGCTATATTACAGCCACCGCAATTCTGATGAAGTTAACACTAACCTCAGAATTTTCCGATAGATGCACAGGTAAGCGGTAGAAAAACTACTGAAATGGGTCCTTCATACAGCTTTCGCGGAAAAATTGATTACACACTACCTTTTAGTGAGTTTAATAAACTGGAAGCAGGTTACCAGGGTGAGATAAATAATCTGAAGATGAGAATGGTTTATTATGAATATAATTCTGAAACGAATGAATACGAATACCAGCCGCTATTCAGTAATATGAATAATTACAATCGTACTGAGCACGCATTTTATTCAATGTATGCAGATAAAATTTATGAACTGTTAGTCCAGGGAGGATTAAGGACGGAGTACACTTACCGTTTAATTGAAGTGCCGGCTAATAATGAAGAATTCAAAATAAACAGGTGGGATTTTTTCCCAAGCTTTCACTCATCTTATAAATTTGAATCAGGACTGCAATTAATGGCAAGTTATTCAAGAAGAATAGAACGCGCGCGCGGCTGGGCTCTTGAACCGTTTGATACATGGATTGATGGCAATAATGTAAGAAGAGGAAATCCTGATCTTCAACCGGAATTTATCGATTCATACGAAGGAGGATTGCAGACATATTTTGGTAATGTTTCACTTTCAACTGAATTATATTACAGGGTAACTCATAACAAAAGTGAAAGAGTGAGATCTATCTTTGCAGAGAATGTAACTTTAACAACTTTCGAAAATGTTGGAACTGATTATTCGCTTGGCGGAGAATTCCTTCTTAATTTTAATCCGCTTGATTTCTGGAACATAAACCTTATGGGAAATCTCTATCATTATAAAGTTGAAGGAGTTCTTTATGAAAGAGATTTTTCGCAAACAAGTTTTAACTGGAATTCCAGGTTCAACAATATGTTCAGGATTGGAAAGTTAACCCAACTACAATTGAATTTAAGATATAGTAGTCCGACTGTTTCTTCACAGGGAGAAAGGAAAGGATTTTTTTCCGCTGATATTTCTGTAAAACAGGAAATAATTGAACAGACACTTGCAGTAACATTGCAGGTGAGGGATCTTTTCGGAACAGCAAAATATGAATACACCTCAGCAGGAAGAGATTTTTCCACTTATATATCATTCCACAAGAGAATCTCCGGTTGTAATGCTTAATCTGCGTTACACTTTTAATAATTACAAACCTGAAAGAGAGAGACGAGGAGAGAATGGAGATTTTGATGAAGGTGATGATTTTTAATATAATCCTTCTTTTAACTGCTTACAAAAGAGG
The DNA here is from genome assembly GCA_963749485.1 of uncultured Ignavibacteriales bacterium. Classification (GTDB taxonomy): domain Bacteria; phylum Bacteroidota; class Ignavibacteria; order Ignavibacteriales; family Ignavibacteriaceae; genus JAZGGS01. Next base: position 7,545 of record CAVVMV010000019.1, on the reverse strand, counting down.
TGAGAGATCAATAAAATCCTTTCCAAGTATGGCAAACATTTCCATTTAAGTTTCCGTAGCGCAGGTTTATTGAAATTATAGTTTAAAGACAATAGGAATTATAATCTGAACTTTAATGAGTTTTCCTCTCTGCTTACCGGGTTTAAACTTTGTATTTAAAACCGCATCCAGTGCAGCTTCATCGCAACCTAAGCCTATACCTTTTATTACCTCTGCTCGCTTTACCGATCCTGTTTCATCCACGTAAGCACGCACAAAAACTTTTCCTTCAATACCAGCTCTTCGCGCAATTTCAGGATAAATGATTTTTTCCTGGATTGATTTTAAACCACCAATCGGTTCGGGCATCTCTTCTACAGCTACAAAATAATATGGCTCTTCCTCCTCTTCAATTTCTTCTTTCGGTGGAGGAACTGGTTTTTGGTCTTCTGTTTTTGTTTCCACTTTGAATATATTTTCTTCTATAAGATCATATTCAACAAACTTTACAGGCGGGTATTCTACCGGAGATGAAGTTTTAGGGGGAGGAGTTGGCAGTAATTCTTCCTGAATTTGTTTTTGTGTCTCACTTTCTTTTTCAATTATAGGTTCGAGTTCACCCACACTAACAAATCCAATAATATTTTCAGTCGTGTCTGGCTCTGTTTCTTTTATGGATATCTTCGGGGGTTGTGTTTTTACTTTTGGGATTTCTGTTGTAACTTTTGCACTGTTGCCAAGATATAAGTAGCCCCCAATTAGAATCGCTGATAAAAATGATACAACTACAGCAATATGATATTTTTTAAATCGGCGTTGGGGAGCAGGATCTTTGAAACAACTTTCCATATCAAAATTATTCGTTTCCTCAGAATCCTCAGCAATATTTAAATTAGATACAGATAGAACTTTAGAGGGGGGGTGAACTTGGGTATATGACTTTTTTAAATCTGAGCTAAAAGAATCTGTTGATTTCTGTATTTTTTTGTGAGGTGGAGATAACGATCCCCAATCTACCTTTCCCGTCGAAGCAAAAACGTTTTGAGCCATTTGCTCTGAAGTATCATTTTCAATGTAATCACTTGAGCGAGTTTCCTCAAGCTCATTTATCTTATAAACAACTTTATTTCTTGCATTTATTGTTGGCTCTTCCGTTTTTAATGTTACGGATAAAAGTGCAACTAAATTTTGATATTCACTTAGCTCAAGCCATGGAAAGTTCTCATCCTCCTGCATAGAATATCTTAACTTTTGCAAATCCTGTTTTTTTATACAACCGGCAGCAAAAAGTTGTAGAAGTTCTGTTAATTCTTCTTTATTCATTTAAATTAGTTCGGGATTTTTTTAACATTGCACTAAACGCAACTTGAAATTTCGATCTAACCATTGATTCAGGTAAATTAAAGTGCTCCCCAATTTTTTCGCTATCCATCCCGGCATAAATTGAGTAGTTAAGTATTTGTCTTTGAGAATCTGTTAAGGTTTCAAGTTGTGATATTAACTGTTCTCTCCTACTATTAGCGGAATCAATGTTTAACGGTTTAATTCTGGCTGAGAGCTTTGGTAAAATATTTTCAATTTCATATTCAGATGAATATGCGGGTAAACTTGCAGTTCCTTCTTTTCTTTTAAATGAATCAACGGTTTTATTTTTCGTAAGTGTTAACAACCAGGTAAAAACATTGTTCGCTTTAAAATCAAAGTGATCAATTCTGTTCCAAATAATTACAAACACATCGGATAGAATCTCCTCAGCAAATTGTTTATCGGAAACAGTTTTTTTTATTAAAGTAAAAAGTAAAGTTGAGTAGCGGTCGTATAATTTTTCAAGTGCGCTGGAATCAAATCCAGTAACCTGCAACATAAGTTCGCCATCCGTTTGTGTTCTCTCAAAAGCCAAAAGTGAGTTTCCCGGCTAATATATTTGATAAATCTATTTAAGATTTATGCTGATTTTGTTCAAAAAAAGTGCCATTCTAAAGGTTTCAATATGCTTCATGCTTACATCAAATATTATTTTTTTACCTGTGAATTAATTATAAAAGGTAAAAATGACCTATCAAGAGATAAAGAAATAGTTTTTAATTTTTTCGAAACAACACAAATTTATTACCTCTGTTCCAGCAGTATCATTTTATGATCAACCTTATTTTTTAATAATGCCGGGATGACAAAATTTAAAAATTAATTTATGCTTTTGATTAATGAAGTATTAAAAATATTCAGAATAGAATTTGGTGGCGAGGAAAATATAATTCCGATTTCTTTACTTCTGCAGGAAAATATAATTGATGTTTTGGAAAAGAAACCTGATCAAAATATCTTTTTTTTTCAACTTGCTGAAGAAGCAGGCGACGGTTCAATGAAATTGTTAAGAATGCAAAAATTTTAATAAAATTTATACGAACTTTTGTTTATCACTCATCCACAACAAACTTGCAACCTTTAGGTATTTCCGGTTTAACGAGCAGTACATCTTCTTTTAACAAATGAACTGTTCCGATTGGGAAACCTTTCTTTTTTATAACATATTTTTTAAATGTAAATGCTACAGGCACAACTCCTGCAGTTTTTGCTTTGCTGTGGTAAGCAGCTAACGCAGCAGTTCTTTTCAAAACATTTTTAGGGATTGCTTCTTTTGTATTTTCAACTCTTAGCACAACATGTGAACCTGAAACACTTCTTGCATGAAACCAGTAATCATTCTGTTTTGCGAACCTTGTAGTTAGCAAATCGTTATTCTTGCTATCCTTTCCAACATAAACGTGGTATTTATCATCAATAACATAGTGTTTAAATTTATTCCTTAATATCTTCTTTTTCCGATTTCATTCCTTGTCTCTTTATTTTTAATTCTTTAATGATATTATCAAGCTCTTTTAGTGAATCAATATTAACTAAGTCGTCTTCAATTTTCTTCAGTTTCTCATAATTAACTTTTGCCTTTTTCATCAACTCAACAGATTTTTCAAATCCAATCTTATCTGCTTTTGATTTATCGAACCAGTAATCAACATTCTTTTTTGGAGATAATTTTGAATTCAGTTTTATTTTAATCTTTTTATTTCTCATAAATATCTTCAACTTCAATTTCTTCCATTCCGGATTTTAATAAATTAAGATTTACAAGAAGAAGATTTCCTAATTTGTTGTATTCATCTTCTCTGCTTCCTTTTTCTATAACACCCTGCAGACTGTTTATTTTATTAGAAAGTTTTTTTAATTCTTTATCAAGATGTTTAGTAATTAATTTTAACTCTCTTATTTTTGCTTTCAAGATATTGTTTTTTAGAGAAGAAATAATTCTGTGCAGAAATGATATCATCAAATACTTCCTTCTTGTGTAAAAGGCATACTGCGAAAAGATTCAAAACCAATATTTACTTCACCAGAATCTTCATCAATAAATAAGGTGGATGGTTATTGTTTAATTTCGTTTAAAACATTTTTTAATTCTGTTTGATATTCATCATTCGTTCTTGCTTTTACTTCTTTAATTATTTCTGCCCCAATTACCGGAAATTTCTTTTTTATGTCGCTAAGATAATCTGTGGAAGAGGGGAGTGACAGATCAGGAATATTAAAATCAGTTGTAAAACTTTTATTTATAGAATTCCTTCTTTATTTCAGTTAAAGTATCTATCATCAAGATTTTTAAATGCTTCAAAACTCTCATCTTCTCCTAAATAAAAAACGTTTGTGTACTTACCCCTGATTGCAAAGTAAAATTCAGAATGGCTGCATTCTATTTTTATTATTCTGTCATCATCTGCAATTTTAACAGATTTTATTTTTTCACCAACTGAATTGCTGAAGAAATCAATCGTATTTTTTTTTGCCCTGCTGTATTTTTCTCTCAAATTTATAAACGATTGCCCGGGAATAACAGAAAACTCTAAGAAGTACTCAGTATCTTTCTTACTACACGCAATAACCAGCTTACCTTTTTCCTGTGAAAAAACCTGGCTGATTTTTGTCCCAGCTAAAATGTTATTGATTTCTATCGAATAGCGATTTAAGTAGAAGTAATTTCTAATCATAGCATTTAAAATAAAAAAATCCCCCAACTCTATTCAATAAAGATGGGGGATTAAATTATATATTAGTATTCTTGTTACTTCACACCGTGCATCATTTTAATCAGCAGTTTATGGAGAAAGAATAAAATTAATGATGCTGAAAGAGACATCACAATAAAAATTGTGAAGAAAGAAGTAAAGTCATTTATTACAAAACCGAACAATGAAGAATATTCAGTTTTGGTTGGATCGGGATAGAGTGTGCTTAGCTGTCCCGCAAGCCAGTTTGCAGCAGCGTTTGCAAGGAACCAGGTTCCCATCAAAAGCGAACCAAAACGTACCGGCGAGAGTTTTGTAACCATAGATAACCCAATTGGGGAAAGCGATAACTCACCGAATGTATGAAGTGAGTAAGCTGCAACTAACCACAATGGACTAACTTTCATCCCTGCATCTACTTGCGAAGCCGCTGGAATAAGTACGAGGAATCCTAGCGATAGTAAGAAAAGACCTAAGTGCCATTTTAAGTGGTGATGATGGTTCTCTTCCCTTATTTCCAAGCTTTGTCCAGATAGCAGCAAACAGAGGAGCAAAAATTACAATTGCAATCGGGTTGATTGATTGAAACCAACTTGCGGGTATTTCCCAGTTATCGAGGAAACCAACAACCCTGTCTGTCATTCCATCTGCAAAAAACGTTAAGGAAACGCCTGCTTGTTCAAACGCAGCCCAGAAAAAGATAACAAAGAATGCAAGAATAAAAATAACTGCAATTCGTTCTTTCTCTATTTTTGTTAATGGAGGATGTTCATCTTCTTGCTTCTCCGCTTTTGATTTCTTTTCAGGAGGCATTCCCACAGGTTTTCCATCAGGAGTAACCAGGTATTTATTCTTTCCAATATAAAACTGAACCAATCCAAACAGCATCCCAATACCTGCAGCCAGGAACCCGTATTTAAAATCTGCCGGGTTACCTGTATCGCCCAAACCTCCTGCAACAAATGGCGCTAATAGTGCGCCCAGATTTATTCCCATATAAAAAATTGTAAACGCGGAATCTCTTCTCTTATCTCCTTCAGGGTATAACGAACCAACCATTGTTGAAATATTCGGTTTGAAAAATCCATTTCCAATAATCAATACAACCAATCCAAAAATAAAAGCTAACTGCTGCGGATTGAATATGAAAGAAGACAATGGTGTTGAAGCATCATTACCCGGTGAATACAAAAACCCACTGAATGCTAAGGCAAACTGACCGATAGCCATCATAATCGCACCCACGATGATCGATCGTCTGTTACCCCAATACTTATCAGCAATATAACCGCCAAGTAACGGAGTTAAATAAACTAATCCTGTGTAGTAACCGTAAATTGAAGAAGTGAATGCGGTATCATATATAAGCGCTTTTATCATATAAAGAGCAAGAATAGCACGCATGCCATAGTAGCTGAATCTTTCCCACATTTCGGTAAAGAACAAAACATATAATCCGCGGGGATGTTGTTTGAACATCAATAAGCCTCGATTTTAAATTAATGGTTATCTGTAATATTTAAAAATAAACTGGTTGTATTTATCCGGTTAAGTTACTCCATGCATCAGTTTGTTTAGTGGTTTTGAAATTAGTGCTATGACAATTGCGAATCCAATCAAAACAATCCCTAAGGTTGAAAATACACCAATGTAAACATCAAGACCTTCAGCCACGGTAAAATTAGCAGCTCCTTCTTCAGCACCAGTGAGTGATGCAATTCCTCCTGCCAGGTAATTTGCAATTGAAAAACTGAGAAACCAACCTCCCATTGCTGTTGCAGCTATTTTAGCTGGGGCTAGTTTTGTTACCATAGAAAGACCAATTGGTGAAAGGAATAATTCTCCCGTTGTATGAAGCATATACAGGAATACAAGAGTGAGAAGAGGAACTTGAAAGTTGTCAACAAATTGCAATCCGATTAAAGTAACTAAAAACCCCAAACCAAGCTGAAGGATTCCTAATGAAAATTTCATAGGAATACTTGGGTTTTTATTAATTTTGTCTAGTTTCACCCACATTACTGAGAAAATCGATCCAAAGAGAATAATGAATAAAGGATTGAAGAACTGAGTCATCGAAGCAGGCATTGTCCAACCTAGAATTCCTCGGTCAACATTTCGGTCTGCAAACAGGGTTAGAGAAGTACCAGCTTGTTCGAAGCAAGCCCAAAATACTATATTGATAAGCATAAAAATGACCAGAGCAATCATCCTGTCTCTCCACATTGGTCCCTCTTTTATACCCGTCCTAACTAAACTAATTGCCACGTAAAGGAACAAGATGATGAGCAACACCATCATCAGAGGAAAATCAAAACTTTCAAATCTGATTATGTTTTTATTAATAAGGATATAGCAAATTGGAATCAGCAACAACGAACCAATCGAAATCGTCTGAACTCCATTTAACGGTCCTAACATCTTTTTCTTGCCAGCCTCCGGAATATCGAGTCCGGGAGCGTCCGAGTATCGGTCTCTTCCAAACCAAAAAATGAATAAACCCATTAACATTCCAATACCGGCAAGTCCAAATCCATATTCAAATCCATAAGTCTCTCCAACATAAGAAACTATTAGAGTAGCTAATGCAGCACCAATGTTTATTCCAATATAAAAAATAGTAAATCCTGAGTCCCTTCTTGGATCATTTTCCTTATATAGTTTTCCGACTATTGTTGATATGTTTGCCTTGAAGTAGCCATTACCAACAATAATTGCACCCATTCCTATAAGTACAAAATGGTTGCGTATTGCCATATCAAATCCAAACATCTCGGTACCACCAAGCAAAATGAATTCGCCAATCGCCATTAGAACTGCACCCAACATAATTGCATAACGATAACCTAAAAACTGATCGGCCATACGTCCACCAAGAACAGGTGCAGCATACACAAGACCCGTATATGCGCCATACATAAGGCTGGCTTCTGCATCCCCTTTAAGTAAAGATTTAACTAAAAATAGCGTTAGAAGAGTACGCATTCCATAGTAACAGAAACGTTCCCACATCTCGCTCATGAATAATACCCGCAAGCCGTTTGGGTGCTGCTTAAACATCAGTAAACCTCTTTAAATATTTTAGATGATAAATGATTGAAACTTTAAGGGAATGAAATTTTTGCAAATGAAATAAGATTCTATAATTAATTTTATGGTACTTAATTCAGTAAATATAGAGTAATTCCATATTTTTTCATAATGTTTAATTCATCTGAAGAAGCCTAATATCCTCGTTTTATAAATTAATTCAAATTGATTAAGAAAAAGGCAATTGATATATTTGATTAATGAAAAATTTATTAGGAAAACCATTCGTACGAAAAACAATCTTTTTTCTCATAGGATTTATTTTCGTTATCCTCTTGCTGAATTATTTAATCATTCCCTGGTATGTAAGCTCTGCAGAAACCACTGTGCCAAACGTGGTTGGTATGACTGATCTGGAAGCGATTGAAATGCTGGAAAGCCAGGGATTTGAGACAGCAATAGGTGATACTTCCTACGG
>CAVVMV010000018.1:0-122814 GCA_963749485.1 uncultured Ignavibacteriales bacterium | reverse complement strand
AAGAAGTTGATGATAATATTAAAAAACTTCTTTCGGTGAATGGCAATAAAACCGTAGATGAAATTCACAAGAAATTAGGTAGAGTTATGTGGGGTAAAGTTGGTATGGCTCGCAAATGAAAAAGGATTAAAGGAAGCAATTGAAGAAATAAAAGAATTACGCGATGACTTCTGGAAAAATGTAAAAGTAGTTGGCGTTGATGCAGACATAAATCAAACTTTAGAACGTGCAGGAAGAGTTGCCGATTATCTCGAACTTGGTGAACTAATGGCTGTTGATGCGCTTGATAGAAATGAATCTTGCGGCGGACATTTCCGTGAAGAACATCAAACTAAAGAGGGAGAAGCTTTGCGCAATGATGATGAATTTACTCACGTGTCGGCGTGGGAGTTCAAGGAAATTGGGAAATGGAAACTTCATAAAGAACCTCTTGAATTTGAAAATGTGAAACTAGCTACAAGGAGTTACAAATAATGAGTAGCGAAAATATGAATTTAACTTTGATGATATGGAGACAGGAATCTCCAAAATCAGTTGGTAGCTTTGAAAAATTTAAAGTTTCTGTTTCACCGGAAGCATCAATACTTGAAATGCTGGATGAACTGAACGACCGACTGGAAAGGGAAGGAAAAAATCCTGTTGCATTCGAAAGCGATTGCCGTGAAGGTATTTGCGGTACTTGCGGATTGGTTATAAATGGTCATCCGCACAGCAAAATACCAAAAATTGCTACCTGCCAGCTTCATATGCGGAATTTTGCAGAGGGTGAAACAATTTACATTGAACCATTCCGGGCAAAAGCTTTTCCGGTTTTGAAGGATCTGATTGTTGAGCGGGCAGGAATGGATAAGATTTTGCAAGCCGGCGGTTACGTTTCTATTAACACTGGCGGTGTACCGGATGCTAATGAAATTCCCATTTCTAAAGAAACATCCTCACTTGCAATGGATGCCGCTGAGTGTATTGGCTGCGGTGCTTGTGTGGCAGCTTGTAAAAATGCATCTGCAATGTTGTTTGTCGGGGCAAAGGTTTCCCAATATGCACTTCTTCCTCAAGGGCAGCCTGAAAGAAATCAAAGAGTGCAGAAAATGGTTGCAGTTATGGATGAAATGGGATTTGGAAGCTGCACAAATACTTATGCTTGCGAAGCAGAATGCCCCAAAGGAATCTCAGTCACAAACATTGCAAGAATGAACAGGGATTTTGTTTCGGCTAAGCTAAAAACTCAGGACGTATAAAAAATATCCTACCTTTGAGATGATTTGGCGAAAATAAGATCAATATAAATCCCGGTTAAACTTTAATCGGGATTTTTTTTATCTTGCGGTGTCTAATAATGAGAGAACAATAATGTTTGAAAAAGAGATAAAATTTATAAGCGATTTTTGTCTCAACAAGGTTAAAGGGCTTGGTGCCTTTTTTACTTATGAAAAGCTGGCAGGTACTGATTTGCATCCTGCCATACTTCGCTACATTTCAGCCGAACTCGATTATATGATTTATGTCGATAGGAAAAAACTTCTGCAGAATTCATATTTCGATTATTCTGGTAATGAGATCTTTCAGCGTTTTCATGAGATATCCAGTGAGATTAAAAAAACCAAGAAGATCTCAATCGAGGATGTTAAAAAACTTATTATCCAGGCAGTATCATTTAATGCAAATTACGTAGTCAGACCCAAATGGTCGGTCACTAAATTAATCTACCACGATCTTAAATATGTTTCTGCAGATGAGCTGGAAATGATGCTCAGCTACGTCTATTATTATGATTATATAAAAAATGTTCTTGCCGCATACTTATCCAAAAGAAAAATTGTACAACTTTCGGCAACTGAATTCGATCTTATCTTGAACAAAATTGACCGCGAACTATTTAAATCAAATGCAGACCAGCTTATCTATAATGCGCTTAAATCTATTGGTGATTTTTTCAATATAGGCGGACTGGATAAAACAAAGGTATCTCCAATTGCAGTAGAAATTCTTTTAAAAGAAAAAAACCTTGTTAATTATCTTTTAAATCTTCGCCGCGCAGTACCTGTTACAGAAGGTGCAAAGAAAGAATACGATATTGAAGAAATTCAGAAAATTCTGTTTACTCCATCTCCGGTTGAACCTGAAACAGAAAAAGCTGAAGTTGAAGAGAATTTAGAAAGTGATGAACAAACAGAAAGTATCCCGGTCGATGAACAGTCTGTAAAAGAAGAAGAAAAGGATGTTGATGAAGAAACTGATGGAGGCCAGGATGAAAAAGCGGAACCGAAAACTCTCGGACAACTGGCAGAAGATCATGCTGCAGATATAGAAAATGCAGAGATGGGTGACCTCCTAAATTTTGAAGAAAAAAAACTTATAGATATGTATGAGCAAGAATTGAAGGAGTTAGATGATGAAAATTCAATTGAGAAAGTCACAGATGAAACTTCGGCGGAAGAACTATTTGAAGAAATTACGGACGAAGAAAGCGTTGTAGAAGAAACTGAGGAAACTAATGATCATTCTGGCGAAGATGGAATTGATATCGAAAAACCGGATGAGCAGGTAGATCGATACCATTTCTGAAAAAGAAATTGTTGAAGAGATGATTGATGATTATTTTGTAGAACAATCGGAAGTTGATAAACCAGGGGAAGATATAATTGAAAAAAATGAAATACCTGAAACTTCAGTTCCAGGTGAAGTAGAAACAGATGAAGAAACTTATTTAGATGATGCAGATGGTGAACTGGAAATTGCCGAAGAGTTGAATTCGTTGGAGGATGATCTGCTGCAAGTTTTTGAAGAGCTTGATGGAATAACAACGGATACGCCGGAAGTAGTTGATCTTCCTGAACCTGAGCAGGAAGAAATAAAAGATTTCGTGGAAGACCTGCCGGAAACCGGATCTTCTGAGGTAGATGTGGAGCAGAAATTTCCGGGTGAAGAGGAACTTTCGGAAATTGATTCAATTGATTCAGACCTGGAAACAGTTGACGAAATTGCTTTTACAAAAGATGAAGAAACTTCTGCTGAGCATAAAGATGAAGAGGTAAAGGATGTTGATGAGGTATTGGAAGAAATAAATAACGAACCTCACCAGCTTGATGAGGAGAGTGAAGAATTGGAAGAGGATAAACAACCTGCCGAAGAATTTATCAAACGCAAAAATGATCTGTTCAGTTATATGAAAAGAAAAGAGATTAAGAAAATCACTGCTTCGATTTTTGGTGGTGATGAAATGGATTTTGTTACTACTATAGAAAAAATTTCTGAATGTTCGTCTTACAAAGGAGCAACAGAAATTTTAAAGGGAGTATTTTTCTCTTATAAAATTAGTCCGTTCTCAAAAGAAGCCGTTATCTTTACAAACGCAGTTTCTAACTACTTCAGGCAAGTTTAATGTTCATAGATTATGCGGTCGTCGAAGTGGAGGCGGGGAAGGGGGGTGACGGCGCTGTAGCATTCAGGAGGGAAAAGTTTGTTCCAAAGGGTGGTCCATCCGGTGGAAACGGCGGCAGGGGAGGCAGCATTATTCTTAAAGCACATCATAATCTCAATACACTTTTAGATTTCAGGTACAAGAAAAAATATAAAGCTGATGACGGCGATGCAGGCGGAACTTCACTTAAAGATGGTAAGAAAGGTGAAGATATAATCATTAATATTCCAGTTGGCACCATCATAAAAGATTTTGAAACTGGTGAAACTCTTTTCGATCTTGATAAAGATAAAAAGCAAGTTACGCTGGCAAAGGGTGGTAAAGGGGGTAAAGGAAACAGTAACTTTGCAACTCCAACAAACCGTGCACCAAGATATGCAGAACTAGGTAAATCGGGTGGGTCTAATAAAATAGTACTGGAGCTTAAACTTATTGCTGATGTTGGATTGGTTGGGTTTCCGAATGCAGGTAAATCAACACTTATCTCTAAAGTATCTGCAGCGCGTCCTAAAATTGCAGATTATCCATTCACCACACTTGAACCAAACCTGGGAATTGTAAACTATAAAGAGTACAAAAGTTTTACAATGGCAGACATCCCGGGAATAATTGAAGGTGCGCATGAAGGAAAAGGGCTTGGTCATAAATTCTTAAGACATATTGAAAGAACCCGAATCCTGCTTGTTATGATTGAAGTTAGTTCCGAAAATTATGATGAAGATTTTAAGGTTCTATTGGGTGAATTGAAAAATTACAGCACCAGGTTGACAGGCAAAAAAATTATTGTATCTTTTTCCAAAGCAGATTTGGTTGATGAGGAGAGTATTAAAAAATTATTAAAACATAAATTTGATGGTGTTAATTCAGAGCCGCTGGTATTTTCTTCGATAACAGGTTATGGGATAAAAAAATTATTAGATGTGCTCTGGAAAACTTTGGAGGAGGAAGATGATTAAAAAATTTTACAACCTGATTTTTCTCACTGCGTTCTCGCTTACACTTTTTACAAACTCCTGCGATACATTAGAAGGAATAAACCTCTTTACAAAAGAAGATGATGTCCAGCTTGGGATGGATATCGACCAGGAGATAAGAAGTAATCCGTCAGAGTATCCCATTTATTACGGCGATCCTTCTGTTAAATTATATATTCAACAAAGGATTTTTAATCACATACTCGCTTCTGCAAAAGTAGAGAACAAAAATATTTTTCCTTACCAGCTGGAAATTATTGATGACCCTAATGTTCTTAATGCTTTTTGCGTTCCGGGGGGATACATTTATCTCTACACGGGTTTGCTGCTCTACCTCGATTCTGAAGCTGCACTGGCTGGTGTTGTAGGACATGAAATTGCACATGCAGAGCGAAGACACACTACTCAAAGATTAACGGCTTACTACGGCACTTCAATTTTGTTTGGAATTTTACTCGGAGAAAATCCATCTGTACTTGCAGAAATTGCTGCGAACTTATTTGTCGGGTTGACATTCCTTGCAAATTCCCGGCACGACGAAGATGAATCTGATGAGTACTCATTTGAATATCTTAAAGATACAAGATATTATCCCGGTGGAGTTAAATTCTTTTTTGAAAAATTAGAATATGAAGGGCTGGTTGGCACAAGCAGTTCAGTGGAAGTATTTCTTTCCACTCATCCTGATCCGATCGAAAGGATTGCAAGTACAAACCAGCGTCTTCATAACAGCGGATATGCTCCGTAAGAATTTCCAGAGCAATGATGCTGATATTTACAGAAATGAATACTTCATTAATATCCGCAATAAGCTGTAAACTGATTGATTTATCATCTCAAAAAAGTTGAATTTTTGGAAATTACAAGGTTTTATAATTATATTTACAAGCTCAATTGGGCGGGGTAGCTCAGTTGGTTAGAGCAGTGGAATCATAATCCACGTGTCGGGGGTTCGAATCCCTCCCCCGCTACGAATTATAGGAGAAAAAATTATGTATACATTATTAGTGACAATAGCTGCTATTACTGCAGTACTGCTTATCATAGTGGTTTTGCTCCAGGCAAGTAAAGGCAGTGGATTAGCCGGAACCTTTGGCGGCGCGGGCGGTAGCATGGGTTCAATGTTTGGTACAAGGCGCACAGCAGATTTTTTAAGCAGAGCTACCTGGTGGCTTGGTGGAATAGTGGCTGTTCTTGCGCTGGTTATAAATTTATTCTTCCTGCCCGGTAAAGTTACACCGGAACAGCGAAGTATTATCCAGGAATCGGGTCAGCAAAATATTCCTCAAACACCCACATTGCCTCAGCAAAATCAATTGCCTCCGGGAACTGAAAATCCGGAAGGACAATAATTACTTTAATTCGTAATTTCTAGTGAGCCCTGTTGAAGCAATTCTTCAGGGCTTTCTTCTTTCCAACCAGCTAATATTTCGATAATCTCATCCTGTAGATCTCTGTAAGTGTTCGATCTTCCCCGTTCAAATTCAAAAATAATACTTATTATTAAATCATCACCGCCCGCTAGTTTCTAAATAACCGGAGAGTGATGAAACACCGTTAAGCGTTCCGGTTTTACCTCTGAAATTATTTTCCGCAGTAGTATTGTACATTCTTTCATTCAGTGTTCCATCCACTCCTGCAATACTAAGAGAGTTATAATAATCATCAAAGTTTTTTATATCGAAGTACATTCTTTCCAATAAGCCGACTATAGCCCCAACTGTAATCTGGTCGAACCGTGAAATTCCTGAACCATCAACTATAGAAGTTCCTTCTGAATATATTCCGTTATCTTCAATAAAAGTTAAAATGGCTTGAGTAGAATAGAACGAGTTGCCCTGCTTGCTGCTTGCAACTGCACCAATTGTTTTGAACAAACATTCTGCTAAGAAATTGTTACTGTTTTTATTTATAATTTTAATTAGTTCTCTCAACTCGATTTTTTCTTCCAAAAGTAATTGGGCTGTAAGTGGTGTCTCACCCATTTTTCGCACGTTCCTCCTACTATTTATCTCAACCCCACTCATTTTTCTAACAATTGTTCAGCAGCAAATAGCGGTGGATTAGTAACGTTTACAGTATAGGTTCTTAATCTTCCTCTGCTCTTCTTTCTTACCCTGGTTTTATTTCTGTCTATAACTAGTGCCGAAATTGGTGCAAGCTTTACATTTGCACGTTCATCTTTTATCCAATCATCGCGTGTATAAACATCATCAAAAAAAGTATCATCGCCAATTACATTTCCAGTAATCTCTTTAATTCCAAGTTCGTACAATCCTGTAGCCATATCTATTAAATCTTCAGAAGTGAAGACTGAGTTGCCAAGCCCTTTTATATAAATGTTTCCGTCAATCTTTCCATCAGTTAAATCATTATCATCTGTAAGAATCTGAGTTGATAGAGTATAACTTCCTCCCATAATTTCGAGTGCAGTGGCTGTAGTAAAAAGTTTTGTGTTAGAAGCCGGTATCATGGATTCTGTATGATTGATTGAGTAGATGGTATCCCTTGTTAGAGGATTGTAGACCAACATTCCAATGCGGGTTCCGGCAGGAAGCTTATTTAGTACATTATTTATTTCGGTTTTAATATCATCATACCTGTCTGCGTTGATAAAGAAACAGGATACAAAAATTAACAGGATGGTTTTTATCTTCATTTAAAATTTTACCGGGAATGATTTGTTTAAAAGTTTATTTGAATTATCATCTAATAAGATTAGTTTTACATCTCAAAAATTAAATCCGTGTTCGTCATTAATTCCGGATTTGCTTATGTGCAAATATAAAAGTTTCATTGAATAAAAAATAAACCGCACTTAAGTAATTGTTTAACTCGCTAATTAAATTCTTATCTAATAAAAACTGATATTATTATGGCAAAAGATCTTAAACCTAAAAAAGCTTACGAAAATCTTGACTTCCTGGATTCTCCCGATGGGAGAACTGTTAGAATGTTAACAGAGTATTTGCATCCGAAGAGCAAATTCCGAAAACATAAAATTATGGATACAATTGTCTTCTTTGGATCTGCGCGGCTTAAAGATAAACGAAGTGCAATTAAGGATTACAACGAGATAAAGAGTAAAAACCCAAAATCAACTCAGGGATTTGCAAAAAAATTAAGAGAAGCTCAACTGATGGTAAATATGTCAAGATATTACCAGGATGCAGTTGAACTTTCCAGGAGAATTACCGAGTGGTCTTTAAATCTTGAAACTAGTGCAAACAGGTTTATAGTGTGCACAGGCGGCGGACCAGGAATAATGGAAGCGGCAAACAGGGGAGCAAAGAAGGCAGGCGGTTATTCTGTGGGACTTAATATCAGCATTCCCTATGAACAGTATGTAAATAAGTATGTTACACCCGAGTTAAGTTTTGAATTTCACTACTTTTTTATGCGGAAGTTCTGGTTTGCATATCTATCAAAAGCTTTTGTAATATTTCCAGGTGGCTTTGGTACAATGGATGAAATGTTTGAAGTGCTTACACTTGTGCAAACTGACAAGATAAGAAAAAAACTTGCACTGATTATTTATGATGAAGAGTACTGGAAGAGTATTATAAACTTTGATGCGCTTGTAGACAAGGGATTGATAAGTGCGTCCGATCTTAAGCTGTTTACTTTTTGTAATAGCTTAGACCAGGCATATGAAGCGATAATAAAACATCTTAAAAAGTATTATGCAAAAGGTAAGGAACCGGCAGTAATTGAACCTGTGCTTCAGATAAAGTAAAAAAAAGCCCTTCCGAAGAAGGGCTTAATTTTTAATAATGTTCAGGTCTGTGTGCTCGCCTGGTAGCTTTAATCTTTTCCATACGCTTCTTTATAGAGGGCTTTACAAAAAAAGTTCTCTTTTTAAATTCTTTAAGAACACCAGATCTTTCATACTTTTTCTTAAATCTTCTCAGCGCTTTATCAATGGGTTCATTATCGCCAAGGGTTATGCCAACCAATATTTCTCACCTCTTTCCGGTAATTTTAATTATTTAATGATTCTATTAATTTTTTAATTCCAGATTTCTGAAACTCTACCGCAATAGATTTTTGTCCGCTCGATAGAATTTCTTTAGAAACTACTTTCCCCGAATCATCCCAATTTTTATGATAAATCGGCTCGCCGATGGTGTACGATTTCATTGGTGAATAAACTGTACAATCTCCAGACTCAATCCCTTCCATGGAAGTATCAACTGATACTACATCTTCCTTAAGGTCTATAACCATCGAATGCTTGCATTTTTTGCATTTTGCCCATATTTTATTTTCTGCATCTTCTCCAGCCAATTCACCCGTAATTTCCATTTTTTGACTTGAATTGCAGGAAGAGCAGAAAGCCTCAATATTTTTTGATCGTGCCACTTTTTCCTCGCCGTAAATTAAATCGAACTACAAAAGTATCAAAGAATAGTACCATAATCAAATAGTGCACCTTAATAGTTTGTACTCAAATTCTTTGGATTTAAGGTGAAAGTTGATTTTTTCGATTATTTCAATTGATAATGAAGAAAAATATCAAAGATTTAATTCTATGGATTTCCCTTATTTGCCCCAAGAAGAACTATTGCCTACTTAGAATGTTATGTTTCTCTTCATTTTAAAAGAAGAGAATTTCCAGATGATTCCTCCAGTTTTTCAATATCTCTTAAAAAACCATTCACAACAGCATATTTTACAACCCCATTTTTTCGGACTATAAAATTTGGAATGCCTTCAAATTTAATTTTTTCTTCCAGCACATTTGGTTTGTTAAGAATTATATTGAATGCATATTTTGAGAACTCTTCAGCATATCCAGGAAAATTAAGAATAACATTTGTGTAGCCATTACTAAAAAGTTCTTTTGGATTTAAAGCTTCAAGCTACTTCTATTGAATTTATAACCGTTGGATAAGTTTTACCGGGTTCAACTCTGTATCCATTTAGATCTATCTCATTATAACCATGGAATACTGACAGATCACCTAAATCTTCAATTTTTGCTTTGTAATAAAAATCTGTTGCGCCATTCATGTTCATTTCTTCGTAATCGATTCCTACATCAATTTTGTATTCGTGCTCACTGTTTTTTACAGTTAGGTTTCTTAGGATAAGATCGATCATTAATTTTTCATTATCAGGTATTGAGGAGTAAGTGTTTAAATCTTCTGTTGCATATGATTCATCTGCAATACTTTTAAAAGCAGAAAGTAAAGCAATAAAATTTATCTTTCTAAGAAATTGTTTTTCGCGATCGTCTATCCATCCCCCTGTTTCTAAAAGAACAGTACTTGTTCCCCATTTTGTAAAATTATCTCCAAATGCCCGCGGTTCATATTCATCAGAATATTTTGCAATGTGACCCGGGATAAACTCGGAAAGTGTTTTGTACATCATGCTGATCAGTTTCATCGAGTTTTCACGAACAGGTGTTAAAGTTTTATCATAATCAGGTGATGGAGCTAAAAACGAAATTGCCGCAGTTTTAAAACTGTTCCCTGCAGAATATTCTCTGCTCTGATCATGCAGGTTAAAACCAAAATCAGCTTTCAGACTATCGAAGATTTCTTTTAATAATTTTCCTTCGGGTGTTTGCTGGCTTACCGCATCACGGTTAAGATCAATTTCAAATATGTTTCTTCTCTGGAATAATTCCGCACCATCAGGATTTACCATTGGTAAAAAATAAATTGTAGTTTTTTCAAACAAATGATTTTTGAATTCCACAAAATCATTCTCTGCCAAAAAGAAATTGAAAATATCAAAGATAGCCGCAGTTGCAGTCGGTTCATCTCCGTGCATTTGCGACCAGAGAAAAATTTTCGTGCTTCCACTTCCAACTGAGATCATATTTATATCTCTGCCTTCAGCCGATTCGCCAACTTTAGAAACACCGAAAATATCTTTATCTTTTAGTTGCTCTATTAATGGAAGGATATCGGAATGCTTAAAGCGGCGGTTTGTTAAAGTTCTTTCTTTGTAATTTTCATAGCTATTGTAAAGATCCTGGGCAAACTGAATATTTTGTGCCATTGCAAACTCTGTTAAAAATATTGTTAGAAGGAAAAGATATCTTAACATTTTAAAAATCAATTTAATTATTAAGAAATTTATTTACTAAAGTGAAAATAAGAGAATTAGAGGTAAAATATGGCAACTGATAAATTAAAATTAGGTTCACCTGCCCCGGATTTTAATTTAATTGGAGTTGATGATAAAAATTATTCGCTCAATTCGTTTGCAGATAAGGAAGCTTTAATAATTGTTTTTAGCTGTAACCATTGCCCTTATGTAAAAGCTTATGAAGGAAGGATGAAACAACTGCAGGAAGATTATGCAAATAAAGGTGTAACAGTAGTTGCAATAAATCCAAATGATGCAGTTAATTATCCGGAAGATTCTTTTGAAGAGATGAAAAAGAGAGCAGAGAGTGAAAGCTTTAACTTTGTTTATTTAAGGGATGAAGACCAAACTGCTGCTAAAGCTTACGATGCTACACATACACCGGAAATTTTCCTTTTTGATAAAGAGAGAAAATTAGCTTTCCACGGCAAGATTGATGATAACTGGCAGGAACCGGATAAAGTTGTTAATAATTATTTGCGTGATGCGCTGGATGAATTGCTTGAAGGAAAGGAAATTTCCGTACCCGAAACTTTTACAATTGGCTGTACAATTAAGTGGAAGAAGTAAGTGAAGGATTATAACTGGATTTTTTATTTTAATAAAATCATTTTCTTTTTTGAATAAAACCGGTTTAATACATAAATCCAAAATTTATTGTAACAAAAAATCCGCCGATGGTTTTGTTGAATCTTCCCTCAAGGCTTTCAACGCCTTTATCAAAAAACCGGATGACATAATACCTGAAATTTAGTCCAATCAAGTTTGATTTATCTAAACCAAAATTTGCACCAAATCCAATATAGCCGCCGGCAGCAAAATGAGCAGAGGTATTCCCGAATGCTTTAAAAAATTCTTCGCTGTAGGGAGTTGTAAGTACAAGTGTTGGTCCAACTGCAGCATTAATATAAGGTCTTAAATTATCTGTTAGTTCTTTTTCAAATAACCTGTATTGTGCGCCAAAATTTAAAGGGATTTGAAAAACCCTGTTCTTTTTTCCAACAGTAAAAGTATTTCCGAAGAAATCAATGTACTCAAATTCTCTCTCATCTTTGGATTCGGAGAATGAAAGATCTCCAAAAAGCGTAAACTTTGTATTAAGTTCATGACGATAAAAACCACCTAATCCGAAACCGCTTTCGCCTAGCAGAATATCGAAGCCGAAAGCGTTTTGTGGGAAAATTTCCAGCGGCTTCTCGGGCACAATTTCGCCAATTCCCTGTGCACGGATAGTGATAATTGGAATGACCAATAGTATTGAAATTATTAACTTTAGCATATTTTATCAGATTTTAATTTCTAAAATATAATTATGCAGCACAATAGCAATAACAAATTTAATCATTCTAAAATTTAGTGCTATTTTTCTGAATCTGATATTAAGCTGTATTTACTTGTTTAATGATAAAACAGAGGATATTTTGCCAAAAAACCTTGAACTGAAAATTAAGATCGAATCGATTGAATCTTTAATTAAAAAGTTAAAATCTATTAATGCAAAACAGGATTCGATTTTATTACAAAAGGATATTTATTATAAAACACCTGCGGGTTTATTAAAACTCAGGATAGAAAACGGAACGAAAACACTCATTTATTATAACAGGGATGAGATCTCCAAAAACCGCTGGTCTGATTTTAACCTGCTTAAAATTGAAGATGATAACGCAGAAGATTTTTTGAGCAATCTATTCGAAGTTGAAGAGGTCGTTGAAAAGGAGAGAAAATTATTCTCGTTTAACAATACACGAATTCATCTTGATGATGTAAAAGAGCTTGGAAATTTTCTTGAACTTGAAACACTGGTGATTGATGGAAAAGCAGATGCAGAAAAAAGATTTAATGAAATTGTACGTCTGCTTAATCTCGATTTATCAAAACAGATAAGAAAATCGTATAAAAATTTAATTGCTGAGAAAACTGGCTGATGATTTTTACAAAATGTAATATCGAAAAAATTGATCTTGATTTTTTAGTTGATCAAAAGATTAAATCTGGAAGTTTGGATGAAACACTTTTTATTGTTCCAACCAAACGCAAGATAAGATATTTAAAGCGTGAGCTTGTTTCTTTATCTCCAAATAAAACTGCCTCAGGATTGCAGATCGAAACGATTGGCACCTATGCTTCTGCAATGCTTTCTGCCGCCGGAACCGAAACAAATTTGCTTAAAGAAGAAGCATCAATAATACTTTTAAATCAGTGTTTTACAAAAAAGAGATTAAAATATTTTTCTCAATATTCAAAAGGTATTCCATTTGGTACGCTGGATAGAATTAAAAATGTTATTTCAGAATATAAAAAACATGGCATATCTCCGCAGGATATCCTTAAAGAAGCAGAAAGATTAACAGGCGCAGAAAAATTAAAAGCTGAAGATATCGCCTCGGTTTATGAATTGTACCAGGGAAAAATAGAACAACTTCCGGCTAAAGAGATTGGTGATATTTACACAAAACTGAACGAGATGAACTTAAATAATTTTAAGAAAGGTTTCCGGGATATATACAGCAAAGTAAATCTTGTTCTGCTTAACGGATTTGATGAGTTTACAATACCCGAAATTGAGATCATCAATAAAACTGCTGATATAGAGGGATTAGATCTGCATCTTCTCTTTGATTATTATAAGTACAATCCTTCAATCTTTTCACATCTTGATAAATGTTACAACAATTTTCTGGCAAAAGGATTTAAAGAAATTAAAGATGAATCAACCGGAATTCACACACCCTTTCTAAATCGTGTAAGGAGCAATCTGTTTCTTCAATCAGGTAAGAAGGTGAATGGTTTTAAGCAATCTTTAACAAGCATTGCGGCAAACAGCCGCGAAAAAGAAATTGAGCTTATTGCAAAAGAGATAAAGAGTTTAATCTTAAATAAAAAAGCAGAACCTTCTTCAATTTGTGTAGCTTTTAATTTAATTGATAAATATTCCCCGATAGTAAGAGATAAATTTCACTTGTACGGAATTCCTTTAAACTTAACTGACAGGTTTTCACTTGCAACTTCTCAGCCTGTAATTGCAATAATAAATCTGCTGGAAATACTGGGTAACGATTTTTATTATAAAAATATCTTCCGTGCATTCGATAGTTTTTTTGTTGAGAAGAAAGAGATCGATCTTTCCAACCTGCTAAAAGCATCTGTTGAACTGCGAATTATTTCTGGCTACCAAAACTGGAAAGACCGTTTGAATGATGAAATACTCGGTCAGTCGTTTGAAGACCGCTCGTTAAATGATTTTTCGAAGCATCAAGCCAGCTATCAAAAAGCTCTTGAAGACATTGATTCAATTTACTATATGTTGAAGCCATTCAGAAAACCGATGAACTTTACGGAGTTTTACAATCAACTTATTAATCTTGTTTTCAAGATGGATTATCCTTCCAAAATAATTGAAGGTAAAAACGAAAATGTTGAGAAAGATATAAAAGCTTTAACCACGTTGTTGAATAACCTTGAGGAGTTAAGTTTACTCCTTGAGCTTGAGCATGGCAGCGATAAAAAATTTCCGTTGAAGTTTTTTATAAACCAGCTGAAAACCTTTGCACTTTTTTCGAGATATAATGTTAAAGAGATTCCCGGTTACGGTGTGCAGGTTACTACTCTTAACGAAATTAGGGGATTGAATTTTGATTATCTTTTTATCGGCGGATTAAATGACGGGGATCTGCCAACAAGATATTCTCCTGAAATTTTCTTCTCCGGATCTTTTGCTAAGGAGGAAGAAAAACATCAAATCGAGGAAAGATATCATTTTTACCAGGCATTATGTACCTGGAAAAAACATTTGTTTCTTACCCAGCCTCTCTTCGATGTTAAAAAGGAACTTGTTGAATCGAACTTGTTTACAGAGTTTAACAATCTTTTCGATTTAAAAATGAAAAATGAAACAGACTATGAAAACCTGATCTTCTCCAGGGAGGAATTACTGAAACACATTGGAGAAACACCTTTGGATAAAATTGATGAGCTGGAATTACCAGGTGAAATTGATGTTGATCTGAAACGCATTAAAGAATCGATAATAATTGATAAACAACGAAGTGAAGATCCTTTTGGCGATTCACCGTATTCTGGAAATATTAAAACCGGGCTGACTACAGAGCTAGCAAAAAAACTGGATGAATTAAGTGAGCGACAATTTTCAACAACACAGATAGAGACTTACGCTAAGTGTCCTTATAAATATTTTGCTGAGAGAGTTTTAAATTTATCAACAATAGAAGAACCTTCAGAAGAACTAGAAGCGCTGGAATTAGGAAGTCTGCTCCACGTAATACTATTTGAATTTTATACTTCTTTAAAAGATAAAAATATTGCGTTAAAGGGATGCAGTGATGCAGAATTTAAAGAAGCGAAAAAACTCCTGTTTGCAATAGCTGAAAAAAGATTCAATGAAATTCATCTTGGTTCAGTCTATTCATTTTATGAAAAGGAGAAGCTGTTAGGAATTAATAATAAAAAGGAAAATTCGCTGCTATATAAATTTCTTTTGGAAGAAAGAAATTCGAATGATGGTTTTATTCCCGAATATTTTGAACTTCCTTTCGGAAATTTTAATGGTGATAATCTGCCTGCTTCAGAATTTAAAATATATGATGTTAACCTAAGAGGTAAGATAGACAGGGTTGATATTAATGAAAACCGGGATGCAATTAAAATAGTTGATTACAAACTTGGTGGAACCAAACCTTCTTCTTCCGATTTGCAGAGAGGTCTTTCGCTGCAACTTCCACTATACTTGTTTGCAGCAAAGGAACTTATAAATGCACAGCAAAAAAAAGATTTTCAACCATTCGGCACAGAAATTTATTCGCTTAAATATTCTTCAAAAGATTTTGGGAAAAAATTAGTTGGAGGGAGGAATGTTAAGACATAAAGAAACTGATGAGTTTTACGAAAAGCGAAAAAATGAATCTGAACAAATGATTGAAACTTGCCTGGAATCGATAAAAAAATATGTCTCCGCAATTTCCAGAGGAGTTTTTCATCTTTCAGATCTGGAAGACAGGGAAAAGAAAGTTTGTAACTATTGTAATTTTAAAGCAATCTGCAGAATAAGCGAAGTAGGCTGAGGGTATTGTTGAATCACATTTCTGTGAACGATGTGTGATGTTAGATATATGCTTATGCAAAAGAAAAGGCGATCAAATGATCGCCTTTCTTCTGAGATCTAATATTTGTCTTCTGATTACTTCATTAAAACCATTTTTTTCGTAGAAGACAAATACTGATCCATCCTTACCCTGAGCATTAATTGTATAATAATAAATTCCGTTCGATAGACCTGATGCATCAAAGTTAAGCTCATGATGACCGATACTCAATTCCCTGTTTTCTAAAACATCTACTTTTTCTCCAAGAGTGTTGTACAAGTTGATTATAACTTTTGAATCAACCGGCAGTGAGAATTTAATGATTGTTGATGGATTAAAAGGATTAGGATAATTCTGCGAGAGTATAAATGCGGTTGGTGCATTTATATCAACTTCAACAGAATTTGAATAGTTAAAGGAACCATCCAAATCGATTTGTTTTAACCTGTAATAGTAAATACCTGCTTTTACATTTTTATCGGTATAACTATAATCAGTTACTTCAGTTGTAGTTCCGCTTCCATTTACAAATGAGATCTCTGTAAATTCTATTATTGTTACTGCTTCTTTCAATACCGAATCCAGCATTATTGGTTTCGGTAATTGTAGTCCACTTCAACAATGCACCTTCTTCTGTACCTATTACAAAGAAAGCAGATAGTTCTACCGGTACAGGATTATCTTCAATTGTAAAGTCTTCATTTGAAATATCGAAGAAAACATTGGATGAATGCTTCAACTTTAATTCTTGCTTGAGTTGTTGGAAGATTTGGAATCTGCACATCTTCTGATCCATCGTTGGGAGTGTTAGAAATGAGTACTTCTGTGTAAGTAAATCCTCCATCGGTTGATAGTAAGAATGTTTACTTCCGCAGCACTTACAGGCGCAACGCTTGTATTGGCAACATCCCAGGTTATAGTTTGCATTGTATTCCCTTGCCAGGTAACTGAAGTATTTGGAGACGTCACAAGAAAAGGTCCTGCAGCATTAGTAACACTAAATTGAATTTCATCGTAATCAACTCCGCCACCTCCTGCTCTATTATCTCTAACCGTTAATCTGAATTTTAATGTTCTTGCATAAGTTGGTAATATTTCACCTATAGTCTGAGTATTATTCAATAAATCGGAGAGTTTTGGAAATGTTCTCCATGGATTCATTGTTGCATTAAAAGTTCTGAAAATTGGAGCATTACCTGATGGGCTGTTAGGATGTCCTGCAGGTCCGAGATCAAATTCTTCCCAGTTATAAGTTAAAGTATCGCCATCAGGATCTGTTGCAGAGCCGGTTAAAATAAAAGGTGTACTGATTGGAATTGTAAACCCGCCGGTTCCTGCATTTACAATTGGGGCACTATTTCCGGTTGTAGTAATTACCGGGCAGGAGTTACCGCTGCTATTAGTAGTATAGTTAACCATTTCTACAAAACTAATATTGTGGAAATAATCATCACTGTTATTCTGTAAATTCTGATTTCCGCATATACCTGCATAAGCCTGTATTGTACTTCCGCTTCCCGGTTCATATGCTGTACTAGCATTTCTATTTCCGCCGCTGCATGATCCTGCATTGCCGTTAAAGGTATGGTTGCCTCCATATTGATGACCCATTTCGTGAGCAACATAATCAATATAAAATGGATCGCCGATTGGATTGGAAAGCCCGGTAACACCCTGTGCTTTAAATCCGTTAACGCAAATAACTGCCAGAAAGGCAACACCGCCGCCGCCGGTACTAAAGACATGTCCAATGTCATAATTAGCCGAACCGATAACCGCATCAATATTTGCCTGGTTTTGTCCCAACATTTGACCGCCATTGTTATTAGTATAAGGATCAGTACCTGGATTAGTATAAATTAGAAGATCATTGTTTGCAACAAGAACCATTCTCACTGCAACTTCTCTTTCATAAACTCCGGTGACACGGTTAATTGCAGTTACAACTGCAGCCAAACCGGCTGCTACTGTACCGCCATGAAATATTGTGTATTCACCGGTTGCTGCACAAGCAAGCCGATAAGTGCGCAATTCGTCTCCGGAAAAAACAGCAGGACCATTAGTAACTAAGCTCTTTTAACTCAAGCACAATTTCTGATTCTAATCCCATTACTTCGCATGGAGCATTTAGTTGATCTTCAGAAGGCTCAAAATCTTTTTTGTAATATGAAATGTAATTCTGATTATCTCCCATACTATAAGGATCTATGTAAACAGTTCCATTTACAGAAAAGATAATTGCATGGAAACCAGCTGGTGTGATATCAAATCTGGCAGATGCTGTTGCATTATCTATTCCTTGTCCCAGGTAAGTTTTAATTTCGGGATATTTATTTGCAAGCTCCTCTTCCATTACAAGAGATTCAACAAATTTGAAACGTGTAAATTCTCCGTTTGGTAAAGGTAAAGCTATAATAGTTGTTGAGTTTATAACTTTAATTGTTTTTTCTGATGGAGCTTTACTTAATGCAGATTGCATTGCCTTGAAAATCAAGCTCAAGCGTTCTGTAAGATTGAGGAATTATATATCGTTCGCCTGCAGTTTGAATTGTAGCTTCCTGAATGTCACTCCACAACTCCTCTGAAGCATTTTGTGCAAAGGTGAAGTTGAAAAATAATGTGAATATTGCCGGAAGTATAAAATGATAACTCATTGATAATGTCTTTCTTCCCATAATAATGTGTTCTCCTACTTGTTTTTTATTGAATATGACTAATTATTTTATTCGAAAATAGAAATTAAACATTTACAAAACAATTTAACCTGCTTTTACCAATATTTAGTCGAATTGACAGACAGTATTCAGATAAATCGGGACTTTTTTTTCTACTTTTATTATCTGAAATCTTCCTATTTTTAATGTTAATAATTATTTCATTATTTAAGGATTAAAACAATGTTTTTTAGATTACTTTTAAGTGTAGTGTTATTAACAGGATTTCTGTTTGCTCAGGAAAACGATAGGGATAAAATTATTAAAGCTGAGCAAGAACGTTATTCAAAAACATTAGAACTTTCCAAAATTCAATACCCAGGCGATTCGACAATTGATGTAACTTATTATGGATTGGATTTAGAAGTAACTTCTTCACCACAATATTTAACAGGTAAGGTTACAATTAATGCGAGTGTAAACGCTTCATCAATAAGCACATCATTTCTTGATTTACGAAATGCACTAACTGTTGATTCTGTTTGGCTTAACGGAGCAGCAACAACATTTACACATACAAGCCATAAACTTAATATTGATCTTGATAGAACTTACAACCAGGGTGAATCATTCTCTGTAAAAGTTTTTTACCAGGGAGTTCCCGGTTCAAGCGGTTTTGGCAGTTTTGAATTCGGCACTCACGGTGGTGGACTCCTATAATATGGACCTTAAGCGAACCTTACGGTACACCCGATTGGTTCCCGTGTAAAGATACACCTGCAGATAAAGCTGATTCATCCGATGTTTGGATTACAGTTGCCGATAATTTTATTCCTGTTTCAAACGGAACACTTATGGAAGTACAACAAATAACGGTAATGGCACACATACTTATTACTGGGAAAGTCATTACCCGATAGCACAATATCTTATTTCCCTCGCAATAACAAATTATCATCAGTACGACACATTATTTTCATTATGGTGCAAATGATTCAATGTTAGTTATACATTATGTTTATCCTGAATCATTTAACGGTATATAAAACGTCATCTAGATGAAACAGATGATATGATAGAAGTATTCAGTGATCAGTTTGGACTTTATCCCTTTATTAATGAACGATACGGTCATGCTCAATTTGGAATGGGGTGGTGCAATGGAACATCAAACCTGTCTCATCAATGGGATTCTAGGGAACAGATGTAATGTCTCACGAGCTTGCTCATCAATGGTATGGTGATATGATTACATGTGCAGATTGGCATCACATTTGGCTTAATGAAGGATTTGCAACATACTCAGAGGCTGTTTATATTGAGAAGCCAGGGATGGTAAAGCTGCATACGATTCCCAGATTCAAGATGAGATGAATTTTGCCAAAACAGCTAACGGAACAATATGGGTTCAGGACATTACTAGTGTTTGGGAAATTTTTAACGGTGCACCGCTCTTATGCAAAAGGTGCCTACCGTTCTTCATATGCTGCGCGGTATAGTTGGCGATTCAACTTTCTTCGATATTATGCGTACTTATTCTGCTGATCCATTAGTTTCCTATGGAGCAGCAACAACTGAAGATTTTCAGAGCAGTTGCTGAAGCTGTTTACGGTTCTTCGTTAGATTACTTCTTCCAGGAATGGATCTATGGTGAGAATGAACCTACATATACACGTTGGATGGAATAAATCTCATGTATCTGGTGAAACATATCAGATCACTCTGAATATTAATCAAACAGTTAATTCTAATCCTTCATTTTTTACAATGCCTGTTCAGGTAAAATTTAATACAACTTTGGGTGATACTACTGTAACTCTTTTTAACGATCAGCAGGTGCAGAATTTTCAATTTGATATTAATGGAGATCCTCAATCAATTTCATTCGATCCGGGTAATTGGATATTGAAAAACTCTGCAAGGTCGTTACAGAAGTTGAAGATACAACTATTCCGCAGGAATATAGTCTTGAGCAGAATTATCCTAATCCGTTTAATCCAACTAACAAATATTAAGTTTCGGATTTCGGATTCTGGATTTGTAACATTAAAAGTTTACGATGTTTTAGGTAACGAAGTTGCTACTTTGGTTAATGAAGAAAAAGCTGCTGGAAGTTATAAAGTTGAATTTTCTGCAAACGGATTATCCAGTGGAACATATTAAACTTAAGCGGAGTATATTTCTGATACAAGAAATGATTTAACTGCAGGTAATTTTAAGTCAAAAACCTGCCTACCGGAAGAAGGATGATTCTGATGAAATAGTTGTTCCTTGACATCAGAAAGCAATTTACTTATTTTTGCTCTGCCACTGTCCTAATATATCGGGACGGTGGCAATTTTTTTTAAATCAATAAAAAGAATAGAGAGATAAAAATGGCTCAGGAAAACTTTGTTTATCTAACCAAGGGAAGATTAGTTAGAGTTAGAAAAAGAGTTAAAAGAGATGAAAATTAATGGCAGGAAGGAGATGGCTGAAAAAATTGCTGAAGCCCGCGCCCACGGTGATCTTTCTGAAAATGCCGAATATGATGCCGCAAAAGAAGAGCAGGGATTGTTTGAATTAAGACTAAGCAAAATGGAAGATGCTCTTTCCCGTGCAAGAATTATCGATCATTCGCAATTCCCAGAAGATGAAGTTCATATTTTATCTAAGGTAACTATAAAAAATCTAAAAACTAATAAACAATTCGATTACACACTTGTTTCTCCTGAAGAAGCAGATTTCCAGGCTGGAAAAATTTCTGTAACCTCACCGGTTGGTAAAGGATTAATGGGAACAAAAGTCGGCGATAAAGTAAAGGTTAAAGTGCCTGCCGGTTTACTTGAGCTTAAAATATTAAAATTGGGACTATAACTTCCTTTTTTAGAAGTTTATAGACTTTAATTAATATTCGGATTCCACTCATCGTATTAAACAATATTAACTCTTATTTTTCTTAATTTAAACCTGTTGTTTCATATAAAATATTCTGTGATTTTTTTAAATGATTAAAACAATCGATCAGAAAATATTAAAATTTATTGATGAGGAAACTCTTTTAAGCAAAGGAGATAAGGTACTTGTTGCGCTTAGCGGAGGTGCTGATTCAGTTTTTCTTTTAAGTTTCCTTTTGAAGTATAAAAAACGTTTTGATACTTAAGATTATCAGCTTTCCATTTAAATCATAACTTAAGAGGAAAAGAAGCAATTGATGATGAAAAATTTTGCCGCAGTTTTACTAAACAAAATAAGGTTGAATATTTCTCTGCTTCAAAAAAAGTAAATGCATTTGCTAAAAAAAATAAATTATCTGTTGAAGAAGCCGGCAGAAAACTTAGATACAGCGAACTTGAACGTATTGCTAAGAAAAATGGTTTTAACAAAATCGCAACTGCACATAATGCAAACGATAATACAGAAACAATCCTGCTTAACTTAATTAAAGGAACTGGCTTAAAAGGAATTGCAGGCATCCCGGTTAAGCGCAACAACATTATCCGTCCTATTCTAACCGTAACAAAGGATGAAATTCTTTCATACCTTGGGAAGAAAAAAATTCCATATAGAATCGATTCCAGTAATCTTTCAAGTGAATACGAAAGAAACTTTTTAAGAAACGAAATTATTCCAGAACTTAAAGAAAAACTGAATACAAAGCTTGATATTGCTCTGTTTAAATCTTCAAAAGTATTTAGGAGTATTTCATCAGTTTTAGAAAATCAAATTAATGCAAAAATTATTGATGCTGTTGAATTCAAGGGAAATCAGCTTTCAATGAACATTGATGAGATACTAAAATTAGATGAAAATCTTATTGGTGAGTTTTTTAAGAAAACTGTTCCCGCTTATTTTTCCGTAGAATTATCAAACGAAAATATAAAAGCACTCACTTCTTTACTAAAAAAACAGAAGGGAAGAAGTGTTGCCCTTACTAACGGGCTGACTGCATACCGTGAGAGTAAAAAGATTCTAATCTCAAAAAGAAAAAAATTTGAAAAAAAGGAAATTGAAATAGCCGTTGGAAAATCAAAAAAGATTAAAGAGGGGAGTAATTTCTTTAAGTAAAGTTCTTTTAAAGAATGTAAAAAAAAATAACGATAGATCAATTGAATATATTTCGGGCGATGGTATCTCCGGTAAGTTTATTCTTAGAACATGGAAAGATGGCGACAGGTTTTATCCGCTTGGTATGAAAGGTTCTAAAAAGATTTCTGATTTTCTAACCGAACAACGTATTCCATCCTACAAAAAAAAGGAGCAGCTTGTTCTAACAAATTCCGGAAAAATTGTTTGGGTAATTGGACTTCGTTTAGATGATATGTTTAAATTAAAAGCTAATTCTAAAAAGGTATATAAACTATGCTGGAAACAAAAAACAATATAAAAGATAACATAATGGTGGGTGATGAAAAATTCATTCCTTACCTTGCTGAAGATGAAATTCAAAAAAGAATAAAAGAACTTGCCGAACAGCTTTCGGAAGATTATAAAGGAAAAGTTCCGGTTTTTATCGGGGTATTAAACGGTTCATTTCTTTTTATGTCCGATATTATTAGATATATGAATATCGATTGCGAAATAGATTTTTTCAAGCTCTCCAGTTACGGCGATGAAAAAATTTCTTCCGGTCGTGTAAAACTTTTAAAAGAGCTTAACTGCGATGTGAACGGAAGGGATATAATTATTGTTGAAGATATTGTCGATTCAGGATTATCAATAAATTATATTGAAGATCTGTTTTCTGAAAAAAAACCTAACAGTATGAAGGTTGTATCACTTTTGGTTAAACCCGGAAGTCTTAAATATGATGTAAAAATTGATTATATTGGCTTTGATATTCCTAGCAAATTCGTTATTGGATATGGGCTGGATTATGCTCAAAAGTATAGGAATTTAAGATCAATCTATGTTTTAAGTGAATAAGGGAGCACGATTTTTTAATGGAACTTTTTAACGGAAAATTTTTTATGGCAGATAACGACGGCAATAAGCAAAAACCACGCAATCCTAAAGGCGGCGGACCCGGTAAACCGGATGATAATTTTGACTGGTCTAAAATTATCCGGATGGTATTTGGCTGGGGTGCTGTTATTGTTGCTGCAGTTATTTTAATGCAGGTTTTCAGATCAGGTACCGAAAATTATGTTGAAATTCCTTTTGCAGAATACGAAAGATTGATTAATGAATCTGATAAGATTACTAACGCGCAAATTACCAAATCAGATCTGAACGATTATTTTTTCAGGGCAGATCTCACCTCTGAAACTATTGTTACTATTGATAACAACACTACCACGGTAAAAGCAATTTCAGTTTACATTCCCGAACCGATGATTAAGGACCAGGAAGCTGTTTGGAAAGCAAATGGGATAATCTATTCCTTCGATAAAGAATCAAGCGAATGGATGAATATACTTATCGGCTTTTTACCCTGGATACTAATTATTGCTGTTTGGATAATTATTATGCGCAGAATGCAGGGACAGAGTGGCGGATCGCGCGGTATCTTTTCGTTTGGTAAGAGTAAGGCAAAGTTAATGTCGCAATCAAGCCAAAAAGCAACATTTAAAGATGTTGCCGGAACTGATGAAGCAAAAATAGAACTACAGGAAGTTATAGAATTTTTAAGAGAACCAACAAAATTTCAAAAACTCGGTGGAAAAATTCCAAGAGGAGTTTTATTACTTGGACCTCCGGGAACTGGTAAAACATTGTTAGCCCGTGCAGTTGCAGGAGAAGCAGATAAACCATTCTTCTCCATCAGTGGTGCTGATTTTGTTGAAATGTTTGTTGGTGTTGGTGCAAGCAGAGTAAGAGACTTGTTTGAGCAAGGTAAAAAAAGTGCTCCCTGTATAATTTTTATTGATGAGATTGATGCAGTTGGAAGACACAGAGGTGCAGGACTTGGTGGCGGACATGATGAAAGAGAACAGACTCTTAACCAGCTGCT
Organism: uncultured Ignavibacteriales bacterium; assembly: GCA_963749485.1. Classification (GTDB taxonomy): domain Bacteria; phylum Bacteroidota; class Ignavibacteria; order Ignavibacteriales; family Ignavibacteriaceae; genus JAZGGS01. The sequence continues at coordinate 98,629 of CAVVMV010000018.1, read as the reverse complement.
TGTTGAAATGGATGGATTTGAACAGAACAGCGGCGTAATTATTATTGCTGCAACCAACCGTCCCGATGTACTCGATCCTGCTCTTTTAAGACCGGGAAGATTTGACAGGCAAATTGTTGTAGACCGCCCTGATGTTAAGGGTAGAGAAGGTATATTTAAAGTGCATACGCGTAATATACCACTTGAGCCATCGGTTGATCTTGAAGTTTTAGCTAAGGGAACTCCTGGTTTAGCAGGAGCAGATCTTGCCAACCTTGTTAACGAGGCAGCTTTACTTGCAGCTCGTAAAGATAAGAAACAAGTTGAGATGATCGATTTTGAAGAAGCTAAAGATAAAGTGATGATGGGCATGGAAAGAAAGAGTCTTATCATTACTGAAGAAGAAAAGAAAACCACGTCCTACCACGAAATTGGTCATGTGCTTGTTGCACGTATGATTCCCGAAGCTGATCCGGTTCATAAAGTTACTATTATTCCACGCGGGCGCGCACTTGGTGTTACCAGTTATCTTCCCATTGATGAAAAGCATACTTACTCAAAGGAATACCTGGAAGCGGTTATAACTTATGCGCTTGGAGGAAGAGCTGCTGAAAAGCTTGTTTTCGATCATTACACTACAGGCGCCGGCAACGATATTGAGAAAGCTACAGGAATTGCAAGGAAAATGGTTTGCGAGTGGGGTATGAGTGAAAAGCTGGGTCCTTTAAGCTACGGTGCTAAAGAGGAAGAGATCTTTCTCGGCAGGGAAATTCAGAAACATCGCGATTATAGCGAAAATACTGCTATTCAGATTGATGAAGAGATTAAAGCTATAGTTAACATCGCAATGCACCGGGCTGAGAAGATTTTAAAGGAAAATATAAACCTGCTTCATTTATTATCTAAGGAACTTCTTGAACGGGAAATACTCGATTCGGAAGAAATTGATAAGATAATTAAGGGTGAAGAACTTCCACCTGTTAGCAAAGAATTTCCTGAGCATGTTCAGAAACTAATGGAACAGCGTAAGCCAAAAGATACCGCACCACAAGATGAACCAAAGTGACCAGGGTACTATTCATTACAGGGATGAATTAGTTAGAAAACTGATTCATCTCAGTTCATTATCTATCCCAATTATTTATTACTTTATTTCTACGCAAACTGCTGCCATAATTCTGGGCATATTAACAGCTATTGCTCTTTTACTCGATTTTACAAGGCACTTTCATCCTTCATTTGGAAATATTTTTTATAAAATATTCGGGTTCCTGCTTCGCAAGCACGAGATAGATAAAAAACAGAAAAACCTTAACGGAGCTACTTATGTTCTTATTTCTGCATTAGTTGGAGTGCTTATCTTCCCAAAAGTTGTTTTTATTACTGCGTTTTCAATTTTGATAATCAGCGATACTATGGCAGCTTTGATTGGAAGAAAATTTGGAAGACATAAATTCTTGCTAAAAAGTCTTGAGGGAACTTTAGCCTTTTTTGTTAGTGCATGTATAGTGGTTTTTTTTACACCAAAAATCGGAAACTTTCCGGAAGAATATATAATTGGTTTTTCAGCAGCGTTTGTTGGAGCCATAATAGAAAATATTTCCACCAGGTTGATTGATGATAATCTCTCAATACCACTTTCTGTTGGATTTACAATGTGGATTTTATACCTGGCAATTCTTCCAAAGTTAGAATTAATTTTATCAAACGTGCCGAGGTAACTATGAAAAAATTCGTACTGCCGGTCTTACTTTTAAGTTTTATTTTTTTTCTTATTTCATGTGATCCTACTGATAAACCCGCCAGAGGATTTGAAGATGAAATTTTTGTTGTAGCAGATTCGGTTGAGTATGAGGGATTAAGAACTGCAATGGAATTGGCTTTTGAAAAACTGATATATACCCCTCAGCCGGAAAAATTATTTACTTTAAAGCGGATTAATGTTTCCGAAGTAGCAAAATATAAACGGAGAAAAAATATTGTAATTGCTGCACCGTTAAATTCAGGAACAAACGCATCTGAATTTCTAAGCGCTATTGTTGATTCTTCTATTGAAGAAAAGATGAAAAGTGATCCGAACTTTATTGTTTATAAAGACGGTCTCTGGGCAAAAAACCAGCTTGTTGCTGTTTTATCTGCACAGGATATGCAGCAGCTTGAGTTTAAAATTTTGCAAAATGCTGATAACCTTCTTTATGCCTTTCAGAAAAAATCTGATGAAAGATTATACAACAGTCTATACAATCCAAGGTATGAACAGGAAAATATCGAAGGAAAATTTTTAAAAGATTACGGCTGGATTATTTATGTGCAGGCAGATTTTAAGGTTGCACTTAATAAGCCGGAAGATAACTTTGTATGGTTAAGAAGATCGCCGGGAAGCGATATGGAAAGATGGATTTTTATTTACTGGATTGAAAACGCTTCACCAGAATATTTAAATGCAGATTCTATTAGAGTTGTCAGAGATAAAGTTACAAAACAATTTTACCGAACAAGAAGTGATTCTTCTTATGTTGTTGTAGCCGAAGATTATTTTACTACAAATGAAGTAAACTTTAACGATAAGTATGCAATCTTTACACAAGGTTTGTGGGAGCTTAATATAAAAGGAATGGGCGGACCATTTGTTAACTACACATTTTACGATGAAGCCACAAAACGATTTTATATGATCGACGGATCGGTTTTCGCACCAAAATATTATAAAAGAAATCTTATCCAGCAGATGGATGTAACTCTTCAATCATTCAGAACAGATGCAGAACTTACTGCGGAAAGAAGAGAAGATCTTTTAGATGAAGTTGAAGAATAAGATCATTAATTCCTGAACTGTTCTAAAACCGGGGGCAATTTATAATTCGGCAGGTTCTCAATTATTTTTTGCACATAATATCTTGCTCTCTCTGTTTGTGCGAAATCTCTTTCATACAATGCTCTTCGTGAAAGCATAGTTCCAACAAAATTTTCTATCATATTAATGTAGTAATTTCGTTTTTCAGGAAACCTGATTTTGTAATTAAAATCCAGACGCAGGATGATACTGATTCCCTTTAACTACTTTAAATAGTAAAAGATCAGGAATGAGAGTATAACCTTCCGGTAAAACGAATTCACCACGCTGCATTTCCCGTTCAAAAACTTCCGGAGCTACGTAAAAATCTTTTTTATCAATATTTGTTGCAACCAACCCGGTCATTATCCTTCTGAAATGAGTTTCCAGTTTTTGAGCATCAAAATCTTCACTTCTTTCAAAAGGAACCAGCGCTAGTAAAAACTCGTTTACATCATTCTGTACACCATCAAACAAACCGGGAAAAGCATTTGAAAGCTGGTTATAATACCAAGATCTTCGCAGCAATTCCTTATCAATAACTGCAACATCTTTCCTGTAATCTTCAACATTTTGGTAATAGTAAGAAGATGAAATAAAATAATCCCACTGGTAACTAAAAATTATTGCATCTTCGGTAACACTGCCAATAACTGCTTTTGTGTAATCTTCAAAAGTGTAAATACCATGCTGGTTTACTTTATCAAAGTTAGAGTAAAACTGAATTATCAATGAAACTAATAATAGTCCCGGAAGGATAAAAACATTTTTATTTTTCCCTATAAGTTCATACAGTTTTAAAACACCGAAAGACAGCAAAAAATGCCAGGCAGATATATGCAAGCAAAAAATAAGAATCGATATCGTGAATATCATAGTTGATTGAATAAAGTATGGTGAAGAGAAAAGTGATTATTAAAAAAATGAAAAATCTTTTTGCTTTTATAAATGCAGCAAATAATACCAATAGCTGTCAATAACCAAGCTGATTGAAAATTCTACGGGAAGAGTTTCAACAAAATAAATAAACTGTTTTTTTGCCGCTGCTGTTGATGAGAAAAGCCATACCTGGTACTGCTTTCCTGAAATATGTCTTAATATTCTTTCAAGATCAATTGGATTTCCCCAGTTAAGAAAAGGTGACTGCGATGCTCTTATCGGCAGATAGGAATAAATAATTATAAGTACAGGAATGAAAAATAAAATCATCAAACCAACTCTTTTTACAGAGCTTGGGTTTAATCCATATCTTAAAAAGTAAAGATAAGCTACGCCTGGTAAAATCAACAAAGTTGTCATATGGTTTGTAAAACCGAGTGCTAAAAAAAGAGCAAAAATAATCCATTGTAATATTTCTATCATTATTAATTGAACTGATAAATGCTTTTACAAGAAATAAAATTATTAAAGTAATTAAAAGCAGGTGAAGTGAATAAACTTCAACTGAGGTGCTTTGAAACCAGAATGTTTTACTGAATGCAAGAATTAATCCGCCAAAGACTGCAGATACATATTTTATAGAATCGGGAATAACATTATCATTTGTAGTAACAGTTTTCTTTTTGATCTTCTCCTTCTTTTTTAATTTTTTCGTTTTATCCTTTTTAACATTCTCTTTAGGATTAAAGAGTCCTAAGTTATCCAGCACAAGCTTTACTGTATAAACAAAAACTCCAACCGAAGCGCTGCAATAAATTGCAGCAAGCAGATTCATCTGGAAAATTTTTGTGAACGGAAGAGGAATGAGAGAAAACAAAAAACCAATAATTGTAAAGAGCGGATAACCAGTAGGATGAGCTATCCCAAGAGTAATCTGCACGGTTGCAAGTTCACCGGAATCAATCTGAACTACCGATGGAGCCATTGTAAAAAGGTAAACAACAAACACAAAAAATGCGGTAAGCAGGTAAAAATATTTTCTGCTGAAATTAATTAGTATCAATCTTCATGGAAAAAATCTGAATATAATTTAATGTTACTTTTAATTACCTGGTTTAGCTCTTTATTAATATCAGCCGGCATCTTTTTGTTAAACACTTTTGTTAAAATACCTTGTTTCAAAATGTCCTTTGCCACTTTGGATGTATTCTTATTAAAAACTATTTGATTAATTATTTCTAACTCTTTCAGGAATATAAAATTCTTTTTGATTGTCTGCTTTATCTTATCAGGTAATTTTAAGTCCTTCAACTTTATCAATTATAGATGGAATTGATTTGCCGCGACATTTGGAAAGTAGGAAGGATTGCAAAGAATATGATAATGCAGTGAATATTCAATATCTGCAAGCCCGCCTCGGTTTTTCTTTAAATCAATAATATTTAAATGAGAATAAAGATGATGGGCTGATCTTTTTTCTCATCTCAATTATTTCTTCTTCTATTTCTCCTGCTTATCTTTCTTTTTACAGCGGTTGTCATCGCACTTAAAAAACTGTTAAATAATTTTTTGTTGCCGGTTATAAAATTTGATTTAACAAGCGATTGGAATTCCCAGGTTCTTGCTCTTGTATTAAAATATTTTTTATACTCATTAATATCCCTAACAAGCTGGCTGTTCTTGCCTTCCGGACGCAGGCGGCAATCAACCGGAATTGGTTTAAGCTCATTTCTTAACAGCGCCAGCAAGTTCCTGAAAATTATTTTCTATTTTCTTATAGCGAGCAATATCCTTTACAACAAATACCAAATCAACATCAGAGCTAAATGTCATTTCACCAGAACCGGCACTACCCAGCGCAGCAATGAAAAAATCACCTTTCCATTTATAATTTTCCGCAAATGAGCCGGAAAGTTCTTTGATTTTTTCTCTTAATAGTTTCACTTATCAGTTCTGAAGTATTTAAAGGAGATATTAACCCAATAGTGCATTGCGTAGAAAGGATGAAAAATATTTTCTTCACACTGTAATCGGCTGCAGATTTTATATTTATCTTTTTAAGAATCCCCGGCTTAAGAAAGAAATCACGCAACTCTTTATCTTCTGCAAAAAGATCAACTGATCGCTGTGAGTATTCACAAATAATTAAGAAGATCTTTAAAAAGTTTAAGTCTTTAAATTCGCTGTACCAGATTGATGGAAACTCGGCATGGCGAATTATTCTTACAAAATTATCAAGAAGTTTATCGGGGAAGGAGGAAGTTTTAAAGTATTCTATTATTTCCGGTTTAACTGTCTTAAATGCTTCTGCTGATTTTTTATCAAACCTCCGCTCACCGATTAATCCTTTTCCTGCCTGAAGGTATAAAAAGTTTTTAGCTGCCCTTCCCGGATCAGTAAAATTTATCTCAGCAAGATCATGATCTGTAAACTGTTTATCATCTCTTTTTACTGAAAATGGAATCATAAATCTTCCTTACAGAAATTCTATTTTCATTTAGTATTTTTTTGAACTTAGCCGATGTTTCAAACCCAAGGAAGTAACTTAGCTTTTCTGCAATCTCTCCATCCTGCGGAATAATATGAGTTTGCGCATTATTCATAAGTTGAAGAAAATGTTCAATCTTTCTGTAAAAAATGTAAGCGGTTTCAAAAGTTTCCTTCTCTTTTTTAGTTAAGAGTGATGCTTTTTCAAGTTTATTAAGTGCGTTAAGTGTGTTACCTGTTTGAATCTCTTTATTTTTACCACCGTTTAAAAGCTGCAGTGCCTGTACTGAAAATTCTATATCCCTTATTCCGCCGGGAGTTAATTTTATATTTTCTTCATCTCTTAATTTTCTTTCAATTTCTAACTTTAATTTTTTTATCTGCTCGATGGGAGGAGAGATATGTGTATGAGGATAGATAAAAGGTGAAAGGTAAGAGATAAATTTTTCAAAAAGTTTTTTACTGCCGCCTAGGAAATCAGCTTTAATAAGCATTTGCCTTTCCCAATCCTCACCCCTGCTTTCATAATAATTAAGATAGTCATTCACACTCCTGCACAATGGAGAGTTCCTTCCGTCAGGTCTTAATCTTAAATCAATTCTGTACAAATGCCCTGCTTCAAGCGAGGCAGCACTCTGCAAAAATAGATGAATAGTTTCGGTTAAAATCTCGCTGTAAAATTTTTTGTTATTTAGCTTGCTCTCTTTATCGTAAAATATAACCAGGTCTGTATCGGAACTGTAATTAAGTTCGTTGCCGCCAAGTTTTCCAAGTGAAACTATGCAGTAACGCCTCGCTGTGTTTGCAATGTTATTTTTTGCCAGAGTTTCTCTATAACATGAATCGAATAATTCTGAATTTAAAGTTGAAGCAAGTATGGAAAGCTCTTCTGTTATTTCTGAAAAGATTGTTTTATTATAAATATCTTTCAATCCAATTCTTAACAGTTCTTTCCGTTTAATTGATTTAAGAGCACGCAGCTTTGCATTAAAAAATCTGTAACGCTCCATCGTGTTTTTAACTTCTTTAAGGAATATTCTTTTTTCCAGTCTGCTTTCTAATATTGAAGGATTAACCACCCAGTAAAAATATTCCGGGTTAATAACCAGGATATCGGTTAAGTAATTACTGTTAACGGAAATGTTAATAAGTATTTCAACGTAGTAGGGATATTTAACACATTCATTCAGGAAAGATATCCTGTCGAACATTGCCTGTATTATTCTAAGCAGGTTCGATTCGGATGAGCGAGTAAAAAAATGATTTTCAATTTCAGTTTCAATCAAACAGAACAGGTCTTCCATTACGGCGGAAGGAAGATTACCCGCAGAAATCTCTGCAATCTGTTTTATAAAATCATCTGAAAGTTTAAGTAAACGCACTAAGCTGTTTTATCAATTATAATGAAATAAAGTTAATTATTTAGACTATAATCATAAATATATATTCTTAAGTTTATATTTGCTCATATCAATTTTGAAATATAGTTATAATAGTATAGTTTCGTTCTTCAACTAAATATTGATTAAAGGCGTAATTTTGGACAAATTACTTACTATCGTAATCTGAATTATTTTCTTAAATTGCACTTAAAATCATCATTAATAGTGTTAACTGATGTTATAATTACGGAGAAATTTTAAAACATGCTAAAAATAATAAAAAAGATATTCGGCGATAAACACGAAAAAGGTATTAAAGATCTTTGGCCGATTGTTGAAGAAATAAATGAAGAGTATGAAAAGATAAAAGATCTTTCGGATGAACAGCTTAAAGCAAAAACTGCCGAATTTAAAGAGAAAATAGAGCAGCATACTGAAGAGACAAGGAAAAAAATTGATGAATTAAAAGCCAAACTTCAATCTGATGAAGAATTTGACAGGCATGCTGCATACGATGATGTAGATGAATTAAATGAACAGCTTAAACGAAGAGTATGAAGAAATTCTAGACCAGCTCTTGCCCGAAGCATTTGCAGTGGTTAAAGCAACCTGCGAAAGACTGCTTGGAAAAAGCTGGACAGTTGCCGGAAATAAAATTACCTGGGATATGGTCCCTTATGATGTTCAGTTAATGGGCGGAGTTGTACTTCACCAGGGTAAAATTGCAGAAATGGCTACCGGCGAAGGAAAAACTCTAGTTGCAACTTTACCTCTTTATCTTAATGCACTTACCGGAAGGGGCTGCCACCTTGTAACGGTTAATGATTACCTTGCAAAAAGAGACAGCGAATGGATGGGTGAAATTTTTAAATTTCACGGTCTTACCGTTAGCTGTATACTTAACACAATGGATCCACAACAGCGGAAGGAACAGTACAGCGCCGATATAACTTACGGAACCAATAACGAATTTGGCTTCGATTACCTGCGCGATAATATGGCAATTGAAAAAGAGGGACAAGTACAGCGCGGGCATAATTATTCTATTGTTGATGAAGTTGATTCTGTACTTGTTGATGAAGCAAGAACCCCCCTAATTATCTCCGGTCCGGTTGATGTTGATGATCATCAATTCAACGAAATGAAACCTAAAATTGACCGGCTTTACCGAAAGCAGAAAAATTTTGTTGCCGCAATTTTGCAGGAAGCAGAAAAAATGCTGGATGGAGATGGAGATGTTGTTCAAGCCGGTGTTCTTTTGTTCAGGGCTTATAGAGGGTTGCCCAAAAGTAACAAACTTGCTAAAATATCAAGCGATCCCACTTATAAAAAACTGATGCTTGATACCGAGCTTGATTACCTTCGCGAAAAAGCTAAGAACATGCATATTATTGATGATGAGCTCTTTTTTGTTATTGATGAAAAGAATAATACGATTGACTTAACTGAAAAAGGCAGGGTAGAACTTGCGCAGGGAACCGGGATGGAGAAAGATTATTTTATCCTGCCCGATCTTGGAACAGAAGTAAGCAAGTTTGAAAATGATACAAGTTTGGATGATCAGGAAAAAGTAAGACTTAAAGATGAACTTTATAGCAAGTACTCTGCAGCCAGTGACAGGATTCATACTATTCACCAGTTGTTAAAAGCGTACACACTTTTTGAAAAAGATGATGAGTACGTTATTACCGAAGACGGAAAAATTGCTATTGTTGATGAATTTACCGGTCGTGTTCTTCCCGGCAGAAGATACAGCGACGGGCTTCACCAGGCAATTGAAGCAAAAGAAAATGTTAAAGTACAGCGCGATTCCCAAACGCTGGCTACAATTACTCTTCAGAATTATTTTAGGATGTACAATAAACTTGCTGGTATGACCGGTACAGCGGAAACTGAAGAAGGTGAGTTCTTTGAAATTTATAAACTTGAAGTTGTGGTAATTCCAAGTAATAAACCACTAACGCGTGAAGATGAAGATGATGCAATTTTCAAAACCAAACGCGAAAAATACAATATGGTTATTGAAGAGATACAAAACCTTAGAAAAGAAGGAAGACCCGTACTGGTTGGTACAACTTCTGTTGAAGTTTCAGAAACAATCAGCAGGATGTTAAAGAGAATAGGATTTAAACACAATGTTCTTAATGCAAAGCAGCATCAGAGCGAAGCAGAAATTGTAGCACACGCCGGTGAAATTGGTGCGGTTACAATTGCTACGAATATGGCTGGTCGTGGAACTGATATTAAACTTGGTGCAGGCGTAGTAGAAAAGGACGGACTTTATATTCTTGGAACTGAAAGACATGAATCAAGACGAATTGACAGGCAGCTTAGAGGTCGTTCGGGCAGGCAGGGAGATCCCGGTACAACAAAATTCTATCTTTCTCTTGAAGATGATCTTATGCGGCTTTTTGGAAGTGACCGGATTTCAACCGTGATGGAAAAAATGGGAATAAAGGAAGGTGAAGTAATACAGCATCCTATGATTACAAAATCTGTTGGGCGTGCGCAGAAAAAAGTTGAAGAGAATAACTTTGCTATAAGAAAAAGATTACTTGAATATGATGACACAATGAACCAGCAGCGCGAAGTTATTTACAACAGAAGAGGAAAGGCATTGCAGGGCGACAGGTTAAAAGGAGAAATATTTGAACTGCTGGAAGAATTTGTAGATGATGTAGTTGATAGGAATTTTGATGATGTGCTTGTTGATAATATTAAGGAAGAACTGCTCCATAACCTGCTGGTTGAAGTTAAAGCTGGAACCTGAAGAGTTCGAATCGCTTGGCAAAGATGGTTTGAAGACAACGTATAGTGGATACAGCCAAAGAATTTTATAGTAAAAAAGAAGAAATGCTTGGTCCTGAATTAATGGCGCGGCTGGAAAGATATGCAGTGCTAAGCGTGATTGATCAGAAATGGAAAGAGCACTTACGCGAAATGGATGATCTTAAAGAAGGAATCGGTTTGCGTGCTTACGGTCAGAAAGATCCGCTGGTTGAATATAAAGGCGAAGCGTTTAAACTCTTTGTTACCCTTATTGAACAGGTTAGAAACGATGTTGTATCATTCGCGTTCAAATTCTTCCCGCAAGCGCCGGATGAAATTCAACAAAGAAGAAGACAGCCTGCAAGCCGAATTACCGAAAGCAAACAAGCTACAACAAATATCGGGCTCTCCGGAGGAAGCCAGCAAGCCGGACCTCACAGGGCAGGAAAGGCACAACCTGTAAAAGTTGGTGAAAAAGTTGGACGAAATGATCCCTGTCCCTGCGGCAGCGGTAAAAAATATAAGCAATGTCACGGCAAATAGTCTAAAGAGTTATTATGAAAAAAATTGAAGCAATAATTCGCCCGTTCAAATTGGACGACGTAAAAGAAGCCCTGCTTGAAGAAGGGGTTAGAGGTCTTACTATTTCTGAAGTTAGAGGTTACGGCAGGCAGAAAGGGCACACCGAAACTTACAGGGGCAGCGAATACAGGATTGAGTTTGTGCCTAAAATGAAAATTGAGGTTGTTGTAGAAGATTCAAAAGTTGAGAAAGTGGTAGATGCAATTTCTAAAACAGCTAAAACCGGGCAGGTGGGAGATGGAAAGATATTTATTTCACAAATTGAAGATGTGATAAGGATAAGGACAGATGAATCGGGTAAACATGCATTGTAAAGAAATTTACCTTTTTGTTTTATTTGATCTTTAATAGTTTCATTTATGGTTTTATCCATTCTTAAAAAAATCAGGTTCAGTTTTTTTCTTCTGCTTTTGGTTGTGGTAACCGGCTGCAGCGTTTGGGATAGTTTTACAACTTACTTCAATCTTTATTATAACACTACCGAATCATTTGAGAAAGCCGAAGAGCAGATTTTTGCTCAGGAAAGAAGCTTGTTTTCTACCAAAGCTCTAACTGTACCCGGAACCGCGAATACAGAGCTGAGAAAAGTAATTGAAAAATGTTCAATCATCCTTCAGTTTCATTCAGAATCCGGGTATGTTGAAGATGCACTTCTAATGCTTGGCAAATCATTTTACTACCAGAGCAATTACCAGAAAGCCCAGCGTAAATTTGAAGAACTTGTAACAGCGCAGCTAGAAAGTGATATATGCATTGGAAGCAGAATTTTGGATTGGTAAATGCCAGATGAAGCTTAAACAGTATAATGATGCACTTAGTCAACTTTACACAATGTGAGGCAGGCAGCTCTTGAAGAAGATGAAGAGTTAATTGTTCAGGAAGCGTTCATTGAAGAAATAATTTATAAAGTTACAACCGAGGATTATACTGGAGCAATTGCTCTTGCCAATGAATTTATGGAAGTATCCGATGATGACGAAATTAAAGCTGAAGTATGGTACGAGATTGGAAACCTTAATATAATTATCGATGATGTTCAAAATGCTATACTTGCATACAACAACGTGTTTGAATACTCACCCGATTTTGATTTGGAAACTGATGCTAAATTGAAATACGGGCAGGCACTGCGTGATGGCGAACAGAGTGAAACTGCTCTTTCTGTTTTTGTAGATATGCGTTCTGAAGATAAGTACGAAAATAAATTAGCTGATATTGATTTTGAAATTGGTAAAACTTATGCTTCCCTGGAAAGATATGACGATGCGATAGACCAGTTGATTGAGGTTGATACAACCTACAAGAATTCAGAGAGTTCCGCTGCAGCAAAATATGAAATTGGGATGATATACGAATCAGGATTAAATCAGCTTGATAGTGCTGCAGTTTATTATAAAAAAGCTGCAATCAGTTCTTTATCTCCGGAGTACATAATTCGTGCAAGAGAAAAGAACCAGCTTTTTACCCGTTATGTAAATCTTAGAGCAGATCTTAATAATTACGGCAAACAAATTTTTTATTATGAACATCCTGATGAGTTTATTAAAGATTCAACCAGGTATGTAGAAGATTCCCTGGCAATAGCAGAAGAGATTGCAAGCGTTAAGGAACTTCAGGAAATCTGGGCGGGACTCGATTCTATGTGGGTTGTTAAAGATACTACCGGTGCCTTCCAGGATACTTTAAAAACTCTGGACTCGTTGATTGTTAGGGATACTACATTTACTTATCGAAACAGGGATACTCTTTATGCTCAGATAAATGATACGCTTTATTCAGATTCAGCTATTGTTTTCGTATTCGATAGCTTGTTTTCAGATCCATCCATGCTAACCCCGCTTGAAAGACAGCAGTATGAAATGGAAAAGAGGGAAAAGGAACAAAGGGCAAAGGCAATTGGCTAGCAGAGCTGCCCGATACGCTTAAGTTTAAAAATAATCCTCCCAGGCGTCCAACTATATCAATAGATTCTTTAAAAACAGTTATCGTTAAAGATCAACTTCAAATTGGAAACCTGTTTCTTACGGAACTTAACATACCGGATTCGGCATACTGGTATTACAATAGTAACCTTACCACTTACCCGAATACAACATATCACGCCAACACGCTCTATGCTATGGGCAGCTATTATCTTACAGTTGATAATAAAAAAAGAGCAGACAGTTTGTTTAATATAATTTATGATAATTATAAAAATGAAAGTGTAGTAAATGCTGCAGCAAATAAACTAAACAAACCGCTCATCGACCTGGATTATGATCCTGCTGAAGAAAAATATTTAGAAGCGGAATCAATGATGCTTCTTGAGAACTATCCAGGTGCAATAAATGGTTTCTATAATGTCCATTTAAAATATCCCGGCTCACCGTTTGCACCAAAAGCCCTTTATACCTGCGGCTGGATTTTAGAAAATGAACTCTTTCTTCTCGATTCTGCTGCCACATATTACGATTCGCTGGTTGTTACATTATCCTACTTCGGAGTATGTAAGAATTATTGCACCCAAGCTTACTATTTATAAACAGGAATTAAGAAGACAGGAATTGGCATTGCAGGATTCCCTTTATGCATTGGAACAAACGCTTGATTCATTAGCGACTGATAGTATTCTTGTTCAGGTTAGAGGAAACATTTCAGGATACAATAGAAGTTGCGTTTGATGATAGAACACTAAATGAAATTAAGCAGGATGAACAGGTAACAACTGAAACCAGTGAAATCCAGGTAAATAAAGAACCTGTATGGAACCCGAGACGGCGAAGATAGATTTTTACATTTCATAAAATTAATTTAATTGTGAATCGAAGGGATTTAAAAGAACTTATTGAAGAGGGGGAAACCATTCAATGTGAATTTAAACGCCTTTTTACAACTCCCGAAAAAATTGCAAAAGAGATGATTGCATTTGCCAATACCAAAGGCGGGTATATACTTTTTGGAGTTGATGATGATGGGGAAATTGTTGGTGTGGAAAGTGAAAAAGCTGAAGCCGAAATGATTAACGATGCTGCTAAAAATTATTGCGAACCACCGCTTGATTATTCAATTAATTTTATTGAGCTTCATGGAAAGGAAATTGTGATTGTCTCAATTCCCGAATCAGATAATAAACCTCACCGGCTGCAGGATTACCTTAAAGAACTTGATATTAATAAATCTCTTGTAACGGTGCGGGTAAATGATAAAAGCCTGCAAGCCAGCAAAGAGATGGTAAGGATATTAAAAGCTCAATCTGGTAATCTTAGTTTAAAAAAATATACAATCGGTCCTGTTGAAAAGACTGTCTTTGAATACCTTGCTAAAAAAGAAGGAATTTCTGTTAAAGAACTTAGTGAGCTTGTTAACATTTCAGAAAGAAGAGCTTCCCGTACTTTAGTTAAGATGGTTCGTGCAAACCTGCTTATGATCCACACAAAAGATAACGGTGAAGAGTTTTTTACTGCTGCAGCTTAAATTTTTAATCTCAACTTATAATTTTCGTATAAACAGCCGTATCAAAATATTTGTTCTGTGCAAAATCGTGATCTTTAAATAATCCTTCTCTTTTATAATCCAGAATTTTTCCACTACTTTTATTGAAGAAATATTTTCAGGGTGTAATAAATGCGTAAATTTTGTGCAGTTGACCATATGTCTGTTAAATCCAAACATCTGTAAGCTATTTTTACAATCTTCTGTCTCCTACACCTTTTCCCCAATTTCCTTGTAAAAAACCATAACCTAATTCTGCTTTAGTTGCATCTTTATCAATTTCGAAGAAACCGGCAATACCAATAATATTTTGTTTCTCTTTGTATGAAATTGCCCACCAGATTCCTTTTCTATCATCAAATAAAGCATTAAAGAATTTTATTTTATCACTTGCTTCGATACGTTCTGTAAACAGATTTCGTGGAACATATTTTAACGCAACCGGATCAGAATAAAAATTATATATTCCATAACATCATTTTCATTTAATTGCCTTAAAATAAATCGGTTAGTTTTTAATAACCGGAAATCTATCAAATATTTTTTCATTCATATATTACAATTTCTTAATTATCTGATCAAACAATTTCCTCAACTCAAAAATGGTAACTCCGTAAGCCACTGCAACATTTAAAGATTGCTTTATTCCGTACTGCGGAATCTCAATCGAAAAATCACACAATTCTAAAAGATCCTGCGATACACCTGTAATTTCATTTCCAATTAAAACACAAAGAGGAAATATATCTTTTTTCAAATCGTAATAAGGAAAACTCTTATCTGTAAGCTCTAAAGCACAAACTTTAATTCCCTCGTCTTTCATTTTTTTAATTACTTCTTTCGGATCTTTTACATACTCCCAGTTTACGCTTTCGGTTGCACCTAATGCTGTTTTAAGAATTTCTTTTTTAGGTGGATGAGGAGTGTATCCGCACAGATAAAGTTTTTCAATCATTGCACCGTCAGAAGTTCTGAAAATTGAACCTACATTATAATTACTTCTTATGCTGTCTATCACTACGTAAACAGGAAGTTTCTTAACTTTGTGCAGATTATCAAGAGTGCTCCTGTTTTCAGAAATTTCTTCGTGTGTAAGCTTTTTCATTTTTTTTAGTTAAAATTCAATATTTATAGTTCATAATTACATTCACTTTAACCTTTTTACTTTTGACTTTTTATCGCAAGCTGTCCGCAAGCCGCAGCAATATCATCACCCTGTGTATTTCTAAGCATTACGGTTATACCGTTAGCTTTTAATTCATTTACAAAATTATTAATTCTTTCTGCAGAACTTGGTAGCAGTTTTGCTGAAATCACCTCCGGGATTCATATGCTCAAGAGAGTTAAAAGGAATAACATTTACTTTGCCCGGCAAAGACCTGCACAGTTTTGTTAATGCTTTGATATCTTCTTTCCTGTCATTAATATCTTTCAGCATAACATATTCAAAAGTAATTTTTGTGCGGGTTTTTTTTGTAGTAGTATTTAATTGCTTCAATATTTTCTTTAAGAGAGTACTTTTTATTTACAGGCATAATTTTACTTCTAACATCTTCAAAGCATGAATGAAGCGAAAGTGCAAGTTTTACTTTTATACCTGAATCAGCAAGCTCCTTAATTTTAGGTGCTATTCCTGCAGTTGAAAGAGTGATTCTTCTGGGAGTAATTCCTGTTGTTAACTCATCTGAAAAAATTTGTAATGATTTTATAGTTTCGTTAAAATTTAAAAGCGGTTCACCCATCCCCATATAAACTATGTTTGTAATCTTTTTGTCTTCATTATCTTTCACAGCAAGTTTATACTGATCAAAAATTTCACCTGCTGATAAATTTTTCTTAAAACCCATCAAGCCTGTTGCGCAGAACTTGCAATCGAGCGGACACCCGGCTTGCGTTGATATACAAAGCGTGTTCCTTCTTATTTCCGGTATAAGAACCGATTCAATCCTGTTTCCCTCTGCAGTTTCAAATATATATTTTGTTGTACCGGTTGAAGAGGAAACTTCGGAAGTAATATTTTTAAGAGTATTTAAACTGCTGATCTCTGTAAGTTTTTCTCTCAGTGGCTTAGGAAGATTCTGCATCTCATCAAAACTATCAGCCAAATGTCCATACATCCAGCTAAAAATTTGTTTAGCTCTGAATTTTGGTTCTCCTTCTTCAGAACAAAAACTTTGCAGTTCTTCCAGTGTAAGACCTTTTAATATTTTTTTGCCGTGTGTTATCATCAATTAAATTATTTCTTCCTATCAAATATAGCAATTAGCTTTTAACCTGTAAATTGATGCTTTAAATAAAGCATTAAACATATTCACATTACTTTGTTATAAATATATTATTGAGTTATTTTTAAAAAGTGAAAATAGATAAAATCAATACCACAAAATCATTTCTTATTGAATAATTAAAATATAAAAGGGAGAAAAATGAATTTCGATTTTACAGAAGAACAATTATTGATCCAGGAATCTGCAAAAGATTTCGCACAGAACGAAATTGCTCCTACTGCTGTTGAGAGAGATATAAATGCAGTGTTTCCGGAAAAAATAATTAAGCAAATGGGAGAGCTTGGTTTTATGGGGATGATGGTTTCACCTGATTATGGCGGCGCGGGAATGGATACAATCAGTTATGTTTTAGCAATGATTGAAATTTCAAAAGTGGATGCAAGCGTTGGTGTAATTATGTCCGTTAACAATTCACTTGTAACGTGGGGATTGGAAGAGTATGGTTCAGATCATATAAAGAAAAAATATCTTGTACCACTTGCACAGGGCGAAAAACTTGGAGCATTTGCTTTATCTGAACCTGAAGCAGGTAGTGATGCTACACAGTCAAAGAACCACCGCAGATAAAGATGGTGATCATTATGTTTTGAATGGAATAAAGAACTGGATTTCCAACGGGCATATCTGCTGATTACCATATTGTTATTGCTCAATCTGATAAGGAAAAAGGACATCATGGAATTTCTGCTCTCTTGGTTGAAAAAGGAACAGAAGGATTTCGGATATGGTAAAAAAGAGGATAAACTTGGTATAAGAAGTTCAGATACTTGCTCTTTAACTTTTGAAAATTGTAAAGTTCCTGCTGAAAATATTATTTGGGAAGAAGGAAAAGGTTTTAACTTTGCAATGAACACACTTAATGGCGGAAGAATTGGTATTGCATGCACAGGCAATTGGAATTGCAGAAGCTTCTATGGATGCAGCACTTAAATATTCAAAAGAAAGAAAAGCTTTTGGTAAAGAGATTTCAAAATTCCAGGCAATACAATTTAAACTTGCCGATATGGCAGTTAAAGTTGATGCAGCAAAATTATTAACTCTTAAATCAGCAGCATTAAAAGATGCAGGCAAAAAATATTATGCCGAAGCTGCAATGGCAAAACTTTATTCATCTAAAATAGCAGTAGAGTGTGCTCTGGAAGCTATACAAATTCATGGTGGCTACGGTTACGTAAGGGAATATTTAGTTGAAAGATACCTGCGCGATGCTAAAATTACAGAAATTTATGAAGGAACTTCCGAAATACAAAAAATTGTAATTGCAAGATCGTTATTAGATAAAAAATAAAAATTGAGATTAACTTTATTTTTAACATTCATTTTCTTTTCTATTGCTTTCTCCCAAACTGATTGGGTTAAATGGGAGAAGGCAGATTATTCCTATGAAAAACCAAACGAATACAGGCATCGCGTTTATTCCTTTGAAGCTGATAATTTTGGAGAAGCTTTGGTTAAATCAGTTGGAAATGCGTACTGGTTTTTTTTCTCAGATCTTGATGGTGATAATTGTCCTTTTCGTCCTTCCTGTTCATCTTTCCTTATTCAATCTGCAAAAGAAACAAATTTATTACAGGGTACGCTAATGTTCTTCGATCGGTTTACCCGCGATATGAATATTTATAAAAGACACGATCATTATCCCCGCGTTAAAAGTGGTCACTACTATGATCCAATAGATCTATATAAGTTGGATGAAGATAGAATAGAATACATACCTGCTTCAGTTATCGTGAAGGATTGATGCGATTAACATTAATTTTAATTCTGATCATCTCCCCTTTGCACTTTGCGCAAACAAATGAATTTAATTTTCACTCACCGGAAAACATAAAAAAGTTTGCTGATTATCTTTTTTGTGAAAAAGATTACCTGCGTGCAAATTTAGAATATCAAAAACTTGAAAACATTGTTGATGACGATACACTCAATTTTAAAATAGGATTGGGTTACTTATATATAGGTGATCATTTAAAATCAATTCAAAAGACTATCTGATATTACCCCTGCCTCAGTTTTTTTTGATGATGCAAAATTGCAGGAACTTAAAGCATATTTTTTAATTGAAGATTACAAAGCATTTCGCTCATTTTATCTGGAGAGTTTTTCAAATAAAACTAATAACTACCAATCTAACGGAAAAAAACTCTTTAACTTTTCATATCTTTTTACTGATGATGATCTTCCAGCTTCAGAGGAATTTCTAAATCCATTTAATAAAGATGAAAAAGAAAAAGTAACATCCTTTTATAATTGGAAAAACGATCCGCCAAATAAAAATCCGGCTCTAGCAGGAATAATGTCTGCAGTAATTCCCGGTTCAGGAAAAATGTACGTTGGCGAATGGGGTGATGGCATAATGGCGCTGATTACAAGCGGTTTGTTTGCTTTTCTTGCTTACGATAATTTCAGGGCTGATCATAACACACGGGCATGGATATTTACAGGTTTGGGTGCATTCTTCTATGCAGGAAATGTTTATGGATCTGTTGCAGCAGCACAAATTTATAATGCAAAAATTGCTTTTGAGTTTGAAGACGGTTTGAATCTCTATCTTGAACAGAATAATTATTTTACGCCGGAGTATAATTTCTGTGAATAGATTTTATTTAATCATATTAATCTTTATCTACTTTTGCTGCAAGAATTGCGGCACAGGATGATTTTGCTAAACAATACGATTTTGCAAAACAACTCTTTGCTGATGAAGAATATTATGATGCTGTAACCGAATTAAAACGGCTTCTCTACTTTGATAAAAGTGAAACTTACAATTACAAAGCAAACATCTTAATTGGCAAAAGCTATAAGCAGGGTGGCAAATTTGCTGATGCAGTAAAACATTTTACTCTTGCGGAAATAAATGCTGCTAATAGTGATGAACTTTACTATAGCAGGATAGAAAACATACGCGTAAATATTCTACGAAGAACAACTAAACAGGCATTGGATTTAATTAACTCCTTGGAAGATGATGAAAGATTCTCTTCAAAGAAAGATGAACTAAACTACTGGCGCGGCTGGGCATACATCTTTGCTGATGACTGGGAGAATGCAGCTTTTAGTTTTGGTAAGATTGATAGCGCAGCATGAACTAAAACTTCTTGCAGAAAAAGTTGAAGATGAAAAATACTCAGTTAACTTTGCAAAATTTATTTCCATGATCATTCCCGGTGCGGGACAGTTTTACACGGGCGAATATGTAAGCGGTTTGCTTTCACTTGGATGGAATGTTTTATGGGGTTATCTTACAATCAAATCATTTGTTGATGACAGAATATTTGACGGCATAATGGTTGGCAGTTTGCTTTGGTTCCGGTTTTACAACGGCAACACTTACAATGCTGAAAAGTTTGCCGAAGAAAAAAATCTTATAATCAGTAATAAAGCATTGCTCTTTCTTCAATATGGATATGAAGGTGAAAAGCCATAATCTGTTATTTTCTAAAATCCATTTTACTTAACACGAGGTATGTATGAAAAATGTTTTTGGAATACTTTGTTTAATCGTTCTCTTTTCCCCATTAAGAGCCCAGGTATTATCCGGTGAGGAAAATGCCTTAACCTACATAAGAACAAACCTTGAATTTCTTGCATCCGATGAGTTAGAAGGGAGGGAATCGACTACTAAGAATGAAATGATTTCATCACTTTATATTGCCAAGGAATTGGAAAGGTACGGTGTAAAACCTTTTGGTGATGATGGAACTTACTTCCAAAATTTTGAAGTTGAGGTAAGATGGGTTCATGAAAATTCAAAGGTAAGTTTTATTGCTAATGATGGAGAAACCGAGCTAAAATTAGGGGACGATTTTTTATTATCGAAAAATCCAATGCCTGCCGAAGTCTATTCCGGCAAGAATTATGAAATTGTATTTGCTGGCTACGGCGTTACTGCAAATGGCTACGGTTATGATGATTACGCAAACATTGATGTAAGTGGAAAAGTTGTACTTATTTTCCGCGATGCACCTCTATTCGATGGTGAAAAAATATTTTCAGATGATGATCACGAGAAATATTCTGATGCGAATTATAAAATTGAAACGGCAGTTGAAAACGGCGCAACAGGTATTTTATTTCTTCCGCGCAGTTCAATTTCAAAATACTGGAAATGGATTAAACATCGTGCGATTTCTTCATCCTTTAAATTAGTAAGTGAAGAAGATGAAAATATCGAAACCACAATTCCTGTTGTTTTGCTCTCAATTCAAAAAGCAACTGATCTTCTTTCGGGTGATAAGTTTTGTTGAAAAATATGAAAGTGATTTGTTCATCCACATTTTTCGCGCGAAAACATAGAACTGGATTATTTGGCAAATAAATTAAATATCCAATAATCTTGAAGCGTGATGAGAATTATTTATCTAAAAACAATGATATTGACAAATTCATTCATATTGTATAATTTTGTTCCTGTTAATAAATAATTATCAACCAGATCACTCCTCCGGACGTGGATTTTTAATTGATATTGTGTTAATCCAATTTAGGTGAGTAATAATTTCTAATTATAGGAGATCTGGAAAATGAAGAAAATTTTTAATCCATTAGTTCCTTTAACACTTGGCGCAATGCTGGTGCTTGGTTTCAGCTTTAGTTCATTCGATGATCCGGAAGGACAGAGATTATTGACCGAATACATGTGCTAAATGTCATTCAGTTTCAACAGTTGGAATTGAAGCTGAAAACACTACCGGTAAAATGGCTGGAGGAGACCTGGTTGACCTTGGCTGATAGTTATGAAGCTGAATTTGATAAGCGCGTATGTTAAAAAAGAAGCTGATTTAGACGGTAAAACTCATATGAAACGATTTAAAGGAACCGATGAGGAACTCCAGGCTTTAGTTGATTGGCTTATTAGAACAAAAATCTGAATAATAAGTAATTATTTCAACAAAATTAAATTCTCCGGATTGGAGTTGGCTTGAGTTATTTCCGGTTCTACCTTAAATCCGATTTTTAGTTTAAAAAGTGATAAATTAATACAATAGTATTGAGAAAACGCCATATATCTTGAACGAGACAAGAATTTTTGTAATATTGAGAGGTCGATTTGAATTAATTTAGTGAAAATCAGTCATTTAGAAAGCTAATCGTTTAAAGGAGAAAAATATGGCTATATACATAACGGAAGAGTGCATTAATTGTGGTGCTTGCGAACCTGAATGCCCGAATACAGCAATTTATGAAGGCGGAGTTGAATGGGAATTAGCCGGAACCTCCTATGGTGATGGCGCTGCTGCTCCTTCCGGAGCCGAAGGCTTTTATTCGGATGAGTTTTTCTATATTTCACCGGATAAATGTACAGAATGCAAAGGATTTCACGATGAACCGCAATGTGCGGCTGTTTGTCCTGTGGATTGCTGCTTGCCCGATCCTAAGCATGAAGAAAGTGAAGATGAACTATTGAAGAAGAAAGAATATTTGGATGGATTAGGAAGGTAAAAGTTATAAGCTTTATTAAAGGCACCTTATGGTGCCTTTTTTTTTGAATTTCTATAATCTTCCTTAAGTTTACAAACCTGTTAAACAAAATGTAAAAAACAAAAATGAAAATTGGTAAGTACAAATTGAAAATTATTGAATCCGGTTATTTTGGATTGGATGGCGGAGCGATGTTTGGAATTATCCCAAAACCGCTCTGGCAAAAAACAAATCCCGCCGATGAAAGCAACCGGGTAAAACTGGCAACTCGTAATCTTCTGCTTGAAAGTGAAGATAGAAAGATCATTGTGGATGTTGGAATGGGGGATAAATGGAATGACAAGGAAAAAAAGAATTTATGATGTTGACAACAATACAAGCATGGAAAAAGGACTTGCAGCTCATGGTCTTAAAGCGGATGATATAACAGATGTTATCTTAACACATCTTCATTTTGATCATTGCGGCGGCTCTACAAAACTGGAAAAAGGCAAACTTGTTCCGGCATTTCCGAACGCACGCTACTTTGTTCAAAAGCAAAATTATGATTGGGCTGTTCAGCCATCGGATAGAGATAAAGGAAGTTATATAAAAAGTAATTTTGTTCCATTGTTTGAAGAAGGTGTTTTAAGTTTTACAATTGGTGATGCCTGCCTTGATGATGAAATCGACTTTATGGTAATCAATGGTCATACATTCGGACAGCAGATGCTGAAAATATCCGATTCAGCAAACACTTTAGTTTACTGCTGCGATCTTTTTCCTTTTGTTTCGCACATTCCCATTCCTTACATAATGGGTTACGATCTTCAACCACTTGTAACAATGAAAGAAAAAGCAAACTTATTACAACAGGCAGCTGATGAGAACTGGCTCCTCTTTTTCGGGCATGATCCGGAAATTGCATTTGCTACAGTGAAACATACTGATAAAGGAATACGAGTTGATAAAACATTCAGAAATTTTGAAAAAGCTTGAAGATGAGAGCTACCAGAAGGTATGCTCTCTAGATGACCTGCAGGATGGTAGAGGTAAAAGATTCTTAATTGATGATGTTGAAATTGCGCTCTTTAAGATTGATGGTAAAGTTCACGCATTAAGTAATATCTGCCCGCATCAGCACACCGCACTAATTTTCGAAGGTTTCCTGGAAGACAATTGCGTAGTTTGTCCATCGCACGGCTGGAAATTCGATATTAAAACAGGTAAAAAACCTTCCGGCAGTAATGGATTGGAAACTTATAAGGTAAAATTAGTTGGCGATGATGTTTATGTTAAAGTCAATCAGAAAAAGTTGAATTGGTAATCACTCAACCAGATGAAACTCACAAATGAATTAGTAGTTCAGAAAGCGAAAGCTACCGGCTTTGATCTTGTTGGTTTTGCTAAAGCTGAAGAATTAAATGTTGAAACTGATAACTTAGAGCAATGGCTGAAAAGTGGTTACCATGCAACGATGGAATATATGGAACGAAACAGGGAGAAGCGAAGATGACATATCTAAAATTCTTTCCTCGGCAAAAAGTGTAATTTCTCTTGCAGTAAATTATTTTACCGATGAGCTTTACTCACAGGATGATTCTTATGGGAAAATATCCAGGTATGCCTGGGGAAAAGATTATCATTTAATTATATGGGCTATGCTGGATGAACTTGAAGCCGAACTTAAGGAATGCGATCCTGATTTTGAATCTCTTTCATACGTAGATACAGGTCCTGTAATGGATAAAGCGTGGGCAGTGAATTCAGGAATTGGTTGGATGGGAAAACATTCAAACATAATAAACAGGGAATTTGGCAGTTGGATCTTCATTGCGAATATAATTACCAACTCAATTTTTGATTACACAGAACAGATCCCAGATTTCTGTGGAAGCTGCACTGCTTGTATTGATGCCTGTCCAACTGATGCAATAGTTTCTGATTATGTTGTGGATTCTAATAAATGCATTTCCTATTTAACCATTGAAAACAAGGGTGAAATCTCTGATAAATTTATAGGAAAATTTGATGGTTGGCTTTTCGGTTGTGATATTTGCCAGGATGTTTGTCCCTGGAATAAAAAATTCTCCAGCCCAACTCACATTAAAGATTTTCTTCACCCCAAAATTAAAGAAATGAACCTTGAAGAAGTTCTGAAAATGAATGAAACTGATTTTAGAGAAAAATTCAAACTCAGTCCTGTAAAAAGAACGAAGTTAAAAGGTCTTAAAAGAAATGCAGAGTTCCTTTTAAAAAAGAAATAGTTGCTCAATATCACCAATCAAACAAATCCTGAAACTTTATTAAATTTGCTGAATCAAATTTGAAAAGAATTTAAACTATAATTGATCACTTTAACCAGAGGTATTTAAATGTCTGATAATCATCATAAAGTTATAATAATTGGCTCAGGTCCGGCTGGATTTACTGCTGCACTTTACACTGCAAGAGCAAACCTGAAACCGGTTTTGTTTGAAGGAATGCAGCCCGGCGGGCAGTTAACAATTACAACCGACGTTGAAAATTATCCCGGTTTTGAAAATGGAGTGATGGGTCCCGAGCTTATGGATACGATGCGCAAACAGGTTCAAAGGTTTGGTACGGAATGTTTATTTAAACAAATTACAGAAGTTGATTTCTCCCAGAGACCATTCAAATTAAAATCTAATGATGAAGAGTATACTGCTGATGCAGTAATTATTGCAACCGGTGCTTCTGCAAAATTGTTAGGATTGGAAAGCGAAAGCTATTACATGGGATATGGCGTTTCTGCATGTGCCACTTGTGATGGATTCTTTTTTAAAGATCAGAAAGTGCTGGTTGTTGGCGCGGGTGATACTGCAATGGAAGAGGCAACCTATCTTACCAATCATGCAAAAGAAGTTACTATAGTTCACAGGCGTGAAGGATTAAGAGCTTCAAAGCATATGATAGAACGCGCAAAGAAAAATCCCAAAATTAAATTCTTATTGAATAAAGTTATTAAAGAAGTTGTTGGTGTAGAAGAAAATGGCAGAAAAGAAAATGACCGGCGTTATTTTGGAAGATACGAAAGATCATTCAACTGAAGAACTTGCAGCAGACGGACTATTTATAGGAATTGGACACAAACCCAATACATCACTTTTTAAAGGCATGCTTGATATGGATGAGGTTGGTTATCTTAAAAGTAAAACCAGGTTCAACTTACACAAACATTGAAGGTGTTTTTGCTGCCGGTGATGTTGCAGATAGTAAATACAGGCAGGCAGTTACAGCAGCCGGAACTGGTTGTATGGCAGCTCTTGATGCTGAAAGATGGCTTGAAGAACAGAAGTAGAATCATCGTTGTTATATTTCGTAAATATTTTTTTTGAGGGAAACCTTATCCCCTCCCAAAGAGAGGGGAATTTTAAATTTTAATTATTATCCGACTTTATATTTTTCTCGCATTTTATTACCAACCAGGTTTGCAACAACAAATCCTAGCCCAGTAAATATGAAGATACTTGCAGGCATATATATTTCTCTCGTTCCTTCATCGCTACCAGAAATCATTCCTAAACCTAAGTCCAATTCCGAAGAAAATTGAAATTATTCCTATTTTTATTAAAACAAAATGATCTCTTTTTCTTTTCGAAAAACTGTTTTATATCTTCGGCTGATAATCCCTTCTCAATAAGCATTTGTCGTTCACGGGATTTGAAATAAAAATAAGTAACGAAAATCAATCCAATAACCAGCAACATTATTATTGGTATAAATACTGCTATTGTGCCTTCCATCTTTAACTCCTTTTTTGTTATCTGATACTTATGACTAAACTCTATTTCAAACTGGTTACAATTGGCTCTATTTGTTATTTACTAATTATGACTCCGTTTTGAGCAGAAGGTTACAATTGTAAAATTGCATTTACGATTTTTGTTGAATAACTTCTCATTGTAATTTGAAGATGCGGTTTGTTGTAACCTATTTAAATCTTTTTTAGTCATAAATTCAGATGAACAAATTTTCTGATCAGGAGATATTAGATTCTGTAATACGCGGAAACCAGGCGGATTATGGAATTATTGTTGATAGATACAAAAACAAAGCTTTTTCCTTGCTGAAAAGAATGCTGAAGAACGAACAGGATGCAGAAGAAACATTACAAGATTGTTTCCTAAAAGCTTATAATTCACTAAGTAGTTTTAAAGGAGAAGCAAAATTTTCAACATGGTTTTACAGGATAGTGTATAATACAGCATTAACAAAACTTTCATCAAAAAAGAGGAAGACGGAAAACGAAATGTCTTCAGTGGATGACCATTTTGATTTAAAAAGTGACTATGATTTTAGAAGTTCTGAAAAAAAAGATCTTTCTGTTTTTGTTAATGATCTTGTAAACCAATTACCGGAAAGGTTTGCAACTGTTATAAATCTTTATTATTTGAATGAAATGAGCTGCGAAGAAATTAGTGAAATTTTAGAAATCTCAGTTTCAAATGTAAAAGTAGTTCTTCACCGATCAAGGAATGCTTTGAAAGATTTAATAGTTGAAAAAGATCTTGTTAAGGAGCTGGTATGAATTTATTAACCGATGAAATTCTGAATGATTACCTGGATGGTAATCTGAACGAACAGAAAAGGAAAGAGATTGAAAAAATACTGGCAAGTTCTGAAAGTGACAGGCAAAATTTTAGGGCTCTTAAAATTATCCATGATGAGCTCTCTCAATTAAAGGAAGATGAAACCAGCCAAGACTTTACCCAGATTGTAATTTCCAAACTCAATAAAAAATTTGAATTGCCACGTAATCAAAAATATTTTGTTTTTGTAATTGCATCGATTTTTATCTTAATATGTGTTGGTATTGTAGCTTATGTCGCCACAGCAATTATTTCCACTTCTTCACCTCAAACCGAATCAATCCAGGTAACAGAAACTGTACACCAGGTAAGCAATGGATTAATTTACGAGTTAAAGAAGATTTTTAGTTCAAAAAATCTATCTATTATTGGTTTAGTCTTTTCGCTTGGAATAATGATCTCCGGTTATTTCTTCTTTGAAAACCAAAAGCGGAATAAGGCAAATTTAAGCACTTAGTCTTTATTTGCCGTTATTTTATTTTGAACCGTTTATCATTTCACCTTTTAATGTTACCATTCCTTCAATAAATTGTAATCAAACAATTAAAAATTTTTCCAGTTGATGAATGATTCATAAATCAGGTTATGTTGCTATACTTGGATTGCCCAATGCAGGTAAATCAACTTTACTAAATACTTTGCTCGGGCAAAAGATTTCTATTACTAATTTAAAACCCCAGACTACCCGTAAAAGGATTCTTGGAATTCTAAGTGAAGAAAATTTCCAGGTTATTTTTATCGATACTCCCGGCATTCTTGATCCAGCATATCTTCTTCAGGAAAAGATGATGGATGACGTAAGGCTCTCTGGCAGGGATGCTGATGTTATTGTGCTGCTATTGGATGTTGAAGTTGATCCGGCAGGAAATAAAGCTCTAAATAATAGCTACGTAAAAGAGAGTATTTTAAAGGCGCCTGTTAAGAAAATACTCGTTCTGAATAAAATTGATCTTCTGCCGCAGGATAGAGTAAAAATTATTTTGGAACATTTTGAAAAATCCGGAAAGTTTGATGAAATAATTCCACTTTCAGCATTGCAAAACTTTAACACGCAAAAACTCCTGCAGACAATAGATGAATATTTGCCGGAAGGACCAAAGTTTTACCCTGATGATATTGTGGCAACACAGAACGAAAGATTTTTTGTTACAGAGCTTATTCGTGAAACTATTCTTGAGCAGTATAGCGAGGAAGTACCTTACAGCTGCGAGGTTCTTATTGAAGAATTTAAAGAAAGAGAAAACAGTAAAGATTACATAAGCGCAGAGATTGTAGTTGAAAAGGATAGCCAGAAGGCAATAATTATTGGAAAGCGAGGTGCTGCAATTAAAAACCTTGGTCAGACAGCCAGAGAATCTATTGAAGAATTTTTAGGAAAAGATGTGTTCCTGGAGTTGAGAGTTAAAGTTAGAAAAAAATGGCGCTCCAGCGAAAGCTTTTTGAAATCATTCGGTTACACACCCGATAAAAATAAATGAACCGCGTACTATTTTTTGTAAGCAGCATTCTTTTTGTAGAAAGTTAAAAATTATCTAATTTTCTTTTCAATCAACTAAAGATTTTAGAGTAATTAGAACTAAATTGATGAAAGTGAGAGCAGAAATATTAGTGAACGGTTTGGTGCAGGGTGTAGGTTACAGGTATTTTGTACTTAGAGAAGCAAGAAGACTTGATTTAAATGGTTTCTCCGAAAACCTTTTTAGCGGCGAAGTGCTTACAGTGGTGGAAGGAGAGCAGGCTTTGATTGAAGATTTAATAAGCAAATTAAAAGTGGGTCCAATTCACGCTGCTGTAAAAAACTGCAGAGTAGATTGGCAGGAACCGCTGAATAAATTTAATACTTTTGATATAAAATAAAATTGAAAACAGAATCATATATGAATTTTAGAACTGGGATTGGATTTGATGTTCATGCTTTTACAAAACGCAGGAAACTAATACTCGGTGGGATTGAGATTCCCTTTGAAAAAGGTTTAGCAGGTCATTCAGATGCTGATGCTGTTCTTCACGCAATTACTGATGCGCTCCTTGGTTCATTGGCTCTGGGAGATATTGGCAAACACTTTCCCGATTCCGATAATAAATATAAGAATGCAGACAGCTCATCATTTTTGATTGAAGCTTATAAACTTGTTAAAGAAAAAGATTATTTTCTTGGCAATCTTGATGTTGTAATTGCATTACAGCAACCGAAGCTTTCTGCTTACATTGATAGGATGAGAAAAAATGTTGCATCAATGCTTTATACAGAAATGGAACAGATCTCCATAAAAGCTACAACTACAGAGAGACTAGGATTTGTAGGAAGAGAAGAAGGCATAGCAGTTTTTGCCACTGTAACTGTCGTTAAAAGAAGTTAAAAATGTTTGAATCTATCCTTACCGAGATCTCATCCTTTTCCCCCATTTGGATTTATATCACACTTTTTTTATTTGCATTTATTGAGAATGTATTTCCTCCTTCCCCGAGTGATCTTGTGGTAGTTGTCGGCGGTACACTTATTGCAACCGGAGCAATTCATTTTATCCCAACATTAATTTTAACAAGTATTGGAACTGTTATAGGGTTTATGGTTTTGTTTTATATAGGTTCTACGGTTGATAAAAAATTTATTCATACAGGTAAATTTAAATTTATCCCGATTGATGCAATTGATAAAGTTGAAATTTGGTTTAAGAAATATGGTTATGGAATTATTTTGGCAAACAGGTTTATGCCCGGCACACGCGCGGTAATCTCCTTCTTTGCCGGGTTAAGCCATCTCGATGTTAAAAGAACCATAATTCTTTCTACTATTTCTGCTTTTGCGTGGAATGCACTTATTTTGTATCTCGGTTATATCTTTGGAGACAATGTTGAACTTGTTGATCAATATCTTACCACTTACACTAATATTGTAATCGGAATTACAATAGTTGTAGTTTTGTTCTTCATCATCAGATTTTATTTAAGAAAAAAGAAAAGTAAGGTTTGAAACTTTTTCAAAAATACAAAACACCCTTAAGCAGGGAAGAAAAAAAAGAAGGAATAAAGAATGGCTGCTCCTTATTCTTTCGGGCATATTGCTGGCTCTTTCATTCACACCTTTCCCTTTCCCTTTTACATTACTAATATTTATTGCATTTCTACCTTACCTAAGCGTACTTGAAAAAAGAACATCGCTTGCATCGATAAGCAGGGCAACATTTATTTTTACCTTTATTTTTAGTCTTCTCACACTATACTGGGTTGGAAGCTGGCAGTCATCTGCAGATCCGTTTTTAATGATGGGCGGCGGAGCACTTTTACTGGCTTATCCATGCGTATTCCTTATTCCTTCAACACTTTATTACCTTGCAAAGAAAATTTTTCCTAAAGTAAATGCTCTTTATTTCTTCCCGCTATTTTGGGTAACTGCTGAGTATCTACTAACCTTAAGCGATCTTAGATTTCCGTGGGTCTTACTTGGACATGGACTTGCAAAGTTTCACCTTTTCATTCAGAGTGCTGAAATAATTGGAACCTTTGGTCTCTCCGTTGTAGTGGCTTACATTAATATCCTCTTATATAAATCTTATAAAAATTATAAAGCAGGTAAAAAATTAATCTCTCCGGCGTTGCTCACAGCAATTATCCTGTTTGCTTCGTTTTTAGTTTACGGTTTAGTAAGAACATCAACATTTAAACTTTCTGAAAGAAAAATAAAAGTTGGGCTTGTTCAACCCGATCTTAATCCCCATGGAATAAGTGGGAAACAAGTAACATCTAGATAACTCTGCTTGGATCTTGTATCTTGAATTAATCCTCCAAAGCAGTTGAAAAAGGAGCGCAAATTATTCTGTGGCCAGAAACAGCTTTACCTGTTTACGCTTTTGGAGGAAGTTATCCGCAGATAACTGATAAGATCTTCAACTTTATTGAAGAGAATCAGGTTGGCTTACTAACAGGTATGCCTGATATAAGAATTTTCTCCGGTAAAGAGAATATTCCTGATTATGCTAAGCATGGTGAGAAAAATGATTTTTATTATGCAACTTATAATTCGGTTATTCTTCTCGTTCCCGGTTCAAGAGATTTGCAGCGCTACGGAAAAATGAAATTGGTTCCTCTTGGAGAGAAGGTTCCGTTTGTTGAGTACTTCTCTTTCCTGGGAAACTTCCTAAAGTGGGGGGTAGGAATTTCCGGCTGGAATGTTGGACAGGATACAACTGTATTTAAGCTTCCTTTAAAAAATTCTGATAAGGATACGATTAAAATATCAGGATTGGTTTGTTTTGAATCTGTATTTCCTGCTTTTGTAACTAACTTTGTTCAAAGGGGAGCGGAGTTAATTGCCGTTGTTACAAACGATAGCTGGTACGGCAATTCGAGCGGACCTTACCAGCATAAAGAATTTGGAGTTTTAAGAGCAATTGAAAACAGGAGATCGGTTGTTCGTTGTGCTAACGGCGGGGTGAGCTGTTTAATAAATGCTCTTGGAGAAACTGTAGCTGAAACTGAAATGTTCACAAAAACGGTTTTGGTTGTTGATGTACCGCTTCAAACAGAAGAAACATTTTACACAAACAATCCACTCATTTTTCCGCTGCTCAGTTCCGTTTTTTCTTTTTGGATTTTTGGAATGAATATTTTATTCTGGTTAAAGAAAAAGTTTAAACTATAAATTAATTTTATTAATAATATTTTTGGATTTACTTATCGTAGAGAATAAGAGAGGAAATTATGTTTGTTGATTTAAGAAGCGATACTCTAACTAAACCTTCCGAAGGAATGCGCAAAGCTATGTATGAAGCCGAAGTGGGTGATGATGTTTTTAAAGAAGATCCGACTGTTAATAAATTAGAAGAATATACAGCTGAACTTCTTGGCAAAGAAGCGGCACTGTTCGTACCCAGCGGTACAATGGCAAACCAGATTTGTTTAAATGTTTTAACTGAGCCAGGTGATGAAGTTATTTGTGATAGGGAAGTTCATATTTTTAATTACGAATCAGCTTCTCCATCTCGTTTAAGTGGAATTCAAATTTATCCCCTTGATGGTAAACTAGGAGTAATAACCGCAGAGCAAGTTGAACCATACATCAGAACAACTGCATATCATATGCCGCGAACTAAAGTTATTGAAGTTGAAAATACACATAACCGTGCCGGGGGTACAATTCATCCCATTGAAAACATTATTGCTTTAAAAGAGCTTGCTAAAAAACATAATCTTTTTTATCACCTTGATGGTGCAAGATTGTGGAATGCTTCAGTTGAAACCGGAATTTCCCCAAAGAAATATGCATCACATTTTGATACTGTTTCCTGTTGTTTATCAAAAGGTTTAGGCGCTCCCGTTGGATCACTGTAATTGCAGGAAGTAAAGATTTTATTAAGGAAGCTTTCAGGATTCGTAAAGCGTGGGGCGGGGGAATGAGGCAGGTTGGAATATTAGCAGCTGCAGGATTGTATGCTCTTCAAAATAATATTGAAAGATTAAAAGAAGATCACCGCAGAGCAAAATATTTAGCGGAAAGGATAAATGAAATTCCTAACCTGGAAATAAATATGGATGCAGTTCACACAAATATTTTATTGTTTAAACCGCTAACGATGAATATTACTGAAGCTTTAAGTAAATGCAAAGAGGTAGGATTACTTTTTACACCCGGAACTGTTGATTCATTAAGAGCAATAACTCATTTAGATATTAATGATAGTGATGTTGAGAAAGCTGGGGATATTTTGGTGGGAATATTTAGTTAATATTCAGAATATACTGTGATAGTTAATTTTTTGTCGTAACGATTCCTTCTGAATAATTTTACTTAATGAATTAAATATTTCTTTGCAACTTCATTAAATGATTCAACCTGTTCTTTAACCCATTTGCGATTTTTCTTTAGCTCTTTAGCCATCAACTTTGCAACAGCGGGAGCCATTTCAATTGCAGCATTTGCATCTAGAAAAAGTACTCGTGTACGGCGTGCTAAAAAATCTTCTACTGTTCTTGCCATTTCATTTCTTACACACCAAACTACTTCACCTGCTTTAATTTCAAATTTAGGATGCAATTTTTCGTTTAATGATTTCTGAGAAGATAAAGCTTCAATTTCATCTGCATCAGAACCATAATGTGCG
This sequence comes from uncultured Ignavibacteriales bacterium, assembly GCA_963749485.1. Taxonomy (GTDB): domain Bacteria; phylum Bacteroidota; class Ignavibacteria; order Ignavibacteriales; family Ignavibacteriaceae; genus JAZGGS01. Next base: position 65,839 of record CAVVMV010000018.1, on the reverse strand, counting down.
AGATGAGCATCTGCTACTTTATTCTTTATGTAACCATGTAAATGAAAGTTTTCCGTTACCGAAGGTTTATACTCCAGCTGCGCAACCTCAATTGCCTGGTCAATAGTATCTTCAGCCATCTTTCTATAGGTAGTCCATTTACCACCAGCAACAGTAATTAATCCACTTCTTGAAATTAAAACAGTATGCTCTCTCGAAATTGCAGCAGTACTTTCTTCATCACCTTTTGTTACAAGAGGACGAATACCTGAAAAGACACTCAGAATATCAGTTCTGAAGGGATCTTTAACAAGATATTTTGAAGCAGTGTTAAGAAGAAAATCAATTTCATCTTCCTCAGCAACCGGTTCAAGAGTCGGTTCATCAATTTCAACATCAGTAGTTCCCACAATAACATGATTTAGCCATGGGATTGCAAAAAGTATTCTTCCATCAGAAGTATGCGGAACCATAATTGCATTATCTCCCGGTAAAAAAGATTTATCCAAAACAATATGAGTTCCCCTGCTTGGAGCTATAATTGATTTTACATTTTCATCATCCATCTTTCTAATCGAATCCGTAAAAACTCCGGTAGCATTAATAACTGTTTTTGCTTTTAGTTTGTATTCATTTCCGGTTTCAACATCAACTGCAATAACACCAATTACAATATCATTCTCCTTTAATAATGAAGTAACCTTGATATAATTCAATATATCTGTACCAAGTTCATCAGCTGTTTGAACCATATTTATTAATAGACGTGAATCATCAAACTGACCATCATAATAAATTACTCCGCCTCTTAAACCATTGGTTTCTAAAGTAGGAATTCGCTGAAGTGTTTCTTCTTCTGAAAGTAAATGTGATTTACCAAAACCATACTTACCTGCAAGCATATCGTACAATTTTAATCCAACTCCATAAAATGTTCCTTCCCACCAATCGTAAGTTGGAACTATAAACGCAAGATTATGAACTAAGTGAGGTGCATTTTGACAAAGTAATCCTCTTTCTTTAAGTGCTTCTAAAACAAGAGAAATGTTTCCCTGCTGAAGATATCTTACACCGCCATGGATTAATTTTGTGCTTCGGCTGGAAGTGCCTTTACCAAAATCACTTTGTTCTAAAAGAAGAGTTTTATATCCGCGTGATGAAGCATCAATTGCAGCGCCTACTCCTGTAGCTCCGCCGCCAATAATAATAAAATCCCATTGTTCGGAATTGTCGGATAGCTTTGATAGTATTTGTTCTCTTTGCAGCAATTATGATTTTGTAAATTTATATTTAACTATTTCAAACTTTCTTCTTAACCAGAGAATAAATTTATTTCTTCCTCGGGCTAAGAAATCATCAATAATTTGTGCTACTTCAGGTGTTCGCAAGTATCCATAAGATTTATGTGGATTCTCAATTCCTTCACTTTCATAATCATTTTCAACCACCTCCATTACCGGCGCCACACTATGTGAGTTAGTTTTGAATAATTTACTCATATCAGCGCTTCGCGCAATCTTATCATCAAGATCAGCAAGACTATTCCATCCTGTTAAAATATTCTCAGGGGTTCTTAATTTACGTCCTTCACCGGCTACAATGCTTCGATCATTTTTTAATTTTTCAAAAATAAATGGAACACCAAGTGGCGAACCAATTGTAATTAAAGAATCAATATTAATCTCATTCTCAACATCTATCAAAACTTCATACGCTACTATCGTTCCCATCGAGTGAGCAATTAACAATATATCCTTATCCTTGTGCCTTTGTAATATATCAGCGAGTTTATTGCGGATAATATCCTGTGCAAGACAATCAGATTTATTTTCTTCAACACATTGTTGGGTTAAGTAGATATCTAAATCTTTAAAAAAATGTTTGATGATAAGATCAGTAAGTGAAGGGAATTTAACATGTAGTGTTTCATTAAATAATATTTTATCACGCTGCTTTTTGAAAAAGTTTATAAAATTTTCTTTATATCCATTTGATTTGACTTTTTTTTCTTTAGTTGCCGGCTCATATTTTTCGCTAAGGTACAATTCACTATCTTCATCATCTTCGTAAGGATTTAATGGATCAGGATGTAAAGAATCAGCCCAATAAACAAGTTCAAAATCATACTCAGCAAAGTGGCTCTTGATTTTTTTCAAACCTTCATTTATTGACAGTCGCCACCATTCTTCCAGAAGATATTTTGGCGGTTTATTACCAAGCCCGTGAATGCCAATAATAATTTTATCCATAATGGAATTTATTCAATTCTTACCATAAATATTTTATATATCGATTAGTTTTTTCTTAAGCCAACTCGCCCTGTTTGTAGTTATCCCATCAATTCCATCAATATATAATTGCTTTGCTCTTACCGGATCATCTACTGTCCATGTGTAAATTTTTAATCCATTATTTTTTACGAATTTAATTACTTCTGAATTCAGATATTTTCTTGCTTGTACATCCAAACCATCCAACCCGGCTGCTTTACATTTTTCAACAGAACTTTTAAGAAGTGATTTTGATTTGTAATGTTTGCCTTCAATAATCCAATACGATTCAAACTCAGGCAAAGATATTTTTATTAATTTCATCGTATTAATATCAAATCCAATAAACTTAATTTGATTTGGTTCTACACCTTTTTGCCTGATTAAATTCTTTAAATGTTTAACAATTCTGTAATCACTTTTAATTTCTATAAACAGAATTTTATTTTCAGGAACTTTATCTATCACATCATCCAGCAAAGGAATTCTTTCATATTTCCATTTTCTACCCTTAAATTTTCCTATCTCTACCTGCGATAAATTGTCATAAGTGTTTGATGAAATTCTTTTTAACTTTCCACCTGTTCGTAAAGTTGATTTATCATGAATTACAACAATCCTTTCATCCTTTGTAAGTTGAACATCAATTTCAACCGCATCATCATTTCTTTTCCATGCCAAATTTATTGATGCGTGGGTGTTTTCGGGTGCATCGTAAGATTCACCTCGATGTGCAATAATTATAAAGCTGTTTTTCTTCAAGGCTGATTAGTGATTGATATTATTAATGTAAAAAATATCAAAATAAAATTTAATATTATTATAAGTGTGGTACTACAATCGGCATTTAGGATTTTATAGATTGGAGGTTTGATGGAATAAAGAACAGCTATAAATTACCTTTGTGCTTCGCTAATTAATTTCACTATAGATGATTTTATAGCTGTCATGTTTTTTTCATGCTCGGCAACAACTGCTGGTGCAACTCTTTCCTTGCAATCAAGTAATTGTACATCTCTCGCAAGTGTTATTAACAATCTTCACGGGAATTTTTTGATCATTCCAGAACTTTACCTTTTTCTTGAAATCATCATTTATAAGAAATCCAACTGTTATACTTATATTATTTCCTATTGTTAACCTGTTTCTTCGTGAAATGGAAATGCTGAAATATTGATCGCCGGAATCAAAGAATTCAGATATTTGCACTCCCGCAACAGACTTGTCATACGATCCGCTACCTTTTATTTTCTGTTCCAGTTTTTTAAGCACTCCAATTGATATCCATCTTCTGCAGTAATGTTCCATACTCTGGTAGCCGCCTGGGATTTTCAAGAGTGTTAAGTCTTAACTCCTTGGTAAGATGGTATTCATCCGAACCTTCAACTGTATTAAACCTGAGAAAGAAATAACTATTCAGATTTAAAAACTTTGAAGCAAGATTTGTAAACCGTTGTAAAAATATTTCCGGCGTTGCGTTATACTTATCAATTAGTTCGAGCAAAGTATTGCTATCCCATTTTTTCATTTTGAAAAACTGCCTGAGATCAGCGAGAACATTTTCTCTTTTTAGCATTAGCGAAGTTGCAAAGTACGAAGCCCTAAGATTGTTAAGCAACTGGTCGAAAGAATCAACCCTGGCAGATGAGTAAAGGTTTGATCGGTCTGTAATTCCAAGGTATTGATAAGCAATTTCTTTGCCGAGGATAAATGTCTTTTGTGAATCGTTTAAATTTTTGTTGATCGCTAATTTATTTGTTTTACCAGGAATATAAATAGCTCTTATTTCTGATAGTTCGGGGTAATCGTCCAGCAGCTTTTCATCAACAGTAATTCCAAATTGATTATTAATTACATTTAGCAAAGCAGAATAAGTCACAGGAGGAGAATTTGAGAATTTATATTTTGCCAACAAATTTTTCTACAGCTTTTTCCAGATCTCCAAAATAGTTTTCATTTAATTCTTTATAAGTTCTTAAAGCGGTTCGTGAAAAATTATTTTGGCTTAATTCAGAACTCTTTGCCATTTCTACCAGAGTTGCAACCAGCGCACTTAGCTGCATAGGAGCGTTAGCCATTAAAACAACCAGTTTGTTTATATCAATTCCGTAATGATCCAAAGGAAGCTGTTCGAGTACTTTCGAATCCAGCAGATCACCAATTGGAGCAAGATGTCTCGAAAGTTTTAAGCGAGACAAGCTTGTCATAATTAACATTAAGTGCTTCTGACAAAACTGCAATTTTATCTGCTTTGGGATATTTTTTACCGCTCTCAATTTCATTAAGGTAAGAAACGGATAAACCGCTTTTCACTGCAAGCTCTGAGAGTGAAAGATTTTTATCCTGCCTGAGCTGTTTTAATTTTAATCCAAATATCAGTTTAATATTAGTTTTTGTTGGTTTCATTTTATCGGTTTTATTCTGAATAATCATAGCTTCACATTTATACTGATAAAATATATAAAAATTGCAAATAAAAATACAGCTAAATTTCATTATTAGCGAAAATTCGCTTGTGTTTTATTATTTAAGTTTTTATTTTCAAAGTTAATAATTAGTAACCAAATGGAGTGAGCTATGAGTTTCCCCGATATTGGATAAAAACAGGTTATTTGATAGTTTATCTTACCAGCAGAAGAGTTATCCACGAGAAGATGCACTTTGCGATAAGGCGGGCGGAAAGTGGAGGAAATTCAGTACCGATAAGTGCATAGAAATTGTAAACAGCGTGAGTCTTGGATTACTTAAAATGGGAATTAAAAAGGATGACAAGATCGCTATCATTTCGGGTAACAGAACAGAGTGGAATTTTATAGATATTGGTTCTTTGCAAATTGGTGCCATCATTGTTCCGCTTTATCCTAACATGAGTGAGGATAATTACGAGTTTATTTTTAATGATGCGGGAGTAAAGTTAGTCTTTGTAGCTGATAAAGAATTACTGGATAAAGTTAAAAGAGTTAATACCAGAGTTAATAGCCCGGCAGAAGTGTTCACTTTTGATAAAGTAGATGGTGCAAGGCATTGGAGTGAAGTTACTAATATGGCTGATGTAAATCTTAAAGATAAACTGAATGATATAAAAGATTCGATTACTGAAGATAAACTTGTAACTATAATATATACTTCCGGCACTACCGGTACACCAAAAGGTGTAATGCTAACACATAAAAATATTGTTAGCAATGTTATATCATTAACTCAATTTCTTCCTATCTGCTCAGATCATAAGGTAATAAGTTTTTTACCACTCTGTCACATTTTCGAACGAACTGCTTCTTATTATTACCTAACAAACGGTACATCAGTTCATTATGTGGAGAGCACCGATAAAATAGGAGAGTACCTGCAAGAAGTTAAACCAAATTTCTTTACAACCGTACCGCGTGTTTTAGAAAAAGTTTACGATAAAATTATGGCAAAGGGGAGAGAATTACCGGGTGCCAAAAAAGCAATTTTCGGTTGGGCATTAAATCTTGCCAATCATTTTCATCCCCAGGGAAAGAATGGATTACTTTATAATATCCGGCTTGGTGTTGCCAGGAAATTAGTTTTTTCAAAATGGAAAGAAGCACTTGGAGGCGAAGTAATTGGTATTATGAGCGGTGCAGCTTCTCTTCAACCCCGTTTAGGCAGGATATTTAACGCCGCTGGTATTCCGATTATTGAAGCATACGGTTTAACAGAAACATCCCCGGGAATAACAAGCAACCGTTACGAAAAAGGTGACTATTACATAGGTACAGTTGGTCCAACTATGCCGGGTATTGAAATTAAGCTTGCTGAGAATGGTGAAATTCTTTGCAAGGGACCAAATGTAACGCAGGGTTATTATAACCGACCTGACTATACGGCAGAAGCTATAGATAAAGATGGATGGTTTCATACAGGTGATATTGGGGAAATGGTTGAGGGAAGGTTTCTAAAAATAACCGATAGAGTTAAGGAAGTATTTAAAACTTCGGGCGGGAAGTTTGTTGCACCTCAGCCGATTGAGAATAAAATGAAAGAATCACTATTCATTGAGCAGATAATGGTGATTGGTGAAAACAGGAATTTTGCAGCAGCACTGATCGTTCCAAAATTTGATTTTATTCTGGATTGGGCGAAGATTAAAAAATTAAATATTATCCAGTAAAGAAGATGTAGTTAATTCGGTTGATGTGAAAAACAGAATTTGGGAAGATATCGAAATGTATAATGAGCGGTTTGGTAAAGTGCAGCAAATTAAAAAGTTTGCTTTAGTTGAAGATGAATGGTCTGTTGAAACAGGTGAACTTACCCCAACATTAAAACTTAAGAGAAGAATAATTAAAGAAAGATATCCGGATCTTTTTGAAAAGATCTACAGCGAATCGGAAACAAAGCATTTTGTATAAAAATATTTTGTCCAGAACAGGGAGTTATTTATTCAACAAAAATCTTAAAAAACTATGAAAAGAATAATTAAAAAAGTTGTAGTTCTGGGTTCCGGCGTAATGGGTTCACGGATTGCTGCACATTTTGCAAACATTGGTTGCACAGTTAACCTTCTGGATATAATTCCAAAAGAACTTAATGAAGATGAAAAGAAAAAAGGGCTTTCCCTAAATGATAAAGCAGTTCGTAACAGGTTTGTTGATGCCAACCTTAAAGCTGCACAAAAATCGAAACCAGCATCTTTTTATCACAAATCATTTTCATCAAGAATTACAACCGGTAACTTTGAAGACAACATGGATTGCCTTCAAAATGCTGATTGGATAATTGAAGCTGTTATTGAAAACCTGGATATAAAGAAGTCTGTTTTCGAAAAAGTTGAACAATTTCGTAAAGACGGCACATTAATAACAACAAACACTTCCGGTATTCCAATTCATACAATGCTTGAAGGAAGAAGTGAAGACTTTCAAAAACATTTTTGCGGAATCCATTTTTTCAATCCGCCGCGTTATCTCCAATTGATGGAAATAATTCCAACTCCTAAAACCGATAAAAGTGTAATTGATTTTTTGATGTATTACGGTGATCTCTACCTTGGAAAAACTCCTGTTCTTTGTAAAGATACACCTGCTTTCATCGCAAACAGGATTGGCGTTTTCAGTGTTATGGCTGTTTTCAAGTTGATGGACTGAAATGAAATTAAAAATTAAGGAAATTGATACATTAACCGGACCTCTTACCGGGAAACCAAAATCTGCAACATTTAGAACTGCTGATGTTGTTGGAATTGATACCTTGGTAAAAGTTGCTGATAATATTTATAAAGATTGTCCTGATGATGAATCGAGAGAAATTTTTAAAATACCTGCTTATGTAAAAAAACTTGTTGAGAACAACTGGCTTGGTGATAAAACAGGGCAAGGATTCTATAAAAAAAGTAAAGATGAAAAAGGTGAGCGGATTATTCTCGAACTGAACATTGATTCATTTGAGTATGAACCATCAGGTAAAACAAAGTTTGCTTCCGTTACTGCAGCAAAAGCAATTGATGATCTTAAAGAAAGATTAAAAGCTCTTAATGCTGCTAAAGATACAGCAGGTGAGTTCCTTAGAAAATTATCATTTATGGTTTTCCAATATTCATCAAACAGGATACCTGAATCTTCAGATGAAATTTATAAAATTGATGATGCAATGCGTGCTGGGTTTGGATGGGAACTTGGACCGTTTGAAACCTGGGATGTTTTTGGTGTTGAGAAGACTGTTAAGAAAATGGAAGAAGAAAAGATGAAACCGGCAAAATGGATTTATGATATGCTGGGAAAAGGATTTTACCTCTTTTTATAAAATTGAAAATGGAATACGGAAATATTATGATATCAGCTCTCAATCTTACAAAGAAATTCCGGGTAAAAGTGGTTTTATTATTCTTGATAATCTTCGTGCCAATAAACCTGTATGGAAAAATGTTGGTGCAACTTTACACGATATAGGTGATGGAGTTGTTAACCTTGAATTTCAAACCAAGATGAATTCAATCGGTTCAGAAATTTTAGAAGCAATAAATAAATCAATCGAAATTGCTGAGAAGGATTTTAAAGGATTGGTAATTGCAAATAATGGTCAGCATTTTTCAGCAGGAGCAAACTTAGCTATGATGTTCATGCTGGCAACCGAACAGGAATATGATGAAATTGATATGGCAGTTAGGCATTTTCAGAAAGCAACAATGCATGTTCGATATTCAAGTGTTCCGGTTGTAGTTGCTCCGCACTCATTAACATTAGCCGGCGGCTGCGAAGTTTGTTTACATGCTGATAAAGTTGTTGCATCAGCAGAAACCTATATCGGTTTGGTTGAAGTTGGTGTTGGAATTATTCCGGCTGGAGGTGGCACAAAAGAAATGACTCTTCGTGCTTCCGATATTATATCTAAAGGATGCTATTGAGTTACCAGAAATACAATGGCGATTCTTAAACATTGCCATGGCAACTGTTGCAACTTCTGCACACGAAGCTTTTGATATGAATATTTTTGTTAAAGGAAGAGATAGTATTGTTGTTAATCCAAATCGCGTAATTGCACAGGCAAAAAAATCAGTAATAGAGCTCGCTGATCAGGGTTATACTCAACCGATTCAACGAGAAGATATTAAAGTACTGGGAAGATCAGCTTTATCGGTTATGCTTCTTGGTGCATATTCATTTCATAACGCAAAATACATTTCCGATCACGATAAAAAAATAGTTGAAAAATTGGCTTATATAATGTGCGGTGGTGATCTTACAGATTCAGCATTAGTTTCCGAACAATATCTGCTGGATTTAGAACGAGAAGCTTTTTTAAGCCTTATTGGTGAAAAGAAAACTTTGGAAAGAATTCAAAGCATCTTAACAACAGGAAAGCCATTAAGAAATTAAATCATTAAAGTAAGAAATATAATTTTTAAAAATTAAATAAAAGTAATACAATGAGAGAAGCATATATAGTAGCGGGTTATCGTTCGGCTATTGCGAAAGCTAAAAAAGGCGGATTTCGTTTTTACCAGACCGGATGACTTAGCTGCAGACGTTATAAAACATTTGTTAAAATCAGTTCCCGAATTGGATCCTCATCGTGTTGATGATCTGATAGTTGGAAATGCTTTCCCGGAAGCTGAACAAGGTCTTCAGGTAGGCAGGATGATTGCTCTGCAATGTTTACCGCAGGAAGTTCCAGGTGTAACAATAAACAGGTTCTGTGCTTCGGGAATCGATACCATCGCTACCGGTATAGCTCGTATTCAATCAGGTATGATGGATTGTGTTATTGCAGGTGGAATAGAATCAATGTCTATGGTTCCGATGACTGGGTGGAAACTTGCTCCCAATTATCAAATCGCAAAAGATTACCCCGGTTACTATATGGGAATGGGTTTAACTGCCGAGAAAATAGTTGAGAAATATAAAATCTCTCGCGAAGATCAGGATGAGTTTGCTTACAATTCTCATATGAAAGCTATTAATGCAATTGATAAAGGATATTTTAAAGATCAGATTGTGCCCATTGAAATTGAAGATGTTCATCTTGAAAATGGAAAGAAAAAAGTGAGCAAGTTTGTTGTTGATACTGATGAAGGTCCTCGTGCTGATACAACTCTTGGAGCATTAGCAAAACTAAAACCGGTCTTTGCAAATAACGGAACTGTTACTGCTGGTAATTCCTCACAAACTTCAGATGGTGCTGCATTTGTTCTAGTTATGTCTGAAGAGATGGTAAAAGAACTCAACTTAAAACCAATTGCTCGTTTAGTATCCTACGCTTTAGCCGGAGTTGATCCTACAATAATGGGAACGGGACCGATTGAAGCTGTTCCAAAAGCATTAAAAAAAGCAAATATGAAACAGGATGATATTGAAATTATTGAATTGAACGAAGCATTTGCATCACAAGCATTATCTGTAATTCGCACTTTAGATTTAAATAATGATATCGTAAATGTTAACGGTGGTGCAATTGCATTAGGTCATCCATTGGGTTGTACAGGTGCTAAGCTTACTGTGCAATTATTAAATGAGCTTAAACGACAAAGAAAAAAACTGGAATGGTTACTGCCTGTGTTGGCGGCGGGCAAGGTGTTGCAGGTATTTTTGAATTGTTAAATTAGAAAATTAAAATAGAATTATTTACTAAACAAAGTTGAGTAATATTATGTCAGACGAAACATTAAAAACTGAGTTATTAAATGGCGGAGAATTTCTTATAAAGGATACTGATCCACAATCAGTATTCATTCCGGAAGATTTGAATGAAGAACAAAAAATGATGACCGAGGCTGCCGGGGAATTTGTAGAAAAGGAAATCTGGCCAAAGCTGGATGCAATTGATAAACAGGAAGAAGGATTAACAGTAAGTCTTCTGCAAAAAGCAGGTGAACTGGGATTGCTTGGAGTTTCTATTCCGGAAGAGTACGGCGGACTCGGCGAAGATTTTAATACGAACACTGCACTTTTATTCGAGCTGGGTGCAGCTCATTCGTTTGGTGTTTCTTATGCTGTTCATACAGGAATTGGCTCACTGCCTATTCTTTATTACGGAACGGAAGAGCAGAAGAAAAAATATTTGCCAAAACTTGCCAGTGGTGAGCTAATGACAGCTTATTGCTTAACCGAACCAACATCCGGCTCAGATGCTCTTTCCGCCAAAACGACTGCAGTTCTTTCTGAAGATGGAATGTATTATACGCTTAACGGACAAAAGATGTGGATAACGAACGGCGGATTTGCAGAAATTCTTATAACATTTGCACAGGTTGATGGAGATAAGTTTACTTGCTTCATCATCGATGCAGATTCGGAAGGATTTAATCGTGGTGAAGAAGAAAATAAACTTGGAATAAAAGGATCTTCCACTTGCGCACTATTCCTGGATAATGTAAAAGTTCCTGTTGAAAATGTGCTGGGTGAAATTGGAAAGGGACATTACATCGCCTTTAATATTTTAAATGTAGGAAGGTTTAAACTTTGTGCGATGACCAGCGGCAGTGCAAAGAAAGTTGCTACAATTGGAATTCAATATGCGAATACCAGAAAACAATTCGAGCAGCCGATATCAAGCTTTGGTGCAATCAAGCATAAAATTGCAGAGCAGGCAACCAGGATATTTGCTTCAGAATCTGCAACATATAGGGTGAGTGATTTGATAAGCAAAAAAGTGAAAGAGTTAGTGGAAGATGGAAATAAATATGAAGAAGCTTCAGTTAAAGCCGCAGAAGAATATGCAATTGAATGTGCTATGTTAAAAGTCTATGGTTCCGAAATGCTTGATTATGTAGTGGATGAAGCAGTGCAGATTCATGGCGGTTATGGTTACTCCGAAGAGTATCCCGCTGCAAGGGCTTATAGGGATTCACGCATTAACAGGATATTTGAAGGTACAAATGAGATCAACCGCTTGCTAACTGTTGATATGCTGGTTAAACGTTCGATGAAAGGACGACTCGATTTAATGGGACCTGCAATGGCTATTCAGAAAGAATTAATGTCAATTCCTGAATTTGGAGATGGATCTGATGAACTTCTTGCGTCTGAATTAAAAGCAATTCAAAATGCTAAAAAAGCAATTCTTATGACCGCCGGTTTTGCAGTACAAAAATTAATGGTAAAGCTAAAAGACGAACAAGAAATCATTATGAATGTAACAGACATGATGATAGAAGTTTTTGCATGTGAATCTGCATATTTAAGAACCATGAAGCTTTCCGGTATTAAAAACGAAACCGAATTGCAGCCTTATATTGATATGACCAGGGTTTATATAAGCGATGCTGTTGAAAGAATAAACCTGTACGGTAAACATGCAATTGCTGCTTTTGCTGAAGGCGATGATCTTAAAATGCTCATGCTTGGACTAAAGCGATTTACAAAGTACGAACCTGTTAATACAACACAGCTAAGAAGGAACATTGCAGATAAATTGATAGAAGCTGATAAATATTGTTTTTAGACCTTTGATAAGTATTTTTAGAACTATGAGAATTGTACACTGATCTTTGAGATTTTATTATGATCTTAAAGAATCATAACTATCATAATTAATCTGCGTACCATTAATTAATCATTAGCAATATTTAAAATCAAAACATGCAAAATCAACAATACAAAACATCAATGCTAAAAGAAGATTCACTTAAAGATAAAGTTATAGTAATAACCGGCGGCGGAACAGGACTTGGTAAAGCGATGGGAAAATATTTTGTTGAGCTTGGTGCCGATCTTGTAATTGCAAGCAGGAAACTTGATGTACTTGAAAAGACAGCTGAGGAATTATCAAAAGGTAATAATCAAACAATACTTCCTGTACAATGTGATGTTACTGATTATGCTTCCGTAGAGAATTTACTAAAGGCTTCCATCGATAAATTTGGAAAGGTTGATGTGCTGTTGAACAATGCCGCAGGAAATTTTATAAGTCCTACAGAACGGCTTTCCAACCGTGCATTCGATATTATCATAAATATTGTTTTAAAGGGAACTTATAACTGTACACTCGCTTTTGGAAAGCACTGGATAGATAAAAAACAAAACGCTAATGTATTAAACATTGTTACAACCTATGCATATACAGGTTCTGCTTATGTTGTTCCTTCTGCATGTGCAAAAGCTGGTGTGTTAGCTCTAACTCGATCTCTCGCAGTTGAGTGGGCAAAGTATGGAATTCGTTTTAATGCAATTGCTCCAGGTCCTTTTCCTACAAAAGGTGCGTGGGATAGATTACTGCCAGGGGATATGAAAGAAAAATTTGATCTTGCAAAAAAAGTTCCGCTAAAAAGAGTTGGCGAACACCAGGAGCTTGCAAACTTAGCAGCTTACTTAGTTTCTGACTTTTCTGCATACATAAATGGAGAAGTTATTACAATTGATGGGGGTGAATGGTTAAAAGGAGCGGGTCAGTTCAATATACTCGAAGAAGTTCCTCGGGAAATGTGGGATATGATAGAACAGATGGTAAGAAAAACAAAAGGAAGCTAGAGTATTATTGCATCACTACTTTTAGTGACAATTCATAAGTAAATTAAAATTATAAAATCAATGGAGCCAAGAAAAAGTAAAAAAGATTTCCATCACATCTATAAAGTAAAAGTTAAATTTAACGAAGTGGATATGCTGCAGATTGTTAACAATGCAGTTTATCTTAACTATTTTGAGCAGGCGAAAATTCAGTATGCAATTGATTCAGGATTTATACCGTTACAAAATATTTTTTCTCCGAATAATGTTTACTACATGGTACACAATCAAATTGATTATTTAAAAGTTGCAAAATTTGATGACGAGCTTAACATTTATACGAGAATATCGTATATTAAAAACTCAAGTTTTGGATTTGAACATATTGTGGAAAATTCAAAAACAAAAAAGATAATTGCGGAGGGAGCAGGTGTATCGGTTCATGTTGATCCGTTATACAAGAAAATCAACTCCGTTAACAGATGAATTTATACAGAAAGTAAAAATGATTGAACCTTCTGTAAAAATATTAAGACCAAAATAAATTAATCCGGGGGCATTATGCGAAAAATAATTTTCGATATTGAAACCAGTGCTTATCCATTCGAATCACTCTCCGAAAGCCAGCAGGAATACCTTCTTCGTTATGCTGAAAAAGAAACCGATCCTGATAAAAAACAAGCACAAATTGATGAAGCAATTCGCTATACAAGTCTTTACCCGCTAACAGCCAAGTGTATTGCAATTGGGATATTTGATGTAGAGAAACAAAAATCTTTCGTTTATTACGAAAGTGATGAGAAGGAGGAATGGAATTCCGAAGATGACAAAGTGCACTACAAAGGATTACCCGAAAAAGAAATGCTTCAATCCTTCTGGAAAATTGTTGATGTAACCGATAAGGTAATAAGTTTTAACGGAAGGAATTTTGATCTGCCTTTCTTAACGGTCCGCTCAGCAATGCTTAAAGTGAAACCCACAAAAAATCTTATTAAAGGAAGATACGATACCAAGGTACACATAGACCTGTTGGAACAATTTACATATTACGGATTAACCAGAAAATTTAACCTGGATTTTTATTGCCAGGCATTTGGAATTGAATCGCCAAAAACAAAAGAGATTTCGGGAATGGAAGTTAAAAATCTTTACGAAGCGGGAAGAGTGAAAGACATTGCAGCTTATTGCTCACACGATATTTATGCTACATACCAGCTTTATAAAATTTGGGAGGAGTTATTTAGCCAATTCATAAACTGCTCGGCAAATGCATAGTTGTGGAGTGGGCTTCAAATCTATTATATTTCACACCTAAAAAATTACGCTTAAACTTAAAATCATCTTTTAAATGACTGAACCAAAAGTTACGCTTAATCTTGCAATAGAGCACGGGCTAAATGAAGAAGAATATAATCGAATACTTAAAATTTTAGGTAGAACTCCTATCTTTTACAGAGACTTGGAATTTTTAGTGTTATGTGGAGTGAGCATTGCAGTTATAAAAACTCCATTGCACAGCTTAAAACTTTACCGCGAGAAGGCGGAAAGTTGCTTGTTGGAGCCGGTGAAGAAAATGCAGGATTAGTTGATATTGGAGATGGATTAGCAGTTGCCTTTAAAATTGAAAGCCACAATCATCCTTCAGCTGTTGAGCCGTACCAGGGAGCTGCAACAGGCGTTGGTGGAATTATGAGAGATATTTTTACTATGGGCGCCCGTCCTATCGCTTCTCTTAATTCATTAAGATTCGGTTCACTTAAAGATGCAAGAACCCGCTACTTATTTGCAGGAGTTGTAAAAGGAATTGGCGATTACGGTAACAGTTTTGGTGTTCCAACCGTTGCAGGCGAAGTTTATTTTGATGAATCGTACCAGGGCAACCCGCTTGTTAATGCAATGTCTGTTGGAATAGTAAAAACAAATATGTATGCAAGTGCCGTTGCAAAAGGTGAAGGTAATCCTGTAATGATTGTTGGTTCTTCAACAGGAAGAGATGGGATACACGGTGCTACTTTTGCTTCGGAAGAGCTTTCGGAAAAATCGGAAGCAAAACGTCCATCGGTGCAGGTTGGTGATCCGTTTACAGAAAAACTTTTATTGGAAGCAACTCTCGAAATAATAAAAAAAGGCTGGCTGATAGGAATTCAGGATATGGGAGCTGCAGGAATTACTTGCTCAAGCAGTGAGATGAGCGAAAAAGGAAAATCGGGAATGAAAATAAATCTTGATAAAGTTCCTTTACGCGAAGATGGAATGAGCGCTTACGAAATTATGCTTTCGGAAAGCCAGGAAAGAATGTTATGCGTTGTTAAAAAAGGTTACGAAGATAAAGTAAGCGAAGTTTTTGAAAAGTGGGATCTTCATTGCGAAATAATTGGAGAAGTGACTAAAGAAGAAATTCTTGAAGTTGAATACCAGGGAGAGAAGAAAGTAAGTCTGCCGCCTTTTGATTTGGTGCTTGGCGGCGGTGCGCCTGTTTATATTAGAGAACAAAAAGAACCATCCTACTTAAAAGAAATGAGGGCATTTGATTTTTCATCTTTACCAAAACCAAATGATTTACAGGAAACATTTCTAAAAGTTTTTTCATCTCCAAATATCGTTTCTAAAAAATGGGTTTACGAGCAGTACGATTCAATGGTAAGAACCAATACAATTGTTGGTCCCGGCTGTGATGCTGCAGTAATCTACATAAAGGATAGTAACAAAGCGCTTGCGATGAAGACCGATTGCAATTCACGCTACGTTTATCTTAATCCAAAAGAAGGTGCAAAAATAGCAGTGGCTGAATCTGCAAGAAATATTGTCTGCTCTGGAGGAATTCCACTTAGCAATAACGAACTGCCTTAATTTTGGAAATCCTTATAAACCAGAAGTTTACTGGCAGTTTGCAGAAGCTATTAAAGGAATGGGCGAAGCGTGCAGATTTTTTAATACTCCTGTTACAGGCGGCAACGTAAGTTTTTATAACGAATCTCCCGAAGCTGCTGTTTATCCTACGCCAACAATAGGAATGGTAGGATTGATTGAAGACCTTGAACATATTACAACCTCATTTTTTAAAGATGAAGGTGATCTCATCTATCTTTTAGGAGAAGATAAAGAGGAAATGGGCGGAAGCGAGTATTTAAAAGTTGTTCACAATAAAGTAGCTGGTGATGCTCCTAAAATTAATCTTGATGAAGAAAAAAAATTGCAGGATACTCTTTTAGGATTAATTAAGAGTAATCTTATCAAATCTGCTCATGATATTTCGGAAGGTGGAATTGCCTGCGCACTTGCAGAATGTTGTATTATTAATGAAGAGAATATGATTGGGGCAGAAGTTAATGTTCCAATTGGATCAAGAGAAGATTTTGCTTTATTTTCTGAGAGCCAGTCGCGCATAATTGTTTCTGTTGCTGATCAGGATAAAGATAGTTTTGAAACTGAGATAAATAAAACTAGGTCAAGTTTTTAAATTAATTGGTAAAACAGGCGGATCAGAATTAATTATTAATGATTTTTTGAAAATTGATTTGGTTAAATTAGCAGATAGTCTATTATAATACAATCCCAACTATAATGAACGATGAAGCATAAGATCCTGGAAAAAATACGTGCATCAAAACCATATGCACTTTTCAGACGGCTGCGTTATTACCTTCACCTAAAACCTATGTGGCATCGGTTTGTAGCTTTTAGCAAGCATTACTTTGGCGGCTTATACGATCGTATCGATAGACATCATATGTTTTTACTTTCGGGTGGAGTAGCATTTCAGTTTGTTTGTTTGTATTATCCCTCTTACGTTAATCATCTTTTGGATTCTGGGTAATTTTTTAGATTCTGCTGAAATGGAATTGCAGATTGTTACTTTAATTGAAACTGTTATTCCTTATGAAAAATATGCAGAGTTTGTAAAGGAAATAATTTTTGAACGTGTTCACGAAGTAATTGAATACAGAAACATAGCTGGATTTGTAGGAATAGTAGGGCTGTTTTTTGCAGCCAGCAGTTTTGCAAGCAGTTTACGTACCGTACTTAATAAAGTGTTTGGTACTGATTTAGATATAAACTTATTTCTTGGCAAGCTAAGAGATTTTGTTGTAATTCTGATAGTTGTTCTTTTATTTTTAATCATCAATAATGTTGCTTCCTTTGCTAGATTTTTTTAGCACTCTTGCTCAAACATACACCGTATCTGCAATATCTTTAACAAACCAATTTTTCAACAAGTTTATGTCAGCAGTTCATTTCACTTATTTGTAATGTATTTAATCTTTTCTGCACTTTACAAATTTATGCCCATTGTAAAAATCAGAAAACGATCTGTATTAATTGGTGCATTGTGGGCTGCTCTATTATGGGTTACGGCAAAAGTACTTTTTGGGATATATCTTTCAAGTTTTACAACCTTTAGCAGGATTTACGGTGCATATGCTTTAGTAGTTGTAGTAGCTTTTTGGATTTACTATACTTCCGCTGTGTTTATTATTGGTGCCGAAATAGGAAAGCTTTTTGACGAAAGACTAAGCAAAAGGATAAAGGATAAAGAAGCGACCGACATTGCTGAAGTTGAGAAATAGTTACTAATATTAAACATTCTCATCTATTTAATAATTAATTTGATTCAACTATTGACTCTGATTTATGGAGTTCCTATCTTTAATCAGACAATATTATCCGATTATAGAAATTAAATAATAATTACATAAAAAATGAAACGAGGAAAGAAGATGTTGAAATTAAAATCCCTAAAGATGGGGAAAACTTTTCTTATGCTTAGCCTATCAATATTATTATTGATGCTGTTGATAGGATGCGGCGGGGAAACAAAAGATGAGACTATTCAGGATGTAACTAAAAAAAATGAATCCGGGCTTTCGGATTTTGAGCTTGAAAATGGAATAGGACCTGTTAAGAAAAAATTAAATCTTGGTCCTATCAACAAAGAGCTTGCTGCAGAAGGGGAAGAAGATATTTGAGACGAAGTGTGGTACTTGCCATAAATTAGATGAAAGGTATACCGGACCTGCACAGAGAGATGTTTTACAACGAGTAACACCTGAATATTTACTAAACATGACTCTTAATCCAGACGAAATGATAAAGAAACATCCACGAGCTAAGAAAATGCTTGCAGAATATATGACCGTAATGACATTCCAGAATGTTAAAATGAAAGATGCTCTTGCAATACTTGAATACTTTAGAGTATTGGATGAAGAATTAAAACAAAATCAACAAAAATAATTATATGGAGGAGAGATGAACAGGAAATATTTTAAAGCTGTCCTTATAACTCTTGCCGTGTTAGCTGTAGTAGTTGTACTACATTACGGCTGCCAGGAATCTAAGGATTTAGTAGCAGGGGATGATGCGGCACAGGTTTATGTTCCACCAGGAAGTTATGATGATTTTTATATGTTTACTTCCGGTGGATTTAGCGGGCAGGTTGGTGTTTACGGATTACCTTCGGGAAGACTTATTCAGAGTGATTCCCGTTTTCGCACAAGACCCTGAAAAATCCTACGGCTATTCTGAAGAATCCAGGCCAATGTTGAATACATCTTTTGGATTTTTACCATGGGATGATTCCCACCATCCGGAGCTATCTCAGACTAATGGTGTCCCTGATGGTAAATGGTTATTTATAAATGCAAACAATACACCGCGAGTTGCCAGGATTGATCTTTCAACATTTACAACTGCTGAAATAATCGAGATACCAAATTCAGGTGGAAATCATGGCTCACCATTTACAACCGAAAACAGTGAATACATTGTTGCTTCAACAAGATTTAGTGTTCCTATTCCAAACAGGGATGTTCCTATAGATTCATATAAAGAAAACTTTAAAGGCACATTAACCTTTATTAAAGTTGCAGATGACGGCGCAATGAATATTGAATTCCAGATACTTGTACCTGGATTTGATTATGATCTTGCACATGCCGGCAAAGGTCCTTCGCACGGATGGGCATTCTTTACATGTTATAATACTGAGCAGGCAAACACTCTGCTTGAAGTTAATGCATCACAAAACGATAAAGATTTTGTTGCTGCAGTTAACTGGAAAAAAGCTGAAGAATTTATTGCCCAGGGTAATTACAAAACAATGAATGCCACTTACTACAGAAATTATTTTGATGAAAAGAAACACATGGCTTTCTCAGAAAAGAATAATGAAGTTAAAGTGTTGAATCCAAATGATTGTCCGGGATTGATTTATTATCTTCCGACTCCCAAATCTCCGCATGGAGTTGATGTTGATCCTTCAGGCGAATACATTGTTGCTGGCGGAAAATTAGCTACTGTAATTCCTGTTCATTCATTCAGTAAAATGCTTACAGCAATTGAGAATGAAGAATTTGATGGTATGGTTGAAAGCATTCCTGTATTAAAGTATGAATCAGTTATTGCGGGCGAAGTTGAAAACTGCGGGTTAGGACCACTACATACTGAGTTTGATGGTAAAGGTTTTGCTTATACTTCAGCATTTATTTCCTCTGAAATAGTTAAATGGGAACTTGGAACCTGGCAGGTTGTCGATCGTATTCCAACTTATTATTCAATCGGTCATCTTAGCATACCCGGCGGCGATAGTAAAAAGCCCTGGGGTAAATATGTTGTTGCTTTGAATAAAATTACCAAGGACAGGTATTTACCTACAGGACCTGAATTGACGCAGTCTGCACAGCTAATTGATATTTCCGGCGATAAGATGAAACTGTTACTGGATTTTCCAACAATTGGGGAACCACATTATGCTCAATCGCTGCCAGCCGAATTGCTAATGAAGAACTCACGGAAAATTTACCCGATTGAAGAGAACGAACATCCTTACAGTGTAAAATCGGAAAAGGAAACCAGGGTTGAACGAAATGGTACAGATGTACATGTTTATATGTCAACAATAAGAACTCACTTTGCACCGGATAATATTGAAGGAATAAAAGTTGGTGATAATGTTTATTTCCATGTTACCAACCTGGAACAGGATTGGGACATTCCTCACGGATTTGCCATTAAAGGAGGCAGAACTGCCGAATTATTAATTATGCCGGGAGTAACCGAAACTTATACATGGAGACCTCAATTTGCAGGAATATATCCTTTTTACTGTACCGATTTTTGCTCGGCGCTTCACCAGGAGATGCAGGGTTATGTAAGGGTTTCATCAAAAGGATCAAATGTTCCAATTTCATATAAAACTGGTAACTAAATAGTTAAAGGTTAACGGGGAACGTAAGTTCCCCTTTTTTTATTTTTATCATCGGGGAAAGATGGAAACTAAATCTAAAATACTTATTATTATCGGGGCGTTAATGATAATGTTAACGTTCGTTTTTCCATTATGGTATATCGATCTGGAGGCACCTCAATATCCGGAGGGTATTGGATTGGAAATATGGATCAATCAAATAGTTGGGCAAAATCCTCACGATCTTGCCAACATTAATGGGTTGAATCATTACATTGGAATGAAAGAGATTGAACCCGAATCAATACCAGAATTGAAGATAATGCCGTACTTAATGATATTCATGATGTTGTTTGGATTAATGGCAGCAATTTTGGGTAAAAGACCCATTGTTTATACCTGGATACTTTTATTCATTATAATGGCTGTAGTTGGGATGTACGATTTTTACATGTGGGAATATGATTATGGACATAATTTAAATCCTCAAGCTGCAATTAAAATACCCGGAATGGCATATCAGCCGCCGCTTATCGGTTCAAAGATGCTGCTGAATTTCAATGCTATTTCAATGCCTCACATTGCAACTTACATTTTAGCTTTTACTGTTGTGTTAGCTGCTGTTGCTTTAATAATTGATAGTAAAGTAAAGAAGAAAAGGAATGAAAGTGATTAATAAATCATTTAATATTTATCGCGTAGTATTTGTTTTTTTAGTAATCATTACGCTTACATCTTGTGGCAGCGGACCAGAACCAATTAATTACGGGCAAGATGAATGTGAATTCTGCAGAATGTTAATTACTGATAATAAATACGGTGCTGAACTTATTACAGATAAAGGTAAAATATACAAATTCGATTCAATGGAATGCCTGGTTGAATTTTCTTTAGTAAAAAATACCCTTGGCGATACAAATAATAAATTATTGGTAACTGATTTTTATAACCCCGGGAAGTTTATTAACTGCCGGGAATCATCTTATGTAAAAAATGATAAATTCAGAAGCCCTATGGGTTTAAATGTAACGGCTTTTAACAGCGAAGAACAAGCACAAAAGTTCATTTCAGAAAATGGGGGAGAAAAAATAAGCTGGGTTGAGGTTATTGAACTTGTTAAACAAAGAAGTATGTAGTACCTTCACCTCTTAATTTAGATAACCAAAAAAATAAATTATAAATGCGTTTACGTATTTTTGCAAAATTAATTATCTCCATCGGTTTTTTGTATCTTTTTTTTAGTCTTACCACTGTATCCATCCTTGCAAAAGAAATTATTGTGTCTAAAACGGGGAAAGTAACTACTATCCGCAAAGCAATTGAATTAGCAGAAAATTTTGATGTAATATTAATTAAACCCGGGCATTATGCCGAAGGGAATATAATTGTTAATAAAATGGTAAAAATAATTGGTGAAGATTATCCTATTATTGATGGCGAAGGCGATGGTGAAGTTTTTACAGTTACGGTTGATAGTGTTACTATTTCCGGTTTGACAATTACAAATTCAGGCATAAGTTATCTGGAAGAAAATGCCGGAATACGTTTGGAAAAAGTTCGGAACTGTTCAATAACAAATAATAAATTAATAAATAACTTCTTTGCAATCTACCTGGCGCAATCGGCAGACTGTTATATTTCCGGTAACTATATTAAAGGTGAAAAGAAGAGAGAAACAAATTCCGGTAACGGTATTCATCTTTGGTATTGTAGAGATATAACGATTGAAAACAATACAATATCCGATCACGAGATGGTATTTATTTTGAGTTTGTTAGAAACGGAAGAATATCAAATAATTAGCAAAAATAATCTGCGCTATGGTCTTCACTTTATGTTTTCCGATAGCTGTATATACGAGGAAACACGTTTGAAAAAAATGGTGCCGGTGTTGCCGTTATGTACACAAAAAATGTAATGATGAAAAATAATAAATTTCTCATTAATTGGGGTTCTGCTTCTTACGGAATACTTGTTAAAGGAAATTTCCGACAGCCGGATTGAGGAAAATATTTTTAGTGAAAACTCAACAGGACTTTACATGGAAGGATGTAGCAGGGTTACGATAGAAAACAACAATTTTATAAAAAACGGTTGGGCAATTAAACTGATGGCTAATTCGATGGGCAATATTTTTCACAATAATAATTTTATTACTAACTCGTTTGATATTGCAACGAACAGCCGTCAGAATTTTAACACGTTCGAAAAAAATTACTGGTCAAACTATAATGGTTACGATTTGGATAAAGATGGTTACGGTGATGTTCCGTTCCGCCCCGTAACTATGTTTTCGATGAT
Source organism: uncultured Ignavibacteriales bacterium (assembly GCA_963749485.1). GTDB lineage: Bacteria > Bacteroidota > Ignavibacteria > Ignavibacteriales > Ignavibacteriaceae > JAZGGS01. The sequence goes on along the minus strand of CAVVMV010000018.1, from coordinate 43,193 downwards.
GATACAGGATCAACCGGCATCATTAATTCTGCTGCACAGTTTATTCATTGGTATCCTTAATGTAGCAGAAAGTATAATTCCGGCAATCACACCCGAAGCACTTACCGACCCAAAACCGAGAATGAGGAAGATCATTTGATAGAGATTGTAAATTTAAAAAAACAATTCGGTAAAACAGTTGCACTGAATGATGTAAACCTCTCTATTGGTTCAGGAAAAGTAACTGCTATTGTTGGACCAAACGGTTCAGGTAAAACCACTCTCATCAAAACTATCCTGGGTCTTGTAAAATCAACTGCCGGATCTATTGAAGTTGATGGGACAAAAATCAATGGTGATTATCTCTACCGAAACAAGATCGGTTACATGCCTCAGGTTGCCCGTTATCCTGAAAATCTTACTGCTACCGAGCTGCTATCACTAATAAAAGATTTAAGAGAGCCGGTAGAAAATTTTGAGGATGAAATATTATCTTCTTTTAAATTATCCACCGAAATGGATAAACCTTTTAAAAGTCTATCTGGCGGGACAAAACAAAAAGTATCTGCAGTGATCGCTTTTGCATTTAATCCTAAAATATTAATTCTCGATGAACCTACTGCAGGATTAGATCCGATTTCAAGCAGTTATTTTAAAGACCTGGTATTGAAGGAAAAAGAAAAAGCGAAAACAATTATCCTCACATCACACATAATGAGTGAAATACAGGAACTGGCTGATGAAATTATATTTTTACTTGAAGGTGAAATTAAGTTTAAAGGAACCATTGATTCATTATTAGAGCATAAAGGAGAAACTAAACTTGAAAGAGCTATTGCAGAACTAATGAGCCAGGGATCATGAAATTAGTTAGAAAAATATTAAAGTATGAAATTCATAATACCATCAGGAGTAAGTGGGTTCTTCTTTATTCGATTTTCTTTTTTGCTGTGGGTTATTCGCTCTTCTCTTTTAGCGGCGATGTAAACAAAGCTTATATAAGTTTAATGAATATAATTATTATCGTTATCCCGCTTGTATCACTTATTTTCGGATCGATATACTTTTATAACTCAAGAGAATTTATTGAGATGATGTTAAGCCAGCCGATAGACAGGAAATCGTTATTTACAGGAATTTACCTTGGAACATCCCTGCCTCTTTCTGCCGGATTTGTTATTGGAATCTCACTTCCTTTTATTTTGTTTGGTAAAGTTAACCAACAGATTGAAGGCATTGCTGTTCTGCTGATAGTTGGAGCAGCGCTGACTTTTATTTTTACTGCTATCGCATTTCTAATTTCTGTGTTGCAGGATGATAAAGCAAAGGGATTAGGATTTTCAATTTTACTCTGGCTTATTCTTGCTGTAGTTTATGATGGGCTCGTACTTTTTATTGTTTATTATTTTGATGAATACCCGCTGGAAAAAATTATGATCGCATTAAGTATTATTAACCCGATAGACCTTGGGAGAATATTATTTTTGATGAAGTTCAATATCTCCGCTTTAATGGGTTACACGGGTGCAGTATTTCAGCAATTTTTTGGAAGTGTACTTGGGATTCTGATCTCATTATTCTGCCTCTGCTTGCCTGGATAATTATTCCTTTTCTGCTTAGTAGATTCTATTTCAAAAAAAGGGATTTTTAAGATTAGAATTTAATGAAACACTTGTTTGTTTTTCTAACTTATCATTACTAATTTTGCTCCGTTAATCTTCTCTGATTACAACCTTTTTTAATCATTAGAAAAGTTAGTTTTTTAACCAAAATTAAGAGATTTTAGATGGAATGGCTTCAAAATATTACCCTGCCTCAATCATTAGAACATATTGAACTACTTCAGCTATTTGCTGGTGATCTCGCTTTTTATTTTTATTTCATTTGTAAGCGTAATCTTCTGGGGTACAGGTCTTTCAGTATTCTTTTAAAGTAAATGAAAAAAAGTATCTTGATGATAAGTACAGAAGAATAGCAAAAGATATTATTGAAGTTGTTACAATAAATAAAAGTACCGGCTTGGTTCTTGGAATCATTCCTTTAATAACTGCGATTTTAATTTTTGCTCAGCTGTTTCAATCTGCTGCAATTACAAATCTTGAATATCTTACCATTTCACTTATACTTTTAAGTGTTTCGATGTTTTTTATTTATACTTACCGGAATTCATTAAATGATTTGAAAAAGTTAAAAATAAATTCCGGCATAATTGGTTTTATTCTTAATGTTTTTTGCTCTCTGGCTTTTTGTTGCAGGAATTACTGTTGCGGTATTTCATGGTCACTGGCAGCCGGAAGGATTATTTAGTGACCTCTTTTCTCCACTTGTGATCATCAGGTTTCTATTTCTTTTTGTTGCATCTTTAGCAGTAACCGGCGGTGCAGTATTGTTCGGATTGTTTTACCCGATAGGGAATAGAGAAAAACTAGATGATGATTACGCATGAATTTGTAAAAAGCAAAATGTTAATAGTTACATTTACTGCGACAGTTCTTTTACCTTTAATTATGTTTGCCAACCTCTTCATTGTGCCCGATACTTCTCTATCCGGCGCAATATTCGCTTACATAATTATTGGATTGTTTTTACTGTTCCTTGCTTATCATTTTCTTTATATGATTTTTGTAAAGTTCAGCAGCAAGTTTACAGCGTTGTTATTTTTTAGCCTGCTGCTTATGCTTCTTACAGTTATAATTAATGATAAAATAATTATCAGCAATTCAACAAAAGTACAATCTGCAATTCTTGCAGTTGAGTATGATGAATTATTAGCTGAGCTTAAAGGTGAAGATGTAGCAGTTGAACTTAACGGCGAAGAAATTTATAAAGTAAGATGTGCATCCTGCCATAAATTTGATATAAAACTTGTTGGTCCTCCGCATAACGAAGTTGTACCAAAATACTTTGGTAAAGAAGAACTTCTGTTAGCATTTATTAAAAATCCATCCAGGATTGATGAAACATATCCTTCTATGCCAAATCCCGGCTTAAAACCTGCTGAAGCAAAAGCCGTTACAGATTATGTGCTTGAGCAGGTTAAGAAGAATGTTGAGAAATAAAATTTACTTTTTGTTCTCAACCAAAAATCCCACTTAAAATTCTAATAATTAAACATTAAACGACGTTGCGCCTAACCCGCCGCCCATAACAAGGAAGCCAAGTAAAACACAATTGCCGATGATTAAGCCGTAGGTGCTTAACTTGCGTCAGCAAAGCACCGAAGGCAAGTTAATTAATTAACTTTACAATCTCTAACTACAATGCCGAACGAAAACCTAAATGCCTTAACCCTTATTACCCCGCACCGGCTCGGCGGTCGGGTTGAACCGCTGGTTATAATTTTTACCTAATTTTAATTTTATTTCTATTAGATTTTTTTTGTTTTGTATTAGGTCCTCTCCAGTCATAGAAGCTTTGCTAGTTTTAATAATGTTTACAAATCTAAACTTTTTTGATACAAAGTAATTAGAGATTGTTATACCTATGTAGTCGAATAAAAATAAGATAGCATATTGCGGTGAGAATCTTACTTTTTTAAAACCAAGCTTCTTAAATGTTCGGTTATTCATAAAAAATGTTATCGCTTGAATATTTAAATTTTTTGGTAACTTTTCTTGTTCAATTTCTTCGCAAATATTTAATAGACCTTCCACTATTTCTAAAAATATCATTTTTTTAGCATTATTTTTATTTCTTGAAAAATTGATTAGATCAAAGTTATTTACTAAATGTAAATCATAAACTTTTTTATTTGGAAATTGCACCAATAGGATCGTTGAATAATATTTAAATAAAAATCTTACTCTCATCAATGGAGCAATAACAAAACTACTAAATGGCATAAAAAGAAAAAGCCCAATAGCAAAACTATATAAGTTTTCTAAGTATAAAATGTACTCTACAAAAATAAAAATGAGTATTAAGGAAATGATTACTTCAATCAATTTTTTCATAAAATTATAACGGCATTGCAACTAAAGCGCCGCCCAGATAAACAGTGACGGCAATTTAGTATATGCCAAATTTCTTTTCAACTTTGTTAACCAATTACACTTATAACAAACTTAATTAAAACCCCAACTCACAAAATCAATAATCTCCAAATAAAATAGACGGTCGGTTTGTATTGCTGGTTAGGCAAATTCAAATTATCCATTCCTGTGGATCACCCTTAATAGATATCTGCATACATTCATATTGATCAGAGTTGTCACTTAGATGCATCTCAACGTCATTCTCGAATGACACAATAATTGTCTTGTCATCTGGGATGGTGATTTCTAAAACACTTACATTGAATATTTCGATAAAACCGCTTTCAGGCCAAACCCCTTCTTCCCATTTTGCCAACTTTTCGCCATTTTTTATTAATGTAATTGGAGATTGCACAGCAAAATGTACGTCACCCAGATTGAATTGGATATCATATTTCCCCACGCAGATTTGAGTAGTGAACTCTCCCACTGCCTTTGATAGATCAAGATTTTTTGGTATGCGATACATTATTGTTATTGTTCCCTAATATATTATTAACCGGCAAATTAAAATAAATTGCTCGTAATCTCAACAATTTTCATCATCACTTAGTTTTTTCAACAATAAATTATAATCTTCAACATCATTCATATTAAAAAATATTTCATCTTTGTAGAAAGGTAAAGATTCTGCAGAAATGATTTCAGCGCCAACCCTGTCTATTAATTTTAGTGCACTAATATCTCCTTTCTTTTGTTTGATGCCTTTTGTTTCTGTGCTTAATTGATCATTTAAAATTTTCTCAGCTTCGTAAACACAATCCTTTGAATACTTACCAGCTAATTGCTGGATATATCCATCAGCTTTTGCAACAGTTATTAATTTTTCTGTTTTAAAATCAACAATATATTTTATCATTTCCGCAGTTATAAATGGAAGATCGCAGGAGATAATAAAATTATTTTCAGTTGATGAATGAGTTAATCCTGAATGAATTCCGGCTAAAGGTCCTTTTCGTTTAAACAAATCCTCAAAAATTGGGATGTTAAGAAATTTATAATCAGCAGGGTTCATTTGTTATAAGAATCACTACTTTAAATAAACTCTGCATTAAATCACGCATTCGCTCGATGATGGTTATCTCTCCAACTTTTAAAAGAGATTTATTTACACCCATCCTGGAACTTTTTCCGCCGGATAAAATTATTCCAGTTACATCATTATACATTTAATTCCACGTTTCTATAATTCCTTAACCAAATATGTTAATAAAATTTGATTATTAATAAAGATGTAAGTATTTTTATTCAGACAAAATAATCCGATTTGAATATGACAGTAATATTTTCTAAAAAGTGTGAATACGGGATGCAGGCAGTACTTTATCTTGCAGCTCAAAAACCAGATTTTGCAATAAATGCCGAGAGGATTTCCCAGGTTTTAAAAATCCCAAAGGAATTCATTTCAAAAATTTTGCAGAGCTTAAGGGAGAGTGGAATAATCTCTTCAACAAAAGGAAAATCCGGAGGATTTTGTCTTGCGAAATCGCCTGCAGAGATAAAACTAATTGATGTGGTTGAAGCTATAGACGGACTTGAAATGTTTAACAGTTGTGTTTTAGGATTTCCAGAATGTACACCCGATACTCCTTGTCCTGTTCACCACAAATGGGGTGCGCTAAGAACCCAGGCGTTAGAAATGCTTACCTCTGAAACATTAGACAAGCTGAAAGAACAAACTCTGCAGAAGATATTAACCTTGTAATGCATTAAAAGATTTAAGTAACGGAAAATTGAGATGGCTGGCAAGAAAAAGTTAGTCAGGAATACTGAAAAGCCGATTCAAAAGTATAGATTTATTATCCAGGTACTCTTTGCATTGTTGTGCATCTGGATAGGGATAGAGTTTTACTTTTTCATCAACTACCTTGAAAGCGGGGGAGCCGCAGCTTATACAGAAAGACCACCCGGTGTGGATGGTTTTCTTCCCATCAGTTCTTTAATGAGTTTTTACCTTTTCTTAGCAACAGGGCAAATACATTCTGCTCATCCAGCAGGATTTTTTATTTTCTTTGCCATAATATTAGTCTCGCTGGTTTTCGGAAAAGCATTTTGCAGCTGGTTATGTCCAATTGGTTTTTTATCGGAACTAATTGCTGATTTTGGTGAAAAGATATTTAAACGCAGGATCAAAGTTCCAAAGTGGCTGGATTATCCGTTACGAAGTTTAAAATACTTTTTGCTTGGTTTTCTCTTCTATGCTGTATTTATTATAATGAGCGAAGTTGCTCTTAAAGCATTTCTTGATAGTCCGTACAATCTTGTTTCGGATATTAAGATGTACTACTTTTTCGCAAACATTTCTCAATTCTCCCTAATTGTAATTGGTGTTTTATTTGTGATGTCTATCTGTTATCAGGAATTTTTGGTGCCGTTACTTGTGTCCTTATGGTGCGTTACTAGGTATAGCTTCCTTGCTAAGCCCTTCAAAAATTAAAAGAAATGTTGATAAATGTGTTGATTGCGGACTCTGTAATAAAGCATGCCCGGGGTTTATTAAAGTAGATAAAGTTAAAACAGTTATTTCTGATGAGTGCACAACCTGTATGAATTGTGTTGATGTTTGTCCTGTGGATAACACACTTCAGTTGGAAGTAGTTGGTACGAAAAAGAAAATAAATAAAAGATATGTCGCGATAGGAATAGTATCACTCTTTATGATAATAACCGGGGCTGGTTTGCTAACAGGGAACTGGCAAAACGATATTACCCAGGAAGAATTTCTTTACCATCATAAAAATTTAAATTCTTATGGTCATCCAACGAGCACGGAATCTGTAAAAAAATTTAATGAAGAGCAATTAAATAATTCAAATAGTTCTTCGTTAAATGATACAGAAACAAATAATTTTCCCGATCCATTATCTGTTAATGAAGAGGAGAATTAAATGCCGATTAAACGCCACAAAGGTTTAGCTCCTCTCTCGCGTGATCATCACCAGGGATTAATACTTGCGCAGTTAATTAAAAAAGATGCACCGGATTACAAAGATCTCCCCAAAACCACTTCCGATAAAGTTAAATACACAATTAACTTTTATAAAAGTGAGCTGGTAAAACATTTCACTAACGAAGAAGAAGTACTTTATCCTGCAGTAAAAAATAAAAGCAATGAAATTGATGAATTATTTGAAGAAATTATTTCAGAGCATAAAAAAATAAAACAGTTAGTGGTTCAACTTGAATCTGGTGAAAATAAATCAGATATTTTAAACGAGCTTGGTGTTCTACTTGAATTGCATATCAGAAAAGAAGAAAGAGTATTATTTGAAAAAATACAAAATTTGCTTAGTGATGAAGAACTAACGCAATTAGAAAAAAAATTATCTTAAACAAAAACAGGGAGGGTCTATGAAACAATTTACTGACAATTTTAGTTTTAATATTTTTCGTTTCAATTCCGCTGCTTGCACAAAACTGTGTCACTTGCCATAAAAAAATTACTCCTAACATCGTTTCAGATTGGGAACTAAGTAAACACTCTGAAAATGAAGTTGATTGCTCAGTTTGCCATGGTGATGGACACAATAAAGCATCAAATGTTGATTTGGTAGAAATTCCAACTCCTGAAACCTGCCGCGACTGCCATGAAACTCAGGTTGAACAATTCAGCAAAGGGAAACATGCTTTTGGTTGGGCATCATTAAAAGCAATGCCTACATTCCATATGCAGCCAATGGCATTAACTGAAGGTATGAAAGGTTGTGGAAGCTGTCATAAGATCGGCTTAAAATCGGAAGAAGAAATTAAGCAGCTTAAAGAAGATGGACAGTCTTATGGAACAGCATCCTGCGATGCGTGCCATACAAGACATACATTTTCGGTTGAGGAAGCTAAACAACCGCAAGCTTGCCAAACTTGCCATATGGGTTTCGATCATCCTCAGTGGGAAATGTATTCCAGTTCAAAACACGGTGTAAGGTATTTACTAAAACAGAATGGTACTTTACCTGAAGGCACTTCTGCACCAACTTGCCAGACTTGTCATATGTCTGAAGGAAATCACGAAGTTAGAACAGCCTGGGGATTTCTCGCAGTTCGTTTACCATTACCTGAAGATGAACAATGGAAAGCTGATCAAATAACTATACTTCAAGGTTTAGGAGTTCTTGATCCTGAAGGAAATCCTACCGCAAGACTTGATGTTGTTAAAGCTGCTGATGTTGCACGTCTTGATCAGGAAAGCTGGCAGGCTAGAACGTGATAAGATGATAAAAATTTGCGGTGATTGCCATTCAGAAAAATTTGCAAAGCTTGAGCTTTCTAAAGGTGATGATATGATCAGGGAAGCTGACCGTCTCATGGCTCAGGGAATAAACATTGTTGCAGGATTGTATAAAGATGGTACTCTGGAAAAACCTGAAGGTTATGCTTATGCATTCCCCGATCTTCTTACTTTCCACGATGCTGCATCTGTTGTTGAGCAAAAATTATTTAAAATGTTCTTAAAACACCGGATGAGAACATTCCAGGGAGCCTTCCATGCTAATCCTGATTATGCATTGTGGTATGGCTGGAGTGAAATGGTAACAGATCTGGCTGAAATAAAAGAACACGCTGAACAGATGAGAAAATAGATTTCTCGATTTAATATTTTATACTTAAGGGACACGATTTATTGTGTCCCTTTTTTATTATTGAATAGTGACGACTTTTAAGTCGTGGGTAAAATTCATCATCTTTAATTTTATGTAATCTTCGCTGTAATAATAGTAACCTTTATTTACATCGTTACGTGAACCGCTTCCTGTATCATTTACTAAATTTATGAGAACATTGGAATTGTATAACAATAAATGGGAATTATATAACATTTATAGTGGTATTATCATTGCTTTATAACAAATAAGTATTTACATTTAGCACAGAAATGATTAAAAAGTTTTACATAATTGGTTTAATACTATCCTTTTTGTTCTCAACAACAGGGTACACGATCACAATGCATTTTTGTAAGATGATGGAAGAAGCATCTGCAGAACAATGTGGTATGTGTGAGGTTATGGAGCAGCCGGAATCAATGCAGGGCTGCGAATCAATGGAAACTGAATGTGAGATCGAAACTGTTGAAGATCATTCTAATTGCTGTGAAACCCAGGTTATTGATAACAAGGTTGAGGATGATTTCCTTTACTTTAAAGAAGAAGTTAAGAATGATTTAACTTCATCAGTTATTGAGTTACCATTAAGTATTTTAATCAATGATAAACAAATTGTAAAATCACATTCACTTTACGCTTTCGATTCATCGCCTCCCTTGCACGGGAACGATCTATACATCTTCAACTCCGTCCTTATAATATAAAATTATACTACTCTCTTTGCAGAATTATGCAGCGGGAAACTTGCGTTTAAACCTGCTGTAGCTAATTCAACATTAATGATTCGTTTTTAACTTTAATGAAAATGGAAAAGAAATGAGAAGTATTAATTTAATATTAACCATAATAATAATTTTAACTAACACCTTTTACATAACTGCACAACCGCAGGAGCTTGATCTATTAATAGAAGAGGCAATCAGCGTAAGCCCCAGGCTGAATATGCTTAGGGCAAAAAAGGATGCTTCATTTAATAGAATTGAACAAAACTCAAATCTTCCTGATCCGATGCTAACTCTTGGTTTGATGAATCTTCCGGTAAACTCATTTTCTTTTACACAGGAACCGATGACCGGAAAAATTGTTGGATTGAGCCAGATGTTTCCATTTCCCGGGAAAGTTATCGGCAATTTCAGAAGCAGCTTCAGTTGATACATCGATTGTAAGGCAGGAGATTAATGATGCGGTAAATGAAATTCGTAAAATGATTAGCACAAAATATTTTAAACTAAGTTACGTAAGAAAAGCACTGCTCTATTCGCAAGAAAGTAAAAAGCTTTTAGAAGAGATTGCTGATGTTGTAAGTACAAAATATACAGTTGCAACTGCAAGCCAGCAGAACCTGATCAAAGTACAGCTTGAGATAACGAATATCTCAGAGAAAATTGAAGATCTTAAGAGTAAAGAAAAATCAGTCCTTACGGAACTTAATTCACTGCTGCTTAGAGATCACGTATACCAAAATTGAAACGAATTATTTTGATGACATAATTTTTGTGGATATATCTGTAAACGAACTCGATTCTCTTTCCCGGATATACAGACCTTTTCTTAAAGGGATAGCTTATGCAGAACAGAAAGCACGGTTAAACCAAAATGTTGGCTCAGAAAGATTTCTATCCGAATTTCACTCTGGGATTACAGTATTCTTTTCGTGAAGAAATTGCTGTAAATCAAACACCGTTAGATGATTTCTTTTCAGTGATGGTGGGAATTTCACTCCCGCTTAATTATGGTGGAAAGGTTTCTTCAAAGGTTGAGGAGTTTGTTTCGATGCAGCAATTGTATTCCGACCAGTACTCTTCCGCACTTCAAAATTTGAATAGCAATTTCGGCGCTTCGGTTTCACAATTGGAATCGATTGAAGAAAGAATAAAACTTTTTGAGGAAGGTTTACTTCCGCAATCACAGCAAAATTTTAGTTCTGCACTTGCAAGTTACCAGGTTAACGAAGTTGATTTTATAAATGTAATCGATGCACAGGATCAGCTATTTAAAATTGAAACAAATCTTTACAGGTTAAAAACAGATTACCTGATACAGGTAGCCGAACTTGAGTTTTTAGTTGGCACAAGTTTGAGAAATTTATAATTGGAGAATAGAAATGAACGTTAAAAAAATAGCAGTAATAATAGGATTAATCGTTGCTGTTGCAGTTACCGGATACTTTATCTTCTTTAACAGTAGCGGCAGTAAAGATATTTCATCAGTTGATGAAAAACAGCTATATACTTGCGGAATGCACCCGGAAATTATTTCGGATGAACCAGGTTTGTGCCCGATCTGCGAAATGAACCTTACACCAATAAAAAATAATAATCAGAAAAAATCAGGTGAGAAAAAAATATTGTACTGGCGTGCACCAATGGATCCGAATGAAATATACAATGAGCCAGGTAAATCAAAAATGGGAATGGATTTAGTTCCTGTTTATGAAGATGAATCAGGTGCACAGGGCATAGTTACGATAGATCCACAAGTTCAGCAAAATATGAACGTCAAAACCGAGATAGTTTCGAAAAAAAGATTATCATCAAAAGTTACTACTAACGGTGTTCTTCTTAAAGATGAAACAAAGGAATATTTAGTTACAACAAAAGTTTCCGGTTGGATTGAAAAACTTTATGTGAATTACACAGGGCAGGAAGTGCGCAAAGGGCAGAAACTTATGGATATTTACTCGCCGCAGCTTGTGGCAGCACAACAAGAATTGTTAACTGCTCTTTCTTATAAGAACACTTCCAGCCAGAGTTCATTGGAGAGCATAAAAAAATCAGGAGATGAATTGGTTGATAATGCTATCCGCAAACTACAATTGCTTGATGTATCCGAAGCTGAAATCAATGCTCTGATTGAGACAAAAAAAGTTAGAACAAACATGACACTTTACGCATTAAATTCAGGCACAGTGATGCATAAAAATATTCTCGAGGGTGAAAAGATAATGGCTGGCGCACCACTTCTTCGGATTGCTAATCTAACTAATCTCTGGTTAACTGCAGATATTTATGAATATGAACTTTCCAAAGTTAAACTTGGTTCACAAGCTTCTATAAAATTTAATTTTCTTCCGGAAAAAACTTACACAGGAAAAATTTCATTTATCTATCCAACCATCGAACCAACTTCACGTACAGCTAAAATCAGAATTGATGTAAATAACAGTAATGGAGAACTTAAACCGGATATGTTTGCAAACGTGGTTATTGAAGGAATTGATTTAGGTGAATATCCTGTTGTTCCTGAGAACGCTGTTATAAGGAGCGGTACAAAAGATATCGTTATTCTTTCAATTGGTGATGGAAAGTTTAAACCTACTCAAATTAAGCTTGGCAGTTATGCAGATGGATTGTACCAGGTGTTGGAAGGATTAACAGAGGGAAATAAAGTAGTTACATCAGCTCAATTCTTAATTGATTCGGAAAGTAATCTTAACGCTGCAGCTATTAATCAGTTTCAATCATCAACTGGTGATATAAAAGAAGAAAAATTTGAGACGAAAGACGAGAAACCGAAAATGAAAAATGAAAAACCAGAAACGAAAGAAGAAGAACATGATCATTCTTCATCGATTGTTCACGAAGGTGTAATTGATGTTGAATCGATTGATAAAAATAAAGATGGAAAATTATTCGAATGCCCGATGGACTGGAATGTAATTACTGATGAAGATGGAAGATGCCCTCTTTGCAATATGTACTTGAAAGAATATACGATTGAAGAAGTAAAAGTCAAATTTAGATAAAAATGGTTTTGAGTATAAGAAATAATTATGCTGTCATTCTGAGCGAAGCGAAGAATCTCAAAGATTCTTCATTACGCTTCACTGCATTCAGAATGACTGAAAATAGTGAATATAAGTTTTGGAGAAATTAAATGATAACATCAGATCAAAATAAAGACGGATTGATTGCAAAGCTGATCGAGTGGTCAATCAACAATAAATTTTTAGTGATCATTTTTACCACAGCATTGATCGCCTTGGGAATATGGGCATTAACAACTACAAAAGTTGATGCAATTCCCGATCTCAGCGATGTGCAGGTAATCATAATTACTGAATATCCCGGGCAAGGACCACGGATTGTTGAAGATCAGGTTACATATCCGTTAACAACAAAAATGCTTTCGGTTCCTTATGCAAAAGATGTTCGCGGTTACTCGATGTTCGGGTACTCGATGGTTTACATCATTTTTGAGGACGGAACAGATATCTATTGGGCACGAAGCAGAGTTCTCGAATATCTGAACGGATTACAGGGAACACTTCCTGCAGGTGTAAATCCTCAGCTTGGACCTGATGCAACCGGTTTAGGATGGGTTTACCAGTATGTTCTTAATTCAGATAAAAGAGATTTACAGGAACTCCGCTCAATCCAGGATTTCTTTCTCAAGTATGAACTATCTTCATTACAAGGTGTTGCTGAAGTAGCAAGCATTGGCGGTTTTGTAAAACAATACCAGGTAAATGTTGATCCTACAAAACTTGCTTATTACAACATCCCTCTTCAAAAAGTTAAAATGGCGATAAAGCAAAGCAACAATGATGTTGGTGGAAGACTTCTTGAAATGGGTGAAATGGAGTACATGGTTCGAAGTCTCGGTTATATAAAAAGCACTGATGATCTGGAAAAGATTTCGATTGGCGTATCATCAAGTACCGGTGCACCAATTTATCTAAGAGATATCGCAACCATTAATATCGGTCCTGAATTACGAAGAGGTCTTGCTGAATGGAACGGTGAAGGAGAGACAGTAGGCGGAATAGTTGTAATACGTTTTGGTGAGAATGCCCTCGCAGTGATCGAGAGGGTTAAAGAAAGGTTTGAAGAGTTAAAAAAATCTTTGCCCGATGATATTACAATTGATGTTGCTTACGATCGTTCAGGATTGATTGAGAGTGCGATTGATAATCTAAGCAGCAAGCTGATTGAGGAGACAATAATTGTTGCACTGATTATTATTGCTTTCCTTCTTCATGTGCGAAGCAGTTTCGTTGCGATATTCACGCTTCCAACCGCAGTACTCATTTCATTTTTGATTATGAGACTGCAGGGAATTAATGCTAATATTATGTCCCTTGGTGGAATTGCAATTGCAATTGGAGCAATGGTGGATGCTTCAATTGTTATGGTGGAAAATGCTGCATCTCATCTTTCGGCTGAACAAGATAAACCATTAAAGGAAAGAAAGCAGCACTGGGCACTGATATTGCAATCTGCAAAGGAAGTGGGACCTTCTATCTTTTATTCACTGGTTGTAATTACAGTTTCATTCCTTCCCGTCTTTACACTTGAACAGCAGGAAGGAAGATTATTCAGACCGCTTGCGTTTACGAAAACCTATGCGATGGCTGGCGCAGCAATACTTGCGATAACAATTGTACCTGTTTTAATCGGGTTTTTTGTACGCGGTAAAATAAGAAAAGAAGAAGATAATCCTATAACAAAATTACTTATTAAGCTTTATCATCCCATTGTTGATTTTGTTATGAAACGGAGATGGTGGGTAATGGCTGCTGCTTTGTTAATAGTTCTTGCTACCTATATTCCTTTTTCAAAGCTTGGCTCAGAGTTTATGCCGCCGTTGTATGAAGGTGATCTGCTTTATATGCCAACAACTTTACCAGGTATATCTATTACAAAAGCAAGGGAAATTCTTCAGCAGACTGATAAGATCATAAAATCATTTCCTGAAGTTGAATCTGTTTTCGGAAAAATAGGTAGAGCTGAAACTGCAACAGATCCGGCTCCGCTTACAATGATTGAAACTACAATCCGTTTGAAACCGCAGGATGAGTGGCGCGAAGGAATGACTCCTGAAAAGCTTGTTGAAGAAATGAACAATGCTGTTCAGATACCAGGTTTAACAAACGCCTGGACAATGCCGATTAAAACAAGAATTGATATGCTTTCAACCGGTATTAAAACTCCTGTTGGAATTAAAATAGCCGGACCGGATTTAAATGTTCTTCAGGATTTGGGAAAACAAGTTGAAGAGTTGATGAAGACTGTTCCTGGAACAAGATCGGCTTATGCTGAAAGATCTGTTGGAGGAAATTATGTTGATTTCGAAATTGATCGCGATGCAATAGCACGTTACGGATTAACCGTGGCAGATGTGCAGGATGTGTTTATGTCTGCAGTAGGTGGAATGAACATCACTAAAACAGTTGAAGGATTGGAAAGATATTCGGTTAATCTTACGTTATCAACGTGATTACAGGGAAAACATAGATGCGTTAAAGCGTGTTTTGGTTTCACTTCCCAAAGGAGGAAGCATCCCGCTCGAACAGTTAGGTAATCTCGTTATTAAAAAAGGTCCGCCAATGATCAAATCAGAAAATGCGAGACCAAATACATGGGTTTATGTTGATATTAAAGATGTTGATGTAGGTACTTTTATAGTTGATGCAAAACAAATAATAAAAGATAATCTGGAACTCCCTGCCGGTTACTCAATAAAATGGAGCGGACAGTATGAATATATGGAGCGAGCATGCAAAACACCTTTCGATGGTTATTCCGCTTACACTTTTAATTGTAATCGTTCTTCTTTATATGAATATGAAATCAATGACTAAAACCGGAATTGTACTATTGACTTTACCATTCTCTATGGTTGGCGCTGTATGGTTTTTATTCTTTGCTGGTTATAATATGAGCGTGGCGGTATGGGTTGGAATAATCGCTTTACTTGGTGTTAGTGCAGAAACCGGTGTTGTCATGCTGCTTTATCTCGATTTAGCTTATGAGAAATTCAAACGGAATGGAATGCTTGAATAATCTGTCTGATTTAAGAGAATCAATATTTGAAGGAGCAGTTAAAAGAATCCGACCGAAGATGATGACCGTTCTTACAACTATGCTTGGTTTGCTTCCTATCCTCATTGGTTTGGGTGCGGGATCGGATGTGATGAAAAGAATTGCTGCACCGATGGTTGGAGGAATATTAACAAGTATGATAATGGAACTGACACTGTTCCCCGCAATATTCTATGCAATTAAAAAAAGAGAATTAAAGAAATTATTATCTCAAACTAATCAACAATCCTAACTAATAATAAAAGGAGAAACAAAATGTTAAACAAAACCTCAAACTTCGTAGCGACACTACTGATAACACTGATTATAACAGCAGGAGTGTCTTTCGCGCAGGAAGATTCATCAAAATCTCATATGAATCATGATCATAAAATGGAAATGAAAAAAGATGATCATAAGAATATGGATCATGACAAAATGATGGGTTCAGATCATAAAGAAATGATGGAGGAGAGTAAATCCATTGTTCAAGAAGGCACTATAGACCTTGCAGCAATTGATGAAAACGGTGACGGCAAAGTTTACCAGGATCAGATGTGCTGGAATGTCGTTTCCGATGAATCGGGAGAATGTCCTCAATGTGGAATGAAGCTTAAAGAGGTTTCACTTGAAAAAGCCAAGAAAAATCTTGAAGAAAATGGCTTTGAAGTAAAGTAATCTTATCTTAAATCTTCCGGTGTTTCGGCACCGGAAGTTTTATACTAAACCTAACATATTACAACCAATTTTCATGCTACTGGGGAAAAAATGAAACGACGAGACTTTATAATTAAAATCTGCATTGCAGTGCAGTTGCTGTAGCGGTCGCCAAAGATCTTTTCCATTTAGCTAATCAACGTGTTTTCCTGATCAGCTTGTTGGTAATCCATTACGATTTCCTCCTGAACTTACAACCCGCAGAATCATTAATATTTAATTCTGCAAATGTAGAAGTATGGCCAGGAACAGACAACTGCAGATATCTTGGGATTAAATAATTCCTATCCTGCCCAACTATCCGTGTTCAGAAAGGTGATAACTTTTCTGTTCTGTTTGAAAACCAATATACTGAAGAAGCTACCATTCACTGGCATGGTTGCTTAGTTCCAGAATTGATGGATGGACAGCCAAAGGATGCAGTGCTTCCTGGAAATAGCTACACTTATTCTTTCCCTGTTTTTCAAAGAGCAGGAACTTATTTCTATCATTCTCACGCTCATCATCTTACAGCAAAACATGTTTATAAAGGTTATGCCGGATTTTTTATAGTTGAAGATGATGATGAACTGCAGTATGGTCTTACCAACAGGTGAATATGATATTCCATTGTTAATCCAGGATAGGCACTCGGCTTATCAGCCGCAATTTAATTATTCTCCAACTATGATGGATAGAATGTTGGGTTATCTTGGAGACCTGCCGTTAGTAAATGGAACGCCGGATGCTTTCTTCGAAGTTCAAAAAACACTTTACCGATTCAGATTGTTAACGGATCAAATGCAA
The DNA here is from genome assembly GCA_963749485.1 of uncultured Ignavibacteriales bacterium. Taxonomy (GTDB): domain Bacteria; phylum Bacteroidota; class Ignavibacteria; order Ignavibacteriales; family Ignavibacteriaceae; genus JAZGGS01. Next base: position 26,273 of record CAVVMV010000018.1, on the reverse strand, counting down.
GGGTTTATAAAATTGCTTTTTCAGATAATTCACCATTCTGGGTTGTTGCAACTGATGGGGATTGAAGGATGAAGCTGTTCAAATGAATAGTGTTTTTCTTTCTCCCGGAGAAAGATTGGATATTCTTTTTGATTTCTTCCCTTACAGTATCGGTAATTCAGTATGCTCTGCAATCGCAAACATTTAATGGAGTTGGAAGCCAGGGAACACAAATGGATTTACTTCGTTTTGATGTTGTTGGCAATTTATCTTCTGGAGGAATTGTTCCTCAAAATCTTCCGCCAATTAATTATTATGATATTAATAACATAACAGGAACCCGAACATTCACATTGAGCCAGGGAATGATGGGAAGTGGAATGCACAGGATTAATGGACTAACCTATGATATCAACAGGATTGATGAAGAAATTCCTTTTAACCAACTCGAAGAATGGAAATTTATTAACAACACAAACAATTATCATCCTATGCATGTTCACGGAGTGTTATTCCAGGTGTATTCAAGGAATGGAAATACAAATCTTATATCCGAATGATAAAGGCTGGAAGGATACTGTGCTTGTTAATCCAAATGAAACTGTACAGGCGTTAGTTAAGTTTAATGATTATTCAGGTAGATATCTTCTGCACTGTCATAACTTAGAGCATGAAGATGATGGAATGATGTTGAATATTAAAATTGATGCGCCAACAAAAATTGATGATGAAGATTTATCTTCGGATTCTTTTCAACTTCATCAAAATTATCCGAATCCATTCAACCCTTCAACAACTATTAGTTATCAAATTCCCTCAGCAGTATTTGTAACTCTGAAGGTATTTGATGCGATTGGAAATCAGGTTGCATCTTTGGTAAATGAACCTAATCAAGCGGGCAACTACAAAGTTTCATTTGAAGCCCAAGCTATTCCTAGCGGTGTTTATCATTATCGACTGAAGGCAGGTGAGTTTGTTGAGACAAGAAAAATGATATTATTTAAATAGTGTTAATTTGAACTTATCAAAATATGTGATTGATAGTTGAAGACTAAGATAATATGAATAATAAAAAAGATGTTGATTACAAAAATCACTGGAATAAAGTTTATTCCAAAAGCGAAATTAACAAACTTGGCTGGTACGAGGAATCACCGAAACCATCGCTCGATCTAATTAAAAAATGTAAGCTAAATAAAGATGCAGTTATTTTAGATGTTGGTTCGGGTGCAACAACTTTAATTAAAAAATTATTAGAGCAAGGTTACAATAATATCATAGCAACGGATATTAGTGAAGTAGCCCTGATAAAGCAAAGGAAAAGCTCAAAGCAGAAAAAGCTAAATTGGTAAAATGGATAGTTGACGATATTACCAATCCCGAATATTTAACCGAACCCGGAATTATAGATTTATGGCACGATCGCACGGTGCTTCATTTCTTAACAGAAGAAAATCAAAAAGACGGCTATCTTTCAACTCTCAAAGGACTTGTTAAGGTCGGGGGATATGTGATTATCGCAGTCTTCTCACTAGAAGGTGCGAAAAAATGCAGTGGGCTGGATGTTGTAAATTACGATCATACAATGATATCACAATTCTTAGGTGATAATTTTGAACTGATGGAACATTTCCCATATCTATATATTCAGCCTTCCGGCGGGGAAAGACCTTATGTATATACTTTATTTCGGAGAACGAAATAATAATTTAACAAGCTCTCTGCAGATATCTTGTCCTTTCACGTAATATTACATAAAGCAAAAAACAGATATTCTACTTAAATTTGAATATTAAATTTTAAACTGAACTCACCACGGAGAAATTTAAATGAAAGACACACCAATTAATTTTGAAGTCGTTTCAAAAGCAATTAATGAAAGCAATCTTGAAAATGTTGGTAAAGCTTCCATCCGCGAAATAAAAAAACTGGTTGATGTAATTGAAAAACAAACCGGTGAAAAGTTTATCAGGATGGAAATGGGAATCCCCGGTTTACCACCTACTCAAGTTGGTGTAAATGCTGAAATTGAAGCACTTAAAAAAGGCGTTGCATCAATTTATCCTGATATACAAGGAATACCCTCGCTAAAAACTGAAGCATCACGATTTATAAAACTCTTTTTAGATATTGATATTAGTTCAGAAGGTTGTATTCCAACTGTTGGTTCTATGCAAGGGGGATTTGCTGCTTTCTTAACAGTAAACAGAATGTATAAAGAAAAAGATACTGTGCTTTTCATTGATCCCGGATTTCCTGTTCATAAACAGCAATGCAATGTTTTAGGTATTAAATATGAAACCTTTGATGTTTACGATTACCGAGGTGAAAAACTCCGAAATAAACTTGAAGAAATCCTTTCAAAAGGAAATATTTCTTCAATGTTGTATTCAAATCCAAATAATCCTTCCTGGATTTGCTTTACGGAAAAGGAATTAAAAATTATTGCAGAGATGGCTGATAAATACAACGTGGTCGTTTTGGAAGACCTTGCTTATGTAGCAATGGATTTTAGAAAGGATCTTTTTACTCCCGGCAAGCCACCTTTCCAGGCAACCGCCGCAAGGTACACAGATAATTACATTTTGTTTATCTCAAGCTCTAAAGGCGTTCAGTTACGCCGGGCAGCGCATAGGTATAATGGCAATCTCGGATAAACTTTATTCAAAAAAATGTCCTGATCTTAAAAGATTTTACACTTCCGATTCCTTTGGTTATACGATGATTTTTGGAACAGTGTATTCCTTGAGTGCGGGAGTAACTCATTCTGCACAGTATGCACTTGCTGCAATGCTTAAAAGCTGCTAACAATGGAGAATTTAATTTTGTTGATGTTGTAAAAGAGTATGGCGAAAAAGCTAAAATTATGAAAAAACTTTTTACCGATAACGGTTTTAAAATTGTTTATGATATGGATGAAGATGAACCGATTGCAGATGGATTTTATTTTACATTCTCATATCCTGGTTTTACCGGTGAAGAACTTCTTAATGAATTAATTTATTACGGTATAAGTGCAATCTCACTGGCAATTACTGGCAGCAAACGGCTTGAAGGTGTAAGAGCTTGCGTATCACTCGTACAACGGAATCAGTTTGATGATCTTGAATTCCGTCTAAAAAAGTTTAATGAACATCATCCTGTTTAAGGGGCATAACCTGATCAGGATTGATTAACGCATAATGTATTGGTAACTTCAGTTTTAATTAATCATGAATATTCAGTAAATATTTTATCCCATACTATGAAAGTTTTCGAATTACTGGAAGAAAAATTTATTCTAACAGATTTTAAAAGTTATAAAAAAGAAGATATAATTAACGAGTTGATTGACCTCCATGCCGACAACGATTTGGTTGTTAACCTTGAAGATGTTAGGAAAGCAGTTCTTGATAGGGAAAAGGTTATGTCAACGGGTGTTGGCAAAGGTTTCGCAATTCCACATGGCAAAACAAATTCTATAAAAGATATTATTGCTGCATTTGGTAAAACAACTCATCCCGTTGATTACGATGCACTTGATGGTGAGCCGGTTCATCTTGTATTCCTGCTGGTTGGTAAAGACACTCTTGTAAGCAAACATATAAAATCGCTCAGCCGGATTTCAAGGTTGATGAATAAAGATGATTTCAGGCAGAAGCTGGTTGATGCAAAATCGAAAAATGAAATTCTTAAGATATTTGAAGAAGAGGAGAAGAATTATAACGATGTTTAATTTGTTATTTAAGTTTTTATAATTTTCCATTCGTAATTTTCATTTCAACAGTAAATGATAAAAGCAATAAAAGGTACAAAAGATTTACTTCCTTCCGATGCTCCCCGCTGGCATTATCTTAGAAAACATTGTAAAAAAAATCTTCACAAATTTTAATTATAAAGAGATCAGGACTCCTGTTTTTGAAGAGACATCACTCTTTGCACGAAGCATAGGCGAAGATACAGACATCGTTGGCAAAGAGATGTACACTTTTAAAGATAAAGGCGAAAACAGTTTAACATTAAAACCCGAAATGACAGCAGGCGTGGTTAGAGCTTTTATAGAACATTCGCTTGGCGGACAGCAACCGTTAAACAAGTTGTACTATATCGCCCCGATGTTCAGGCAGGAAAGACCGCAGGCAGGAAGATTCAGACAGTTCCATCAGTTTGGCGGAGAAGCAATTGGCAGCTCATCACCATTACTGGATGCTGAATTAATACAGATTGCTTACGATATTTTAAAAGAACTTGGTTTAAAAGATTTAACAGTAAAAATCAATTCGATTGGTGTTCCCGAATCGAGGGAAAATTATAAAAAGCTTTTAAGAGAATATTTGCAAGATAAAAAAGAGAAACTGTCTGAAGAGAGCAGAAAAAGATTTGATACAAACATCCTTAGGATTTTTGACAGCAAAGTTGAATCAGATCAACAATTACTTGAAGATGCGCCGATGATGATTGATCATCTTGATGATGAAAGTAAAAACGATTTTGAGATGGTTAAAGAATATCTTAACAAAATTGATGTGCCGTTTGAAGTTGATCCGAAACTGGTCAGAGGATTAGATTACTATACAAAAACCACTTTTGAAATTATCAGCAGCAAAGTTGGTTCGCAGAGTGCATTGCTTGGAGGCGGCAGGTATGATCTTTTAGTAGAACAATTAGGCGGAAAACCTACTCCGGCTGTTGGGTTTGCTGCAGGTATCGAAAGAATTCTACTTGCCTGCGAAAATGAAAAAAGCTTTGCACTGACTGAGCCAGCAATCGATCTTTATCTAATAAGAATTGAAAAAGAACTTGAAAGAGTTGCAAGCGAACTTGCGGCAATACTCCGCCGAGAAAATCTTACGGTTGAATTTGATTATCTTCAAAGAAGTGTAAAAGCACAAATGCGTGAAGCAAATAAATTGAACGCACGGTTTGCTCTATTCATCGGAGGCGAAGAGTATAAGCAGGGCAATATAAATTTGAAGAATATGGAAACCGGTGAACAAAAAATCTTTCAGCTTACCTCTCCCAAAGAAATTATTAAACTAGTAAAAGCTTAATGTATCCCGAACTTTTTAAAATCGGTCCGCTTACAGTTTACAGTTTTGGTTTTATGCAAGCGATTGGTGCATTTGGTGCAACAATCATTCTTTACAATGTAGCAAAAAGAAAAGGGTTGGATATTTACTACACGCTGGAAGTTACCTTGCTGGCAATCATCTCAATGTTAGTCGGGGGTAAACTCCTTTTCCTTATAGATAATTGGGATAAATTTATTCAGGAACCATTATCATATTTACTCAATCCTAGCGGTTCAACTTTTTTTGGCGGATTTATTCTTGGTTTGATAGTTCTTTACTTTTACCTGAAAATGAAGAAAATTCCATTTCTATTTGCTGCGGATACTCTTCCGCTTCCGCTTTCATTTATATACGCGTCGGGCAGAATCGGTTGTCATCTTGCAGGCGATGGTGATTACGGTATTCCAACAAGTTTGCCGTGGGGCACAAATTATGAAAACGGAATTATGCCGCCCTCACTAATGTTCAGGGATACAGAAATTGCACAATCTTTCCCAGATGGTGTTGTTCCTGATAACACTCCTTTGCATCCTACTTCGGTTTACGAAGCTATTGCAGCAGGGATTATATTTTTTATCTTATGGAAGATGAGTAAAAAGAAATGGGCCAATGGGAGATTTTTTATGCTTTACCTTATTCTTTCTTCCGTTTCACGTTTCTTCGTCGAGTTTATAAGGTTGAATCCGAGAATTTTATCAGGCTTTTCAGAGGCCCAATTGATCGCATTTGTGCTGGGCACTGTTGGAGTTATTGGATTTTATAAATTCAGTAATAGAATTAAAAAGAATATAGTCCATTGAAGTCATTCCGAATTTCTTTCGGAATCTAATAAATTGAAAAATGTAAATGAACTTAATAACAGGAAGAAAACCTGTATTAGAAGCAATTAACTCAGGTGAAGAGATTGAACAGGTTTATATTCTTTTCGGACAGCAGGGAACGATAATAAATACAATTAGAGTTGCGGCAAAAAAACGGGGAATAAAATGCAACCAGGTCTCACAGGAAAAATTCAGAACATTAATACAAAGCAGAAATACACAGGGTGTTGCCGCTGTTAAGCAATCTTATAAATTCTATACTTTGGATGAAATTATTGCTGAATCCTGCCTTCCGGCAGGCAGGGCTAAAAGCTCCATCCCACCATTAATTTTAATTTTAGATTCCATACAGGATACTCATAACGTTGGCGCCATTTTAAGATCTGCTGAGTGCAGTGGTGTAAACGGGGTGATTGTAACAAAACATAACAGCGCACCAATAAATGAAACGGTTGTTAAAACATCGGCAGGAGCGACAGAGCATGTTAAAATTGCACAGGTAAATAATCTTGTAAATACAATTGATGAATTAAAAGAAAAAGGTTTCTGGATAGTCGGTTCATCTTTAGAGAATGCTAAACCTTACACCGAGATTGATTATAAAATCCCAATTGCACTTATAGTTGGCAACGAAGAAAAAGGAATTAGAAAACTAACCGCAGATAAATGTGATTTTCTTGTACAAATACCGATGACAGGCAAACTCCAATCACTTAATGTTTCCGTCGCCACAGGAATTCTACTTTTCGAAATAATGCGCCAGCAAAGTTCTTCAGATTAATATTTTTGTTGATTCTGTTTGAGTAATTTTTTGTTGCCATAATTTGAAAGGAGCTTAATTTTTATTAAATTAAACGAAGATTTTTCAATGTTTCTATATCTAAAGCAACCCCGGCAGAATATTTTATATAGTGAGTTTCAGAAAAATCCATATCAATAAAGTAACCCATATAATAATTAATTAACAAAGGATAACTATGAAAACTTTTTTCTTGTTTATGTTTTCTCTTTTCTTCCTCTCATCTGGAATTTTATTAGCCCAACCGGCAGAAATTCCTTATCATGTAGAACCTTATGAACTGGAATCCGGATTCTTATAATGGCAGTAACCAGGCAGGCAATACTGTTGAAGTATTTTCAGGTATTGTAAGAATTGATGAATATCCCTGGATGGGACTTCATTTCAGTAAGGCAAATCTTGGCAGAGAAAGTTATATAATAATAACTTCACTAAAAGATGACTACTGGCAAAAACTAGATGCTGTAAGTATAGAGCAGTGGAGAAATTACAGCGCATTCTTTAACGGAGATGCTGTTGAGATTCAATTGTTTGTTGCGCCACTCGATAATAACATTTTCTTTAACATAGACGAAGTTATTGCAGGTGAATGGGGAACGGGTAGTGCTATAGAAAGTATCTGCGGTCCGACTGATGACAGAATTTCATCAGATCAACATGCTACCGGAAGATTGTTGAGTATTGGCTGTACTGCTTGGATTATTCCAAACGGAAAAATAGTTTCAGCAGGACACTGTCTTGGTGGTAGCTCAGAAATGTGATGGAATTTAATGTTCCACTTTCATTGCCAGGCGGAACAATTCAGCATCCCGGCCCGGAAGATCAATATTCAGTGTTGATGCTTCCACTAAATATTGGTACCGGTGGTGGAGTTGGAAATGATTGGGGAGTATTTGAAGTATTTCCAAATTCAATTACGGGTTTAATGCCTAAAGAGGCTCAAGGAGCTTTCTGGCCACTTATGCAGGATCTTGGTCCCGATTCAATTAGAATTACTGGTTATGGTGTAGATGGTGGTGCAGCAAACCAAACACAGCAAACACATATAGGACCAAATGCTGGTTCATCTGGCACAACAATGAGGTATGTTACCGATACACAGGGTGGAAACTCAGGCAGCCCTGTTATTAATGGGCTTACCGGTGTTGCAGTTGGTGTTCACACCCACGGTGGTTGTAATTCTTCAGGTGGTAATAATAATGGTACAAGTACATTTCATCCCGATTTCTGGACTGCAGTCGATCAGGGTGCCGGTGGATGTCCAGTAGAAACTCCTTCAATCCAAATCCTGCACACGGTACATTCGGTGTCTCAATAAATCTTACAGAACTCTCCTGGACAAATGGTGCTGGTGCAGTTAACAAATGAACTCTATTTTGGCTCGGATCCGGGTTCTCTTAGTTTGGTTCAGAGTGGTTCACTTGGCAACGAGCTGGACAATTACAGGCGGGCCATTTGAATATTCTACCACTTACTACTGGCAAGTTGTTGAGATTGGTGACACTTGTAGCACAAATGGTTCTGTGTGGAATTTTAGAACAGAAACTGATCCGAATATAGTCTGCCTCTTTGAGGATTACTTTGATGCTGATATTGCACAATGGACAATAGTTGGTCCTTTGGGATTGACCAACTGGTCATGGCAATCATCAAATAGTGCAGCCGGCACTGCTGCAGGCGAATTGCGATTCTCCTGGACTCCATCATTTGTTGGTGACTCTTACATTATGTCTCCTGTAATATCAAGTGCCGGTCAAAGTCTTTCTGTTAATTTCAACCATTACGTTGACTATTTTGGTGCTGGGTTGACAGTTGGATGCGCTTATACAGTTGATGGCGGTACTACCTGGACAACTATTTGGGATGTTGTTAACCCTCCGGGAAATGTAGGTCCTGAACTTGTTCAACTGGCAAGTGTACCGGGAGATGCAAACTTACAACTTGGATTCTTCTATTCGGGTGATTCCTTCCAAATTGACTTCTGGTATGTTGATGATGTTATGGTATGTTACATAGTACCAGTTGAACTGGAAACATTCCTTGTTAAACCGGTTGATGATAAAGTTAATTTAACCTGGACAACAGCTACGGAACTAAACAATTCCGGGTTCACCATAGAAAGAAGAAACGAAAACATTAATGAATGGTTTGAAGTAGCATTTGTTAAAGGAAAAGGTACTACAACTGAACGTAATACTTATACTTACACAGACAGAGAGCTCCAGGTTGGAACTTATTTCTATAGGTTAAAGCAGGTTGATTTTGATGGTACATTTACTTACAGCCCTGAAGTTGAGGTGAGTTTAATGATACCGGATGATTTTACTCTTTTCCAGAATTATCCTAACCCGTTTAACCCATCTACAAAGATTAAGTTTGCTATACCGGTTAAAACTAGTCTTCAGCTTAATGTTTACAATATGTTAGGTGAAAAAGTAGCTGAAGTATTCAGCGGTACATTAGAGGGTGGATTCCATGAATTCGTCTTTGATGCAGCAAATCTTTCATCAGGAGTTTATGTTTACCGAATTGAATCAGATAAGTTTACCGATTCGAAAAAGATGTCTATCTTAAAATAAACTCTATTAAAATGTAAAATACAAAGCCCGGCTAATCCAAGTCGGGCTTTTTTATTAAATTTGAGATATAGAAAATCAAATAATTGATTTCATTACACCAGATAGAGAATCAAAGGCAGATAGGTTCCTATGAAAAATTTCTACACTGTAATCAACTCAATCCTATTTTTATTTGTAATCACCATTCACCCGCAAGTGCCTTTTGATACAACTCCTGATTGGATCTCATCGGATATTTCAAGTATATCTACAGGAGCTGCGTTTGCCGATATCGATCAGGATGGCTGGATAGACCTGATTGTAGCAAACGGGAATGATATAGCGCGCCAAAAGGTTGCTGTTTATTACAACGACGGGACAGGGAACTATCCACTTAATCCAAACTGGCAATCGTCTGATATAGATTATCATGGTCACCTGGATGTTGGTGATGTAAATGCAGATGGATATCCTGATATTGCAGTATCAGTTTACCTTGGTGCCGCTGGATTCAGTCAGCGGGGCAAGGTAAAACTCTATCTGAATAATGCCGGTACGCTTTCATCTAATCCTGATTGGATTTCACATGATGCAGTTTATACCTTCAGCTGTGCTTTTGGAGATGCTGACGGTGACGGTGATCTTGATCTGGCAGTTTCGGGTGGCGAATCTTACAACAACAATCCTGAGCAGTTAAGAATTTATTATAACAATGGCGGAATGTTAGATTCATTACCTGGTTGGAAAAGCCAGAGTTCAATCTTCAGCTATGATGTTAACTGGGCTGATTTTGATAATGATGGCGATCTAGATTTGGTATTTGCAAATGAAAGCTATCCAAATCATATTTATGAAAATCTTGGTGATTCAATAACTACAACCCCGGTGTGGCAATCAAATGATCCAAGCCAATATGCAAACTCGCTTTTTGTTGGTGATATTAATAACGATGGCTTTATTGATCTGGCAATTTCTGATAACAACCAGCTTGGAGGAAGCGGTAAATTTAAACTCTATCAAAACAACCAGGGAACAATGAACACCACTCCATTTTGGAGTTCTGCATGGGGAGGTTGGGGTTCAGGTATAATGCTTGCGGATGTTGATAATGATATGGATTTGGATTTACTTACAGGCGGCTGGTGGCAGCCTTGCAGAATTTATCTAAATAATAACGGTAGCTTCAATACAAATCCGGAATATACTTCAAACCCGGTAAGTGTTGTTGAAGCTATTATCTGCGGTGATTATGATAATGATGCAGTGAATATAGTAACCGAAAATGTTATTAGTGATGGATCAAAAAAACTTTTTTATATGCCTCGCACGCCGTTGCAAAAAATTGTTAGTGTAATTGTAGATGCAGATACTTTAGCACTCAACCAATTTTGCTACGATTTAGAATGCGGTTGGATAAGTTTAGCTTCTGCGGCGGATTCCGGAGCTACAATTTTATTTCAGGTGATAGAATCCTGGGATTTAGATATGGTTATAACTAACTGGGATAATGATGTCGGAAATTATTTGTTCATTAATAATAGCAATCCGGTTTTAGTTAAAAATGAAAAAACTATTCCGGGTAGCTTTGTTCTGTATCAAAATTATCCTAACCCATTTAATCCAGGCACAAAAATTAAATTTGCTATACCAGTTAAAACTCAGTTGCAGCTTAATGTTTACAATATGTTAGGTGAAAAAGTAGCTGAAGTATTTAGCGGTACATTAGAGGGTGGGTTCCATGAATTCGTTTTTGATGCAGCAAATCTTTCTTCAGGAGTTTATGTTTATAGAATTGAATCAGATAAGTTTACCGATTCGAAAAAGATGTCTATTCTAAAATAAACTCTCATAAGATGTTACTTACAAAGCCCGGCTTATTCTAGTCGGGCTTTTTTGTTTGCCAATCGTTAATTGATTTTAATAAAATAAAATCGTTGTTTTAAATACGGATTTTTGAGGAACCTTTGTTGAACCTTTAAGGCAGAGTTATGAATTCAAAAAATATTTTCCTCTGTATTCTTTTGTTATTTCTCACTTCTTCCTTAACAAATTTATATTCCCAAACCTATGGCTGGATTTATCTTGGAAATAACATTCCCGGTGATTCTCTCTTCCACGATTTAAGTGATATATATTTTATTAACGATGTTGAAGGTTGGGTAACATCATCCTCCCACGCAGAAATTTACCACACAACAGATGGCGGAGAGACTTTTGAAGTTCAAACAACAGCATTTCCTTGTAATGCTATTTGGATGCTAAATGAAAATGAGGGATATGCAGGAGGACAAAGTGGCTTTGTTTATAGAACTACCGATGGAGGAACCAACTGGAATTTTCACGGAACAATCACTACAACCCTCACAGATATTTCCTTTCCTCCACAACCTGCAGATACAGGTTATGCTTGCGGATTTAATGGAAAGATTTACAAAGTGCATCCTTCTGGTGTAATTTCTATGACAAGTAATGTTGGAACAACAGATTTATCCTCTATAACTTTTCCAACCACTACAGAAGGTTGGGCTTGTGGTGAACAAGTTGTTGTGCATTATATTAATAATTGGATAACAGATCAAACTCTGCCTTTTGCTGGCTATAATAATATATTTTTCATAGATAACAATAATGGATGGGCTGTTGGGGATAATGGAATAATTATAAGAACTATAGACGGAATGAACTGGTTTACTCAAACAAATCCTGATAGCAACTCTTTGTTCGATGTTTTCTTTCTTAATGAAAATGAAGGTTGGACTGTTGGATTTAACGGTTCAATACTGCGTTCCTCTAATGGAGGATCAAACTGGAATATTGAGGGAGCAGGTATTACAAATAATTTCTTAAGAGCTGTTCATATCCCTTCACTAAGTACTGGTTATGTTGCTGGTAACCACAAAACTCTTTACAAATTTGGTATACTTCCTTCGGTTGATGAATCAAATATAAGCCCGAGTGCATTTTCACTTCGCCAAAACTATCCTAACCCGTTTAATCTTTCTACTGTAATAAATTACTTGTTATTAAAGCAGTCTTTTATTTCGCTTAAAGTGTATGATGTTTTAGGTAATAAAGTTGCGACACTTGTTTATGAAGAAAAACCAACCGGAGAATATGAAGTTGAATTTGATGCAGAAAGCCTGCCTGCCGGCAGGCAGGGATTAACGACTGGAATTTATTTCTATCAACTGATAGCTGGCCCATTTATTCAGACTAAAAAAATGTTATTAATAAAATAAAGGAGGGGATATTATGAAAAACTTACTTTTATTATTGTTTATCTTCTTTTTAACTGATTCATATTGTCAAAAATCAAGCTTTAATGAAAATGATAATGAAAACACTAGTTCATCTATTGATGCTTTTGTTGGTGATTGGGTTGGAACAGGTTGGGGTTGGGAAATCCGATTTAAACAATCTGCAGGAGAATTTGGGAAACAATTTGCAAAAGGGAAGTTAAATCTTCCTTTCGAAAATGAGAAGATAATTATGTCTTTAATGGTAACTCATACTACGCATTTCTATTTAAATATTGATGCGACTGGAAATGTTAAGGGTGAAGGAATAGTAACATATGATCTTATCCCAAATCTTTGCGGACTTGCAGCTTTAACAAAACAGGTAAACGAAGCAATTAATATGTTGGATAAAATTCCTTCAATATTTAAATGGTCAGGTGAATTAAGCAAAAAAGCTATTAAAAATTTTAACAGGGAGTGGGCAGACGAGTATGCAAAATATGCGGGTTCGTTGGAAGAGTTATCTTCAATTACTAAACAATCCGGCAGTGTATCACAGGAAGAGATAAAGTCATTTGTGGAGAAATGGATTACTGGAGCCTGGTATTCTGACGATATCAGGAAACTGGCTGCTTCAATAATATCAAGCAGGTGTTCTTCAGGAGAACATAATTTCGGAAATGATATCGACTGCAAATTAATTGTCGCTTTGCTTAACAAGGATGTTGCAGAATCGGTAAGTAAGATGGCTTTGAATGAACTAATCGATCAGGTGTTGAGCAAACTTTCGAAAACATATAGAGAAAAAATGAAGGGTATAAAGCTCGAATCACAAAAAGGAGAAGAGCTATGCAAATGTGGTGCAGGTGCTTCTGTTGTTGCTGGAAATAAATACGGACCAACAACTCTTGAAGAGCTGGTGATGCAATTTGGACCCGATGTTTTGGATGCAGCAATGTTCCAGGCAGCGTTAGGTAGTGCACCTTTTGGTTTGGTACTTTCTATTCCCGGAGTTACGCAAGTTCAATATTATTATAAAGGATTAAAGGATGGACCCGAAAACAGGAAGTTTAAAATTAAAGGTAAGCTAATTTCAAATAAGTTGTATCTTGAAATGGACGGTGATGTTTATGACGGAGATAAAAATTTAACAGTTGAATACCAGGTAAATTATAAAAAAGAAACTCCAAAATTTCCTTGCTGGACTCCATTATTGGAAGATGGAGGAGATGCCTATGAATCGGGTAAAGAAACTATTTATGAAAGCAAAGAATTTGTAACAATAAAAGAATTTGTAGATCCTGCAACCGGAAAGAAAATAAAAATAGAAGTTCCTGAAAGAGTAACATCCAAAAAAGAAATTTTCCAGAATACACCGTTCGCAACATTCAGAGAAACAGGTACCCACAGGGACAATAAATCAATGTGGCACGATTACGAATATGTATGGAATGCTCACAGAATAACAACGCCTAAAGAAAAATAAAAAAAGAGGAGAGAGATAATTCTCTCTCCTCTAAAAAATAATTTAATTATTTATCTTTCCATCTTCGTATAATCGGAGGGGATGGTGAATCGTGAATCGTCTATATCGCCCTCCACAATATTGGTTAACTCCATAGTCATTCCATTGACCATAGCATTTACAACTTTTATTGGATAACCAAGCTGTGATGATTGCCAGTAAGTTAACATTTCGTCACCTTCATAGCTTACAATATATTTTTCACATTCATAACCATTTATTGTTTCGTTGCCAACCAGGGCAGCATCGTATGTTTCTTTCATGTTATCTATGCTTTGAAAAACATCATTAGCCATGCTCATCATACTCTGGCTTCCCATTTCCATATACATTTTTTCTGAAGGCATAACAACTCTGGTTACTTTTTCTTCCTGGTTAACAATCACAAAAATAGTTTTACCATCCTCTTCTGCTTCTATGCAGTAATATGGATTTTCTACAAATAATTTGCTTGTGGTTACTTGATCTCCCTCTGTCTGAATCATATCAGCAGTGAATTGTGCAAGGCAAGAATTACTGATTAAAAAAAACATAATAAAATTTAACCCTAGAGTTTTAATAAATATTTTCATTATAAAGTCTCCTTTTATATTAGTAAAAAATTATTATATAAATATAAAACACTATCTTAAAATCTCAACTTAAACTTAAATAATTTTCAACAACTTATTCATTTGATAATCCAAAACACTTAACAATCGTTAATTGATTCTGTTCTATTTTATTTGCAAGTTAAATCATAAATAAATTCATCTGCCCTGCAGGGGATGAGGAATTTACTTATTTCATAATTCCTCAATATTATTTCTTCCTTGCACAGATGGTTCTAAATATATTTTCATAGGAGGTCACTATGAAAAAGTTGATACTCTCTCTTTCTTTAATCATTCTTTTTTATCAAACTATTTTATCTCAAGGCGGATGGTACTGGCAAAATCCTTATCCACAACCAAATGAATTAAATGATTTGTTTTTTATAGATCCTAATGTGGGATGGGCTGTAGGTAACTACGGGACTATGCTTTATTCTTCTGATGGTGGCGCTACTTGGGGTCAGCAATTTTATGGTACCGACCCACTGAATGCGGTACATTTTAATAATTGGGATATTGGCTGGATTGTCGGACATAATGGTTTGATTATGCATACAATTAATGGTGGATTATCATTTGTTATTCAGAATAGTGGCACAAGCGCCACTTTATACGATGTATTTTTTACAGATGCAAGCTCTGGTTTTGCAGTAGGTACAGCTGGTACTTTGCTTCAAACAACCGACGGAGGCAATAACTGGACTCAGTATCCTACGGGTTTAGCTATTCCACTGAACTCACTCTATTTTCGAGATGCTGATCATGGGTGGGCCGTAGGATTGCAGGGGACTATCCTTTATACTAGTGATGCAGGAAATAGTTGGTCTCCACAAACAGCTGGTACTACAGCCAGTCTTCATTCAATTCATTTTACAGTGCCTAACATTGGGCGCATTTGCGGTTCTAACGGAACAATACTTCACACTACAGATGATGGTCTTAACTGGACAATAGAAAATACCGGCATTAGTGAAGAGTTACTTGCGGTTTGTAATTTTGGATCGAGCCACGCATTTGCAGTTGGTACTAATGGTACTATTTTGAGTACCTGGGATGCTGGTGCTGTCTGGTTTGAACAAAGCAGTGGCGTAACAACACGGCTTAATGCTATTTCTACTAGAAATAACATATGGGTAGCTGGAGAAGAAGGTGTATTATTAAAAACTACTAATCTTGGTCAAATCTGGAGCAAGCAAAACTATGGTGCTCGGAATTGGATATATTCTATAAAATTTACAGATCAGTTAAATGGCTGGGCTGCTGGTGGTGGCGTTATTCTGCACACTCAATACGGTGGTGAATATTGGGAACTCCAGGCTACCTCTCCCTTTAATCTATTCGCAATAGATTTTGTAGATGCTGACCATGGATGGGCAGTGGGGGATGATGGTTATATTATGCGAACACTAAATGGTGGCATCAATTGGGCGCGGACAGACACGCTTGGAGTAGATTTATATGCTGTTGATTTTGTAGATGCTAATTATGGGTGGGCGGTATCTCGCTACGCGGACATTTATTATACTAGCAATGGTGGTGTAAGCTGGACTTGGCAAAATAGCGGTATTGCACCAAGATCTTTACACGCGGTTAAGTTTATCAGTCAGACTGAGGGCTGGGCAGGTGGACTGGAGGGTTATATTATCCACACCACAGATGGAGGCAGCACCTGGACTCCACAAAACAGCGGCACTAGTATTCGTTTTGCAGGTATAGACTTCGTGGACCCGAATAATGGCTGGGCGGTTGGAATTTATGGCGAAATTGTGCACACTACAAATGGTGGTGATACCTGGCTACCCCAAAATAGCGGAACCGGGAAAAGATTAAATGCCGTTGATTTTATCGATTTAAATAATGGATGGATTGCAGGTGCAAGTGGTACTATTCTGAGAACTACTGATGGAGGAAACACTTGGTTTCAGCAACTTAACCGGACTTGGTATGATGTTTCCTCAATTTGCTTTGTAGATGCAAATAGTGGTTGGGTAAGTGGAGATTATGGTTTAATTATGGCAACCAACAACGGTGGTGGTATCGTGGGTATTGAAACAAATGAGATATCACCAGGCTTACCAAATTATTATTCATTAAATCAAAATTTCCCGAATCCTTTTAATCCAATCACAACAATTAAATGGCAGCAACCGGGAACTGGTTTGGTATCTCTAAAAATTTATGACGTGCTGGGTAGAGAAATAACAACACTTGTTAATGAAGAATTAAGTGCAGGAAAACACGAAACTACGTTTGATGCATCACGATTTAGCAGTGGAGTTTATTTCTATCAGTTAAAAGCTGAAAATTTTGTTCAAACTAAAAAGATGGTTTTAATGAAATAACAAGCGATATTTTTAATAATTATCCGAAAGGGGATAAAGATGAACATAATAAAGATTCTCATATTCTTTTTCGTTGTCCTATGGCAAAATTCTAATCTAGCACAAATTACAGAACTTAAACTAATTCCAAGTGATCCACAGAATGTTGTTTCCTTTGGCTCTTCAGTTGCTATCGATAAGAACATATTAGTTGTAGGTGGACCCGAATCAGATATTCAAGGTGTGAATTCAGGAGCTGCAGTTGTGTTTGAAAAAGTTAATGGAAACTGGATAGAAGATACCCTTTTATTGGCAACTGATGGTACTACTGCTGCTCATTTTGGATGGGCGGTAGGTGTTAAAGACAATTATATTTTTATTGGAGCAGATCAGGATCCTGAAAATGGAAATTGGGCTGGCGCCGTGTACATATTTAAACGCGATACATTAACAGGATTGTGGCATCAACATCAGAAAATTGTTCCGGGTGATATTCAAGCATGGTATAAATTCGGTAGTTCAATATCAGTCAGCGGAGATAAAATTTTAATTGGTGCAAGAGACGCGAATGGAAATGTTGGTGCTGCATACGTGTTTCGGCTGGAAGATACTTTATGGGTTGAGGAGCAAAAATTAACACCATCAGGTTATGTTGGTGCTGAACCATATATTGGAAATTCTGTATCCATCGATGGAGACTATGCAATTGTAGGTGCACATAATGATGATAGTGGCGGCAATGAAAGTGGCGCAGCTTTTATTTTTTATTATAATGGGAACGAATGGACCCAGCAGGCTAAAATATTATCTAGTGATATAAGTTCTGGTGATAATTTTGGTTTTTCTGTTTCTCTCTCTGGTGATTATGCAATTGTTGGGGCGGTCAGTTCATTTCACCAAACGTACATGAGTGGTGCAGCCTACGTATTCCGGCGACAAGATACTTTATGGGTTGAAGAAGTTAAATTAGTGGATAGTAGTGCCGTTACAACTGTTGCTTTTGGCTTCAGCGTTTCTTTGTTAAATAATTATGCTCTTATAGGAGTTCGTCACGATAATCAAAATGGAAATGGTGCTGGAGCTGCATATATCTATAAAAGAATTAATTCAAACTGGACTAAGTTGTCTAAAATTCTTGCAAGCGATGGGGGAGAAAGCGATCAGTTTGGCTACCAAGTAGATTTAGATGAAGAGATATTTGCTGTTGGTGCACCGATTCAGTATGCCGGTGGACTTTATTGTGGAGCGGTTTATTTGTATACTGATTTTGTATCAGGAGTAATTGAATCGGAAACGCCCTTATTTGTTAATAAATATTTTCTTGATCAGAATTATCCCAACCCGTTTAACCCAACAACAAAAATTAAATTTCACTATTCCAGAGATTGAGTTTTGTTACGATTAAAAGTTTACGATGTTTTGGGAAGTGAAGTTGCAACCTTAGTAAATGAAGTGAAACCCGCAGGAGAATATGAAGTTGAGTTCATCGGAAATGGGTTATCTAGTGGAATTTATTTCTATCAACTCAAGGCAGGTTCATTCATTCATATAAAGAAAATGCTATTACTTAAATAGAACTAAAAACCTGCCTGCCGGCAGCCAGGAATGATTTTAATAAAGTGACAACAAGAATTAGTGAAAATTTTTACAGAGAAATAAATTATAAAAAATATTTATAGGAGATTTAAAAATGCAACATTTTTTACTTTTAATATTGACAATAATGTTGTCATCTTCTTTATCAATTGCACAAAATTTTTGGCAGCAAACTGCTGGACCATATGGTGGAGTTATCCGTTCACTTGAAATCAATTCAAGCGGTCATGTTTTCGCGGGAACTGATGGAGGAGTATTTCTCTCAACAGACAATGGAACAAATTGGACAGGAGTCAATAATGGATTGACTTCTACTAGGATCTTTTCTCTTGCAATAAATTCAACCGGCTATGTTTTTACCGGAACAAATGATGGAGGAATATTTCTCTCAACGGACAATGGAGCAAACTGGACACAGATCAATAATGGATTAACTGCTACGAGGATCTATTCTCTTGCCATCAATTCCAACGGCTATGTTTTTGCCGGGACTTATGATAGTGGAGTATTTTTCTCAACTAATAATGGAGCAAACTGGACACAGATCAATAATGGATTGACCACCAACTATATCTTATCTCTTGCAATCAATTCAAGTGGTGATATATTTGCAGGAACTTATGCAGGAGGAGTATTTCTCTCAACGGATAATGGAGCAAACTGGACACCAATGAATAACGGATTGACCAATAGTTATATTTATTCTCTTGCCATCAATTCAACCGGCTATGTTTTTGCTGGAACTAGTGGAGGAGTATTTCTCTCAACAGACAATGGAACAAACTGGACACCAATCAATAATGGATTGACTGCTAATAGGATCTATTCTCTTGCAATCAATTCAAGCGATTATGATTTCGCGGGAACTGATGGAGGAGTATTTCTCTCAACAGACAATGGAACAAACTGGACACCAATCAATAATGGATTGACTGCTAATAGAATCTCTTCTCTTGCAATCAATTCAAGCGGCTATGTTTTTGCCGGTACTGAAGGATTGGGAGTGTTTCTCTCAACAAACAATGGAACTAACTGGACTGAAATCAACAATGGATTTATTGCTACTCAGGTCAATTCTCTTGCAATCAATTCAAGCGGATATGCTTTTGCGGGAACTTATTTGGGTGGAGTATTTCTCTCGACCGACAATGGAGAAAACTGGTCCCAAATCAATAACGGATTGACTCATACTTATGTCCATTCTCTAGCAATTAATTCAAACGGCTATGTTTTTGCCGGAACTGCCGGAGGGGGAGTATTTCTCTCAACCGACAATGGAGTAAACTGGACTGAAATCAATAATGGATTGACTAGTACTGATGTCCGATCTCTTGCAATCAGTTCAGGCGGTTATATTTTTGCAGGAACTATTGGAGGAGTATTTCTCTCAACCGACAATGGAGCAAACTGGACTGAAATCAACAATGGATTAACTGTTGTTCAGGTCAGTTCTCTTGCAATCAATTCAAGCGGCTATGTTTTTGCCGGAACTTACAGTGGTGGAGTATTTCTTACAACAGATAATGGAACAAACTGGTCGGAAATCAACAATGGATTAACTACTACTGAGATCTATTCTTTTGCAATCAATTCAAGCGATCACGTTTTTGCTGGAACATGGGAGGGAGGAGTATTTCTCACAACAGACAATGGAGGTAACTGGTCACAAGTTAATAATGGACTGGATAGTACCGATGTTTTGTCCCTTGCAATAAATTCAATCGGTCATGTTTTTGCTGGAACATATGATGGAGGAATATATCTCTCAACGGATAACGGAGCAAACTGGACAGAAATCAATACCGGGTTAACTATTTCTTATATCAATTATCTTGAAATCAATTCAAGCGGTTATGTTTTTGCCGGAACTTATGGAGGAGGGGTATTTCGCAGTGTTCAATCAACAACCTCAATTGAACAAATTGATAATAAAATACCGTCATCATTTGTTTTAGAGCAAAACTATCCAAATCCGTTTAATCCAACAACAATATATCAGTTTCAGAACTACGCAGACTGGTTTTACTACACTAAAAGTTTATGATGTTTTAGGAAATGAAGTTGCAACACTAGTTAACGAAGAAAAACCTGCAGGAAAATATGAAGTTGAATTTCGATGCTGATAGATTAACAAGTGGAATTTATTTCTATCAACTTAAGGCAGGTTCATTTATTCATACAAAGAAAATGCTATTACTTAAATAGAACTAAAAACCTGCCTGCCGGCAGGCAGAATGATTCTTTTAAAATAAGTAACATTTAATAAAGTAAAATATGAAAGGGGCAATTATGAAAAAGTTAGCATCAGTCAGTGCACTATTTTTTTTCACATTTACATTTTTAACTGCCCAATCACCGGATACACTATGGACTAAAACATATGGCGGAATAGACTGGGAAATTGGATATGAAGTGCAGGAAACAAGTGATGGCGGATTTATCATTGCCGGATTAACTAATTCATTTGGTGCAGGATCAAACGATATTTACCTTATTAAAACCGATGCGAATGGTGATACCATCTGGACCAGGACATATGGCAGCCCGGGAAATGAATCAGCATATTCTGTATTTCAAACCTCCGATGGAGGTTATGTAATTGCAGGTAAAAAAACTGAAGCAGGTCAATCATATTCTGATGCTTATATTATTAAAACCAATTCATCAGGTGATACGCTCTGGACAAGAACATATGGAAACGGAAATACGGATGAACTTAATTCGATAATTCAGACCGAAGGCGACGATTATTATGTCATGGTCGGCAACACAAGGTCCTTTGGTCCTGGAAATTCTTCAATTTATTTTCTTGAAGTAAGCCCGTCAGCAGATTCAGTTTGGGAGGACTACTTTGGGGGATTTGCTAATGATTACGGACAAGAGATTATCGAAACAAATGATGGTTATGTTTTCATAGGTTCATCAGCCAACTTTGGTGCCGGAAGCTTTGATGCATGGATTGTTAGTATTGATTGGGACTATAATATCATCTGGTCACAAACAATAGGAGGTGATCAGTCAGATGATGGTTATTCAATACAGCAAACGACAAATGGTGATTTTATCGGAGCAGGGAGGACATCTTCCTTTGGACCGGGAGATTTTTCATTTTTGATTTTCAGGTTAAATTCAATGGGCGACAGTCTTTGGGCAAAAGTTTACGGAGGAACTGAAAGAGACGAATGCGAATCAATCAGGCAATCAAATGACGGAGGATTCATTGCAGCAGGCTCAACAGATTCATTTGGTTCGGGTAACCGGGACTGGTATATAGTTAGAACTGATGCTAATGGAGACAGTATTTGGACAAAAACAATCGGTGGAACTGCTGATGATGAATGTCATTCCGTAAGCACCACATCCGATGGGGGTTATATTCTCACAGGTTCAACCAAATCCTTTGGTGCTGGTGGAACAGATGTGTGGCTAGTTAAACTGGCACCCGATCCTACAAGTATAAATGAAAAATATACTGTAACAAATTTTTCACTTTCACAAAACTATCCAAATCCATTTAACCCAAATACAAAAATTAAATTTACAATTCCGCAGAATCAGGCTTCATTACACTCAAAATTTATGATGTATTGGGAAGTATAGATTGTATCACTTGTTAGTGAAGAAAAACGTGTTGGCACTTATGAAATAACTTGGTATGCAGAGAATTTACCAAGTGGTGTATACTTCTATCAGTTAAGAGCAGGTTCATTTATTCAAACAAAGAAAATGCTATTACTTAAATAGAACTAAAAACCTGCCTGCCGGCAGGCAGGAATGATTCTTTTAAAATAAGTAACATATAATAAAGTAAAATATGAAAGGGGCAATTATGAAAACCCTGATTCTTTTTACTGTTTTATTTTTTGCTGGTGCTGAATCTTTAGCGCAAACTCATATTCAATCAGGACCTGTTTTTGGTACATGGTCTTTTACAGGTTCACCGTATTACATTGAAGGGGAAATTGCAATTCCCGTAGGGCAAACGTTAACAATTGAACCTGGTGTTTTAGTTGAATTCCAGGGACACTATAAATTAACTGTCCAGGGACAACTCCTAGCGGTTGGAACAGCAAACCGATTCAATTACTTTTACAATTAATGATACAACCGGATTCCATAACTGGTCATCTACCGACGGAGGTTGGCATGGAATAAGATTTGGTTTTTCCTTGCCAGGTGATGATACATCAAGAATTAGCTACTGCATATTAGAATGGGGTAAAGCGGTTGGTATTGTTCCCGATGATGTGGGTGGAGCAATTGCTGTAGCAAATTATGGTAACCTGATCATTTCAAATTCACTCATCACACATAATATTGCAGTTGATGACGGAGGAGGAATTGCTATATCAAATTCAAATATAATTATTGATAATAACACCATTTACATGAACGGTGCTGGACATTCAGGAGGAGGAATTGCTGTTTATTCAGCAAATCCTTGGATTACAAAGAATAGAATTGATAGCAACGCTGCTTTGAATTCTGGTGGAGGCATTTCACTTTATTTTAATTCAAATCCAAATGTGGATAATAATGTAATAGTAAATAATTTTGCTGAATTTGGCGGAGGTATGCAGCTGGAAACAAATTGCAATCCTAGCATAAAAAACAATATTATTTCTGGTAATATCGCAGACTCAGAAGGTGGTGGGGTTGATTTGGAAGATAATAGTAGTGCAATGTTTATTAATAATACTATTGTTTATAATACTGCTTCATTTGGAGGAGGAATTGACTGCGAAGTTAATTCAAATCCAATTTTCAGAAATTCAATCCTTTGGGGAAATATTGGAACTGTTGATGGAAATCAGGTTCATCTATTTTCAGAAGATTCCGATCCTGATTTTTATTATTGTGATGTTGAGGGAGATAGTTCGGATTTTGGTGTTTGGTATGGCGGCACTACCTACTTTACTTACACTGGAATTTATGAGAATAACATGAATAGCAATCCGGATTTCACTACGTATAACCAATATATTTATTTACTGGATGATCTTTCTCCCTGTATTGATGCCGGTGATCCGGATGTTATTTATAATGATGTCGAAGATTTTAACAATCCGGGATTTGCTAAATGGCCTTCAAAAGGATTATTAAGAAACGATATTGGTGTTTACGGCGGCCCAGATGCATTATCGTTTGAACCAACTTCTGCGATTGAGGATGAATCGAATTCTGGATTTAGCAATTAAGCAATTTGGTTTGCTTCAGAACTATCCAAATCCATTTAATCCAACAACACAAAATTCACCATTTCAACATGTCATTCCAGCAAACTAAGAATTTTGTTTCACTAAAAGTTTATGATGTTTTAGGAAATGAAATTGCAACTCTTGTTAATGAAGAAAAACCTGCTGGTGAATACGAAGTTGAATTTTCCGCCATAGGCGGATCCGCCTCCGGCGGAAATGCTTATACAATAACAAGTGGAATTTATTTCTATCAACTTAGAGCAGGAAACTTTATTGAAACTAAGAAGATGATGCTACTTAAATAATTATTTAATAACAAAATTAAACAGGAGGCAGTTTGATGAACATATTAGCAAAATTATCAATTTTTAAAATTGTTGCTACTACACTATTTATCCAGCTTGTGTTGACTATAAATATCTTCTCGCAGGAGACTATTAAGCGGTTTGAATTTAAAAAAGCCCATGTTACAAAAGAGGATACTACAATTACTGCAGAGGTTAAGACTACAACAATTAAAGATATCTACATAGATAATTATGGAAACAATATGGCAAGCTATGAGACAGAGAGAACAGAAATACCCATGTTAAACACGGTTGAAGAAACAAAAACTGTAATTATAACGGACGGAAATGTTGTAACAACGTACAATCCTGATACAATGGAAGGAACAAGAGTAAAGATAGAGGAAATGGGAAAATTTGCAGGTATGTCGGATGATGAAGCAAAGCAATATGAAGAGCAGATGGGCGAAGCTATGAATACTGAAATTACTGAAGTTGGAACAGGTGAGGTTGCGGGTGTAACCTGTACAATTCAAAAAGCAGTTACAGACTTGATGGGATTGAAAACTACAACAACAACCTGGTTTTATAAAAAATATGTAATAAAACAAGTTAGTGTTGGCGATGTGTTAAACTTCAATCAATTAACTACGCTATTTGAGGAGGATGCAGATTTCGATCCTTCATTACTCTTGGTTAGGGATGAAGTGCACATAACAAATTTAGAATTGCCTGATTGATTTTTCATTTATTGGTTGTTATGAAGATGAATTTAAGGGTGTAGAATTAACAAGCGGAATTTATTCTTATCAACTTAAGGCAGGTTCATTTATTCATACAAAGAAAATGCTATTACTTAAATAGAACTAAAAACCTGCCTGCCGGCAGGCAGGAATGATTTTGTTGAAGTAACATAAAACAATACCAATAATAACTTTATAAGAGAAAAGTTATGAGTTTCAGAAATCTAATGATCATTAAAGCACTGGTTAGTCTTGCATTCGGTATTCTATTACTTGCTATTCCAGATAAATTACTTTCAATATTTGGCACAACTCTTGGCGATGGAGGTATGTTTACAGCAAGGGAATATGGTGCAGCACTATTTGGTAATTTGTTTCTTTGCTGGTTTGCAAGAAACGCATCTGAATCTGATGCAAGAAGGGCAATTATACTTGCATTATTTGTTTACGACCTAATCGGATTTATTGTTACCTCAATTACAGTTATTACTGGAGTTCTTAATCCTTTAGGGTTGTTAATAGTGTTTGTTTATTTATTCTTCACAGTGGGTTTTGGTTATTTCTTAGTTAAAGCACCTGTGGTTAAAAGTACTTAAGGGTGGAAAAACCCTCGAATAGAAAATACTATCGAAACCCAAAAGATGGTTTTAGTTAAAATAATTCTGTCAGTCTGAGCCCTGCCTGACCGGCAGGCAGGTTGTCGAAGACTGAACATCACACTTCGACAGGCTCAGTGTGAAAGGGGGGAAAATTTATCAAAAAATTCTTACTAATTATAATTCTACTTTCTCCACTCTACACACTAAATTCCTATGCACAAACCCGCCTGAGCGGTAAGCAAGCCTACAGCTGGATGGAGGTTAGTCATAACGTTCGCGACAATTCGCTCTACCATGTTTCTCAATGAAAATCTTTTCCAATCCCCATTACTATCTCCCCCAATCGCTTCAGTTAAACTTCCATCTTCATGAAATTCATGAATAAAGTTTATTTACTTAAGTAAAGTCATCTTTTTTACTGCATAAAAATCATCCATCCGGATCTTGTAAAGATAAATTCCTGATGCTAATTCTTCACCGCTAAATGTAATTTTATAGTGACCTGCAGGAAGTTCTTTATTTACAAGTATTTCAACTTCTCTGCCCTGAATATCATAAACTTTAAGATCAACAAATACGCTATTTAAAACATCAAATTCAATATTCGTTACTGGATTGAATGGATTGGGATAATTTTCATACAATTTAAAATCATCAGGAATACCTGGTTCATAATCAAGAGGTACATCACTTATACCCTGGTTTTCAAACCAAAATATTTTATTATCACCTAAATATCCTGAAAGAACATCGTTATCATTATCGCCATCCAGATCAATTGCGTAAATACCCCAAGCTCCATAAAAGCCAGGAAGAATGTGCTGGCTAAAATTAAGTGTGCCATTGTTTTCATACCAGCTCACAGAATTATCACCCGAAGCTAAAATATCTAGATCATTATCACCGTCAATATCGCTTACATAAACTGCTCGCGCTGCATTCTGAGCGGAAGTGATTATGTTTT
>CAVVMV010000017.1:0-71323 GCA_963749485.1 uncultured Ignavibacteriales bacterium | reverse complement strand
TTAAGAGTAAGATACCTTAAAACACTTTCATCCAGTTGGAAAAATCTTTCGAGCTTTGAGACTATATCGGGCGAGGAATTGTATCTAAAAATAAAAACAATATATCTGATTTTGCTTTTTTTAACCACGTACGCCAATCGTTTCCTTCCCCAATCTTCAATCTCCTGAATTTCGCCCCCGTTGCTGGTAATGGTTTCTTTTATGCGGTTTGTGATGTTCCCAATTTGGTCATCTTCTAATGAAGCATTAATTAGCACTGCACTTTCATAGACTTGTGTTTTCATCAATGTCTATCACCTCCCTATGGCTCTATTTGGCCCTTATTATTAAAAATAAGAGCAGGGTTGATAAATAATTCTATTAACAAAAGAACTTATTTAATATCATTTGCGCCATATAACAAGTGCAATTACAGCCATTAATTTTATTAAAATATTAAGTGATGGCCCCGAAGTATCTTTAAACGGATCACCAACGTATCTCCAACTACTGCTGCTTTATGCGGTTCAGAACCTTTGGCGTAATGTATGCCATTAAATTCAATTCCTTCTTCAAACATCTTTTTAGCATTATCCATGCACCACCGGCATTAGATTGAAAGATAGCCATTAGAACGCCGGTTACAGTAACACCTGCAAGCAATCCACCCAACATTTCCGCTCCGCCTAACATACCAATTAGAACCGGTGATAAAATAGCGAGAAGGCCTGGTAATACCATTTTTCTAATTGCAGCTTTGGTCGAAATTTCCACACACTTACCATACTCTGCAACCCCATCTGCCAGTTCGAATGTTTTAACATCATCGGAAGACCACTCTTCTTTCTCCTTTCCTTCATTTCTTTTCATTACCTCTAGTGCTTTAGTAAGAGCAGGAATTGATTTAAACTGCCTTCTTACTTCCTCAATCATTGCCATAGCTGCCTGACCAACTGCGCTCATTGCAAGTGCAGAGAAAAGGAAGGGGAGCATTCCTCCTAAAAACAAGCCAGCCATAACCGGGGCCTTCGAAATATCTATAGATTTGATGCCTGCTGATGTCATATAAGCACCAAACAATGCAAGTGCTGTAAGTGCTGCGGAGCCAATCGCAAAACCTTTACCAATAGCTGCTGTAGTATTACCCACAGCATCAAATTTATCGGTACGTTGGCGCACCTCTTTAGGAAGTTCTCCACATTTCTGCAATTCCGCCGGCGTTATCTGAAATAGGACCATATGCATCAACAGCAAGCTGAATTCCTGTATTAGAAAGCATACCCACTGCAGCAATTGCAATTCCGTACAACCCGCCAAGTGAAAATGCAGCTATTATAGAAGCAGCTAAAATAATAATTGGAAGAGCTGTAGAGATCATACCTGTGCTAAGACCAGCAATTATGTTAGTTGCTGACCCGGTTAGGGATTGCCTGGCAATAGCGGTAACAGGTCTTTTACCAAGTCCTGTAAAATATTCGGTAATAAGACCAATGAGCACCCCAGCAACCAGCCCGATTACAGTAGCAAGGAAAATATTATTTGCAGTAATTTTATAAGTTTCACCGTAAAGCGGATCATTAAAAATCCATTCAGCCGGCAATACCCAGTTAATAATAAAATAGAGAGCAATAATCATTAAAAAAGATGATCCAAACTCACCAAGATTCAATGCTTTTTGTGGATCTCCTCCTTCTTTGACCCGCACAAAGAAAGTTCCTAAAATTGACATCAAAATTCCAATAGCGGCAACTAAAAGAGGAAGAAGTACAGCACCGAGGCCGTTAAACTTATCAGAAAATTCAGGAATGCCAAAGAATGCAGCTCCAAGTACCATCGTTCCGATGATTGATCCAACATAAGATTCAAAAAGATCTGCACCCATACCAGCAACATCACCTACATTATCACCAACATTATCGGCAATAGTAGCGGGATTTAACGGATGATCTTCAGGAATTCCGGCTTCAACCTTTCCAACAAGGTCTGCCCCAACATCGGCAGCTTTAGTATATATACCACCGCCAACACGGGCAAATAAAGCTATTGAAGAAGCTCCAAAAGAAAAACCCGTAAGAATTGTAATAACCCTATTTAAATCCTGAACCTGCTCAACTCCAAACATATTTCCATAGATGGTGAAGAGCGAACCGAGACCAAGCACTCCTAAACCTACAACTGCAAGCCCCATAACAGAGCCGCCAGCAAACGCAATCTCCAGTGCATTACCAAGCCCGACCCTTGCAGCATTCGTGGTTCTTACATTAGCTTTCGTTGCTACCTTCATACCAATAAAACCTGCCAGGGCAGAGCAAATAGCTCCAACCAGAAAAGATACGGCTATCATCGGAGATGATTCCTCGGCGTTTGCACTTACAGCAAGTAAGATTGCAACAGATATTACGAAGATCGAAAGAACTTTATATTCAGCTTTAAGAAAAGCCATTGCACCTTCGGTAATATGGCTGGCTATGCTTTTCATTTTATCTGTGCCCGCATCCTGTTTTGTAACCCATGCAGATTTAAACAGGGTATAGAGTAGGGCTAAAATGCCAAACAATGGTACTATGTAGAAAAGAGTATGCATGTATATCTCCTGATTTCCTTAAGTTAAATTTTCTTTCTCTTCATTATAAAATTTACTATTTGCTTCTAACATTTTTTCAGTGCCGCCGGTAATAAACTCCCTGATAAGCGTTGAACTGTTTTTGAAAACATTGGTAAGAATAGGTTCGTCCTCATCGCTAAAATCGGATAGGACATGATCTGCCAGTTTTTTTTCTTCTGTACTTCTGCCAACACCAATCTTAATCCTGGGAAAATCAATAGTGTTAAGATGATAAATTATTGAACTAAGTCCATTGTGTCCACCATCGCCACCCGAAAGCTTTACTTTGAAAGATCCCGTATCCAGGTAAACATCATCACAAACAACAAGTAAGTCTTCGTGTGAAAGATTAAAGTTTTCAACTACCTCTTGCGCAGCAATACCACTTTTATTTACATAAGTAGTGGGCTTAATTAAAACATAACCGGCCGGGCCAATTGCACCACTAGCCTGGTAATAACTATATTTTGATGGAATAAAATTGATGGAGTTTAATTTTGCAAAGTAATCGATTAGCAGAAACCCGGCATTGTGTTTATTAAACTGGTAACTGCTGCCGGGATTTCCAATTCCAATAACTGCCCGCACTTTTATTTGGATTCTTTTTCTTCTTCTTCTTCTTCCTCGGGTTTTCCTTTACCAATAACCTCCGGTTCAGCAGGTTCTTCACCTTCAGCAAGTTCTTCAGTAACTTCAACTTCTTCTTCCACAACTTTCTGATGACCTACAGCAACCACGATGGCATCACCGGGATTTAAAAGAGTTACGTCCTCAACGCTTAATTCAGAAACGTGAACCGAATCACCAATAGCTAATTCAGATATGTCAATATCAATATGCTCCGGAATATGTTTTGGTAAACACTCAACTTCGAGTTTGTGCAATATGTGCTGCATCAATCCACCTTCTCTAACACCAATGGAACTGCCCGACAACTGAACAGGCACTTCTAACTGGATCATCTCTCCCCTGGTAAGTCCTAATAAATCAAAGTGAATAATCTCTTCCGTAACAGGATCGAACTGGATATCTTTAATAATACATTCGAGTTCTTCTTGTCCTTCAATCTTTAACGAAATTAAATTGGTTTTAGCAGTAAAAACCAATGGATGGATCTTTTTTTCCAAAACATCAACTGGAATTGTATCTAAACGTTTCGAATAAAAAACACCCGGTACTCTGCCTTCTCGCCTTAACCTGTTCCTGGTTGCTTTGTTGGTGTCTTTTCTTTTATTTGCTTCTAAAGTTACAGTTTTCATTAATTCTCCAAATGTAAGTTAACTTTTATCGATATTAAATAACGAACTAATAGACTCGTTATAAAATGTCCTTCGTATTGCTTCGGCAAATAAATCTGACGCCGAAACTATTTTTAGTTTATCTGATTTTCCTTTTCCTTCAAGGTTTATTGTATCAGTAACAAACAACTTTGAAAGGTTGGAATTATTTATTTTTTCCATTGCCTTTCCTGATAGAAGTGGATGTGTGATGGCACCATATATATGGCTGGCACCACGGTTTTTAAGTGCCTCCACGGCTCCAACAAAAGTACCTGCGGTATCTATCAAGTCATCAACAATTAATACTTCTTTATTCTCAACATCTCCAATAATATGCACAATCTCGGCAACATTCTGTTTTGGTCTTCGCTTATCTATAACCACCAGTGAACTATCCAACATTTTTGCATAAGCCCGGGCAAGTTTAATTCCACCAACATCGGGCGAAACAATTGCCAAATCGTTTTTAAGATGATCAAACTGATCATAAAAAACAGATGAACCATACAAGTGATCAAAAGGAATATCAAAAAATCCTTGTATTTGCGGTGCATGCAGGTCCATTGTAATCACCCTATCTGCACCTGCCACAGTAATAAGATTAGCCATTAATTTTGAGGTGATAGCTACTCTCGGTTGATCCTTCCTATCCTGGCGAGCATAACCAAAATATGGTATTACTGCCGTAATCTGTTTTGCAGAAGCTCGACGTGCTGCATCTATCATAATCAACAATTCCACAAGGTTATCAGCCGGTGGGTTTGTAGACTGAATAATAAAAACATCCATTCCACGAATGTTTTCACCGTATTTAACCCAAATCTCGCCATCGCTAAAACGCTTAAGCTCAATTGAACCTAATGGTTTACCAATTTTTTGAGATATTTTTATAGCAAGCGGAAGATTTGAACTTCCGGAAAAGATCATATAATCGTTAGTTGCCATGACAGTTTTATTCTAAGGAATCTATTTAAAAATAGAGAGATAAATATAAATAAATCACTAAGTTAAATCAAAAAAAATAAGGAGTAGAAATTAATGAAAATGGTTGCTATGCAGCTTTATTTAGCTCTTCTTCTTTCTGAGGAGGAAAAAAATCACCAGCAGCAAAACAAATCCTGATAATATAAAGATCCAGACTGGCGTTTCCTTTAATTTGAAGGGTCTGAATGTAACAGAAATTGTTTTTCCACCGCCAATTTCTGAAAGCGCATAGAGCCAGATAAGAGTTCTTCCGGAAGAAGAGTGAGCATTGTGAGTAATTATATCTCCTGAAAATGTGTATTGGTAACGCACGTGGTAGGCGCTTCCATCAATACCAAAACCTGTTGCTATGGGCGGAATAAACTGGCTGAAAACTATGTGCCCTGCAGCACCTTCTTTAAATGAAAACTGTGCATCGGAAAAAGCTTTGGTGTTATTGAGCGAATCAATATGTGTAAATATTAAATCCAGAACAGCATGAGTTGTACTATCGGTTGTATCCTGGTAAACCACAACATTTTCCACAATACTGTGTTCGGATGTAAATTCTTTTTTAATAGAATCGGGAGTGAAAATACCTATTTTGCTAACAACGCTGGCACTTTCATCATCAGGCAGCAGCATCCAGTAATCAATATGCATTGAACCGGAACCATCAATAGCAAGCTTAACTTCCTGGTAATAATTTAAGCAGCCGGTAAGTATAAAGGGTAATAATAAGAATGATTAACAATTTTTTCACGGCAATAACATTCTATATTTTTTAAATATAAATAAGCAATATGCCCCCAACCTGAATCTTATTTTTTTAAGATGAATCAAATTTATAGAAAATATTAAATTTTTCCCTAAGTTTCGCCTTCACTAATACCAGAGAAAGAACGATTATGCCAACTTACGATTATAAATGCACAGAATGTAATCATACATTTGAAATGTTTCAGCCAATGACTGCAGATCCGATAACGAATTGCCCGGAGTGTGAGGGAGTTGTAAAAAGACTTATTGGAGCCGGTGCAGGACCTATTTTTAAAGGAAGTGGCTTCTATCAAACGGATTATAAAAACAAATCGGTAAGTTCAGCGAAATCTACTCCGGCTAAAACTGCTAAGCCAAAATCTTCGGATAAAGAAAAAATACCTTCAAGTAAAAAATCAACTGACTAACGATAGCTAAGTTGAATTTCCCTATTGCCTCCCAATTTTCAATTTTTTGACCGGAGGTTTTTTGCTGATGAAGTGCTATACTAAAAATCAGCACCAAGAGAGAAGTAAAATTTTGGTTTCGAAAATCCTTCTATATTGTATGCCCAGGCAACATCAAACCGTAACAGAAAATATAAAAAGAAGACGCGGGCACCCACACCAGTACCGATTAACAGATCATCTGTTACCAAGTTTCCTAGTTCATCCCGTTTAAATAAACTGAGTTGTTTATTTTCAAACCACGCAGTTCCTACATCAACAAATGCCACCCCGATTATGTTATTAAATAATAGAGGCAAACCACCTGTAAGCAGGTAACGAATAAGAGGAAAACGCAATTCAATATTCATAAGGGCATAGCGTGTACCAATCTGCTCTGAGTAGTTATAACCACGAAGCGGTAAAGCTGCAGTTAAAAATGCAAAATCAGAAGCTGATTCAATTGGTATTTCGGAAGTTGAGAATGATCTGTTTATCCAATTTTCAATTCCGCCAATGAAAAACCTTTGCGGATTATTCCCCTCAGAATAACCACCCGAAAACCTGAACGCCAGGGAATGATCAGTAAAAAATCTTAAGTAGGTTCTGTAATCACCCATAATTGAATAGAAGCTAAGCTTTGGATCGGCAATGCCAAGATTACCAAAAACACTTAGCCTGTATCGTGTTCCCTCAATCGGCGCCGTGTAACCCCAAAGCACATTATCGTGAACAAAACTTAATGAAGGTACAACGAATGACGCTTTTTCAGGAGTCTCTGCCGCGTTATCAAGGTTTTCGCTAGATACGTTAAGCCAGCTAAGTGCACCATCAAACCTGTAATATTTATTTAACGGAAGACTTGCACTTCCTACAAAGCCAAAATTTCTGTACCTGATTAATTCCGCTGAGAGGAGTCCGTTTTGTGAAACGCGTGATATCCTTAAAAACCGCGCAGTATGAAATCCTTCAATTCCGAGGTTTATTCTTTTTGCAAGGTAATAGTATGCCAGTCCGTAATCGCTGTTTTTAAGATCAATCTGCAAACCGGTAATACCCACTAACTTGTGGTTACCAAGAACATCACTAAAAGAGATTAAGGTTGTGCCAATTAAACCGTAAAGAGTACTGTAACCTGCATTAGCGTAAACAAGATCGGGAGCAAAATTAATTTTGTATTTGTGTACTTTAAAATTACCCCGCTCATCCAGGTTATCCGTTAGGTTAAATATATCATCATCAACATCTTCTCCGTTTGCAACAATTGTTTCGCCACCAAATACGTAATTACCAAAATCAACTTCAGCAGAATCTTCAATTACTTTTGATGAATCAACAAAATTTCCTGTTAGAAATATTGATGATTCTGAATCTGATGTATCTCTGGCAGATATGTTTACTTTCGTTTCATCTTCTTTATCACCAGAAACAATAAGTTTCGGAGCATCCAGATCCAGCATTCCTTTTCTAAACTTAGTAAGAGGCAGTTCCTCTAATTCTAAATCTATATCAAACGGATTGCTAAGCGTAAAAATGTTGAATGCAGATTCGTATAAAGAAGAGAACGCCAGTTTCTCGCCATCGCGGGAAGCAGAAAGCTGGTAGAGCCCTGCTTGTGAATTTGTAACAGGGATTGGTTTGATATCTTTAATATCATTTACATTAACATCATTAGAAGAAAAGATAACTCTTTTTTTGTAGATGTTATTTATTCCATTTAAATCAGAAACGAAAAGAATTTGAGTATCATCTTCGCTAATTACCGGAGAACTTTCATTACTTCCGGGCATATCGGTAATTCTTTGAACATTCCTGGTTTTAACATCAAGTGAATATATCTCCTTCTGGGTATAATCGTGTTTGTAAATTTTGAACCCTTCAGACACATCATCCATAGTAAGGTAGCTGTTCCTGTCTGAAGCAAAGTAGATTTTTTTACCATCGTGAGACCAGCAGGGATCAGAATCAGTGAAGATATCATCAGTCAGGTTGGTTATCTCTTTGGTTTCAAATTCATATAAGTAAACATCAGTTTGTTTGGCTGTTTGTCCAATAAATGAGAGATATTTACTATCCCACGACCATGCAACGCTGTGAACGGCATCCAGTTTTATAGGTAGCGTATTATAATCTTCTTCCTCAACATCAATAATATATACTAAATCATAACCATGGCTAAGCGCAGCAAAGGCAATTTTTGTTCCATCGGGTGACCATGATAATCCGGGTGTTAGAATGTTCAGTTCTTCAAAATTTGGTGAGTTGTTTCCTTCTGCCAGTTCTTTAATTATTGTGCCGTCGTTTGCATCCATAATATAAAGACTGAAAAAGAAATCCCTGTTTGTAATAAATGCAATTTTATCTCCCTGCGGTGAAATAGCAGGACTGGTATTATAAAATCCACCATCTTCTTCCGGATCGGTAAGTCGTTTAGCAAATTCATCCGGGTCTTCTGTAATTTCTATATCTGGCCAGTAAACTCTTTTAATATCTTTTTTCCATCTTTCATTTAATTCCTTAAGTGAAAGACCTATTGTTTCCTTTAAAGCCCCATCAACGTTGCCAACACCTCTAATAGCATTAACAAGTTCACCAATTTTTTCTCTTCCATATTTTTTTGCAATATAGTAGAACACTGCCTGCCCGCCTCGGTAAGCAAAATATCCGCTTAATCTCTGAATATCAGGTAAGTACTCTCCAATAGCAGCATCCCTGATAAACATATCGGTATTTTCATCCCAGCCCAATGCCTGGTATTCTGCCAATCCTTCGTTAAACCAAAGAGGTACTTGCAGCGATATGTTATTGGAAATAATATTTTGTATCGATCCACCGTAGAACATGTCATTTAAAACCGCGTGCACAAGTTCGTGATGAACAAGATGACGGAATTGTTTGTAGGAACCGGCAAATTGTACAACCACCCTATTCTTAAACAGTTCGGTAAAACCCTGTATGCCCTCGCTTAAGTAATAATCGGTTACATTTGTTTCCTGGAAATCATTTTGTGAATTGTAAATAATAAGGGTAATACGATTGTTAATAGAGTAATCGAAGCTGTCCTGAATTTTGCTTAATGCATCTTCTGCAGCATAAGCAGTAAACTCTGCAAGTGTTTCACCATTATCGGTAAAGTAAATATCAAAGTGGTTTGTTTGAATGTAATACCATTCAAAATATTTATACTGTACTTTATTCTGACCAAACTGGGCAAATGCCAGGGATTGCATAAAAACAATAAGCAGGAATGTTTTTAAAATGATTTTATGTGACTTCATTTTATTTTTCTTCAATTATTAAAAAGTCAAGTTCTAATTTTTCTATATCTGCCCGTATCAATTTTACATTAATTCTATCACCTAATCTATACTGTATTTTAGTTCTTCTCCCAATTAATGAATATTTTTTCTCATCAAAAACATAAAAATCTCCCTCTAAATCTCTTACTTTTATCAATCCTTCAGCCAGAATATCGGTTAATTGAACAAATAAACCAAAGTTAGTAACGCCGGAAATAACTGCATGAAACTCTTCACCAACTTTATTTTTAAGAAATTCCACCTGTTTTAATTTAACTGAAGCTCTTTCAGCATCAACAGCATTTCTTTCGCTTGCAGACAAATGATCACAAATTTTATCCAATTGCGCAAGGGAATAATATTTTCCAGTATTTTTAATCGTGTTTTCAGCAACTATTCTATGAACAATCAAATCGGAATAACGCCTTATCGGTGAAGTAAAGTGCGTATAATATTTAAAGCCAAGTCCGTAATGCCCAATATTTTCAGGGGAATAGACTGCCTTAGCCATCGACCTGATAGCGAGTTCGTTTATAACTGCTTCCTCTTCGGTTCCTTTTATTTGGGAAACAAGGTGATGGAATTGACTTGAGGGATTTCCTGCATGTGGATTATAAGAATAACCCAACGATTTTACAAACCGTGCAAACTCACCAATCTTTTCTCCATCCGGAAAATCATGTATGCGAAATAAAAACGGAATTGAATTTTTGGCTGTTAGCTGTTTGGCAATGGTTCTGTTAGCAAGGAGCATAAACTCCTCAACAAGCATATTACTTTCTTTTAAATACTTTTTAATTATGCTAACAGGTTTTCCGCTTTCATCCAGTTTAATTTCAACTTCGGGTGTAGAAAATTCAAAACTACCTTCTTTTACTCTTTTCTTTCTCAACACTTCTGCCAGTTTATTCAGTATAGAAATTTCGCTGCAATACTCACCCTTTCCTGTTTCAAGAATTTCCTGTGCTTCTTTGTAAGTAAATCTTCGGTTACTTTTGATGATCGACCTGCAAATTTCCGAACCAACTACACTTCCCCTTTTTGTAATTTCGAAGATGACTGAAAAAGTGAGCCGCTCTTCACCTGGAACAAGCGAGCAGATGTTTGAAGATAACTGTTCAGGTAACATAGGAGTTGCTTTGCCAACAAAGTAAACACTGTTTCCTCTTTCGAGAGCTTCTTCATCTATTTTTGTACCGGGTTTTACGTAGTGGCTTACATCGGCTATGTGCACACCCACAGAGTAATTATCGTTATCAAGCACTTCAACAGATAATGCATCATCAAAATCTTTTGCATCATCAGGATCTATTGTAAAAGTGATTTTATCGCGATAATCTTTTCTTGCTTTTATTTCTTTTTCGGAAATTATTGTTTGAATTTTTTCTGCTTCCGCTTCTACTGCAGCTGGAAATGCAGAAGGAATACCAAACTCTCTTGCAATAGATTTTACATCAATAAATGGAGAATCCTCTTTACCTAAAACTTCCAGCACTTCTCCTTCGGGATTCAGCATTTTATCATCCCACGAAAAATTTCCAACTAAAACCTTATCACCTTTTACTGCATTCTTTAAGCGGGATTTATCAATATAAATATCGCGGTGAATTTTATTATCATCTGGAATAACAAAGTAAAACGATTTTGATTTCTTTAAAACCCCCACAACCTCTTTCCTGTTTCTTTTAACCACTTTATCAACTTGTCCTTCAAGGTTCTTTCCTTTTTGTTTTGCAAAGAGAACAACCTCCACAATATCGCCGTTAAATGCGGTGCCTAAGTTTCTTGCAGCAATAAATATATCGCCGATATTAGAATTTTTAGGAATTACAAAACCAAAGCCATTTTCATTTATTTGAAGATGACCAACAATCCTGTTGGAATCCGGTAAGGAATTAAGTTTATACCTTTTCCCGGTTTTTGTTAAAAATTGTTCAAGGTAAAGTTGATGCACAGTTGTTTTAAGCTCGCGGTACTCTTTATCGCTGCTTATATTTAAACGACTAGCCAGCTCTTTATTCTTAAAACTTCTAGTCGGATTTTTACTGAACAATGTTTTTATTTTTCTTTTCATATTTTTATACCTGTCCGTCCTAGTGCGGAATTTTAAATTTTTACCATATAGAACTCGTCCCAATAAATCGGGACTCATTTCACTTTAAAACTCGAAGCTGTATTTTACACCAAGTTCATTTATCATTTCGCTGTAAGTGCTCGATTCAAACACCGGTTCTCTTCTTTCCAGTCGTAAAATTAAGCGCGGCGTTATAGGAACAACAGGCCATTCAATTTTAACATTTGCGCGGCTAAAATCCTGGAAAATTTGTGATGTGCCCCCAATTTCATATCTAACATTTTCAACTTTGCCAATTAAGCTAAATTTTGTTTCGGTGCCTACCTGTCTTACCTGCACACTACGCACAATATCGCCAAGCTTTTCATTTAAGAAACCGCCTATAAGTGAACCGGCTAATGAAGCGGCTGTTGATGCAACAAGGTTTGTTTCCTGCGTAGTTGCATCTTCGGGAAATTTTCCTAATATGATAAAGAACATTGCATCCGAAGTTGTTTTTGTTGCATCAAGCTCAAATTGTCCTCCACCGGTTGCTTTTTTATAAATACTAATATTGTTTTCATTCTGAATAAAACTTGTTGAAAGATTTTGAACCGGACCTTCAAGTTGAATTCTTACCTGCACTTCATACTCGCTTGCTGCACCCAATGTATCCGGGTTATAATAATTTTGGTACGTTGCCGTTATATCCAAATAAGGATTATCTATTTCACTAAAAAATTTAACCGATCCTTCCGCCTGAAAAGTTTTGATAAAATTAAGCTTTGAACCATCCAGCAAAACCAGTTCACCTTTAGCAATCGGCACTTCATTCTCAACGAACATATTCAAAATTACCACCAAGATAAGCTGTTAAATCATAATTAAATTCTTTTGATAGAACGAAAATCATCTTTGCCTCATCTTCAACTTCCAACTTTACATTAATATCAAAAGGAGCTTTGGATGAAGCTTTTAATTCTTTACTAACAGATTCAGAAATAACAATCAAGCTGTCAATCTCTTTATCACCAAGTGAATCAACTTCCGATTTAAAATGATAAATAAATTTATCCGTCTCGTTGGTAAAAGCAGAATTGGTTGGAGAGAATGTAACGTTTGCTCCTTTTTTAAGTATAAGATCGGCAGTAAGATGATTTTGGTTTCTATTAAGTTTATAAACAAGATCTTCTCGCGTTTCAATTACCAGGTCACCATAGAAAGAAGTATTTGCTGAACTGGAACTTCTGCTTAATAGTTTAAGCCTTCCGTTAAGTGATATATCAATTTCTGACGGGTGAAAAATTTCTGTGAGTAAGATAACCATTCCTGTTAATGTTCCGCCGTCTTTAGTCTCATCACTATTTCTAATAAAAAGGTTCGATAATTCAACCCTATCGTCATCAAATTTTAAATCCAACCCCGTGTAATATTTTAACCTGTTTGCTTGCAGTAATAAAAGAAGCATCGTCAATATTTATAAATCCAAATGTATTTAAATTTTCCAATGTTCCGGTTGCGCTAACTTCAGCATTAAATTTACCCTGCAATTGGTGAATCTCGAAGACAGTGCTTCCAAAGGGCGCCAGATCCAATTCTTCTGCTTTAAAGCTTAAAAAAACATCTTTATCCATTAATAATGTTGCACCCCTATTTAATGCAAGTGTCTATTGGAATATTTCCATTAAAAACTAAATTAGGTTTGTCGCTTTCGTAAAACTCCCCTTACCAATTTTATGTCAGCAATTAGCTGTTGATCAGCATAACCAATTGAGCTTACAAGTGAACCGAGCGGTTGATTTTTATAAGATAAGCTATCAATATTCAGATCAAGGTTCAGTTCGGGAAAATCGGCAACACCATTAAGCTGTGCAGAAAGGTTTATCAAACCATGCAATACTCTATATCGGGAGGCAAGCCAAAAAATCCAGTGCTTAAATCCTTTGCTCTCAATATTTTTTAACATTCAGATTTAAGTCTTGTTTACCCTCCGTTGAAAATGTACCGGAGAGAATAATTTCACCACGGTTGTGTGCTAAAGTAAACTGGTTAAAATTAATTTGGTTTTTAGAATAACTTAAATCGATTTTTTTCCTGTTCACAAGGTTATAATCGTTATATACTAAAGAGCAGATCATCCAGAACTACAGATACCATATCTCCGCTTATATTAACAATCCCATCTAATTTTGTTCTTATAACCTCTTCAATAACAACATTAAAATCTATCACCGCGATGTTATTTTTATAATCCAGATCCAGAGAAAGATTTTCAAATTCGCTTCCAAAAAATACTTTCCTTGCTTTCAAGTTTAGTATCAGTTTCAAGGTTGGTAAGGTCTGTGGATGATAATTTATCTGCCAAATGAAAACTCAAGATCAAGCTGAGAAAGATATATCAGTTCTTTTCCATCCCAGAATTTAAAATAGTTAAGGTTAGTGTTGAGATTAGCAGCAATTGAATCGGTAAAAGTGGTTAGCTTACCGCTTAACTCGCCATCAATTTCAATCTCCGATCCGCCAAGTATTAAAGAAAGTAATTCAAAATCTTTAAACTCCAGTGCATAATATAAATCAACTTCAGAGCTTAAGCTGTCTATGGAAAGTACCTTGTCTTGTTTTTCATTCCTGTAGATTATAAATATTAATATTATCAATAATGCTTGGTGGTTGAATTTGTCTAAGTTTATTCGCTATCGCATTGGAAAATATTTTAGACTCAGTACTTATTATGGAAACCAGATCTGCTATTTTGAAATTACCGGATAAAGTAATATCCGCAAGATCTGAAATAACATTTATCACCCTTTGATCAGTTTCATTTCTTATATCAACAATAGCTCTTGTGCTGTCAATTGTTAATCCCCTTATTGTTGAATTATCAATTATCAAACTAGCAAACAAGTTCAAATCATCCTGGTTAAAGTTTTCACCTTCACCTTCAAGAAGAAAATTAAGGTTGCTTGGAATGTCAGCTTCACCAGAAAACGAACGGATATCAAACCCGTTTAAACCGGCAGTAAATTTATAAGATGGTTTACTCTCATCAGTTATATCCAGGTTAACATTTATCGAACCATCCGCATCGCCGGAAAT
Organism: uncultured Ignavibacteriales bacterium; assembly: GCA_963749485.1. Taxonomy (GTDB): domain Bacteria; phylum Bacteroidota; class Ignavibacteria; order Ignavibacteriales; family Ignavibacteriaceae; genus JAZGGS01. Next base: position 56,843 of record CAVVMV010000017.1, on the reverse strand, counting down.
AAAGGAAAGACCGGTTTTTATAATTCCCTTGGAGCCGTCTGCTTCAATATCAAGGTTTTGAAAATAATTACCATCAATAGTTGATCCATCACCATTTAGTTTGATTTGTGCAATAATATTTTTGGGAGAAAGACCAATTCCTTTTAAAGACCCTTTGCTGTTCAAATTGGATGTTATGCCGGTGAAAGGGGAAATATCAAAATTCCTGGTCCCAATATTTATATCATATTCAAATTCTTCTTTTTCAAGATTAAGATGTGCGTTTGCAGTTATATTTCCTTTATCAGTTTTTAGTTTTATCCTGCTGTTAAAATTCAACGGGCTGCCTGCATAAGATAAACTATCGAAAGTTAATCTTCCCAACTCTTCATAAACGGGCAACTTAATAGTGTGTAACAAATTATTAGCATCATATTGGTTTATATACGAATCTGTAAAAACAGTATTTATAATCATCTTACCTCCCCCCGTAATCTTCCTAAGCTTACCGGTTGCTTCAAGCCGGGAGTCTTGCAATTCAACTATAAGTTTTTCAAGATTCAGGTTGTTCAAAGAGCCGCTTGCACTAACATGGGTTGTAACCTCTCCTTTAAGCAGGTAGGTTGCATCAATAAATGATGTTAGGTTATCAAAATTAAAATCAGTTGCAGCAAGGTCAACCCTCATAAATGCATCTTCAATTTTTCTTCCTTTATCTTCGCCCAGCAGTTTATAATCTGATATTGCTGCACTTAAGGAAATCTGTGATCTATCAGTTACAAGGTTAAAATCAGTAATGCCAGCTTTATCATCAATAAAAAGAAATTTTCCTGATAGATCATTTAGTTTAAAATAATTAAGATTTGGTTTAGCACTTAAGTTATTAATTATTATCTTAAACTCACTCCCTTTTATATCAGCAAAAGCTGCAAGCGAAAGATTAATGTCTATTCACCCTTAAATCATCATAGTTTACAACATCGTAAAAAGCATTGCTGTTTTTATGGTTATAAGATTGAAGTTTAAGATTAACATCATTTAATGAGAAATCAGCCACCTCCAATTTCCAGTTAAATTCCGAGGGTTCCTCATCCTCAGGTTCTTCCGACGGAGGAACTAACCTGCTGATATTCAATTCACCATTTTCATCTTTTAACAGTGCAATGGTGGCATCTTTAATTTCAATTTTTCTAATGTAAATAATTTTAAATAGAATTTTAAGCGGGCTGGTTTTTACTTCAATTTTTCCCGCCTTAAGAATTGTATCACCTTCAAGTGTAAGAGTTGTGTTGTTAAGTATAAGTGATGTGAATACGGTTCCATCAATCCGTTCTATAAACAACTCTCCGTTGGTGGAAGAGTTAACCTGATCAATAACGGTTTCGCGCAGCCAGTTGCGAAAGGTGGAGGTTTGTGTTACAGCAAAGGTGATCATCAAAAGTACGATTAATCCTACACCAAAATAGATGAACACATTTATGATCCTGCGGTAGAGCGGTCTTTTTACTTTTGGTCTTTTTCTGAAAAACATTCACACTCCAACTTCTCACTTAGAATATCTGCTGGTGATCAAATCGATTATTTTGGAGGTGGATTGATCATTAATAAATTCGATGGTTTTCACTTCGCCGCCGTTTGCAAGCACTGTTTCCCCTCCAACAATTTCATCTATTTTCCAATCGGCACCTTTAATAAGTATATCCGGAACCAGTTCATTAATTAGTTCGGCAGGCGTATCTTCATCAAAGAAGACTACATAATCAACCGGTTTTAAGTTGGAAATTATTTCAGCTCTTTCATCTTCGTTTATGATTGGTCTTTTATCTCCCTTTATTCTCTTTACAGAATCGTCTGTGTTCAGCCCAACTATTAAAACATCACCAAGAGCTTTTGCTTTGTTAAGATAATCGATATGCCCTGCATGTAGAAGATCGAAGCAGCCGTTTGTAAAAACCACTTTTTTGTTATCAGCTTTTAAAGCCGAACGAATCGATTTAATTTCTTCAAGCGATTTTAAGCAGTTCATAAATTATCTTTCAGTACGGTTTCAAATAGAATTTCCTTTTCAACCGGAACAATTCCAACTTCGCCGCACACAATACCTGCAGCATAATTAGCAAGTAACGAAGCTTCATAAACATCAGCGCCTGCAGCAAGTGCTAAAGTTAATGTAGAGATTACAGTATCACCGGCACCTGAAACATCTGCAACTTTTATAGCCTTTGTTGGCATTCTCTTCTCCATATTTCCCTGCCCGAATACCGCAATACCTTCATCGCCTAAAGTTAATAATACATTCCTGGCATTCAGCTTTTCAAGCAATTTTGTGCCGGCAGTGGTTACATCATCGCTGTTTTTTATTTTAATTCCAAGCACTTCTTCTGCTTCTTTCCTGTTAGGTTTGAAGACAGTAACATTTTTATAAGCAAAGAAATTATCAAACTTTGGATCAACAGTTATGAGAACATTTTTTTGATTTGCAAGAGAAATAATTTGATTTATAAGACGAAGCTGATAAAACTCCTTTGTTGTAATCCTGCAGGATTATTCCATCTACAGTGTTTATAATATTTGCAATATATGATGAAAGTTTTTTTTCAGTTTCTTCATCTAAATATTTTTTACTTTCTTTATCTATTCTAACAACGTGATGGTTATCGGCTATTACACGTGTTTTTGTAGTAGTAGGACGATTTTCATCAACAATAATTCCATCGTTTTCAATATCCGCATCTTTAATAAGTGAAGTAAATATTGTTCCATAATTATCGTAACCGATAACACCAATTGGAATAGGAAAACCACCGAGCTTCAAAATGTTCAATGCAACATTTGCTGCACCGCCAAAACGGAAAAACTCCTCTTCAACTTCAAGTACAGGAACGGGTGCTTCGGGGGATATTCTTTTTATATCACCCCAAAAGTAACCGTCCAGCATCATATCGCCTATAACGGCAATCTTTTTACCTGTCAAAATTCTTTTTCAGCGTATCGAGCCGGTCTTTCGAAATATCAACCATTTTTACCTGATTTTTCTAAAAATAAGCTTAAAGATAAGGATAAATAGAATGTTGTTAAAGGGAGCTATTGAGAACAGGTTTAGAAACGAGAGAACAGATAAGAAAAAACGGAGTAAAGAAAAATTAAAAATAAAATTTTTCATAGTAAACTCCGAATTATGCTACCCAAAGACAACCTAAACTACAAAAATTGATTTATTATAACAATTAAAACGGATGGAGAAATGCGGTATTAACTTATCCCAAAATTCTGGAGTTAATTTCCCGCTGACCATTCTGCCAGGCGATTATCCATCTTAACTCTAACCAATCCTTCCCCTGTGCCAATCCACATGTACTTACCATCAAAGTGAAATGATAGGATGGTTGAAGAAACAATTTTTATCTGGTTGAGATCGACGGGAGAAACCCTGCCCGTTAACCTGTTAATAATAAATAAACCTTTACCATATTCTGCTTTTTCTATCTGATCAAACTCATAAACACCAACCCAAATATGGTTACCGGTTTTACCAAGCGAATAAATTCCGTTTGCAGCAAGCCCGTCTCCCCGCGAAATTCTATCCCATTTTATTTTTCTATCGTAAATATAAATTCCGCCAATGTTAAATTGCGGCTGCTCTTTTGTAACAAACTCATCAGTTGCAAACCAAATCCTTTCACCTTCAAATAAAAAATTTGAAACCGATACTGCATAACCTTCTTCGTTAAATGCCCGCTTCTTATTGGTAATATATCGCCATGCAGATGGATCAGAATATTTTTTCTTTTTATTATAAATGTGCACACCGGATTCAGTACCAAACCATACTAAACTATCGCCGTCAAGTTCTATCGCTTTAATATTATTTGATTTTTGATCTGTCCCCTGTATCCGGCTTATGTCGTTATATCTTCTTCGCTTAACATCAAGGCGAGTAATATTCCTGAACCTGCCAATCCATAGTACATTTTGATCGGGATCGTATTTTAATGATCTTATCCAGTTTCCAAACTGTCCGCCAAGTGCAAACTTTCTTTTGCTCCACCTATCCCGTTTTTTTGTATAGATAAAAAGTCCTTCCGAAGCTCCTGCCCAAACAAAGTTTTTACTAACAGCAATGTTATAGAAAAGATCGTTATCAAGGTTGCCGCTTTTTGTTGAAAAATTAATCCACTTTTCATCTTTATAAGTATACCTGTAAATACCCTGTCCGTAAGTTGCAACCCACAGGTAGCCTTCTTCTTCAACAATGCCTGTAACAGTAGCCCCTTTTAAAAATATTTCTGATTCAATCTGTGCAAAGGAAGAAGATGAGATAAGTATAAAAAAAATAATTATTGATAGAAGTTTTTTGCAGATAAGATTGTACATAAAATATGTTTTGTAAAAAGTATTAATAACTTTCTTTTTTGGAAGGAAACTTGCCATTCTGTACATCATCAATATAAGATTTTACTGCTTTTTTTATTTGTTCAGCAAGATTTGCATAATGTCTTACAAACCTTGGGTGGAAATCAACATTTAATGCCAGCATATCCGGGGTAACCAATATCTGTCCATCGCAGTTTATTCCTGCACCAATTCCAATTGTGGGAATAGAAATTGCAGCGAGTTATTTTTTTCGCAAGCGATCGCAGGAATTTTTTCAAGGACTATAGCAAAAGCACCCGCTTCCTCAAGAATTTTTGCGTCATTAAGAATTTCGTCAGCTTCATCTTTATCCTTTCCCCTTTCACTATATCCACCATACTTGTGAATGCTTTGCGGCATTAATCCTATATGACCCATAACCGGGATACCATTTTCAGTTATTTTTTTTATTGTCTCTGCAACTCTTTCGCCACCTTCCATTTTAACAGCGCCCGCATGTGTTTCTTTCATTATCCTTCCGGCATTTCGCAGTCCTTCATCAACTCCCGGTTGGTAAGACATAAAGGGCATATCGACAACAACCATTGCGCGGTTAACTCCCTTTGTAACAGCTTTGGTGTGGTAGATCATTTCATCCATTGTTACGGGCAGCGTAGTTTCATTTCCCAGAAAGACGTTGCTAAGCGAATCGCCAACGAGTATAATGTCTATCCCGGCTTCATCAATCAGTTTGGCTGTAATAAAGTCGTAGGCAGTAAGAGCTGTTACCCTTATCCCTTTTTCTTTTAAAAGCCCTAATGTTTTTGTGGTTACTTTTTTAAATTCTTTTTCAGTGCTCATATATAAAAAGCTTAAACTGCTTTTTTTATTAAATTTTTACTTGCATTAAAGGATATTCAAACTTGATTTTAAAATGCTCCTCAAAGCCTGTTCTAATTGATTCGACAAGCAGATCATAGTCTATTTCGTAATTTAGAATTGATCTAAGATCAGTTGTTGTATTTTTAATTTCTTCTTTCATCTGCACAGTTTCTTCATCATTTAGGAAAAAAAAATCAACAATATTTTTATGAAAATCACCACACAAAATCGAGCCATGCTGCAGAATTGTATTGTGCAATTTTCTCTGCGCACTTCCTACAAGTTTCTTGCCTTCAAACTTCAATTCATTTTTAGCTGAAACTGCAAAACATAGATCACTTTTATTGTTCTTATAAAAACCGGGGAAATGAGGTTGTTCTTCTTCAAGTTCAATATTTTCAAGTTTGCCGTCAAAAAACATCATACCTTTTTTTAGAGCAAGATTTATTTCCCGGTATAAATCCTTTGGAGAGAAGCCATTATCTAAAAGATAAACAACCGAGTAAGTCAGTTCCTCAGAATGAAGAATTGCCCTTCCGCCGGTTGGTCTTTCCACCAAATCAATATTATCATCGTATGCTTTTTTTAAGTTGATTGTACTAAAATCCTGGTTCGCCCCAAGTGAGATACAATATGGTTTCCACTTATAGAACCTTAGCAAAGCTCTACCACGTTGGGCAGTTTCAGCAAGATTAATATCATAATCCATATTATACTTGCCGGTATTAGATTTAGTATTTAAAAACTCCCATCTCATTTACCGGCGATCCCTCTTTTACTTTTTTCAATAAAATTTATAACATTTTTAACATGATTATTCTTACCAAACTCTGCATCAATTTTAACCTGAGCTTGCGAAACATTTAGAGATTTATCGTATAAGTAATGGTATGCTTCTTTAAGAGTTTCAATATCTTCATTTGAAAATCCTCTTCGCCTTAATCCAATTACATTAAGCCCGAAATACTTTGCAGGTGTCCCTGCAAGAATAGTATAAGGTGGCACATCCTGGGTAATATATGTGTTTGCACCGATCATTACATGTTGACCAACAGAAACAAATTGATGGAAAGAAGATATACCGCCTATAATAACCCAATCTTCAATATGAACATGACCGGCTATTTGAACAGTATTTGCGATGATGCAATCATCACCAATTGAGCAATCGTGAGGGACATGACAATAAGCCATTAATAAACAATTTTTACCAACTTGCGATTTACCGGTTTCTTTTGTGCCACGATGTAAAGTCACATGTTCGTGGATAACAGTATTGTCGCCAATTATAAATACTGAATCCTCCCCGCCAAATTTTAAATCCTGCGGAACATGTGCAACCGAAGCTGCTTGCTTAATCTTAACCTTGTTTCCTATCCTGGCTCCATTGTAAAGGACAGCGTGGGGACCTATCTCGACATTGTTTCCAATTTCCGTATCATCTTCGATAATGGCATACGGAGCTATTGTAATATCATTCCCGATGGATGCATTTTTACTTACAATTGCGGTTGGATGAATTTTGTTCATTTATAATATTATTGCTCTTTATCGTTGTTTGGCTTATCTACAATAGCAACCATAAAATCAGCTTCAGCAACGAGTAAATCATTTACGTATGATTTCCCTTTAATTGTAATCACTTTACTTTTTTGATTAACCATTTCAATTACCATAAAAAGCTGATCACCAGGGAGAACGGGTTTCCTAAATTTTGCATTATTGATCTGCATAAAGTATGCAATTTTATTTTCATGATCCGGAATTGAGTTAAGCAAAAACACTCCGCCTGTTTGAGCCATAGCTTCAAGAATTAACACACCGGGCATAATCGGGTTTCCCGGGAAATGACCGGGAAAGAATGGCTCATTATATGTAACCGATTTAACGCCGACAACTCTTTTACCAATTTCAAGATCAACAATTTTATCAACCAGCAGGAACGGATAACGATGAGGAAGAATTCGCTCGATAGCTGCAGAATCAAAAATAACACCTTCTTTTTTAACAAGCTGGAATTTCTTTACCAGCTTTTTCTGTTGGTAAAGTTTTCTAACCTGCTTAGCAAATTCAACATTTGCTTTGTGTCCTGGTCTTGCAGCAAGTATCTGTGCTTTAATCGGGGCACCTATAAGAGCAAGATCTCCCATAAGGTCTAAAAGTTTATGTCTTACAGGTTCATTTTTAAAGCGAAGTTTTTTATTATTAAGTATTCCGTTATCGCCCGCAAACATTTCTTCTTTAAGTCCAAGCCTGGAAGTAAGGCTTTTATATTCCTTCTTATTCAATTCGTGATCTAAAATCACAATTGCATTATTGAGATCACCGCCTTTTATTAAGTTCTGATTAGCAAGCTCTTCGACTTCACTTAAAAAACAGAAGGTACGAGCAGGAGCAAATTCTTTTTCAAATTCTTTTTCAAGATCGAACAAACCTGTATGCTGACTGCCTAATGCAGGGTTCTGGTAATCTACCATAACAGTTACCCTGTAGTTATCAAGTGGTAGCGCAACAATATCTATCTGGTTATCATCTTCATGATGCATTATTGTCTGATCGATTATAAGATAATCCTTCGGTACAGATTGCTGTTCAAATCCTGCCTTCTGAAGTGCCTCGCAAAAACGGAGAGAGCTTCCATCGCCAACTGGGGGCTCAATTCCAACAACCTCAATAATAATATTATCAATCTGAAGCCCGACAATTGCTGCAAGGACATGCTCAACAGTATGAACTTTTGCCTCGCCAATTCCGATTGTGGTTCCGCGGGAAACATCAACAACATTATCTGCAATTGCCGGAATTTCCGGTTTGCCTCCAAGATCTGCCCGGACGAATTTTATACCATGATTTTCCGGTGCTGGTTTAAAAGTTAATTTACATTCGGTTCCGGTATGTAAACCGGTTCCTTTCATCGAAACTTTTTTTGCAATGGTTCTTTGCAATTCTAGCATAAGTCATCCGTGAAATAGTTTGAGGTTTATTAATAAAAATTTATGGGCAAAATAGTATAATGAGTTCTGAAATACAATAAATGGGGGGCAGAAGGTAATTGAAGATCAGCTGATAAAAATATTTTAAGTTTTATTGTTAACCTGTTCCTTTAGATTTTTTACTTCCTCTTCAAGCTGCTTTATCCTGTCAGAATAACCGGGTAAGTTTCTTATATGTGCTTCAATCACTTTAGCTGTTCTTAATTCCTTTGCAGGTGAACCGAAATAATAACCCGGCTTTTTAATAGATTTTGAAACTCCGGATTGAGCAATCAGCACAGTATTATCGGCTAATTCAATATGACCAATTACTCCAACCTGACCAGCCAGGATGCAATTCTTTCCAATCTTTGTACTCCCAGCAATACCAACCTGTGAAGCGAGCACCGTGTTTTCCCCAACAATAACATTGTGTGCAATTTGTACAAGGTTATCAATTTTAACTCCCTTTTTAATCAAGGTTGAACCTAAAGCTGCGCGATCTATAGCAACATTTGCACCAATCTCAACATCATCTTCAATTACAACATTACCAATCTGTGGAACTTTATGATAAACACCTTTATCATCAGGATTAAATCCAAATCCATCTGAACCGATAACAGCGCCGGGATGAACAATTACACTTTTGCCAACTTTACAGTCTTCGCGTATACTAACATTCTGAAAAATAATTGATCCGTCTCCAACTTCAACATTTTCCAGCAAAACAGTATTATGAAAAATTTTAACGTTGTTACCAATCTTACAGCCGGCTGATACTACTACGTTTTTACCAAGCGCAACGTTATCTCCAAGCTTGGCTGTCTCATCAACAAAAGCTGTTTTATCTATTCCTTTAAGCGGAAATTCAGGAGAAAAGTAATGAAGAATAATTTTTGCAAAAGCTTTATCCGGTTCATCTGTTACTATATAAGTAATATCGTTTCTTGATTTCTTAAAATCCGGTTTAACAATAATTGCAGAAGCTTTAGTTTCGGGAAAATATTTTTCGTAGGCAGGTAAATAAAGAAATGTGATCTCTCCTTTTTTAGCATCATCAATCCTGGCAACCGAAGAGATTATAATATCATCGGGACCAGATATTTTCCCGTTGATTAGATCAGCAATTTCCTTTAATGCAATTTTCACATTTATTCCAAGCTTAGTTTTTCTAAAACTCTTGCAGTTAAATCGTATTCTTCCTTTGCATAGAGCATCATTATATCGCCGCTTCTATCAAAAACAAAGTCGAGCTCTTCTTCTTCAGCTATTTCCTGGATTGCAGTAAATATTTTATTCTGAACAGGTTTCATTAATTCATCCTGTTTCTGGAATAACTCTCCGCTGGCTCCGAATTTTTTCTCCCTGTATTGAGCAATTTCTTCTTCCAGTGCAACAAGTTCCGATTCGGTATCAGATCTGGTTTGCTCCGTCATAATTAATTTTCTTTTCTCATAATCATCATACTTAGTCTTCCAATCTGCTTCAAGCTGCCTAAGTTCATTTTGCCATTCTGTAATCAGCGCATCAAGCTTTTGCCTTGCATCCAGCACATCAGGAAGATTATCCATGATAGTATCAGAATCAACGTAGCCAATTTTTAATTGTGCAAATCCTGCAGAAGTGCAAAAAGACAGTAGGATTATTAATATAAATGATAGTTTTCTCATAGATACTCCTGTGAGAAGAAATAATAAAAATAAAGAAGTTCTTTCAGTAATTTGAAAGAACCTTCTTTTCTATGTTCATAAAAAATTGAGCGAAGCTTAAAAAGATTAATTTCCTCTTTTAAGCTTATCCAGTACTTTAAAAGTAATATCAAAAGCAGCATCTGCATACAACAGAATTATATCGCCGCTTTTATCTAATACAAATTGCATTCCTTCATCTTTAGCGACCTGCTCTATAGCACCGTAAATCTTTTTCTTAACCGGTTCAAATATTTCTTCCTGTTTTAAGAATATTTCGCCACCCTGCTGGTTAAATTTTTCATTTCTGAATCCAAGAATAGACTGCTCCAGTGCAATCAGTTCTTGCTGCTTAGCTTGTTTTTGTGCATCGGTCATAGTACCTGCCTGTTGCTGGTAATCAGAAAGAGATTGCTGGTACCCAAGCGACATCGAATCTATTTGAGCCAGCCACAAATTTGTTAGAGCATCAAGATCGCCCTGTGCTTTTATCGATTCGGGAAACTGGGTTAAAATTACCTGCGAATCTACGTAACCAAATTTTTGTGTTTGTGCAAACGTTACATTTACAGCAAAGAGCAAAAATGAAATAATTAAAAAATATTTCTTCACTATCTTTTCCTTCAATTATGAATATAAATATATAACAACAATTAAAAACCTTTACCAAACTGAAAATGAAACAGCCATTCAGGATCTATGCCATCAACAATCTGCCTGTCGAAGCCATATCCAAAATCAAAACCAATTAAACCGATAGGATTTATGAGCAGCCGTGCACCAACACCAACCGATCTTCTCAAATCAAAAATATCGGTTTTACTGAAATTTTCAAAAACGTTACCTGCCTCAGCAAAAGCAAGCACGTAAAGTGGAATTGGCTCCATAGTAACTGCCAGTCTTAATTCCGCTCCTATTTTAGTCATTACTCTTCCGCCAATTATCTGTCCGAAGGCATTTTTTGGTCCAACCGTTCTGTCTTCATAACCCCTGAGTGGAACAGTTGCAATTACTAAACCATTACCACCCATAAAGAAAAACTCAAACGGTTGGATTGGTGTACCTGCTACTATTTCATCTATATAACCAAAATCTGCAACGGTATAAAGTGCAACCCTGTTACTGTTAAATAATCTTTTGTACCATTCTGCTTTAAAGCCGGACTTTAAATAATCTACATCACCCGGGAGGAACGGACCACCGGAAATTTCCATATCAAGTGTAAAAGAAGATCCCTGCGATGGAAAAATTGGGTTATCAATATCCCGCCTTGAGATTGAAACACCTGTAGTAAACTGATTGGTTTTACCCTCAGTGTAGAAGTTTTGTCCTTCAATTACATTATTATATTGATACCTGAATCTTCCCTGAATAAAGAAGAAATCATCAGGCCATTTTAAACGGCGTCCCACTCTTAACGTTCCACCGGTTTGTCTTAAGTCATAAACAAACTGTTGTCTTGTATCAAAAACATCAAGACCAACGGAAGTGGGGGTATCAAACATCCATGGCTCTGTAAAACCAACTGTAAAAGTCCTGTAAACATTTCCAACTCCAAATTGCCAGCTAAAACTTAAGTACTTGCCCTCCGCCAAGAGAGAAAGGATTAGCAATTGAAAAATTAGTTAAAGTTACACCAACCGAACCGCTAAAACCGAAGCTACCACTGTAACCAACTGATGCATTTAAATAATCGCTGGATTTTTCCTCTACATTAAATGTAACTTCAACTGTGCTGTCGCTGGAAAGTTTAGTATCAATTCCACCTGGACCATACAATTGTTCAACATTAAAGTACTGAAGATTTGCTAACTGCTGAACGCTTCTGAACAAGAGCGCCCTGTTAAAGTAATCACCCGGAACGGTATATAATTCACGCCTAACAATCTTGCCCATGGTTTTGGTGTTACCCTGTATATTAACCTTAGATAATACGGAACTGGTTTCTTTCTTCCACACGAATATGTAAATCGATTGAATCTTCTGAAGCTCTGAATTCATCTGCCTGAAGGTTAAAAGTAAGATATCCATTATCAAGGTAAAGTGCTGAAACATCAGATTGGGTTTCGTTGCCTCTTAAATTTTGCTGAAACTTATCATAGTCGTAGATATCTCCCTTTAGCAAAATTTAACCTCTGGTTAAGAATTGCTGAGGGATAAACTGTGTTTCCTTCCCAGCTAATATTGCGCACTCTATACTGCGGACCTTCAAAAACATCCAGGTTAATTTTAAGATCCTTGTTATCGTTATAATATTCTAACGAATCTATGAGTATCTCAGCATCCCTGTAACCGTTATTTCTGTAGAAATCAATCACAAGCTGCTTATCTTTTTCATATTCAACCGGGTTAAATTCTGCACTCGACCAGAACTTCCACCACACAGCTTCGCTTGTTTCATCCATCTCACCGGAAAGATCATCATCATCGAATGCGTGGTTACCTGTAAATTCAATCTTTCTTACAACTACTTCATCACCTTCTTCAATAGATAATTTAAGCAGTATACGATCTTTAATTCTTGGTATAAGGTTAGTGTATGTTCTATCCCCGGATTCATAGAGCAAATGGTATTCGTCCGATAAATCACTTTTGTTTTGCCAAACTACATCTATATCTTCATCAATTGTATCAGCGGTAAAAAAAGTAAATAGTTCAGAAGTAATTTTAGCATTAAGAAAACCTTCTTCGGCATAGAGAGCATTAATACGCTGTTTCAATTTCGAAATTTCCTGCGGCGAAAGAACCGTTCCCCTTAAAAAAGTAATTTTCTCTTCTATATCTTCAATATCAATTTCATCATTACCCTCAACAACAACCCGCTCTAATCTTGGGTATTCAACAACTTTAATAAGCAGAAACACACCGTCGTTTATCTCTTGTTCCTTAATTATTTGAACATCAGAAAAGATATTTAATGACCAGAGCTGGCGGATTGCGTTTAACGTTTGATCGCCGGGAATCTGAATTTCATTGCCAACTTTTAAACCGCTGTTTGCAACAATTGTAGCTGCATCGGCAGATTTATTGCCTTCAACTGAAATGCCTAAGATCTTGTAACTTTTTTGTGTTTCCTGGGCAGTTATGCCAACAGTTAACAAAACAATCACTAAAGCTATTTTATAAAACATCCGCAGGTAGGATTTTAACATTCTTTTTAAACTTTCTTATTTACTTAATTTGCTCACTAACTTTACCAAATCTCCGTTCGCGCTTTTGGAAACTGCTTATTGCATCATACAAATCTTCTCTTTTGAACTCAGGCCAGAAAACATTTGAAATAACAAACTCTGAGTAAGCGACTTGCCAAAGAAGGAAGTTGCTAACCCTGAACTCTCCGCTGGTTCTAATTATCAAATCCGGATCGGGCATGTTTTTAGTCGTTAGATGATTAGAAATAGTTTCTTCCGAGATTTCCTCAACTAATAATTCTTTTTGCTGAATTGAACGATTAATACTTTTAAATGCTTCCAAAAGTTCCCATCTTCCACTGTAACTAAGGGCTAAATTCAGAGTCATTCGCTTATTATTTTTTGTCCTCTCAATATCAGCAGCAAGCTGCTCTTGAACTTCTTTTGGAAGAGATTTGATATCACCAATACATGTAATTTTTATATCTTTCTCATCTAGCTCATCAACTCTTTCCTTAAGATTATTTAACAACAACCTCATAAGGATAGATACCTCTTCAACTGGTCGCTTCCAGTTTTCTGTTGAAAATGTATAAAGGGTTAGAAACTTAACACCTATTTGAGATGAAGCTTCTACAATATCTCTAACAGTTTCAACGCCCTGCTTGTGCCCTGCAACTCTTGGCAAACCGCGGGATTTTGCCCACCTGCCGTTTCCATCCATGATGATAGCAATATGTGCAGGTATTTCACCTGAATTTTTTAGCTGCGCCTGCAGCAATTCATCAGGAGTTTGTTCTTTGTTAGACAATGACATTTTCTAAATTTTGATTAAGCGTGTAAAATTAAACCTACACAGCTATAAAATCAAGGTAATCAAGCATTCTTTATGCTAAAGCAACTTAGAAATATAATAATATTAAGAAGGTAACTGCGCTAAAAGGTAGAAATAGAGAATGGATTTATTTGTGGATTAACTTCGTTTATAGAGATAAAAAGCAATATTAAGAAAACAAAACTTTACTTTTCTGTTTGGAAATATTTGTTTTTGATATTGATTCATCGATTATCTGGATCAGCTTAATATTACGCCTAATCTCTTTATTCATCTGCTCCAGAAGATTTTTTACCTGTTTATAATATTTATCAGGAACACCTATAAAAAGTATAACCGGTTTGTTTGAAAATTTAGTATGCCGTGTTGCTAAATAATAGATTTTATCTGCAAGTTCTGCGTTGTTTAATTCATCCTCACTTAAAGATATACCAATTGCGTATTTGTTTCTTTGCCTTGCAACCACATCAACATTAAATTCGCCTACTCTTTCCGGTTCAGGAAGGTAAGTGCCAAAACGCCTGCTAACTGTTAAGTAACCTCGTTTCCAGAATTGTGCAACAAGTGAATCAACAATATATCTTTCGCTTGTATTCAACATAATAATCTCCTGAATTATACTGCCTGTGAAATTATTGGAATGATAGGAGAAAACTTAAATGTATCAACTACCTTAATGTTTGCTATCCTATCATATTCAAACTTTTTTATTTCCTTTGTTGTATTAACTCTGCCGTAAATTACTTTTTTGCCGGATCTCTCTCGCGCTATATAGTAGGGCTCTATATGAATTTCCTGTAGTCCATATAAAAATCTTAAGTAATTCCGGTTTCTAATCGCTGTAATAAAAATATCTGATTTCATTCTATCTCCTTATTAATTTAGCCATCTAACAACCCCTTTTACTTTACCAACAATTGAAAACTCATTAGTTCTATTTATTTCAATTGGTTTATAATTATCATTTTCAGGTATCAATCTTATTTTGTTTTCTTTTTTCTCCAGAGTTTTTACTGTAACCTCATCATCCAGCATTGCAACAATTACATCACCGTTTATTCCTTTTTCGTTTGGTGAAACAATAACCAAATCGTTTTCAAAAATTCCGGCGTTTATCATACTATCTCCACTTACTCTTAAAGCAAAAGCATCTTCGGCATTTTTAATAAAAGCAGGATCGATAATAACCGAGCCCTCAATATTTTCCATTGCAAGAATAGGTGAACCTGCAGCAACTCTTCCAACAACCGGAATTTTACTAAACACTTCATTTTTTAAGTGCGGCTGCCAGATCGGAAAGACCTGTATCTTCTTTAATTAAGTGAGATTCCCCGGCTGGCATTACTTTCAACATTCAGGTATCCCTTTTTTTCAAGCGCATCCAAATGGCGTTTAACTCCAAAAGTTGAAGATATCTGGAAATGTTTTCCAATTTCCCTTAATGTTGGAGGATAGCCGTTTTCTGCAAGAAATTGGTTAATAAAATCTAAAATGTCTCTTTGCCGGTCTGTTAATTCTTTTTTCATAGTAGTGCTCTTTTGTTCACTACTAATATAGTGTACATTTGAGCACTTGTCAAGTCCTTTTTAAAATAAATTATTAAATATTTAAAGATATCAGATGAAGTAATAAGCAGGATTATTGTTTAAATTAGAATAATATTTACTTCACATCTTATTAATAGAATCTCAAGAGGGTGTATTTAATTTGGTAACCGTATAAGAATGGAGTGTTTATGAAATTTATAAAATTACTTTTACTGATTTTCTTACTTCATTCTGCTTCATATGGACAAGACTCACTTAATTGCAGATTATTAACAACCACTGGTAACTTAGTTAATGCCTACGCTCTTCAAGTTAATGATAATTTTGCTTTCACTGGATTCGATAATTTTTCTATTCTTAATATTTCAGATATTTATAGTCCCGAATTAATTTTTAGTGATTCAATATCTGATTTTATCAATTCAATATTTGTAGATGATCAGTATGCATATTTAGGTACTTATTATGGATTTTTAATAGTAGATATTTCCTCCCCTGAGAATCCAATTATATTATCACATTTAGTAACAGCCGAAGTTATAGAAGCTGTTATTGTTCACAATGGAATTGCTTTTCTGGGAACTCTAAACAAAGCATTATTAGTTATTGATGTTTCCGATCCTCAAAATCCTTATGAAATAAGCCGTGTTGATGAAAATATTGATGATGTTTGGGGACTTGATATCTCCGATAGTTTACTATTTGCTGCGTCCGAAGATACTGGAGTAAAAATATTTGATTTTAGTGATCCAGCAAATCTGATTGAACTAGCTACTTTGACTTTAGTCCCTTCTGGTTCTGCTGCTGATGTAAAAGTTAAAGATAACATTGTTTATGTTACCCCCCACGGAATCTATATGCTTTTGATATATCCGATATTAATAATCCTCAGTTGCTAGATCATTTAGAAGATGGAGGAGGAATTTCAATCGAAATTAGAAGGAGACTATGCATACTGTCAAACTTTCCATCAACTTACAGTTGTAGATATAAGCAATCCGACAGATTTTAAAAGTTGCGGGTTACTATCCATTACCAGATTACGGTTCAGACATTTATGTAAAAGACAAAATTGTATTTGCAACTTGTCAATTAGATGGAATATATGTTATACAGTTTGATGAACCAAGTGTAATCACAAACAGAAAATCAGGAACCGTATGATTTTATTCTTTGGCAAAACTATCCCAATCCTTTTAATCCCAATACAAGTATCAGATATTCAATTAGTCAACCCGGATTTGTTACCTTAAAGATTTACGACATTTTGGGAAACGAAGTTGCTACACTCGTGAATGAAGAAAAATTAGCTGGAAGTTATGAAATTGAGTTTTCCGCTGTAAGCGTAACCTCTGCTGGTGGGAATGTATACGATTTATCGAGTGGCATATATTTATATAGGCTAACGTCTGGAAATTATTCTACTAGCAAAAAACTTATCTTGCAGAAATAATTGAAGTTTTTTGAGGATTAAATGAAGGTTTAGTATAATGACTAGAAGTAATAGAAAAACAGGATGGTAAAATTTAATTCACCATCCTGCCAATATTTTTGAGGATTATGAGTTGTTGAAATTTATTTTAACCTACTTCAACACCTTTCTTTTCAACCTGCATCAGCCAGTTGTGTGTATCTTCTTTTTCACCGTAATGGATTGCAGTAATTTCATTAAAAAGTTTAAGGTCCAGTTCATTTGGTTTGCCGTTATTTAAAGTCATCTTTTATCTTTATATGTTAACCAACCAACGGTAGAGATAATTGCAGCGGTACCTGTTCCAAAAATTCCAACAAGGTTTCCATCATCATAAGCTTTTACTACTTCATCAATAGTAATATCTCTTTCAACAACATTCATATTCCATTCTTTAAGCAGTTCAATTACGGTTCTTCTTGTAATACCGGGTAAAATACTACCGTTAAGTTTTGGTGTAACAATTTCATCTTTAAGGTTTATGAAGATGTTCATTGTACCAACTTCTTCAATATACTTTTGCTCAACACCATCGAACCATAAAACCTGTGTAAATCCTTTTTTAATAGCTTCTTCACCTGCCAGCAAGCTTGCAGCATAATTTGCAGGAGTTTTACATTCACCAAGTCCTTTACGCACAGCGCGAACATAATCATCCTGTACAAGAATTTTAACAGGGATTAAAACCTTCAGGATAATATGCGCCTACAGGAGACAAAAGAATAATTAACTTGTAGTTTGGTGATGGGCGAACACCGAGGAAAGGATCGGCGCCGAAAATAAAGGGTCTTATATAAAGTGCTTCGCCTTTTGTTGTTGGTATCCAATCGCGCTCAATATAAACAAGTTCTTTTAATGCTTCCAGAACAAAATCAACATCCAACTCAGGAATGCAAACTCTTCTTGAAGAATTATTTATTCTTTCAAAATGATTTTTGGCTCTAAAAATTACAATGTTGCCATCCGTTTGTTTGAAAGCTTTTAATCCTTCGAAAACTGCCTGCCCGTAATGAATAAACATTGTAGCAGGATGTAGTGGAAGATTACTGATTTCTGTGATTTCAGGATTATGCCATCCTTTTTCAGGACTGTAATCCATTTGAAAAACATGATCGCTAAAAATTTTACCAAAGCCGAGAGCTTCCGGTAGTTCAACCGGGGTAGTTCTTTCTTTAATATTATAATTGATTTTATCCATGATTTTGCCTGAAATTTTATTTTGAGAATATTTCTATTTAATGAATTTTTTGTGAATATAAAATAAAATAGGATAAATGAAAATTCCTATATGATTTTATTAGTTGCTATTTATTTATGATTGTTAAAACATCAACATCCAGAGAACGTAATCTAGTATTAAAATCATCGCAGCAGATAAAACAAAGGAACGAATAGTAGAAAAACCAACTCCCTCTGCACCACCTTGAGTTCTAAATCCAATGTGGCATCCCAGCAACGCAGTTACACCACCAAAGAAAACAGCTTTTACCAAACCGGCAGTAAGATCTGAAAATATAAAAAAGTATTTAACCGAATCGAAAAAAACCTCGAATGTAACATTTAGAAAATAGTTGGATACAATAAACGCTCCGAATACTGCAATAGTATTAGCAAAAATAACCAGGATCGGCATCATAAGCAGAGAAGCAAGCATTCTTGGCATAGCAAGATACCTGATCGGATCGATAGCCATAATTTCCAGGGCATCTATCTGTTCCGTTACTTTCATTGTTCCAAGCTCTGCAGCAATAGAGGCGCCAACTCTTCCGGCAATAACAATTCCTGTAAGCACAGGTCCCAGCTCTGTTATTATTGCCCTGCTTGTTGTTCCGCCAAGGATAGACATAGGTGCGAGACCCTTTAACTGGTAAGCGGCTTGCCATGCAGCCACAGCTCCTGTAAAAACAGCGATGATAAGAACTAACGGCAGCTAATTAACACCAATATGTTCCATCTGGTGAAGGATAACCTTTGCAGTGCGCGGAACATTTTTAATATTTCTAATAATATTAAAAAACAGAATGGATATCTGCCCGAATTCCTCGAGGAAGCTTAAAGTTTTTTTGCCGAGTGCTTGTACTATGTTAGTAAGCAAATAGATATACTCAGTTTATTAATATTCAAAATTTACTAAAAATCTATGTTAGTAACTTGTGTAACACAGCAATAAAGTTTTTACTTTAAGTAGAAATTAAATTAATCAGACTCATCTTATGGAGTAGAACAAATGAGATGAGAGTGGTTGCATGAATTGCTTTAATGAACGCGGACTGTATCAGCGCAATTTTATGGGAGAGTTTTATATCTGAAAAATATCTCATCTACAGCAAATATAAATTTTCTCAGTGTTGAACAGTCGAGTTATTTTGTGCGACTCAAAATGAGACGATAAATATCAATTTATTTAAGATTTTCAGGATCTCAAAAAAATAGCTGGAAAAAGAGTTCAGCCAATTTGATTCTTCTTCTCTTCTAAATTCACTAATAATTAACAGATATCAAAGTTTTTTCAGCAGCGAAATAACTTCATCCTATTAATCAAAAGATGTTAAAAGCAACCAGAATTTAGCATTATTATTGATGTTAATTTACAGCAGCGAGTTAAAAGGGCGAAACTCAAAAAATCATTCTAAGGATTGTCATCATAAATCCGCTTCAATATGGTAAATAACATATCCAACATTATTGAGCAGGCACCTGTTGGTATAATCACCTTTTCAGTGGATGGAAAAATTGATCTGGTAAACCAGAATTTTGAAAAGTTCGGAATTCTTTACCAGCTCGAAATTCCATCACTATTGGGTACCAACATTTTTGAAACTGATATTTTTCCTTCGGCGAGTTTAACGGAAGAGCTTAGAGAACTTAAAGAGGGCTTTTCGTTTGAGAAGGAAATAAGAGAGGTACGCACAAATGACGGTGGACGTATAACTCTTATTGTTAAAGGTGCACCGCTTTACCAGGAAGAAAAACTTTCGGGTGGAATTTTATTAATTGAAGATATTAAAATTCTTACCGATCTATCCGATCCAACATGAACTGCGCGCAGATTATATTGAAAAAGCTATAAGAAGAGTAAACGATTTTTTAATTGTTACAAATCAAAAAGGTGAAATAAAATTTTCAGCAGGCAGCGCTCCCGAAAAATTAAACATTAGTCAGCCATCAATTATTGGCAAAAATCTTTCTGAACTTTTTAATTCTTCAGCACAAAACTCTCTTACCGAAAGTATGGCTAAGGTAACAAAAACTAAAGAGCCCCTTAGGAAAAACCTCGAACTGAATATTTCTGATAAGCAGTACACTTTTGAATGCAGGATTGAACCGCTGCTTAGTAAGAGAGGAACTATCCAGTTTATCTATTTTTTCTTTAACGATGTAACTTCCGAAGCAGTTGAAAAATCGCGGAAAGACAGGCTGGTATCAGAACTAGATTATTACAGGTCTGTTACCTCCAATTTATCAAATGCCCTGTTTGCTGTAGATAATACGGGTAATATAATTTTCTGGGATGATGAAGCAGTAATACTCTTTGGTCATCAAGCCGAAGAGATGATGGGTAAGTTTTTTGGCGAAGCCCTTAAACTATTTAATGAAGATTATTTCAAAAAAATACTTGGAGATTTAAAACAGCAAAAGGTATGGGAAATTAATGTTAATATCTTTGGCGAAGACCAGGTTAAGCAAACCTTCGAGCTGAAATTTTCTTTTGCTGACGAGAAGCAGGAAGCCATAATTGTTCTGTGCAACAATATAACGGAACGTTTTGAAGAAGATGAGAAAATAAAATCATCAGAAAAAATCCTTAAGAATATTGTTGCAAACACCGGGCAATTAATTTGTTCGGTTGATCGGGCAGGAAAAATAATATATGCCAATTCAACATTTTTAAAAGTGCTGGATTATAATGAGGAAGAAATAACCGGGAAAAATATTTCCGAGCTGATTTCACCTTCTTACTTAAAAAATAATTCTTTCGATTTAAATAAACTCAGCAAAGAGAATACCAAAACTATTACCTTGCCCTTTTTAACCAAAAAGAAAAAAGAAGTACCAACTCTTCCAATAATAAATTCTTTTTTTGATGTTGATACTAAAAAGAATGGATACAACTTTTTTCTAACTGATATATCAGCAGAAAAATCCGCCGAAAAGGAATTGCCGCTTTACCGGTCACTCTTCGAAGTATCGCAAGATGGCATTGCTGTAGAATCAGAAGGTAAGATAGTAAAAGCCAACAATTCATTTGCAGAAATATTTGGCTACGATAATGGGGATCGAACTGGTTGGCAGGGACTTGATAGACCTGGTTTCGAACGATGATGTTCTAAAAGTAGTGGAATATTTTCGTTTACTTGAACAGAAAAAAAATGCGCCGGATCGTTTTGAATTTCTTGCTAAAAAGCATGATAATTCTTTTATATACACTGAAATATCAGTCTCCTCTTTTGAATCGGATAATAAAGTATTTGTTGAAATGGTTACGCGTGATGTAACCGAGCGAAAACGTGCACAGAAAGTTATAAGAGAATCGGAAGAAAAATACAGGAATGTAACTGAAAATATTGATGACTTCCTTTATACCTTTGAGCGGGTAGATAATTTGATGCGTCCATTGTTCTACACATCTGCAGTGGAAAAAGTAACCGGCTATTCTCAAGCCGATTTTCTTGGAGACTCCAAACTCTTCTTAAAAATTATTCACCCCGATGATTTTCCTATGCTTAAGAAGAGGCTTTCGGCTATTATACGCAGCAAGTTCCAGTTATCCAGCGAAATGGAAGTTAGAATAATAAACAAACAAGGCGGAGCGGTTTGGATAAGAAATAAAGTGAAAATAATAAGAGATGAAGCAGGTAAGATTCAAAAAATTTATGGATTGGTAAGTGATATTACTTTAAAGAAAAGAGCAGAGGAAGAACTGAAAAAATCTACAGAAAACCTGCTGAAGCTGAACGAAACAAAAGACAGGTTCATCTCAATTATCTCTCACGATCTGCGAACTCCCTTTAGCTCAATTTTAGGTTTTACCGAACTGCTCTCAAATGATGAAACGCTTAGTAAAGAGGAACGTACACAGTATATCAATTTTATAAAAGAATCTTCCAACTCGATGTTATCGCTTGTTAATTCACTGCTAGACTGGACAAGGCTGCAAACAGGAAGAATAAAATTTGAACCGCAAAAGATTCAAGCTAAATCAATTATCGAAAAATCGATTAATACCTTATCCGGAATGTCGTTTCAAAAAGGAATAAATGTCCACTCAACCGTTGGTAATGATTACTTTGTTTTTGCTGATAAACATTTAATTGAACAGGTTTTTAATAACCTATTATCAAATGCAATTAAATTTACCAGCAAGGATGATAAAGTAACAGTTTTTGTTAAACCATCCGGAACTGTAAGATTTTTAGAATTCTCCATTAAGGATACCGGGCGGGGAATTAAAGCAGGAAAATATTAATAAGCTTTTTAGTGTTGATACAAAATTTACTTCCGAAGGAACCAGCGGTGAAAAAGGAAGCGGTTTAGGTTTATCTTTAGTAAAAGATATTATAGAAAAACATGGCGGAAAGATTTGGGTGGAAAGTGAATACGGTAAAGGTTCCGAGTTTAAGTTTACACTGCCTACTGCTTCTGCAAGCATTTTAATTGTTGATGATAACAAAACCGACCGGCTGCTTTACTCTAAAATTCTTAAAAACATTACGCCGGAATATAACGTGGAGGTTGCTTCCAATGGCAAAGAAGCACTTGAAATGATTTCCGTCTCTCCACCCGCATTAGTTATTACAGAGCATCAAATGCCTGAATTGAATGGATATGATTTTGTGCAGGAACTTATTAAAGCAAACCTGGTAAGCACCCTCCCGGTACTGGTTTTAAGCCGAAAGATTGAGAGGAATGTAGCACAGGATTACCTTGAACTTGGAATTGAATTTGTCTTCCAGAAACCTGTAAACCTTCAGAGCTTTAAAAAATCTATTGAAAAATCATTAAGAAAAGGAATTTCAGGCAATAATTCTATATAATCCTGTAGATGTACCACTTTGGCAAAATTTCTTCAATATATATAAACCGGTTTGGTGAAATTTTCGGCAACGAAGAACTTTCCCCGCCGTAAAAATATCCCATCTCCGTTTTATCAAATGCTCCTATCTGTAAAAAAATGCAACCGGGAAATTTATCATCCTGGTAAACTGCATCAATGTTCAAACCGTTTAATAAATTTTGAATATTTTTAGCATCCTCATCTTTTATATACAGCACAAGCTTGTAAAAATCATTTACGTTATTACGGAGATATGTTTTTAATTCGTCATCACTGCTTGTTAACAGGTTAACCAGTTTTAACAAATCACTATCTGAAGGAGAAAGATTTGTAATTTGTGAGAGAGAATCTTTTGCACTGTAAATGAAACCTGGTAATAAAAACCTTCTTACTGCTTCTATTTTCCAACCTTCATTTGTTTCCAACATGTAACAATAAAAATCAACTATGCCTTCATCTGGTTTAACTTCAACTGCAAAAACGGACTTCATATTTTCAGAAAGAATTTCACGGTAGGATACGCTGGCACTTCCGTTAAGCTCTTCACCAATAGTAGGTTCGTTTGCCTCCTCTATCATCGCGCCAGTAAAATAATTTGCTTTACCGGTAAACTCTGCTTTGCTAAAGTACATATCAACCAGCCACCCCGGGGAACCTATGGTTTTATCTCCGGTCTGTGCGTAAAAATCAGGTGCGGTAAAAAGTATAAGAGGAAGAATGATTAAGAATGTTTTCACTTGCGTAAACATAATTAGTTATTTCATTTTTAAAACATAACCTGAAGAAGGTTCAATAACAAGTCGCTTTTTTACTGTTCCCAAAATTTCAATCCCCGCAACTGCAGGATTTACAAGGATGTTCCATTCACCCTCAGGAAGTATAAATTCTTCCTTCATTTTAGGATTAGCATTTAGTAATACCATAAAAACATCGTTTTTAAATTCTAACCGGTAACCAAGAGCAAAAGGATTATTTTTTATTTTGAAAAAGTTTACATCGTTATAACCTGCTCTGCGGAAGGCATCATATTTTTTCCTGAGCTGTATTAATCCTTTGTAATAATTTAAAAGTTCAATGTTAATTTTTGCATGATTATAGTTGATGTAATTCGTTTCGTTGTCTTTATTATAACTATTATGATCAATAGTCCCTTTATGTTCATCAGGTACTTTAACATCAGCTGGAATAACTTTACTCCTTGCAAACTCCTGCCCGGAATGAATCATAGTTATGCCACGTGAAGTAAAGAGAAAGAGTGCGGCAAGTTTGTTGAGTCTTAACTGCATCGGTAATAACTTAACATGTTCATCAACATCTTTAATTATTTTCTTTTTCATTAAGTCGCCCAATCCTAGCCGGATAAAGTCGCCGATTGTATAACCATCATGCGATTCTAAATAATTAACAGAATGATGAGGCTCCCGGAATAATCCATTTGCATCTTTGTTTAATGTACCGTTAACATAACTTTCTATTCTGCTTCTGTTATTATTTCCGTACCAACTTCCAAATATCCAGCCATGACCATCAAAAGGATTTTCGCCCTTTATACCATTTCTTATCTGGTCGTTCCAGCTTGCCCACCCACGCGCAGAAAATCCTGCAGGATCGTACCCTCCGCCCCAGGGCTCACAAACAAAAATTACATTAGGATTTACTTTTTTTGCTTCGTAATAAACTTCTTCAACTGTTTCCCAATCAACCAGCTTTCCAAGATCGAAACGAAATCCATCAACGTGGTATTCTTCCATCCAGTAAAGCACACTTTCAATGATTAATTTTTTAACCATTAGCCGTTCAGTTTTAAAATCGTTTCCGCAATAGCTTCGGTCAATAAAATCACCATTCTCATCAAGACGAAAATAATAATCTTTATCTATTTCCTTGAAGTTTCCAATTTCATACTCGGAAACATGGTTATACACAACATCCATTATAACAGCAATTCCTTCTTTATGGAATGCCTTAATCATATCCTTAAAATCTGTTATAGCCCTTGCATCTTTACCACTCCAGGTATTCCATTCAATGCTTCTTACATTTTTAGAATAGTAACTTTCCGGTGCAAAGAAAGCTGCTGTCATATATCCCCAATGATTTCTTTCGTATGGATTCCACGTATTAAGTTTTCCATTTACAGAATTCTGGAAGGGAATTTCGATATTTGCAAACTCCTGGACAGGTAAAAGTTCAACCGCATTTACACCAAGACTTTTTATATATTCTAATCCGCCAGGTTTACCTTTCTCAGTTAATCCTTTATAAGTTCCTCTCTGCTCAACTCCGGAGGAAGGATGTTCTGTCATGTCGCGAATATGCATTTCATAAATGATAAGGTCACGCCAGTCATTTTTTATCCAGGTATCCCCTTCCCAATTATAGTCCCCCTCTTTAACCACAATAGCTCTCCGCGGATTGTAATATGAATTAAAAGTAGTAACTGCTTTTGCATAAGGATCAACACAAATAATATCTTCAATGCCAGAGACTTCGGTATGATGGATCTTAAAGCCGTAGAACAATCCATAGTGCTCACCCTCTATTGCAGTTTCCCAAACTCCGTCCTCATCCTTTACCATTTTAAATTCTTTACCATTAGTCTGTTCCGGCTGTTCAAAAGTAAGGAGAGAAATTTTATCGGCGGAAGGTGCAAACAACCTGAAATAAGTTTTGCCATTTTGTACAAATGAACCCAGCTTTTTATCTGAATAAAGATTATCAAGTTCTTTTTGTTTTTTAAGGAACTCAGAAATCTTTTTCGGCACATTAATTTTCTTCCTGCCTGAACTTGATAAAGTGCTACCCATAAAACCTTATGCTTAAGAAAATGATTAATACTAGAATTAATGTGGATTATAAATTCATTTTACCTTACTACATTCCGAACATATAATAAATTTTAAAATTGTACAAATTGAAGTAGGTTAGATTCTACTCGCCTGCATAAATTTCACCATCAACAACAGGGGTAACGCAAATAAGCGGTTTTTCAGGAAGGTTGAATTTTGAAAATATTTCTTCGAAAAGCCGGAAGTGCATTCCCCGTTTTTCCAGCTTATGAAATCTTTTATAACTCATAAATTTACCTTTCTTATCGGTAGGAGCATCAAAATGGTAAGCATTGGGAAAGTCCTCTGCTGCACGGCTTTTAAGAACTTGATTTTATTATCATCGCCGCCTTCACGCTCGTACGCCATTGCACGGAATTCCACAACGAGCATTTCACTTATTACCAGGTAAATGTTCAGTATTATTTCGTTCATCTTTCCTTTTTGAATTATATAAACAAACTACGCCTAAACACAAAGCATAAGCGAATGCAAACTTACACATTATGCTTTCAATTTTTGCAATTAAATAATAATCACCAGTTGCCATTAATATAAATGCAGCTACTACCGGGATGCTGATTATGATATTACCGGTAAGCAGAACTTTAGAGATGAATAAAGTTTTTTTATCCTTTCCTTTCTTAATTCCCCGCAGAAGTAAAACGATAACCGCCAGTATAGGTGTATAATAAAAGAATCCGTACAAATCACCCAACGGGTAATTATAAGTTGCATAAAGCACTGCACAGCTTGTAACCGTAAACTGCTCAAGAACGAATGGATAGTAAAGGATAAATGCTGCGGAAGGTAAAAATACCAGGTATAAAGCTTTACTTTTAAAATTGTACAACTCAGCTACAAGAATAAAGTTAAACGGAGGAAGGAGTGATATAACAGCAAAACCAAAGTAAGCCATTAATGATGAGCTTAATCCTACCTGGCACATTAAAAACTCGAGCAGTTGATATGTCATCAAGATAAAGATAAGCATCATTGCCAGTTTATTTAGTTTACTCTTAGCAGCAAAGATTACCAGGTTTACTAAAAGAATAAACTCAATACAGGCAATTAAAAGTGAACCTAATCCATCCCAATTATCCATAAAATACTATTGATTTTTATATCATAAAAATAAAAAGTCATTCCCATTTTCTGAGAATGACTTCATTAATTCTTTACTTGATAATTATTTTTTTGGTCCAACCATCTGTTCGGGTTTTACAACTTCATCAAATTTTTCTTCTGTAAGCAGACCAAGTTCAACGGCAGCTTCTTTAAGAGTAGATCCTTCTGTATGTGCTTTCTTTGCAATCTTAGCAGCGTTATCGTAACCAATGTGTGGATTAAGCGCAGTAACCAGCATTAAAGAATTATTAAGATGAGCTTTAATATTTTTTTCATTAGCTTCAATTCCAACAACGCAGTTATCCGTAAAGCTTTCGCACCCATCAGCAATTAACCTGATTGACTGAAGAACATTATAAATGATAACCGGTTTAAAAACGTTCAGCTCAAAGTGCCCTGTGGCTCCGCCAATATTAACTGCTACATCGTTACCCATAACCTGTGTGCAAACCATGGTAAGTGCTTCGGATTGGGTTGGATTTACTTTACCCGGCATTATTGAGCTTCCCGGTTCATTTGCAGGAAGATTTAGTTCCCCAATTCCGCAACGTGGACCTGATCCAAGAGTCCTGATATCATTTGCAATTTTCATTAATGAAACTGCTAAAGTTTTAAGCACACCGCTTATTTCAACCATTGCATCGTGAGCTGCAAGCCCTTCAAACTTATTCCTTCCGGTTACAAACGGCTGACCGGTTATATTCGCAATATTTTTTGCTGCTTTTACTGCAAATTCAGGATGAGTGTTTAACCCGGTTCCAACTGCAGTTCCACCTAGCGCAAGTTCATATAGACGTGGCATTGCAGCTTCAATTCTTTCAAGCCCGTTTGTTAATTGCTGAACATATCCGGAAAATTCCTGCCCTAATGTAAGCGGTACAGCATCCATCAAATGAGTCCTTCCAATCTTTACCACATCTTTAAACTCATCAGATTTTTTTTGAAGTGCATCGCGGAGTTTTGTAACCATAGGTATTAATCTTCTGTGGATTTCCTCAACTGCAGATATATGCATTGCTGTGGGAAATGTATCGTTGGAAGATTGTGCTTTGTTTACATCATCATTTGGATGAATTGGTTTTTTACTTCCAAGTTCTCCACCTGCTAATTCAATTGCACGGTTTGCAATAACTTCGTTGGAGTTCATGTTAGTTTGTGTTCCGCTGCCGGTTTGCCAAACAACAAGCGGAAAGTGTTCATCAAGTTTTCCCTCTATTACTTCATCGGCAGCTTTTATTATTAGTTCTGCTTTTTCTGCAGAGAGAGTTCCGAGTTCCTTATTAGTTAAAGCAGCAGCTTTTTTTAGCACACCAAGTGCACGAATTACTTCCCTTGGAAATTTTTCCCCTCCAATTTTAAAATTCATTAACGACCTGGCTGTTTGAGCGCCGTAATATTTATCATTTGGAACTTTTATTTCCCCCATTGAATCTGTTTCAATTCTGTATTCCATTTTATTATCTCCCTGATTAGTGTTAACTATATATATTCTAAATTATTATCAATTTAAATTTACAATAAAATTAAATGATTTAGGGAATGGAGAGTCTTTTGGGGAAGTAGATAAAAATATTTTGTGTTGCTTGTTGATTCTTTTTGAAATATTATTATTTTTAGGTATTAATCATCGCATATGTGAGGTATCTGATGAAAACAATTATTTTAATTTTATCAATTCTGTTAGCAGTATTCTACAGCTGTACACAATACGTTGAACCGGATGATCCTGTAACCGGAATCAAAAACTCTCATTTTTACCTCGTTTGAATCAGGAGGATTTGCTTCCCTTGATAATTGGATAAGCCCGGGTCCACCCGTTGTAAAATTTGCTACTGATGTTCCAGCAAATGGAGGAAAATATTCTATCTTTCTTAAAGCCAGGGAGATTGGTGCTTATGTTTATACTACGGTTCCGGCTTTAGAAGGAACACACAATTACAGGTTAACTTTCTGGTCTAAATCAACTGAAGATCCGGGAAGTTTAGAAATTTATCTTAAACAGGATGGAAATAAAGTAGATAAGAAACGAGAGGTTATTCGAAAAGCAGAGTGGACATCCTTCACTATTGAAACAGAATTTACCGCATCAGCAAATGACAGCATTGAAGTTATGCTTGTTGGTTCTTTATATACTGTCCCGCAGGGTTTTAATTATTTTGATTTGATTAAGCTGGTAAACCTGGATTAGTCTGAATAATTATAAGTAAGTAATTTTGATTGTTCACAGCGATAATTTTCTATCAGCTTTCTACTCACTTATTGAGCAACAATTGTGTTAAACTACATTTCAATTTTTCCAGAAAGAATCAACTCTGTTAACTCTCAGATTCAGCTATTCTAATTTTCTTTATAGCAAACAACATATCGTCCAATAATATGGAAAATATTTCCAATAATATTTACATTCATTATAGAACAATTGTCTATAGTTGATACAGTTTAATTGCGAAATTAGTTAAAAAGAGTGATTTACGGCACAACAGCTATCTGGAATGAAAATTGCATTTCTTATTCATTCCTATTTACATAGATTAATATCATTCCATAAAAAAGGATGTAGATGAAGATTCCTCAAATCGACCGAAGCAACTACTTAAAAGGATTATTAATAACTGCTAAAATTGATAAGCAGCTCACCGATCCTGAAAAAAAAATCATCAAACATTTTTCTGATAAACTGGGCTTCTCCTCAGATTTCTGTGAAGAAATAGTAAACAATCTGCTTGCTAATGAATATATTAAGGAAGATCCAATCGTTTTTTCAAATACAAAAATTGCCATGTCATTTATTGAAGATGGCTTAAACCTTGCTCTTGCTGATGGTAAACTAGTTGATTTGGAATTGAAATGGTTAACAGCCACAGCACAGGCAAATTCTATAGATGAACGATGGGTAAATCAGAAACTCAATGAACTTAAATCTTCACCCCGGCTTTTTAGCAATACCGAGTTTGCTCTTTATTCGTTAATTTAAGCTTATACAAAAACTCTTCTCATAATCTAAATTATTAAAACAACTTATTGTTGTTTACTCTCCTTATCTCTAATTTTAAATACAATTTTTTCAATAATACTTTATCGAATCATTTTTATGATTCTTAAATCATTTTATTCTTTTAAGGAATTACAATGAACAAAATGAAAGCACTTGTAAAAAAATATTCAAAACCCGGTCTCTGGCTTGATGAAGTTCCTGTGCCTGAATACGGACCGAACGATGTACTGATAAAAATTCAAAAGACTGCTATTTGCGGAACAGACATTCACATTTATAATTGGGATGAATGGGCAAGTAAAACTATCCCTGTACCGATGGTTGTTGGGCACGAATATGTTGGCATAGTTGAAGCTTTTGGTGAAAATGTACAGGATGTTAAGGTTGGTGAACTTGTAAGTGGTGAAGGACATATAACCTGCGGGCATTGCAGGAACTGCCGTGCCGGAAGAAGACATCTATGCCCTAACACATTAGGAGTTGGAGTAAACAGACCCGGCTGCTTTGCAGAATATTTGGTAATTCCTGTTTCCAACATCTGGCATTGCGATCCGAATATTTCAAAAGATGTGCTTTCAATTTTTGATCCCTTCGGCAATGCAGTTCACACAGCTTTAAGCTTTGATGTTTTAGGTGAAGATGTTCTTATAACCGGTGCAGGACCGATAGGTATAATGGCATCAGCTATTTGTAAACACGCAGGTGCACGTTATGTTGTTATAACCGATGTTAATCCTTACAGGCTGGAGCTTGCGAAGAAAATGGGAGTAACCAAAGCAGTAAATGTTTCTAAAGAAAAACTTTCGGATGTTGTTAACGATCTTGGAATGATGGAAGGATTTGATGTTGGGCTGGAGATGTCCGGAAATCCAAAAGCTCTTAATGATATGATTGATGTAATGTTCCATGGCGGTAATATTGCTTTGCTTGGAATTCTTCCATCAGATGCAGCAGTTGATTGGAATAAAATAGTCTTTAACGGTTTAACTCTTAGAGGAATTTACGGAAGGAAGATGTTTGAAACCTGGTATAAAATGCAGGTAATGGTTCAAAGCGGATTGGATGTATCCTCTGTAATTACTCATCATTTTAACTTTGCAGATTTTGAAGAGGGTTTTGAATTAATGAAATCAGGTAACTCGGGTAAGATTATACTAAACTGGTAAAAATATTATTTAATTGCGTCTCTGCGACTTTGCGGTGAAAAAACTTTTTAACACAAAGATATTCTAAAAGGAAATTACTATGACTGAAAAAACAAAAAATCACTATGGAGATATTCTTACATCAATAGAAGAAGAAGGTCTTTATAAAAAAGAGCGAGTCATTACAATCTCCGCAAAGTGCAAACATTGAAGTAATGGGAGGACAAAAAGTTCTTAATATGTGTGCTAATAATTATCTCGGATTTGTCAAACCATCCTGAAATAATTAAAGCAGCAAAAGAGAGTTACGATAATTGGGGTTACGGTCTTTCTTCTGTTAGATTTATTTGCGGAACTCAGCAAATACACAAAGAACTGGAGAAGAAAATATCAGAATTCCTCGAAATGGAAGATACAATTCTTTACACATCTTGCTTCGATGCAAACGGCGGATTGTTCGAAACAATACTCACCGCAGATGATGCAATTATAAGTGATGAATTAAATCACGCAAGTATTATTGATGGCGTAAGACTGAGCAAGGCACAACGTTACCGTTACAAAAACAATAACATGAATGATCTTGAAGAAAAACTGAAGGAAGCTAAAGCAAAAAATGCAAAACAAATACTAATTGCTACCGATGGTGTTTTTTCTATGGATGGCTATGTTGCAAACTTAAAAGGCATTTGTGATCTGGCAGATAAATATGATGCAATGGTAATGGTTGATGATTCTCATGCAGTTGGCTTTATGGGTAAACACGGCAAAGGTACACACGAACATAATGATGTGATTGGCAGAATTGATATTATTACAGGAACACTTGGTAAAGCGTTAGGCGGGGCAAGCGGAGGTTACACAAGTGCACGAAAAGAAATTGTTGATCTGCTAAGACAGCGCTCTCGTCCATATCTTTTTTCAAACACAGTTGCACCGAGTATAGTTGCTGCTTCTCTTAAAGTATTAGATTTGCTTAGCTCAACAACTGATTTGCGTGATAAGCTAGAAGAAAACACAAAATACTTCAGAGAAAAAATTAAAGACAGCAGGATTTGAAATAAAAGAAGGTATTCATCCAATTGTTCCTATTATGCTGGGTGATGCAGTGCTTTCACAAAAAATGGCTGCAAGATTATTAGAGAAAGGTGTTTATGTAATCGGTTTCTTCTTTCCGGTTGTACCAAAAGATACAGCAAGAATAAGAGTACAGATTTCCGCTGCACATACAAAAGAAGATCTTGATTTTGCAATTGAGAAGTTTAGCGAAGTAAAGAAAGAAATGGGAATTTAATAATTGTAAAGAATTTTTCTTCTAATTTGGAACTCTGTTCTTTAAATTAAATTTTACAGGTTGATGAGTTTTAGAAACAAAGAAGATGGTTTTGCCGAAAAAATTTACTGAGGAATAATATTATGAAATCCTTAACAATTTTTTTATCAATTACAGCTTTATTATTTTTTTCAACATACTGCAGTGAGCCAACAGAACCACAGAAAGAAAAAGATGTCTTTACAGTTGTTGTAACTGGCAAAGTTAATGAGTTAATGCCATCTGGCACACAACCTCTTGCGGACTGCAACGTATCTTTAATTGCTACTAACTCTACTGTAGTCTCACAGACTGACTCCAACGGAGTTTTCCTCGATACACTAATTACAAGCGATGATACATTTAGACTAAAGTTAGAGAAAGCAGGATTTTCAACAATTGATTCAGTTTTACACCGAAATAATGTAGACTCTCTCTCCTTCATAATGAATGCGGCTAATGGTTCTGTTACGGGAGTAGTCTGGGAATACAGACCCTTAGGTGGTAACCACACCTCAGATAGTTGCAAGATTTCCATTATAACAAGTGAGGGAACGACCGTCATTTACTCGGATCAAAATGGTGATTTTTCAGGGGATGTGACAACAAAAGATCCTAGCATTAGATTGTTGTTTGAAAAAGAGCTATTTGAAACAATTGATACAACTATTCAAAGAAGTTCTGCCCAATATCTATGGATTCAAATAATTTTCAACAAGATCGAAGTTTCAGGCAGATTATTTAAGATAAATGAAGATGGTATATTTCCCTCTCCTTACTGTGACTTAAAAATTTATTCGGGCGGTGTTGAGAACATTGTTACAACCAATGATGAAGGATTCTTTAGATTGGTAACAAGCACATATAATGAAACGGTGAGGATAGTTGTTAACAAAGTGCAATATATCAACTTAGATACTACAATGTATTTTGGTCTTACTACTAATCTCGAGCTTTTCTTATATAAAACCGTTAATTACTTCCCGTTAAACGTTGGAAATAAGTGGAAATACTATGGAGAATATTATCCCGGCGGAGATTTCATTTGGTATGATTACGAAGGAGAGGAATGGTGGGAATTAACAGATTTAGCATACGATAGTTCCTGGTTCAAAATAGTAACAGATTTTACAGGATTAAAGATAGAAAAGGTAGGGGGAACCCCAAGAGATACAATTTATCTTTACAATGAAATTGCAGAATTAACTCTTAACACTAATGATGGGATCCTTTCCTTAAATTCAGCAACCGGTAGTGATATCTCTTTACTTAAATGGTTTTTCGAAACATTAAATTGGACAGGTATTACAAAACCCAGGATAACTTATCCAGTTAATTCACCGGATACTATTTCTATTTTTATTGAACATGACTTTGATTTCTTAAAATATGATTTAATCAAAAACATTGGATTTGATACATTAGCCGTTCAATATTTTCCAATGCCTCCTTTCGTTTCTTACGCTTCTTTGGGTTTACTTGAGTATAACATTCAGAAATAGGAAAATGGTTTTGCTGCAATGGGATTACTCCTTTATTTTCATTTCTATGAATAAAATACTTTTAGTTTTACTGGCAAGCTTTCTAATTCAAATACATTTTTTTGCACAACCTAATGAAAATGAATTTATAAGTGGTTTAAAGACTGCTGCAGAGACATCAAAAGATTTTGCGTTCAGCTTCAACCAGTCAATTGATTATAACTTTGATTCCAGTTTAACATTGACAGGCAAAATTATCTTCTCTGCTGTAAATGAATCACATCATTTGTAAAAAATGATTATTAGTAAAAAATAATTAATAAAATAGAAATCCACAAAGGCGATATAACTAAACTTAAAGTTGATGCAATTGTTAACGCAGCAAACACATCACTGCTTGGCGGAGGAGGAGTTGATGGTGCAATTCATCGTGCTGCAGGACCGGAATTACTAAAAGAGTGCAAAACTCTTAAATGGCTGCTCAACAGGCAGAAGCAAAAATTACAAAAGGTTATAACCTTCCGGCAAAGTTTGTTATTCACACTGTTGGTCCTGTTTGGAATGGAGGAAATCATAACGAAGATGAGCTGCTGGCAAATTGCTATCGCAACTCACTTAAACTTGCAATTGAAAATGGAATAAAAACAATTGCATTCCCTGCAATAAGCACAGGAATTTATCGCTTTCCTTTAGAGCGTGCAGTAAAGATTGCTATTAAGAAGTAAAGAATTTTTTAAAATCTGATAACTCAATTGAAAAAATTATTTTTGTTTGCTTTGATGATAAAACATTTGAATCTTACAAAGCAGAATTGAAGTTATAGATTAAACTAAGAAGAGTATTGCAACCCCAACAACTGCAATCAAAGCACCTACAATTGCCCGCCAGCCTAATTTTTCTTTATAGTAGTATCGAACAATAGGAAGCATAATTATCGGCATAGTGGACATCAACGTGGAAGCAATTCCGATTTGTGCATTTGCAATAGCAATTAAACTTCCGGTAATTCCCAGCACAGGACCAAGTATAGTTCCAACCAGAGTTGCCCACAATGCTTTGGTATCTTTTGTGTAAACCTTAATTGGATTTTTATATCTTCTAAAAAGCAGGGCAAGCGGAAAAATAATAACCACAGCCGCAAGCAGACGAACAAATGTAGCAACAAATCCATTTATGCTTCCAGCTTCAAAGGCAAATTTTGCAAGCACTAATCCTGATGCCTGCCCCAATGCACCAAGCACACCGTAAAGAATACCTAACTTGTTTGTTTTAAAAATTGATTCTGAACTTTTACTTCTTTCCAGGATAACAACGCTTATTCCGGAAAGAGTAATTGTCATCCCGGTAACTGATATTAGTGAAAGATTTTCATTAAGAAAAACTAAGAGCAAGAACTGAACTGAATGCCGGAACAAGCGCCATTATAAGCATGCCCAACCTTGCACCGATTAGCTGAAACGATTTAAATAAAAATGAATCTCCTAAAACCAATCCAACAAATCCGCTTAAAGCTAAATAATAAATTTGCTCAGCACTTAGATCGTAATTAATGTTTGCAATTATTATTATAAAAAAAAGGAATATGGTTGCAAGGATTATCCTGTTAACATTTAATTGAAGTGAGCCAATTCTTTTGGCAGCATTAGTAAACGCAAAGGAAGTTCCCGACCAGAGGAAAGCAGTTATTATTGCGCTGATTTCACCGAGATAAGCCATAAAGTAGATGAATAATTTTGTATGTCAGAAAAAAATGAACTGAACTATATCTGTTATGTAAAATAAATGATTTGCGAGTTAATAAAAAAGAGTTGCTGATTGCTGGCGAAGAGACTAGCACACAATCATAGACCTATTACTTTCTAATCAGTAAACTTAACTGTTTATAAATGTGCTCTATTATTAAACATTTTAGATGATATTTATCATTTGGAAACAGGTGAGTATTAACAAATAATATAAAAAAGGTGTTTCTCGGCGGTATGGTTATTGAGCATAATTTCCAAACTATTCAATATGGTGAGGGATAATATGCTTAATAGTCTATATTGCAATTTTAATTGTACTGGGGGTTACGCTGTATCTTAAAATTAGAACGATGTAGCGAAAGAAAATTTTACTTACCCACCCTTGTGTAATCATTTATGCAAGGGTTTTTTATTACTTGCCAATCATTAACCATTCGTTGCTTCTATCAAATAATTTATGCAAGTTTATATAAGTTTTTCTACACTTAGGAGAAACATGTGGAAATCCGTTACTCAAAATACTTTACAGAATATGGTATCTTCGCCAAGATGTAGAATCATTGCACATCAATACAATGTTAATAGTTCTTTAATACTTACAAATTATTAGTGGAAACCATGAGCACAAATCAAACTGCAAAAAGTCTGGCTGATCTAACATTTAACCTATTACCTTATGCCAGGAAAAGGAAGCCCGGTTAGCGGAAGAGCACGGACTTTACCAGGCAGAATTTAAATGCCTTCGTCTATTTGGATCTGATGAAAATCTGAATAACAAGGAAATTGCAAAGCGGATGAATCTGAGCCCGAGCAGATTAACCAGAATAATTGATGGGCTTGTACAAAAGGGATATATGCAGAGAGAGATTGATCAAACTGACCGGCGAAATATGAGGGTATCTTTATCAAAGAGAGGGAAAACACTTACTCATAATCTAGCTAAGGCATTTGTTGATATACATTCTGAGATTTTGCAGGATATTGATGCTCCTCAACATAAATCTTTAATTGTTGCAATGGAAAATCTTAACCGAGCAATAGAAAAGTGGCTGCAGAAACCAAAATAATAATAAAAGAATTTAGAGCAGAAAAATGGAAGATGATTTAATGATTTTGAACAATTTTGTTGAGACTAAGAAACCTGCTTTCCGCAGACAGGGATAGATAAATGATATATAATAACTTGTTATTGTATTAACCTGGAGAATATTGTACTTTATGTTATAACATATTTCTGTTAATATATTAATTCACTATATCTAAAACAACCAAATAGGAGGTTGCTATGAAATTATTTCATTTTACAATTGTTTTACTTGTGTGCTTTGTCTTGGGACTTAGCACTACTACTTATTCTCAAGACGATGATGTTTATGATGAAGGAACTGTCTGGAGTTTAACCTTCGTTAGAACAGGCGCAAATGTGGCTGATGATTACCTGAAAGATCTTAGTAAAACCTGGAAAGCATTTATGGATGGAGCAGTAAAAGAAGGGTTAATTGTATCTTACAAAATATTAATTGGTCCTCCTGCAAATGAAGATGATTTTAACATTGTTCTTATGATTGAGAATAAAAATATGGCTTCATTTGATCCGGATCCGGAACGGGATGCAAAATTTGATGCAATGGAAGAGAAGATTAAAGAAAGCATGAAAGGTAAATACGATGAGACTGTTACAAACTATGAAAACCTAAGACAAATATATGGAACAAAAGTGATGAGAGAAATATTCTTAAAGTAGCATTAAATTAAAACCACTTTCCATACCCCTGCTTAATAACATAGGCGGGGGTTTTTTTAATTAATTCTAAAACTAGTTTACAAATTAAAGTACATCTTATACTCAAACGGGTGTATGACTTATTTTTCGATCAATCAATAAGTAGATTATGTTTTGACTTAAATTGATTTCTTTCGGAGTACAAATAAAAGAATCTATTGCAATCCATTTTGGTAATTACAGATGATAAATTTCAGCATATTTAAGATTGAAGATATAAGTTGCCAAGTGTAAAATTTAACGATATCGATCTCCATTACGAGATACAGGGGAACGGCTCACCGCTGCTTCTTATTTCTGGTATGGCCAGCGATTCCCTAAGCTGGTTCTCAATCGTTAAGAAACTTTCTCAGCATCATCTTGTGATAACTCCTGATAACAGAGGTATCGGAAGAACAAAACCTCAAGACATTGAAATAAGTATCCAACAGATGACCAATGACTACATTGCCTTAATCAAGTATTTAGGGTTGCCATCTGTCAATATTCTTGGACATTCAATGGGGGGTTTTGTAGCATTGGATTGTGCGATTCGCTACCCTGAACTTATCTCCAAATTAATGCTTGCAGGTACATCTGCATTCAATTCTGAAAGGAATAATGCTCTTTATCGTCAATGGGTTTTTCATCTGGAATCTGGGATGGAATTGTGACGCTTGGTTTAGAAATATTTTCTACTGGTTATTCTCCAAGCGTATATTAGATGATAAAGAATATTTGAATGACATAGTTCAAATTGCAGTTGAAAACCCATATCGACAAAGTAAAATTGCGTTTGCCAATCAGGTTGAGGCAATTGAGAAATTTAACTGCGTTTGAAGAGTTACTGCATATTAAAATCAGAAACGATGGTTCGTCTGCGGGAAGGAAGATATTTTATTTCCTCCAGAAGAAAGCTATCAAGGTACTGCAAGCGATTCCGAATGTCCGTTTTTCTATCATTGAAAACGCTGCTCATTCAATTCATATTGAGAATCCCAAAGAATTTACAGATTGTGTTTTGAATTTTCTGCGAGAATCATAGTTAGCTCCTTACAAATTAAAGTACATTTTATACTCAAACGGATGAGGGATTGTACTTATTGAATGAACCTCTTCCTTTTTTATTTTAACCCATTGCTCAAGCAACTCGTCTGAAAAAATATCTCCCTTTCTTAAAAAGTCATTATCTGCCTCGAGTGCATCAATTGCTTCCTCAAGATTCCTCGGTAAGAAATGCATTTCTTCAATTGAATCATCTTCCATAAAGTTTTTATCGTAAGGACCATACCCTTCTTTAACCGGATCTATTTTGTTAGCAATGCCGTCTATTCCAGCCAGCAGAATAGCAATCATTCCAAAGTAAGGATTCATTGTTGCATCCGGCGGACGGTATTCTATTCTGGTTTCATCCATATTTCTTACGTAGCTGGGTATACGAATTGCGGAAGCCCTGTTTCCAATTCCGTATGTTAGAGCAACCGGGGCTTCAAAACCGGGCACTAATCTTTTATAAGAGTTTGTACTTGGATTTGTAAATGCTGAAAGTGCCGGACCGTGTTTTAATAATCCGCCGACAAAAAACCTGCCAAGTTCACTTAAATTTCCGTACTCGCCTTTTTTATAAAAAACATTCTTACCTTTTTTTGTTAGGAACATATGCAGGTGCATCCCGTTGCCGGGTTGCTGGTACATAGGCTTTGGCATAAGTGTAATATGTAAATTTCTCTCTTCGGCAAAATTGAAAAGGATATATTTAGTGGATACAATG
The DNA here is from genome assembly GCA_963749485.1 of uncultured Ignavibacteriales bacterium. GTDB lineage: Bacteria > Bacteroidota > Ignavibacteria > Ignavibacteriales > Ignavibacteriaceae > JAZGGS01. The sequence continues at coordinate 17,760 of CAVVMV010000017.1, read as the reverse complement.
TTATCGCCGGTATCAAGCAGATCAGAAAAAAATGTTTCGATTTCCTGCTGTCCTCTTTCTCCTACTTCGTGATGATGATACTTAACTTTTACACCTTGCTGAATAAGCAGCTTTGTAAGTTGATCCCTGAAATCATCATACTCATCAAAAGGATTTGCAGCGTGATAAGCCTTTTTGTAAAACTCTTCAACATGTTCAACCTTGTAATAAGAGGTTGATGTACGAGTATCGTATTCAACATTTGAAAAAATATAAAATTCAAATTCTGGTCCCCACCACGATTTATCTGCGCCGGTTATTTTTTTTAAGTACGCTTCGGCTTTCTTAGCCAGGTATCTTCCATCCTGTGTAAACGGACTGCGTTTGTCATCTGTTAAAATAATGTGCGAAAAGAAACTGAGCGTAGGAGCTTCTCTGAACGGGTCTATCTTTGCTGTGTTTAAATCGGGTACAAGTATCATATCACTGTTTTCAACTTTTTTAAAGCCGTAACTTGAGCCATCAAAACCAACTCCTTCCTTTACTATCTTTTTAAGAGTATCATCATAAACAGGCAAGGAAATATGATGAAGCCGCCCGGTAAGATCTATCGCTTTAAGATCGATTACTTCAATTTTATTTTTCTTAATTAGCTGTTCGCATTTTTGGAATTGATTTGCAGCCATAATGTCCTCGTAACTTTTTTAATCTGTTTTATTAGAGACAATAAAGCCCAACCATAAAAAGTGATTGGGCATATTTTTTATTAACCTTTGTAATTCAGCTGCCGAAATTCCGGGGAACAAAGCAGTTGTATCAAGTTCTTCTTCTATTCTTAATAGCTGGTTGTACTTTGCTATTCTATCTGTTCTGGAAAGCGAACCGGTTTTAATCTGCCCGGCGTTTGTTGCAACGGCAATATCGGCAATTGTTGTATCTTCGGTTTCGCCGGAGCGATGACTTATCACGTTTGTGTAACCGGCTGTTTTAGCCATCTCAATTGCATCAAGTGTTTCAGTAAGTGTTCCAATCTGGTTTACTTTTATTAATATGGAATTACAAACACCCATTTCAATTCCTTTACTTAACCTCGCTGTATTTGTTACAAAAAGATCATCACCAACCAGCTGAATTTTATTACCAAGTTTTTCAGTCATCAATTTCCAGCCATCCCAATCATCTTCAGCCAAACCATCTTCAATTGATACTATTGGATATTGCTTTACCCAGTTCTCATAATACTCTATCATTTCAGCAGAGGATTTTTCAGACTTATCGGACTTGAAGAGATGATAAACATTTTTATCTTTTAAATAGAATTCGCTTGAAGCTGGATCCAGAGCGATAGAAATTTCATCGCCAACTTTATAACCTGTTTTGTTTATTGCTTCAAGTATAACTTCAATTGCTTCATCATTCGATTTTAGATTTGGTGCAAAGCCGCCTTCATCTCCAACAGCAGTGTTATAACCTTTTCCTTTTAAAACAGATTTTAAAGCATGAAATGTTTCAGCGCCCATTCTTAATGCTTCTGCAAAATTTGGTGCGCCAACGGGCATAATCATAAATTCCTGGAAATCAACATTATTATCTGCGTGGCTGCCGCCGTTAAGAATGTTCATCATAGGAACAGGAAGAACTCGCGCATTTGTTCCACCAATGTATCGGTAAAGAGGCAGATCAAGAGTTTCGGCAGCTGCTTTTGCACAGGCCAGGGATATACCTAACAATGCATTTGCACCAAGTTCACCTTTGTTTTCTGTTCCATCAAGATTAATTAAAAACTGGTCTATCCCAACCTGGTCTGCTGCATCAAAATCAATTAACTGATCAGCAATTTTTTCATTTACATTTTCAACAGCTTTTAAAACACCTTTACCATTGTACCTGTTTTTATCGCCATCTCTAAGTTCAACGCTTCGTGTTCGCCTGTAGAAGCACCGCTTGGTACAGCCGCTCTTCCAATGATTCCGCTTTCAAGCATTACTTCAACTTCCAGGGTTGGATTACCGCGTGAATCGAGTATTTCCCTGCCAAGTATATCTACTATTGTTGTCATTTACTTCTCCTATATTGCTATCAGAAAATATCCTGATATTTATCAATTAATTTTTATAAATTATTTTTCAAAGTTATGTAAAGCGATTTGTAATTAAAAGTACAGCAAACATTCTTAATTGAATATTTCTTTTTTTATCGCCATCTCTAAGTTCAACTGCTTCGTGTTCGCCTGTAGAAGCACCGCTTGGTACAGCCGCCCTTCCAATGATTCCGCTTTCAAGCATTACTTCAACTTCCAGGGTTGGATTACCACGCGAATCGAGTATTTCCCTCCCAAGTATATCTATTATTGTTGTCATCTTTTTCTCCTGTTTTACATCAGAAATTATCCTGATATATTTCCATTAATTTCTAAAAATTATTTATCAAAGTTATGTAAAGCGATTTGTAATTAAAAGCTCAGCAAACATTCTTAATTGAATAATCAATTAAAATAGTAACTTTGTACAAAGAGTCATCATCAAAACAATAAACTGAGTGGTTCACACATTTGCAAAAGAGTAATGTTAAAGCATACGCTGCCTGGATTGCAATCTGCATAATCTGGGGGACAACTTATTTAGCTATAAGAGTAGGAGTAACTGAACTCCCCCCTATGTTGTTTGCAGGAATAAGATGGATAATTGCAGGGTTAATTCTTATCACATTTTTAAAATTAACCGGCAGGCGTTTTCCTTCATTAAATGATTTAAAACATATTGCGGTAGTTGGTATTGCCTTACTTGGAGTAGCAAACGGTTTAGTAGTAGTTGCCGAGCAATGGATATCAAGCGGTCTGGCGGCGCTTCTTATAAGCACTCTCCCTTTCTGGATGGTTGGATTTGAGAGCGCGGCTAAAAAAGGACCGAAGATTAATTTTTACACAATTTCTGGTTTGCTTATTGGTATTGCCGGAGTGTTCCTTATCTTCGGGAAAGATTTTAGTTTCCTAATGGATGGGAATAACCTGCTTGGTGTTCTTTGCCTGATGGGCGCGGTTATTTCATGGTCGCTTGGCAGTATTTATTCCAAATACAAAAAGATAAATGTAGACCCTTTAACCAGTGCAACTTTCCAGATGCTCATTGCCGGAACTTTGCAAGTTACACTTGGATTATCACTCGGTGAGCTGAGCAGCTTTACGCTTAGCACAGATGGCATTTTAGCAACTGCATACCTGGTTTTATTCGGATCTATTTTTGGTTATGCATCATACATCTACGCAATCGCTCATCTTCCTCTTTCGCTGGTTTCTACTTATGCTTATATAAACCCGGTTATTGCAATTTTTTTAGGATGGCTTATTTTAAATGAAGACTTAAATTTGAATATTCTTAATAGCTGCAACGTTTATTATTGTAGGCGTGATAGTAGTTAAACGAGGAAGCAGGGTTGCTTAAAATGTTTTATTTTGTCTCCTGTTTTACATTGTTTTAAGTACTGATTCCGGATTTTTATACATAATGATTTGAAACGTATTGAAAAATTTTTAAGTGAGAAGAAAATGAAAATATTATCATTAATAACTTTGCTTTTGCTTTCTATAACTGGCTGTAACTATTCGCAACCGTCGGGTTTTGATCATTCCAAATTTGATGCGCTGCTAAAAACAAATGTTGATGAAAATGGAATGGTAAATTATTCAGTCTTTTAAAAGCAATAAAGATTTTGATGATTACATTAAAAGCATAGCAGAAGCTGATGTAAGTAATTTAAGTAAGGAAGATAAGCTTGCTTTTTACCTCAACGCTTACAACGCAACTGTTATTAAAAATGTTCTTGATCATTTACCAATTACTTCACCAATGGATGTAGATGGATTCTTTAAAAAGATAACTCATCAAATTGCCGGAAATGAAATTACTCTTGATAAACTTGAGCACGATTACGCTATGAAAATTGAACCGGTTCTTGTTCATTTTGGTTTAGTATGCGCTGCAATAAGTTGTCCTAAACTTTTGCGTAAAGCTTATGATGGAAAGACAGTCTTCCAGCAGCTTGAAGAAAACGGGAAAGAATTTCTGAATGATCCATCAAAAAACCGGCTCGATAAGGAGAATAATATTTTATACCTCTCTGAAATTTTTAAGTGGTTTAAAAAAAATTTTGAAGAAAGATATGGTTCATTGCAGAAAGCTGCGGAGCATTTTATGAACGAAAGCGATAAAAAATTCTTAAAAGAGAATACGGTTGAAGTTAAATTCAATAAGTACAACTGGCAGTTAAATACACAATAATTTCCCAACAAACTGAACACTTGAATTTAATAAACTAAATTGTTTGATTGCAATCAGGAAATAAAATCGTTAACCCTTAATTCTTCCCAAAAAACAGAAAGGCATGCAATGGAAACATATTACAAACCTGAAGATTTACCTAAATTTGGAGATATAAGCGAAGGCGCACCAGAACTGTGGAAAAAATTTAGTGAATGGTACGGTGCAGTTTTTAAAGCTGGTGCTTTAAGCGAAAGAGAAAAATCTTTAATCGCACTGGCGGTTGCACACGCAGTGCAGTGTCCTTATTGCATTGATGCTTACACACAGGAAAGTTTAGCAAAAGGCGCTGATCTTGAACAGATGACAGAAGCAGTTCATGTTGCAAGTGCAATACGTGGTGGAGCTTCATTGGTGCATGGTGTGCAGATGAAGAATGTGAATTCAAAAATTACTATGTAAAAAAACTTACGGAAAGATTTAAATGCAGGCACGACATAAAAGTATGAAAGCTTCAGGAGAGGAGCTGGCATCAGCCAATGAACAATTGAAGATAATTAATAATGAAGAGAAGTTTCCTCATTTTGATGATAAATATGAACTTGTTGGCGAAGGTCCGCTTAAAGCAGATAAGATTGAGATCCTTCAGATGAATTTAGGTAAAATGTGCAACCAGGTTTGCAAACATTGCCATGTTGATGCGGGACCGGATAGAAAAGAAATAATGACAAGGGAAACGATGGGGATTTGTCTTGATATACTTGAGAAGACAAAAATTCCAACAGTTGATCTTACAGGCGGCGCACCTGAATTGAATCCAAATTTTAAATGGTTTGTTGAAGAAATTAGAAAAATTGGCAGCCATGTTTTGGTGCGTTCAAATCTTACAATCCTAGAAGCCAACGGATTTGAAGATTATGCTGAGTTTATGGCAAAGAATAATGTAGAGATTGTCTCTTCACTTCCTTTCTATAAAAAAACCTTTACCGATCAGCAGAGAGGTGAAGGAGTTTTTGATAAATCTATTTCTGCAATTAAAAAATTAAATGATCTCGGTTACGGTAAAGATGAGACTGGATTAATTCTTAACCTGGTTTATAACCCGTTTGGTGCTTTTCTTCCGCCATCGCAGGAAGGATTGGAGCAGGATTTTAAGCGGGAACTGAAAGATAAGTTCGGAATTGTGTTTAACAATCTTTACACAATTACAAATATGCCAATCAGCAGGTTCCTTGATTACCTTCTTCAATCAGGTAACTACGATAGCTACATGCAAAAGCTGGTTGATTCGTTCAATCCTACCGCAGCAGCAAGCGTGATGTGCAAATTTACTATTTCAGTGGGATGGGATGGGCAACTTTACGATTGCGATTTTAACCAGATGCTTGAATTGAATATGAATCATGGTGCGCCGAATCATATAAAAGATTTTGATGCTTCACTAATTGAGAGCAGAAGAATTGTAACCGGGCAGCATTGTTACGGCTGTACAGCAGGTGCGGGTTCAAGCTGTGGCGGTGCTACTGCTTAAATCAAGCAACCAGTATTTTAATAAAATGAAATTGGGTGAATCAATTTCCAAAAGATTTCCCCATTAACCTTACTAGAAACGGTTCACTAACACCTTTCAAATTTAATTTGCTTCTGCTCTGTCAAACCATTCTGATCCGCCAGCATACCATAAACATAATCTGAAACTATAAAATTATTGTTCATTTCTTTTGTTGATGATTCCAATCTTGCTGCAACATTTACCGGCAAACCCATTACGGTGTAAGGATTGTTTTCTTTAACTCCTGTTTTACCAACTATTACTCTGCCGGCGTGCAAACCAATTCCAACATCAATTTTATAATCAAAATATTTAGTTATGTAGTTATCATTAAGTTTGGGGAGTGATGAAAGAATTTGCTTACCTGCTTTGTAAGCATTATTAACAGCTTCGTTAACCGGTTCATCGAAACCAAAAACAGCATAAAATCCATCACCGGAATATTCTATTATTTTCCCTTTATGCTGAGCTATAACTTCGTTAAAAAGAATATTCAATCGTCTTATAATATGAATTACATCAAACGGAAGATGTTTTTCTATAAACGGTGTAAAATCCCGGATATCGAGAAAAAAAAGCGCCATCGATTTTTCATCACCAATTGTTTGAATATTCTCACAGGAATTTCCATAAACATAAAGATTAAGATCTGCTTCATCTTTAATTATTCTTTGAATTTTCACTTCATTAGCGATGACTTTAGTTTGGCATGCGAGCCGAACATTATCAGGAAACTTTTTTTGTTTTCTTAATTTAATTTCCGATTTATTTGGAGGAGAAAGCATTTCCTCACCTTCCTGTACGACTATTCTGCAAGTAGAGCAGCGCGCTTTTCCGCCGCAAGCATGATAGTGTGGAATTCCAGCTTCCAAAGATGCTTGTAGAATTGTTTGATCTTCTACTACCTCAAACGATTTTTCGTTAATCATTTCAATTTTGAATGTCATAATTCAAAGTACAAATAAATACTGTTATTTAATAATTCATTATGAGAAGTAAAATAAATATTTAAGAATAGGCAACTGAATTAAAATATTTTCGCTTAAACCAGAACGCAACACTAACCAAACTAATTAGTACAGGCACTTCCACTAAAGGACCAATAACTGCAGCAAATGCTTCACCGGAATTTATACCAAATACAGCTATTGCAACTGCAATGGCTAATTCGAAGTTATTACTTGCTGCGGTAAAAGAGAGTGAAGTTGTTTTAGGATAATCCGCCCCGATTTTCCTACCAAAAAAGAAAGAAACAAAAAACATTATAAGAAAATAAATTACGAGAGGTATTGCAATCCTAACAACATCAAGTGGAATCTTTACAATGTACTCACCCTTTAAGGAAAACATTACAACGATGGTAAAGAGCAAAGCTATCAAAGTAATCGGGCTTATCTTCGGAATGAATTTTCTTTCATACCAATCTTTCCCCTTTAATTTTACCAGGGAAAAGCGGGTTATCATACCTGCTAAAAATGGAATGCCAAGATAAATAAAAACAGATTCCGCAATCTGTCCAATTGTAACATCAACTTTGAATGTTTGTATTCCAAGCCATTCAGGTATTACTGTTAGAAAAATATAAGCATAAAATGAGAAGAAGAGCACCTGGAAAATTGAATTGAATGCCACCAATCCTGCTGCGTATTCCCTGTCTCCTTTCGCAAGATCGTTCCATACAATAACCATTGCAATACAGCGCGCAAGTCCGATTAAAATAACTCCTGCCATGTAGTGAGGATAATCCTGCAGAAAAACTACTGCAAGAATGAACATAAGAATTGGACCCAAAATCCAGTTGAGAACCAGGGAGAGAGATAAAACTTTTACATTCCTGAAAACATCTCCAAGCTCTTCATACTTAACTTTTGCCAGCGGTGGGTACATCATTAGGATTAACCCAACAGCAATAGGAATGTTGGTTGTACCAGATTGAAACTGATTCCAGAAATCTACAATTGATGGGAAAAGATATCCGGAGAAAACTCCAACGAACATTGCAAGGAATATCCAGAGAGTTAGGTAACGGTCTAAAAATTTAAGTCTTTGTTTTAGGATTATTATCTCCTACTTCAAATTAATTAAATGGCACATAGATAACACTGATACTACAGATCAACGCTGATCTGAATCTGTGTTCATCAGTTTCATGAGTGTGCTGTTTCCTTCTTGTAAAACTGGTTAAGTCTCTCAAATATTTTATCTCTAACTTTTCTGTAAACAGCAAGCACTTCTTCTTCAGTTCCGGTTGCATCAGCTAGGGATCATCAAAAGGTATGTGCAGATTGCTGTTTTACTTCTCCATTAAAAACAGGACATACTTCCTTTGCATTATCACAGACTGTAATTACATAATCAAATGATTGATTTACATATTTATCTACATCTTCGGCAATGCCATTGCTTATATCAATTCCAACTTCGCTCATGGCTTTTACTGCAAATGGATTTACTTTATCAGCAGGTTTTGTTCCGGCTGAGTAAACTTCCAGTTCTTTATCAAAAGATTTCAGGAAACCTTCCGCCATCTGGCTCCGGCAGGAATTGCCTGTACAGAGTATTAATATTTTTTTTGCCATAATGTTTCAAGATGTCATACCCGCGAATGCGGGTATCCACTACTTGGTAAAATTATTAGATAAATCCTTCCATTTAGGATTGGTTTTTTCTATCAATTCAATTTTCCATTTTCTTAACCACTTTTTCTCTTTTAATGGCTTCATAAATACTGCTGTGTACTTCATAATAAACTAAATTCTTCACATTATACTTTTTTGTAAAACCTTCAATAAGTCCTTCTTTATGTTCATAAACTCTCCTCAGAAGATTATTAGTGATACCAATATAGAGAGTTCCTTTTCTCTTGCTTGCAAGGATATAAATATAATATTGATTCATTTGTTACATAGATTCCCGTTTTCACGGGAATGACAATTCTTTTCAAACAAATATCCGAACATCGAACATCGAACGCTGAGCTTCAAATATTGTTTATTTTTAATTGATAATTGCTAATTACTAATTACTTTTATATCCAACAACTGTAATACTAAAAATTCCGATCTTACTTTCTTTGTAAGTTTTCATCGCTTCACTACTAAGATAATCTTCAAGAATACTATCAGGCAGTTCAATCACTTTTGTCTTTTTAATTTCAACATCTTTAAATCCTGCCTGCTCAATAATTCCCAAATACTCATCCTGCTGAACAGCTCCCGAAACGCAGCCAGCATACATCTCTGCAGATTTTTTCAGCTGCGCCGGCAGTTCACCTTTTAGAACTATATCGGAAACACAAAAATGCCCGCCAGGTTTTGTTATACGGTACATCTCCGTAAAAGCTTTTAATTTATTCGGTACAAGATTGAGCACACAATTACTAACAATAACATCAGCAGTATCAGTATCAATCGGCATATTTTCAATTTCGCCTAATCGGAAATCAACATTTTTATAACCAAGTTTCTCTTTATTTATATTTGCTTTTCTTATCATCTCCTCGGTCATATCAATCCCAATTACTTTTCCTTCTTCACCAGTTAAAGCTCTGGCAACAAACACATCATTTCCCGCACCTGCGCCAAGATCAACAACAGTATCACCTTTCTTTATTCCTGCAAACTCGGTAGGAAGACCGCATCCCAGACCGAGATCGGCATCAGCAACATAACCGTCCAGCCCTGTATAATCATCCTGCATAATTGAATAATCTATTACCTTGTTGTTCGTTCCGCAGCACGAAGTTGGACCGCAGCATGAAGAATTACTTTCTGCTATCTCCCCGTATTTTTCTTTTACTACTTGTTTTATTTCATTCATTTGTGGGCATGATAATTTCCTTTCTTTAACAGTTACATACTTGTGAAAATAATTTATTGAATTCATTTCTTACTTTTTCCATCACTTTGGGATTTATACAATAACAAATCTTCGGTCCTTCAATTTCTCCCTGGATAAGCCCTACCCTTTTTAATTCTTTAAGATGCTGCGATACAGTGGATTGAGATAGCGGGAGGAGATCAACGATACTTCCAACCATACAAGAATTCAAATCGTAAAGGATCTTTAAGTATTTTAATCCTTGCTGGGTGAGAAAGTGCTTTTGCAATTTCTGCAATTTCAATCTCAATTTCACTGAATTCTGCTGTTTTTGCTTTAGCCATTTAATTTCCTTTATCGTTCATCGTAAATATACGATAGAATAAATTGTTTGTCAAGTCATCTGTGAAAAAAATTAATAAATTAAACTAGTTGCGACACAATTGTTATCAAATTAGATTCAGGATTGATTCGGTAACATTTCCGAAAAGCTCCAATCTTAGTACTTTTCTCCGGCTATCAAGCAATGCCTGCCGATCCCCAAGAGATTGTGCATTTATAAGAGTTCCAAAAGTAATTTCAGATTTTACATCACCTGCACTTAACGGAATAGGAAGATCTTCTGAACTAAGATCAACGATTTGAATAAATAAACCGTTTCCTCCATCACCCTTGTGCAACTGCCCGGTTGAATGAAGAAATCTCGGACCATAACCGAGTGTTGTTGCAACTTTGTATTTAGACAGAACTTTCGAACGAAGAATTTGAAGCGCTTCCCATGTTTTTTCAGTCGGTTTTAAATAGGCCTGGATTGAAATATAACTTTTTCCCTTTTCTGCAAGGGCAACAAACGTGTTTATTGCCTCAGAAATATTTTTTGATTGCAGATTACCAAAGGCTTTTACATTATCCATTTCAAGTGAAGGTAATAACTTTGGAAGTTCACCATTTTGCTGGTATTCCTTCATCATCTCTTTTGCGGCAACTTTTGCACTTTCCACATTTGGCTGATCGAATGGCTGAACAGCTAAAACATTTCCAGCTATTGCAGTTGCAAACTCCCAGCGAAAAAACTCACCTGCAAGATCATAAACATCATTTAAAGTTATTTCAATAAAGGGAAAATCTTTTTCTTTAATTGCGTTAATAATTTCATCGTTGGAAGTATCCCCTTCTAGTTTAAGTTGAACAAAAACTCTATCGCGGGAAAAATTTTCAATTGAACTGATTGGTTCAAGATCAACAGGTAAAATTCCCTTACCATCTTTGCCTGTGCTTTCTGCTATTAATTGCTCCAGCCATGCTCCAAAATATCTTAATTGTGATGAACTAAGGATTGTTAATTTATCAACTCCTTCATTTGCAAGAGTTCCAATTATTGCACCAAGCATTGCCCCGCTGTTTTTGGAAACATCTGCCAGTCTGCATTCATTAACCATTTTTTCTGCCTTTTCAAAAAATTCATCCAGGTCAACTCCAACTAATGCAGCAGGTACGGCCCCGAACAGTGAGAGTGCAGAGAATCTTCCTCCAATATCTGGATCATTTAAAAATATTTTCCTGAAGTTTAAATCTTTCGCCATCGTTTCTAATCCGCTGCCCGGATCAGTAATTGCAACAAAGTGACTTCCAGTTTTTTCCTTCCCAAGTTTTTTAACTGCTTCTGTGTAGAAGTATTTCATAAACGAAATTGTTTCTATTGTTCCACCTGATTTTGTAGAAACAATGAACAAAGTTTTTTCAACATCAAGTTTATTGCTAAACTCCTTTACAGCTTCGGGATGAGTGCTATCTAAAACTGATAGATCTAAATATCCTTCCTTTACTCCAAAGGTTAACCTGAAAACTTCCGGCGCAAGAGATGAGCCGCCCATTCCCATAAGCAAAGCGTGCGTAAATCCTTCAGATCTAACTTCATTAACAAACAAATTAATTTCATTAAATGATTTGCGGGTAACATCAATGCAATCGAGCCATCCTAACCTGTTAGAAATTTCTGTGCGATCATTTCGCCAAACTGTATGATCTTTCTTCCAAATTCGTTCGATAATATTTTCAGATTCAATTTTAGAAATAGCTTTTTTGACTACTTCCACATAATTGTTAAGTACAATTATCATTTAACTTTTTCTTTGTTGAATTTGTTGATATTTAGATAATGAGTCAAATTTAGAAATAAAATGTGAGCTAAACGAATTCTTACAACCCGCTTCCCCATTTTGCTATTTTGGCTTCAAATAAAGCTAAAAGAGTTTTTGTACCTCCAACATCATCCAGCAAGTATTATGTTATTATTTTGCATTTGTTTCTCCACCCCTTAACTGTTCTGCCGAAAGATTATCTAATAGCCAGATCAACTCACCTTCTTTAGGATCAACCAGAGAGGCAGGATATAATTTCCATTTGCTCTTTTTCTCTAATATCTGGTAAACTTTTTCTGATTTATTCTTACCTGTTACAAGAAACGAAACTACTCTTGAATTGTTGATAATTTTCCCTGTAGCGGTAATTCTTTTTTGTTTTGTATCGGGATATTCACTTATTTCAAAAAGATTTTTAGAATCAAACAGATGAATATTATTTGGAAATATAGAGGCCGTATGTCCGTCTTCTCCGAGTCCAAGCATAATCAGATCAAATTGAGGATTACCATTTACTGAAGGAATAAGCTTACTTACAATTTCAGAATATCGTTTTGCTTCAGTTACAGGGTCTTCTTCACCTTTTATTCTGAATATATTTGCAACAGGAATTGAAATGTGTTTCAATAAACTATCGCTCGCCATCTTATAATTACTTTCATCACTTTCGGGTGAAACACATCTTTCATCTCCCCAAAATATTATTACCTTACTCCAATTAATTTTGTTTTTGAAATTCGAAGTAATAAATTCAAAAATAACTTTTGGTGTTGATCCGCCTGATAATGCTAACGAAAAAAAGCGATCTTCTGGAGTTTTACTAACATACTCTGCTAGTGTTTGAGCAAAGTATAGCGATAGGCTTTCTACTGTTGGAAATATTTTAACTGATTTGTTCACTATTATAACTCACAATAAATGCCGTCATCAGCCAGGTTTTTACACGGATAGCGCCACGTCATATCGTGTTCTTCAATAAGATCATCAGCCTTTTCCGGTCCCCATGTTCCTGAAGGGTAACCGTAAACCGGAACGGTGGAATCATTTTTCCAAGCTTTCAATACCGGACTTAAAAATTTCCACGCTGCCATAACTGCATCGCCTCTTGCATATAAAGTAGAATCTCCTATCATGCAATCGTATAGCAATCTTTCATAAGCAGCCGGAATACTTTTATTAGATAAATCCGAATAATGAAAATCCATATTTACATTTTCCACTTCAAAACCTGCACCGGGTGTTTTCATTCCGAACTTTAATAATATTCCCTCGTCTGGTTGAATCCTTATAACCAACTGATTACATGAATCACACAATTCCTTCCGTGAAAAAAGAAAATGCGGAGTTGGTTTGAAGTGAATTACTGCTTCTGTTACCCGCGTTGGCAAACGTTTTCCAGTACGAATATAAAACGGAACGCCGCCCCATCTCCAATTATCAATATAAAATTTTAAAGCTGCGTAAGTTTCAGTTTTTGAATTTGGATCAACACCTTCTTCCTCACGGTAACCTTTTACCTTTTCACCTTTAATAGTAGAAGCTAGATATTGTCCGCGGATAGCAGAACTGATATCTTCTTTTTCAGAAATTGGTCGGAGCGATTGAAAAACTTTTACGGTTTCATTCCTGATTGAATTTGAATCTTGCGATGAGGGTGGTTCCATTGCGATGAGCCCGACCAACTGTAATAAATGATTCTGAATCATATCCCTCAAAGCACCAGAACTTTCGTAGTAACCTCCGCGTTTTTCAACTCCAATACTTTCTGCAGAAGTTATTTCAACATGATGGATATAGTTTCTGTTCCACAAAGGTTCGAAAATCCCATTGGAAAATCTTGTTACCAGTATGTTCTGAACTGTTTCCTTACCCAGGTAATGATCTATCCGGTAAATCTGTTCTTCACTCCAATCATTCTTTAGTTTTGAATTCAAATCCATTGCACTTTCAAGATCGTAACCAAAAGGTTTTTCAATTATTACTCTTTTCCAGCCGTCTTGTTCTTTATTTAGATCTTGCTGTGCAAGATTTCGTGGTATTACTTCGTATAGACTTGGAGGCGTTGAAAGATAAAACACGGTATTCCCGTTAATACTTAGTTTATTTCTAATATCAGAAATTTTTGTGTATAAACCTTTGTAGGTAGTAGCATCCTTTGCATCATTGTATTGGTAAAAGATTTTCTCTAAGAATTTTTCAATCTTACTTTTATCCTGTTCGGAAGAGAATAATTTTAGTCCTTCGTGCAAAGATCCACGAAACTTATCATCACTAAAATCTGTTCTACCTGTACCAACGATTGCAAATTTTTCCGGCAGAAGATTTTGAACCTCCAGAGAATAAAGTGCAGGTATTAGCTTACGCTTCGTCAGATCTCCCGATGCGCCAAAAATTACAAGTATTTGATTTTCAGGTTTGTTCATATCATTTTCATTTTTTTGTTTTAACAGCATGACCGCCGAACTGGTTTCGTAATGCAGCAAGAACCTTCATCGCAAAAGATTCTTCCTGTCTTGATTGAAATCTTGTAAATAAAGATGTGGTTATAACATGAGCCGGCACATCAAAATCCATAGCTGTTTGAACAGTCCATCGTCCTTCACCGCTATCCTGAACGTAATCTTTTAATTTTTCCAATTTCGGATCATCTTTAAAAGCATTAACTGCAAGTTCCAGCAGCCAGCTTCTTACAACGCTTCCATACTGCCAGGCATCTGCAACTTTAGTTAAATTTATTTTGAAAGGAGACTTCTCAAGAATTTCAAATCCTTCGGCGTAAGATTGCATCATTCCGTATTCTATACCGTTATGCACCATTTTAACCAAATGACCTGTACCAGATTGGCCGCAATAAACGTAACCATTTTCCGGTGCTAAAGTTTTAAATACAGGTTCAACGTAATCTGTTGCTTTTTTATCTCCGCCATACATTAAACAGTAGCCGTTTTGCAACCCCCAAACACCGCCGCTTGTTCCGCAGTCTAAATAATGAATTCCGGATTTAGCTAATTTTTCTGATCGCTGTTGCGTTTCTTTCCAATATGAGTTTCCTCCGTCAATAATAATATCGTTTTCTTTTAGTAGACTCGCAAGAGCTTCAATATTTTCATCAACTGGTTTTCCGGAAGGAACCATTAGCCAAACCACTTTTCTTTCGGGCAATTTATTTACAAGATCTTCTACAGATTCTCCGCCAACTGCACCAATTTTTTCTATTTCTTTAATAGGGTCAATATTCCTGTTCCAAACAACAACTTCGTGCTTATCATTCAATAATCTATGAACCATGTTAAAGCCCATTTTACCAAGACCAATAAATCCAATTTTCATTTGTGATACTCCATTTTTATTATCAGTTATTATAAAATTAATTTTGAATGAGAATTTTAATTAGTCCTTAAGAAAACATAAGGATTTAATTAAAATGTATTTTATCGGATTTAAGACAAAACCTAAGTAAAGGTAAGAAATAAAAGTGTGTCACTTAACACTTTCAGAAATTAAAAGCTTATAATAACATTATGTTTTACAATCCACTTTCCCAGTTTGCAGCTTTATTTTCTAAATTTATTTCCAACTCTTTATATAGTTTGTTATTTGTATCTCCGGTTGGCAAAGAACCAAAAGATAAAACCTCGGTTGGGCAGTTAACCACACACGCCGAGCATCGTACACATTCAACATCATTCATCGGGATACCTTTGTTAGCATAGTTCATAACATCAATTCCCATATGGCAAACTTTTGTACAGATGTTACAGGAAATACATTTCTTCTTCTCGGAAAAAATTCTGTATCTAGAAAAGCGATTGTAAATATGCATAAGCGCCGCAAGGGGGCAGCCAAATCTACACCACACTCTTCCGCTTAAGAAGAAGTAAACACCAACGCCCAAAACTCCTGCAAAAATTACATCAATTCCAATGTAATAAATTTTGTGAAAAACTTCATTTACATCGCCAACTCTTTGGTTGATGATGGGGATTTCTATGTTATACAACACCGAAATCAATTTTATCGCTGTGATCACAAAAGCAAAAACCAAAGCCCATTGCCCGAAGTTTTCCCATTTTTTTGCTTTAGGTCCGTGAGGTGCAAGTGTTCTGTATTCATCCCCTAAAGTTTCTGCCATCGCTCCACACGAACAAATCCAGCCACAGTAAGCACCCTTACCCCATTTGTACACTATGAACGGAATAAATACAAACGTTTGAAACAAACTGAATAACAGCCAGAAAGTTGTAATATTTGAATTGTATAAGTTGCTAAAGTTTAACGGCCAGGCAAGTATAAACCCGTATGAGCGCCAGTAACTTTCTTTTGGAAAGATTTGCGACATAATAAAACCATCACTTGCGCCAAGAAGTCCGGCTTTACCAAGAGCAGGAAAAACAAACTCAGGTAATATGAAAAGCGGTAGCGCCTGGATTAAAATCAAACTCCAGGTTTGCAGTTTTATATAACTTGTTGGTTTCATTTTAATTCTTCTTAATCCGAAAATGAGGATTGTAAGAGAATATAGACCCGTGTACCAGAAGGATTGCGATTTTCCCAAAAGATTTACACCAAAATATCTCCCGCCAAAAAATACAATTGCAAAAAAAAGTGCGACCAGGATGAAGTAAGAATACTTAAATGTTTTCCAATCAAACGTGAATGTTTTATAGTTTTCTTTAATGAATTTTACTAACAGGTAGATGCCCAGCAGAACTGCACTAACAAAACATAAATATGCGATTGGTGCATTAATATATTTTGTAACACTCCATATTTTAATTTGATCGGAGAATAATGTTGAAACAAAAACTCCCGGGAGAGATAAAAATTTTCCCCAAAACTCTCCAGTAAAAATATAACCTAACGCATCAGAAAAAGAATCTACCTTGCCAAACATATCTTTGTAGAAAAAGAGCACTGCTTTTGCCAAAATAAATTATTCCCGCAACAAGTATTAATAGTAAAAATTGAAGCTTTGCAGTTAATGAAAGTTCCCCTTCCATTTTAATTTTACTGCGTTTAAAGAAATCAACTGGAAGTTCTCTGCCAATCATCGTAAAGATCATCGTGTTATCTAATTCAGTTTCCTTACCTTCTTTATCAACAATATAAACGGAGTTATCTTTAATTTCTTTTACATTCGTCTCCATTAATAATTTTAATTTTCCCTCGCCTTCAAGTTGATTTAATTTTTCAACGTTTCCTTCTTTCGGTCTTGCAAAGGTGGGTTTCCTGTAAGATATTGTTACTGATTTAGCATATTCTGCAGTTGCAATTGCTGTTTCAATCGCAGAATCACCTCCACCCACTACAAGCACATCTTGTTCTTTTGCATCTGCAGGATCGAAGAGACGATTATAAACTTTGGGAAGATTTTCTCCCTGAACATTGAGCATTCTCGCATTTCCGGATTTACCAATTGCTAGCACAACCTTTAACGCCTTGTAATTTACCTTCTTTGTTATTATCTCAAAATGATCGTCCTTATTATCAATCCTGTCTACCATCACTCCTTCTTCAATAAGAAGATCAATCCCTGTCAGTTGGTTTTCCAATTCCTCCAGTAACGATTCCTTTGTACCATCATTTATTTTTAAAGCAGATTGCTGATGATAAGCCGCTGGTTCAGCAAAGATTGGTTTACCTTTAGGGAAATTTACAATGGTATTAAATTTATGTGCAGATTCAATAATGGTAAATTTCAATTTTTGATTAGCTGCCTCAATTCCTGCCGCTATTCCTGCGGGTCCTGCACCAATTATAACCAGGTCATAAATTTCATCATCTTTTTTTGATGATTTAAGTTTTTGAAAATTCTGTTCACTAAGAATTATGTTAATAATTTTTTTACCACTCTCAGCAGCAAGTTTAAGAAGTGGGATACCGGTAAGATCGCCAATAATGTAAATACCTTTAACAGATGTTTCCCCATTATCATCAATTTCAGGATAGCGTTCTACTTCACCAGTAGGTGCATCTTTTTGAAGCCAGTTAAAATATTTGGAAATAATTGAAG
>CAVVMV010000016.1:0-19381 GCA_963749485.1 uncultured Ignavibacteriales bacterium | reverse complement strand
ATTCATCCATCTCTTTGTAGTGAAACTTGTAAAGATAAAGATGCTTATCGCATTGAAGACCTTTTATAAAGGAAGATTTGCTAAGAAGATGTGAGCTCATAACCAATCCGTTTTGTTGTTTTGTAAATATAACGTTTAAATTTCGTTTTCACTTTTCAGGTTTGAGTTTTGAAAGAAATTTGAGCAATTTGAATGTGTAAATTAATTAAAGGAATAAAATGAAAAAGAAAGTTGTACTTAGCGGCGGCTTAAAAGAGCTGGTAACATATTGCACTGCCATCTACGAGTTAGATAAAGAAGTTGACACAGAATACCTGACAAACATTGTAAGTAAGAGTCCCATCTTTGAAAATAAAAGTTTTTACACAAACGTGCTTGGCACAGTTCAAAGAACAACCGTCACAAGAAACACCAACCTGTTTGTTAAAGGTAACACCATTACTCTGCAATTGCGTTATGATATTCTGAATGTTGTCGATATTGAACTTACAGATAAAGATGAAGAATGGATAAAGAGCGATATTGATAGTCTGCTAAAACATTTTGAGCTGCTGATAACACCATTTGATGAAGAAAAAAATGAGTAATTATTTAATCAGCATAATCTTACTAATTACTTTTACTCTTTATGCTCAACCGGAGCGTTATACAAAGGGAGCTGAAAATGGCTATGCTTGGAAGGCATTGGAAAATCCGGGCGTGGCATTCAGTGATGCAAAGTATAATTACCTTAGTGGTTTACTGGAAAGAAACGGAACGGTAATTGAAAGATTTCCGGAAGTTGAGCATCTTGGATGCAGAAGTGATGTAAATAAATTATTAGAAGATGGGATGTCTGATGAACTATCTTTAGATGATATGGTTGACGCAATAGATAAGTTTTACAGCAAGAGTGGAAATTTAGTAATCCCTATTATGTTTGCTTACTGCTACTGCATTAAAGAGATTGCAGGAACAAGCATGGATAATTTGGTAGAATATAGAGAAGAGATTCTTGATTTTTGCGGGGAATGATGATTAAAAATTAAGCTGTGTCTGCTGAGATTTGAATCCTTTCTTTTTCGGTTCCCTGTGTTTTTTTAAGAAGTCGCCAAAATCTTCTTTGGAAATAATATAAATCCTGCCAACCTGCTGCGCACGGAGATGAGCAGATTTAATATGATACAATACCGCTGATGTGCTTAAATTTAGAAGTTTTGCAACTTCCTTTACACTGAAAAACTCTTTCATACAATGCCTTAATAAAAAAGATATTACAAGCCCGAAAGAAGCTATTTCAAATTAACCAGATATATATTGATTATCAATAATATTCAGCATAAAAAATAAAAAAAGGACTGTTCAATAAATAAGATGAACAGCCCTTAAAAAAACAAGTACAGATAAGTTAGTTAACGGGATTCCCCTCCCTGTCAACCAATATCGGTTTGCCAACACCAAGATTTTTAAGCTGCTCTAATTGTGTTTTAGCATCACCAACTATAACATAAGTCATCACATTAGGGTCAATATATTTATTAGCAAGCTGCTTATGCTCATCCAAAGTCATGTTTCTAACAATCTTTTCATGCTTCTTCACATAATCAAATGGAAGATCATATGTAGCGATGTTATTTAACATTCCTCTTAAAGCACCAAGCGTTTCAAACCGTCGTGCGTTCGATTTAATCAAAGCATTTTTTGTAAATTTTAAATCTTCTTCACTAATTCCTTCGCGGTATTTATTCATCTGGTCAACAAAAATTTGTGCAGATTCAAACGTAGCATTAGATCTTACGCTGGAAGAAGCAGAAAATGATCCCGGGTAAAGTGTACCGCTGAATGAAGTTCTTGCACCGTATGTATACCCTTTTTCTTCACGAAGGATCATATTTACATAACTGTTAAAATTCCCGCCAAGTTTATAGTTCATTACCTGCAGTGGGTAGTAATTATCATCAGTATAGGCAAGGCTTAAATTGCCAATCCTAATAACCGATTGTTTTGCATCGGGAAAATCGACAAAATAGAGTGTTGGTTTTTCAGGTGCAGAGGGAAACGGGTAATCTTTAATTTCTACTTCTTTTCTTTCCCATCTTAATTCAAGGGATTTAAATGCTGCAATGGCATCTTTTTCATTTATATCGCCAACAATGGCTATTGATGTAACATCAGGAGAATAGTTTGCTGCATAAAAGTTTTTAAGATCATCAACTGTTATAGATTCAACCGAGTTTACATTTCCAAATGTGCTGTTACCAAGGATGTTTTTTTCACCATATATAATTTTATTAAACACATTTGCTGCAACAACTGTAGGATTTGCATAATTCCGGTTTATTGCTTCAATAGTTTCATTCTTAACTCTTTCAAATTCAGTTTCATCCCATCTTGGTTCGAAAAGTATTTCTTCAACTAAATTATAGGTTTCATTAAATCTTGATGATAGACAATTTGCCTGGATAACAATTGCTTCCTTATTAGTATACATTGTTATGCTGGCGCCAAGGTCATCAATTGCTTCTTCAAGTTCAATTGGAGTTTTGTTTTTTGTACCCTGCATCATAATATCAGTCATCAGGTTGGCAACACCAACTTTATTTATATCATCGCAAAGCATGCCGCCTTTAATTGTTAAAGAAAAGTTTACAAGCGGAAGCTCATTATGTTCAATTCCGTAAACTTTAATTCCATTTGCAAGTTCATCATTCCAAACAGTAGGAATTGTTAAAAGAGGATCGGGTCCCAGTGGCGGTTCAATTGTTCTATCAAAACTGGATGCTATTCTCTCTACTTTTACCTGATCGCTTGCAACCTGTTCTCCTTCCTGCAACCCAATTGCATCCTGCTCTTCAATTTTCTCTTCAACAACAGCATACTTTTCTGAATTTTCTGCTAGCAGTTCCGGTTTTCCTTTCGGTACAAAACTAGTAAGCACGTATGGTTTATCTTTTATATACTTTTTATAAACTTGCATTATATCTTCTTTTGTAACATCAAGAGTTTGCTGTAAATCTTTTGTTATAAAATCAGGTGAACCTGCAAATTCATTGTAATAAGCAAGCTGGAATGATTTACCAAGAATGCTTGAAATTCCATTATAAAAATTAGTTTCAACTTTTGCTTTAACTCTATCAAGATCCTTTTCAGTAAATCCATCTTTATCAAACTTTTTAAATGCTTCAGTAATTGCATTTTCAACATCTGATAAATTTTTATCAGGAAAAGCTCTTATACGAATCCTGAAAACGCCCGCAATCTCATCACTTCCCTGGTATCCTGAAACCGAAGGTGCAAGTTTTTTCTCTTCTACAATTACTTTATAAAGCGGGGCTTTTTTGCCTTCTGAAAACAGTTCTCCGAAAAGATCCAGTGCATAAGCATCCTTTGTGAATTGCTGAACTGTCGGGAAAACCATATTTAATTCTGGTGATGGAGCAAAATTATCTTCGTGATATGCTTTTTTAGTTTCATCCATAAGAACCGGCATTGGATTGAGATTTTCTACTTTCTTTTCGGCTACAAGTTCTCCAAAGTATTTTTCAACCAACTTTTTTGTTTCTTCTTTATCAAAGTCGCCGGCTATAACAAGAGTTGCGTTATTTGGACCGTACCATGTTTTATAAAATTCATGCACATCAGATAAAGTTGCATTCTTAAGGTCTTCAAATTCCCCAATAACCTGCCAGTTATAAGGATGATTTTCAGGATAGATAAGTTTATCAATAACATAGTTTGTATGACCATACGGCTGGTTATCAACTCTCTGCCGCTTTTCATTTTGCACAACTGCCTGCTGGTTTATAAATGATTCCTGTGTAACTGTGCTTAGCAAAAATCCCATTCTGTCGGATTCCATCCAGAGCACCATTTCTAAAGCGTTTTTAGGAACAACCTGGTAATAAACAGTTCCATCTTTCCAGGTGCCGCCATTTAAAGTTCCTCCTGCATTTTGAATTTTCTGGAAAAACTGATCCTGCCCAACGTGCTGCGATTCCTGGAACATCATATGTTCAAACAGATGAGCAAAACCGGTTCTTCCTTTAACTTCACGGTTAGAACCAACATGATACATTACGGCAACCGAAACGATCGGATCAGATTTGTCATCGTGGAGAATAATCTCCATTCCGTTTTCTAACGTATATTTTTCGTTCTCAATTTTAAACTCGGCTGTTTGCGGTCCACAAGCTGCAATGAAAAGCATTGCAAAAATTGAGAATAATAATATTATTGATTTTTGGATCATTATGCCTCCGATTTGATAAATCATATTATTTCTTAAAATGGATGAGTAAATTGAATAAAATAACCGGTAAACTTCAACCTATAAGGGATGAGCGGTTAAGTATTTATCCTATTGGTAAGCGTAAATATTAAAAAAGGAAGACAAATTCCCAAAAGTGAGTTGAGTGTTCAGGCAAATTTAATTTCTGTTGCACATCTGTCCAAAACCTTTTTAGTTGAATTTCGAATATCGACTCGTCGAGGAGACGAAGTCTACGGATTAACGAATGTAGATTTCCGAAATATATTTACTTCTTAAATCCCTGCCTGCCGGTAGGCAGGGTTAATCGGTGTTCGGCGTTCGTTATTCAAAAAAAAATAAGAGCAACAGAATTTGTGTTATTAATTGTAACAAAGGTGTCCCCTTAAATCCTATAATCAAACCTTACAACTTTGCCCGGCATACTTTTTCACCCTTCATTTAGCCATAGTACCATCTGTTAAGTATTTAAAACAATTGCCCGTTTTAACGAGTCTTAAGAGTAATTAGGAAAACTATTTTTTAAACAAACCAAAATGGAGAGAAAATGAAAAACTTTACAGTAATTACTACAGTACTAATTCTAATAATCACTTTATCCACCACAGCTTTTGCTGGTGATAATCCAACAAAAAAATATGAAAATTCGCATAACACAGTTTCAAGCTTAATTGAGGGATTAAAATCAGACAATACAGGACTTAAAACTAGCTGTGCGTATCTGCTGGGTGAGCTTAATGTTACCGAGGGAATAATTCCGTTAATGAGATTATTGAGAAATGATGAGAGTGATGAAGTTAGAATATGTGCGGCTCTTGCTCTTTATAAAATTGGTACTCCAATTTCAATATTTGCAGTAAAACAGGCAATCCGGTTCGATGAGAGTGAACGAGTTAGCAAACTGGCTGCAAAATTTTATTACGATTACCTCCGAAGTAATCAGCGAGCCGATGTTACAGGTGAAGATAAAACGTACGCGGTGATTGATTAGGACCGTTAAAAAAATCTAATCTCTTCTCCACAGCCCGGGGATTTGCCTTCCCGGGTTTTTAATTTTAAATAATTAGTAAAAGCAAGGAATATTTTTTTTAATTTCATTTGACTTAGTGGGAAAATTATCGCAGGTTTGTGATAACACTTTGAGATTTGTAAGACAGATATTAAAAAATAATCCAGACTAATTTTACCATAAAATTTTATACGATGAGAAGAGGACGCAGGAAGAATTCCGTAAAGAAAAACAAAAACCAACTGAGCCTTGATTTTAATGTTAACGATCCGATAGAGATCCACATTCCAAAGTACGGAATGGAACAGGTTAAGAAGGAACTTGTTTGGGATAGGAAGACCGCAATAGAACTGGTTAGAAGTTAACCGCAATTAAGATACTTACCCCGCTAAACATCATAAAGAATAAAAAGATCTTCGCATTTAATTTAAAATAAAAAAGCGGCATAACGCCGCTTTTAATTATCACTTTCTGTTAACCGCATCTTCCTGGTAAATTTCATCAGAGTGAGTTCCAAAATATTTACCGATTGCCCGATTATAAGTTCTTCGTTCATCACTTGTTGTCCAGGCTGCACGGAATAGCTCAGTATTCCTGTCGTTTGCCTTTTCAATATCGCCAAAACTTGCATATTCAGTTATAGTAACATAGTCCTGGCTATTGTTTCCCCAAAGATGCTGCAAAGTTCTTTGACTTAAAATAAATTCGTTCTTATTGACCACATTTTCCATATAGACTGCGTTCAATGAATCGAATTCAGCAAATGTTCCACCTTCAGGATTTAATATCTGAGAAGTGGTTGCTGTAAAACATGAGGATCTTCATCCTGTGCAACTGCTAAGCAAGATGCAAACAAAAAGAAGATGAGTAAAGAAGGTATTACAAATTTATATTTTTGCATAACTCCTCCCAAAGTTTGTTAATGAAATAATTGATTTAATTATATGGACATTGCCAATATAATTTCGACGGCTATAAACAAATAGCTAATATCTTTTGATCACTACTGGTGGAAAATTCAATTGAAGTGGCAATTATATTTAGAGCGCTGCAATTGAAATGATTCAAACAAATTTATAAGTATGACTCACTCAGTTTAATTTAATGCAAGATTATTAAATTAAACTTCCATCGTTCCATATTCTTTTTTAAGTATTTCAGCTACCTCAAGTCTCACCTTGCTTTGTGATGCATTCATAAAGCCTTGCAGAATAAGTGTAAAGACTAATCCAAGCAACGGAATTCTGGCAAGAGTAGAAGGCATCGTATTTATTAATTTTACAATGTTCTTTTTTCCCATTACCCGTATCCATATTCCTACTAGTGCAGATTTCTCAACTTGAATATATTGGAATTTAGCTACCGGATTTTTAAGTAGTTTAATTTTATAATCAGCGCATTGATTAGTAAGAACACTTGTCATTCCCTCAAAGGACATTTCTGGTTTTAATTCTAAATTCATTTTGCCTCCTAAGATTTTGAAATGTACAATGTTTTATAATATATGAATTTTGAATCAATTACAAAAGTATTAGCAATAAATCATAAATAGAAACTGTTGCTGATTCTTGAATTTTATACATAAATAATTCGATATATTTATGTTGATGAGATTAAAATAAATTATGATTTTAATGAAGGATTGGAAAGATTATATCGATCAGAAATTCGTTCCTAAAGAGGATTATGATTTTGAGCAAGAAGATTATAATCGAGAATATGCTGGCAAAGAATTAGTTGAATCAATTATTAAAGTAACTCATAAAAAAACTAAGACCTATTTCGAATTTCTAAATGCTTATGGGGATTGGGAAACATTATACGTGGTGAGATTTGGCAATCCCAAAACAAAGTGTTGTCCCGATTCAAGTATATTTGAGGAGGGGCCTGATGATGAATTAGTATCTATTATGAATGAATTTCTGAAGCCTGCGCTTGCTGGATGGACCGTAGAAGAATATTATTTATACGATGAATACAGTAGGTCTCGTTATTGGGGCGGTGGACGTTTAGCGTGGGTTTGGCCAAATAAAGGAGGATGCCTATTCAAATTATTTAACTTAACAAGAATAATGGATCTCCTATTCTATTTAAAAATTATTGGTGATGTAAAACGGGTGGTAATTGAGCCAATTAAATCACCTAAAAAACTCTAAATCTTCTGTCACTCATAAATAGCGAAATCCTAATTCTCCTTCTGCAATCGATTAAGGATCGAACAGTTTATTTCTTTAAGACTTTAAACCACTTATCTTTACCCGTACCTTCAAACTTAGATACCGCCTCAAGTTCTCCGGCATCCAGCCATATGCCTTCACAGGAAGAGCATTTATCCACCGCAATTCCCTTATAATTTATTTCAATAAGCTGCATACCGCATTTGGGGCAATGCATATGATGCAACTCCTTTAATCTTTTCTTTTCATCAGCTTCAAGCTTAGCTATTCTTTCCTTCTCTCGCTTTTTCTTCTCCTCAAATTCCAATCGTGCAAAATATTCTTCCTCTTTTTCACTAGGTTTTACCGGCATATAATTTTCCTTTCAGATATTTTGTTTGTTTTATTAATTTCTATACAAAAGTTATGTTTAATTAAATATTAACTGCTAAATGTATTTTAAAGTTAAATAATTGAGGTGATAATCAAAAGATGAGTTCAGGTTCACAATTATTAAAATAAAATTTATTTAATATAACTTCTTGCTTTTACCGTTGGGGACTTATACTTTTAAATAAAATAAATATTATTCACAAAATTAAAAACCCACTCAGAAATTTATTTAGAAGAGATAATGATGTTCATATTTCTTCTTTGATTAGAAAACATTTTTGGTGTAGTTTTATACTTAACATTAATAGGAATTTCATATCAAACATTATGATTACTTACTCACACACAACCATATCTGAAAAAATCACGCTTTATCTTAAACCTGCATTTTATTTTCTGGTATTCATCTTCTTTCTCGCAAGCTGCGATGAACAAAAGAGTCCGGATAATAATAGAATTATTATAGGAATTGAGTCTGACGTTCAAACATTCAATCCAATGTTTGCATATAATGTAATTGAAGGTCATTTAGTTGATTTGCTGTATTTAAAACCTGCAATGGAAATTTGGAATGATTCATTAGGTATTATTGAATTTGCACCGATGCTTGCACAAAAATGGGAGTGGGATGAGAATTCTACATCAATTACTCTTTATTTAAGGAATAACATTTATTGGTCTGATGATAAACCAATTACGGTTGATGATATCATTTTTTCTTTTGAAATATATTCTGATCCGGAAGTTGATAGTAGATTTTTAGGGCAGTTCTATAATTTCCATACCATTGATGGCTCACAGATAGACAGTAAAAAAACTTTTGAAGTTATTTCTCCTAAAATTCTGCGTATCAATTTTCTAGAAGATGCACTACCCACTTTATTGGATATTAATTTGGAAATTATTCCTAAACATATCTGGTCGAAATATCCAAAAGGGGAAATGGTTACGGCTCAAGAAAATTTTGAACCTATCACAAGTGGACCTTTTAAACTGAGCAAGTGGAATCGTATGTCAACAATTCATTTGGATATTGATAGTTCCTCTTTTCTATTTAATCCGGATAACATTCAAAAAATAATATTTAAAATAATTCCCGATTATACATCAAGAATAAACCAGCTTAAAACTGGCGAGGTTGATTTAGTTGAAAACATTAAGCGTGAAGATATAAATGAAATTTATACAGCAAAAGAACTTAAAACAGTCTCTTTAAGAGGGAGAGAATATGATTATATTGGCTGGAATCATATTGATCCTCAAGCATTTCAACAAAATCAGATAATTCCAAATAAATACTTTTCATCACCTCAAATCAGGAAAGCATTGACCTATGCTATCAATCGTCAAGAGATTGTTAATTCATACTTATCAGGGTATGCTGAAGTTTCTAAAGGACCTGTGTCACCCATGTTCAAACTTTATTTTGATGATTCGTTAGAAATGGATGAATACAATCCAAGCAAAGCCAGAGAAATTTTGAAAGCAAATGGTTGGGTAGATAAGAATAATGATGGCATAATTGAGAGAGGTGAAATAGAATTTAAAATTGATATATACACTAACTCCGGCAACCCACGAAGAGAATATGTGGCCACAATTGTAAAAAATAATCTACATGCAATTGGCATCGATGTAAATATTCAAATACTCGAATCAGGCGGTTTTATAGATGGGCTGATGAAACGGAATTTCGATGCATGGATATCTGGTTGGACTATTCCCGTTCCAATCGATTTGTATCCATTTTGGTATTCTGATACGGAAGTTGGAATCTTTAACTTTTCTACTTACCAAAGTAAAGATAAAGATGAGATTCTTGATAGTCTTGCTTTAAAACTAACAGAAGAACAAAAGAAAAATCTTTATAAAAAATTGCAAAATATATTTTATAAAGATGAACCAGTTACCTTTTTATATTGGTTCGATAATATTATAGCTTATCAATAAAAGAATATCTAAGATAAAACTTTCTCAACTTGGTTTGGTTAAGAATGCGTGGGAATGGCAGGTTAATTAAATTTAACTTCAGATCATTAAAAATTAGTTGCTTGCCGGTAATGTAAAATAGAAGGTAGAACCCTCACCTTTTTTGCTAACTACCCAAATTTTACCTCCCTGCTTTTCCACTAATTCTTTGCAAAGAATTAATCCAAGACCTGTTCCCTCTTCATCATCCGTTCCACGGGTAGAATGGCTTTTATCAATTCTAAATAAATTATTCATTTCATCCTGGTCCATCCCAATCCCATTATCGTTAACTTGAATAACAGTAAAATCTTGATCTTCTTCTGAATTAACTAATACCGTTCCATTTTGTGGGGTAAACTTAATTGCATTAGAAATAAGATTTCTAAGAATCGTTTCAAGTATTTTTATATCTGCAAAAACAATTGTTTGAGCTTTTACATTAACCTTAAAAGTAATTCCTTTATTCTTAAAATTTTGATTGTATAATGTTCCAATATTATTAATTAATTCAAGCAGCTCAATATTTTTTGGTTCAAATAGAAGTTTACCGGATTTTATGCTTGACCATTCTAAAAGATTTTCTATGAGAGCATAAGTTGATTTAGAAGAATTCATCTGCTTCCGTAATAATTTCTATTTTCTCCTCCTCTTTCAGATCATCATAGGATGTACCTAATATTTCTAAAATACCCATTAATCCTGATAAGCGGACTTCTTAAATCGTGTGATATAATTGAGAAAAATTTATCTTTTGTTTTATTGCTTTCGGTAAGCTTATCATTAATTTTTTTTATTTTTTCTTCATTTTTTATTTGATCGTTGATGTTTACACAAGATCCTATAAATCCAGAAAAAATTCCCTGGTCATTTAAACGAGGAGTACCTTTAATAAGCATCCACTGGTATTTTTCGTTAATGCCCATAAATCTAAATTGAGCCGAGAATGGTTTGCGGGATTTGAAAGCATGCTGATAAATCTTAAGTAATTCTTCATAATCATCAGGATGTACATCGGTTAACCAATTCATCCCTAATTGATCACCTAT
Organism: uncultured Ignavibacteriales bacterium; assembly: GCA_963749485.1. Lineage (GTDB taxonomy): Bacteria > Bacteroidota > Ignavibacteria > Ignavibacteriales > Ignavibacteriaceae > JAZGGS01. The sequence goes on along the minus strand of CAVVMV010000016.1, from coordinate 8,560 downwards.
CTTTTTGCCCGTATAATCCAGCCATACCCTGTTTACGAAGCTAAATAATCCTTCCACGTCAGCTATCCAAATCATAACCGGCGCAGTGTTTGCCATATTTTCAAATCTGGCTTCTCCCTGTTTTGCTAATTCTTCTCGCATTTTCGAAGAAGTTAAATTAACTAGTGCGATTGAACAAAACTTTTCAGCAGATTCAGAAAAAGTAACGGATTTAGCTACTACCAGCGCATTAAAATAATTATGGTCAATTCCCTTAAAATTCAGTTCAGCTACCTGTGGTTCGGAAGAATTTGTTACTTTGTAAAAAAATCTTTGGAAATTGTCTTTACCGCTATCATCTAAAAAATCTAAGAAGTTTTTATTTAATACACTGTCTTTTTCATTGCTAATTAAGGATAAGCCGGTTTTATTCGAATTAAAAATAACTCCGTATTTATTTAATACGAATAAAGCAGTTGGGTACAAATCGGGCAATTCAGACAAACTGTGAGATGATTTTCCTTTAGACATTTATCAAATTATTAAAAATTTTTTAAAACTTATACTAAAAAAGAAAAGATGACTGATAAAAATTAGCAATATAAAACATATTTCAAAATTTACTATGTTTCTAATGTCTCATTTATTTTGTGTATCATATAGCTGCACCATTCCAGTATTAAAACATATTTTTACTTTCTCATTTTTAGAAAATTACAATTTCATTAAAAATGAGAACATTAGTTGCTAATTAGCAAACGGCATATTCATTGTATTATTTATACTACGACGATTGGGAGAATTTATACTACAGACCTTGATTCGTTAGGCTGGAGGAAGCTAAAGCTTAAGACTATTTCACTTAATTAACTTTAGCACTAACTAGTGAAGAGGTCACCGTGAAAAAAGTAATTCTACTCTTATTTGTAGCTGGAATTACATTTCTAGGTTGTAACGACAATTTAGATAACACAATCGTAACTACACCCTCTACAACTGATGATTTTTCTAATTCAGTACCACGCCCAATAAATATTAACACATGGTTGTATGCTTCAAAATTAATAGACGGTTCAATTGGAGCTGATTTCATATTTGATACAACGATTGTTAATGCCGCGGGAAGTGAAATTGAAGTTTATGCACGTCTAAAAATCCCACCAGGTGCATTCAACGGCATAACCGAAATTGTAATGATTCCAAATTTTGAAACTCTTTCCATTAAACTCCTTCCGGAAATGACTTTCAATGCAGAAGTAAAACACACATTGCGAATTAAAGGAGTTGATTTAAGATTATACGGTTATGATAAAACAGGTCCAATTGATTTTGCATATTTCGATGATAATGGAGGAATTGAGCTAATTGAATCACACTTGTGTCATGTTAATTTGGAAGAGAATGAAATTAAGGTTATGAATGCCAGGCTTAATCACTTTTCGCGATATGGGTGGATAAGATAATTAAACGAGCACTTTATAAAGAAATTGAAAATATAATGGATAAAACAATGAAAAATTTATTAACACTTAGCTTAGCTTCACTACTCTTTTTCTTTGGATGTGATCAGAGTTCTGACTTGACATCACCCATTGATGATATAAAATCAGAAAATGCAAATTGGATTTCACTCCCTCCAAGTGAAGGAATGCATATAGAAAATTCCTTTACAGTTTCAAAAAGAATTAATGGTGCTCAGGGTGGTTTTTTAACAATGTCTGAAAGTTACTCAGGTGGGCCATTTGGTACAGTTACCATTGATGCAGAATTAATATTTAATCAAGGTGCATATCCTGGTAATAAAACAATCAGAATGACTAATGATGATTTTGCATGTGTCTGCCACTTTCGCACCTCGATTTTCTAAATTTAATGAAATAGTAACCTACAGCATTACCTACACAGGAATTGACCTTAGTAATATTGATCCTAACAATGTAAAATTTGCATATATAGCTTCTAATGGAGATTTAGAGTACGCTCAACACGAAGGTATTACTGTAGATGTATCTACTGGAACTATTCAAGTTCTAAATGCATTTCTACCCCATTTTTCAAGATATGGATTTGTTAACTAAATTATTAAGAAATAACAACTAAATAAAAGAAATAAACAATGAAACATATACTAACACTCAGTTTACTTTCCTTCCTGCTTTTCTTAGGATGTAATCAGGAATCCGAAGTAACATCACCTGAAGTAGGTTTACTTCACAAACCGTAAATTGGATCACACTACCCACTCCAATCAATATGCCTGTTAACTCAGAAATATTTACTAACTCAGAACTTATTGATGGTGACCAAGGCGGACTTCACACCGTAAATTGGATCACACTACCCACTCCAATCAATATGCCTGTTAACTCAGAAATATTTACTAACTCAGAACTTATTGATGGTGACAGGGGCGGAAAAGTTAAGCTCGACACAGAATATAGTGGAGGGCCTTTTGGTACAGTAAAAATTGATTCAAAATTAAAAATAAAGAAAAATTCATTTCCTGGAATCCTAGAAATTTCAACAACTTGTTTACCAGAACAAGGATTAGTCGAATTTGGACCTCCAATGGTTTTCAATAGGGATTTAGAGTATACCTTAACTTACGAAGGAATTGATTTGACCGGGGTTAATCCCGAGACCGTAAAATTCTGTTACATTGCTGCTGATGGGTCGATAGTAGAAGCAGAAAATTCGGGTATAGATGTAGACATCGAACATGGGAAGATAAAGGTTAAGAAAGCTTTAGTACCTCATTTTTCCAGGTATGGTTGGGTAAGATAATTAAATAAGCGATTTATGAAGAAATTGAAAATATAAAGGATAAAAAAATGAAAAATTTACTCACACTCAGTTTACTTTCGTTCCTGCTTTTCTTCGGATGTAACCAGGAATCAGAAATATTAACACCAGTTGAAGAATCATCCAACCAGGACTATACCTTAATATCACTCCCTACACCAAGTGGCGGTCTATCTATTGAAACAATATATAGCTTTACTATGGAAATTTCAGGTGAACAGGGAGGAACGTTCTATAACTACTTTAGTTATGAAGGTGGAATATTTGGTAATGTAATAGTCTTATCAACATTAGTATTTCCAGCAAATTCATTCTCCGGAAATATAGATATTACCAAAACGCATAATACTGATTACGCGACTATGGAGTACGGACCATCAATGTCATTTAATGGACCTGTACTATGCACTCTCCTCTTTTATGGCATTGATTTAACAGGTGTAAATCCCGAGACAGTTAGATTTGTTTACATAAACAATAATGGTACAGTAGTAGACTGTGAATATGAATCTTTAATTGTAAACGTAGAATCAGGATTATTATATGTAAAAAACGCACAACTAAATCATTTTTCAAGATATGGATTTGTTAATTAAATTATTAATGAAATAACAACTAAATAAAAGAAATAAACAATGAAGAATATACTAACACTCAGTTTATTTTCGTTCCTATTTTTTTTCGGATGTAATAACGATTCCGATGTTACGTCACCGTACTAATCCGGAACTAAAACTGATATCACTGCCTCAATCATCAAGCGGTCTTAGTGTTGAGACTCTTTATACTGAGAGTATGAACATTAATGGAAAGTATGGTGCTGAATTTACGGCTTATTTCAGTTATCAAGGCGGACCATTTGGCCAAGTAACAGTTGAATCAGAATTAGAATTCGACTCATATTCATTTCAGGGAACGGTAGAAATTACACAAACACTTGATTCTGAATTTGCCGCATTGAAATTCGGACCATCGATGCAATTTAATAGAGACGTAGAACTCGACCTTATTATTACGGGATTGGATTTATCGAATGTAAACCCAAATACTCTGGATTTTGTTTACATAGATGAAAATGGCACAATTGAATACGTCGACTACGACGAAATAAAAATGGATGCAAGCACTGGCACGATTGAGGTAGATGATGCAGATTTAACACATTTTTCAAGATATGGTTTTGTTAATTAAATTTTTCAGTGAGAAAAAAAATGCAAGACTCTACAAATAATTTTGAAATAGAACTTGATGGACTTCTAAAACTGTATCTTGGTAAGGACGAATTAAATCGGTTGAATCTGAAAATTAGTCCTTCTAAAATAGAAAGTAATAAAATTTCTGAAATGATAAATGATTTTTACAGTGAATCAATTAGAAATAAATATTGATAGCTGTAATGAACGAATTAAAATTGATAGATCAATTACATTTTCAGAAAAACATCTAAAATCGTGATAAATTCTATGGATTTTTGTTGGATCTAGGCAAGCTTTGTATTTCATCAGGTAAGTTAAATCTTGCCAGTGAAATTTTTAAGAAAATAATAAAGAACAGTACTAAAAATTTATATAAAGCCGAATCGCTCTTAGAATTAGCAAATGTATTTAGTAGAAAAGCCGATTGGCGCTAGAAGCTTAGAAACAGTTTCTGATGCCGAGACGTTGTTCAGAAATATTAATGATAGCTTTGGAATTACAAAATGTTATAATCTACAAGGATCGATATTACGGTGAACGAGGAGATATTAGCAGAAGGCAAAAAAATATTTTCTAAAAGGTCTGGCTCTGATTAATCCACTAAGCGATTTGGAAATGGCAGCTAATCTGAATACAAATTTGGGGATAATAGACAATATTCAAGAAAATAAAGATGATGCAAAAAAGCATTTTAAAAATGCTTTGTTGATCTATAAAAAACTTAATAATCATATGCGTATGGCAGAGGTAAATCATAATATTGGCGTAACACTTTTCGAATCGAAGGAGTATGATTCTGCTGCTCGATGCTTTTGATGAAGGAATTGAGATCGCTAAAACATGGTCGCTTTATATCAATTCTATGCCTTCTCTATCTTGCAAAATCACAGGTTCTTATTGCAAAAGATGACATTAAATCTGCAGCAGTATTTGTTGATAAAGCTTTAGAAATCAGCCATAAAGTTGATGATAAGTTAACATCTGCTGATATATACAAAGTAAAGGGAATAATTGAAAGACATTTGAAAAACTACAAACTTTCAGAGAGTTATCTATTAAATAGCCTTAGGATTAATAAGAGTTTAAAGAATGAGATGAATATTGCAGAGACATCCTTAGAACTAGCAGCTCTATATGAAGAAATGGATAATTCTAAATCTAAAAACTCTTATTTAAAGAATGCACTGAATTATTATAAACAAATACAGTGCTTCTCAAAAAGTTAAAGAAATTGAAATTATGCTTAGTATAGAAATAGCATAAACTAAATATTGTTTTTAAAGAGGTTAATATGAACAAAGGAAATACAAGTATCACAAATGATCTGAAAAATCTACTTGATGATTACATGACGAAAGATTCTGCTGAAGAATTTATAAAAGTAATTGAAGAAGAAAATTTCTCAAGTGTAAATGAAGTGTTAAAGATTTCCGAATTGGATAAATCACAAGTAGAATATGATCTTCCTAAAGGAATGGACTATCGTTTACTGGTAGATAAGATTATAACACATTGTGAAAATCATTTAGCAGAAGAGAGATATTATAATTTACTTCTTGATCTATCACAACTAATGCTCTTTGCAGGTGAAATGGCGTACTCACTTGAAATAGCACAGGATCTACAAAGTAAACTTGAATCCAAAATAATTTTAAATCCATCCTGGCTGAAACAAATCTAATGATCTCAAAAATATACTGGTCACAGGCATACTGGGAAGAATGTGAATTTTATATCTCAGAAGCTACGCGAATATTTGCATCCTTATCAAGTAAATCAGGTCTTGCAAAATGTGAGAATATGCTGGGAACATTTTATGGTGAAAAAGGAGAGTTTGATAAAGCACAGAAACACCTTGAAAATGCTCTGGTACTTTTGAGAGACTGATGATTTATCATCCCACGCGATGATTCTAACCAATTTAGGAATTATTAATACTATTAACGGAGATTATGAAAAAGCATCTGGAATTATAAAAACTGCTATTGAAAAGTTTGAAAAATTAAATGATGTTAGACGATTATCCCGCGTGTATCATAATCTTGGAATGTTATATTCCCAGATGGAAAACTATGATGCTGCACTTGAAGAATTTAATAAATGTATAACTGTATCAATGGATAATAATTACCTATCTAACTGTGCGGTTGCGTATATCGGTAAAGCATATATCTATACAAAACTAAAAAATTCTGCACTGGCTAACGCATACACAGATAAAGCAATGGAAATAGCATATAAGATAAATGATACATTATCGATAGCAGATATTTATAAGATTAAAGGAATGATTCAGAATGATATGGATAATTTTCAACTATCTGAGGAATTTTTTGAAAATAGCATAAGATTAAATAACGATATTGAAAGTAAACTGAATGAAGCAGAGAGTTCTGCTGAATTGGGAAAACTTCTTCAGAAGACTGATAGAGAAGATGAGGCAAAATCATATTTAGAGTCTGCGGTTATTTTCTTTAAAGGATTAAAGAATGAGAGTCTGTTAGCCGGGCTAGTTGAAAAGAGTATATAAAAAATCCTGACTGAACTATGTCAATCAGGATTTCTTCTGTAGCGTTTGTAGCGGGGGCAGGACTTGAACCTACAACCTTCGGGTTATGAGCCCGACGAGCTACCAATTGCTCCACCCCGCGATGTAAACTTTTTTTAAGAACTTGTTTTAAAATTCAGGGTGCAAATATAAACATTCTCCCCTGCGATGTCAATTATGTTGAATTTACGGCACTAAGAAATGAATTTCGCTCTTTAAACTTCACCATCATCAAAACTGGAAGTAACCCCATCGATAGTCTGCGAGCGTACGTGGATTTCATTCAATTTTTGAATTAATCGCAAGATCAATTTTCGTTTGTCATCAACCAATTCATCCATAAATGTCTTTACCTCGGGTATTCCGCATTCATCAACCATACCCTCGTAAAATTTTACCATTGCGGTTTCTTTCCGCAATGCTTCATTTAAAGAAGCACAGGTATTTTTACAGGCGTGATTGCAATCGGCAATATACTCTGCCATTTTTAAACCCATATTTTAGGTGAATAAAAATCAAGCTGATACCTTTTCTGTTTCAATTATAAGTTCCTTACCACGGGCAAGAGCTTTTTCATTTACAGGAATTAGTTTATGTCGATGTTCCGGTAATACCTTCTTCAATGTATTTACAATTGTTTCCATACTGACAATTGGAGATTTTTTCCAGGAATGCACCCACCAGTACCATATTGGCAACCTGTTTCACTTCGAGCTGATCAGAGCTTCCTCAATAGCCGGTATCCGAACATCATCAATATCATTGCGAGTTGGAGGATTAATGATTGTAGATTTTGCATAAATCAGTAGTCCGCCTGGTTTAACTGCGCTCTCAAATTTATCAAGCGATGGCTGGTTAAGTAAAATTGCTGTATCAAAGCGGGTAATGATTGGGGAACTAATTCTATTTTCGGATACAATAACAATACAGTTTGCAGTTCCTCCGCGCATCTCGGGTCCATAAGACGGCATCCAGCTAACCTCTTTACCTTCAGTCAAACCTGCGTAAGCAATAATTTGTCCCATTGACAGGACTCCCTGTCCTCCGAATCCGGCAAAAATTATTTCCTGAGCTTTGTGCATTTTATAATTCCTTTATTAGCATTAAAAATTATTTAGCAACTTCCGGTTTTTTCAGATCGCCAAGCGGGTAAATAGGAAACATTTCATCCTCAATATATTTTATTGATTCTACTGGAGTCATCTTCCACCCTGAAGGACAATTGGAAACAACTTCTACAAAACAAGTTCCTTTCTTTTCCTTCTGGTAAGTAAAAGATTTTACAAAAGCTTTCTTCAGCTTTCTAACAGCATTAGCAGTATGAACTGCCTGGCGGGTAATGTAATAAGCGCCGGGCAACTGAACGAGCATATCTGCAATTTTTAAAGGATGCCCAACCGATGCAGTTTCTCTTCCGTAAGGTGACGTTGTGGTAACCTGACCAACTAAGTGGTTGGAGCCATCTGTCCGCCGGTCATTCCGTAAATGCCGTTGTTCAAACACCATCAAGATGTTCTCCTCTGTCAACGGTATGAATTGTTTCTGCAGTACCAATTGCTGCAAGATCTCCATCACCCTGGTATGAAAAAACATATTGCTCCGGTAAAACTCTTTTAATTCCTGTTGGAACGCAGTGGCCCTGCCATGAGCAGCTTCCTGCATATCAACATTGATATGATAAAGCAAACACAGCACAACCGCCGGGGCAAGACCATCGTTTGATCCTGTATATCCAATGCCTGTATACCTTCCATTAAAACCCTGTGCACCACGCTGTGCGCGCACCCAGGACAGTAATGGAAAGGAACATCGGTTAACGTATCAGTCTGCAATAAACCTGGTCCATCCCTTCTGCTTTCCGGTGGAAAATCTAAAGTTGACGGTCTTTCAATCGACATAATTAGCTCCTATTATAAGCCTGTGGCTTAAACTCAGGATACACTTTGTTTTTCAATTATCATTTCGATTTCTTCAACTATATCTTCAGGAGTTGGAATCATTTCGTCGATTCTACCTTTCAAATAAACCGGAACTT
>CAVVMV010000015.1:0-16492 GCA_963749485.1 uncultured Ignavibacteriales bacterium | reverse complement strand
TTACCCATAATCAGATCGATTACGACAATAAGAACCAGCGTAAGCGATAGAGCTATTTCCGGCTTTATAAATTCGAGACTGGAAGAAAGAATTTCAATGTTCAATTTATTCTACTTACTTTTTGTTAAAAACCACCTATGGAACTATAGAAAGCTTGTGCATCCTGCATAAACTTAACCATTTGATTTACTGATGACGTCATAATATCCAGCATTGCAGATGGATAAACACCAAGGAAAATTATTATTGCAGTTAATGGAATAAACATTAAATATTCCCTTACATCAAGATCTTTTAGAGAAGACCATTTATCTTTTAACTGACCAAGGTATACTCTTTGCATTGTCCAGAGCATATACCCTGCACCCAATAAAATTCCAAGTGTAGAGATAACAGTTATAACTCTGATTGTTGGTTCGCCAAAAGCACCAAGGAATACAAAAGCTTCAGAAATAAATCCGCTTAAACCTGGTAAACCGATTGCGGCAAAGAATGCAACCATAACAAAGCCGGTATAAGCAGGCATCTGTGTAGCAATTCCTCCAAAATCATCAAGGTTTCTCGTATGAGTTCTGTCGTAAAGCACTCCAACAATAAGGAAGAGCATTGCAGTAATTGTACCATGGTTGAACATCTGGAGAATCGCTCCCGAGATACCTAACGTATTAAGCGAGGCAATTCCAAGCAGGCAATAACCCATATGCGAAATAGAGGAGTAAGCGATAAGCTTCTTAAAGTCCCTCTGTGCCATTGCAGTTAAAGCACCGTAAATAATATTTATCATTCCAAACAAACCAATGTACCACGCAAGCTGCAGTGTGAGTTCAGGAAATATGGGATAGTTGAGACGAAGGATTCCGTAAATACCCAACTTCAGCAGAACACCTGCAAGAATAACACTTATTGGAGTTGGCGCTTCAACATGTGCATCGGGTAACCAGGTATGAAACGGGAACATTGGAATTTTGATGGCGAAACCTGCGAACAATCCAATGTAAGCTATAAATCTTAGGTTATCAGGATTCAGCGGTGAAAGAATTCCATCCGCAGTAAAATTAGCAGTGTCCATCATCGAAAGAATATTAAAAGTAAATACTTTAGAGCCGTCAATCAGAGTTTCGGTTGTGCTAAAGTATAACCCTATCATTACAAGCAAAATAAAAATACTTCCAAAGAGCGTGTAGAGGAAGAACTTGATAGCTGCATATTCTCTTCTTGGACCGCCCCAAATACCGATGAGGAAGTACATAGGGAGAAGCATAATTTCCCAGAATACAAAGAAGAGGAAGAAATCAAGGGAAACAAACACACCCATCATCCCGGTATCGAGCAGTAAAAATAATGCAAAGTAACCTTTAATTGATTTACTAATATTCCAGGAAGATAAAGTTGCAATTAACATTACAATAGAAGTTAATAGTATAAGCGGTGTGCTTAATCCATCAACGCCCATAAAATAATCTATCTTAATTGTACCGATCCAGGGAAATCCTTCAATATTAATCCATCTGAATTTTTCAACAAACTGGAAAGAGTTTGGATCGTTTATACCGCCAAGAGAGTAATCGAATGCAGTAAGAAGAATAACCGAAAGGATTACCTGCATTCCAGTTGCAAACAAAGTGATGTTCTTTATCATCTGCACTTTGTTATTTGGCAGGAAGAGGATCAATATCATCCCAAGAATTGGGAGGAATGTTATAAAAGTTAAAATTGGAAAGTCCATTTATCTACCTGATAGTTTCAAAAACTTATATAGATTTAAATAAAAACAATAAAATGACTAATGAAAAAACAACCAGTACAAGGTAAGTTTGCACTTTACCTGTCTGAAATCTCCTGAATAGTAAACCGATAAACCCGCTTAAATAAGCCATTAAGTTTACAAGTCCGTCAACTACAATGTTATCAAACTTACCTGCAAACCTTGAAAAAGCCTTTGTAACAGTAGCACTTCCATCAACAATTCCATCTATTACTTTAAGATCGAATTTAGCAAGGAACCGTGCTAATCCAAGTGTACCGGCAACAAAAGTTTTATCATAAAATTCATCGAAATACCATTTGTTCAAAGAAAACTTATAGAGTGGTTTGAATCTCTCCGCAAGTTTATCTGCACTAATCTTTTTCCACTGGTACATAACAAATGCAAGAAGAATTCCTGATATGGCAACAAACAGCGAAAGAATTACAGCAGTTCCATGAGCATTATGTAAAGCAGAAGTATATGTTTCTGAATACATTACTTCATGCTGTTCACCATGATCTGCGCTAACAACATCTGCCATCATAAAATCGAATCTTTCACTTTCCGGAGTATGAAGAACTGGCGTTTCAATCCAATCGGAATAAAACCAGCCAGCTTCAGGATCAATTGGATTTGGAGTGTACCAAATAAAGAAGGAAAGACCAGCAAGCACAACTAATGGAAATGCCATATTAAAACCAGATTCATGTGCGTGATCATATTTTTCTTTATTCTTTGGTTCGCCATGGAAAGTTAAAATAACCAGACGGAACATATAAAATGCGGTTAACAATGCAACAAAAAATCCAACTGCAGGAAAGAGCCAATGTCCTGTAAGCGAACCGAACGCAAATGTTCCCGAAAGAATACCATCCTTGCTTAAAAATCCTGATGTAAGAGGAATACCAGAAATAGCAAGTGATGATATAAGAAATGTAGCATAAGTTATAGGCATCTTTTTACGAAGCCCGCCCATTTGAGTAATATCCTGTTCATGATGCATTGCATGAATAACTGAACCGGAACCTAAAAATAAACAAGCTTTAAAAAATGCATGAGTTATAAGATGGAAGAATGCAAACTTATATGCACCAACTCCAAGTGCTAAAATCATATAACCAAGCTGTGAGATAGTGGAATAAGCTAAAACTTTTTTAATATCATTTTGTGTTAATGCAATTGTTGCAGGAATAAATGCAGATAAAGCTCCAATTGCTGCAATGAACAACATTGCATCGGCAGTAAGTATTCCAAAAATTCTTACAACTAAATAAACACCGGCTGCAACCATTGTAGCTGCATGAATAAGTGCGCTAACAGGAGTAGGACCTTCCATTGCATCGGGAAGCCAAACATGAAGAGGGAACTGTGCAGATTTTCCTATTGCTCCGCAGAAGATTAAAATTCCTGTAACAGTTAACCAAAATCCGCTGTTAAAAGGAAGGTTACCCTTTGCAATCTCTCCAAAAATATCCTGGAAGGTAAATGTTTGATATGTTGCAAAAAGAATTAGTATTCCTGCAAGCATTCCAATATCACCAATTCGGTTAACTATAAATGCTTTTTTACCTGCATCGGATGCAGATTTTTTCTCGTACCAGAAACCAATTAACAGGTAAGATGAAATTCCAACTAACTCCCAGAAGATATACATCATCAGCATGTTACTGGTTATTACAATTCCAGCCATTGAAAAAGTGAAAAGACCGAGGTATGCAAAATACCTGTTGTATCTTATATCACCTTTCATATAATCAACAGAGAAAAGATGAACGAGGAAACTTATAAGCATTACAATAACAAGCATTAATAGTGCTTATATCATCTAAAAGAATACCGAGAGTGATTGTTATTGAACCTATTACAGGAACGTTTCCAAGATCAATCCATACAAACTCAGAGGTTATAGCAGTATCTGCAAAAGAAGTTAATTTAGCGAACAGTAGTATTCCCGATAAAACAAGTGAGATGAGCATCACCAGGTTCTCGAAAATAAAAATCTTCGGAATTTTCTTTACCAAGCAGCAAGGTTACGATAAAACCGAGCAGCGGCAGGAATAAAATTAGAAGAGAATATGTTACCAGTAAAGATTCGCTCATTAAATCAATCTCTTAAAGTGTCTAATTCATCAACATTAATATTTACAAATGTTTTATAAACATTTAAAACTATTGCAAGCGCAATAGCAGCTTCTGCTGCGGCAAGTACAATTACAAACAGTGCCATAATCTGTCCTTGCAAACCAAAATTACCATAGCGTGCAAAGGCAATAAAATTAATATTTGATGCGTTAAGTATCAGTTCAATACCCATAAGTACCATAACGGCATTCTTCCTTGTAACAACACCATAAATGCCAAGGCAAAATAGGATTGAACTAACAACTAAAAAATGTGTTAAACTTATTTCTAACATAATTATTTTCTCGCCATTGAAGCTGCACCGATTAGTGCAATCAATAGTAAAATTCCAAGTAGTTCAAAAATCAGCACATACTCGGTTATCAGCATGGTGCCAAGTGTTGTAAGAGTTGATTCAGGCATTTCTGAATCAACAACTCTCCATTCAGTGTTAAGAACAACAGCGCCAACAATTCCTGTGAACAGACCAACTCCTATTGCAGCAGGAAGAGTATGAATAGTTCCGGTTTTAATATCAACTTCTGTTATTTTATTTGTAATCATAACACCAAAGATTAAAAGTATAAGTATACCGCCAACGTAAACTATTAACTGAACGATTGCTACAAAGTCTGCCCCGAGCAGCACATAAATTCCTGCAACACCAAAGAATGTAAACAGCAGGTTAAAAGCTGCGCGCACAATATTCCTGCTGGTAACAACAAACACTGCTGAAACAAGTGTAACTGCAGCGAACAAGTAAAATATTATTTCGTAAACGCCCATTTACTTTTCTTCCTTTTCACTATCTGGCTTTTGTTCCGGTTCATCTTTTTTAGCAGCTTTCTCTTCAGCGGCTTTTTTAGCTGCAGCTGCTTTTTCAGCTTCCTTTTTTGCCTGCATTTCTTCGAAGTTTTTCTTCTTTTCTGCTATTTCGACTTGGCTTAATGTAACAAAATCGTAAATCAGGTTACTTCTTTCGAATTCAGAAAATTCATAAACGTCTGTCATATAAATACAATCGGTAGGACATGGAAAAACACATAATTCGCAATAACAGCATTTTGCAATATCAATATCGAATTTTGTAACCCAGAGCGCTTTCTTTTTTCCATTTGAAGTTGTACCAAGATCTTCCCCCGGAATTGATTTTACAGTTTCAATATGAATACACGAAACAGGACATGCACGTGAACATTGATCGCAGCCAATGCAGTCATCCATATTAACATAAAGACGGTTGCGTTCGCGTTCGGGAAGTTCTGGTCTAACTGTAGGGTATTGAATGGTTACTGCAGGAACAAACATATGTTTAAACGTAACCCTCATCCCGATTAAAATCGTGAACAGCCCTCCCCAAAATTTTTGTAAATAATTAATCATTTTATAAAACTGTAATCAATCCAACGATTATTAAAATTACAAATGCAAACGGGATCATATACTTCCAGCAAAATGCCATTAGCTGATCAACCCTGAATCTTGGAAGAGTCCATCGTAGCCACATCTGTACGAATATAAAGAATAAACCTTTTACTGTGAACCAGAAAAACTGTTCGAAAGGAACAAGCCATTGCCAGCCAAGTGAATTACCAAGATAACCAAATGGAGATTGGAAACCGCCAAAGAATATGACTGCAATTATTGCAGAAACAGCAAACATATTTGCATACTCTGCAAGGAAGAACATAGCAAACTTCATCCCGGAATATTCAGTATGAAATCCTGATACAAGTTCTGATTCTGCTTCCGGAATATCGAATGGCGTTCTGTTTACTTCTGCAAGCATACTTATAAAAATTATAAGAAATCCCATCATCATAAATGGAATAAGTAAAAATTTCTGTAAACCCAATTCGGGTCCGCCAAGTATCATCCAATTCCAGAAGTATCCGGTTTGCATTTCACTTAATGTATGAAGGTTAACCGTGCCAGTTACCATAATAACAGTAAGTATTATCAGAAGCGTAGGAATTTCGTAGCTGATTATCTGCGCAGCAGCCCGCATTGCACCTAAAAGTGAATACTTATTATTCGAAGCCCAACCAGCCATTAATATTCCTGCAACAACCAATCCGGTAACAGCAACTATGTAAATTAATCCGAGTTCTATCTGAGAACCGATAAACGCACCTGAAAAAGGGATTGCTGCAAATGCAGCGTAGCTTCCTGCAAAAACCAGCAGGGGAGCGAGGTTAAAAAGTTTCTTATCATTTGCAGAAGCTGTAATATCTTCTTTTTGCAGAAGTTTTATAAGATCAGCTATAGTTTGAAGAACTCCATGATAACCAACGCGCATCGGTCCAAGCCGGTCTTGCATATGTGCAGATACTTTTCGTTCAGCCAGTACGGCAACTAAAACAAACGGAAGAATAAAAAGCAAAAGGGGTAACCAGCTTTGTATAAAAGCTGCTAACAATCCACTGCCGGTTACTTCGAAAAGCCAATCGTATATCATCTGTCAATCTCCCCTAAAACAATATCGATACTGCCGAGAATTGCTACAACATCTGCCACCATCCATCCCTTACACAACTCACCCATAATAGATAGATTTACAAATGAAGGTGCACGAACTTTTATCCTGTAAGGATTAACAGAACCGTCGCTAATAATAAAATAACCAAGTTCACCACGTGGATTTTCAACTCTAGTATATATTTGTCCTACAGGTGGTTTAACTCTTTTAGGAATTGCTGATGTAACATCGCCATCAGGAATTTGTTCGATTGCCTGCTCGACTATTTTTAAACTCTCCTCCATTTCGCGCACTCTAATAATATAGCGGTCCCAGCAATCACCTGTTTTTCCTCTTTCGCCAGTTCCAACAGGTATTTCGTAATCAAACTTATGATAAACTGAATATGGATCATCTTTCCTGAGATCCCATTTAACGCCACTTGCGCGCAAGTTGGGTCCTGTAATTCCATAATTTATTGCTGTTTCTTTTGGAAGAGGAGCTACGTTCGCAGTTCTATCAATAAAAATCTGGTTATAGGAAAGAAGATCGTTTAACTCTTTAATATTTGGTCTGAATTCTTTTATAAACTCTCTTGTTAGTCTTATAAAATCAGGATGAAGATCGTGAGAAACGCCACCAATCCATATATAATTATATAGAAGCCGTGCGCCGCAGGTAATTTCAAAAAGATGAAGAATTTTTTCTCTATCTCTGAAACAATAAAGAAAAGGTGTGAAAGCGCCAATATCTGCACCATAAGTACCGAGAGCTACAAGGTGAGAGGCAATCCTTTGAAGTTCTCCCATAATAACGCGGATATATTCAACTCTTTCCGGCACTTCAATTCCCATTAATCTTTCAACTGCAAGAGCATACCCAAATTCATTATACATAGCGGCAAGGTAGTCCATCCTGTCTGTGTAAGGAATAACCTGCGGGTACGTCATAGCTTCGGCGTGCTTTTCAAAACATCTATGCAGGTAGCCTATGTGAGGAATAACATCAGAAATAATTTCACCTTCCAGCTTAAGCTCCAACCTCAACACGCCATGTGTGGAAGGATGCTGGGGTCCCATATTCAAAATCATTTCTTCTGTCTTAAGTGCCATTCAGCTAATAATCCTTTAATCTGGTACTTTCATACCCTGGTAAAATTCAGGGTTCTTATAATCTTTTCTTAATGGATGGCCTGCTTCCCAATCGTAAGGCATTAATATTCTTCTTAAATCAGGATGATTTAAAAACTTAATTCCATACAGATCAAAAGCTTCGCGTTCGTGCCAGTCAGAGCTTCTCCATATTTCTGCTACAGAAGCAACTTCAGGATTTTCTCTTTCTGTGGAAACTTTTAGAGTAATCTTATGTTTTAATTCAATCGATTCAAGATGATACCAAACACTTAGTGTTCCACCTTTTATTGTATCAAATCCTTTTTCATCTTTCTCTTTTTCACCATTGGCATCATCAACACCGGAAAGGTTCATCAATGAATCGAATTTAAATTCTTCACTTTCTAAAAGGAAGGAGCAGATCTTATCAATCTCAAGCGGACTTGCTTCGATAAACGGTTCAACCGGTTTATCGGTAACCAATTCTGTAACAGAACCAGGAAATTTTTCTTTTAATATGTTAAATATTTCTTCAGCGGATTTCATTTGTTAATAATTTATTTTTTTTGTCAGATGTAACAAGCATATAATCAACTTTTACTATGAAAGTATTTTTACATGTTCGTTTCATACGTTCTTATTACCAAAAGATTCATTTCTTATTTTTTCCTGAAGCTTTAAAAGTCCTTCCAGCAGTGCTTCCGGGCGAGGAGGGCAACCGGGTACAAATACATCAACAGGTATAACCCTGTCAACACCATTTAAAACATGATAACCGTGCTCCCAGTAAGGTCCGCCACAATTTGAACAGCTACCCATAGAAATAACATATTTTGGATCAGGCATCTGTTCGTACAATCTTTTAATCCTGATTGCCATTTTAAGGGTGACTGTGCCGGAAATAATAATTACATCAGATTGGCGTGGTGAAGGACGGGGAATTACACCAAAGCGGTCAAAATCATAGTGTGACGCAGATGTAGCCATCATTTCAATTGCACAGCAAGCTAATCCAAAACCAACCTGCCACAGTGATGATAGGCGTGCCCAGTTAAACAGGTCTTCAACTTTAGTAATTATAATATTATCATCTGTAAAATGCTGATCTGATAAATTCATATATTCTCTAATTGACCAGGGTTAAATTTTCTTTTTCTTGTTTTTCGGGGAGGCGATTTTGTAATCACCGGTTCCTTAATTTTTGGACGTACCCATTCAAGATCACCTTTTCTCCATTCATAAGCCATTCCTAATCCTAACAGAATTAAGAATATTGCACCAACCAGGTAACCGATAAATCCAAAATTTTTATATACCAGTGCCCAGGGGATAAGCAGGACGACTTCCACATCAAAAATTAAGAAGATAAGGGCTACAACGTAAAACCTAATATTGAATTTAACCCAGGGAGAACCCTCAGGGTTTTCGCCGCACTCGTATGTGGTTAACTTTTCACGAGTCGGGCGGGCAGGTCTGATGAACTTTGCAACAACAAGGGCAACGATCACAAAAAGAACTGCAGTTAGAATAAAGACGAATACTTTACCGAATTCTGTAAGCATAATTTCAAAAAATATTGCGTGAAAATTAACACTACTAAAAAGTAATGTCAAGAAAAGTTAAAAGTTTGTTTGAAAAATTATTAATATAAAGTAAAGTTGAGCAGTCTAAAAGTTGCTGGTCAATAGATTTCACACAATTGTTACCAGCGGTGTACTTTTCTGGAGAACATAATTTAAATAATATATTTAATATTCTCATAGAGAGCGCCAAGCACATATGGCTTTATCTCTTCGAAGGTGCTTGGTCATTATTTCGTGCCACTTGATTTATATCCTCCCAACAATTTCAAATTGATTATCAAATTGATATCTTATATATTTTAACTACAAAAAACGAATGATGTTAATGTATTACCCAAATGTGATATTTACTCATTCATTCCTAAAAAATTCTTTTTTTAAACTATTATTTATTTAAGATAAGTTTGTAGAGTAGATATAGTGGATTTATCAAAACAATATATTATCCAGAGTTTAACTGCTGCTTCGAATAATTTGAGGTTAAACTCACAGCAGATTGAAGTTGTTGCACTGCTTCGTGAGGCAATTCAACATTCTGATGATATTGCAAATGATATATTGGAGATGAAAAAAATTACGCAGCTCTCTACTTTTGCCATCCGTCTTAATGAAATACATAATTTTCTAACGCAGGGTAAAGTTGATTTTTTTAAAATCTCTGAAAAATTCAAAGAGCACAGTCAGTATCTTATTAGAGATCTTAACCACTTGCTGGAAACAGAAAATCCCGATTCTTTTAAAGCTGCGCTTAAAGTTTTAAAAGGACAAACTGAGAAGAGGTACAAAAGGAAAAAGAAATTGATGTTGATTTATCCAAAAGAGAAGCTGATCCGGAGGACCTTGTTATAAAGGAGAGTGAAGCGCTTAAAGCAGAATTCATTATGGAAGATGATAGTGATGAAGACGAAGCTTATCATGATTTTGAAGAGAGAATACTAGCACCAATCAAATCGGTTGATGTGTTGCTAGGAAATATTGCGCTTGGCAAAATAAATAATGAAGAAATCATAAAGTACGCAAATGTAATGAACAGGAATGCATCAATTTCTGAAAAGATTGGTTTTGATATAATCGCAAATATGCACAGCACAATTTCCACGGCATTACAGTTTATTAAAGCTGGAAACCTTCGGTCTTCCACAAGCGTGGTTGAAGAAATACGTGCATGCCTTATAGTTATAGTTGCAATTATAAAAGGGAAAGAAGTGGATATTACAAATTATCTTAAAAAAGCTGAAGGTTTTGGAAAAAAAATTCAATTAATTAGTAAAGAAAGTGTTAGGTAAATGAAACTATATGCAGTTATTATGGCAGGAGGCGTTGGTTCCAGGTTTTGGCCAAGAAGTAAAAAGAAAACTCCCAAGCAATTAATCAAGATCTTCGGCGAAAACACAATGATACAGGATACTGTGGAAAGGTTAAAAGGATTAGTTGAGCCGGAAAATATTATTATCATTACGAATAAAATTCAAAAAACAGAGATACAAGAGCAACTTCCTTCTATTCCCGTAGAAAATATTATTGAAGAACCTTTTGGTAGAAACACAGCTGCCTGTGTTGGGCTGGCTGCTGTAATTGTTCAAAGCAAGAACGAAGATGCTATAACTTTGGTGCTTCCTGCAGATCATATTATAAGAGAAACAGAGGAGTTCCATCAAACATTATTAAGAGCTGCAGAATATGCAAATGAATCGAAAGGACTTGTAACTATAGGTATAACCCCTTCGCATGCCGGAAACCGGCTACGGTTATATTCAGATTGATGAAACGAAAGTAAAGGATCACTTTTATAAAGTCTTAACTTTTGCAGAAAAACCAAACTATTCAACTGCAGTACGATTTGTAAAAAGCGGCGACTTCTTCTGGAACAGCGGAATGTTTATTTGGCGGACAGATGCTATCCTGAATGAAATTAAAGAATATATGCCTGAACTTTTTGAAGGTTTGCAGACAATTAAAAAAGATATTGGAACACCAAAATTTGATGAAACTCTTAGCAATGTTTACGGGCAGTTAAAAAAGATATCAATTGATTATGGTGTGATGGAACATTCAAAAAATGTTTTTCTTGTTAAAGGTAATTTTACCTGGAGCGATGTTGGAAGCTGGGAAGCAGTTTACCAGCTAAGTGAAAAAGATGATGAAGGAAATGTTAAGGTTGGAAAAACTTACACCGAACTTTCAAGTGATTCCTATATTTATTCACCGGATAAATTTACTGCAGTTATAGGTGTTGATAATATTTATAGTAATTAATAGTAAAGATTCCTTGCTTATTTGCAGAAGAGATAAATCGCAGGATGTTAAAAAAGTTATAGATTACCTCAAGTTTAATAAACTGGATGATTACATTTAAAGTTCACTCCAAATGAAAAAACTTATTACAGAAAATGATGTAAAAAAAATTGTTAAGGAGGGGAGGAACGTAATTGTAATTAGCAAAGATACTGTTGTTACACCGCTTGCCAAAGATATGATTAAAACTAACAGGATGACTATTGTTGAAAAGGAATCTTCCGACAAATAACCTTTCTTTTGGTGATCAGAACTCAACCTCAAGAAGCAGAAGGATATCGATTGGAAGCGATCATACCGGTTTTAAGATGAAGAATATTCTTGTAAAATATTTGGGTGAGCGTGGATTCCAATTAAATGATGAAGGAACATTTGATGAAAAATCCTGCGATTACCCGGATTTTGCAAAAGCAGTTGCTGTAAAAGTTGCAACCGGTAATGCTGATGTTGGAATAATTTTAGATGCCACAGGAATTCCATCTTCGATAACAGCAAATAAAATTAAGGGAATAAGAGCTGCAACCTGTTACAATGCTTTTTCAGCTAAAAGTGCCCGCGAACATAATGATGCAAATGTTTTGGTGCTTGGTGCAAAATCACTTGGTGAAGAAACTATTAAAACCATAATTGAAGTCTGGTTCTCTACAAATTTTGCAGGTGGAAGACATCAGCGGCGGCTGGATAAAATCACTTCAATTGAAAATGAAAAGGATTAGGAACTTTTGAATTTATCAATTGTGACTGTTTTGATATTATTTTAATATATGTTAATTTTTGTCCAGTAATTAAAAGATTTTAGATTATAAATTATTAAAAATACCTGCCCTGGGCACATCGTTAAAATTACATTTACACTTATTGAATTATTTATTTAAGGTATATTTTTGCTTTTAGTACAAGCACCTGTTGAAGATACAATAGAACTCGACCATAGTATTTTTCTGCTTAAGGTTCATTCCCCTGTAATAACTTCCTGTATTAAACCAGGTCAGTTCCTCAACATCAGGGTTACTGATAAGCCATACCCACTGCTCCGCAGACCTTTTAGTGTCTGTGATGTTGATGGAGAACATCTTCTGTTAATGTTTAATGTTATGGGTGAAGGAACAAGCATACTGGCACACAAACCAAAAGGTGCACCTGTTGATATTCTGGGACCACTTGGTAATGGTTTTAATTTGGATGATGATTACGATACCGCTGTTGTGGTTGGCGGCGGATTAGGAGCAGCTCCCTTTCCTTTTCTTGAAAGAACTCTTAAAGGCAAAAAGGAAATATTAAGTTTTATAGGCGGAAGGACACACAAAGAAGTAATTACTTACGGAATGGAAAATATTTACACTGCTACAGATGATGGGTCTGAAGGACTTAAAGGAAATGTAGTTGATCTTCTTAATGAAAACATAGAATTATTAAAATCTAAAAAAATAAAAATTTTTGGTTGCGGTCCCACACAAATGTTCAGAACACTCAAAATTTTTTGTAACGAACACAATTTTAATTGTGAAGTATCAACTGAGTGCGCAATGGCTTGCGGGTTTGGTCTTTGCCAGGGCTGCCCGATAGAATCAGCTGAAGAACAAGGCAAGTATCATTTAGTTTGTACAGACGGACCGGTTTTTAATATTAACGATGTAATTTTATGAGCAAGATAGATCTTTCAGTTAAAATAGGATCGCTGGAATTAAAAAATCCTGTTATGCTTGCTTCAGGTACTGTGGGATATGGTAATGAAATTTCTGAATTCACAGATTTAAATAAGCTTGGCGGAATTGTCACAAAATCACTCAGCTTAAAACCGCGTAAAGGTAATCCACCGCAAAGGATTGTTGAAACTCCGGCTGGAATGTTAAATGCAATTGGTCTGGCTAACGTTGGTGTTGAAGCTTTTATAAAAGATAAAATTCCTTTTCTTAAACAGTACGATGTTCCTTTAATATGTAACATTGCTGCAAGCACTGTTGAAGAATATGTTGAGTGTGTTAGAATCTTAAAAGATGAAGAAGTTATTAAAGCATTTGAAATTAATGTTTCGTGCCCAAACGTAAAAGAGGGAGGATTAATTTTTGGTAATGATGTAAAATCAGTTGCAAGAATAACTGAACTGGTTCGTGCAGAAACTGCTAAGCCGATAATTATGAAGCTATCACCAAATGTTTCAAAGATTTCTGACTTTGCAAAAGCTGCTAAAGAAGGCGGAGCAGATGCAGTATCAGCAATAAACACACTTGTAGGAACCTCGTTTAATATCAATACACGTAAACCAAAAATACATAATATTACAGGTGGTTTATCGGGTCCTGCTATTAAACCAATAGCAATTGCAAAAGTTTTAGAAATTTCACGCAGTGTTGATATTCCAATTATCGGCATTGGCGGAATAATGGATTGGAAAGATGTAGTTGAATTTATGATTGCAGGTGCAACAGCTATTCAAATTGGAACATTAAATTTTATTGATCCTTCTGCTTCCGGAAAAATAATTAAGGAACTTGAGTCCTATTGCTTGAAGATGGGAATAGATAAAATATCAGACTTAACAGCATCATATAATTTAGATTAAGAATGGATACTGCTTCATCTTTAAATAAACTTTTTGCTCTTCATAACTTTGGTGTAAAACTTGGTTTAGAAAACACGATTAATTTTCTTGAATATTTAGGTAACCCACAAAAGTCACTTAAAACTATTCACATTGCAGGATCAAACGGAAAGGGAAGTACTGCTTCGTTTATAGCAAGTATTTTGCAGGAGAGTGGTTACAGAACCGGCTTGTACACCTCTCCTCATTTTATAAAGTTTAATGAGCGGGTTGTTATAAATGGGATACAAGTTGGTGATGAGTTTATATCTGATTTTGTAACTGAACACGAAACTTATATCGATGAACATCAACTAACATTTTTTGAAGTTACCACAGCACTTGCATTTAAATATTTTAGCGAAGAAGAAGTTGATGTATGTGTTATCGAAACTGGCTTAGGCGGAAGATTGGATGCTACAAATGTTCTTTCTCCCTTAGCAGTTGTAATTACTTCTATAAGCTATGAGCACACAAATATACTTGGTGAAAAACTAGAACAGATAGCCGCTGAAAAAGCTGCAATCATTAAATCAGGTGCAAAAGTTTTTACAGGAAGATTACCTGGTAGAAGCTGAGAAAGTAGTTAAGGAAAAATGTGAAAAAGAAAATTGCGATCTTTTTAAGATATCAGATTTTGTAGATGAGAAAGAGAATAAACTTAATTTGATGAACGAGTTAATAAACCTTAAAGAAATTAAGATACCTGTTAAAGGTAATTATCAAAAATATAATGCTTCTTTAGCTGCACTGGTAGTTTCTAATTCTTTCCCGCATATAAACCAGGAGCAAATAATAAGAGGGATTGAGAATACAGTTAGTAAATACTGGTCTGCAAGGGAGGTATGAGTATTTTCATAAAAGCCCAACAATCATTTTTGATGCTGCTCATAATCCAGAAGGAGTTGAGAACTTTATTTCAGAATTTAAAAATGAATATGATAACTACAGAAAAAAAGTGCTCCTTTTTGGTGCGATGCAGGATAAAGCGATAGGAACAATGCTTGAAAAGCTAAGCATTTGCTTTGATGAAATACATATTACCGAAATTGATTATGAGCGTTCTGCAAAAGTTGAAATGATAAGTGCTGAATGCCACAGGTTGGGAATTGATGTAAAAATAGAGAGAGAACCAGTAGAATTTGTAACAAATTTTGTAAATAAGGAACCAGAAGAATGCCTTGTAGTCTTAGGAAGCATCTACCTGCTTGGCAATATTAAAGCGGGTATGACGATTAATATTACTTGACATTATTTATTATTAGGCTTATGTTTCGATATACCTCTTGTTCCTATCATCAATTAAGCAAAAAATTAAGAAATTAATTATTACCCCATAATCCGTATCAGGTTAAAAAGACCAGAATAGAATAATTCATTAATAAAAAATTTTCATTTAATAACCGTAATTAATAATTAGGACTAACACCATGCCGATGGACATTTCTGAACTGAAATCAAAAAAAATCGTTGAACTTAACGAATTAGCTAAAGACCTTAAAATAGAAGGTTACAGCGATTTTCGTAAGCAAGATCTAATCTTCAAAATTCTTGAAGCTCAAACTGCAAAAGATGGGCTCACTTTTTCAAAAGGGGTGCTTGAAGTATTACCCGATGGTTATGGTTTCTTGCGCTCATCAGATTATAACTATTTACCTTCACCTGATGATATTTATGTTTCCCCTTCACAGATCAAAAAGTTCAGTTTAAGAACCGGCGATTTTGTAAGCGGGCAGGTTAGACCTCCTAAAGAAGGCGAAAGATTTTTTGCTCTGCTTAGAGTGGAAGCAGTTAACGGGCTTGCACCGGAAGGTATAAGGGGAAGAACATTATTTGATAATCTTATTCCCGTTTATCCAACTAAAAAAATACCTTTGGAATCTGCACCTGGTGAGTACTCTATGAGAGTTATAGATATGCTTGCACCTATTGGAAAAGGGCAGAGAGGTCTTATTGTTTCTCCTCCAAAAAGTGGAAAAACAATTTTGCTCCAAAAACTTGCTAACTCGATTACAAGGAACCAGCCAGATATCAAACTAATTGTCTTGCTTATTGATGAGAGACCTGAAGAAGTAACAGATATGGAAAGATCGGTAACGGGTGATGTTATAAGTTCAACTTTTGATGAACCGCCTGAACGACATGTGCAGGTTGCAAATATGGTGATTGAAAAAGCTAAAAGGTTGGTTGAGGCAAATGAGGATGTTGTTATTCTGCTTGATAGTATTACAAGGTTGGCAAGAGCTCATAACATTGTTGTTCCACATAGCGGTAGAATTCTTTCCGGTGGTGTTGATTCCAACGCATTGCATAAACCTAAAAGATTTTTTGGAGCAGCAAGAAATACTGAAGATGGAGGCAGCTTAACCATTATTGCTACAGCACTTATTGATACGGGCAGCAGAATGGATGATGTAATCTTCGAAGAATTTAAAGGAACCGGTAACATGGAATTAGTTCTGAACCGTGATTTAAGTGATAGAAGGGTCTACCCGGCAATCGATGTTAACAGATCGGGAACAAGAAGAGAAGACTTGCTTATAAAGGAAGATGAACTGGCCAAGATCTGGATTCTTAGAAAAATTCTTAGTGACT
>CAVVMV010000014.1:0-23034 GCA_963749485.1 uncultured Ignavibacteriales bacterium | reverse complement strand
AAAATCTGAAAAATTTACCACTCAATCCCCATTACCCTTCAAAAATCATGGCAGTTTAATACGATAAAAATGGCATAGTTAGTGTTGCTAATGTCTGTAAATAATTAGTAAAGGTAGGTAAAATGTTAAGCAGGGATGAAAGAAATAGATATGTAATTTCGGTACTTATTGCTGTAATAATTTTATTCTTAATTGGTTTTTCTATTTCCAATTCTCTTCCCAACAAATCAGAAGCTTACCAGGAACTTGAAAATATTGTAAGCCCCATTGATGGTTATAGTACAGAAATTGATAATTGGGAGAGATCAAAAAACGCGTTAATTGATTTTAATTACTGGTATGAAGTTCTGGAAAGATTTGAACAAGTTGAAGCTACAAACAATGATGTAGAATCTTTAGAGAATAGTGTTAAAAGAAAAATTTCTAAGCTGCAAGTAAAGATGTTGCCAAAGATCAGGAAATATTATGCTGCATATTTAAGTGAAAAACTATCATTTAACAATTATAAAGTGGAAATTGATTCCAAAGGTAGAAACAGAATAATTATTTTTACACATAAATCATTAACCAGACGAAAAAGAATAGAACAATTTCATATATCAGTAGTTTCGGAATTAAAAGTGTTAGGATTTAAAGAGATAAGATATAAATGGAGTGATGAAAGTAGATATGTACACTACCACTTTGATGATTATTCTGATTATGATTTGCGTGCATATAATTTAGAGGGATTGGAAATTTAATAGAGCAGTTATAATTCATCAGTTTGCATTTCATCCAAGCAAAAAACAATCTTTCTCGCTATATTCTTTTATTAAATCGGTCCAATCTTCAGAAGATCCTACAGGAATTATGATTTTATGTGGATCGGGTCGTTTTATTCCGGCTGGGGAACCTTCAAATTTTACTAGCTCAAGCTCTGATTCCTCCTTTTCCATCTTGGAGAATATTTTGCTCTCATCATCAACTTCTCCTTGCAAATTAGTCCTTTGTATCGGGAAATAAGGAGTGGCACTACCATCAAAGTAAAATCCATGGAAATATATTGTTTAAGTTATACGATCTAAGTTTATTTTTTCTGCAGGGGCGATTACAATTTGCTGCGCTACAATATTTATTGGTAGTAAGAGAAAAAATATTATTACTTTCATCATTTCATCAACATTTATCCGCCGTAGTCCCGCCAGTGGCGGGCAGATTTAACGAAGGAGGACCATCTTCTTAGTGTCAACAAAATTACCTGCACGAAGCTGATAAAAATACACTCCGCTTGGAAGGGAAGAAGCGTTAAATTCAACTTCATAACTTCCCGCTGACTTCTCTTCATTAACTAAAATTGCAAATTCATTTCCCAAAACATCAAACACTTTCAAAGTCGTAAATCGTAAATCGTTAATTGTAAATTTGATAGTAGTGCTTGGATTAAACGGATTTGGGTAGTTTTGCTGAAGTCTAAACTTTGAGACAATAATATCATTTCCCCCATCAATATTAGTAGGAAAGTCTCCCGTATATTTCACGATATAACCATTACTAAAACCAAACCACTTGGTATTACTTCTATCAATATAAATGGTACTAACAATGTGATTTTCTATTTCTGGATAAGAAATAATTAACTCGACAAAATTTTGGTCGTCAAAAGCGAAAACCTTTCCGCCACCACCGAACTTTGAAAACCACTTAACATCAGATGAGTCTATCGCAAATTGGTTTGCGGAATTTGGAGTACATTCTATTCCATACATAACCGAAGTTGAATCTTCGTTTATTCTTAACGCACGAAATCCATATTGATCAACAAACCAAACAGTACCATCCGATTCAATGTCGCTGCTACTTAAATAAATTAGTTCATCCCAGAATTGCCAATTTTGGCCTCGATCAAATCTACCCGCCCCGTAGTGTGAAGCAAACCATATATTATTTTCATCATCAGTAACAAGTGAAAAAATGTCAGGCCAAAATTCAAGCGGAGAGTTAGCGTCATCGTATGCATTCCAAATATTTCCATCATATATTGCAAGCCCGTACATCGTGCCTAACAAAATGTTATTTCCGTTATCTATTTTAACATAGTGAACATTATTATAATTTGGATAGCGGGTGAATACTGTTCTCATTTCAATAAATGTGAAATCGATTCCGTCAAATTTTACTAAACCCGTGTCCTGGGTCGCTATCCAGATGTTACTATCCTGATCACAATCAATACTGTAGAGTGGGTAATCAGTTGGAAGTTGATATATAGGATTAGAAGTTGAATCTATTTTACCGAGTTGACCCTCACGGTTGCCGAACCAGATACTCCCATCATAGTTTTCAGTTAGTGAGAATATATCTGAATTATCTCCGGAATAATACAAACTCCATTCTGGAGATTGCGCGTGGAGTGTGGTTAGAAATAGTAGAAAAGAAATTAATATCGTTTTCATTTTCTCTCCGTTATTTTAATAAAACCATTTTCTTAGTTTCAACAAAATTACCTGCTTGAAGCTGATAAAAATAAACTCCGCTTGGAAGGGAAGAAGCATTAAATTCAACTTCATAACTTCCTGCAGGTTTTTCTTCGTTAACTAAAGTTGCAATTTCATTTCCTAAAACATCGTAAACTTTTAATAGTCGTAAATCTTGTAAATCGGGTGAATCTGTAAATTTGATTGTTGTGCTTGGATTAAATGGATTTGGATAATTCTGGTATAACTTAAACTCATCAACAATTAAATTTTTCTCTTCTTCAACAGGTAAAATATTATAATCAAAATTTGATTGATAAAACTGCTGAACAAATGCAGAAACTTCTTTACCAACAGTTACAGAATTTAGTGGATCGATTCCTTGCTCCAATTGTATAGCCAACAATAATTGTAATTGGTTTATTTACTTCTAAAGAAAATGGACCTGTATGTACAAACATTCTTTGATCTAGTGCGTATATCACTCAGCCAGCCATAATTAGATTCCGGATCTCCGGAATACCAGTAGAGTGGATTTATAGTCTCACAAGGTACACCCCCATAAACACTACTCCAGAAATCATACAAGGATCAAGTAGATCACCTAATCTCATGTCTACCAAGCATATAATTTCTTGCTTCAAATTCATCATTCGGATCACCACGAAGTCGGATCAGATGCTATAGTAATGTGTAAATGCTGTCATTATTTGATTTTTTGCACCAGGAAATATTTGAATTCCTTTTAGAGAACCTTGATGATTGTATGCAGTATCAAGCGGTGTATCTATGCTGTCTTCATACGTTCCATTAAAGTTATTATCAATAAAAGTTTCTCCCGGAATATATGAGTATGGTCCCTGCAAAAGATTAATGAAGAAGGAAGGAACATCTTCCTCAAATCCACCTGGATCATCATCCAAATTATATATAAATCCAGAATTTGATAAGAGTATCAGAACCAACAAAATCATCTGCATGTTGAGCTCCAAGATCAGGATCAGTCCAGGCAGTGAAATAAACTGAATCCAAGTATTGGATTAACCGTTCCTGTATTATGAATTTTATAACGGATAAACAAAACATTTTTAAGTTGAGGTGCATTATAAGTTTTATAACCGAACACTGTTTGATGTATTTCAATTCCTAAAGGTGGAACTCCTAGCAAATCTGAACCGTCGTAGTCACTGCATCATTAAAAACACACCAGGCAACCTGATCGCCAATAATATCCGGTCTATCTTCATCAGGATCCCATTCACCATTACTATTCAAATCAACAGGATTGTAAATTCCATCATTATCTCCATCGTAAAACTCAGCCCCAATTTCCACAGCAAAAATCCATTCCTGCCAGGATAGGACCAAATGGCTGGTCACTCTCTTTAACAACATAAATTTTATAACGTGGATCATATTGATTCGAACCAACATTTCCCGGCAGATAATTTTCAATTAAAGAAGCTGATGCCTGCTGCATTTGCCCAGAGAGTATCACCATTGTAACCAGATAACCAAAAATCCTCCTGAAAAAAGGAATGGGACTCCAGATATCTTCCAAGAGTTCCATCCGGGGGAATGTTAACATCAGCTAAAATTCCTTTATTATCCATAGGCATATTGATGTTGTTGATGAAAAACCTGAATGCAGATTGTGCGTGGAGAGATGATACAAATACATACGAAAGAAATAGATGATAAACTTCATTTTAACCTCCCTGTAAAATGATACCCTTAACACTAATTCAATGTATCTGAAATTATTTATAATAGCAAGAGATATTTATAGTTTTCAGCAGCAAACCATAATTTTCAAAATCTACCTTCTTTTTTTTGGAATTCGCTTCCAATCCGTTTAATTTTCCAGTTCAAAAATTATTCAAATCAACAGAGGATTTTAAGCTATGATTATAGCAGTTCCGAAAGAAATAATGCCCGGAGAGAACAGGGTTGCCTGTGTTCCCGATGTGGTTTCAAAATTTATTAAAGCCGGCTTTGAACTGCAGGTTGAAAAAGATGCAGGGTTGAATGCTGGTTTTACAAATGAAATGTATGAATCGGCTGGAGCTAAAGTTATTGATAATTTGAATGAACTTTATTCATCTGCAGATATTAGTTTTAAAAGTTCAGCGTCCCCTCGATCATCCCGATAGCAGGAAAACACGAACTGGATTTGATGAAAGATGGAACACTTTTAATTACATTCCTTTACCCGCTTAATCATCCCGATCTTGCAAAAAAATGTGCTGAGAAAAAAATAAATGTTATCTCTATGGATATGATTCCGAGAACAACTTTAGCACAAAAAATGGATGCACTAAGTTCGCAGGCGAACATTGCAGGATACAAAAGTGTAATTATGTGCGCAGATGCTTTAGGGAAAATCTTTCCATTGATGATGACCGCTGCAGGTACAATTTCTCCTGCAAAAGTAGTTATTATGGGCGCAGGAGTAGCAGGATTGCAGGCATTAGGCACCGCAAAAAGATTGGGCGCCGTTGTTGAAGTTTCTGATATTCGTACTGCAGTAAAAGAAGAAGTGCAATCTCTTGGCGGAAAATTTATTGAAGTTGAAGGCGCAGAAGATATGCAGGATGAAGGTGGTTACGCAAAGGAAGCTTCGGAAGAATTTCTTAAAAAACAAAAAGAGTTAATATTTAAACATGTTACTGAAGCTGATATTGTTATTACAACTGCTCTTGGTTCCTGGTAAAAAAGCTCCTGTTCTTGTAACAGAAGAAATGGTTAAGAATATGAAACCGGGAAGCGTTGTGCTCGATATGGCTGTTGAGTTTGGCGGAAATTGTGAAGTAAGTGAAAAAGGTAAAACAGTTAAAAAGCATGGTGTAACAATAATCGGTGAACCGAATTTACCAAGTCTTGTACCAACTCATTCAAGTGAAATGTATTCAAAAAATATTCTTAGTTTAGTAGCACACATTGGCAAAGAAGGTAAAGTTGAACTTAATCTTGAAGATGAAATTGTGCAGGGCTCGCTGATTACAAATAACGGTGAAGTTATAAATCAAAGAATTAAAGAGTTATTGTAATTACAATAAATGCTCATCTTGAAATTTTATCAAATAAACATAAGGAAATTATTATGGAAGGTTTAGGCCTTTTAATGCTCATATATGTTTTTGTGCTGGCTATTTTTGTTGGCTTCGAGCTTATAACAAAAGTTCCGCCAACATTGCATACGCCTTTAATGTCCGGATCGAATGCTATTTCCGGAATTACCATAGTTGGTGCTTTATTAAGCGCAGGACTTGGTGAATTGACGATCAGTACCATACTTGGAGTAGTTGCAATTATTTTTGCAACTATAAACGTTGTTGGAGGTTTTTTGGTAACTGATAGAATGCTCAAAATGTTTAAAAAGCCGTCTCGGTCCGGCTCAGACGGAAAGTGAGTTAAAAAATGGAAATTGTATTATATCTGGTTTATTTAATTGCATCGGTTCTCTTCATTTTTGGAATAAAAAAATTAGGCTCACCTAAAACTGCACGCCGGGGGAATCAACTTTCTGCTTTGGGTATGCTGCTTGCAATTGTAGTAACCTTATTCGATCAGAAAATTTTAACGTATGAATATATTATTTTAGGTTTAGTTGTTGGTTCTGCGATTGGTGCGCTTATGGCATACAAAGTACAGATGACCGGTATGCCGCAGATGGTTGGTCTGCTAAACGGTTTCGGCGGCGGAGCTTCTGCTCTTGTAGCTTTTGCAGAGTATGATAAACTTTTGGTAAGCGGTGCAAATTTTGAAATTGCAACTACTACTACTATCATCTTAAGTGTACTAATCGGTTCTGTTACATTTACAGGTTCGCTAATTGCTTTTGGAAAACTGCAGGGAATTGTTACAGGTAAAGTTGTAAAATATCCGTTGCAGCATCCTCTTAATGCATTGTTCCTGCTTGCTGTTGCGGCTGCAGGAGTAATGGTTGTATTAAATCCTACCCAAATAAATTTAGTGCTTGGTATTGTTGGAGTTTCGCTTTTGCTTGGTGTTCTTCTGGTTCTTCCAATTGGTGGAGCAGATATGCCCGTTGCAATATCATTGTTAAACTCCTACTCAGGTTTGGCTGCTTCGATGACAGGATTTGTACTGCAGAATAATATGCTGATAATTGCAGGTGCTCTAGTTGGTGCATCAGGAATTATTCTTACACTTATTATGTGCAGGGGAATGAACCGCTCGCTGATGAACGTTGTGCTTGGTGGATGGGCTTCTGCCGGCGCTGGAGGACCTGCTGCAGAAGGTACCACACCAAAAGGTGATGTTAAATCTGTTGATGCTGAAGAGCTTGCAATGATTCTTGACAGCGCAAGCAATGTTATAATTATTCCCGGTTATGGAATGGCTGTTGCACAGGCACAGCATGCTGTTAGGGATTTAATGAACGTGCTTGAAAAGAAAGGTGTAAATGTTCGTTTTGCAATTCATCCTGTTGCAGGAAGAATGCCCGGGCATATGAACGTACTGCTTGCAGAAGCGCAGGTTCCTTACGATAAACTTATGTCGCTTGAAGAAATAAATGATGACTTCCCGAACACAGATGTTGTAATTATAATTGGTGCAAATGATGTTGTTAATCCTGCTGCACGGCACGATCAGAGTTCACCGATTTACGGTATGCCTATTTTAAATTCTGATTATGCTAAAACAGTTGTAATAAATAAACGCTCTATGAATGTTGGTTATGCAGGAATTGATAACGAGCTTTTCTTCTATCCAAATGCGCTTATGTATTTTGGTGATGCTAAAGAAGCGATGAGTAAATTAACAAATGAGATTAAAAGAGCTGTAAAGAATTAATTATCATTTTCATTAACCTTTGAAATAAAAAGCTTGCAAAATTAAGAACTCATCCCTAAACCCCTTCTCTTAAAAAGAGAAGGGGCTTTTTAAAATGTTGTAACTCCAAATTAATTTCTGTTAGCACTTCTTATAAAAGGATTTATTGGTAATAAGTCTCTCTCTTATAAGAGAGAGATATAGAGAGAGTTCGTTATCAACCCCCGTAATTTTTCTGCGGGGGTTTTTAATTTATAAATGGACTAATTATTAACAATGCTTTAATCTTCTAAATACCTTAAATTATCTATATATTTTGTATCAATTCTTATAAAATCGGAATAAAAAGGAAATTATTATGAACATAGACTGGTCTGAGTATATTAACCAAACATTAAACGTAACACTCCACGAAAACTACGGTGCAACAAAAGATCCTAAAACAGATCAAGCGCTTTACGAAATTGTTTTTAAAACCGGTAAGCTTGTTAATGCTTATGATGACGGGATTCTGCTTGAAGCACAAAGGGAGGATCAGGTGGTAGGAATATTCATTCCTCACAGTTCAATTAAATGTGTAGAAATTTTTGATTTTTAAAGGGGGATCACTTCTTGAAATATTTTATTTGCAGCAGTTGCATTCTTTCTTTTTACAAGCAAGTTATTCATTTACACAATCAGTAAACGATTTTGAAGTAAAAAGTCTAAACGTTTATACCACAGCAAGTAAAACCTCTCTTCCCGTTGTAACAGCAGGCAGCCGGCTTGTAATTGAGTTTGATGTTCAAGCTGATTTCATTCCAAATATGAATATTGTTTTCAGGTTTTGCGATAAAGGATGGACTCCCGCAAAAAATGTTTTCCTCCTTAATAATTTGAACAGCACAGCATACTTTCTAGATTTTGAATATCTTCCATCTACGGTTGAGGAAGCAGATTATCATTTTAAAGGCGAATACCCAAACAATAAAGATGATGTCCGTTTCCCTTTTTCAGGTAAATGGAGATTTTATCTTACCGATACACAGGATACTTCAATTGTTTATGCAGCAGGAAAATTTTTATATGTGAAACACGAAGTACCGTTAAGCGTAAGAGTTAAACAGGATGAGCTTGAAGATAAAAACTACTGGCCGATTGAGCTTGCAAAAGCTTTTAATGTAACTACAAATTTCAATTTGCCCGCACAGTTTCATCCTTCCTTTGTAAATAAAATTGAGATAATAGAAAACCACCGGATTTATAATCCAATTATTGTAGATAGATTATCAAACACACTCTTCAGAAAGTTTGAATGGGATGCAAACCGTAAGTTCACTTTTATTGCAAGGGATATACAGGCAGGTAATGAATTCAGGCAGGTTGATATTAGAAATAATAATATATTCAGCGCTAAAGATGTTAAAGCACAATTAGATGGTTTGGAATTTTCGCGGTTCTTCATCCCGCCACGGAATAAAGATCTGAACGGAGGAATGTTGTTTGCTGATTTTAAAGATACATATTCAACTTACCTTAATGTCACATTTTCAATCCGTCCGCCGGATGATGTTTATGGTGAAATCTTTTTAGTTGGAGCTTTTAATAACTGGAAACTTTCACTCGATTATAAAATGAAAAAGGAAGCTGGAATAAGCTCGATAACAATTCCTTTAAAGAGAGGAATTTACGATTACCAGTATGTTGCTGCAGATGTAATAAATGGTGAAATTGTAAACGATGATTGGCTTGTGCTGGAAGGGAATACGTGGGTTAATAAAAAAGAATATGATGTTTTTCTTTATTATAACGAACCCAATCTTGGCGGTTATGAAAGAATAATTGGATATAAAAGAATTACTGCAAGGTAAAACTTATGGATAAATTAAAAGTTGGAGTAATTGGAACAGGACATCTTGGTAAGCTTCATACAAAGATGTTTACAGAAATAGAAAACTGTGAGCTTGTTGGTATTTATGATTCAAATTCTGAGCAAGCAAAAAATGTTTCAGAGGAATTTAAAGTACCAGCTAGTAAATTCTATTGATGAATTGCTTGATAAAGTTGATGCTGTTTCGATTGCTGCAATTACAAGCGCGCATTATGAAATTGCAAAAAAATGTTTAGAAAAAGGAATTCACGTTTTTGTTGAAAAACCAATCACCGCAACCATTCCGCAGGCAGAAGAGCTTGTTAAAATTTCGAATGATAAAAAATTAAATTTACAGGTTGGACATATCGAAAGATTTAACCCGGCGCTTGTTTCCATGGAAAAATATATGCTTGAACCGAAGTTTATTCAGACAGATCAGGTTAGCACAGTTTAATCCAAGAGGAACAGATGTAGCGGTTGTCCTGGATTTAATGATTCATGATATTGATATAATTTTAAGTCTAGTTAAAAGTGAAGTAAAAGATGTACAGGCAAACGGTGTAGCAATAGTTTCAGATACACTTGATATTGCAAATGCACGAATTCAATTTGAAAACGGTGCAGTTGCAAATGTAACTGCAAGCAGGATATCGCAAAAGAAAATGCGGAAGATGAGAATCTTCCAGCAGGATGGATACATTGCTCTTGATTTTGTTACAGGCGTTGCAGAGCTCTTCCGTTTAATGCCGGTAGATAGTGAAGATTCATCATCATTTATTCCGCTTGGAGAAATTGGAGTAGGTGATAAAAAAAGAAAACTTGTTTATGAACAGCCGAAACAGAAAGAAATTAATGCACTAAAATATGAACTCCAGCTTTTTATTAACTCGGTTCTAAATAATGAAAAACCAGTTGTTTCCGGCGAAGATGGATTAAGAGCATTGAAAGTTGCAGAAATAATAATTCAAAAAATAGAAAAATCACAAAAGGGTATAACATGAAAAAAATATTTTTCTCATCAGTTATTGTTAATGTTTACATTTACTAGCTGCAGCATTTATGAAACCATTACTAATCTTTCACGGCTTCAATTTAAACTTGGAGATGTGAATGGTTTTAATGTAAACGGAATAGACATTTCAAATAAATCGAAGCTGGCGGATTTTAGCCCGCTGGAAATAATAAACCTTTCATCAATTGTTACTTCAGGAACATTACCGATATCATTTACACTTAATGTTGAAGCAAAAAATCCAAATGATGGAACAGGCGGTTATAAAAAAACTGATGCGACACTTAAAGCCTTTCCTTGGCGTTTGCAGATTGATAACAAGGAAACAATTTCCGGAAATATTGCTTCTCCAGTAACAGTTCCGGGAACGGGTGAAGTTTCGTTAATTCCAATTCAAATAAATTTTGATCTTATGCAGTTTATTCAAAACCAGGGTTACGAATCATTATTAAATCTTGTTCTCGCTTTAGGCGGGCAGCAAGGTTCAGCAACAAGGTTAACTTTATTTGCAGATCCTACAGTTAGCACTGTTTTAGGTGATATTAATTATCCCGGTGAATTAAAGATAGTTGATCACCAATTTTCTAATTAAGTTTTAAGGATAAATTCTAAAACACAAAAATACAATTATCAAATAATAGCCAATATCCAAATTTCAAAATATAGTTTTAAATATTGGAATTTGGATATTAAGTATTGTTTGAATTTTGAAAATTGAGATTTGTGATTTTTTAAAATGCAACTGCAACAAATTATTCACATACATCGTCTTAAAATTATGCAGTACCCTTAGTTCAAGCATATTCTTATCTTTCCGGTATGAAATATCTTCTGTTAGCAAACATTATTTTTATCTTTACCATCAGTCTGTTCGCACAACAGAACGATACAATGCTTGTAGTTCCTGCCGATACATTATTCAGCATTATTAATGATACATTAGCCGTAGAAGAAATTGAACGCAAATCAGATGTTGATACGGTGGTTTATGCAAATGCTACAGATTCATTAATCTTTTTTGTAAAAGATAAGAAGATGGCTATTTACGGTGAAGGAAAAATTAAATACAAAACAACCGAGATAAACAGCGCAAATATTATTGTTGATTTTGAAAATTATGAAATTGATGCAGTAGGTGTTCCCAAAGATTCTGCTTCCACTGAACTTACAGGCACACCGGTTTTAATTGAAGGGAGTGAAACTTACGAAGGCAGAAAGATGACGTACAATTTTAAAACCGGGCAGGGCTCGTTTTCAATGGCTGACACAGAGATTGAAGGTGCTTTTTATCATGGCGAAAAAATTAAAAAAGTGAGTAAAGACACTTATTTTATTGAAGATGGAATTTACACAACATGCGATGCAGATTGTCCGCATTATCATATCTATTCTCCTAAAATGAAAGTTATACAGGAAGAGCAACTGGCGGCTGAATGGATCTTTTTGCATTTTGGTGAGGTTCCTATTCCTATTCCTATTCCATTTGCTGTCCTACCTTTACAGTCAGGCAGGCGCTCTGGTTTAATTGCACCGACATTTGGCAGCGATGCAACTTTCGGAACATACTTTGGCAGGTTCGGCTACTTTTGGGCAATGAGTGATTACATGGATTGGAACGTAACAGCCGATTATTACACTCGCGGAAGTTTCAATTTAAACAGCAAGTTCCGGTATGTTAAACGTTATAATTTTTCCGGCAACATCGAAGGTTCCTATTCTGATTTTTTACGCGGCGAATCCACCGATCCAAGCTTTAGTGAAGAAATTGACTGGCGATTAAGATGGTTTCATAATCAAACACTTACACCAACATTAAAATTTGATGCAAACCTGGAATTTGCAACAAAAAATTATTTGACGCGTAACGTTGCTAATTTTAATGACCTCTTAAGGAATGAAATTATCTCTAATGCTACTCTCTCTAAAACATGGGATGAATCGGGCAACAGTGCAACAATAAACTACAGCCGAAGACAAGTAATTCAAACGAATGATATTTACGAAGTGCTGCCGAGTGTGTCGTTCAGGAAAGCACAAAGTTATCCTTTCAGAAGTGAATCTTCAGGGCAGGATAAAAACTGGTACGAGTTATTTGGATATTCTTATTCAGGGCAGTTTCAGAACAACAGGAATAAAGTCGATGGCGATTTGAAAATACGTGGTGGAATTAAGCATAACATCAATGCAGATATGTCACCGAAATTCGGTCATTTTAGTTTTTCACCCTCCTTTAGGTACGAAGAAAAATGGTATAACAAACAAATAGAAAAATTTTCTGTAATCTCTTTTACAGGAAGCGATTCTGTTATTACAAACGATGTAAGAGAAAATTGATTTTGTAAGAACTTTTAGTGTCGGCGTAGGTACTTCAACAAAGTTCTACGGAATGTTTAATTCTATAATTCCCGGCATAAGTGCAATTCGGCATACTGTAACTCCAAATTTAAGTTATAGTTACCGTCCCGATTTTTCAGAACCAAAGTGGGGTTATTATGGAGAATATACTTCTCTTGATGGTTCAAAAGTTAAGTACAATAAATTTGAACGCGAGATCTTTGGCGGTGCAACTTCCGGCGAGCAGCAGAACCTTAATTTTTCTATGGGAAATAATTTTGAGATGAAAACGATTGCCGATCCAACTGATACAACTTCTAAAGAAAATAAAATACAACTGCTTAATCTTACAGCTGGGATGAGTTATAACTTTGCAGCAGATTCGCTTAACTTTTCCGATTTAAGATTATCCTACAGAACACAGATAAGTGATATTTTTGATCTCTCCGGCTCTTCAAGTTTTACACCATACGATTATTCAGGCAATGTTACCCGCATAAATAAATTTCTTGTTGATGAAGGCAAAGGATTATTAAGAATGACTAACCTCAATTTTTCTGTAACCACACGTCTTTCTGGTGATAGGTTAAAATCTGAAGAAACAGGTGAAGATCTGCCGCCCACAAACGAAATTGATGAATTTGGTCTCGGTTCTGCAGACAGGAATGTTTACCAGGGAATTTATACTGATCGTGATCCTGATTTTAATGTTCCCTGGGATATTGCCTTAACCTATAATTACAACTTATCAAAACCAACTCCTGAGCTAGAATCTAAATTTTCTAATTTAAGTGGCAGTTTAAATTTTAACTTAACCCGTAATTGGAAATTTTCGGTTACAGGAAGCTACGATATTGAAAATGATGAATTTGCTGCACCACAAATTCGGATTTCCCGCGATTTGCATTGCTGGATTATGAACTTTACATGGAACCCAATTGGAACGTACAGCGGATTCAGGTTTGAGATAAGGGTTAAAGCCCCGCAGCTGCAGGATCTTAAGATAACCAAGCAGAACCGGTTTTATAATACCAGGTAATAATAATTTTGCAAGAAGATATTCTGAATGAAACAGTATATAATTGATGGAAATAATCTCATCGGTAAACTTCCTTCTTTAAAGATCCTCCAAAAAAAGGATAAGCAGGGAAGCAGGGAAAAACTTGCGTTCATGATCGATAACTATTTCAACCAAAAGAATGCTAAGGTTTTTCTTCACTTCGATGGTCATCCTAAAGAATCTATAAGAATAAATAATGCAAGCATAGTCTATTCTGAAAATCTCACTGCTGATGAAATGATAAAGAACCAGGTTGGTAAAAGTAAAAATCCGAGAAACATTATTGTTATTACATCAGATAATAATTTAACTGAATATGCACGCGTTTGCAGCAGTACCGTAATTAAGTGCGAAGAGTTTGCAAAAGATATTCTTCACCAAAAAGATAGTGATGAAGAAAAAAAGAGAATAGAAGAAATGAATAATAATGAAGAATTTAAAAAGCTGTTCGGGATATAACACTGCCTAATCCCTTTCTTACTGGCTTCAGATTTATTTCTTAAGGATATCTTCTTAAAAAAATAATCTAGTACCGGTTTATTTAGATTCAACAGGAGTTTTTACCAGCTTGTTATACAGCCAGGCAAATATGGCACCGCACAATAAATCCATCAACGAAACCCCAAAGCAAACCAATTACTGCGCCTCCCCACGAGTATGAGTAACCAATATAAAATGCGGACAGTTTGGAAATAATTGCGCCGGGAGAATTCCAGATAAGTAACCACCAGGTGCCTAACAGAACCGCAAGGCCCCATAATATACCGCATGTTAAAGCAAAAGCTTTTACATTTATTTTCATACATCCTCCTTAATAAAAGATGATTATTGTTTGCCCATTTAAAAAATAGAGATATTCGAATTCAGATTCCAATAAAATTTTAATTTAAATCATACAAAAAATATTTTCTCCCGTTCATTAATTACCCACTATTTTTTTCTATTTACTCTTTGCATCTAAAAAAAATATTCTTAGATTAGCATCAAGATAATTTTGTTTACCACTTTATGAACAGCTAATAGTTATTCTCTTTTTTCATAAGGGGTTTTCCGGGAATGCTGATTAGCTCATCAACAGAGAAAATCGTTGCTTATTTTATTTCGAAATAGTTAATTGTTCAATTTATTAATTAAATAGGAGGCATAATGAAAAAATATTTTTCATTTACGTTAATTGCACTAATATTTTCCTGGTGCAATTCATTTGGTCAGGGGGAGAATGGACTCCAACCTCAAGTATCACAATCCGTTTATAATGATACATCACCACCACTAACAGAGTTAGTTCAAATGTGGACTCCTCCATCGCAATGGGAGGATGGAATTGTTCCGCTTTTAATTGATCCTCCACAATTTGAAGACCAGTACGAGTATGATCCGTCAGTTCAGCGTGTCAATGGACCTAACGGTCTTTGAATTATCGTACAGAATTGGGATGGAGTTCCTGCACAGGGTTTTGCACCTCCGGATCCTAGCGGTGCTGTTGGACCAAACCATTACATGGAGATGGTAAATGTTCGTTTTCAAATTTGGAATAAGACAGGAACTTCCCTTCTCGGTCCTGCAAACCTTGGGACAATCTGGGCAGGATTTCCCGGTCCCTGGTCTAGTAGTCTAAATGACGGCGATCCTATTGTACTTTATGATGAAGCGGCTGACAGGTGGTTGGCAAGTCAATTTTCGGTTCCAAATTTTCCAACTGGTCCATCTTATATGTTAATAGCAATTTCTCAAACCAATGATCCTACCGGTTCCTGGCATCGATATGGATTTACTTTTCCTGATTTTGTGGATTATCCTAAATTAGGTGTTTGGCCAGATGGATATTATATGTCAGCAAATGCTTTTTCCGGTAGTTATATTGGATGTAACAGCAGCTGCATTTGAAAGAACCCAAATGTTAAGCGGTCTACCTGCACAGATGGTATTTTTCCAAAGTTCCAGTGCAACATCCTGGTCTATGCTCCCTTCAGATAATGATGGAGCTGCACCTCCGGCAGGAGCACCAAATTATTTTGGGCAAATTCATGATAATGCTCGGTATGGTGGTACAGACGGTTTTGATATTTATGCGTTTCACGTAGATTGGGTAACACCGGGTAATTCTACTTTTACCGGTCCTACGTTTATAACAACCTCGCCATTTTCTGGGGTGAGTGGTATTCCTCAGCCATCTCCGGGATCAACTCTGGATGATCTTGATGTTATGACAATGAACCGATTAAATTATAGAAACTTCGGTTCACATCAGTCTATGGTGGTTTGCCATACTGTTAATGCAGGTGGGGGTGTTGCGGGAATGAGATGGTACGAATTCAGAATGCCTGCGAGCTACCTGGACCCTGTTTCAGGAAGGCACTTACTCTCCGGATGGCACAGATAGATGGATGGGTAGTGTTGCAATAAATTCAAATGGAGATATGTGTCTTGGATATTCAGTTTCAAGTACATCAGTTATGCCGGAGATACGATTTACCGGAAGGTTAAGTGGTGATCCTCTGGGTACAATGCCTATTACAGAAGAAACTATCTTTTCCAGTTCAGGCGTACAAACAGGATTATCAAGATGGGGAGATTATACACAAATGAGTGTTGATCCTGCCGAGCCGGAAGTTTTCTGGTATGTAAACCAGTATCAACCTTCTACAGGTAGTTTTAACTGGCGTACAAGAATTGCTTCACTTGATTTTGCCCTTGTTCCGGTAGAACTTACTTCATTTAATGCTGTTTCAGCGTAACGATGAAGTAGAACTTAACTGGAGCACTGCTACCGAAACAAATAACCAGGGTTTTCAGATTGAAAGAAAATCTGGTAATTCTGAATTTGAAGAAGTTGGTTACGTAGCCGGCTTTGGAACAACAACCGAAGCTAAATCATACTCATTTGTGGATGCCGGAGTAACTGTTGGTTCTTACACCTACCGTTTAAAGCAGATTGATTTTAGCGGTAAATTCGAGTACACACATGAAGTAAATGTTGATGTTACTGCTCCGATTGAGTATGCTTTAGAACAAAATCATCCAAATCCTTTCAACCCGAGTACAATGATTAAATATTCAATAGCTGAAGATGGTTTTGTTAAATTAGCAGTTTACAACTTAACAGGAGAAGAAGTTGCTTTACTGGTGAACTCCCAGCAGAAAGCCGGCAGATATGAAATTGATTTCAATGCAGGTAATCTGGCAAGTGGTGTTTATATCTACAGAATGGAATCAGCTAACTTCAATAACCTCGAAGAAATTAATGCTAATGAAGTAACTGCGAAACCATAATTCTTTTATGCTGTGCCAGTCATTTTGTTAGTGGCTGGCACTTTTTTTTGCTGCGTTATTACCTGGCTTTTTTATATACACAATGTTTGAGAGCAAGTACTCATCCAATATCAACAGTTAGTTCTTAGCAAAGTAAGTTGAAATTATTAGCCATTTCATCTAATTTTAAGTGGAATTTTTATTTTATACGAATGAATAACAGATTTAAATATATACTTGTAGTTCTTTTTTTTCAGCTAGTTCAAATAAACATTTATTCTCAAGGAACATGGGAACGTATTGAGAGTCCAACAGATAATTATCTTACATCAGTTTATTTTGTTGATAGTTTATATGGCTGGGCGGTTGGAGATTCCGGAACTATAATTCATACTTCAAATAGTGGAGCTGATTGGGTAATTCAGGATAGTAAAACTGAAAATAATATTTGTGGATGTATTCTTTTTAAATCGAAATCTTGGTTGGGCACCATCCTGGGAAACATCAACTATTCCAGCTGGTACTAAATTACTAAAGACTACTGATGGTGGAAAAAGCTGGATTAATCCAACTCACCCGGAAGAAAATATCTTCAGTCGGTGTGTATTATTTCTGGATTCGCTAAATGGCTGGATGGGAGGAAAACCGCATCCAATAGTAAGGACGACTGACGGAGGTCTTTCCTGGACAGAAGCAGAAATTGATTCTTCCACTTATTCTAATTTTCCAGTTTATGACATTCAGTTTTACAACTCAAGATTCGGTTATGCCTCGGGTGGTGTATTTGATTGTTGTGGTGTAATCTGGTGGACAACTGACGGTGGGGATTACTGGTATGTGATTGATACACCTTATGTTACACAAGATCCAGTTTATCAACTCCATATCATTGATTCATTAAATGTTCTTGGTGTTGGCGGTGATTTCGAACCTCTTGGTTTTGG
The DNA here is from genome assembly GCA_963749485.1 of uncultured Ignavibacteriales bacterium. Taxonomy (GTDB): domain Bacteria; phylum Bacteroidota; class Ignavibacteria; order Ignavibacteriales; family Ignavibacteriaceae; genus JAZGGS01. Next base: position 5,324 of record CAVVMV010000014.1, on the reverse strand, counting down.
AGTTGAAATGATCCGTACCTCTGATGGGGGAGTAACATGGGAATTCGAGTACATTGGAATTAGTGGAGCTGCCTGGGATATAGATTTTAGAACGGATAATGAAGCATGGTCGCCGTTAGGAGGTGAGGAAAAATTAATTTACAGCTTTGATGCAGGTTCTACCTGGACTCATATACCATCTCCGGATAGTACCATCATTATTGATATAATATTTCCGGATTCACTGCATGGTTTTGCAGTTGGCAGGAGGGGCAATTATAAAATATATTCCCCCTATAATTAATTTTGTTAAGGAAATCGAAGAAGGGATTCCGGAAAGCTTTTCCCTTTTTCAAAACTATCCTAATCCATTTAACCCGTCAACAACAATCAGTTATTCAATTCCGGAAGACGGACATGTTACACTTAAGGTGTATGATGTTCTTGGTAATGAAGTAGCAAGTTTAGTGGATGAGCAGAAACAAAGCGGATCATTTGATGTTCACTTTAACGCAAGCGATTTATCTAGCGGGGTTTATTATTACCAGCTAAAAACTGGCGAATTCACTTCTACTAAAAAACTTGTATTGATGAAATAATTAATTTTTTCATTTTATATTTTGCTTCTGAAAAAAATATTCTTAGATTGACCTCACAAAAATATTGTTTACCAATTGATAAACAACCAATAGTTCTTCTCTTAGTTCATAAGGGGTTTTCCGGGCATACTGATTAGCTCATCAACAGAGAAAATCAATGCTTAATTTATTTCGAAATAATTAATTGTTTAAATTATTAATTAAACAGGAGCTAAAGTGAAAAATAAATTACCTAGTCAAATAATGGTTCTGCCATTATTGATCTTTTTTATCGCCGTTGTACTGAACATTACAGTTCTGGCACAAGGTGATAATCCACTTATTGACGCTGTACCGCAAGAGTGGATACAGAATATTAATTACTCTGATTCCGAAGAAGATGTGATTACTGATAGTGATGGATACGACAACTTTAACCTTGGTGTTGATTTTGCCGAACCTCACGTAACACAGAATCCTAATAATCCTGTACAATATTTTGGTGCATACAATATTAATGGTGCCTGGAGAACATCAGATGGCCACAATTGGCTCCACTCTACACCGCCATTTGGTACAAGTGCAAATGGTGATCCTTGTACCGCTTATGATGGCAGTGGAAATCTTTACTATGAAACGTATGTACGGTGGTATACAGGTTGTAAAGTTATTCGATCTACAGATAATGGAACAACATGGAGTTCTGCTGTAACCTCGATTTTCGGTGGAGATAAAAACTGGATGGCTGCAGATCAAACAACTGGTCCTTTTGCAGATTATATTTATACTACCATGACTAGAAGCTCTTTCAATGGACATGGCTTTGCCAGATCGACTAATAATGGTACTTCCTGGACAACAACTTTTAATGCATCTAACAGTCCATTACCAGGTGCAATGGTATGTGTTGGTCCAAACGGTGCAACAGATGGTGGTGCAGTTTATTTTGTTACAAATTCTGGAAGTGCTTTTGCATCCACTATATACTTTTTATGTTTCGACCGATGGTGGAGCTACTTTTACTCTAAAATCTAGCTCAAAGTTTTGCAGGTTATGTTGGTACAAATGTAAATGGTAGGAACTCAGTTCAAAATATGCGAACAAGACCTTACCCGTTTATTGCTGCAGATCAAAGTAACGGTACTTTCAGAGGAAGATTATACTGCGTTTATGCTTCAAACACTCCTGCCGGAAATGGAAATAAACCAGATATTTTCTGCAGGTATTCAACTGACCAGGGTTCAACATGGTCATCCCCGGTTGTAATTAACGATGATGCAAGCACAACCAACCATAACCAATGGCATCCTTCAATCTGGTGTGATACACAGACAGGAAGATTGTTTGTAAAGTGGATGGATACGAGAGATACACCAACAAGTGACAGTGCGTATATTTATGCAAGCTATTCTGATAATGGTGGAGTTACCTGGGCATCAAACCAGAGAATTTCAAATCAGAAAATGAGAATAAATTGTACAACCTGCGGTGGCGGCGGCACCCCTCGTTATCAGGGTGATTATGATGCAATAGTTTCTGTGGACAACCAGGCACTTGCGATGTGGACTGACTTTAGAGCAGGAAGTTATGGAAGTTATGTTGGTTACTTCCCTGATTTTGCGATGCTTGTATCTCCAACAACTACAGGTATTACACAAAATAATGACAGTGCATTTGTTACCGTAGATGTTCCAAGTGTTAAACTTTATTCTTCAACTGCAATATTTTCAGCTACTGTTTCCCCAACACCGCCAAACGGAACACTCACACTCGATTTTCCACTTGGTAATACGCTCGGTTCTTTCCCGGGCAATGTAACGCTAAGGATTCGTACATCCGGAAATGTTACAGCGGGCAATTACACAATCACAGTTCAGGGTGAAGGACCCAACGGAACACCAGTACATCGCAGAGCAGTTTCACTTGATGTTGTTAGTACCTGTAGAGTTAACTTCATTCACCGCAAATACGAATGGTGATGATGTAACACTGAATTGGACTACTGCAACAGAAATTAACAACCATGGATTTGAGATTCAGAGAAAAATGCAAAACGGAGAGTTTGGCAGTGTAGGTTTTGTTGAAGGTAACGGAACAACTTCAGAAACCCAGAATTATTCTTTTATGGATGAAAATCTTTTACCCGGAAATTACTCTTACAGGTTAAAACAAGTTGATTTCGATGGTACATCGGAATTATCTGATGTAATTGAGACGGAAGTTTCAACACCACTCGATTATTCATTAAGCCAAAACTATCCAAACCCGTTTAATCCGTCTACTACTATCAGTTATTCAATTCCAGCAGACGGTCATGTTACACTTAAAGTGTATGATGTTCTTGGAAATGAAGTAGCAAGTTTAGTAGATGAGCAGAAACAAAGCGGAAAGTTTGATGTTCAATTTAATGCAAGCTCACTTTCAAGCGGCGTTTATTATTACCAGATAAAAGCTGGTGAATTTACATCTACTAAAAAACTTGTATTGATGAAGTAATTAATTATTAATCATCTTTAATTAAAGGGAGCTTCGGCTCCCTTTTTTATAAGTCATATTTTCTAATTATAAATTCTTATCTTTAAATCACTCTATCATTAAGAAAAAAGTCTCTATTTGATGAAAGTTAATTACATAATAGTTTTTTTGTTTTTAAGCTTCGTAACAGTTGTGATAATAGCCAATATTAATGATACCAATCTTATTGGCTGCACAGAACTAAATGGCGATCCTCCAGGTTGTGTTTGCCATACTTTTGAACAGGATACTTCAGTAATCCTTTGGGTCGAGGGTCCAGATTCGCTACACATCGGGGAAACTGGATATTATACAATGTATTTAACCGGCGGTCCTGCAGAAGCCGGTGGATATAATGTTGCTGGGCGATTTGGAAAGATGGAACTTGTTGATTCATTTTCAGTTCAGGATCCATTAGCATTAAATGAATTAACCCAGGCATTTTCACTTCCGTTTCCTACTACAAATGATACAATTTATTGGAATTTTGGATATACAGCTTCTGATTCCTCAGCTGAATGGGATACAATTTATTCCTGTGCAATCAGCCTAGTTTGGGATTCTATTCCTGATCCGCTTGATAGATGGAATTTTGGTCCTAAATTTCCTGTAAAAATTATTGATCCAATAACTAACACTTCGGAAAATGAGGGGAAGATTAACAGTTTTACTCTATTCCAGAATTATCCAAATCCGTTTAATCCAACTACAACAATAAGATTTAGAATTCCTTAGTCCCCCTTTATTAAAGCGGAAAGCGAAGCTGGGATTTATTACACTAAAAGTTTATGATGTTTTGGGAAATGAAGTAGCAACTTTAGTTAACGAAGAAAAACCAGCAGGAATATGAAATTGATTTTAATGCTGAAGGATTTAACGAGCGGAATATATTTCTATCAATTAAAAGCAGGAAGTTTTATTCAAACAAAGAAAATGTTACTTTTAAAATAACCAGGAAAAATTAATGATTCAAAAATGGCTTCTTAAACAGAAGCCTTTTCTATTTTAAAAAGATGTATAAAAATTAAAAGTTAAACTTGTAGGCAGGTTTTTATTGTTTGCCAACCCAACAGATACATTCCAGCTCAAATCTTCTTCTAAACTTTTATTATAAGCAGCAACTAAGCCTTGCAGCGTTAATTGCACTTGCCACACGGTTAAGAAGTAATGCTCCTACAACAAATCTTATATCGTTTGTTGTCTGCTCGCTGGATGTCCACATACTGCGGAAGGTTTTGCGTTCATCAGAGGTTTCCCATTTCCAGAAATATATTTCTTCGTTATACATCTCATCAAAATTTCTTTCCAGCGCTTTTTCGTTATTGAAATCATCAATGTTCAGGTAACCACTTATTGTGGCGTAGTATGCAGCATCCTTACCCTCATTATTTACTCCCGCATTTGAAGCAGCATAAGATTTATAATTTTCCTCCTGCCAATTTGCATAAACATTCATTCCTATAAAAGTTCCCCAGAGAACACCATCTGCAATAGTAAAATATTTTCCACTGCTGTAACCATCTGCATATAACTCACCCATTCCAGGAAGCAGCAGGGAATAGAGAATTCCTAAACCAGCACTCTTTTTCGAATTCTCAGTGAATTTCTGAATTTGAATATTATTTGTGGAATTATCGAAAGATGAAATAGAAACTTCGCTTTCAAGATTAAGTATTGATTTTTCCTGTGCAGTAAGCAGGCAGGTTGTTAGCAAAATGATTAGAGGAAAGTACTTCATATTTTTTATTTTAATTTTAGATGGATTAGTGGAATAATTCAACTGAATTATTAGTCGCCACTAAATTACCTATGCAACTGCTGTTTTCAAGCCCTGTGATGTTTATTTCCGTTAGTTCGTTTACAAATTCGCTCTTTGCATCACTTATAATTTTAACATAATTTGATGAAAAACCCTTCATTTTTCCATACTTGTCTTCAGCTTCAAAAAGCACTTCCAGGTTCTTCCCAATCATACTTCTATAAAAATCGTGTCTTTTCTTTTCACTTAAAATTCTCAGGATGCTACTTCTTCTCTTTCTTTCCTCAGTATTGATCGTGCCCTGCATAATTGCAGCAGGTGTATCCGGTCTTTCGGAATAACTAAAAACATGAAGATAGGAAACCGGTAAATCTCTAAGAAAGTTATGGGTTGTAATAAAATCTTCTTCACCCTCGCCAGGAAAACCAACAATTACATCAACACCGATTGAAAGATTTTCAATTCTATCTTTGGCTCGTACAATAAGAGACTTA
>CAVVMV010000013.1:0-168303 GCA_963749485.1 uncultured Ignavibacteriales bacterium | reverse complement strand
CTGTTGAGGACCTTATCGACGACCTTGACAGGTCGTTATCCTAAGCTTGTCGGCCGGACCTCAATGATTACTTGAAGCTCAATAGGCACGTTGCCATTGAACCCCAGAAAAATGGGGAGTGGTCCCCTGCGCTGTGTGGACATTGATCAAACTTGGGTCCCTGGCCACAACTGGTGCTCGTCGCCTCCGGGTCAGGGGTTCCGCATTTGCAGGAGCAACATTGATTCTACGTTCAGGATCATTACTCGGCAATTATGTGTAAATCGGACGTTTGATGCTTATCAGCATGCGTCGTGTTCAATAAGCGTCCGTTTTCTTTCCAAGTCCGGCTCCAGAATTGCGATGCTATCTACGTCCTCGACAATCCAGGTTTTCAGGACGGTTCGTATTGCTCGAAAAACCTGATTCTTTCCGACAGAAAGAGAAGATCCGCCCTTACGTACATCCCAGAATTGACTGATTTTTTTACAGGACGACAATAACCTGAACGAGGGTGAACCTAGCCAAAACCAGGGACGCAAAGCCAATAACGCAAAGAATTGCCTTTAGATTCCAACTGCACAGAGAGGGAATAGATCATGTTTCCAGCTTCGACGCACAAAGGACAGGCCGTACAGGCGTTTCCGGACGTTTGTAAGACACCAACACCAGGAGGACCGGTACCCATCCCTTACCCGAACATAGGCATGATGGGGAGCACGACAACGAAGGGAGCCCGGAAAGTGAAGATCGCCGGGAAAACAGCTGTGTCCATGCCGGCCTTTAATAGGTCGAGCGGCAATGAGGCCGCCATGCTAAAAGGGCAGCTGAGCGCGCTACATCAGAAGCTCATGACTTTGCCCCCCGGCGATACTACGGCATGGCATAAGGCGCTGGATAATTACGTGGTAAAGAGCGCCGAAATCTTCGAAGCGCTCTCATCGAATGATTAGGGCCAGGATCGGCATTACTCGCAGTTCGTGGGTAGGGAGGTTCGGCGAGGTTCGTACCTAAAAAGGTGTCAGGCACTGCCGAGGTTCGCGGCCCAAATTGGGCCGAGCGACTGTATGGGCACATTCTGCTACACATAGCGGCGGGATTCTCGCCATAGTCGTCCCTGTTTTTTTTGGACGCGTGGACGAGGTTAATTCTGGGATTTGCCTAGTGCAAGGTCCGCTAAGGTTCAGTAGCTGCCGGTCATTGTATCCCGAAGCTGGCCGTTTGAGCGGTGGCTGTCGGGCGCATAGCGGTCGTGCTATAGCTGCTCTCGTAGCGGCCTTTTGTTTGCGGTGTTAGAGCGTAAAATCGGATTCATTCATTGGGCGGCGTTGAAAATACGCAAACCTAGACGTGATCCACCAACCATTTCTCTGCGTCAGCTACCGTTCGGAATACTTTTACGTTCAAGCCACGGTTGGTCGCGAAAGACTCGGCATTTTTCATTGAACTGCCTTCAGCGTGGACATCCACATAGGCGATTGCTCTCAGAAGTGCGCGGGATTTCTGGCTGCCTTCCGATGCGATATCGAACACGCTCATAGAATCCAGGCGAGGTCCTTCAAGCAGTTCTTCGATCAGCAAACGGCGACACTTGGTCTTTTCGCATTCCTGAACCAGCTCTTCCAAATACAGCCTGACATTTTCTTTGCTGTTTTCTCCCGTGATGCTTGCGTACAAGAAATCACGCCTGTTAGTTATTTCAAGATTGTATGACTTAGATTTTTCTTGCTTCTGACATTGCGTACCGAAAAAAAACGAAACTGTTTTGCGAGAGCGGGTGTCTTAGCGCATTACTTCGCCAAAACAGGGTGTCCCTTATTACGCGATATGGCGTCAAGCGTCTCCGAGTGCAGCGAGCTGATCAGCCTGGTACTCATTTATTAAAGGCTCGACGACTTGTTCCAGATGACCTTCCATTATTTCGTCCAGCTTATAGAGCGTCAGGTTGATGCGGTGATCCGTAACGCGGCCCTGCGGAAAGTTGTAGGTCCGAATACGTTCACTGCGATCCCCCGACCCGACCAGCAGTCGTCGTTTCTCAGCCTGTTCGGTTTCCTGCTCGGAAACCTGCGCATCGAGCAGTCGAGCCTGCAGCAACGACATGGCGCGTGCCCGGTTCTTGTGTTGCGATCGCTCGTCCTGGCATTCGACAACGATGCCAGTCGGAAGATGGGTCAGTCGTACGGCGGCATCCCTGCACTTGTACTACCTTTTGTAGATGCAACAATTGAAACCTGTCCATTTAACGTACCTTCAATAAATACGTTACCTTTTTCAACATAGATTACACCGTTAGGTGCCAAAGTTGTTAAAGGTTCATTTATCACAGGTGACCATCCTGCATTATTTATATTACTGCTGTAATCAACAGTACCATCATTATTTAGTACAAATTTTGTATCAATTATATAATTGTTACCCGTGGTATCATAAAATATTTTGCCACCATTAAAAGCCGCCTGTTTTATTATTGAAGTATCAAATTCAAGTGGGATAAATAAGCCTTCCTGCAATCCACCATGAAATTCAGGATTATCAGTACCATTATTATGATAAAGTTTAACTCCGTTTTTTGTTGTAGTGTATCCAAGGAAAACAGGATCACCATAACACTTTAAATAATCGTTAGTGTGGAATGGGCCTGAAAAAGTATCACCGGTAGCGGCCCAGGCACCCATTAAATTATAAAAGTTACCATACTGTGCGAAATTTTTAGGTGCTAAGAGAACAATAACAGTATCCTGGTAACCATCATATTCTCCAATCGATGTAATGAGTTTATTTTCCACACCAATTGAATCAACAGTTACATCAAGAGAACCATTATCGATTTAAGTTGGAATAACCAGTCATCCAAAATTTGTTTATGAAGATCTCATTTGCTGCCATATTAGCTCCGCTTACGGCAATATTATGAGCTTCTGTTTGTTCGAAATAATTCACATAATTATCAGTTGCTTCATTTGAAGATTTCAGCATTTCGGTACCCATAATTGCAAACAGAGAACTAAAACCTAAAACAAGAATTAATGATACTTTACCGCCCATAATAATAACTCCTATCTTTTATTTAAATTTTTTGATGATAATCTAACTTGCTGCCAGTAGGCTTCAGAGTATTTTTGATCATAAGCTTCTGAATCTTCTACCTTAAAGGAGATTTCCATATGAGTGATCAAACTTGGAGATACAACTGGTGATGTAAGTACCTTTCCAAGGGCATCAAAATAATTCAAGTTAAATTCCACTATGTTAGTGCTCACTATTAGAGGCAACAGATTATTAACTTTTCTGTACAAAATTCTATCCCTGGGATTTGCCGTGTGCGAAAGAGCAGTGGTATCACTTATAAAGTATGAAATACTATCTAAGTTGCCATCTCTATCAACATCGGTATAATAACTTATCTGGCTTGAATTTGCATAAATTATTCTGCTCATACTTTCTGTTAATTTGCTTGGATCTGCACAATAACCCATTTTTCTTAGATCATTTTCAACAGTAAGTACAAGATCTACTAAATCTCTTTGCAGAATTTTGTCACTGCCGTTAATTATTTTATTTTCAGTGGCATTGGCGTTCACTCTTAAAAGAACAAGTAAAAGTAAGCCACCGATTATTGTTGCTCCGAGAACGTCTAATATTGTACTGAATCCCATTATAACCTCTTATGGTAATTTCCAATAACTAAATACTTTACTCATTTTAACTGTATCCCGCATAAAAGGGCTGGATACAGTAACACTAATCATCTTGTGCCAGGAATTAGTTACGCAAATAAAATTTGGATCTGAAGGATTTACGTAATTTACCTGGCAACTAACATCAAAGATCGCACTAGGCATCGTGGAATCTCTGTTTGTATAGTTGTGATAATCATCAAAATCATCGTAAGTCTCCAAGCTATCAAGAATTTCCCACGTGCTGTCTGGATTCAAACCTGGTTCGGGACCAAAACTTCGTGTGGAGTTAGTTAAAGCTGTTGTTGATGAAACGAAATTAGATGTGCTAGCTTCATCAAATGCTTTTTCACTTGCTTCTTCTATAACCGAAGTTGCTAAAGATATAGCCAGAATACCAAATTTGTTGTTTTGCATTGAATCTTGGTTAGATAATTGACTGCTGTTTACACGAAGCACTATTGTTGAGAGTAATAAGAACTGCTCCAAGTGTTATCATCATTTGTCCTGTATTCATAAATCATCCACTCCGGGGAATGTTAAAAATTATTAATAAATCTAATTAACGAGAGATTGCAAATTTCGTGCAAATACTTTACCTCATTTAATCTTTGATATTTGTTCATTTTTGAACAATTAAGAAAAGTTTATCCTTTTAGGAAGCATAAATGGCGGTAAAAACAACCTGTGTAACGTCAATATCTTCGGAGAGTAATCTGATAATTAGTTGATAAGAATAGCACCCTGTAGTATTATAAGTTAGAATGATTTATTCACTCTTTCTCTATCAGGAAAGAAAATTACTTGAGTGAATTCATTAATTTTTAATCCAATATTGTTTGAAAAGAGTAAATATTGCTAAAAATTACTCAATACAGATTAAACAAAGTTTTCAAATTTTTAATTCTAAAATGTAATATGCTTCATTCTCTTCGAAGGATTAAAGCTATACTTCCCAATTGAAATGACACAAGTTCGCACACGTAATTTATTCTTTTTACTCAACGGTTGCTATGTTTATCATCAAAAAATCGTCTGTAATCGTTGTTTTAATGTGGTATTGTTTTTGTTCTTTTTGAATTTAACAAGTTATCTCTAACAAAATTTAACTTAACTGTAAATAAAATTTTGTTCAGAAAACTCCTGAAAGGGGATATAATCATGATAGTTGACGCCGAACGAATCAGACTACTTAGAACGAATGGATTATTTAAGGGTATATCGGGATCAGTTCTTAAACCTTATCTGAAACCAAAATATTTTTTCGAGGTAAAGGAAGGTGATATTTTATATGTCTGTGGCGATGCAGCATCAGAAATATTCTTAATTGTTGAAGGGGAGGTTAAAATTAAATTTTCCTGTAACGGTAACGGTAACGGTAATGGTAATGCTAATGTTAAACATAAATTTTTATCAGACTTTTTTGGAGAAGATGAAATACTAAAAGGCGGCGAAAGGATTTCGTCTGCTGTTGCCGAAACTGATTGTGTTTTGTTTAAGATGAATTCCGCAGAACTTAAGCAACTCTCATCATCTGATAAAAAAATAGCTGATAATTTGAAGATTAATGATGAAGTTGAAAATGAAGTTGAAAACGAAGTTAACAATGATATAAATCCAGCTGACTACATCTCACCAATGGATTCTAATGAAGAACCTGGTAGTAGTGATTTACCACAAGAAAATTTTGATGATGATGTTGACTGGAAACTAGCAGAAGGATAAGTTAGGTCTTAATTGATTATAATTAAAATCCAATATAGATTTTACTTTCTTAGTTCCCTATTTATACTTTTCTTGAATTAATAAAGTCAACAATAATTTTGATTTTCTTACACATTTAGAGCACATTATTTGATGCTTGGGAGTTTGGAACACAATAAAAATCTATAGACTGTAATAATATTTTTTGATATATAAAATAATTCTGGAGTTTAAGATGAAAATAGCAGCATTTTTGATTTCTTTATTTATTTGTTTCTCGATCGCAGGTTGCGATAGTTGTGATGGTGAAAATCCTAGTGTTTTACTAGTTAACAATGGAACAGGTAAAGCAGATATTCAAATTAAAACATCAGGTGGTAACACCGAAAATATAAATAATATTGAACCTGGCACATCATCTGAAAGACGAACTTTTGCTCGTGGTGATATTGAATTTACTATATCAATCCAGGGAGTTCAAGATGATATCGTTTATGTTCTTCACACAGATTTTTGCAACGATTATACTGTTACAATTAATTCTGATAATAGCGTAACTTCATCAGGTAGTATAAGAGATTAGAATTTGTTTGAAATCGTATCAATTAATAATCGGATCAAATCATATTATTAATCAGTTAGTACCATCGTGGTTATCATCTCTAAAGCATTTCTTGAATGATTCTTTAATGTTTTTATCTATTTCACTTCTCATTATCTGGATCGGTTGGATCCAAGAGGTGTAGTGTCATCATAAAACCAAGTATAAGGATCCACAGTAATAGTTAGATTTGCTATCTCATTTTCTCCAACTTCAACCGGTGTTTCTAATTTTAGATCTTGCTTTGCAGACTTACGTGATTTGTATATGAAGTCTTCTGAATTATACTTCCCTTTTACTATAACAGAATAACGTAAATTACTATCATTTCCTTCCCAGAATTCTGGATCAGGTGATGTTTCAGCTGCCCCGACTTTATGAATTTCAAATTTTACTCGATCATATGTGCCGGCAAAAATATTACCAACGGCAAAGTCAGTAGTCATTCCTTCCAAATTAAGATACACCACAAAGGGACCCACTTTTACGGATGTCCATCATTAGCAGATTGATTTTTAATTTTAATATCTCTAATAAGATTTTTACTGTATCCAATTGAAATGTTCCATCCATTCCTTTATTAAGGTTTGCCCCAGAAGAAAAACTTAATGAAGCTGTGACATAATTTGTTTCAGCTGTATCGCAAGCACTAAACAGGCCTAGTGCTAATAAATTGAATATGGCAAATAGAATTATTCGATTAATTAAATTGTTTCGCATAATACACCTTAAATGTGATTAAATTGAATAATAAGCATAATAAAAATTAAACCATTTTAATTACAAAAAAAACTCAAAGAATTCGAACTAATATTAAGTTAATACTGATAATAAAGGCGACACTATGTATGAATTAAGTGCAAAGAAGCATTTAGCAAAAACGTTATTATAATGCTATTGAATGATTTGTAAGCCTAAGTAGCAGAAGGACTGATAATTATTTTATTTAATATAAATTAAAACACTAACCTTAAATAAATTCTAAAGCTTAATCATTAGTTCAGTAAGAAATAACTTGTAAAATTTATTACTCCCACCAGCTCACTATTTTAAACCTGGATGATTTGAGGTATAGTTGAGCATTATTTATTGCTTCACTACTGTAGAAAAATTCTGAATTACCAGTTGCATGAAGATCTACATCAGATCCTACAAGAATTGTTGCTCCGTATATACCACCATTTCCAGTTATTTGACAATCTATTGTAGACTCATCGTAGACTAGTATAATTCCTCGATATGTAAAATTCCCACTCATAGTAAGATTACCATTAACTACCATTATTCCATCACCATCGCAGGTACCAGATAAATGAATGTCGCCATACATATGAGTAATTTGTGGAACTGTTGGTGTTCCAAAATGTTCTGATGAATATGTTCCTGTTGAAACAGTTTGATCAGCAGAAAAAATAAGATTCATCATTACTTCCTCCCAATCAACAACATCAGGGTCGGAATAAACACTTGGTGAACCTCCTAATCCTTCGATGTCATTTGCTATTTTGGGTTTGATATTGTTTATAAAATACGCACTATCTGAAGGATCATCTAAAGCTACGCCTGGTAATGAAGGCTCAGGTCCCGGAGAACCATCAATGTTAGTGTCATTTCCGTTTATATCCAGGTTACCATTTAATTTTAATCCTAAGACATCTGAAACAATATGTAACGCGCCTTTAAAAGGTGGCATATCAACAGGTTCACGAGAAACTTTAACAATTGTTTGATGATTTGTATTTCCAAAATGACCCACAGATGTAACAATCCCCAAAGAATCAGGTCCTGAAATGTCTATATCGTAAGATCCATCCATCAGGCTGTTATTATTATGCGTTCCTTTTAAGGTTTTATCTCTTCGCATTTTTTCTAAATACGCCTCAACCCCCGAATTTGCTATTAATCTTGCCTGGGTGTTTTCATAATGATCAACTGTTGTTCTCAAACCTTCTTTAGAGTTAGCATTAAGGCTTAGAATCAAAAAGCTGACAATAACTGATAAGCCAATTATTAATATTATTGTTGCACGTCCCATATTATAAGTTCCTTGGATTAATTGTTATTTCCCAGTAAGTAAAAATATATTCTTCACCCACTGGTTCAATTGATTCAACCCACAACTCTGCCCTTACATATTTTATATCAGATAATGTAGTGGTCTCGGTGTAAACATCATCTAAATATGAAAATTTTGCCTTGGTAAGGCCAAGAGAAGGACCTCTAATTGTGTCTGAATTAACAACACGGTAGAGAATTCGGTCTTTTGGATTTGTTGTTCCAGTTACTTCACTCGTATCACCTAAAAAATAGCTCACAAAATCAATGGAACCATTTCTATCAATATCTGAAAAGAAAGATACTTTTTCTGAATCAGCCTGGACGAATGCAGTACTATCATAATCGTAACCGATTTTTCTAAAGTCGTGGTCAATAATTTCAGCCAGGGTTTTTGAATTCTGCTGCATTTGAAGTTCTGAGTCGGATGCAAACTTAGTAGTAGATTGATAGATATTAAATTTCATTAACATTATAACCATAAGTCCGGCAATAATAACAGAACCCATTATATCAAGCATTATACTCATTTTTATTTTATCTTTATTTAAGTGTGAATATCATTGATAAAACAATCGGGCTTCTCATGTAAGGACTTGTTATTGTTACACGGACTCTTTTATAGAATGTTTGAGTCATTACTTTCTGATCAGGATTATCGGCATCTACATAACATACTTCACAAATGACTGAATAGTTCTCAGCATGAGGAGCGCTAACAGGGCGTATATAACCGTTAAAATCATCAATATCATTATAATTAGGATAGTATTCCCCACTCCAGGGACCAAGACCGTCTGCTGGGGTAAGATCCTCTGGATTTGTTGTAGGAAATTTAACTGTGGCGGCATCAAAAGCTTTTTGTTTAATCTCTTCTATTAAATCATCTGCAAGCGAAAATGCAGTAAGGTATACTTTATTCTCAGTTTCAACAGTAGAATTCTCAAGAAGTGTTGAATTAAAACGCATCGAGATGAGTGAAAAAAGAAGTAAAGCACCTAAACTAAATAATGATTGATTACTGTTCATAATTATTGCTCTCCCCGATATTTTATAATTATATATTCAATTCGTATTGAATATGCAAAAAATATGCTATAAAAATATTGTTTCTCTTTTTTATGAGAAATCCTTCTTTGTGAGAAAAGAAGTATTATTCGACAAATATGGCGGTTATATTTACCGATATTAGTGGAAAAATCAGTAATAATTATTACATATTTTAACTATTATAAAGATTAGTAATTGGGGTAAATCTGAATTGGAAAATATATCCTAAGAATTTTTAGGTCAGCTTTTATCGCGGATAGTTTTTAATCTTCTCTGTAAAGTTCGTTCACTAACACCAAGTATAGGTGCAGCACTTTGAACACTGTTGCCAACATATTTCATAACACTTAAGATGTGTTCTTCCTCTGCGTCTTCAAGTTTCATCAGTTTTGTTGGTTTGGATTTTACTTCCGGCTTCTTCAAATATTCTGCGGGTAGGTCTATCTCTTTAATGTATTCTTCATTAGATGTTTTTACAACTGCGTTCATAATTATGTTTTCAAGTTCGCGTATGTTGCCAGGAAATGTGTAGCTCTTTAACGCTTCCAGGACTTCTTCAGAAAATCCAAGAATGTTCCTGTTGTAAACTTTGTTACCGGCTTCAAGAAAATGTTCTGTAAGTATAATTACATCATCACCTCTTTTATAGAGTGGTGGAAGATGAATGAATCCACGGTTCAAACGATAATACAAATCAGCTCTAAATTCTTTTTTATGAACTGCTTCCAGCAAATCTTTATTTGTGGCAGAAATGATTCTTATATCCAGGTTCACCGGTTTGGAATCGCCTATTCTGTAAATTTCATTATACTGAATAGTTCTTAAAAGTTTTCCCTGCAAGTGCATTGGCAGTTCGCCAATTTCATCTAAAAAAATTGTTCCTTTGTTCGCTGATTCAAAGTAACCCATTTTATCATCACTGGCGCCGGTAAACGTTCCTTTCCTGTGTCCAAACAGTTCGCTTTCAAATAACGTAGTTGAAATTGATGCAAGGTTGACAGGAATAAACTGGTGATCTCGGCGGGGTGAAAGATCGTGTATTTTTTTTGCTATTAGATCTTTCCCGGTTCCCGTTTCGCCTGCAATTAAAACTGTTTCGTTAGTTGGTGCAAAAATTTCTGTAAGTTCAAAAACTTTGTACATTAACGGTGAGTCAGTAATCAGGTCTGAAAAAACTCTCCGTTCTGGTTTCTCATCAATAAAAGCTTTTCTTAATGAATCTCTTTCTGATTCCAGGAGCCGCTTACTTAAAGCTCTTTGAATGGTTAAGAGTAAACGGTCTGTATTTGGCGGCTTGGTAATAAATTCATAAGCCCCAAGCTTAACTGCTTTTAGTGCTATCTCAACTTCGTTTACAGCAGTTACAATTACTACCGGGATGGAAGGATATTCGGCATATATTTTTTCAAGAAGGTCAAGTCCGTTCATCTCCGGCATGTAAACATCAAGCAGAATTAAATCCACATCTGTTCGCTCAAGTAAAGGCATCACTTTCAAAGGATTGTTTTCCGTTAAAACATTTTTATATCCTTCGTCATTTAATAAACTTTTTACCAGTTCAAGGTATGAACTTTCATCATCAACAACTAAGATGGGATTGCTTTCCAACTATACTCTCATAGTTTATAAATATATAACATAAAAGATAAAAAATAATTTGGTATAAAAGCTATCTTTATCCGATTTTCCAGCTTTGAATGAATAAATGCACAATTAAATTCTACAGCTTTTAGTATTTTTCCTAACACTTATTTTCTTTTTATTAATGAAAAAGGATAGAACAATGACGGCTAATTTTGATATGATACAAAAAGCATACGAAGGATACAGAGCAAAACTTGAAACAGTTAGAAAAATATTAAACCGTCCGATGACTTATGCAGAGAAGGTTTTATACAGTCACTTGTGGCAGAAAACAGATAGAGAATTTACTGGCGGAAAAGATTATGTTGAACTTTTACCCGATAGAGTTGCTATGCAGGATGCAACTGCACAAATGGCGCTATTGCAATTTATGTCTGCAGGAAGAAAGAGTGCTGCGGTTCCAAGCACAGTTCACTGCGATCATTTAATACAAGCACAGGTTGGTGCAAAAGATGATTTATCAAGAGCAAACGAAGAGAACAAAGAGGTTTATGATTTTCTTGAAAGTATTTCAAAAAAATATAGTATTGGATTCTGGAAACCCGGTGCTGGAATTATTCACCAGGTAGTTTTGGAAAATTATGCATTCCCCGGTGGAATGATGATAGGAACAGATTCGCACACACCTAATGCAGGTGGTTTGGGAATGATAGCAATTGGTGTTGGCGGCGCAGATGCCGTTGATGTTATGGCTGGAATGCCCTGGGAATTAAAATGGCCAAAACTAATAGGTGTTAAACTAACCGGAAAGCTAACCGGCTGGGCTTCGGCAAAAGATGTTATTCTTAAAACTGGCTGGCATTTTAACTGTTAAAGGAGGCACAGGTGCTATAGTTGAATATTTTGGCGAAGGAGCAGATTCAATTTCATGCACAGGAAAGGGAACTATCTGCAATATGGGTGCAGAAATTGGTGCCACCACTTCACTTTTTCCTTTTGATGAAAAAATGTCATCATATCTTAGAATAACCGGACGTGCAAATGTTGCTGCACTTGCCGAAGGTTTGGCAGACGAACTGAAAGCTGATAAAGAAGTTTTTGAGAATCCTGAAAACTATTACGACCAGGTTATTGAAATGAATCTTGATGAGCTGGAACCCTATCTTAACGGACCTTTCTCTCCCGATAAAGCTGTTCCAATATCCAAAATGAAAGAAGCGATAAAGGAAAATAATTATCCGGATAAACTTAGTGTTGGTTTAATTGGAAGCTGTACAAATTCAAGTTATGAAGATATTGATAGAGCAGCCAGTGTAGCAAGGCAGGCAAAGAAGATGGGATTGAAAGCTATATCCCAGTTTACAATTACTCCTGGTTCAGAACAGGTTAGAGCAACAATTGAGCGTGACGGACAACTAAAAGAACTTACTGATATTGGCGGGATAATACTTGCAAATGCTTGCGGACCCTGCATTGGTATGTGGAAAAGAATGGATATTGAAACAGGTGAGAGGAATACAATTGTTACATCTTTTAACAGGAACTTTGCAAAGAGGAATGACGGTAATCCTGAAACACTTGCTTTTGTTGCAGGACCTGAATTAACCACAGCACTTGTTATTGCCGGCCGGCTTTCCTTTAATCCTATAACCGATGAGTTGGAAAATGAAAAAGGTGAAAAAGTTAAACTCGATCCGCCAACAGGGGAAGAACTTCCACCGAAAGGATTTGATGAGGGAAGCAGTGGCTTTATTGCTCCGGCAGAAGATGGCTCAGGTGTGGAAGTAGTTGTTAACCCGGAAAGTGAAAGACTGCAATTGCTTGAGTCCTTCAAACCATGGGATGGAAATGATTATGAAGATCTTGCTGTACTTCTAAAAGCAAAAGGTAAATGTACAACCGATCATATTTCGATGGCAGGTCCCTGGTTAAGATTTAGAGGACACCTTGACAATATATCCAACAATATGTTCATCGGTGCAATTAACTACTTTACCGAAGATGCAGGAAAAGTTAAAGACCAGCTGAATGGTGAGTATAAAACCATACCTGAAGTTGCTCGCCATTACAAAGCAGAAGGATTAGGTTGGGTTGTAGTTGGTGATGAAAATTATGGTGAAGGTTCAAGCCGTGAACATGCTGCAATGGAACCAAGGTTCTTAGGCGGTAAAGCAATTATTGTAAGATCCTTTGCGCGGATACATGAAACAAACCTTAAAAAACAGGGAATGCTTCCTTTAACATTTGCCAAACCGGCTGATTATGATAAAATCCTTGAAGATGATAAGATTAGTTTAGTTGGACTGAATGGATTAGCTCCAGGTACACCGGTTAAGATGATAGTTAAACATAAAGATGGTTCATCTGATGAAGTAATGCTGAACCATACAATGAACAGAGCACAGATTGAATGGTTTAAAGCAGGAAGCGCACTTAATTTAATTGCGGAGAAGAATAAATAAAATAATTGTTTGAGGTGCACTTTTGTAGTGCACCTCATTTTAGTTGGTTCTGCTTATAATGAAATTTTTTTCTTATTTACCAAGTTCACCCTCATACAGCTTTTCACAAGTAGCCGAGAGATTTGCTTTTTCAGCTTTTGTTAACACACCCGAAAATTCGTTGATAAACTTATCCACCTTTGGATTAACTTTAGTTAGCAGAGCAATTCCCTTTCTAGTAATCCTCGAGCAGGAGAGTCTTCTATCTTCTTCCGAGTAATATCTTTCAACCAGCTCATCTCTGATCAGCCGGTCAATTAACCGTGTAACATCCGGTGCTGGTTCCACCATCCTTGAAATTATATCGTACCGTGGGTATCCATCAGGATGAACACCTTTCAAAATTCTTAATACATTAAACTGTGAATGAGTTATACCTTGCTCGTTACACACCATTTCAATCTTTCCCCGTAAATAGTTGGACGCAATAAACAAATTCAGAAACGCTTCATGGTCAACATTCTTGAATTTTTTTTGCTTCAATCTTTTATTTAATATTTTTCCCATAATGTATTTGCCATTATTAAAATATGTTATAACGCAATAATACTTGATGATTTAAGAAAAATCAAGTGTAAAATGATAAAAAAATATCTGCAGGCGGATTGATAATGTTTCATTTGTAGAAAAAATCGTATATGGTTTAAACAAATAGATATTACTATTTTGACTGTGTGAGGAAAATAATTTAGAAAAAAAGAAATAATATAGGAAAAATGACGTTTCTAAATCCTGCAGTTCTGTTCGGACTACTGGCAGCGAGCATCCCGGTGCTTATTCACCTGTTTAATTTAAGAAAGCTTAAAAAGATAGAATTCAGCACGCTGAGATTTCTTAAAGAGCTGCAAAAAAATAAAATAAGAAAGATCAAACTAAAACAATGGCTGCTGCTTGCGTTAAGAGTTATGATTATACTGTTACTTGTTACTGCATTTGCAAGACCAACTCTTGAAGGAATATCAATTGGCGGTACAACTTCGGCTGCAAAAACAACTGCAATTTTTATTCTTGACGATACTTTTAGTATGTCAGTTGTTGATCAGGATGGTTCTTATTTTAACCAGGGAAAGCAAACCATAAAAAATATTATTAACACAGTTTGAAGAAGGAGATGAAGCAGGAATAATACTCGTTTCGTACCAACCTGATGAAATAAATCTTACAACTAATTTATCAAAGCTTGAAAATGAATTGGGTGAACTAAGAATAAGTTATTCCACCAATGAGCTAAACAATGCGTTGGTTAAAGCAGCACAGGTCATTTCTGCTTCAGAAAATTTTAATAAAGAAATTTACCTTTTTACAGATTTTCAAAAAGGAAGAATTGTTACTGAAGAAAACATACAAGACCTTGGTGAATTGCTAAAGGAAAATGTAAAATTGTATTCATTCAATTTTTCCGGTAAAGAAGTTTATAACATTGCATTAAGCGAATTAAAAGTAAACACAAGCATCTTCGAGAAAAACAAACCGGTTAACTTTTCTGTTAATGTAAATAACTTTTCAAACCAGCCGGCAGATAATACAATAGTTTCGCTTTACATAGATGGAAAAAGAAGTGCACAGCAAACGGTTAACATTCAACCGGGAACTACGCAAACCATAAATATGGAAGCACTGTTAAAGGCAACCGGTTACGTAGATGTTTTTGCAGAAATTGAAGAGGATGATGTTTTGCATGATAATAAACGTTTTTCATCTATTTTTATTCCTGAAAAAATTAATATTCTGCTTCTCTACAATAACCCGGAAGACTCGAAATATATTAAGCTTGCTTTATCATCTTCCTCCACATCCGAAAATTTTGTCATCACTTCAAAAGGATTATCCCAGCTTACGGGATTACCATTAAATAATTATAATGTAATATTTCTGCTTGGTAGTAATTTGCCTTCTGGTGTTAATAAGCTAAGAGATTTTTTAAATAATGGTGGCGGAATTGTCGTTTTCCCGGGATCAGTTCCAAACATAGCTGGATTTAGTAACTTATTAACATCACTTGGTTTACCATCCGCAACTCAACTGATTAAAGCTGATGAAAACGGGCAGCCATTCGAATTTGAAAAAGTAGAATTTGAACATCCACTCTTTAGAGATATCTTCATAGAAGAAACAAAAACAGAAATTGAATCACCGCAAATATCTTCCTACTACAGAATTCAAACTCAAGGTAAAGGAAAAAGTATTATTTCTCTGGTTGATGGATCTTCATTTATGAGTGAATATTCTGTTTCCGAAGGGAAAGTATTTCTTTTTAATTCTTCTCCCGTTACCGGTTGGAGCGACTTTCCACTTAAAAGTATTTTTGCACCATTGATTAATAAATCGGTATTCTATCTTTCTTCAAAAAATAAAAGTGAAACTGATTATTTAGCCGGTGAAAAAATAAATGTTAATATATCAACCAGGAATCTTCCGCAGATAAGAATTGAAAAACCTGGCAAGCAGGAGGACCTGATCAATCTTGAGGAAAATACTGGATCGGATTTTCTGATGTATTCGGCAACAGACAATGCAGGTATTTATAAATTTTATTCGGGTGATAAACTGCTTGATAATGTTAGCGTTAATACTGATCCGGTAGAATCTAAAATTAATTATTTAACTGACGATGATTTTGATACTTATCTTAATAAAATAAATTTTAAAGGAACGCATGTACGAATTGGAAAAGATGAAAATCCTTTGCAGGTTATACTTCAAGCACGCTTTGGTTCAGAATTGTGGAGGTACTTTTTAATTGCTGCACTTTTACTTGCGTTAGTAGAGATGACCGTTGCACGAAATATTAAAAAGGAATTGGCAGAAGTGAAGGAAAGATGATAGAAGTTCCAAAACAAACAAGAGAAAGAGCAATTCTTGTTGCTCTTAATACAAGATCAGTAAGCAAAGAAGTTGTTGAAGAACACATTTTGGAGCTTGAAGAACTTGCAGATACTGCAGGTGCCGATACAATATTTAAAATTATTCAATCACGAAGCACTGCCGACCCGGCTTTTTACATAGGAAAAGGAAAAGCAGAAGAACTTGCACAGCTTGTTGAATTGAATGAGATAAGTCTTGTAATATTTGATGATGACCTTACAGCAGTGCAGGTTAGAAATCTTGAAAAACTTATTGACAGGAAAATAATTGACCGGAGTGGATTGATACTGGATATTTTTGCTTTACGGGCAAAATCCAAAGAGGCAAAAACACAGGTTGAGCTTGCACAGCTTGAATACTTGCTTCCTCGGCTTACAAGAGCATGGACTCATCTTTCAAAACAGTATGGTGGGATTGGTACAAAAGGACCTGGAGAAACTCAAATTGAAACTGATAGAAGATTAATTCGTAACCGAATAAGTCATCTTAAAGAAAAACTGAAAAAAATTGAAGTACAGAGAACCACGCAAAGCAGCAGCAGACAATCATATATAAAAGTTGCGCTTGCAGGTTACACAAACGCTGGCAAATCTACTTTGTTCAATCTTCTTACTAAAGCAGATGTTTTTTCTGAAGATAAACTCTTTGCAACACTTGATTCCACAACACGCGCTGTTGCTCTTGATACCAAAGAAAAAGTTTTGATGAGTGATACTGTTGGATTTATAAGAAAACTTCCTCCTCATCTTGTGGCATCATTTAAAAGCACACTAAACGAAGTGAGAGATGCTGATATTATTATTCATCTTATAGATCTTTCACATCATTATTTTGAAGATCATCTTAAAATTGTTGAAGAAACATTAAAAGAATTTGGAAGCAAGGATAAAAAGGAGATAAAAGTCTTCAACAAAGTAGATTTAATTAAAGATAAAAATAAAATTGAATTTATTAGAAACAGTTACAAAGATTCTGTTATCATCTCAGCACAAAAGGGAATTAATATTTCCAAGCTTCAGCAGGTTCTTATAGCAAATATTGAAAATGCGTTTGTTGAGGAAGAGATTGAGTTAAATATTGATGAAACAAAACTTGCATCCCAAATTCATAACCTTGCTGAAGTGACTTCTACAAAATATAACCACGATACAGTAAAGTTTTCATATCGAACGAATAAAGAGAATTCAGAAAAGATAAGGAAACTGATTAACGCCAAAGAACTAAAGTAAACTGAGATTCATCTTCATTATTTTTCCTCTGAATTCTCCTCACAATTATTTAATTTTCGTTTCATTAATTACATCTTTTACGGAGGAAGAAATGTCCATAGTCCTTGATGGTTCAGGATTAACAATTGAAAAAGTAGTGCGTATTGCCAGGCTTGAAGAAAAAGTTGAACTCGATAAATCAGCACTTGAAAGAATAAAAATCTGCCGTGCAATGCTTGAAGAAAAAATTAAAGCAAAAGAAATTATGTACGGCGTTAATACAGGTATTGGGGAATTTTCTGAAATAGTTTTAGATGATGATCAGGTAAAAGATTTTCAAAAATATCTTATCTATAATCACTCTGCTGGAATTGGTGATCCTATGCCGATTGAATATGTACGCGGTGCAATGGCTGGAAGAATAAATGTACATGCTCACGGTAATTCTGGCTGCAGACCCGAGATAACACAGACACTCGTTGAAATGCTGAACAAAAATGTTATTCCGGTTGTCTGCGAAAAAGGTTCTGTTGGTGCTTGTGGAGATTTAGCACCGATGTCTCAAATTGCTTTACTTATGATGGGCGAAGGAGAAGCATTTTATAAAGGTGAACGACTTCCAGGTAAAGATGCTTTTGAAAAAGCGGGAATAGAAGTTCCAGGATTGGAAGCCCGTGATGGATTATCAACAATAAACGGTTCTAATTTTATTACAGCAATAAGCGCTCTTCAATTATATGATATAAACCGATGGCTTAAGCAAGCTGAAATAGCTGCTTCAATGAGTTTGGAAGCTCTTCATGCAAATATGAAACCTTACGATGAACGACTTCATAAACTAAGAGGATTTCCCGGTGCTGTTAGAAGTGCAAATGCAATTTTGAAATGCGTTAATGGAAGTGATTTGCAAACAGGAAAACTAAAGCAAAAAGTTCAGGATGCATATTCAATGCGTTCAACTCCGCAGGTAATTGGTGCAGCACACGATGCTGTTGAGCATGCACGCAAACAAATTGAAATTGAATTAAACGGAATTGGTGATAATCCAATTTTCCTTCCTGAAGATAATCTTACTCTTACAGGTGCAAATTTCCAGGGCACACCCGTTTCTCTTCCGATGGATATGATAAGCGCTGCAGTTACTATGGTAAGTGTTATGAGCGAACGCAGAATGAACAGGTTGAACAATCCTGCTTTAAGTGTTGGTCTTCCTGCATTCTTAACAAAAGGTGCTGGTATGTTTTCTGGTTTGATGTTAAGCCAGTACACAGCAGATACTTTAATCGTTGAGCAAAGAATTCTATCAACTCCTGCTTCTATTCAATCAATTCCTGCAGCAGCAGACCAGGAAGATTTTGTTTCGATGGGAATGAATACAGCAATTAAAAATGCACAAATTATTGATAACGCTTATGGAATACTTGGAATAGAATTTATGGCTGCTGCACAAGCATTAGATTTCCGCGATCATAAAACAGGAAAGGGTGTAGCAAAAGCAAAAGAAGTTATAAGAAAGTATGTTGAATTCCTTGATATTGACAGACCATTGTATAATGATCATAATAATATGAAAAAACTTGTAAAATCGTGTGAGATTTTGGAAGAAGTTGAAAAAGAAGTTGGTAGTTTGGAAGTAGAGGTCTGTAAGAATATTTATATTCATTTTATTTAGAAAAATCTATTAAACTGAATATATGGAATATTATTTATGCACTTATAGGATTGGCTGTTGGTCTCAGTTTTCGGATGGGTAATTAAATTATTAATTAGTAAAAGTGAAAGCGGTAGACTTGAAGAGAGAAATAAAATACTACAAGAAGAAAATAGCCAAACCGAAAATGAATTAATAACTGAACGTGAAAAATCCGATAACTATAATTCCGAAATTTCATCTCAAAGAAGCTGATTACACATAATCTTCAACAAAAACTTGAAGAAAATAAAGATGAAGTTGAACAGCTTCAGGAAAAATTCACCAAAGAATTTGAAAATCTTGCCAATAAAATTTTTGATGAAAAAACATCGAAATTTTCAGAGCAAAGTAAAACCAATCTTCAGGAAATACTTAATCCGTTAAAGGAAAGAATTTCTGAATTCCAGAATAAAGTTGAAGAAAGAAATAAAGATAGTATCTCCCGCACTTCAGCATTAAGAGAGCAGTTGCAATCGCTTAAAGAAATGAATAAGCAAATGAGTGATGATGCACAAAATCTTGTAAAAGCTTTAAAGGGTGATACAAAAGCACAGGGCGATTGGGGAGAAATTCAACTGGAAAGAATTCTTGAAAGATCGGGCTTAAGAAAAGGGGAAGAGTATTCCATCCAGGAAAGTTTTACATGCTGAAGATGGAAGCAGGAAAAGACCTGACGTGATTATCAATCTTCCTGAAGAGAAAAAAATTATTATCGATTCAAAAGTATCTTTGGTAGATTATGAACGATTTGTTTCTGCAGAAGAAGATGATCAAAAAAATATTCATCTTAAAGCTTTCATCAATTCAGTTAAAAGACACATAAAAGATTTAAGTGATAAAGAGTATCAGAATCTATTCCAGGAAGAATCACTCGATTTTGTATTAATGTTTATTCCGATTGAACCAGCGTTCAGTATGGCAATACAGTTTGGCGACAATCTTTATGTTGATGCTTATGATAAAAATATTATAATCGTAGCTCCTTCAACTCTACTTGCAACTTTAAGAACAATTGCGAATATCTGGAAACAAGAACATCAAAACAAGAATGTACTTGAAATTGCAAAACAATCAGGCGCATTGTACGATAAGTTTGTTGGATTTGTAAACGATCTTATTGATGTTGGAAATAGGATGGATCAGGCAAAAAGCAGTTACGAAGGAGCAATGAAAAAGCTTTCTGATGGATCGGGAAATCTTGTTAACAGAGCTGAAAAAATTAAAGAAGCTTGGAGCAAAAACTTCAAAATCACTTCCGCAAAATATTGTGGATCGTGCAAAAGAGGAATGAGAAGAAAACTAAAACCTAATTGTTAAATAAATCTCTGGAGGAGATATGAAAAAAATAATTGTTCCCTCACTTCTTGCTGCAATTGCCGTTTTTATCTGGACAGCAATATCCTGGATGGCACTTGGTTGGCATGAGGTTGATATGAAGGGTATAACCGATGCTTCAGCTTGCCAAACAAATGCAAACTACAATGACTGAACCCGGAATTTATATTTATCCTGGGTATTCAGAAACTGGTGAAGAACTATGCAATGGAGGAATGGAACGAGTTACGTAAAGCAGGACCGATGATTCACTTTATGGTATACGATCCTGCAGGTGCTGAATGGAGTATGGGAGAATCTATGATAAAAAGTTTTATAATCAATTTTATCTCAGCATTTATTGCCGCTGTACTATTGATGATGACTCTTGCACAGAATCCATCGTTTATGCGAAGAGCAGTTTTTGTTATGATGCTCGGTTTATTTGCTGGTTTCGTTGTTCATTTCATGAACTGGAATTGGTGGAATATTGCTATTGGTTTTACAATTGTTAATGTTGTTGACCTCTGCGTTACCTGGTTACTTGCCGGATTGGTTCTTGCCTGGAGGATTAAACCAGAGTTAAAAACTGCATAATTAAATTGATTTATTTTTCAGCTGCTGCAAATTATCTGTGGCAGCTTTTTATTATGACTAAAATTATGAATGCGAAGAAATACTTTGAAGCAAATAAAAACCTTTGGAATAAGCGCGTTGCTTATCACAAAGAATCTGATCTTTATGATGTAGAAAGTTTCAAGAACGGTAAAACATCTCTGCAGCATATTGAACTTGAAGAACTCGGTGACGTAAAAGGAAAATCTCTGCTTCATCTTCAATGTCATTTTGGAGAGGATACCTTATCATGGGCAAGACTCGGTGCAAACGCAACCGGAGTTGATTTTTCTGAAGAAGGAATTAAACTGGCAAAATCACTTAACGATGAGTTAAATCTAGATGCAAAATTTATCTGTTCTGATATTTACGATCTTGAAAAACATCTTGATGAAAAATTTGATATTGTTTTCACTTCTTACGGAGCAATCGGTTGGCTGAATGATTTAAATGAATGGGGAAGACTTATCTCTAAATATCTTAAACCTGGAGGAACATTTTATATTGTTGAGTTTCACAATGTTCTCTGGATGTTTGATGCAGAGTTCAAGAAATTGAAATATTCTTACTTCTATAAAGAAGAACCAATTGCAGAAGAAAATCCAGGGAACCTATGCAGATAAATTGGCAGATATAAAACAGATTGAGTATGGTTGGAATCATCCATTAAGCGAAGTGATAAACTCTTTAATCGAAAATGGTTTACAATTGGAATTTCTTCACGAGTTTCCATACAGTGTTTATGATGTTTTCCCAAATACAGGAAAAGGTAAAGATGGCTGGTGGAGGTTAAAAGGATTTGAGAACATCGTTCCGATGATGTTTTCGATTAAAGCGAAGAAAATTTTATAGGGCTTGATTTATCAAATCCTTTAATATTATTTATTTTCCCATCTTCAAAATCTCATCCCACTCGTTTTTTGTTATTGGCATAACAGATAACCTGTTACCTCTTTGAATCAATCTCATATCCTTTAGTTTTGGATTTTCTTTAATCTCTTTTATAGTTACAGGTTTTTTAAATTTTTCAACCAGTTTAATATCAACCATATACCATCGCGGTTCTTTTTGGAGAGCGGTTGGATCAAAATGTTTATTATCAGGATCAAATTGTGTATGATCAGGATAACCTTCTTTTACAACTTCGCAGTAACCAACAACTGCAAGAGGATCTGTGTTGCTGTGGTAAAATAAAACTCCATCACCTTTTCTCATATCATCGCGGATAAAATTTCTTGCCTGGTAGTTTCTTATTCCATCCCAATAAGTTCTTTTACCGGGGCTTTTTTCTAAATCATCTATAGAAAAAGCATTAGGTTCTGATTTGAAAAGCCAGTATTTCTTTGCCAATTTAATTCCTTAATTATTTTAATATTAATCTAAACTTATAAACAAAATAGCAATTATTCATCACCACTCTTTTTGTAAATTGCTATTCATTTTTTAGCTGGATATATTGATCTCAATAATGAATAGAATATGCAGAAAATTTTAACAATATTTTTATTTACCGGGTTGATGTTTTCCGCTAGCAGCACAAACAGAAGGAACATTTTCAATTGCACGTTTAAAATATGATGGCGGCGGCGATTGGTATAACGATCCTTCTGCAGAAGTGAACCTGTTAAATTTCGTTCAACAAAATACAAACATAAAAGTTGATGCAAGATACCAGTTTGTGGAAATCTCATCTGAAGAAATTTTTTCTTACCCGTTTTTGTTTATGACAGGGCATGGCAACGTGGTTTTTTCTGAAGATGAAGTTGAAAGGTTGAAGACTTTATTTAGAGAACGGCGGATTTCTTTTTATTGATGATGATTACGGTTTGGATAATGCAGTAAGACGTGAAATCAAAAAAGTTTTTCCCACAAAAAATTTCCAGGAAATTCCCTTTAGTTATGGTTTGTACAATGTTGTTTACAATTTTGAAAGCGGTCCACCTAAAACACATGAGCATGATAAAAACGCACCGCGTGGATTTGGAATTTTTATAGGAGAAAGGTTGGCAGTTTATTACACTTACGAATCTAATCCTAGTGATGGATGGGCGGATGCAACAGTTCACAACGATCCTCCGGCAAAAAGAGAAGAAGCATTAAAATTTGGAACAAACATTATAGTCTGGGCGTTATCTCAATAATGGGAACAGATTCAAAATATTACCGGGAAATATTAAACAAACTAGAACGGTTTGTTCGAAAGGAACATGTTCATATAATTCTTTCGGGCATTCAATTAATGCTTATTGCCGTGGTTGCCAACTTTACTTTTTTTACATTCATTGAGTGGATTGCAAATCTTAATTCTGCATTCCGTACAATTTTATTTTTTCTTTTTCTGCTGCTTACTATTTCTGCATTTGCTTACCTGGTTTTGCTTCCGCTTCTCAGGTATTTTAAATTATTCAGAAAAGAAACTTACTTTGAAGCTGCAAATCGCGCTGGAAAATTTTTCCCATCTTTAAAAGATAATTTGCTTAATGCAATGCAGCTTGTAACTGAAAAGACCAGCGGAAGTTTTTATTCAATTAACCTGGTAGATGCAGCTTTCAAAAATGTTTACAACAGCTCAAAAGGAATTAAGTTTGAATCTGCTGTTAAGTTTGATAAAGCAAGAAAAATTCTCCCTTACTTCATAGGTTTGATGATTTTTTCAATTCTGCTTTTGCTGCTGGCGCCAGGGATGCTTTCCGCTTCGAACCGATTGGTAAATTTTAATAAAGAATTTATACCACCACCCCAGTTTATTTTTGAAGTTACTCCCGGCAATGCAGAAATAACCCGTGGTGATGATATTTTAATCACAGCAAGTGTAATCGGTACGCCGCCAAAGGAAGTTTTCTTTGCTTTAAAAAATGAAGATGAAGCAGACTTCAATCATCAAAAAACTAATGCAGATTCAACAGGCAAATATAATTTGCTCTTAAGTTCGGTTAGAAACTCTTTTAAGTATTTTGCTTCTTCGGAAGAAATAAATAGCGAACTTTTCGAAGTCACAGTTATAAATCGTCCGCTGGTAAATAATCTGGAATTGTCAATCATCCCTCCATCATATTCGGGAATTCCCAAAACCATTCAAAAAGATAATGGCAATGTAACATCACTTATTGGCAGTAGAGTTGAGATAAGTCTTTCTTCAACAAAAAATCTTACAAAAGCTTTTCTTGAGTTTAATGATTCAACTATTGTAGAATTAAATGTTACTGAAAATAATGCTTCAGGATTGTTTACTGTGAGGAAAGATAATAGCTATAAAATAAAATTGATTGACGAAAGCGATAATTCAAACTCTTCACCCATAACTTATAATGTTAAAGCGCTCTACGATGCTTACCCTGTTATAGAATTATTATCACCAAATAAAAACCTTCCGCTTGCAAATGATAACCGCTTAACATTGCTGGCAAAAGTGGCTGATGATTATGGCTTCTCAAAATTAAATTTGAATTACAGGCTATCTGCTTCAAGGTATGAACCACCGCAAACTGAGTTTAGTTCGATTGAAATTCCACTTGAAGATCTTAAAAAGGAAATTGATGTGAATTACATCTGGAATTTAACTCCTCTTCATCTCGCTGTAGATGATGTTGTAACTTACTATCTTGAAATTTATGATAATGATTTTGTAAGCGGACCAAAATCTACTAAAACAAATAGTTTTACTGTAAGAGTTCCTTCGCTTGAAGAAATTTTATCTGATGCGGATGAAGTTTACTCTCAAACTGAACTTGAATTGGAAGAAACTTTAAAGGAAGCAGAAGAATTGAAAAATACGCTTGAAGAGATTGACCAGGAATTGAAAAAAGATGAACAGGAATTAACCTGGGAAGAAAAGGAAAAAATTTCTGATGCACTGGAAAAGTTTAAAGAGCTGCAGGAAAAAGTGGATGAGGTAAACGACCAGCTTACCGAGATGAGACAAAACCTGCAGGAAAATAATTTGCTCTCTGAAGAAACAATGGAAAAATATTTAGAGCTCCAGGATTTGATGGACCAGCTAACCGGCGAAGAAATGAAAAAAGCAATGGAACAAATGCAGCAGCTTTTACAAAAGATGAACAGGGATCTTACACAGAATGCAATGGAGAATCTTAAGTTTGATGAAGAAAGATTTAAGAAGAGCATAGAAAGAACTTTAAACCTGTTAAAGCGTATCCAGGTAGAACAAAAAGTTGATGAATTAATTAGGAGAACAGAAGAATTAAGCAAAGAGCAGGAAAATTTAACCGAACAAACAAAGCAAAGTGATCTTTCTGATAAAGAACAAACAGGATGAACTAAGTAACAAGCAGGAGGATATTTCAAATGAATTGCAAAAACTGGAAGAGGAGATGCAAAAGCTTAAGGAAAAGATGAGCGAGCTTGAAGATATGCCGATGGAAGAGATGGAAAAACTGATGGAAGAATTTAGTAAGCAGCAGAATGAAAAACTCTCTGAAGAAGCATCAGAAAAGATTCAACAGCAGCAGCAAGAGATGGCTATGGAGAACCAGCAGCAGTTACAAAGTAATATGAACCAGATGAATGAGATGATGATGCAGATGCAAAGTGAAATGAATCAGAAAAACCAGGTACAGACTTTTACAGATATGATGAAAATACTGGATAATCTTATTTCACTTTCCAAAAAGCAGGAAGAGTTGAAAGAAGAATCACAAAATCTTGATCCTAATTCATCATCTCTTAATAAACTTGCGCAGGAACAGAGTAAATTAAGTGAGAATCTTAAAAACATATTGCAGCAAATGGCTGAGCTTTCGCAAAAAACTTTTGCCATCTCTCCCGAAATGGGTGAAGCCCTTGGTAAGGCAAATCAGAATATGCAAATGTCTTTGCAGTCTATGCAAAACAGGAACGGTTCATTTTCAGCAATTCAGCAGGGCGAGGCGATGAAGTATTTGAATGAAGCAGCTTCGATGATGAAGAGTTCAATGGAAGGAATGATGCAAAGCGGGGGACAGGGTGGAATGATGTCGCTGATGCAGCAGTTGCAGCAAATGTCCGGGCAGCAGATGAATCTGAATAACATGACCCAAATGTTAAAACAAATGCAGCAAGGAAATTTATCACCGCAGCAGCAGGGAGAAATGCAGCGTTTGGGACAGCAGCAGGAATTAATTCGAAAATCCATGGAACAATTAAACCAGGAAGCTAAGCTTTCCGGTCATTCAAAAAAACTTCCCGGAGATCTTGATAATATTCTTGAAAAAATGCAGGAAGTTATCACAGACATGAACACTCAAAAACTTGATGATGATTTGATACAGAAGCAGGAAAATATATTGTCAAAAATGCTTGATGCTCAACGTTCGATAAATGAAAGAGATTTTGAAAAGAAAAGGGAATCCAGAACTGGCGAAACTGTATTAAGAGATTCTCCATACGATCTTAATCTTTCTTCGGAAGATGCAATTAACAAAATAAGGGATGAACTTAACAGGGCAGTGAGAGAAGGATATACAAAAGACTACGAGGAATTAATTATTAAATATTACGAATCCCTCCAAGAAGATGGTTCCGGGAACTGATTTCATAGAATCGTTCACTCAAAAGTTTTTCAAATAAAAATTCTTTCCTGGTTTCCATCAATATTTAATTCATTTCTACCTAAAAACTATTATTTCTTAATAAATAAATTTATTTTTATATACTATCTATTTTTAAGAACTCGATTATTAAAAAATGTCTGAGCTAGTAAAAAACACACTTCAGATCATCTCCAAAATTAGTCAGAGTAAATGCGGCTATTTGGTAAGAATAAATAACTCGGATTTTGATATAATTGATATATGGGGGGAGAGCAAAGAAAAATTCCAATCACTCAACAATTCACTTTTAAAGCTTAAAAAAAGCTCTGATGTAGAATTCAATTCTGTAAAAGAACTAACTGAATTAAAAAATCTTTACATAGATAATTCTATTAATTCGTTTTTCATCCAGGAAGTTCATTCATTCAGGGAACGGAATGAATCCGTTTATATTCTTCTTTTTTCAGAAATTGCAGAAACTTTTACCGGAGAGTGCAAAGATAGAATT
The DNA here is from genome assembly GCA_963749485.1 of uncultured Ignavibacteriales bacterium. Taxonomy (GTDB): domain Bacteria; phylum Bacteroidota; class Ignavibacteria; order Ignavibacteriales; family Ignavibacteriaceae; genus JAZGGS01. Next base: position 141,418 of record CAVVMV010000013.1, on the reverse strand, counting down.
ATTGCAGCTCTTACAATACTTAGCGGACAGGTTAAAGAACTGCTTAATATAGAAAATTACGATGTTGGTAAAGCAGCAGGCGATATTGAAAACCTGCAAATTACTTCAGAGGGAAATGATTTCTTATCGGAAGAGGATGATAACTTTAAAGTTTTACTTGAAGTAGCCACAGACCTGGTATTTTTTCTTGATAAAGCCGGCAAGATTGTGCTGGTTAACGAAGCTGGTATTTTAAATCTTGAATATACTTCGGATGAAATTAAAGGGAAACATTTTTTAGAGATTGTAGATTTGGATTTTAGTAACAGCACTTCGGAAGCATTTGAAGAAGCAATAAAAACAAAAAATGTTACCCGGTTCGAAACTATGCTTGTAAGCAAATACGATAGACAGTTAGCGTATGAAATAAGTATCCGGCTTATTTCTAAAAAAGGTAAAATTACCGGAATGCTTGGTACTGGAAAGAGCATCAGTAAATTAAAACATTTTGAAGAGGAGATAAGAAAACTTAAGCCCAAAATTGTGGAAGCCAACCGTTTAATCAAGCTGGAAAGAGCACGGACGAGAAAACACGAATCGTTGGTGGAAGAATTGAACAGGTTAAAGAGTGAATTCATTTCCAACATTTCGCATGAGTTTAGAACCCCGCTCGCATCAATAATCGGTTTTTCGGAATCTATTGAATTGGATCCCGATTTGCCTCCCGAAATGAAAAAGGAATTTAATAACGTAATTCTTAACGAAGGTAAACGGCTTGCAAAACTGATTAAGAGTGTGCTGGATATATCAAGAATTGAAGGTGGAAAAATTTCACTCGATAGATCAACAGTTAGCGTAGTTGATCTCCTGCTAAATGTTATAGAATTGAACAAAGAGTTTGCCGGGCAAAAAAATATAGAGCTTAGTTTTGAGCATCCTGCCGATGAAGTTACACTTGAGGCGGACAAAGAAAAACTTTCCGAAGTTTTTGAAGCGCTTATTAACAACGCAATAAAGTTTACGAATGAATATGGAAGAGTAAAAATTATTACTAATAACCTTTTTAGGGAAGTAGAAATAATAGTCAGCGATACCGGAATTGGGATTCCTGAGAAGGATTTACCATACATTTTTCAGAAATTTTACAGGGTCAGCCGTCCGGGTAGTGAAATACCCGGTACAGGTGTTGGCTTGGTTTTTGTAAAACAAATGGTCGATCTTCACAAAGGACTTATTACTGTACAAAGTGAAGCTGGCAGCGGAACAAGTTTTATTATAAAACTGCCTAAAAACGTAAAAATTGAAAAATCTGAGGTTAAATCTTGAGTAAGCTGGTTTTTATAGTTGACGATGAGCAGGCAATTTCCAAGCTCCTCTCCTTCTGGGTTAAGGATAAATGGGGATACGATGTTGAGGTGTTTTCTAACAGCGAGGCAATGTTAAAAACGTATGGGTGCCAAACCTGATCTTATACTTCTGGATATCATGCTGCCCGGGCTGGATGGGGTGGAAACACTGAAAAGAATTCGTCAATTTGAGGAAAATTTACCGGTAATTATGCTATCTGCACAGGGGAGCATCGAGGTTGCGGTTGAGTCGCTACGGTATGGTGCATACGATTATTTTCCTAAACCTCTGGATCAACAACGGCTTGAACTGTCAATTAAAAATGCTATTAAAAACTATGATCTTACAAAAGAACTTCAGAATCTAAAAGAAAATGTTAAGAAAGAATACAGCTTCGATAACATCATAACAGCAGATGGAAAAATGCAGGATGTTTTTAAGCTGGTTTCAAAGGTCCTTAACAACGATATAACTGTTCTGATTTATGGTGATAGCGGTACAGGTAAAGAGCTTATTGCACGTGCAATCCATTACAACGGTTGGAGAAAAGATAAACCGTTTGTGGTTGTTAACTGTGCATCCATCCCCCGCGAACTTTTAGAAAGCGAACTCTTTGGGCATGAGAAAGGATCATTTACCGGTGCGCATCAAAGAAAACTTGGTAAATTTGAACTTGCAAAAGACGGGACAATATTCCTGGATGAAGTTGGTGAACTTGAAATGCTTTTACAGGCAAAACTGCTTCGTGTTATCCAGCAAAAAGAATTTGAAAGAGTTGGCGGCACCGAACTTATAAAAACAAACGTTCGTATTATTTCTGCTACAAACAGGGATCTAAAACAAGCTGTAGAACAGAAACAATTCCGTGAAGATCTTTTCTACCGTTTAAATTCGTTCCCTATTTTCATTCCTCCTTTAAGGCAAAGAAGGGCAGATATACTTGTACTAACAGAACACTTTGTAGATGAGTTTAACGAAAAACTTGGAAAGAATATTAAAGGTTTTACAAAAAAAGCATTGAAACAGATTTACGAATATGATTGGCCCGGCAACATAAGGGAAATGGAAAACACGATTGAAAGATGTATTATTATTACAGAAAATGATGTTATTGATATCGACGATCTTCCTCCACATTTAAAAGCTACCGATGGTGTAAGTTCAATTGAATATTCCGGCTCTTTGTTTTCCGATGATACTGTTGTACCTTTCGAAAAGATAAAAGAAGAATCGATAAGGCATGCACTTAAAGTTACTAAAGGTAATATAGTTGAAGCAGCTAAAAAATTGCAGTTAGGAAGAGCAACAATTTACCGTTTAATGGAAAAGTATAGTATTGAAAACCGCTCATTTGAGTAAAGAAATCTAAATTATTTAAATTAAAATTATCCGGGAGAGCGAACCTCGGTTTAGTAACCAAAAAAGGTATATTTAATGTCTTCCGATGATAGCAAATCAGTTCTTATTGTTGATGACGATCCTACCATTAGAAAACTAATCTCTCATCATTTATCAAAAAATAACTTCCAAACTCATATAGCAGGAAGCGCAAAAGAGGGTTTTCAACATCTGGAAAACCAAAAGATTGACCTGGTTCTTTGTGATGTAACTATGGATGAAATGGATGGCTTTACATTTTGCCAGAAGGTAAGGGAAAATGAAAATCATCGTATGATCCCTTTTGTTTTTGTTACAGCAAAAGATACTCTGGAAGATAAATCGAAAGCTATGGATGTTGGGGGAGATGATATAATTACAAAACCGTTTGATGTTAAGGAATTACTGATTAAAGTTCGTGCACTTATTCGCCGTTCCGATATTTATAAGATGTATGGAGTTAAAAAGGAACTTAGTGAAAAGTTCGAAAAAACCTCTTCTAAAATAGCCCTGATTGATGATAATGATTCGCTGGCAAAGCTTTTCCAATATAATCTTAATCGCGCAGGTTTTGAATGTGAAATTGCAGATAATGGAGAAAGTGGGCTTAAGCTAATCAAGTCATTCCATCCCGATATAATAGTATCAGATATTAGTATGCCGGTTATGGATGGTTTCCAATTAAGAAAAATTTTACTGGAAGATCCTGAGTTAAAACTTATCCCGTTTATTTTTCTCTCTGCAAGAGGTGAAGAACAGGATATGCTGGATGGTTACGAACTTGATATTACCGATTATGTTGTTAAAACTTCTGGTCCCAAAGTGATAGTTGCAAAAGTATCGGCATTAATAAAAAGCCTTAACAAAGAAAGACAAAAAGTTGTTTCAGAACTTCACCAGGCAGCCGATGTTATGAGGGTTAAAGTTGTTCCGGATAACTACCCGGAATTTGAAAAATTTTCTATCAATCACTGGCATGTTCCTTACCGTGGAATTCCCGGCGGAGATTTTATAGATTACCTCCAGCTTGATGAAACTCATTTTGCAGTGGTTCTTGGAGATGTTATGGGAAAGAAGTGGGGTGCATGGTATTTTGCAATTGCTTATGCAGGTTATGTAAGAAGTGCATTAAGATCTGTGCTGGAAACAGGAGAAACTGGCTCACCGGGAAAAATACTCGCTAAGGTTAATAAGTCTGTTTATAAAGATGCAAAAGTTTCCGAAGTATTTACAACACTTTCAGTACTTATCCTTGATAATAAAAATATGGTTTTAAAATATTCTGGTGCAGGTGATCTCCCGCTTTTTTATAAAAATGCTTCCGATGGCTCTGTATCAAAAATAAAATCGGATGGAATGCTTTTAGGATTTGCAGAAGATAGCATATTTGAAGATTCAGTAATCGAACTTAATTTACACGATTCTATTGTAATTACAACAGACGGACTTATTGAATCCAGGAATGCGGAGCAGCAGCAATACGGTACTAAAAGCTTAACTGAACTTCTTTCCGGTACTAAGAATGATGAAGATCTGCTAACCGCAATTCAGAAAGATTTAAATAAGTTCACAAGCGAAAAATATGATGATGATGTTAGTGTAATAGTTGTAAGTGTTGAATAAAATTTTTCTTATTATCACTCAAATTTTCACCTTCCTTTTAGACAAAAATTTCGTTTATAGTATCAATTCTTAACCAACTTTTGGCTGTAAAATTCAATAATCTTCATACCCCCTATTTTTCTTATTAGCAAGGATTTACAAAATTTATATGAAGTTAATTGACATCAAATACAAATTATCCTTATATTTATAAGAAGATAAAATAATTTCTATAATATAAGGATCAATTTGAAAGGTGTAATCGTACATTCTGCACGAACAAGGGTAGTTATTCCAGCAATCAATCAGATATTCTTAAATTTTTTCTTGTTACCGTTAAAAGCTGGTTTATATGGTTTTGCTGCTTTTTTTACTCTTCTTATTGCTGCAAAAACAGTTATAAGTTTGTTAGGTTATTCTGAAGAGTTTATAGTGAATACGGGGGATGTTCTACAGTCATCGCTCGGTTTTGGGTTAGTTTTTATTATCCGGCTGGTACAAAATATCAAGAATTTGCATCGTACGCCAAACTGAAATCCTTAATTATTTTTATCACACTTCTTCAGTTGCCTGTAGCTTTTCGGCTCTGTCTGCTATTTTAATTTGTTCGATTAACTCTGACAGATCCCCTTCCATAATGTTAGAAAGGTTGTAAAGGGTTAAGCCAATCCTATGATCTGTAATTCTGTTTTGCGGAAAATTATAGGTCCTTATTTTATCACTTCTATCCCCGCTGCCTACCATCAATTTTCTCTTTGCTGAAATCTGGTCGTTATGTTTTTTTAATTCAAAATCATATAGTCGTGCTTTAAGCACTTTCATAGCTTTTTGCTTATTCTTTAATTGCGATCTTTCATCCTGGCACGATACAACAATCTTAGTTGGCAAATGAGTAATTCTAATAGCAGTTTCAAGTTTGTTTACGCTTTGTCCTCCTGCGCCGCCGGAACGAAAAATATCAATCTTTAAATCAGCCTGGATTTATTTCTACCTGTACATCTTCAACTTCGGGAAGCACGGCAACGGAAGCCGCAGATGTATGAACTCTTCCACTTCCTTCAGTTTCCGGTACTCTTTGAACTCTGTGCACGCCGCTTTCAAATTTTAAATCGCCGTAAACATTTGCGCCTTCCAATGAAAAAACAACTTCTTTAATACCACCGAGCCCTGTATCATTAATATCAATAATTTCAATTTTCCACCCTTTATTTTCTGCAAAGCGGGTGTACATTCTAAAAAGATCTCCAGCAAAAAGTGCTGCTTCATCGCCTCCGGTTCCTGCGCGAATTTCCATGATCACACTTTTATCATCATTAGGATCTTTTGGCAGCAGAATAATTTTTATCTCTTCTTCTAAATTTTCTTTTTGCTTATTTAAATCTTCTAATTCCATTTCTGCCATCTCAACCAATTCGGTATCTTCCCTGGCATCAATAAGCTCTTTATTACCTTTAAGATTATCTAAAACATTTTTATAATTCTTATAAACTTGTACAATCTCCTCAAGTTCGCTCCGTTCTTTGCCAAGGGTTATCATTTTCTTTCGGTCGTTTAGCACAGCCGGATCGGAAAGCTGCTGGTTAACCAGTTCGTATCTCTCTTTTATTTTTTCTAATTTCTCAACCAGATTCATATTTTTCTTTCAATTTTGGTGTGCAAATATAGTAAAGATGCTTCTGAAATTCTAAGTAACTTTTGCTTTGAAAGGGAGTTGAAAATAAATGAACAGTAATAATTTAAAGGAACAATTTAAAGTAACGGTCTCCATATTTTTCGCACTGCTAGTGGGGCAGTTACTTTTTTTTGCGGTTGCTTTTTGGTTTTCCGGAACCGAAGAGTTTATAGCTAACAAAGAACTGGACGAAATATTTCAGATTATTGTTCCTCTTTTTGGTTTGATGATGATGATCTTATCCAGGTTTTTATACAATAAAAATATTTCCGGTGTTGATGAAAATGGAGATGTAAAAACTAAAATTGCTAAATACAGAACTTTTAAAATTATTCAATGGGCACTGGTAGAAAGCGCCACTATGTTATCATTAATTGCTTTGATGTTTACAGGTAACCATTTATACTCGGCTGTGTTTATATTTTTAATCGGATATTTTTTCCTTGTGAAGCCATCAAAAGAAAATTTTGTTAGCGAGATGAAATTAAATTCCAGCTGATGCACACGAATTACTGAATAACTAATTTTTAGCTTAAAGAAAAATATTTTTTATGAAGAAGTTTGAAATACCTAAAAGATACAGAAGTTCAATTATCACACAGATAAAAAACTTTCGGCAGCTTAGCTGATCCGAAGAAAAACGATTATTCACCAACCCTCCTGGATTTTGGACCCGTTCGGTTTTACCTGGCAAGGCATTTTGGATTTTGTTACGGCGTAGAGAATGCAATTGAAATTGCTTATAAAACCGTTGAAGAAAATCCGGTAAAAGAATTTTTTTACTGAGCGAAATGATACATAATCCTGGTGTGAATAATGATCTTAAAGAATTGGGTGTAAGTTTTATTATGGATGAAGCAGGGGAGATGCTTATCGACTGGAATGATTTGAACTCTGATGATATTGTTATTATCCCTGCCTTCGGAACAACGCTTGAGATTGAAAAAAAATTAAACCAGCTTGGCATCGATCCTTATAAATTTAATACCACATGTCCGTTTGTAGAAAAAGTGTGGAACCGCTCTGCCCAGTTGGGAGAAAAAGAGTACACGATTATTATTCATGGCAAACATAACCATGAAGAAACAAGAGCAACTTTTTCTCATGCAGTACAAACTGCTCCATCAGTTATTGTTCGTAATATTGAAGAAACTAAAATGCTTTCTTCAATTATTCTTGGTGAGATTGATGAAAATAAATTTTATGAATTCTTTGAAGGAAAATATTCTGCAAATTTTAATGTAAAAGAAGACCTGCAGCGAATTGGTGTTGTAAACCAGACAACCATGCTATCATCAGAAACAGAGGAGATATCGGAATAATTTAAAAGCAACAATGTTGAAAAAGTATGGAGAAGAAAAATTAACTAATCATTTTGCCGATACACAGAGACACACTCTGTTATGCAACTAACGATAACCAGGAAGCAACTTATAATTTATTAAAAGTTCCTGCAGATTTCGCTATTGTAGTTGGTGGTTATAACAGTTCTAACACAAGCCATATTGTAGAATTGTGTGAAGAAAAAGTAGATACATTTTTTATATCTTCCGAAGAAAAAATAATTTCAAGTAAAGAAATAAGTCATTTTGATTTGAAATCGGGGAAAGAAAAAATTACAAAAGATTTTTTAGCAAAAGATCAACCGGTTGATATTCTTTTAACCAGCGGTGCATCATGTCCCGATGCTGTTGTTGAAGCAGTGCTAAGAAAAATATTGTCTTTCTTTAATGACGTAAAAAATATCCGAGCAAGTTGTGAACAAAGCTTTAAAAGAGTAAATATTTTAAGATGAAATTTTACTTTCAATTTTATTGTAAGCTTCTTCAGTTTCTTTAAGCAGATTTTTCATCACATCTTTTACAGGAAGTATTTCTTTTATCAATCCTGATATTTGCCCTGCTTCAAGCTCACCTTCTTTTTCATCACCTTCAAAAATGCCGAGCATTGCTCTTTTTTTACCAAGCAATTCTGTTTGCTGCTCTGCACTCCAACCTTCTTCTGTTGCCTTAACTGCTTTTTCAGCAAATTCATTTTTAATCATTCTTACCATTCCGATTTTTTTCAGAGCAAGAACTGTATCGTTGTCAGCTGCTTCAACAATCCGCCGTTTAAAGTTAGGGTGAGCAGAAGATTCCTCCGTTGCAGCAAAGCGTGTTCCTATTTGCACACCATCAGCACCTAAGTGATAAAGCAGCAAGCATACCTCTTCCATCACCGATTCCACCCGCAGCAATAACCGGAATTTTAAGTGCATCAACAAGCTGCGGAATTAACGTCATCGTTGAAATTTCATCAAATCCATTATGTCCGCCGGCTTCAACACCTTCACCAACCACTGCATCACAACCGGCACCCTCTGCCTTCAAACCAAATTTTACAGACGGAACAACATGAACAACTATAACATTATTTTGTTTTAGTAATTTTGTAAACGTTTTTGGATTTCCTGCAGAAGTGAAAACAATTTTAACACCTTCTTCCAGCACAACATTTACAAGTTCTGCAGAGTCTTCCCGCATCAGTGGAATGTTAACTCCGAATGGATTGTTTGTTGCATTAAAACATTTTTTAATATGTTCTCTTAGTAAATCAGGTTTCATCGAACCGGAACCGATCAATCCTAATCCACCATTGTTAGAAACTGCCGATGCAAGTTTCCAGCCGGATACCCAGATCATTCCTCCCTGAATTATAGGATATTCGATCTTTAAAAGTTCTGTAATTTTAGTTTTCAACCTGATCATATTAACTCTGCTTTATATTTATTAAGTAAATATATAAATATTAACAATCACTGCTGATAGCAATACTACTCTATGCAGTTTTGCTTGTTATTTATAAAGTGATTGGGTACTTTTGTAGCTTCTTTTTTAGAAAGTAGTTATTAAATTATTACTTAGTAAATTTTTCACTAAGAGGTTATTAAATTATGTCGTTTTATTTCACTTCCGAATCAGTTTCTGAAGGACATCCGGATAAAATTTGCGATGCAATTTCAGATGGAATATTAGATGCAATTTATAAAGAAGATCCCAACGCAAGAGTTGCGTGCGAAACTTTTGTAACAACAGGACTCGTACTTGTTGGTGGTGAAATAACAACAAAAGCTTATATAGAAGTTCCGGATATTGTTCGTGAAACAGTTAGAAATATAGGTTACACTGAAGCAGAATATAAATTTGATTCTGAATCTTGTTCTGTGCTTAATGCAATACATTCACAATCACCCGATATAGCAATGGGTGTTGATACAGGAGGTGCAGGTGACCAGGGAATAATGTTTGGTTATGCTTGTGATCAAACTCCTGAACTTATGCCTATGCCTATAATGTTTGCACATAAACTTGTAAAAAAACTTGCTGACATCAGAAAGAAAAATAATAAGCTGATGCCTTATCTTCGTCCCGATTCAAAATCACAGGTTACAATTGAATATAGTGATAACGGTAAACCTTTAAGAGTAGATGCAGTTGTGATTTCTACACAGCACAATTCAGATACAAAGCAGATCACGAATTAAAAAAGATGTAATTGAACATGTTATAAAAAAAGTAATTCCTAGCCGATACCTTGATAAAAAAACAAAATATTTTGTTAATCCAACCGGAAGATTTGAAATAGGCGGACCGCATGGCGACAGCGGTTTAACAGGAAGAAAGATTATTGTTGATACTTACGGCGGCTGGGCTCCACACGGCGGCGGTGCTTTTTCTGGTAAAGATCCTTCTAAAGTTGATAGAAGTGCAACTTACGCTGCACGGCATATTGCCAAAAACGTTGTTGCAGCAAAACTGGCTAAAGAATGTCTTGTCCAGTTATCATATGCAATTGGTGTTGCTGAACCGATTTCTGTTTTTGTTGATACAAAGGGTACCGGCGTTATTCCAGATAACGAAATTTCTAAAATGATTACTGATCAAGTTGATCTTACACCAAAAGGAATAATAAAAAGATTAAAATTAAGAAGACCAATTTATCAGAGTACTTCTGCGTATGGTCACTTTGGCAGAAACGGTGATGGATTTACCTGGGAAAAACTTGATCTTGTTCCTAAGTTTAAAAAATATGTATAAGTTTTATATAACAGATAAGGATAAATAAAATGAGTGAAGCAATGATGTAAAAAATGATGTAAAAAAACTACCGTTATAAAGTTAAGGATATTTCACTTGCTGACTGGGGAAGGAAAGAGATAAAACTTGCTGAAGCTGAAATGCCTGGTCTTAATGTCATTAAGAAAAATGTATAAAGATGAAAAACCTCTAAAAGGTGCACGCATTGCCGGTTGTTTGCATATGACAATTCAAACAGCGGTATTAATTGAAACATTGCTTGAACTTGGTGCAGAAGTTCAATGGTCATCCTGTAATATTTTTTCTACGCAGGATCATGCTGCAGCTGCAATTGCAAAAGAAGGAATTCCTGTTTATGCATGGAAAGGTGAAACCCTGGAAGAATATGATTGGTGTATTGAACAGACTTTGTTTTTTGGTGATGATAAGAAACCATTGAATATGATTTTGGATGACGGTGGCGATTTAACCAATATGGTTTTGGATAACTATCCTGAACTAGCTTCAGGTATAAAAGGTATTTCTGAAGAAACAACAACTGGTGTTCACCGTCTGTATGAAAGAGAGAAAAATGGAACACTTCCAATACCAGCAATAAATGTTAACGATTCAGTAACAAAATCTAAATTTGATAATAAATACGGCTGCCGCGAATCTTTAGTGGATGCAATCCGGAGAGCCACCGATCTTATGCTTGCTGGCAAAGTAGCTGTTGTTGCCGGTTACGGTGATGTTGGTAAAGGTTCTGCTCAATCACTTAAGAGGTGCAGATGTAAGAGTAATTGTTACAGAGATTGATCCTATCTGTGCATTGCAGGCTGCAATGGATGGTTACGAAGTTAAAAAAATGGAAGATGCTGTTACCGCGTGCAAATATTGTTGTAACTGCAACCGGTAACTATAATGTTATTAATGAAAAAATCTTCAGAACTAATGAAAGATAAAACTATTGTTTGTAACATCGGGCATTTTGATAACGAAATTGATATGGCCTGGCTGAATGATAATTACGGCAACACAAAGGATACCATTAAACCACAGGTTGATATGTACAATGTTGATGGAAAAGATATAATCGTTCTTGCAGAAGGCAGATTAGTAAATCTTGGCTGTGCAATGGGTCATCCCTCCTTTGTGATGTCTAATTCATTTACTAACCAGGTGCTTGCACAAATTGAACTGTGGACAAAACACGATAAATATGAAAATAAAGTTTATACTTTACCAAAACATCTGGATGAAATGGTTGCAAGTTTACATCTTGAAAAAATTGGTGTTGAATTAGATGTGCTAACACCAGAACAGGCTGAATATATTGACGTTCCTGTTGAAGGACCTTACAAACCAGATTATTATCGATATTAATATTCTATAAGGGGCGCACTTTATTGCGCCCCTATTTTTTTAACAGATCCCTCAAAGCTTCTTCTAAATTTTCAAACTTAAATTTATAACCACTCTTCAGTAATTTATCCATCACAACTCTCTGGCTGTCTGTTACATAATTTCCCAGCTCACCTTTCAATATCTTAATAGCAAATTTTGGAATGGGAAGAAAAGATGGGCGATGTAAAACTTTACCCAATGTTTTAGCAAATTCTTTCATCCTTACAATTCCGGGTGATGCTGCATTTACAGTTCCGCTTAAGACTTTCATTATCAATTGCGTGAAGATAAATACCAACAATATCATCAATATGAATCCACGGAAACCATTGTTTGCCGTTTCCTAAATATCCGCCTAAAAATAATTTAAAGGATGGAATCATTTGTTTTAATAATCCTTCATCCTTGCTTAAAACCAAACCGGTTCTTACTGAAACTCTTCTTACACCTAAGAGTTTCAACTTTTGCAGCTTCTTTTTCCCAATCAGCGCAAAGCTTTGCAAGAAAATTATCTGCACGTTCTTCATCTTCGCTTAAATAATCATCACTTCTGTTTCCATAATATCCAACTGCAGAAGAACAAATAAAAGCTTTAGGTTTTTTATCCACTGCTGCAATTGCTTCAACTAAATTTCTTGTGCTGATTATTCTGCTTTCATAAGCCAGCTTTTTGTATTTTTTATTCCATCTTTTTGCACCAAGATTTGCACCTGCAAGATGAACAACAACATCTATTCCATTAAGATGATCTTTCCATTCATCTGGAGTTTTGTAATCCCACTTGACAATATTAATTGAGTTGGTAATTTCTTCTTAGCAGCTATCGGTATTTCGTGTGAAGATAGTTACTTCATTTCCCCTTGTTTAAAAGTTTTAAGCAAAGTAGTCTTCCAATTGAACCTGTTGCGCCTGTGATGATGATTTTTTTAGTCATATCATTTTCTTTCTTAAGCCGATTAAATAATCTCACATCTTTTAATGACAAAAATACTATCTTTACTGGATTGCTAAACAAAAAAACCTCCTATATAGGAGGCTTTTTTAGCATATCAAATAAACTAAAAATTATTTTAAGTATACCATTTTTTTAACGTCAACAAATCCATTAATTTCTAGCCTGTAAATGTATACTCCACTATTTAAACCGCTTGGATTGAAATTTGCCTTATGGATTCCCTCTTTCATATATTCATTGTTGATAAGGGTTTCTATTTCTTCGCCCAATAGACTGAATACTTTAAGATTAACAAAACCTGGTTGAGGGAGACTGAATTTAATTTGGGTAGTTGGATTAAAAGGATTGGGATAATTCTGGGTCAATGTATAATTTTTAGGTGATCCCAAATCAACCTCAACTCTGGTTGGAGTATTCAAACGTACCGTCATTATCAATCTGCTTTAATTTGTACAATATATTTTCCCGCCTCGACTGACTTATCAATGAATCGGTATGTCTTTTGGAGAATTGGAATTTCCATTCCCCCCCACAAATCCTATCTTTTCCCAATTATCTTCATTTTGATATAAGCGAAGTACTTCAAAGCCATAATTGTTAACTTCTGTTTCAGTTTGCCAATGCAATTTAACGTTGGTTCCTGACATTGAAGCTGTAAAGAAAGTTAATTCAACCGGAAGAGGTTCTCCCGTAATATTTATCGGAGTGGATAAAGATCTGGTTATTAATTGTGCCTGAACCATTACTGTTTGAATGGCTATCATAAAGACCAATTTGGTTTGACCCGTCGTCAATCGTTAAGATTTGCTGTTCCTAAAGGATCAGCTATCGTAAAATTTAGTGTAATCCAAGTTTCATATGATAAGGCAAAGATCATAACCATCACCTTCGAGAGGGCCAATACCTGTACCAAGAGGTCCATATCTTATAGAAGTTGTATTATCAATAGGAATGCTATTTGAATAACCCAATGCAGCTGTAATTGGTCCAAGCGTAGCATCGGTATATGTAAGCAGAGAATTATCAAATTGCACATCTATAGTAGCTGATCCAAGAGTATTAGCTACAGGTAAATTAGTACCCTTAACCTGTATCTGCTACTTGAAATGCACCGCCAAGTGTGCCTTCGTTTAATGCAACTAGTAATCTTTGCTCGATTGTAGTTTGCGCAAATGACAAACTACAAAAAAATAACGTGAAAGCGACTATAATTATCTTCATTCTATATTATATTTTAAATTGATATTAGCTTCTAAAAATTTTGTTTACGGAACCTGACTTACCCGTGCTGCTCTAAAATTAGGATTAAACAAATTAAAGTCTGTTCCCGTAACCTGAGCATCTAAATTCCAATCGGGCATCTCATATCCTGTAACAGCAGATCTGAATGCAGGATTGAAAACGTTAAAATCAGTTCCGGTTATTTGTCCATTCGCATCCGCATCACCAGTAAACATTCCATAGACTCCGCCACCAAGATCAATCATTGGATCGGGACCAGTTGTATATGCTTGTGTCAGTGCTGTAGTGAAATCATAAGTAACAGCAGGAGGATAGCTGTTTATTGTTACTGCACTATTGCTCATTATTGATAGATGATTACGATGATGGACCACTATATAATAATTGCCTGCAGGTAAACCAAACCTCAAAGGACTAACACCGTCAAGTCCAACGATGATACCATCATTTCTTAGCAAACCAGCTCTTTGTGCTACGATTGTTGAAGGCAGAAGTTCCTGTGCGAAGTTCAACGAGAACCCAATCAACTATGTTTGTATTTGATGCAAAAAAATCGCTTACAACTTTTTCAATCCCGTCATAATTCCATGGTGATGAATTAAATGGCTGTAATGTTGGTAAATACCCTCCGGAATTCAGATTGGTGCTCATACTACTTCCACCTGCGTAAGGACCCTCCAGAAAACACTTTAATATTCAAATCAAATCCAAATGTAAATGAAGCAACTCTTGTTCTCCAGGGTGCACCACCTGAGGTCTGAATATATTCAGTTGTATACCAAAAAGTTGCATCATCAATCGGGATCAATCGACATCATACTATAATCTCCCCATCTATTGCGACCGCCAGTTTGCGAACCAGTTCCGGCAATAATACGTTTGTTCAGTAATTGACATTTGACCAAGAGGATCATCTCTTGTATCTACCAACATATCTAATCGATGGATAAACTGACTGCTAGAAACTGAATAACCTAAACCGAAATTTCCATATCCATCCATTGCAATACTTCCCATCCATCTGTTGTGAGCATCAGGTGCATAAGTCCCTTGTTGATGAATAGTCCAACCGCTTCCACTATTTCTTAATTCGTACCATCTTACACCTGCATGATCAGTAGCATACATCTACTGTATGATTAGTTACTAACGTTTGATAATTACCAAAATTTCTGTATTGCAAGTCTAAACAGTAATCTCTTGAGAAAGCGCATCTAGTCTTTGGTAGTACCTGGTTGCGGTATGTTACACTTGAGTTGGATCCACTGAACACGTAAGAGAATCCATAATCAAATGGATCTGTTTGTAAAACTGAGGTCCAGCTTAATGTCGAATTCGATGGTGTAATCCAATCAACGCTGCATTCAAAGATTCTTAAATGATCAAATGAATGACCCCAGATATCATCATTCATGTAAACCATATAGTTTGGAGTTCCAGCGGAGGAGGAGTTCCATCGAAATCAGATGGAAGCATTGACCAGGGATCAGCAGAAGGTGATAGATTCCAATAAATCATTATAGCATGAAGGATTACCAGCCAGCATTACATCTCGTTCAAAAGCTGCAACACCTGCACCTGCCCAACTTCCGACTGCCGGAAGCAAATTCATTAATAGTCATATAATAACCATCTGGCCAAACTCCAAATTTTGGATAGTCCGGCATATCTGCAAATTCAAATCCGTACCTGTACCATTATCCTAAAGGATCACCTGTCTCTGCGATTCGGAATTAATATATAAAAAGGTCCATAGGGATAATTAGGAAGAGCAAACTGCGTAAACATCCATCGGTCTGCAGTCTCATCATAAAGAATTATTGGATCACCATCGTTCGTTCCATCCCAGGGATCCCCAAATCCATCCCATAAAGTACTGTTATCAACTGGACCGTAAACTGAAATACCATCTTTATCCCAGATTTGAAAAGATAAATTAACCATTTGAATATAATGGTTTGGCCCAACATCTCCTTGGGTATCTGGTGGAAGAACGCCATTGATATTGTTTACTCCATCCCAGTTATTTATAGGAGGTGAATCAAGATCAATATTACCCATATAATCCTGAATGGACGGATCGCCACCAAAATTATAAGGGTTTTCAATTTTCTTTGCAAATTTCTTAACACCATCTTTATTTGGAACCCCCTTGTCTTTCCAGTCTCTTTCTATCTCACCGGGAAGTATGATTGGCATTTCAATTAAAGGAGGAGTCCTATCAAAAAAATCCGCAGTTACTACTTTTTGTGGTGACCGAATTATTTCTTGAGAAAAATGAATTGCGGAACAAATACATATTATTACTAAGGTAAGAACTTTATTCATTAAATAAGCTTTCTAGAATTTCTATTTTCGTAAAATTTCAAACAGGTTTATAATAGCAATTACAAAATTAAAATACAATTTAATGGCAATCTACTAATGTATCAAAAATTGTACCTCGGCTGGCTAATGAACTATTTGATTATTATTTTATGCCTTATCGGTTGAAATTCACTTTAGTGGCTTACGATGTTACAATTGTATTGTAACAAATCAAGACAAAAATAAAATTTACGTAGCAAAATATAAAATAATTTTGTACCAATGCAGATGCAGGTAATCTAAAGTTTAGCTTTTTTAATTACACTTTAAAAACATATTCTCAATTAAACCCCGCATCTGCGGGGTTTTTTATTGCTAAATAGCAATTAAAAAAATAATAAAAACTTATGGCTCTTTTATAATTAATTAGTTACGTTTAAACCAGCTGAAAATGTTTTCGCTTCCTCAAACGGGTAATGTAAAATTAACAGTTTACAACCTGCTTGGTGAGCAAGTTGCGGAATTAGTAAATGGAATAAAAGAAGCAGGAATTTACACAGTTAATTTTAATGCAGAAAACCTTAACAGTGGAATGTATATCTATAAAATAGAAGCTAACGGATTTATTCAATCTAGAAAAATGGCTTTAGTTAAGTAAAATAATTTTTAACAGAATAAGTGAGAATTATGAAAATGAATATCTCCTTTCCTGTTTTTGTGTTTATTATTTCTTTAACTATCTCTAACCTAAACTATTCGCAGTCATTTCGAAAAGCACCTTATTTAATTTACCCAGGCGATAATACTGAGGGGATGCAAGTGCTCTGGCAATTAACTTCAATTGCCACTTGTACAATTGAGTGGGGGACAACTACTTCGTATTCTATCGGTAATGTAAAGACTTCTCAATATGGAAGTGATCATCAGCATACTTACATTATTCCAAATTTAGCACCAGGCACTAAATATTACTATCGTGTCACCGTAAATCAAGAAATCTATACAGGATCATTTTATGCAGCACCAAGTGATGATGCTACGTCATTAAAGTTTTTTGCCCATGGAGATACACGAACATATCCAGAAACTCATGATTTAATAGCTGAAAAAATAAACGAAACATATATAGATGATGAAGAATTTCAGACATTAATTATTTCAATGGGAGATTTTACTACAAGTAATACTGAGGAAGATTGGGATAATGAATTTTTTTGATCCTCAATATTTAAATATACAAGCGATGTTAAGATCGTTACCATATCAGGGAAGCATAGGTAATCATGAAGGAAGCGACAGTAAGTTTAAAAATATTTTCCATACCCACATATTTCTGATTTTTACTGGTCTTTTGACTACGGTCCTGCACACTTCTTAGTGAGTGATCAATATACAGAGCAGGACTATTTCCCGGTTCACCGCAATTAGAACTGGATTGAAAGTACTTAACTTCAACATATAAAATTTGGAAATTTATTTATTTCCATGAGCCGGGTTGGTCTGCGGCAGGTAGGTCTTAGTAATGATTCAGATGTTCGAAATTATATACAACCGTTTGCGAACAATACGGTGTTGCCATTGTGTTCGCAGGACATAGACCACTTATATGCACGAGCAGAAGTAAACGATGTAATACATATAACCACTGGAGGTGGAGGAGCCCCACTAAGTACGCCTGGTTCTGACCCAAATCTTGTAACTTTTGCAACAAGTGCACATCATTTTTGTAAGGTTGAAATAGATAATGAAATGCTAATTTTCACAGTCGTAAAGCCTGAGTGGTAATACTATAGACGCATTCACAATAGAGAATTCGTTACCAGTGGAATTGGTTTCATTTACTGCAAGTATTAAGAATAACCAAGTACTACTAAAATGGGTAACAGAAACAGAAGTAAGCAATTATGGTTTCGAAATCCATCGTGCAATGTCCACTGTCCAAAGTCTAAATTGGTTAAATATTGGATTTGTGGAAGGACACGGAAATTCAAATTCGCCGAAGGATTATTCTTTTATAGATAATAATGTTAATGGCGGAACGTACTCTTATCGCTTAAAACAGATTGATAATGATGGAAAGTTTGAATATTCAAAAGTTATTGAGATAGATGTAGGAACACCGATTGAATATGAGTTAAGCCAGAATTATCCTAACCCGTTTAATCCATCAACAACAATTAAGTTTTCAATTCCCGAAAAAGGAAATGTAAAACTACTGGTTTATAATATCCTTGGTGAAACTGTAGCAACGCTTCTAAATGAGGCAAAAGAAGCGGGAGTTCATACAATCAGTTATAACGCAGCAGAATTAAAAAGCGGCATCTATTTTTATAAACTCGAATCAGGTAATTTTTTGCAGGTTAAAAAGATGAATTTGGTTAGATGATTTTTTCTAATTTTATATAGAATTAATTTTAAAAGATGGAATCTACAACAACTAATTTATATATTGAAAAGAAAGTTTTCTTAATAATTTTTGGGAGGATGCTATGAAAAAAAACTTACTATTTATTTTATTATTGATCTGTGTATTTGCTTTTAATAGCAGCACACGGGCACAAGTTCATTTGCTGCTTACAGAAGCTGTGGTTTCCCCCACGTCCGATGAATTCATTGAGATCTATAATCCTACTGGCGCACCCGTAGATCTTACAAATTATTACCTGAGTGATGACGAGGATTATGCGCTTTATGCTGGTACTTTCGGTAATGGTCCTGCACCAAATATTATTTCATCTGATTTTATTGTACAATTTCCTGCAGCAGAAGAAATAAATCCCGGTCAGGTTGTTGTAATTGCTTTTGACGGTGCAGAGTTTGACACCACATTTGGTTTTAAAGCTGATTATGAGATTAATGGTACTGATCCCTTGACCCCTGATATGCTTCAATCAGATGTTGGTGCATCTGCGGGATTAACAAACACCGGTGAAAATGCTTGCTTGTTTTACTGGGATGGTATAACTGACCTGGTAGTTGATGTTGATATGGTTAATCTGGGTACTCCAAGCGCAACAAATGATATTGCGGATAAAACCGGGCTTGCAGTTGATGGGCCTGATGGAGATACACTTACTACCACTTACCTTGCAGATGCCTTCACAATGCCAATGCAGCTAGCCGATCCAGGTTCTGGATTCTCTACCAAAAGGGTAATTCTTGAAGGAGCAAATGAAATTAATTCTGGTGGAAATGGAATTACCGGGCATGATGAAACAACTGAGAACATACTTGTTACCTGGGACACACTTTATGTTCCACCCGATCCAGGTGTAGTTGGTCCGGGTGTTCCTGTAGAATTAATTTCATTCAATGCATCAGTAAATGAAAACACTGTTAAATTAAGCTGGATTACAGCAACAGAGTTAAATAATTCCGGCTTTGAAATTTTGAAAAAAGAGCCTATAATTCTGAGAACTGGAACAAAATTGGTTTTGTTCGTGGGAATGGAACGACAACGCGAAATCAATTACTATTCATATACCGATCAAAATTTGCTTGCAGAAAGTTATTCATACAGGTTAAAACAGGTTGACCTGGATGGAACTTATGAATATTCAAAAATCGTTTATGTTAAAATTATAACTCCTACCGAGTTTGAGCTTTCACAGAATTATCCTAACCCGTTTAATCCTTCTACTACAATTAAGTTTTCTATTCCTGAGGGCTCGCAAGTTAGTTTGAAGATTTATAACTCGCTTGGGCAGGAAATTAAAACACTTGTTAACAGATTTATGGAAGCAGGAGTTCATACAGTAAACTTCAATGCTGTCGATCTTAACAGTGGAATGTATTTCTACAGGTTAGATGCCGGTGAGTTTACCCAGGTTAGAAAGATGACTCTTATTAAATAAGAGAATCCTTAAACCGGTTTTATTACAAACCCCTCAATTTAGAGGGGTTTTTTATTAGTAGTTAGCTATCCCTAAATATGGTGGAAAATACTACTTTTTTATGTACATTTGGCTCTCACTTTTTCAATTTACCAGGTAAGAAACAGATAAATGTTTGGGTTTGTAAAATTTAACGGTCGCTCTAAATTAGGCGGGGAGATATTCCGCGAACAGAGAAGAAAAAGAATTATTGTTACTATAATTTTTGGCGCTTTGGGATTCGCAATTTTTAACCTAATCCTTTACTCATTAACTACAATTTAATCTTCCCCAATTATTCAGGAAATATCCTTAAAATGTAAGCTGGAAATATTCAGCTTACAAAGTGGTAATGTGTATTAGATTGAACCACACAAACGATTGTTTTATATTTACTTCTAACGAATTAAATAAGAATGGAAAAGAATAAAGTTTACATAGAAACCTACGGCTGCCAGATGAACCTGGCTGATACTGAAATTATTTTCGGCATTCTGCAAAATAACGGTTACACAATTTCTAAAGATGCAGAATCAGCAGACCTTGTATTGCTTAACACTTGCAGTATAAGGGATAATGCTGAGCAGCGTATTTACGGCAGATTAGGAAACCTGAAAAAACTGAAAGAATCAAAACCGGAAATGATACTGGGTATTCTTGGCTGCATGGCGGAAAGATTAAGAAAAGACCTGATTGATAATAAAAAAATAGTTGACCTTGTTGTTGGTCCCGATGAATATCGTCGCTTACCCGAACTTATTGATGTTGCTTATAATGGTGATAAAGGAATTGGAGTTAAACTTTCCAAAACTGAAACTTATGATGATATTATTCCATACAGGGAAGATGGCTTGCAGGCATGGATTTCAGTTATGCGCGGCTGCGATAAGTTCTGTTCATTCTGCGTTGTACCTTTTACACGCGGAAGGGAAAGAAGCAGGGCTTTAAATTCAATTGTGGAAGAAGTGGAACAGCTTTCTGAAAGAAACTTTAAAGAAGTTACTCTGCTCGGGCAAAATGTTAATTCTTACCTTGATGAAAAGAATGATTTTGCAGATCTCTTAGCTGCATGTGCAAGTGTGGATCGCTCGCTGAGAGTTAGGTTTACAACTTCGCATCCGCAGGATCTTTCCGATAAACTATTATACACAATTGCTGAACATCCTAATCTATGCAATTTCATTCATCTTCCTGTTCAATCCGGCTCTGATAGAATTTTAGAATTAATGAATCGTACTTATTCGATTGATCATTATTTAAAGTTGATTGAAAAAGCAAAAAAAATTATTCCCGGTGTAAGTTTTTCTACAGATATTATTGCAGGTTTTCCAACTGAAACTTATGAAGATCATGTAATGACACTTGATGTGATGAGAGAAGTTAGATATGATGGTGCTTATATGTTTAAATATTCTCCAAGAGAAGGTACAAAAGCATTTAAAATGGAAGATGATGTTCCTGAAAAGACCAAAGGGAAAAGATTACAGGAAATAATTAATTTACAGCAGCAGATATCGTATGAAATAAACCAGGAACTTATTGGAACGGAAGTAACTGTGCTGGTTGAGGGCTTTAGCAGGAAATCGGAACAATTCTTATCCGGTAGAACTGATACAAATAAAGTTGTTATTTTTCCGCTCAATAATGATATTAAAACAGGCGATTATGTAGAGGTGAAATTGAACCGTGCAACTTCGGCTACATTGTTTGGAGATTTTATCAGGGTTTCCAAAATTGTTGAAGATTCACTTTCACTTACCGGTTAACTTATTTAAGTTATTTTTGCAGGGAAGAACTATGCGATATAAAATATGGAGTAATACAGTTATTCCAACTTTAATATTATTATTCATTTTGAGTAGTCTGGCTTACTCCCAGGATGTTGATATTATTCCATACCTTAAGCAAATTGAAAGCGGTAATATTGATGAAGCACGATCTGAACTTTTAGATCTTAAAGAAGAATATCCCGAAAATCCATCCGTTAAATTTCTGGAGGGTGTGCTAACTGAAAATGGGCAAATGGCTGTTGTAATTTACCAGGATATTGTTGATAATTACCCAACAAGCAAGTATGCTGATGCTGCTCTTTATAGAATCTTTTCTTATTACTATGCTCTTGGATTATATGAAACGGCACAAAAAAAACTTGACCAGCTTGTTTTGGATTATCCCGGTTCGCCTTATATAAAAATTGCCCAGCAGAATAAATTTCCTGAAGATGGAAATGTTTCGGTTAGTAACGAAGAGGATACTATTGATGTAAATGGGGATGAAACTGTTGCAGAGCAGGAATTTAAATTTACAATTCAAGCAGGTGCTTTCTCAAACAGCGAAATAATGCAGAATCATTAAAAGCAGAATTTCTTAATTCAGGAATTTTTTCTGAAACAAAAGAAAAACTTGTGGGTGGTACAATCTTTCATGTTGTGTATGTTGGAAAATTTGTAACCGAAAATGATGCAGAAGGTTTTCTCCAGGTAATAAATACAAAGTATAAACTCTCCGGAAGAATAGTCCCAATTACATGGTAAAATGAATCCATGGAAATAACTTTCATAGGAACCGGTTCAGGCAAAGCATCTTTAAAAAGAGAGCACTCCTCATTTCTTATTTCATCTAAAACATTTTAACCTTCTTGTTGATGCCGGCGATGGAATTTCTAAAGCTTTTTTAAAAGCAGGAATAGATTTCAATTCAGTTAACGGAATAATATTCACACATCTTCATCCTGATCATTATACAGGTTTAGCAGCTTTAATTGTTCAGATGAAAATGTACAAACGAACTGAACCGCTAACTATCTTTATTCATGAAGAACTAAAAAATGTTATTCAGAATTTTTTAATTAATTCCTATCTTTTTCCAGAAAGGTTAGGATTTAAAATAAATTATGAACCCTTTACTATAAAAGAATCGTTTTCGATAAATGATGAAATAGAAATTTTAGCTGATCAGAATTCTCATCTTACAGAATTAACTGAGTATGAAAATTATTCCAATATAAGTTTTGCATGTTTAAGCTTCTTATTTAAAGTTGAGGGGAACCGGATTCACTACACCGGCGATGTTGGCGGAAAAGAAGATCTTTATATTTTTAAAGATATGAAGACTGATATATTCATCACCGAAACAACTCATATTTCACTTGAAGAAATTTTAATTGCAGCGGAAAAAATTAATCCATCAAAAATAATATTAACACATATTACTGATGAAGATGAAGAAAAACTCAATTTTGATTTGAAGCAGTTGCCGGAA
Organism: uncultured Ignavibacteriales bacterium; assembly: GCA_963749485.1. Lineage (GTDB taxonomy): Bacteria > Bacteroidota > Ignavibacteria > Ignavibacteriales > Ignavibacteriaceae > JAZGGS01. The sequence continues at coordinate 118,342 of CAVVMV010000013.1, read as the reverse complement.
GATGTGAGAAAAAGAGACGATAATTGCAACAGATGGCTTAAAAATCAAGCTGTGACATAATTTCCTCTCAAAATCCAACTCAATTTAGCTATTTCTATTCATATTTAATATTTATAAAGAAATCACTATTTTTGCACTGCGACAATTTGTCACGTTGCCATCAAATTAAGAAATGTAACCCAGGTTGAATGGATAGAAAAGAATTTAAAAATAAACATGGAATTATCGGAAATTCTAAACAGATTAATGATCTTGTTGATGTTGTAACCCAGATTGCCGATTCTGACATCACAATATTAATTTATGGTGAGAGTGGAGTAGGTAAAGAAGTTTTTGCAAAAGCAATTCACGAATCTAGCAGAAGAGCAGGTAAACCGTTAGTTAGTGTAAACTGCGGTGCTATTCCAGAAGGTATTCTGGAAAGCGAATTGTTCGGTCACAAGAAGGGTTCATTTACCGGTGCCATAGATCATCGTAAGGGATATTTTGAAATTGCCGATGGCGGAACACTCTTTTTAGATGAGATTGCTGAAATGCCGCTTAGTACGCAGGTTAAAGTTTTACGGGCGATAGAATCAAAAGAGTTTATGAAAATTGGGGCGGAAACTGTTACAAAAGTAAACCTTAGAATTATTGCAGCAACAAATAAAGATCTGCAGGAAGAAGTAGATACAAAACGTTTCAGAGAAGATCTTTTCTTCCGGCTAAAAGCAGTAAGTTTAAGCATCCCACCGCTTCGGAAAAGAAGGGGCGATATTGAAGAGTTTGCTCTTACTTTTATTAACAATTATGCAGAGGAACATAAGATCGCTCCGCCGCAGGTAACTCCTGAAGCAATGGAAGAGCTAAAAGAATATAACTGGCCGGGCAACGTAAGAGAATTAAAAAATGTAATTGAAAGTGCAATCGTTCTTAATAAAGATGGAATGATTGACCTGCATTCGATTAGCTCCCTTTTTGTTCAGCGGGAAGATTCTAACCGCAGCAGAAATCTGCCGGTCTTTTTAAAAAAATCTCCCGAGGAAGCAGATAGAGAAATACTCTTCCGTGCTCTGTTCGAAATTAAAAAAGACCTGGTTGATTTGAAGGATTTTCTAATCCACCAGCGGGATGAGGTTTTTGAACGGAATAAAAAGGAAGAGAGTAAAACCATTTTACCTTTGAACGAGATGGAAAAAGAGGCAATAATAAACGCTTTGGATAAAACGCGCGGCAGCAAGCGGAAAGCTGCTAAAATGCTAAATATAAGCGAAAGAACACTTTACAGGAAGATTAAGGAATATAATATTCAGTAAATTTAGAGTATGGAAAAAAAATTATTTAAAAAGATTGCAAACCAAACCAAACTTATGTTCTTTTTCTTGTTCATAAGTTTTACATTGTTTAAGTTTATTGGTTGCTGTACATACTCATTTACCGGTGCATCAGTTCCTGAACACCTTAACAGCATTTCAATTCCTATTGCGGAAGACAGAAGCGGCGCGGGTGTCCCCGGTTTAAGAGAACTGCTTACTGAAGAGATAATTAATAAATTTATTGAAGATAATTCACTCCAGGTTGCTGAACGCACTAAAGCAGATGCAATTCTTGAGTCTGTTATTGTTTCCTTCTCCGATGCACCATCTATAGTCAGTGCGGGCGAAAATATTTCTTCGAGGAGAGTTACAATAACCGTAAAAGTTATATATAAAGATTTAGTCGAACGTAAAACCATTTTCGATCAGAATTTTTCTAATTATGGTGACTATGAACCGGCTGACATTGAAAATAAACGGGAACAGGCAATTGAGATAGCGCTCGATAAAATTTCTGAGGATATTTTATTAGCTGTTGTTTCGGGATGGTGATTAACTAAAGGATTTTAATTATGGATGAAATTATACTCGTTGGATATTTTGTTGCTCTGTTAATATTATTTGTTTTTGGTCTTCATGGATTTGTAATGCTCTTTTACCATAGAAAGTATAAAGAAGTTAAACATGAACCTAAACCAGATTTTAAATGCGATGCAAATGTAACCATTCAACTTCCGCTTTATAACGAATTGTATGTGGTAGAACGGCTCATTAATACAATATGCAAGATTGATTATCCGAAAGATAAATTTGAAATACAGGTTTTAGATGATTCAACTGATGAAACAGTTAGCATTGCTGCCCGCGTAGTTGAAGAGAAACGCAAAGAAGGTTTTGATATAAGTCATATTCAGAGGAAGAATAGGGATGGTTTTAAAGCCGGTGCGCTTAAGGAAGGTTTAAAGATTGCAAAGGGTGAATATATTGCAATTTTTGATGCTGATTTTATCCCCCAAAAAGATTTCTTAAAGAAAACCCTTTCATTCTTTACAAATGAAAACGTTGGGATGGTTCAAACAAGGTGGGAACATTTAAATGGTGATTATTCAATACTTACAAAAGCTCAGGCACTGGCATTAGATGGTCATTTTGTTATTGAACAATCTGTTAGGAATAAAGCCGGCTTTTTTATAAACTTTAACGGAACCGGCGGAGTTTGGAGAAAGGATTGTATTGAAAATTCTGGTAACTGGCATGCCGATACACTTACCGAAGATTTAGATTTAAGCTACCGCGCGCAGCTTAACGGTTGGAAATTCATCTTCTTAAAAGATTTTACATCACCGGCAGAATTACCTTCGGAAATTAACGCTTTAAAAACCCAGCAGTTCAGATGGACAAAAGGTGCCATAGAAACAGCTAAGAAAATTTTACCGCAGCTCTGGAGGTCAAAAGTACCTTTGAGAATTAAACTGCAAGGCACATTTCATCTTACCAATAATTTTGTATTTCCATTTATACTTCTTGCTGCAATTTTAAATGTACCGCTTGTGTTTGTAAAAAACAGTGGTTCACACGAACTTTACTTTGCAGTGATGTCCGTTTTTGTTCTCGCTTTTATAAGTTCATTTATGTTTTATTTATACTCACAAAAAGATATTCATCCCGATTGGAGAAAAAGAATAGTGCTCTTCCCACTATTTATGGCTGGCAGTATGGGTTTTGCAATAAACAATTCGCGGGCTGTGTTCGAAGGATTGATGAACAGGAAAAGTGAATTTGTAAGAACTCCGAAATTTAAACTTGTTGGCGAAGACGGATCGTGGATGGATAAAAAATATTTAAACAATAAACTGGGTCTTGCTGTTATTGTAGAAACCATCATGGCAGTTTACTGTTTTATAGGAGTAGCTTCCAGCATCTACTTCCTGGAAATTGCTGTGCTGCCGTTTCAGCTACTTTTCTTTATCGGGTTTTCGTATGTATCTATTACTTCAATCAGGCATTCTTTTGCTAAAAGTAATTAAATAAAAAATTGGAAAAATCTGCATCACAAATATTTTCTGACAAAGTTAAACTTATCTACGAGTACAATAAAAAGTCTCCGCTTTTTGTTAGAGCAGCATATCTTGAGATTGAAAACGATAATATTGATGACGCCGTTTTTATTCTGCGCCAGGGATTAAAATTATATCCCGAAAACCCTGTTGCCATTCTATTACTTGCCAGGGCAAATGCCTTGATGGGTAAGAAGGAACTTGCTGCCAAGCTTATTAAGAAGGGTAGTAATCTCATTCACTCGGATGAGACCTACAATTTTTATATGGATGAGCTAGACACACTGGAAAAACGTACAACTGTTCCCGGTTCACCAAGAGAAAAAATATTTTTTAACGAGAACGCCGACAGCAAAGAATCCGAAAATTTTGTTTTACCTGCTGTAAAAGAAAATGAAGAAGATAAGCTGGAAGAAACCGAAGCGATTGAAAACAGGTTGGAACAGCTTGCAAAGACGATTGCTTCTGCAAAATTACCACCTCCCGGAGATGAAAAAAATATAGAAACTCGTTCACTCGAGCGGCTTTCTGAAAATAACCTGATAGTTTCCGAGACTCTCGCACAAATTTATGTTTCTCAGGGGCAATATAATGAGGCAATTAAGGTTTTTACAAATCTTATAAAAATGAAACCGGGTAAGACCGATTATTATTCTGAAAAGATTGAAGAGATCAAATTAAAATTTAACGTTTAGTTATCTCAATTCTTCACAACAAAAACTAACTGATTACTATTCTTTTTTTAATGTATAATGGATAATACAATTTCGGGTGTAAAGCTTAGTAAAAGTTTCTATTCCAGGGATTTACTTACTGTGGCAAAGGAATTGCTTGGCAAGGTGTTGGTTAAGAACAATATTAAAAACCTGCTTATCTCAAAAATTGTAGAAGTTGAAGCATATGACGGCGAAACTGATAAAGCTGCTCACTCTTACGGTGGCAAAACTGAAAGAAATAAAGTAATGTTTAATGAAGGCGGATATTTATATGTTTATTTATCTTATGGAGTTCATCACTGCTGCAATGTTGTAACCGGGTTTGAAGATAATGGCACAGCAGTTTTAATTCGTGCAGTTGAACCACTTAAAGGTTTAGATATGATGATAAAAAACAGGTTCGGCAGAAAATTAAAAAACGATATGGAAATTATTAATTTAACAAGTGGTCCTGGTAAAGTTTGTAAAGCTTTAGGAATAAATAAAGATCATTCAGGTATAGATTTAACCGGGGATAAAATATTTTTACTCGATCAGCCAAAAGTTAAAGCTTCTGAAATTGGAATATCAAAAAGAATTGGTATTACAAAATCAACAAACTATCCGTGGCGATTTTATATAAAAGAGAATCAATTCTTATCAAGAAAATGAAAGCACCTGAAAATTTACTTATTGTAAGAACAGATAGAATTGGTGATGTTGTTTTATCGCTGCCTCTTGCGGGTTTGGTAAAAAAACATTTTCCGGAATGTAAAGTTACTTTCCTGGTGCGCGGGTATACTAAAACTCTTGTTGAAGAACATCCTTACATCGATGAGATAATTATTCTCAAAGAAGAAAACGGTAAAGTTTCTATAAAAGAAAACATTAATAGATTAAAGAAAAAGCACTTTGATGTTTCAATAGTTGTCTCCCCAACTTTTACTACCGCACTTATTTTATTCTTCGCTAAGATTAAAAAAAGAATTGGAACCGGTTACAGGTCGTATTCATTCCTTTTTAATAAAAGGGTTTATGAGCACAGAAAATATGCTGAAAAACATGAGTTAGAATATAATGTTAATCTTCTTAAAGAAATTGGTATACATGAAAAAATCTCACCCACTACTGTTAATTTTGATATCAGGATTAACAGCGAGAACCAGGAAAAAATAAATTTGTTATTAAAATCGGAAAAAATTAATAATGATGATAAACTGGTAATAATTCATCCCGGCAGTGGTGGCAGCTCTGTGGATCTTCCTACAGAAAAAATGATAGCGCTTACAAAAATGCTAAGCGAAGTTGATGATCTTAAAATTATGATAACCGGCGATAGTTCAGAAATAGAATTGTGCGATAAATTTATTTTAAAAGAAACAATAATTAACATGGCTGGCAAACTCAATCTTTCTGAATTAAAAGCGTTGTTAAACCATGCTGATATTTTTATTTCCAATTCAACCGGACCTATACATATTGCTGCTGCTTTAGGGAAATTTACAGTAGGATTTTACCCGAAAATATTGGCGTGTTCTCCACAAAGATGGGGTCCGTTTACTGATAAAAAAGCAATATTTTCCCCTTCTATCGATTGCAATAACTGCACGCGGGAACAATGCGAGAAATTGGATTGTATGAATAGTATTGATATTGGCAAAGTCTTTGATGAAATTAAAAGAGAATTGAAAGTATAAAACCACGGAGATTAAAAATGTTTAGTATAAAAAGAAAATATATCTGGCTGTTACTGTTAGCTTTTACCTTTTTAGCATTTGCTGAAGATAAACCGAAAAATGAAGACTTACGAAAAGTTGAGAATAAAGCATTCAAAGAAGGAGAAAAGCTGGTATATAATATAGATTACGGATTTATTACAGCCGGCATTGCTACAATGGAGATTCCAAAGATAAAAAGAATTTCAGGAAGGGATGCATACCATGTTCAATTTGAAGTTGTAACTGTATCCGGCTTCGATTGGCTTTACAAAGTTAGAGACCGTTACGAAACTTACATAGATGTTGAAGGGCTTTTTCCATGGCGATTCGAACAGCATATAAGGGAAGGCAGCTACTCAAGGGATTTTGCAGCTTTTTTCGATCAGCGAAAAGGTAAAGCAAAAACCAGCGCCGGTGAATACGAAATACCGCTTTATGTAAATGATATTGTTTCAGCATTGTACTATGCCCGCACTTTAAATTATTCTGAATTAAAAGTGAATGATAAATTTCATATGCAGAATTTTTATAAAGATAAAGTTTATGACCTGGATGTAATTTATCACGGCAAAGAAACCGTGGAAGTTCCATCGGGTAAATTCGATTGTATTGTTGTTGAACCGTTGGTACAGGAAGGCGGATTGTTTAAACACGAAGGTGATATTATTGTATGGATGACTGATGATGATCTGAGATTACCCGTAAAAGTCAGAACAAAAATTCTTATCGGTTATGTTGAAGCAAAATTAACAGACTACGAAGGGCTGGCTGGTAAATTAGAAGCAAAACATTAAAAAATTTTTACATCAAAATTTTAAAGGAAGAGGCAAATGCTTCTTCCTTTTTTTATTGTTGAGTCTATAATTTCTTATCTTTAACTTCATTATAATTATCCACGTTACTTTTATAAAAATTTAATGGATGACTTAAAAACTAATCCCGAAAATGAAGAACAGGATCATTTAGAAAATAATAATGATTCCTACGGCAAACCGGATATTTACCCGTTAATATCTCCGCTGGCAGCAGCTTTCCTTGGGCTTGTTGGAGGCTTTTTCCTCTACCAGATTATTGGCGGCGCATTAACACTATTAATATTTGGTTTTGATCTGGAAGCTGCGCCGGTTAACGGTTTACGGCTGATGACTATGGCGGGACAAATTCTTTTTATTCTTCTTCCTGCATTGCTCTTTGCAAAATGGATTTACGGAGACGTTTCAAAAGTTATTAACATTAAAATTCCTAACTGGCGCGAAGTATTCTTATTTATTGTGGGAATAATTGTTTTAACACCGCTCCTTCAAAGTTATTTATACATTCAAAACTTCTTTATAGAAAAATGGGCTTCAAGTTCTGAATTTATAAACTCTATAAAATCTATGTTCGATTCCTTAAATGAACTTGTTGAAAAAACTTTCGGGAACCTGCTGTCAGCAGACAACGTGCCTGAAATGATCCTGGTAATTATAGTAATTGCTGTTGTTCCTGCTTTGTCCGAAGAAGTGATGTTCAGAGGTTATATACAGAGAAGTTTTGAGCATAAAATTTCACCATTTAAAGCTGCCGCTGTTACAGCAATATTTTTTGGATTATATCATTTTAGTCCTTATGGAATATTACCGCTCATCACTCTCGGATTATACTTTGGATTTGCAGCATATCTCAGCAAATCTCTATTCATCCCTATCATTCTTCACTTTTTAAATAACTTTACAGCTGTGCTGCTTTACTTTATTATTGGTGATGACGAAATTTTCAGCGTAGATACAACCGACACAAGCGCTTTGAATGCAAATATCATATATTTCTTTATAATGTTATCTTTATTCGGAATAGTAGTATTTTTTATTAAAAGGTATTATAAAAAAAATAAAACAACTTAGGAGGCATTATGCCGGTTTGCCCAAATTGTAATTATGAATACGTGGAAGGTATTGTAATTTGCCCTGATTGTAACACACATCTTGTTGATGCTGCTGAATTAAAAAAGTACAATGAGCTTAATGAAGACGATTGGGTGCTCGTTTATACATCATTCAACGAGATAGATGTTGAAATGCTTAAGGATAATTTAGAAAGTGCTGGGATTGCAGCAACAATGCTCTCCCAAAAAGATCATAACTTTCCAGCTCCGGGTGATTTCTCGGTTGTAAAATTGTTGGTTAAAAAAGTTGATGTACAACCAGCACTTGATTTTATAACCAGCGTTAAGAACCAGGAAAGTTCAACCGAAGAGGAGAATGGCGATTAGTAATACAGCCACACGAGTAATAGTTTCTATTTTTGCTATTCCATTAATCGTTCTTGCAAGTTACTTTGGCAGTTACTATTTCTTCTTTTTTACACTGGCAATTGGATTAATTTCATACTACGAATTCAGTGGAATGGTTAAGAAGAATATTGCAAACGTCAATCTTTGGTTCGGGCTTTTTGCAGTTTGTATAATCATAACAAACCAGTTTTATCACACAGTTGATTTTATCCCGCTGCTCTTTGTCATTGTTCTTTTACTGTTGATGATTGAATTGTTTCGTAATAAAGGTTCGGTTGTTAAAAATCTTGGGGCAACCTTTTTTGGAATTTTATATATCGGTTTATTTTCTTCAGCATTAATCGCAATCCGCGAATTTTACCCGAACATTAACGAGCTTTACCCAAGGGGAGGATATGTAATAATTTCGATGTTAACCACAATTTGGGTTTGTGATTCTGCTGCATTTTTTGGAGGCACTGCTCTCGGAAAACATAAATTGTTCCCACGCATTAGTCCTAACAAAAGCTGGGAAGGAGCACTGTTAGGATTTTTATTTGCAATTTTAACAATGCTTCTGGCAAAACTAATCGTTTTAGATTTTCTTTCCTGGACAAATGTAATTGTGTTGGGAATTATTATTGGGATTATTGGTCAACTTGGCGACCTTGTAGAATCCAGCATAAAAAGAGATGCCGGCGTAAAAGATTCTTCTTCCATCATTCCCGGTCATGGCGGAATTTTTGATCGGTTCGACTCGCTCCTATTTTCTGCACCTGCCATCTGGTTATATTTAAAATATTTTAGTTGAAATTAATTGCCTAAATGAAAAAACGTAAAAATGTAAGTGTTATTACACTTGGCTGTTCTAAAAACACAGTTGATTCCGAAAGATTGATGAGACAACTGCAGGCAAATAATATCGGCTTGCAGGACGATCCTGATAAATCTGATGCAATTATAATTAATACATGCGGATTTATAGAAGCAGCTAAAGAAGAATCAGTTGATACAATATTGAAAGCCGTAAACTGGAAGAACGAAGGCAAAACAAAAAAAGTCATTGTAGCTGGTTGCCTTTCAGAAAGATATAAAAGTGAGTTACAAAAAGAGATACCGGAAGTTGATATCTATTTTGGCACAGAAAATTTTGAAGGAATTGTAAAAGAGCTTGGCGGCGAATTAAAATATAACCTTCTGGGTGAAAGGGTTATTACAACTCCTTCTCACACTGCTTACCTAAAAATCTCAGAAGGCTGCGATCGACCATGTTCGTTTTGTGCTATTCCAATTATGCGCGGTAATCATAAATCTAAACCAATTGAAGAACTTGTGCGCGAAGCAGAATTTTTAGCTTCCAATAATACCCGCGAACTGGTTATTATAGCACAGGATACTACCGGTTATGGAAAAGACCTTTACAATAAACAAAATCTTGCCGAACTTCTGAATAAACTTAGCAAAATAAACGGAATCGAATGGATAAGAATTATGTATGCTTATCCATCCCGTTTTCCTGAAGATCTTATTAATGAGATTGCATCGAATGAAAAAATTTGTAACTATATAGATATCCCTTTACAGCATATTTCAGACAGCGTGCTAAAATCGATGAGAAGAGGAATAACAAAAAAACAGACTCTCGATTTAGTTAATAAATTAAGAGAGGGAATACCGGGACTTATTTTGAGAACAACTTTTATTGTTGGATATCCTAACGAAACAGAAAAAGAGTTTAATGAGTTGTGCGAATTTATTAATGATGCACAATTCGATAGAGTTGGTACTTTTGATTATTCGCAGGAAGAAAACACCGTTAGCTACGAAATGGGCGACACTGTACCACAAGAGGAAAAACTTGAACGCAGAGATAAAATAATGGAATTGCAAAAGGAAGTATCACTTAAGAAAAATAGTGAGTTAAAAGGAAAAAAACTAAAAGTGTTAGTTGAAGCTGTGGAAGGAGATTTCTATATTGGACGATCATATAGGGATGCTCCGGAAGTTGACGGGGAAGTGCTTATTCCAGTAAAAAACAGAAAATTGAAAATCGGCGAATTTTATTTATCTGAAGTTTACGATTATAATGAATATGATCTTTTTGCCGATGTGGTTGAAAAATAATGGAGATAAAAAAATGAAAATATTAACTGCAATACTCGTTTCCATTTTTACTTTGAGCAGTCTTGCATGCTCAAGTTGAAGATCTGTATAACTTGCCCATTGGCGGTGCAAAGTATTTCCAGGATTTTTTAAACTTTGCCGGTGAAGATGGAAAAACTAAACTGGATGTGTTCATCCATGTACCTTACCAGGATGTACAGTTTGTTAAAACCGGTAAAGGATTTGAAGCAGCTTATACAGTAACTGTTTCTGTTTATGATGAAGAAAAAGAGAATTTGCAAACTGAAAAAATATGGAGCGAAAAAATAGTTGCTTACAGTTTCGATGAATCTGTTGCTGCTAAGAATTTTAATTTGAGTCACAGGTCATTCAATTTAAAACCTGGAAATTATTTAATAAAAACTGCAGTAATGGATAAAGATTCACGCGAAGAAATCTATTCAGAAAATCTTTTTACTGTTCGCGATCTTTCAATAAATCCATCACTAAGCGATGTTATGCTTATTGCGCAAAACAAGGTTGTTGAGGGAAGCAACAAAATTATTCCGAACATTACCAGGCATGTTTTTGTAGATGTAGATGGCATACCATTCTTCTTCGAAATCTATTCTGATTCTGCTTCTGAAGTTACACTGGAGTACATGGTTTCGAATATGGATAAGGAGGTTTTATTCCAGGCTAGCGAAAAGAAACCGGTTCAGCATGGAATTAACCAAATGTTTTTTACTTTTGAAGATGTTAAACTAAACCTGGGTAAATATCTTCTTCATGTTTATTTAAAAGATAATGAAGACCAGATAATTAGTTCTGTAGCTAAATCATTTATTTCCAGGTGGATCGGGGTGCCAAGAACAATTCAGGATCTGGATAAAGCGGTAGAGCAGTTAAGGTATATTGCCAGCCCGGATGAGATGGATTATGTAAAAGAAGCGGAAACTGATGATATAAAATCAAAAAGATTTGTTGAGTTCTGGAAGGACAAGGATCCTAATCCTACAAATGAACAGAACCAGGCGTTTGAAGAATATTTTAGAAGAGTTGCCTATGCTGATGAACACTTTTCACATTACGTTGAAGGATGGCGTTCGGACAGGGGAATGGTATTCATTATTCTTGGTTCACCCAATAATATAGACCGGCACCCGTTTGAATATGATTCGAAACCGTACGAGGTTTGGCAGTATTACGATCTTAATCATAGTTTTATATTTATTGATGAAACAGGTTTTGGTGATTACCGTCTTACAACGCCTCTATACGGTGATCTGTTCAGGTATCGGTACTGATAATATGTTTTAAATTATAAGCAGGCATCAAAACAGTCTTAAAAATTCCTTTGCACAAAAAATTTAGCTAATCCAACCATCTGCTGAAAACCTTATGGTATTAACTGTAACAATTAATCCGCTGCTGGAAAGAAGATATGAATATCAAAAGGTATCACTCCATCATCAAAACAGGAACGGCATTGTAACTCTTCAAGCCGGAGGAAAAGGCATAAATGTTAGCAGGCAGCTAAACGAATTAAATGTGCAAAACATTGCGCTGACTTTTCTTGGCGGCGCTAATGGTAAAGCTTTTCGCAATTCTCTTAAGAATGAAGAGATAAGCTTTTCATTTATATCAACAAAATCAGAAACCCGCGATTGTGCTGTAATTATTAACTCCTCTGAACCCTCTGTAAGTTCCTTCTTTGGTGAAGATCCTGAAATATCAAAAGATGAAGTCGATGCATTCCTTTTGAAACTGGAAAAGATGATTGCAAACTCTGCGATTGTAGTTTTTTCAGGCAGTTCTCCGTGTAAGCAGGCTGATTCAATATTTCCTGCAGGAATTAAAATTGCAAACAAACATGGTAAAATTTCAGTTTGTGATACTTATGGAGATCATCTTAAAAATTGTATTGATGCTTCTCCAACTGTTATTCATAATAATGTACAAGAAACAGAGTCATCACTTAAAATCAGTTTAAAAACAGAAAAAGAAAAATTAGAGTATTTGGATTTTCTTTATTCAAAAGGGGTAAAACAGACATTCCTTACTGATGGAGAAAATCAATTCTACTCTTCCAATTTTGACTTTCATTATAAAGTTGCAGTCCCTAAAATTGCAGCTATAGATCCAACAGGAAGCGGTGATGCATTTACTTCCGGTATTGTTTACGGATGGCATCACCAGGTAACTTTTATAGAGCAGCTTATCCTCGCAACTTCTTTAGGAACTGCAAATGCCGGAATGTTTGATGTGTGCAGGGTACCAAAAACTTCTGCAGATCAATTTACCGGGAAGATTAAACCGGAAGCGGTTGGTAAAAAGATGAAAGTAATTAATGATAAACCTGAATAAAAAATTTCTTATCCTTTTCTGTTTTCCTTTCTTTTTATCTGCTCAAACAATAAATAATACAGAAGTAAATGGTAACACGCTGCTAAGCGATAGCGAAATTATAAATCTTGCAGGCACTTTTAAAGGAAACCAATTTTATCCCGGTTTATTAGATAGCGCTAAATCGAGAATTGCCGGCGAGCTTTGCGCTCAAGGGTTATCTTAACAGCACATTCGAAGGCAGCTCGGTAACAATATTAGAAGATTCGCAAAAAGTTGATTTGGTAATAAATATTGATGAAGGCACACCTACTTTTGTTAATAAAGTATTTCTAACAAGTTCAGATTCATCGGATTTATCAGAAATTATTTCGATTTTTTCTTATCTGGAAGGTGAGGTTTTCAATAAGTTCGAGATTGAACTAAACATAAATGAATTGCTAACCCGGTTGGAAAATAATGGATTCCCGTTTGCCAGTTTTACCATCTCATCTGTTCATCTTTATGATGATACTACAAGCGATGAACATTTTGCCGACCTTTATCTTCTTTTAGAAAAAGGAGGTGAAAGCAGCATTGATAGGATAGAAATAGAGGGTAACACTTCTACCAAAGACTATGTAATCATCCGTGAACTTAGAATTGAAAGCGGAGAAGGTTACTCGCAGGAAAAAGTTGATGACCTTCCTAAACGATTGAACAAGCTAAGATTCTTCGACCCGGTTCCGCTTCCTACTTTCTATCTTGATTCTGAAAACAACGGGGTGCTGCTTATAAATGTTAAAGAAAAAAACACGAACAACTTTGATGGAATTATCGGTTACATTCCCCCTTCAACTGATGATGAAAAAGGATATGTTACAGGACTAGTGAATGTAACTTTAAGAAATATTTTTGGAACGGGAAGAGCTGCCGCAGTAAGATGGCAGAAACTCAATCGCACATTCCCAGGAACTTGAATTAAAATATTTGGAACCATGGCTTTTCAGTTATCCATTTAATTTAAATGCAGAATTATTTCAACGGATACAGGATACAACTTATGTTCAGCGGAAAATTGGCGGTAGCTTGGAATACTTAGCCACCGAAGATATTTCTGCGGCGGGATTTGTCGTTTCCGAAGAGGTTATTCCAACAGAAAGAGAAGAACCGAAATTTACAGTTTATAACTCATCCGCTCTTACAACAGGGTTAAGTCTTAAAATTGATATCCGCGATGATCCGCTTTCGCCAACGGGCGGCTTTCTTTTTGAAACTTCCTATTCATTCAGCAGAAAAAAAATAAATGGTCCGGCTGAGTTCATTCCACCCAACCTGGAAACCAGCATTAACCTGCAACGGCTTACGGCGAGCTTTAGCGGTTTTTATGAAATTTTCAGAAGGCATGTTATTGCAATAACCGTTAGTGGAAGAGAATTAACAGGAGCTTTTTTTGAAGATAGTGATCTCTGGCGGCTTGGAGGTACAAGGTCTGTGCGCGGTTACCGTGAAGACCAGTTTTTAGGATCACGAACTGCATGGACAAACCTTGAATACCGGCTGCTTATAACCCGCCGCTCGTATGCATTTTTGTTTTTTGATTCCGGTTATTATTTTAGAGAAGCAGAACCTGAGCGGGGAGTTGCAGGTGCTGAAGATTTTATTTTTGGTTATGGAGTTGGATTAACAGTTGAAACAGGAATAGGTTTGCTCAGCGTAAGCTTTGCAATCGCACAGGGAGAAACATTCAGCGAAGGGAAATTCCATTTTGGAATTGTGAATGAGTTTTAAGGTATAATTAAATATCTGCTTAATAATAAAAAGGAGAATAAAATGGAACAAAACGAAAACACACAACAGAACCAGGTTAAAATAGAAGTAAAACAAGGCGGACCTTATATTGTAAGTGGAACAGTTCTTATTGTAGATAAAGATGGGACGGAAACTTTGAAGGAAGGAAAGTCAGCTTTGTGCCGTTGCGGCGGTTCGAAGAACAAGCCATACTGCGATGGTTCACACAAAGATATTGAATTTGATAAATAATCAGCTTAACCAGCACTAAAAATTGATAGCTCAGTTAGTGTTTATTAAATTCGGGTAATGGATTATTGCTATTAATTTTTAAATATCTGTTTTGATTTCCACCTTAAAATCATTTATACAAATAATCCGTCCTGTTAATTTTGCAATTACTTTTCTTTCAGTGATTGTAGCTGCTGCTATTTGTATTGATGGAGAATACCAGGTTTATAAAATAATCCTTGCAGCTTTTTCCGCATCACTTACTTTATCAGCGGGAAATATTATTAACGATATAAAAGATATCGCAATAGATAAAGTAAACCATCCCGAAAGACCTCTGATCACAGGCAAAATTACAGTCAGCCAGGCAAAAGCTGAATATGTTTTACTTACTTTTATTGCACTTTTACTTTCATTTTTTATTAACCTGCCTGCATTTGTAATTGCATTATCTGCAACAGTTTTGTTGCTTCTATATTCTTATTATTTTAAAATGGTCCCAATCCTTGGAAACTTAATTGTTTCAATTTTAACCGGGCTGGTTTTTATTTACGGCGGAGTGGTAGTTAACAACCCTCTTGCCGCAATTATTCCAGCAATTTTTGCCTTTCTTATTAATTTAATTCGAGAAATTGTTAAAGATATGCAGGATGTTGAAGGCGATCTTAAGCAGGGAGTGATCACATTTCCCGGCAAGTTTGGGTTTAATAGCTCAAAACTACTTGTTGTGGAACTAACCGTTATTCTTTTTCTTGTTACTCTTTATCCTTTTATAACCCGTTTATATAAAATTGAATTCATTATACTTATTATGGCAGTTGTTAATCCGCTTCTTATTTATAATCTGAAAATTCTATTTAAAGATCATTCTTCATCTAAATTGAATAAAATAAGTACTATATTAAAACTGAATATGTTCATCGGTTTAATTGCAATCTTACTTGGTAAATGAAAAATTTTGATAAAAAATATTTAAACAAAAAGATACAGCTTGTTGCAGGTGTTGATGAAGCAGGCAGGGGACCGCTTGCCGGACCTGTTGTAGCAGCAGCAGTTATTTTCTCACCTGATGTTGTAATTAAAGGAGTTAATGATTCAAAAGTGCTGAGTGAAAAACGAAGAGATGATTATTCGGAAAGATTATAAAAAAATCGATAGCGCATTCGGTTTCGGTGGTTCCTGCAGAAATAATAGATGAAATAAATATTCTTAATGCTTCGCTTCTTGCCATGAGGCAATCGGTGGAAGCGTTAAAAGTACAACCCGATCTAATCTTGGCAGACGGCAATAAAAAATTTGATTATTCAGTACCGGTAATTCCTGTCGTTAAAGGTGATGCAAAATCTTTCTCGATTGCCGCTGCATCGATTGTTGCCAAAGTGACCCGCGATAGAATTATGAAAGAACTGGCTGTCGAATATCCTGATTATTATTGGGAAAATAATAAAGGTTATCCCACAAAACAGCATCGTGAATCTATAAAGCTTAATGGTACTTCACCGTTTCATCAGGAAGACATTTTTAAAAAATCTACTTAGAGAAATTCAGCTTGAATTAACACATACAGCGATGGAGGTAAGCTGATAATGTTTTTAAGTAATAAAGAATTAGGTGAAAAAGGTGAAGAGATAGCCGCGAAACTGTTAACTGAAAAAGGTTACGAAATTTTGGAACGAAATTACAGGTACGGTCATGGCGAAATTGATATCGTTGCTAAAGATCCTTCCGATGGTTATACAGTTTTTGTTGAAGTAAAAGCCAGGCAAAACCTTGAGTACGGTGAACCCGAATATGCAATAACAAAAAACAAGCAGAAACAAATTAAGAAAATGGCAGAGCTTTATCTTTTTGATAAAGAGATACTGGAATTAGGATGCAGGTTTGATGTTGTTACTGTTTTACTGCAGGGAAAGGGAAAGCCGGTTATAAATCATTATGAAAATGCTTTTATGTAATGAAGAATGAAACTTTTGAAAAGATATATAAAAATAGTTAATTCAATTAATAAAAAATTGTAAAGCAACCTCGTAGCTTATATTTCTTGTTTTTGTTGTAATCTACCATGTTGTAAACCGTTACTTATTCGATTCAAGCAGCGTTGCATTACAGGAATGAGATTTGTAGTGATACAATTAACATTATCTAATTTATATTCATATTCATTTTACCTATTTTTGTTGTGCTCCAAGTGTTTTTGATTAACGCAATTAAGAAAAAAATAATTCTACCGATTCCAGATGAAAAACAGCTCAACATCAAATAAATTCTTCGATATAACCGGGAAAAGATTAACTAACTTTTTCGAAATGATTGGCGGTCTTTTCACGTTCTCCATTCGGTATATAAAAGAAGTGTTCCTTCCTCCTTACGAAGTTGAGCAGGTAAGAAAACATATGATAGACCTGGGTATGATGACACTGCCGATAGTTGGAGTTACTGGTTTTATACTTGGATTTGTTATTGCGATGCAGCTCCACCCTGTCCTTCTCCGTTTTGGTGCCGAAGCTTTTCTTCCCGGCTCTGTTGGAATTTCAATTGTTCGCGAACTTGGACCTGTTATCACAGCATTAATTTTTGCAGGCAGGGTAAGTTCGGGTATCGGTGCAGAGCTTGGATCTATGCGGGTTACCGAACAGATCGATGCAATGGAAGTATCGGGTGTTAATCCTTTCAGGTACCTTGTTGTTACCAGGATTTTTGCTACCACCTTCATCCTTCCTATACTTACGGTGTATGTTATTTTCATCGCTCTTATCGGTGCGTATATTGCGGTGGTATTAGTGCAAAATATGACCTGGGATTATTACCTCGACAGGGTGATCTTTTCTGTAGAATTTGGTGATGCTATTCCGGGTATTTCCAAAACTTTTGTGTTTGGTTATATCGTGGGACTTGTTGGAGCTTACAAAGGTTATACGGCAACTAACGGTACAGAGGGTGTTGGCAAAGCATCAACCAGTGCAGTGGTTGTTTCTTCATTATTAATTTTAATCTTTGATATGGTATTAGTTAAACTAACTTTATGGTTATGGCCAACAGCATAATATGGTAGAGATTCAGGATTTACATAAATCGTTTAATAACAATTTAGTTCTGGATGGTGTTTCATTCAACGTTGATGAAGCGGAGAACATGGTGGTTTTCGGCAGAAGCGGAACCGGTAAGAGCGTTTTATTAAAATGTATCATCAGGTTGATGGAACCTGATGCGGGTAATATTTCAGTTGATGGAAAGGATGTTCTTCAACTTGACGGTAAGGAATTAAACTTGCTTCGTAAAGATATTGGTTTTCTTTTCCAGGGCGCTGCTTTATACGATTCAATGAGCGTAAGAGAAAACCTGGAATTTCCACTTATAGCGAAATTTTGAACTACCTCAATCTGAAATGGATGAAAGAGTTTACAAAGTGCTTGATGCAGTTTCGCTGGAAGAAGCAGTTGATAAAATGCCTTCGGAACTTTCCGGCGGTATGAGAAAAAGAATTGGGCTGGCTCGTTCTATAATCACTAATCCTAATTTAATGCTTTACGATGAGCCAACCACCGGGCTTGATCCTATAACTGCAAAAGAAATAAGCACATTAATACTGGAATTACAGCAAGCTTATAAAATGACCTCAATTATTGTTACACACGATTTACTTTGTGCAAAAATTATTGCTGATAGGGCAATTGTTTTAGAGGAAAGCAAAATTATTCACAGCGGAAGCATTGATGAATTAGTTTCTTCAAGTGATCCTTTCTTAAGAAATTTTTTCAGTGATGAAGTAATAGAAAACAACAGGAGTTAATAATGAAAAAGGGAATAGCCGGCGCAAAGCTGGGCATTTTTATTTTCCTTGGTAGTGTGTTGCTGGTTATAGGAATTTTTATGCTTGGCAACAAAGAAGCGTTATTTAAAGATACTTACACTGTTAAAGCTTACTTCAATAATATAGAAGGTTTACGTAACGGTGCACCGGTAAGGTTAAGCGGTATTGATGTTGGTGCCGTTAAAGAAATAAGAATAATAGGTGATACAGTTAGTGTCCTTGAAGTTTCGATGAGATTGTTAACAGAAATCGATAGGTTTATTCGAAAAGATACTTATGCAGAAATTCAAACCGAGGGATTAGTTGGTAATAAATTTGTTTCACTTAAACTGGGCAGTAGTGAAGGAGAGCAGGTTGAAGATGGGGGAAAGATTTTATCCAGGGAACCGGTTAGTTTTGCAGATATTATTGAAGAGACGCAGGGAATAATGGCTTACACAAAGGAGATGACAAAAGATCTTATCAGAAATTGTGCAGAAAGTTAATACAGGCGATGGAACCATGGGAAAATTATTAAATGATAATAGTCTTTACTATGCTGCTGCAAACTTAACCGAATCAGCCGACAGAAGCTTGTTATCCATTACATCGGAACTAAATAGTTTAACGCAACAGTTTAATAAACTTGGAGCCGGCATTGAATCGGTTGTAACAAACGTTAATAATGTTGTTGCCGGGTTCGATACATTAATGATTAGATGTTTCTGAAGGAAAAGGAGTTATCGGTTCATTTTAAAAGAAGGCACACCGCAAGATTCATCTATGACTGCAATTCTTACTAGTTTGCGAGAAGTAACTGAACAATCCAGTATTGCTGCAAGCCGGCTGGCAGAAAACATGGAAGCGCTTAAACATAACTGGCTCTTTAAAAGTTATTTTGAAGATAGAGGTTACTGGGATGCAGAAGAATACGAAAATGTGCTGGATGAAAAAACACAGGAATTAAATGAAAAGATTGAACTGCTTGATAAAAAGATAGAAGAATTGAAAAGTTTAGAAGCGAGGAACGAGTAACTCCAATCTTACAATTCGTATCTATTTGTGTTAAAGTTCAATTGGTATTTTCTAGAATATAACTCCAGTTAGCTTGTCATTTACTACTCAATTTTTAACCATCTGATAACTAATAATTTATTAAATTAATAGTCTGATTTTCTGAATCCGTGCTGCAAAATTTAGTCTGTTTTATTTAATGAATTAATCTTTAATGCCTTCAAAAAAAATAAATAAGAACAACAAAAAGATAGTTGTTAAAGGTGCCCGGGAGCATAACCTTAAAAACCTTAGCTTCGAAATACCGCGCAATAAGCTGGTTGTGTTTACAGGTGTTAGCGGAAGCGGCAAATCTTCTCTTGTGTTCGATACAATTTATGCAGAGGGACAAAGAAGGTATGTGGAATCTCTTTCCTCTTACGCACGCCAGTTCCTGGAAAGAATGAACAAACCAGATGTTGATCTTATCCAGGGTATAAGTCCTGCAGTAGCTATTGAACAAAAAACAGGTGCACGCAATCCCCGCTCCACGGTTGGAACAACCACCGAGGTTTACGATTATCTTCGCTTACTCTTTGCGCGTATTGGTAAGACTATCTGCTTTGAATGTGGTAAAGAAGTAAAAAGAGCTACCACGGGAACCGTTAGCCGCTGGCTTGAAAAGCAACCGGAAGGAACAAAATTCTATCTCGGTTTTCCCCTCCACGAACATGAAGGACATTCAATTAAAGAAGAGATAGACTTGCTTAAAAAAAGAGGTTTCTTTAGGGTTTATTTTAACAAGAAGTTAGTTGATCTGAATGAAGATGATATCCTTCCTAAAAAGAAAAAGGATGTTAAGGTTGTTATTGAAAGATTTAAAGTAACTAAAGAAAAGATCAGGGAAAAATTATCAGATTCAATAGAAGTTACATTTAAAGAAGGTGAAAATCGGTTAGTAATTATAAATGCAGATACCGGCGGGATGAAGGAATTTAATAAATTCTATGAGTGCTGTGGAATTAAATATGAAGAGCCGGAACCGCGTTTCTTTTCCTTTAATAACCCGTTTGGTGCTTGCCCGGTTTGCCAGGGATTCAGTAAAACAATCGGGATAGATATGAACCTGGTTGTTCCCAATCCAAATCTGAGTATAATGGATGGCGCTATAGCTCCTTTCCGTTCAGCAAAGTACAGCTCGCATGTTAAGAGAATTAATCCAAAACGCAAAAGCATTTGGTATTCCGACTTAACATTCCTTTTAAAGATTTGACAGAAGAACAGGTTAACTTAGTAAGAAAAGGTTTTGGTACTTTTAAAGGAATAAATAAGTTCTTCGAAAAGTTAGAAAGTAAAACCTATAAAATGCACATCAGGGTATTACTTAGCAGGTACAGGGGTTATACAACCTGCTCTGCCTGTAAAGGTTCTCGTTTAAGAAGAGAAGCACTGCAGGTTAAGATAGATGGAAAATCCATTTATGATGTTGTTGATATTCCAATTGAACAATCGTTGGGATTCTTTAGCGAACTAAAACTTTCCAAATACGATACGATGGTAGGTGAGCGAGTACTTAAAGAAATAATCAAGCGGTTAACCTTCCTAAACAATGTTGGTATCGGTTATCTTACAATGGATCGGCTAAGCAGCACACTTTCGGGTGGAGAAACTCAGCGGATAAACCTTGCTACATCGCTTGGTTCTTCGCTCGTAGGGACTCTTTATGTTTTAGATGAACCTACAATTGGTCTTCATCCAAGGGATAATTTAAGATTGATAAAATTACTTAAAAATCTTAGGGACATAGGTAATACTGTGTTGATTGTTGAACATGATCCTGAAATGATGAAAAATGCTGACCTCATATTTGATATGGGACCAAAAGCCGGGTTGCAGGGTGGCGAGCTGGTTGCATCAGGATCTTATAATGAGCTTATAAAAAATAAAAATTCTCTAACAGCAAAGTATTTATCGGGCGAATTTAATATTCCCATCCCCCAAAAAAGGAATAAAAAGAAAACAAAGATTATTCAGATTATTGGTGCAAGACAGAATAATCTTAAAAACATCAACATAGATATTCCTCTTAACAAATTTGTGGTTGTTACAGGGGTAAGCGGGTCAGGAAAAAGTACACTGATCCATAATATCTTATACGCTGGTGTTGCAAAACTTTTTGGAAGAGCGCCCTCCAGCATCGGTAAATTTGATGACATAAAAGGAACACAGTTTATTGATGAGATTGAAATTGTTGATCAGTCCCCAATTGGTAAATCTCCAAGATCAAACCCTGTTAGTTACGTTAAAGCTTTTGAACATATAAGAGAATTGTTCGCATCAACACACCAGGCAAGGGCAAGAGGTTACAAACCAGGGTACTTTTCCTTTAATGTTCCTGGGGGAAGATGTGAAACATGTACCGGCGATGGATTTATAAAAGTTGAAATGCAGTTTCTTGCAGATCTTTACCTTACCTGTGATGACTGCGGCGGAACACGTTTCAAAAAAGAGATAAGGGAAATAACTTATAAAGGAAAAAATCTTGTTGATGTGCTTGGGATGACTGTTGATGAAGCGTTTAGTTTTTTTAAAGATCATAAAAAAATAAGCAGGTACTTAAAAGTGCTTTCTGATGTTGGACTTGGTTACATTAAGCTTGGGCAGCCATCTAATACTCTTTCGGGGGGAGAGGCGCAAAGAGTAAAACTGGCTGCACACCTTGCTGTAAGCAGGGATAATAAACATACGCTCTTTATTTTTGATGAACCAACCACAGGTCTGCACTTCGATGATATCTCCAAACTTCTTAACTGCTTCAATCTTCTTATAGAAAGGAATAACTCAGTTGTTATCATCGAACATAACCTGGAAGTTATAAAGTGTGCAGATCATATAATTGATTTGGGACCGGAAGCTGGAGAACAGGGGGGTGAAGTGGTTGCTGTTGGAACTCCTGAAGAGATTGCTAAAGTTGAAAAATCGTGGACAGGAAAGTATCTGAAAACATATCTTAATGGTAAAAAATAAATGCAGAAAAAAGTAAAAGTTAAAATTTGCTGTATCCAATCTATTGAAGAAGCAGAATTGGCAATAAAGTATGGAGCTTCTGCAATTGGTTTAGTTTCTGAAATGCCTTCTGGTCCAGGTGTAATTTCAGAGGATTTGATTGCAGAGATCGCAGCACACATTCCAACAGAAATTAAAACATTTCTTTTAACAAGCAAAACAAAAGCGGAAGATATAATTGCACAGCATAATAAATGTAAAACAACTACGCTTCAGCTTGTTGATTCAGTTGAAATTAATGTTTATCAAAAATTACATGAAGAATTACATGGTGTATCAATAGTTCAGGTTATTCATGTGCAAGATGAAGAATCAATAAAAGAAGCTTTGAACATTGATAAATATGTTGATGCAATTCTTCTGGATTCAGGTAATCAATCAAAAAAGGTAAAAGAATTAGGTGGAACCGGCAGAACTCATAATTGGAATATTAGTAAAGAAATTGTAGAAAGTGTAAATGTTCCTATATTTCTTGCAGGAGGACTAAATCCATCAAATGTTTCTGCAGCAATAAATGAAGTGAAACCCTATGGAGTAGATCTTGTGCAGTGGTGTTAGAACCAATAATAATTTAAATGAAAATTTATTAAAGCAATTCTTTAATGCAGTAAAAAAATTAATTTAGTAAATTAAATAAAAATTAAGGAAACAATATGAATATAAATTTAGAAGAACTAATTGTTCAAATTCGTGAATTGGCTGTGCACTTTGGCTTAAATCTTATTACTGCACTTGCCGTGCTTATTAATTGGTATTTGGATTAGTAAATTTATACGAAGAACAATAGAAAAACACCTTAACAAAAAGCAAGTTGACAAAACATTAGTCTCATTTCTACTTAACCTGATCTACTTTACACTCTTAACAGTTGTTGTACTGGCTTCATTGAGTCAGTTAGGAATTGAAACCACTTCCTTTATTGCAATTTTGGGTGCTGCGGGTTTAGCTGTTGGTTTGGCATTGCAAGGATCATTAT
Source organism: uncultured Ignavibacteriales bacterium (assembly GCA_963749485.1). Lineage (GTDB taxonomy): Bacteria > Bacteroidota > Ignavibacteria > Ignavibacteriales > Ignavibacteriaceae > JAZGGS01. The sequence goes on along the minus strand of CAVVMV010000013.1, from coordinate 95,051 downwards.
CCAATTTTGCATCAGGAGTTCTGCTGATAATTTTCAGACCCTTTAAAGTTGATGATGTTGTTGAACTGGCCGATGCAAAGGGTTATGTTGAAAAGATCCAAATATTTACTACACAAATAAGAACTTTTGATAACAAAACAATTATCATTCCAAATTCAGTTATAACAAGCGGGAAAATAACTAACTTTACAGATAAGGAAGTTAGGAGGGTAGATTTATCGATTGGAATTTCTTACGGAGATAACATTAAGCAAGCTATCGATAGTTTAATGGAGATCTTAAACAATCATCCTAAAATATTAAAAAATCCTGCCCCGTTTGTTGGTGTTAATGGATATGGAGACAGCAGTATTGATTTAATTTTGCGACCATGGTGTAAGACTGAAGATTACTGGAATGTTTTTTTTGAGGTCAATCAAAAAATTAAAGAAGAGTTTGATTCAAAAGGTATTAGCATACCATTTCCGCAAAGAGATGTTCATCTATTTGAGCATAAGGATTAGTGGATTAGCAAAATATCCCTCTCTCACTTGAGAGGGATATTGTCTAAACCTTAACCACAACCTTCCCAATAGTCTTACCAGATTGAAAAAGTTTTAGCGCTTCAGGTAATTTATCAAAAGTAAAAATGTTACCCACGTATGGTCTTCTTAAGTTCATACCCAGGATTATTTTAATCAATCTTGTCATCTCATCGGGTTTATTCCATAGGTAAATCAAATTAAATCCCATAACAGATCGGTTTGTATCAGTAAGTGAAAGAGGATCAATTTTTGGTCGGGTTAGAAACTTATAAAGCAGTTTAAAGTAATTTGGTCTTGAAAAATGAGACATAAATTGTGCACTGCCGTATATAATAATTCTTCCTCGTGGAGAAAGCTGGTTAAAACTATCGGCAAATATTTTCCCTCCCACAGATTCTAGAACAATATTTAACTCTCTCCCTTTTAATGCCTCGATCAATCTTTCTTTAAAATCATCACCTCGTACAATTACTTCATCGTAACCTTCTTCTTTCAAAAAATCCACCTTTGCACTACTGCCAACAGTTCCGATTGTATAGGCATTATATTTTTTTGCTATCCTGTTGGCGTAAATACCAACGCCCCCAGCAGCGCTGTGAATTAGAACGGTATCTTTTTCTTTAAGGTTACCAAGTTCTAACAAACTGTAATATGCCGTTAACGATTGAACAATAAACGAGGCTCCTTCTTCAAAAGACCAACCTTCGGGCAGCTTTTGAACATATCCGCTATTTATATTTAGATGTGTTGTGTAAGCTCCGAATTTTATAACTCCCATTACAGCATCGCCAATCGCAAAATCTGTAACGTTTTTTCCTTTCTTATAAACCTTACCGGAATATTCCAATCCTGGAATAAAGCTTCCTTTAGGTGTTGCACTGTATAATCCCTGCAAAGCAAAAAGATCGGCAAAATTTAATCCAATAGCTTTAACTTCAATGGTAACTTCCTCATCTGTCGGATAAGGAAGCTCTTCTTCAATTAATTTAAGATTACTGAGGGAGCCGGCTTTTTTAATTCTATATGCTTTTCTTACCATTCTTCACTTACTTTTTGGAAAAATTTCTTTTACTTGCTAAGTTTATTCATTCAAAAATTCAAATCAAAAAATTGGAACAATAAAAATGAAATCCAAAATAATATTACTCGCAATATTAATCCAAATTTTTCTTTTTGTACCTGTTTCCTTTTCACAACAGGTTTACGGATTAAAACTTGATACAGTTAAAGCACAAAAATTTGATATGGGCAAAATGTGGACATTCGAAAATCCCCCACTCGATTATTTTGAAAAAGAATATAATTTTATACCAACAAATGAATGGCTTGAGAAAGTTCGAAAATCATCACTCCGCCTTGGGAACGGTTGTTCCGCATCATTCATTTCTGCCGATGGATTAATTATGACCAATCATCATTGTGTGCGCGGAAGGTTAAGCGGGTTGAATGAGGAAGGTGAGGATTTGCTAGGCAACGGATTTTTTGCTGAATCACTTGAAGATGAAAGAGTAATGGAAGGTTTGTTTGTCGATCAATTAATGATAATTAAAGACGTAACAGATGATTTGCTAAGTGCAATGGCTGAAAGTGATTCTGATTCAGTAAAAGCAGAATTGCGAGATGAAAAAATTGAAGAGTTGAAAACCGAAGCAAGTGAAGAAAATCCTGATCTCAATTTCCAGGTGAAATCTCTTTACGAAGGAGGAAAGTTTTCTCTCTATGGTTATAAAAGATATAATGATATAAGATTAGTTTTTGTTCCGGAACTTTGGGTTGCAAAACTTGGAGGTGATTATGATAACTTCACATACCCGCGTTACGGTTTGGATTGTGCTTTCCTTCGTGCATATGATGAAGATGGAAATCCAATTAAAACCGATTACTATTTTAACTGGAGCAGTAAAGGAGTTACAGAAGACCAGCCGGTTTTTGTTGTTGGAAATCCCGGAAGCACAGACAGGATTCACACAACAGCACAAATAGAATACGCACGCGATATACGTTATCCCATGCTAACAAAAATGTTAAAAGATCTTTATAAAATTTATTATGAAATGGTAATGGAAGACGGAGCTAAGGATACAAAACTTGTTGCACGGCTCTATTCAATTGGAAATAGCTTAAAAGTTTATGAAGGTACATACAAAGCTCTTCTCGATCCTGTTTTGATGGCAAGAAAGAAAGACTTTGAAAATAATTTTAAAAATGCTGTACAATCCAATACTGAACTGAATGAAAAGTATGGTAATGCATGGAAAGAGATTGAAGCTACAAGAACATGAAGCAGCAAAGTTTGGCAAGAAAAGTTTTGCATATAGTATAAGTTCATTTTATTCTCCTAAGTATTTCTTCATTGCCGAAGATCTTGTAGAACTAGCTGAGCAGTTAAACTTGCCGGAAGATGAACGCAGTGAAAATTATAAGGAAGAAAGCCTGGAAGAAACAATTAATAATATTTTTCCTGATGATTTTGATAGTAATCTGCAAAATAAATTATTATTAGTTCAGGTAAACATTTTAACAGATAATCTTAACCAGGATGATGATCTTTTGCAGAAAATGTTTGGCGGAAGAACAGAGCAGGAAGCGGTTGATTATTTATTGTCTAAATCAAGACTAACATCAAAAGAAGAAGTAATTGCTCTTGCTAAGGAAGGACGCTGATGCAATATTAAATTCGTGATGATCCTTTTATTTATTTTGTAATGCACACGAAAGATGAATTGGAAAAAATGCAGGAACAAAGCAATGCATTACGGGAAAAAGATGAAGTTAATAACCAATTGCTTGGTGAAGCACTTATACGCAGTTTATGGTGATGCCATTCCTCCTGATGCAACTTTCAGTTTGAGAATTGCAGACGGAATAGTAAAAGGCTATGATTATAACGGAACCCGTGCACCTTACAAAACAACATTTTACGGTTCGCTGGATAGATATTATTCTTTTGATAAAAAATTTCCATTTAACATGCCTGAGTATTGGGAGAATCTACCAGATGAATTTGATCCTTCCACCACATTAAATTTTGTAAGTACGAATGATATAATAGGAGGAAACTCCGGCAGCCCGGTTATAAATACTGATGCAGAAATTGTAGGTCTGGCATTCGATGGAAATATTGAGAGTTTGCCGAACAGGTATATCTATACAACCGAAGCTAACAGAACTGTAAGTGTTAGTGCAGAAGGAATGATTGAAGCAATTCGTGATCTGTATAAAGCTAAAAGATTAAGTGATGAAATACTGAATGGTTATATTGTTGAGTAATTACTCATCAACTTTTTTCATATAACTCTTCCAACTTTTGCTGCTTCGTTAAAAAGTTGTTCGGTAAGAATAATATCGTCTGTCAATTTCAATTCCTGCTTGCTTTAAACCTTTTGCAAGCCAGGTGTTACAAGTATTAAAGAGATGATATTCACCATTTGCTTTGAAGAAGATTATTCTACCCAAACCTTTTGTACTCAGTATTTCATGTTCTCCGTCATTATCCCGCCAAACTGTGTTGTTTATATATGAACACAAAGTATCAAGTTGATTTTTAGAGATTGTAAACTCAACCACTATTTCGGAAAGATCAAAATAATTCTGCTCTGGTATTCCTATTCCTTCTACACGAAGTGTGCTGGGTGTTGCGTAAAATAATGCCTTGTACGCAAGACCCGAATCAAAACCAGGATGCTGGTAAAACTCTTCATCACCCCAGCCGAAATCTATTAAACCTGCATCATCAAAAAGATTTACTTCAGGAAAAATAGTAGAATCTATATCTTCCTTATTGATGACAACTGCTGTATGCCAATATTGCTTAATTAAGTATATTTGGTGAGATGAGTTATCTTTTTGAACCTGGTTATCACTTACCTGCAAAGGCGGAGAAGTATGAAGAAAAAAGAAAATTACCGGGAAGATTACAAAGTTGTTCATCAGAAAATTATTAGACTTTATTTTTCTTTAAACATACGAGGAAATAAAATGAAAATCTTATCCTCACTTTCAATTTTTATAGTTGGCTGCTTTTTCATTTCTCTTATTTCATTTCAAGCATTCGCACAAACAGAAAATGAAAAATTTACAATTGTAATTCATGGCGGTGCAGGTTACATGTCTCCTGAAATATCCGATGATGCGAAAAGCGCATATCTTCAATCGCTGCATCATGCTTTAAAAATTGGAAAGATGATTTTAGAATCCGGTGGAACAAGTTTAGATGCTGTTGAAGAGGTCATTCGATTTTTAGAGGATGATTCACTTTTTAATGCGGGCAGGGGTGCTGTTTTCACAGCGGCCGGTGTTAATGAAATGGATGCATCGATTATGAACGGCAAAGATCTGTCCTCAGGGGCAGTTACAGGTGTTACTATTATTAAAAATCCAATTTCACTTGCAAGATTGGTAATGGAAAAAACAAATCATGTTTGAAAATCTTATCCTCACTTTCAATTTTTATAGTTGCTGGTTTTTCATCTCTTTTTACTCATTTCAATCATTTGCTCAAACAGAAAATGAAAAATATACAATTGTAATTCATGGCGGTGCGGGTTACATGTCTCCTGAAATATCCGATGATGTTAAAAACGCATATCTTCAATTCTTTGCAAGATGCTTTGAAAATTGGTAAATCAATTTTAGAATCCGGCGGAACAAGTTTAGATGCTGTAGATCAAGTCGTTCGATTTTTAGAAGATGATTCACTTTTTAATGCTGGCAGAGGTGCTGTTTTCACATCGGCTGGCGTTAATGAAATGGATGCATCGATTATGAACGGCAAAGATTTATCTTCAGGAGCAGTTACAGGTGTTACTATTATTAAAAATCCAATTTCGCTTGCAAGGTTGGTCATGGAAAAAACAAATCATGTTTTACTTTCCGGGCAGGGAGCTAATGATTTTGGGAAAAAGATGGGAGTTGATATAGTTGATCCGGATTATTTCAGGGTAGATGCCAGATACCGGAGTTGGAAAAAGAAGATGGAAAAAGAAATTAAAGGTACTGTTGGTTGTGTTGCCCTGGATAAATACGGTAATATTGCTACTGCTACATCTACAGGAGGATTAACAGGAAAGATGCCCGGCAGAGTTGGCGATTCACCTTTAATTAGTGCCGGTACTTATGCTGATAACAACACATGCGGAGTTTCGGGTACAGGAACCGGAGAACTGTTTATAAAATATACCATCGCTTACAGGGTTTCCGCTTTAATGGAATTTAAAGGTTACTCGCTCATGCAAGCTGCGGAAGAGGTTGTTTTTGATATTCTACCGGAAGGATCAGGCGGAATAATTGCAGTTGATAAAGAGGGTAATTATGAATTTACTTTTAATACCCCAAGTATGTTAAGAGGAGTTGCAAATTCCGATGGAGTTTTTGAAGTCGCCATTTGGAAATAAATAATTATCTGAAGGAAAAATGATGAGACCAAATCCGGGAGACTACGATCCTTATTTTGAACGATATATTAAACTGGTTGAAGGCAATAATATTATCAAAATACTTTATGAGCAGAGTAAAATAACCCGTGAGCTGATTGATTCTATTTCTGATTATAAAGGAAACTACCCTTATGCTGACGGTAAGTGGACGATTAAAGAAGTTATAGGGCACATCTTAGATGCTGAGAGAATTCTTGCATACCGAGCACTAAGTTTGGCTCGGGGTGAAAAAAAATCTTTACCCGGCTTTGATCATAATGATTATGTTAGGGAAGGAAATTTTAACCGCAGAGAATTGTTAGAATTAAGTTTTGAATTTAAGCTGCTTCGTGAATCGAATCTTCTCATGTTTAAAAATTTTTCAGAAGAAATGCTTTGTAGAAAGGGGCTTGCAGATGAATCTTCGGTAACTGTGCTTGCCTTGCTTTACATAATTGCAGGACACGAAAAGCATCACTTAAATGTACTGGAAGAAAAATACTTAAATAAATAAGCTAAAATATTTTGTTTATTTCATTAATTATTTTTCCGGTAGCGCCTATATTTTTCCGCACGTAGTCGTAAGCAATTTTTCCCCTGGTTGTTTTAAGTTCTTCATTAGAAAAAAGCGATCTTATTCTTCTGTAAGCTTCTTTTTTATCCTTTACAAGCATTCCACCCTTGGCTTCTAAAAGCTGCTTAGCTTCCTGCGAATTATCGATCTTCGGTCCGAATAAAACTGGAATACCGTACACTGCAGCTTCTAAAACATTATGAATATTCTGCTTGAAACTTCCTCCCACAAAAGCAGCATCTGCATAAGTGTAGAGTGTAAGCAGTATTCCTATTGAGTCAACAATTATTACCCTTTCATCAGAATAATTATTTAGATGTGAAAATCTTATAGTTGAAATCTTTCCGGCAAATTCATGTTCAATTTTTTCAAGGCGAAGTAAAGTAGGTTCGTGTGGTGCAATTATTAAAATTACTGATTCATCAAACTTTGCAAGTTTAATAAAAGCAGGCAGTATTACCTCTTCATCCTGTTCCCATGTACTTCCTGCAACAAACACTTTTTTCTGATTAAGAATTTCCTGCTTGATTAGGTTGCTTTCTTTTGCTGCCAGACTTCTTTGATGAACACGGTCAAACCTGTGTATCACCTACCACGTGTAATTGTTCATCGGAACAATTAAAACTTCTAAATCCATTTGCATCTTCTTCAGAAACAGTTAGAATTTTTTTGATATCCCTGAACAATGTTTTATGAAATGATTTCATTAAAGGTAATTTGCGCAAAGAATTGCCTCGCATTGTTGCATCCACAAGAAAACAGGGAATATCCTTTTCCTTCAACGCCCATATATGGTTTGGCCAAATATCATAGCGCATAAACAGCGCAAGGTTGGGTTGAATAATTTCTATAAATCTTTTCGCATTTGTCGTCGTATCGAAGGGAAGATATGTGATTAGATCTGCATGGGGATAATTTCGGGAATTAACATAGCCGGAAGGAGAAAAGAAACTTACAACAATATTTATATCACTTTCTTTCCTAAGCTGCTCAATAATCGGTTTTGCCTGTTCAAATTCCCCATAAGATGATGAATGGAACCAGATTGTTTTTCTCGATTTATTAAGTGATTTGCTTTTTAGTAAGAGTTCTTCAAAAATTCCTCTTCTTCCTTTTATACCTTTTTTTATTTTGCTGTTAAATAAGGCAGCAAATATTATCAGAAGATAAAATATGGGAAGGAAAAGATAGTTATATAAAAACTGCCAGATTTTTTTCATATTTGATTTGCAGACCAGGTTTAAACTGTTAAAGGCATCTTCTGGTGTAATTTCCAGCATACAGCTAAAATGTTTTTGCGGACAACTTTTTTTCCCTATATGAGTGCAGGGTCTACATAACAACCTATTGCTTTCCAGCACAAGACTTTTACTTTTATAAGGGAAGAATCCAAATTCCTTAACAGTTGAACCAAAGAATGTAATAACAGGTATATTAACTGCGGTTGCAAGGTGCATTAAACCTGAATCATTACAGTAAACTACATTGCACATCATCATATTCGCGGCAGTTTGCATTACGTCATTTTCGTTGCACAGGTTTATTGGATTTGATAATTCCTTTGCAATCTCATCGCATAAATCCTGATCATCTTTTCCTCCAAGCAGAACTACTTTATATTTATTAGATTCAAGTAACTTTCCAAGTTCTGTGTAGTATCCTTTGTGCCATCTTTTAGTATAATGCCTCGCACCAGGACACATTCCAATAAACTTTTCATCTGTTTGCAATTGTTCATTCGGCTGATTATCAGTTTTAAAATCTAAACCGTAACTATCTAATTCAAACATATCAAATGCATTTGCATACCTCACGGGGAATAGGAGGTGCATCTTTTAGTTTATTTATCTTAAAATAGACAAATAAAAATTTATCCAGATGACGCTTTTTTAATTTGAACACAGGACATTTCAAAATCCGTATAAGTTCCCTGGTTCTAAAATTGTTCTGAAGATCAATAACTATTTCATAATTCTGTGCAATAATTGAATTGAAGAGAATCTGTTTTTCTAACTTGCTCTCAGCATATTTATATAATTTGTTAACATTTGGATTTTGAATAAGAAGATCCTCATACTCTTCTCTAAGGATAAAATCGATGCTTATATTTGGATACATTTTCTTTACAGAACGAAGCAGCGGGGTAGTTAATAAAATATCGCCAAGTGAACTTAAACGGATGATCAATATTTTTTTTACATTTTCCAGGTTCATATAGCATTGATTTTAATCTTTAATCGGACAAATTTAGGTAATATTAAGTTTCACTGCCACTTAATGTTGAACTTTTCTGGTTTGGGAAGTAAGTTTAAGTATCAAATTAAAGGATATTGAAAATGACAACTTTACCACCACCGGGCACAAACGAATTCCCCGATTCTTCAATTGAAAAAACGGTATATGGAATTGTTGAATCGTTTAGTGATTATATACCAATTAGTAATGATAAGAACCGGCTGGGCTTTGGGCTCTACAAATATATGGTTGGGGAAGGCGATCCGCCGGAAACATTACTGAAAAGTGCAAAGATTAAAATAGAGGGGATAACTCTTGAAGATCTTGCAGGTAAAATAAAAGCTAAACTGGAAGAAATTAAAGAATAAATTTCAGTTATCTTAAAAAATTATTTACTTGATTTAACTTCAGCTTCAGCTAAAAATTTTTCAACCATCTTTACATCATCTTCACTGCCAATAAATATTGGCGTTCTTTGGTGAATTGTTTCTGGTTGTAATTCAAGTATTCTTTTAAATCCGTCTGAAGCTCTCCCTCCAGCTTGTTCAATAATAAAAGCCATCGGGTTACATTCATATTGCAACCTTAATTTTCCATTAGGATTCCTGGAATCGGCTGGGTACATAAATAAACCGCCGTATAATAAATTCCTATGGATATCTGCAACCATAGAACCTATATATCTTGAAGAATAAGGTCGGCTGGAATCTTTATCTTCTTCCTGAAGATATTTTATAAATTTCTTCAAGACCCGGATGCCAGTAAAGATAATTACCTTCATTAATGCTGTAAATTTTAGATTTTTTAGGGGTCATTATTCTATGATGGGAGAGTATAAATTCTCCGAAAGCCGGATCGAGCGTAAAACCATAAGTACCGTTGCCTGCTGTGTAAACAAGCATTGTACTGGAACCGTAAATAACATACCCTGCTGCAACCTGCTTTATACCCTGCTGCAAGCAGTCTTCTTCTGTTCCCGGTTTCCCATCAGGAGTACATCTTTTATAGATTGAGAATATTGTACCTATGCTAACATTAGCATCAATATTAGATGAACCATCAAGTGGATCGAATAGCAGAACATACTTTCCAATTTTAAATTTTGTAGGAATATGAATTATGTCTTCCTCTTCCTCGGAAGCCATTACACAAAGATGACCGCCGTGGTCCATCGCGTTAACCATCATATCGTGCGCAAAAATATCAAGTTTTTTTACATTCTCACCATGAACGTTGTTTGATCCGGTAAAACCGAGTATGTCTACTAACCCCGCTTTATTTACTTCGAGTGAAATAACTTTTGCTGCAAGCGAAAGGTCATGGAGAAGGGCTGATAGTTCACCAGTTGCAGTAGGATGTTTTCTCTCTTCTTCAATAATATGTCGGGCTAAAGTCATAAATTGAGTTTGTTCCATTTAACGTTCTCCCATATTTATTTGGAAAGTAAAACTTCCTGATCTTTATATTGCAGTTGATACAATTTATAATAAATTCCCTGTTTTGCAAGTAGCTCCTGGTGATTTCCAGTTTCCCTGATCTCACCTTTGTGCAAAACAATTATTTTATCAGCACTTTGAATTGTAGATAACCTGTGTGCAATTACAATTGCAGTTCTTCCAACTAAAAGTTTTTCTATCGCTCTTTGTATCAATTGTTCTGTTTCCGTATCAACACTTGAAGTTGCTTCATCAAGTATAAGTATTTGTGGATCGTATGCTAATGCTCTTGCAAAAGAAATCAATTGCTTCTGCCCAACGCTTAAAGTAGCTCCTCTTTCCTTAACTTCTTCATCGTATTTGTCTGGCAGGGTATCAATAAATTTATCTGCACCAACTGCTGCTGTAGCTTCAAGAATCGTGCCTTTATCTATGCCATGGTTATTCAGATTGATATTTGATTCAATATTTCCTGAGAATAAAAACACATCCTGCAGAACCATAGAAACATACTTTCTTAATTCGCGCTTGTCAAGCTTCTCAATATTTATACCATCCAGCAGAATACTTCCTTTATTAATATCATAAAATCTAGTTAGAATATTTATTATACTCGTTTTACCTGCGCCTGTGTGTCCTACAATCGCAACAGTTTCGCCGGGATTTATTGAGAAGGAAATATCTTTAAGTACATAATCTTCATCGTTATATGCAAACCATACGTTTTTAAAATCTATCTGACCTCGGACATTTGAAAGGGGAATTGGTTTTTCCGGGTTCTTAACCATCGTATCGTTATCTAAAAGTTTAAAGATTCTTTCTGAAGATGCCATTGCAGTCTGCATAATATTATACTTTTCAGAAAGATCCCTTATAGGTCTGAAGAACATTTCTGTAAATTGAATAAAAGCAAACAGCACACCAATTGTTAATGATGCCTGTACAACTTCTCCTCCTCCGTACCAAATTATTAATCCAACAGCAATTGAACTAAGCAGTTCAACACTGGGGAAAAATACAGCGTAGTAAAAAACCGATTTTATGTTTGCTGTTCGGTAATCTTTGTTAATGCTTGAAAACTTTTTCAGTTCATCTTTTTCTTTATTGAAGATCTGTACTACACTCATTCCGGTAACATGTTCCTGCATATAGGAATTAAGCCGTGCTAAGTGAAGCCGCACATCCCTATAACTTTCCCTTGCTTTTCGTCTAAAAAGGAATGTGCCATAAATAAGTACCGGCAAAACAGAAAGTGTAACCAGCGAGAGACCAACGTCCATAAAAAACATAAATACAAGTATCCAGATTATGATAAAAACATCACTGAATACCATAACAATACCTGATGAAAACAATTCACCTAAAGCTTCAACATCGTTGGTGGCGCGGGTAACAAGCCTGCCAATCGGTGTTTTATCGAAAAATTTTAATGCAAGTTTTTGTATATGATTAAAGATCTGTGTGCGAAGATCCAACAAAACCTTTTGACCAAGGTACTGTGTATAATAAGTTAGAAAATATTGAATAACAGCCTGCAGCATCAACGAGCCGAAAAGGACTAGAGCTATTAACATCAAACCGTTGTAGTCTGATTTGGCAATATAATCATCAATTGCAATTTTGGTTAACAACGGACGTACAGGTCCAAGCGCTGCAACAACAATGTTAAGTATTATTGCAAAGATCACATAATTCTTGTATGGTTTAATATAACCAAGCAGACGCTTCATTAATTTTGAATCGTATGCTTTACCGAGTTTTTCTTCTTCGCTTTTGTAGTCGCTCATTAATTCAGTTCTTCCAGTTCTCTCTCTAGTAACTGCTTATAGTGTAGGTCTGCATAAATACCGCCGAGAGCGATAAGTTCTTCGTGCACACCTTCCTCTGCAATTTTACCTTTATCAATAACTATTATTTTATCAGCATCTTTAACAGTGGAAATTCTATGGCTGATTATAATACTGGTTCTTCCATGCATAAACTCTTTAAGGTTAGTTAGAATTTCTTCCTCAGTGTGGGTATCAACTGCTGAGAAGGAATCATCAAGAATTAATATTTTAGGATTAATCGCCAGGGCTCTTGCAAGGGAAGCACGCTGCTTTTGTCCGCCTGAAAATGTTATTCCTCTTTCGCCAATAATCGTTTCGTACTGTTCGGGGAATTCCTTAACATCATCATCAAATTGTGCTATTTTCGATACTTTGTGAAGCCACTCCTCATCAATTTTTTGTAAACCATAACTCATGTTATTTATTACTTTATCAGAAAAGAGGAAAGATTCCTGCTGGACCAAACCAATATTTGTTCTTATTACATTTAACGGGATAGACTTAATATTTTTCCCATCAAACAATATCTCACCTTCTGTGCAATCGTAAAGCCGCGGAACAAGATTAATCAATGATGTTTTCCCGCTGCCGGTATAACCCATTATCGCAAGAGTTGACCCACGCGGTATTGAAAGATTTATTCTATCTAAAATATTTGGAAGATTATCGGCATACCTGAATGAAACATTCCTGAACTCAACTTCTCCCTCCAAATCTTTAATTGAATGATCTGTTAAATCTGAGTCATCTATTTCGTATGGTTCGTTCAAAATTTTGTTCAGCCGTTTCATACTTGCTTCTGCTTGCTGGATGATGTTAAGCACCCATCCAAAAGCAATCATAGGCCAGATTAAAATCCCAAGGTAAACTATAAACGCTGTAATTTCCCCCAACGTCAGTTCGTTATTAATTATTTTTACACCACCAACCCAGATAACAATAATTATTGATATACCTGTTATTAAAATTAATAGCGGCATTATGAGTGCTTGCGTCCGCACAAGATTCATTTTTTTCTTCAAATAATCCTGGCTGTGCTCTGCATATCTATCCATTTCATTCTGCTCGCGCACATAAGATTTTATTACACGTATCCCCGAAAAACTTTCCTGAACCATTGTAGTTAAATCTGAATATTTTTCCTGGATGACGGTAAATTTATCATGAATTACTTTACCTACTTTATAAACAAGAATTGAAAGAAGAGGCAGTGGAAGCAGCACATATAATGATAAGCTCACGTTAAGAGAGAACATTATTGAAAGAACTAAGGCAAGTCGTACCGTAGTATCGATTGAGTACATTACGGAAGGACCAAGAAACATTCGCACAGCGTTTATATCATTAGTGGCATGCGCCATAATATTACCGGTTGAAGTATTTTGGAAGTAACGCAGCGAAAGACGTTGAATATGTTCCCAGAAATCTCTTCTTAAGTCATACTCAATTTCTCTTGAAACAACGATTATCGTTTGCCTAATCATAAATCTGAAAAAACCTGCAAACAAAGAAGCACCTACTATCATCAGTCCATATTGAAGGAGCAATTCATTGGAGATATTATTGTTTAATGCATCAATTGAATCTTTTAATAGAATCGGCACATAAACTGTTCCGATGTTGGAAAGAATAATAAACAGAAATCCAAACAGGAGTTTCTTTTTATAGCGGGTAAAATATTTTTTTAATTTGTAAAGATTTCGCATATAAATGTTATAAACTGTAAGTTAATCATAATCTTTTTTGATTGAAAAATCCGAGCAGATGATTGTGATAAAGATCATTAAAAAATGATAAAGGGGATAACTTAGTTGATTAAATCGAAACCCGTATATTTTACTAACACTTCCGGAACTTTTATAGTTCCTTTTTCGGTTTGATAATTTTCCAATAAGGAAACCATCAACCTGCTGGTTGCTAAACCGGAACCGTTTAAAGTATGAACAAATTCGGCTTTTTTGCTTGCCCCGGCACTGGCGGGGTCGCCCTCTCTTTTAAAACGGATTTTTGCTCTTCTTGCCTGGAAATCTTCATAGTTGCTACAGGATGATGCTTCCAGCCATTTATTTTCGGCAGGGGACCAGGTTTCAATATCATAACATTTTGATGCGGAAAAACTAAGGTCGCCGGTGCATAGAAGATTAATTCGGTAGGGAATTTTAAGTGCTTGCAGAATATCTTCAGCATCGCTAACAATTTTTTCTAACTCGTCATAAGATGATTCCGGTTTTACAATTTTTACCATCTCAACTTTGTTAAACTGGTGAACTCTTAAAAATCCTTTTGATTCTTTACCGTAAGAACCTGCTTCTCTTCTGAAGCATGCAGAGTAGGCAACATAGTTTTTAGGAAGTTCAGCATCAGTTAAAATTTCATTTCGGTGAAGATTTGTAATTGGAACTTCAGAGGTAGGAATAGGGTAAAGTCCGTCTTTATCGATGCTGTACATATCATCTTCCATTTTTGGAAGCTGCCCGGTTCCTTCCATAGATGCTTTGTTAACTAAGAAGGGCGGCAATACTTCTGTGTAATTGTGGTTTTCTAAATGGAAGTCAAGCATAAAGTTTAATAGTGCTCTTTCAAGTGTTGCGCCTTTCCCAATATAGACAGGAAAACCTGAGCCGGAAATTTTTGCACCTCTTTCAAAATCCAGTATTTTAAATTTTTCCCCAGTTCAACATGGTCTAAAAAAATCTTCTCGCTTTTAAATGAAAATCCTTCAGGAAGCCATTCGCGTATTATTTTATTATCTTTTTCAGTTTTACCAACGGGAACTGATTCGTGCGGAAGATTAGGGATGAACATTAATAAGCCGTTAAGCTTATCATCAATGTGTTTTAATTTTGAATCCATCTCAGCTACATTATCAGATACCTGTTTCATTTCGGCAAGAACTTCCGTTGTATCCTCACCTGCTTTTTTCATCTTAGGAATTTGTGAAGAAACTTTATTGCGAGTAGCTTTTAACTCTTCAACCTGAACGATAATATTTCTTCTTTCTTCATCTAAAGCCAACACCCCATCAACATTACCTTTTTCATTTTTGTTAGCAATTCCTGCTTTTACTTTATCAGGATTTTCACGAATAAATTTTATATCAAGCATGAGTTTCTTTATTTATTATTTTGCAACTATGTTATAGATTTTATTTTTAACGTAAATCTCTTTTACAATGTTTTTACCCGTAGTATGTTTGTAACTTTTTCATCATCTCAAATACTGCTTCCTTAACAGTATCCTTGCTCACTATCAATCGGCATTTCAATAGTGGCACGCAATTTTCCATTTACCTGTACAGCAATATTAATTGAATCTTCAAGCTAAAGCTTTTACATCAGCTTTAAACCATACTAGGATTTTGAAACAAAGATTTATTATTGCCTAAAATATTGCAACATTCCTCTCCAAGATGAGGAGCTAAAGGAGCAAGCATAACAGCAAAACTGGTTTAGCACGTATGCCTGTATTTCTTTTGAACATGACATGTAAGATCTTTAAGATTATTCAATAATTCCATCAAAGCAGCAATTGCAGTATTAAAACGAAAATATTCCAACTCTTCATCCACTTTATGAATTGCCTGTTTGTTTTCCTGTAAACAAATTTTTCTGCTCGGTAAGAGAATTCAAATCATATTCATTTGTGGGATTCACTTCATTAAAATGTTCTTATGCTGTTCGAAAAAATTCATAAACCCGGTTCTACAAATCGTTCTGTGCCTGAAATTCCTTTATCACTCCA
This sequence comes from uncultured Ignavibacteriales bacterium, assembly GCA_963749485.1. Lineage (GTDB taxonomy): Bacteria > Bacteroidota > Ignavibacteria > Ignavibacteriales > Ignavibacteriaceae > JAZGGS01. The sequence continues at coordinate 79,298 of CAVVMV010000013.1, read as the reverse complement.
ATCGCCGCCCATTTCAAATGGACCCATAAACATAAGGTACAAACGAAAAATATCTGCACCAACTTTTGATGTAAAGTCATCAGGATTAACAACATTCTCCTTTGATTTTGACATCTTCACACCCTGGTTTGTAATAGTTCCCTGGTGAAGCAATTTGGTAAAAGGTTCATCACTATTTAGTAAACCGAGATCTCTTATAAACTTATGAATGAATCTTGCATAAAGCAGATGCATTGTAGCATGTTCTGCACCGCCAACATACATATCAACCGGCATCCATTTTTCAGCTTTATCTTTATCAAAAATGGCATCAGAAATATTTGGATTTAAGGAAACGAAGATAATACCAGGAAGAATCAACAAATGTATCCATTGTATCAGGATCTCGTTTAGCATCGCTTCCGCATTTTGGGCATTTTACATTTATAAAATCGCTGTGCGATGTTAAAGGTGATTCGCCTCCCGGTTTAAAATCAACATCATAAGGAAGTTTTACAGGAAGATCATTTTCATCAACCGGAACTTCTCCACAATTTTCACAATGAATAATTGGAATAGGAGTTCCCCAATAACGCTGGCGGGATATAAGCCAATCTCTCAATCTATAATTTATAGTTCCTTTGCCAATTTCTTTTTCTTCCAGCCATTTAATCATTTTAGCTTTTGCATCTTTTACATTCAGCCCGTTAAGAAAATCACTATTGATAGCAGGACCATCACCTAAAAAAGCCTTTCCTTCAAAATCATTGGGCGGTTGCACTGTTCTTATTATTGGAAGATCAAACTTTTCTGCAAATTCCCAATCTCTTTCATCCTGCCCGGGAACAGCCATAATAGCTCCTGTTCCGTAAGATTGCAGAACGTAATCAGCAATCCAGATTGGAATTTTTTTATTATGAGCAGGATTTATAGCGTAAGCACCAATTGGCACACCGGTTTTTTCTTTTACAGTTGATGTTCGCTCAATTTCAGTTAAAGATTTTACTGAATTTATATAATCGTTAACCTGCTGTTTTTGATCTTCAGTTGTAAGCTTTTCAACGAGTGGATGCTCAGGCGCTAAAACCATATAAGTTGCACCAAATAATGTGTCAGGTCTTGTTGTAAAGACTTTTATTTTATCATCACTTCCATCCACGTTAAAAGTAACATCAGCGCCAACGCTTTTACCAATCCAGTTACGCTGCATAAGTTTTGTTTTTTCAGGCCAGTTGATCTTATCCAATCCTTGCAAAAGTTCCTCTGCATAATCAGTAATCTTAAAAAACCATTGAGAAAGATTTTTCTGAATTACATCAGTTCCGCATCTTTCACATTTTCCATCGTGAACCTGTTCATTTGCAAGCACAGTATGATCTTTAGGACACCAGTTAACCGGCGCTTTCTTCTTGTAAGCCAATCCTTTTTTGTAAAGCTGTAAGAAGAGCCACTGGTTCCATTTATAATATTCGGGATCGCAGGTTAACAGCTCAGAATTCCAATCATACATACATCCCATTTTCTTTAACTGGATACGTATATCATCTATATTTTTTAATGTACTATCCTGAGGATGAATTCCGGTTTTAATTGCATAGTTTTCTGCAGGAAGACCAAAAGCATCAAAACCCATCGGTTCAAAAACGTTAAAGCCCTTTAATTTTTTATAACGAACCCAGGAATCGTAAGGACCATAGTTGTACCAATGCCCGCAATGAAGTTTTGCACCGGAGGGATAAATGAACATTACAAGTGCGTAGAGCTTCTTATCAACATCATCAAAATTGGTTTTGTGAATACCTTTTTCTTCCCAAAACTTTTGCCATTTGGTCTCTATTTTTGCGTGTGGATATCTCATCTAAATGTGTATAGTTAGTAAAATTGATTGCAAATTTACCCAAAAGGGGAGGGATTTCAAATTGGTAGGATGTAAGGAGACAGAAGTAAGAAGGCAGGTGTTAGAAGATAGAAGACCATTGGCAACATTTTTTTGAAAGCGGGCTGAGAAACAGTTACAGATCTGATAATTCCCAAGTTAGAAATAATACCACCGCACAATTCTTCTCGCATTTACTTGCTAATCATTTAGTATTTGTTGCTTATCTGGTTTAATTTCTTCAAATTTAAATACAGCAGTAATAACTCCTGGAATTCTCACATTAACAACTGAAAATCAAAGGAGGCAAAAATGAGCACTAATCAATTTGAACGCAGAGACTTTCTGAAGAAATTTTTTGGGGGACTTGCATTTTTAGCGTTTGACTGGCGATCGTTCCCTAAAGCTTTTAATAGTACACTAAAAGAAAACGAATTTGATGCAATAATTATAGGATCTGGATTAGGGGGACTAAGCTGTGCTGCAGCATTTGCAAGACAGGGCTTTAAACCGTTAGTTATTGAACAGCATTATAAGCTTGGTGGATACGCAACTACCTTTGAACGACCGGGTGGATTTGAATTTGATGCATCACTTCATTCCACTTCTGTTGGAGAAAGAAATGGAATCCATAATCTTATACCGGGTTTTCCTGAAATAAAAGGAGTTGAATTTGAACCTCACCCAAATCTATACAGGGTAATTTTTCCGGACTATGATATCAGAGTTCCTCAAAAAAATATTCAAACATATATTAATCATTTAATTGAATTATTCCCTGAAGAAAAGATAGGAATAGTAGGTATTTTCGAGGATATGGAAGGAATAACAACAGATATAAGCAAGTTTTCAAGTGCTGGTGGTGAAATAAATATGAACACCTTTCCTGCTGAATTTCCTTTCTTATTTAAAAGTTTCAATCGTTCGTGGGGAGACCTTGTGGATGCAAGATTAAAAAATCCAAAGCTTAAGGCTATTGTTTCATCTCTTTGGGTCTATTTCGGATTACCTCCTTCACGTCTTTCGCCTTACTATTATGCTATGCCAACCTTCGGATATCTGCATAATGGTGGATATTATCCAAGAGGTAAATCACAAAAAATCAGTGATGCCTTTGAAAAATATATTGATGGGCACGGCGGTAGAGTAATTATTAAAAGCAGAGTTGAAAAAATTCTAACAAAAAACGATGCAGCATACGGAGTAGTTACTGAAGATGGAAAAGAATTTACTGCAAAAGTTATAATATCAAACGCAAACACGTATGATACATTTAATAAAATGCTGGATGATAATAAAGTACTTAAAGACTACCTGGCAAAGCTGGAAAAATTGAGTGTCAGTCTTTCGAGTTTTCAGATATTTCTTGGACTTAAAAAAAATCTCATTAAAGAAATTGGAATAACCGATACAGAAATATTTTATAATTCCACTTATGATTTTGAAGCAGATTACGAGTTATTGAAAAAAGCAGATGTAGAAAACGGAGGATATGCTATTACACTCTATGATAATATTTACAAAGGATATTCACCTGAAGGAAAAAATACTCTTAACATAATGACATTGCAGGGATTTGATCACTGGGAAAAATACCGGGATGATTACTTTAAAGATAATAAAGATGAATACCGCAAAGAGAAAGATAGAATGGCAGATATTCTTATAGACAAAACAGAGAACACACTTTTACCAGGCCTAAGAGATGCAATTGAAGTTAAGGAAATTGGTACTCCACTAACAAACATCCGATATACGAGCAACTACAAAGGAGCTGTATACGGTTTTGACCAAACCGTTGAAAACTCCGGACAAAACAGGCTGGGACATGCAACCCCAATTAAAAATCTCTACCTCTCCGGCGCCTGGACAAAACCGGGACATGGTTATGGCGGCGTAATCTATAGCGGCTTGCAATGTTTTGGTGAAATAATGGAAAGTTGGAAATAAAAAGTGAAGCTTAATTAAAAAGAATAGTAATCTGTAAGAACTTAAGATTTTAGTTTAATAGTCGTTCCAATAAATTCCAACTATCAAGCGGAGTTTATTTATATAGACTTCAAGCAGGAGATTCTGTTGAGACTAAAAAGATGATTTTGATGAGATAAAAAATAACCTCTTCCTTAGTCCCTCTCCTTGCTAAGGAGAGGGAAACAGGGTGAGGTTTAAAAAAAGCCCCGACTGCGTAAAATCAAGTATCACGGGTGGCAAATACAAGATTTCTTAATTGCAGCGGAGCTTTAAATAACTAAAAATCGTATCTTATTCCAGCAAACAGTTCCTAGTAATTTGGATTGTTTTACTTGTGCACAGTTAAGTTATCTAAAGAAGGTCAGTTATTCACCCCCAAAATTTAGTTCGCAAATTTCTGGTGTTTTTTTAATCTCTTCTTTCAAACAAAGCAATTTTTACAAAAATATTATATCATTTCATCTTAATTCAAGAAACTTTTAACAGAATCAATTAAGTTTATTATGCAGTTTTAATAAAATCAGGAAAAATAATGAGCTCAGTCTTCAACAATTACTTTTATCCTAAATCAATATGTGTTGCAGGTGTTTCTTCAAAACCATTATCGCTTGGTTACGAATTAGTAAAATCAATTAAGAAATATGGTTACACGGGTAAACTGTTTTTAGTAAATCCTAAATCGGATGAGATACTTGGTTACAAATGTAATCCATCTATTGATTCAATAAATGAAAAAATAGACCTTGCGATTGTTATGGTTCCAAAACAGTTTGTTAAAGAAACACTGGAACAGTTGTTAAATAAAGGGACCGAAGCAATCCTACTGGTAACAGCAGGTTTTAAGGAAACAGGTGAGGAAGGAGAAAAAGAAGAAAAAGAAATTGTTGAGCTGGTTAAAAATTCAAACGCCCGGCTGGTTGGTCCAAATTGCATGGGTATAATAAATACTTTATAGCGAAGTAAAAATGAATGCAACATTCGTTGCTGAGGAACCTCTTAACGGTAGAATGGCTTTCTGTTCGCAGAGTGGGGCAATTGGTGCTGCAGTATTAAATTCGCTTAGAGAAACCGATATAAAATTCTCCCAGTTTATAAGTGTTGGCAATAAAGCAGATGTAAATGAAAATGATCTGCTTCGATTATTGGGAAAGTTGATAAAAATGTTAGCGTGCTTACTTATTACCTTGAAAGCTTTGAAGATGGAGAAAAATTCATTAATTATTTTATTGATGGAAAGATATCCAAGCCGGTTATAATTGTTAAAGGTGGGAGAACTTCCAGCGGAATGAAAGCTGCTTCATCGCATACAGGTGCTTTGGGCAGCAGCGATAAAGTTGTGGATGCTGTGCTAAAACAGTTTGGAATTTTACGTGCCGATGATCTTAATGATATGTTTAACACAGCAAAAGGATTTGAGGAGTTTCCCCTTCCCAAAGGTAACAGGATTGCAGTTTTAACAAATGCAGGCGGACCTGCGATATTAACAGTTGATACGCTGGAAAAAAACAATCTTGAACTTGCAGAGCTAACAGAAAAAACTAAAACACGCTTGCGTGAAATTGTTCCGCCGCAAGGAAGTGTAAATAATCCTGTTGATCTTCTTCCCGGCGGAACTGCTGAACAATACAAACAGGTGAACGAAATACTTGTTGAATGATGAAAATGTTGATGCGGTTATTTCAATTTTTGTTGAACCGGTTATGGTTCCAGCTATGCCGGTTATTGAAAACATTAATGATATTCAATCCAGCAAACCTATTTTCCAGTTAGTAATGCCGCTGCCGGAATTTTGGGAAGAGTATCGAAAAAATTCAAAACTGAAGAGATCACTTTTCAGACGACCTGAAGAACCAGCTGTTGTAATTTCCAATTTGTTAAAGTTTAAAAATAAACCCGGCAACTGATGGAAGACTTATTGTAAACAAAACTAAAATTGAAGGGATCAACTTTGCAGGGTTAAAAGATAAATTCTTAACACAAGAAGAAGTAAAAAAAGTTGCAGATTGCTACAACATTCCAATAATTCCATCACAGATTTTAAATTTTGATGAGCTGAAAAATCAGAAAATAGAATTCCCGGTTGTTCTAAAAGCTATTGGTGAAAAGATAATTCACAAATCTGATCTTAAAGGTGTAGTGTTAAATATTAAAAGCAGGGAAGAGCTAATTAGCAATGTAGAAGAAATGAAAAATAATTTTAAAAAGAAAAATTTAATAATTGATTCATTTCTTTTACAGCCATTTCTCATTCCAAAATTTGAATTACTAGTTGGTGGATTCCGCGATCCGAATTTTGGTCCAATGGTTATGTTTGGTTTAGGAGGGAAGTATGTAGAATATTTTGAAGATACTACAATAAGATCTGCTTTTGTTAATGAAAATGATATTGTGGCAATGATAAACGAAACGAAGATTGGTAAAATAATAAAAGGCGTGCGCGGTGATAAACCTGTTGATATGAAAAAAATTAAATCAACAATTAAATCTGTAGCACAAATGATGATCAATAATAAAGAAATTACTGAGTGCGATCTTAATCCTTTGCTTGTTACGGAAAATGATAAAATTTATGCTGTTGATATAAGAATTAAGTGCTAAAAATAGAAAAGAAGAAATTTTATTAAAACAGTTTCTGCTGCATCCGTTGCTGCTGCTTCAGTTAAATCTAATACTTTTGCAACCAATTCTTTTTATAGAAGCAAAGAGGTCATCAAACCCTCAAAGCTTAAAAAGGGTGATAAGCTCGCACTTATAACTCCCGGGAGCTATATATCAAACAAGGAAAAGGAAAAATCGATTGAAAATTTGGAATCACTTGGTTTTGAAGTTGTTTATTCAGATAAGTTAATGTTAATAAACGGATATTTTTCAGGAAGCGATAAGGAAAGAGCAGAAGACATTAATGAGATGTTTGAAAGAGAAGACATTAAAGGAATTGTATGTGCGCGGGGTGGTTATGGCTGTGTAAGAATTCTTCCGCACATTGATTATAACATCATAAAAGAAAATCCAAAAGTATTAATCGGTTACAGCGATGTTACAGCGCTTCTTTACGGCATTTATAAAAAAACAGGATTAATTACTTTTCACGGACCTGTAGGAATATCAACTTATAATGATTTTTCTAAAAAATATTTTAAGCGATGTATTACTTAATCCAGTTGAAGAGCTTGAGTCTAACAAGTTCTGATTCAGGAAATAATGAAAATATTTATGGACTAACCACTATAAGCAGTGGAACAGCAAGAGGTGAACTGGTAGGCGGGAATTTATCAATCGTTGTTTCTTTAATAGGAACAGATTATGATATTGATACAAAAGGAAAAATAATTTTCCTTGAAGAGTACATAGAAGAACCCTACAGGGTTGACAGGATGCTTACGCAAATGATGCAAGCAGGAAAATTTGATGAAGCAGCAGGCATTGCCCTTGGTGTTTTTAGATATTGTGAATCGAAAGAAGAAAATCCATCGTTTACAAACTCATTCACATTGATGGAAGTTCTTAAGGATAGACTTTCCGATTTAAAAATTCCTGTTGTTTACGGATTATCATTTGGGCATGTAAAAGATAAATTCACAATTCCTTTTGGAATAAGAGCAGAACTTGATGCAGATAATTATCAAATTAAAATTATTAGAAGCTGCTGTAACTTAATCTTCTATAAATTTTTCAACTTTTCCAGGTTTGCTCTTTCACCAATTGCAATCAGTTTATTTCCCTCATCAACTATTGTATCCCCCTTTGGATTGTAAATAAAGAGTCCTTTTTCTTCATTCTGAATTGAAACAATTATTACATTTAGATCGCTTCTGATAGGAAGATCAGCGAGAGTTTTTTTATCCATTGAAGAACCTTTATTAACTGTAATTTCTTCAATCTGTAAATCAATTTTATTATTACCTGCAACAACATCTATAAAATCCATTACTCCGGGTCTTAATAATATCTCTGCCATTCTTACTCCACCAAGTTCATAAGGTTTAACCACACGGTTTGCGCCCGCTTTCATTAATTTTGGTTCCGTGTAATCACTCAATAGCCCTGGCAACAACAAAAATTTGTGGATTTAGTGTTTTTGCAGAAAGAGTTGTAAAGACATTTTCTGCATCAGATGATAAAACTGCTACAAGCCCCTTCGCATTTTTAACCCCCGTTCTTAACAATGTATCATCACTCGATGCATCCCCGATATCATAAAGATATTCAAGCTCCTCAAGTTTCTTTTTATTATCCTCATTACTTTCAATTACAACAAATGGCGCATTAGCTTGTCGCAAATCGTTACAAATATGTGTGCCCATCCTGCCAAATCCGCAAACTATATAATGATTTTTTAAGTGTTCAATTTTCTTTTGCATTTTTTTTCTCCTGAAAAATTTACTCTCAACTAGAATCTGAACTCCTGTGCCGCCAATATAAATTACAGTTCCAAAACTCACCATCAGCAAGAACAAGCGTAAAAATTTCACCTTCTGTTGAAAGCTGGTGAACCTCTTCAAAACCGGTTGTTGTTATGGTGATGATTGTCATGTAGAGTGAATCGGCGATATTCCATCCTTCAATTAACATAAAGCCCGAAGTGCCTGTAATAATAATTACAAATAATACAAGAAGGGCATTGCGAAGATGTTTGTAACTTTTATCAATCATAAAATATTGCTCAGATTATCTTTTGTAAAGATATAAAAGAGATTAAATATAAACTTAAAATTATTGGTTTAGGTATAAACTCAGATCATTTTTATATTTGCTTAAAAGAAGGTAAAACTTAAATTGAATTTAACAAAACAAAACGGAATAAAAAGTTAATGAAAAATTTATCGATCATAGTTATTTCTTTTATTTTGGTTTTTCTAACTCAAGGTTGTCTTTTGTTTCACTCTGTTTCCTACAAGGTGGAATTAGATGGAGCAAATTCTGGTACTGCTACAGTAGTTGTTGAAGATATCAGATCGGATGCGATGAACAGCGAAGAGCTTGGATTCAGATAAGAAAAATCTTTTTGAATTTGTTTTAGAAAGCGATGAATTTATCACGCTAATGGAGGATGAAGGTCAGTATATAACTTTGAGGGAATTATTTAATAATGATGGAACCCTTAGTGGCAGAGCAACCTTTACCTTTGATGATATTACGAAAGTTGAAGGCATCGTTTACGAAGAACCATTCTATTTTCTCACCATCAACCCTGAGGACAGTATTTTGGAAACAAACGGTGAAGTAATTATTTCTAAAGAATATAAACGAATTATCTGGGATGATACATTTAAAACACTTGAGTTTAAAATGTTCAGCGAAGATTTTGAAGGAAAAAATCTAACCGGTATGCTTCAGTTTTATGAGAACGAGTGATGTATGTTGAGCTAGTCTTCCCGCTACCTTTCCGGAAAGCTTTTACTTATTCCGTGCCGGGAGACCTGGAACCTCTTGTTAAAACAGGGGTTAGAGCTGTTGCCCCATTTGGTAGAAGAACTCTAACCGGGTTTGTTGTAAACACTTCTAACACCACTTCTGTAAAAGAAAAAATAAAACCTATAATAGATATCCTTGATGAAAAACCAATCTTCGATAATAAAGGATTGAAATTTTATCAATGGGTTGCCGATTACTACCTTTCATCATTGGGTGAAGCATTAAAGCTTGCTGTTCCACACGGTTCTGATATTGAATCAAAAAGAAAAATTATTTCTGATGCTAAAACATGTAAATTTTTCTTATCAAAAGAGAAAAAAAGAACTTCAACAAAATTTAAAGTTCTCAAGGAGCTTTCGGAAACAGAAGAGATAAATCTTTCTACTCTTCAAAAACGTGTTGGGAAGAAAAATATTTATTCCATCCTCCAGACTCTTCAAAAACAAGGTGCAATTACTTTCTGGATTCTGTAGGACCGGCAAAAGTAAAAGCAAAAAAAGTAAAATTTGTTAAGTTAAATAAATCGGTTGCAGAAATTTATGCAGGATTCCCTGAGTTGGAAAGACGTTCACCAAAACAAGTAAAGCTGTTACTGGAAATAGTTGCAGCTAAAGGAAAAGATCTGCCGGTAGCTGAACTGCTGCATAAAACAGAATCATCAAAATCTTCTTTAGATTCCTTATCCAATAAAGGATTAATTAAAATTTTTGATAAAGAAGTTGAAAGAAAATTTAATGATCATTATTCGGAAGATAAAGAATGAATTAATTTTATATAAACAGCAGCAAAGTATTGTTGATGAAATTAATAAGGTGATTGTAAAAAGCAGGTTTAAAACTTTTTTACTGCATGGTGTTACTGGCAGCGGTAAAACACAGGTATACATAGAACTGATCAAGGTAGTGTTGGAAATGAAAAAAACTGCTTTGATTTTAGTCCCGGAAATATCTCTCACTCCGCAAATGACTTCTCGTTTGTTTAACAATTTTGGAGAAACTGTTACTGTAATTCACAGCAGGATGTCTGCAGGTGAAAGATACGATTCGTGGAGAAAAGTTTTTAAAGGAAGATCAAAAGTTGTAATTGGTGCAAGATCTGCACTCTTCGCTCCACTTAAAAAAATAGGATTAATTGTAGTTGATGAAGAACACGACGCAAGTTATAAACAGAGCGATCAGACACCACGATATAATGCTAGAGATGCTGCTGTAATTTTAGGCAGCATTCAGAAGTGCCCGGTAGTTCTTGGTTCTGCTACTCCATCAATAGAAAGTATGTACAACGCCAGGACAAGCAAATATAAACTGCTTGAATTACCTGAAAGAATCGATGATGCTAAACTCCCTGAAATTTTGTTGGTAAATGTTGCCAAGGAAAAGAAGAAGAAAAAAATGGAAAATATTTTTTCTTCAACGCTACTTGATAAAATTGAAGAGCGGTTAAAGAAAAAAGAAGGAATTATAATTCTTCAGAACAGGAGAGGATTTTCAACACAAATTTACTGTTCCGATTGCGGTGAAATTGAAACCTGCGATAATTGTTCTGTGCCGATGGTCTTACATCTCAATAAAAACATTATCCAGTGTCATTACTGTAGTTTAGAAAAGAAAGTGCCGGGCGCCTGTACGAAGTGCGGTTCGCTTGCTGTTAAGTATTTTGGAACCGGTACAGAAAGAGTTGAAGATGAGCTGGAATATTATTTCAAAAACGTGAACATCAGCCGTGTCGATTCCGATTCGATAAATAGAAAATCAACTCTAGGCAAAATACTTTTTTCATTCAGTCATGGGGAGATTGATATTCTCGTTGGCACACAGATGGTTTCCAAGGGATTGGATTTTTCCAGGGTAACTCTGGTAGGAGTTGTTTCTGCAGAAACAACGTTATGGCTTCCGGATTTCCGGGCGGATGAAAGAACCTTCCAGTTATTAACGCAGGTTTCCGGCAGGGCTGGCAGGAGTAAAGCTCCCGGTGAGGTCATTATACAAACCCAAAATGAAAAGCACTTCACTTTACAAATGGTTTTGGCAAATAATTACGATGGTTTTTATCAAAGAGAAATTACGGATAGGGAAAAACTGGGTTACCCGCCCTTTACAAGAATTGCACTTATTGAAGCTAAAGATGAATCTGAAAAAAGAGCTGAAGGAGCTATAAACGATTTTTATAATGAATTAATTAAATATAAAAAATGGTTAAACATATCTTCACCTGCTTATGCTGTAATTTCTAAGCTTAAAGGATTTTACAGATTTCACATTCTTATAAAAAGCAAGTAAAGAAACTGATCCGGGCGGGGGCATCTTAAGAAAAGCAATTCTAGATTCGTTTGTTGAGTTTAATAAAAAATCACGCTACAAAGATGTCAGAATAATTTATGATATTGACCCGCAAAGTATTATGTAGAAAAATGCGGCTCACTGTAAAAGCGAGCCACACAAAATTTGATTAAATATTTTTTACTGAGCTAAGAAACTCAAGAACGGTACTGCCTGCGCAACCAGGAAGAACAGCAATCCGCCTAAGATCCACAGACCAAATACCAGCACATAATATTTTCCTGTAGATTGAGATTTAAACATTTTTGCCAACCCGATGCTTAGAACAGATATAAGCCCATATACTTAACGGATCTACCTTTGCAAGGAGGAAGCCGGCAATTGTTGAACGGTCTGTTCCCATTAATGCTGCTAAACTCGTATCATTAATTAATGCTCCAAAAGCCATTGTTAAAATACCAACAATAATATACTGAACGATTGATATGTAAGCCGTTAAACCATTTGCCACAAGTGCGGAAGCATAACCTCCTTCTCCTTTAAGCAGTAGTTTTACAAACAGGAAGTAAATTCCCACAATAATAAAGAAGATTATAAATCCGAAAATTAATGTTGAAGCAATAGTTATAACCCATCCAAGCGGGCCCTGCATAAACTCCATTTGCTCATCAATTCTTTCAATTGCAGCATCCCCGTCATCTCTTGTCAGGGTTCCGCCTTCAACCATTTTTTCAATGCTGTCAATCTGCTTTTGCTTTGCTTCAAAATATACTTCTTCATTCATCATCGAAACCATCCTGATTACCGAAACTATAAAGAAGAAAATTATCAACGGTATAACCCAGTCCTTATTTCTTGGCGGAAACTTTACCGTATGTTCAAAAGTTTTAGTTGGTTCTGTAAAAATCCCAATCATTTTATCTGAATGACTAAGTTCTTCACCTTGGTCAGTTTGTTCTAACTGGTCACTGATTTCGTTTGTATCTGTAGGATCCATATATCTTCTCCTAAAATATTTATTGTTTTAATGATACCTAAGAAAATATTTATAGTTTTAAGAAAAGGCAATAAAAAAGTGATTTGTGGTTAAATAAATTTTAACTGCACTTATCCGCAGGAAAAGTCTTTACCCTTTGTTAAATTTAAGCTTAGAAAAACAAAATATTAAAAATTTTCTGAAACAGGCTAATTTTATGAAACCAAAAACAATCATAGAGCCATTTAAAATTAAATCAGTTGAACCGATTAGATTTACAACCCGCGAGGAGAGGGAAAAACTTTTAATTGAATCCGGGCACAATCCTTTCCTGCTGCACGCTGATGATGTGCTTATCGATCTATTGACAGACAGCGGTACTTCTGCGATGAGTTCAAAGCAGTGGGCTGGAATAATGAACGGCGACGAATCTTATGCAGGATCTAAAAGTTACTACAGATTTGAAGATGCTGTTAATAAGATCACTCACATGAAACATATTATCCCAACTCACCAGGGACGCGCTGCTGAGAAAATCCTCTTTTCTATTGTTGGCGGAAAAGGAAAATACTTTCCAAACAACACTCACTTTGATACAACCCGCGCTAACATAGAATTCAGCGGGGCGGTTGCAGAAGATTTTCTTACAGAAGTTGGGAAACGCCCCGAGGAGCGTGCAGATTTTAAAGGGAATATGGATGTTGATAAACTTGAAAAATTCATTAAAGAAAAAGGTGTTGAAAATATTCCACTTTGTATGATTACTGTTACAAACAATTCCGGCGGCGGTCAGCCCGTTTCTATGCAGAATATCCGCGAGGTAAAAGAGGTTTGTAAAAAGTATAACATCCCGCTCTTTTTGGATGCCTGTCAGGTTTGCCGAGAACGCTTACTTTATAAAGTTAAGAGAAAAAGGATATGAAAATAAATCGGTGCTGGAAATTGCACAGGAAATGTTTTCTTATGCGGATGGCGCAACAATGAGCGCTAAAAAGGATGCGCTTGTAAATATAGGCGGCTTCCTTGCTATGAATGATGATGAACTGGCAATGCAATGCAGGAACCTTTTGATTGTGACCGAAGGTTTTCCAACTTACGGCGGACTTGCCGGAAGAGACCTCGAAGCGGTTGCACAAGGTTTGGAAGAAGTTGTTGATGAACATTATTTAGAATACAGAATTAAAAGTGTTGAATATCTTGGAAACAAACTGGTGGATGCAGGCGTACCGATTATTGAACCACCCGGCGGGCATGCAATTTATATTGATGCAAAAAGATTTTTACCCAATATAGCACCTGATAAATATCCCGGGCAGGCAATTGTTTGTGAGCTTTATCTTGAAGGGGGAGTACGTTCTGTGGAAATAGGCAGCGTAATGTTCGGTAAGTATGATGAAAAAGGTAAACTTATTCCTGCAATGATGGAACTTGTAAGACTGGCAATACCGCGTAGAGTTTATACGCAAAGCCACATTGATTATTTAATTGAAGTAATTATTGAAGCCTATAAAAACCGCGATAAACTTAAGGGTTATGAAATAACTTACGAGGCACCTATGTTAAGGCACTTTACGGCAAAGTTCAAACCGCTTAGCTAGTGTAAGATGAAGATCAAAAAAAAATATACTCATCATAACAAACGCCCAATCTGGAGGGTCCTTCCTACGGAAACCGGCAAGCTTATAGTTGAGGAGAGAGAAAAAGATAACAAGCAGGTTTACTTTCACTGCCTTAATATCGAAAGCGGAAAAAAGATCTTCATAAATCTACAATTAGAAGAAAAATTCTGGATTGGCATTGAAGCAATTTATAACGATATGATCTACTTCCATAAATTTGTTAAACCAGATATGCCCCAGCATGTTGGAATTATTGCAATGGATTTGAATGAACAGAAAATCCTTTGGGAAAATTTTAACTATTCGTTTTTATTTATCTGGAAAGAGAAAGTTTACTGCTTTCAACAAATGTTTGAAGGAAGAAAGTATCTTTCCCTGGATTATAAATCAGGGAACCTGCTTGAAGATTTTGGAGATGATGTCGGGAAAATAAATGAAGTAAAAAAAGAGCTGGATGAGAATGATGCTTATGCCGGTTATCTTTTCCCGATCTCTTATAATTCAAATATTACTGCGCCTGCAAATCTTAATGAAGTCTTCCAAAAACTAAGAAATGATTTCACTTTTTCAGGAACTATTGAATACGTGCAGAAAAATGGTCTACTGTTGTTTAATTTTCATATAGTAAATTCTGAAGGTAATTTTAGCAACCTGTTTAAGGCACTTGACTTATCTTCAGGAAAGTATATTTTTGAAGAAACACTTATTAAAGAAACCAAAACGTTTGCACCCGATTCTTTTTTTGTTAAAGATGATCTTCTCTTTCTTCTGTTTGGAAAAAACCGGCTGAGTGTTTATTCAATTATTGATTAAAGATTGAGAAGGGAGTGACGAATATGGAATTATCAAATGATGAAAAAGATCTGCTCTTAAAAGCTGCAAGAAAATCGATCAGCGCGAAATTCGGTTCAGCCGAACTTCCCAAATTCGATCCTGCAGTTTATCCTAAACTTAACGAAACTCTTGGTGCTTTTGTTACTCTAAAAATTAACAACGATCTCCGGGGATGTATAGGTTATATAATCGGTCAAAAGCCGCTCTTCGATACTGTTGTTGAAGCTGCACAGCAATCAGCATTTTCGGATCCGCGCTTTCCACAACTCACAAAAAAAGAACTGGAAAAAGTGCAAATTGAAATATCAGTACTATCACATTTTACACCAATTGATAGTTATGATGAGATCGAAGTTGGTAAGCACGGTTTGCTGCTGGATGAAGGAGGAAGGGCGGTTCTATTACCGCAGGTTGCAACGGAACACAATTACGACCGCTCGCAATTTTTAACTTCGCTCTGCCATAAAGCAGGTCTCTACGGCGAATACTGGAAAGAACGGGTTTTAAAACTTAAAGTTTTTACTGCATTAGTTTTTAGTGAAGATTGATGGAGGAATTGATATGACAAACATAAGACCAGCTCAGGTTGCAGGTTACTTTTATCCTGCAGATCCTGCCAAACTACGCGAAGAGATAAATCTCATGCTTGGTATTTCTGAAATGCAGGATAAAGTTGAAAATATTTTCGGCATTATTGCACCTCATGCAGGTTATACTTATTCCGGCAAGACTGCGGCTTATTCATATAACCAGTTAAGAGGAAAAAATTATAAAAGAGTTATTATTATCTCTCCAAGTCATTCAGAATATTTTCCGGGTGTTTCAATTTTTGATGGTGATGCTTATGAAACTCCGTTTGGCACGCTCGAAGTTGATAAAGAATTTGCAGAGAAACTTGTTGGCGATAGTAATTCTATTTTTCTCGGTCTCGAAGGACATCGCAGGGAACATGCATTAGAAGTGCAGTTACCTTTTTTACAAACTGTTCTAAATAATTTTAAGATTGTACCTATAGTGATGGGCGACCAGGATAAAGTTTATATTGATGAACTTGCAAAAAACCTTGCAAGAGTTGTTGATGATGATACGCTGGTTGTTGCAAGCAGCGATCTTTCTCACCATCATACAAAAGCTGAGGCAAACCGGCTCGATTCGATTATTGCGGAAAGGATAAACAAATTTGATTACGAAAATCTTCAAAAAGATCTTGATAATCGCAATTGTGAAGCTTGCGGCGGAGGACCTATGATTGCAATGATGAAGGCAGCTGCTTTACAAAAGAAAAATCACTCTTCTGTTCTTCACCGGAGTGATTCCGGCGATGTAACCGGGGACACCAAAGAGGTGGTTGGCTATCTTTCTGCTGTTATTTACGGAGCTTAAATTAACAGTATGAAAGAGAAGATAGCAATTATTGGCGCTGGTAAAGTTGCACACTCACTTGTTCCGGCTTTAGTAAAGAACGGATATAATGTTGATTCAATCCACAGCAGGAATCTTTTATCTGCAAAAAAACTTGCTCAAAAATATTCGTTAAAACATCACACTGATTCACTTAATGAGATTCCGGTTGGAATTAAAATCTTTTTGCTAACCATTCCCGATAGTGAAATAAAAGCAACTGCTGAGAAACTTTCTCATTTGAAAATCAATTTTGCAAAATCTTATTTTGTACATTTTTCAGGAGTTGAAGATATAACTGGTTTAAAATCACTTGCAAAAAAAGGTGCTGCAACCGGCTCGCTTCATTTGATGCAAACCTTCCCAGGTAAAAGAATTACCGATCTTAAAAGGAGTTCACTCAGCAATAGAAACTGATAATGAACGCTCTTACAAACTCTTGATGAAAATCTCTAAAGATCTGCAGCTTAAAACCATTTAGACTGAGTTCAAAAGATAAAGTTTATTATCACCTTGCCGGGGTTATCGGTTCAAATTTTCTTGCGGGTAATCTTCACAATTCTGAAGTACTTTTATCTCTCTGCGGAATTGATAAGAAAAATTCGTTTGAAATATTAAAATCCACCATCTTTACAACGCTTGAGAACACAAGGAAGTTTGGTGCTGCAAATGCTCTTTCAGGACCAATTGACCGCGGAGATTTTAAAACAATTACAAAGCATATATCAGCTCTCAAAAAATTAGAAAAAATAAAAGATAAAAAGGATGAAGCCCGGAAATTGCTAAGGAGTTATTTGGTCCAATCACTGCAGCTGTTAAATCTTGTTGAAATAAAAATCGGTAGCATTAACAGAAAATCATCTTAAAATAAAAAAAATTTTAATGAGAAGAATTAAGCAAGTAATTACTCATCCACTTCCTAAAGAATCTTTTCATTATATTTCAAAATTAAAAATTCAAAAACTTATCAGGAGAATCAATCATCGCACAGAAGGATAAAAAGAACGATGTTCTGGAAAAAATAGTCTCATTCTCAAAAAGAAAAGGATTTGTTTATCAATCAAGTGAAATATACGGCGGTTTGAACGGCTGCTGGGATTACGGTCCGCTTGGTGTTGAACTTCTAACAAACATAAAAAATGAATGGTGGAAATCGCTTACTTACAGGGAAGATATTGAAGGAATTGATGCATCAATTTTAATGCACCCGAAAGTATGGGAAGCTTCCGGACACGTTGAAAATTTTACAGACCCGATGGTTGACTGCAAAGAATGTAAAGCACGCTTTAGAGCCGACCAGATTGAAGATGCTATGTGTGGAAACAAAGCTTTCAAGGGAAGAAAAGCTTCTAAATGTATGGAAGAAGGTAAGTTTACTGAAGCAAGACAATTCAACCTTATGTTTAAAACTTTTATGGGTCCCGTTGAAGATAGCGGAGCAGAAGTTTTTTTAAGACCTGAAACTGCGCAGGGAATTTTTGTAAACTTTCTTAATGTTCAATCTTCTTCCCGCCAGAAACCTCCCTTTGGAATTGCTCAAATTGGTAAAGCATTCAGGAATGAGATAAACACTAAGAATTTCCTTTTCAGAACAAGAGAATTTGAACAGATGGAGATGCAGTTTTTTGTTAATCCTTCCGAAGATAAAAAATGGTTCGATTACTGGAAAGAGATAAGAATGAATTGGTTCAAATCTTTGGGGATGAACCCGGAAAAATTAAGATTCCACGATCACGATAAAGATGAGCTTGCACACTATGCAAAAGAAGCGGTTGATATTGAATATGAATTCCCGTTTGGATGGGGCGAGATGGAAGGGATACATAACAGAACTGATTTTGATTTAAGCAGACACCAGGAATTTTCGGGTAAATCGTTAAAATATTTTGATGAAAGCACAAAAGAAAAATATCTTCCTTACATAATAGAAACTTCCGCGGGTGCGAGCCGTTCGTTTATGGCTTTTTTGGTTGATGCTTATTACGAAGAAGAAGTAAAAGGTGAGCAAAGAGTTGTGTTAAGATTTCATCCAAAACTTGCTCCTGTTAAAGTGCAAGCTGCAATTTTTTCGCTTCGTTAAAAATTTTCCCGCTTGTTAAAAAAGACGCATGCCGGAAGTTGGAAGAAAAATTGAACTGATCTTAGAAACTCATTAAAAGTTTTTTATGATGATAAAGGTGCTGTAGGAAGAAGATACCGCAGGCAGGATGAAGCTGGAACTCCTTACTGTATAACAGTTGATACGCAAACAATGGAGGATGATACTGTAACAGTAAGAGAAATGAGATTGATGGAACAAGAAAGAGTTTCAATTAGTAAAATAACCGGTTACATCTTAAACAAAATTCATACGGCTTAAAATTGATGAAAATATTCTCTTTCTTATTCTTTTTAATACTAACTTTCTGCCAGAGCGGGTTAAATGCACAGAATAGCAAATTTGATTCTGTGGTAGTTCACGGGAATTGAACAAATCTACAATATCAAATTTGAAGAAGCCGAAAAAACTTTCCGCGGCTTAATTGCTGATTATCCCAAACATCCGGCCGGCAGATTCTTTCTTGCAATGATAGACTGGTGGAAGATACGGCTTGATTCCGGTAATGAAGAATATGATGATATATTTTACCAGAAACTGGAAGATGTAATCTATTTTTGTGAGGAGCTTTTAGATGATGATCCTGAAAATGTTGATGCGCTCTTTTTCCTCGGCGGTTCGATAGGTTTTAGGGGAAGGTTGCGGATAATGAGAGAGAGCTGGCTTAAAGCTGCTGATGATGGAAGGGAAGCGCTGCCGATTGTTGAAGAAGCTGCTCTGCTTGATCCTGATAACCTTGATGTGCAGTTGGGATTTGGAATTTATAATTACTACGCGGAAGTCATCCCGGATGAATACCCAATAGTAAAACCGCTTATGATCTTTTTTCCTTCAGGTGATAAAAAGTTAGGCATTAAGCAGCTTAAGAGTACTGCTGAGAATGGATTGTATGCAAAGCACGAAGCGCGTTATTTTTTGATGAACCTCTATTACCAATTTGAAAAAGATTGGGAAAGTGCTCAGCACTATGCTGAAATGCTTACCCGCTCCTTCCCCAATAACCCTATTTTTGAAGGATGGCGAGGAAGAATTGCTGTAAAAAAGTCAGACTGGGCTATGGCAGATTCAGTATTTAAAAATGTATTAGATAAAGCCGAAAAAAAATTAACCGGATACGATATGCCCAAGATAAGACGGGAAGCAACGTACTATATTGGCAATAATTACAAAATCAAAGCGCAGTTAGATTCTGCTTTGATTTATTTTAAAAAGTGTATCCAATACTCGAACAAGATTCCTTCCGATGAAGAATCAGGATTTCTAATAAATTCAACTTTGTATATTGGAAAGATAAAAGAAATGAACGGGGAATATAATGAAGCAATTAAATATTATAATGATGTACTGGAAATGAGAGAATTTGGCAACTCTCATTCATTAGCCCAAAGTTACCTTGATAGACTTGATAAAAGAAAAATAAAGTAATAACTGAACTGCTAAAGAGCAGTCGAAACAGTTACGCGGTGCATTGCTCCAACCAATCCAAGTGATGAATAACCATAATTGAATTGATAATCAGAAATAAGTATGCCAAGCCCGGCATTAAATCCTGCTATGCCTGCAGTGCTTCCTACTTTAAGCTCTGCCCTGCGCTCGTTATCGTAACCTAATCTTAAACTAAAAACTTTGCTGAGATAAAATTCTGCGCCAACAGTAAAACCTTTAAAATGCTGAAGAAAATCATCACGCTTTTTATTAAGCCGGTGGAAATCCAATGATAGACGGACAGGCAGCTTCTCAAGTCTTTTTGAAACACCTACAACAACATCTATTGGAAGATCTTCTGTTGTATTTATAAATGAAGAAAGCTGTGTGCCAAGATTAAGAACCGCAGCTGCTATATTAATTTGCTGTGCGGGGAATGTATAATGAAGTCCTAAATCCAGTCCTATTGCGCTGGAAGATTTATCTTCGATGCTTGAGTAAATTACTTTTGCATTTGCGCCGTAGTAAAAATTTTCCTGGAACTCTCCTGAATATCCAACCAGAAAAGCAAGCTCACCAGCACTGAATTCTCCTGTGCGGGTTCCAAATTCATCTGCTGCTTCAAAAGTACCGTAATTAATATATTTTATTCCGCTGTGGAATCTTCCAATGTTTTCTATCTCTGTAGAAAATGATAAACTGAAAAGATTTATATCAAGCAAATGCTTAACGAAGGAGAAAGGATATGGGTGACTTTTCAAGGAATTGCGTTCCAGCAGGATTGTAAAAAATTACATCAACATCATCATTGTTCGAAACAAAGCTTCCGCCCAGCGCGGCAGCTCTTGCGCTCATATCAACTCTTAAAAACTCGTAAGTTGATTGAGCTAACGAATTGCTGAAGCTGAAAAGTAAGAGAACAGTTAAAAGTGAAATTATTTGTTTCATACAACATCCTTGAAAAATATGTGAACTATTTACTGATAATAGAAAATAATCGCAAGGGGAGAATTTGGGATATAGCAGGGAGGACCCATTATTCAGAAGATAGCAGACAGAAATACAGTATTTTGAATTCCTTAATTGATAAAAACCATAGCTTGATATAATTCCCCATTCTACAGATATTAGCAATTGCTATGCAAACAGGTTTTTATAAAATATATTCTTCCACCACGCGGTTCTTTCTACTCCGGTTATTTTTGCCCTCACTTTTTTTAGTTGTTAATATTTATCCTCAATCACCAACATAACCTGGAACAGTTTTATTCTTTAACAGATTCTCTTACAGCACAGGTAATTGATGAACTGCCTGGTGATCAGGATAAGATACATTTAACACTAAACCTTGGCGAGCAGTATTCACTCTTTTCAAATCATATTAAAACAGCTTTTATTAAAAACGGGAAGGAAGTTCTCGAATCTCAACCGGAAGAGTTGAACGTTCCGCATGTTAATATTGTAATTGAGAGTGCGGGCTGTGGAGTATGGAGAGATGTTCAGGGATGGATGGTTTGGAGCTCATTACGTTCAAAGGTATTGTGCT
The DNA here is from genome assembly GCA_963749485.1 of uncultured Ignavibacteriales bacterium. Lineage (GTDB taxonomy): Bacteria > Bacteroidota > Ignavibacteria > Ignavibacteriales > Ignavibacteriaceae > JAZGGS01. Next base: position 57,879 of record CAVVMV010000013.1, on the reverse strand, counting down.
CTTTACGGCAACTATCTTCAATCATTTTCAGTAGAAGGGAAAAAGGATTTCGAATTTTCTATCATTGATACTGTAAAGGTTGAAGAAATAAAATATTTGCAAAACGAATCATTCCCATTTACAAAGGGTAAAATTCCTCCCGAACCGTTTCTATCTGCTATTGCAGAGCCGCTTATTGCAATCGGAACTGCGGCTGCGGTTGTAATTCTCTTCTTTTCAGTACGCAGCAAGTAACTAATTTTACCTTTGAAGCCATATCAATTTTGATTAATATTAACAGCTAAAATTTTTATATTAAATAAGTTATGATGAAACGAGCTTCGATTTATAGGCTGCGAGTTCCATCTGACAAAAATTTAAAATTATGAACAGATGAAACAACTAAGTTTACTTTTAATGATGATAATAGGCGTTTGGCGATGCTCTTCATCAATTGATACAACTGATTTTGGACCTGAGGAACAGCTTAATCATGCTATAAGTCTATATGAGGATGAAGATTATGAGGATGCGCTGGCTGAATTTCAGTCACTTCTGCTTCAATATCCCGGAAGTATTATAGTTGATGACGCACAATATTATTTGGGAATGACAAGATACCAGCGCGGCGAATATATTGTTGCCGCTTACGAATTCAGCAAGCTTATAAGAAATATGCCTGCAAGTGAATTTGTTTCTGAGGCACAGTATATGCTAGCGGACAGCTACTATCAACTTTCACCCAATTTTAATCTCGATCAGGTGTACACTAAAAAAGCTATCGTAGAATTACAGGCATTTATAGATTTCTTTCCGCTTAATGAAAAAGTTGCTGAAGCTGAAAATAAAATTAATGAATTGAATGAAAAACTTGCGAAGAAGGAATATAATATTGCAGTTATTTATGGAAAGCTTGAATACTATAGTGCCACTATTAAATATTTAAATAATGTAATAGAAACTTACCACGATACACCCTACGCTGCCATGGCATCTTACAGGAAAATATTATTACTGATGGAACGTGAAAGAGAAGATGAAGCTTTTGCCGAGATGAAAAAATTCTTACAGTCTATATCCTGATGACGAGAACTATGGAGAGGTTGAGGAGATGAAGAACTCACTTGATGCACAACTTAAAGGGAACCTCTCAATTAATTAATGTCTAAAGAAAAAAAAGTAAAAGATTCCCATGTAATGATGACGGAGCTGGTATTGCCAAACCACACTAACCAGCTTGGTAATCTGCTTGGCGGGCAATTGATGCACTGGATAGATATATGCGCTGCATTAAGTGCTGCAAAACATTCTCATAAGGTTTGTGTCACTGCATCGGTAGACCGGATAGATTTTCATCAGCCGATAAAACTCGGCGATGCAGTAACTATTTGTGCATCGGTTAACAGGGTTTTTAATACTTCTATGGAAGTTGGTGTAAAAGTTTTTGCTGAATCATTTACTAAGGGTACTAAAATTCATTCGAACACCGCTTTCCTTACTTTTGTTGGTGTGGATGAAGATGGTAATCCGGTTAAAGCAGCAAATGTAATACCTGAAACTGATGAAGAAAAAAGGCATTATGAGGAGGCACTTAAAAGGAGGGAATACAGACTTAAAAACAGGAAAAAATTATAGCTTTTTAATTTTGTTCCTTATCCTTTCGCTAAATACTTCTGGGCAAATTCCCATCAATGGATTTTGTGAGTATAACTCATACCAGGTTCCAAACGGCTATGAGCACTGCCTTCCCGCAGATATTAATAATGATTCCTCTTTAGAGCTTATTCTTTACTCTTCGTCAAAAAAGAAAATAGCTATTGTTAGCGGATTAATGAATAAGAACGATCTGTTAATTAAAGAATACTCTTTGCCGTTCGAAATTTCACGGCTCGAGCCGCTAAAAACTAAAGGCAGGTATGTTTATTCTTCACGCAAAAACCGTTTGCTTGGTTTGATCAATATTTCCGAAAATGATCAACCAAAAATTATTTCAAAGCTGGAATTCGATTCTTTCCCTGAAAATATAAGTGTCGGAGATATTAATAATTCTGGTATCCAGGAATTTCTTGTTTCGGGCAGCGGTTTCGATGGTATCTCCCTTATCTATCAAAACAAAGAAGAACTTAGCGAAAGCAAGATCATCGGCGGCTCAAGTTTTTGTTTTTCAACACTTATAGATTTAAGTAACGATGGTTTTTACGATATTGCAGTTTGCAACCTTCTTGAAAGATCTTTACAGTTTTATTACAACGATGGAGAAGGAAATTTTAATTTGATGCGTTCACTACCATCAGATACAAAATTCTACAGCATTAAAAGTTATGATGTTGATAATGATACTTTTGAAGACCTGGTTATTTCAAATTCTGGCTCTATTTCAATCATATTTGGTGATTTTCAATCATCCTATAAAGAAAAGGTTGTTTTACAGGTCGAGCATATTCCCGAAGAGGTACTGCCGGGAGACTTTAACCAGGATGGTTTAACAGATCTTGCATACGTAGATTATACAAATGGCAGCCTTTCTGTAATTTTTGGTAATGATGGCAGAAAATTTTATAAAGAAATTCTATATAGAAAAAAGGATGGCTTAACAGATGTTCATCAAAGTAAAAACGGATTGTGGCTTATAAGGGATGAAGGGCAGTTATTTTCTATTAGCAACTTTAAAGGAATTACCAAAAATGTAAATTTTGTTCCTGCTGTTAATCCAAAAGCAATTCAGCATTTTGATTATGCTGAAGATGGAGTAACAGATATATGTTTTATTGATAGTTACAAAAGTGAATTGAATTTCTTAATAAGAGATAAAAAGGGAATACCTTCACTCTATTATACCGTGCCGCTTTCCTCCGATCATGAAGAAATTATTGCCGAGGTAACATTTTCAGGAGAGAACATTTTCTATTGTTTTACAAAAGGAAGCAGCCTATTTGAGATAGTGAGGACAGATTTTAAAAAACAAACTTTAAATCGAATGCAGCTTTACTCTCCGGGAAATATCCAGGACCTGAAAGTAAAACCAATTGATTCTTCCCTGACAAATATTTTTATTACTTACAATAATGAAAACAATTTTGTGCTTGGCAAATTTGAGTACAGGAAATTAAGTGTAACATTTAAACAATACCCATTTGTTGATAGGAACGTTCTCCATTCCCAACTTATTGCTGCAGAGGAACCGATTATATATTACTGGAAGGAACATTCCGACACACTATATTATAAAAAAGCTGTTATTAAAACCGGTCCGAATGAATATAAAAATATTATTCACCTGCCTAAAACCGACCAGATGTTTTTTTCAAATATATCTGCTGATTTGGAGTATAACGGTTCTTCGGATGATATTAATGTACTTGGAACCGGCGAGGGTAATTTTACTCTTGTTTCGGATTACTGGAGACCGGATTATACATCTTCCTTAATTTTTCCAGAATGGCTGAACATGAAAGATGAAAATCAACTATTTTTCAGTTTTACAAATTTAGGCAGTAAGAAATATCTTACTGCTTATTCGCCGGTGCAAAAATCTTTAAGCAGAGCTTATCTTTCCGGTAAAAGTAAAAAGATTAATCTTTACAAAATTATTTGATTCGGTTGATGCGGCAGATTATTTTATAGGAAGTATGTTCCCTGGTAAACATCATTTTGTATTTTCAAACAAACAAGAAGGTTGCATATCATTAATCCAGCTAAAACAGTAGTTCCCGTATTAGTTTTTGTTTTATTCCTTGTTGTTCCCAACAACACAGCACAGCAGCTTAGCAGGGATGAATTAGACTCTGTTTATTCCAAGTTTATCCAGGTTAGAGCACCTAATTTGTTGGAACAGCCGCAAAAACTAACTGCCGAAGAAAGAAAATGTGGTTTGGAAATTGTAAACAGGGTTAAGTTTAACCTCAATTCATTTTCCGTTGAACAGCAGAGTGTGCTAAAACCTTTACTGCAAAGACCTGTCATGCAAACAAGTATCGTTTCCCCATCTGGTTTTTTCAGAATACATTACGATACTTCCGGGGTTTAGTGTTCCTTCTTATATAAATAGTGCGTCTATTCAAGCCAATGTGCAGGAAGTTGCAAATGCAATAGATTCAACTTACAGCTTTGAAGTGGATTATTTAGGTTATCCTGCACCTCCTCCTGATGGAAATGAAGGCGGTGATAATTTGTACGATGTTTATATTATTAACCAGCCATCAGGATTATATGGATTTACCCAGTTTGAAACTGAAATCGTGCCGGGTAGTGATAGGTATACATCATATCTTGTAATGGATAACAACTACACCGGCTATTTTTCAGAAGGTGTTAATGGACTGCGCGTTACTGCAGCCCACGAGTTTCATCATGCAATACAGGGAGGCAATTATATTTTCCGGGCTTCCGATACTTATTTTTATGAAATTACCTCTACAGCAATGGAAGAATTTGTTTACGATGATGTGAATGATTATTTCCAGTACTTAAGTTCTTATTTTGCTCATCCAGATAGACCTATGCCACAGCAAAACGGTTATAATATGGCAATATGGAATATCTATTTAAAGGAAAGATTTGGTTTTGATATTCTAAAATTGCAATGGGAATTGATGCCTGACTTCAGAGCCATTACTTCTATTAACAATTCTATAATTAACAAAAGTTCTGCTTTTCCAAGGGAGCTTAATAAATTTGGAATATGGACATACTTCACTAATTTTAGAACAATTCCTGGAACCTATTTTAAAGATGCAGTTAATTTCCCTTTAATTACTCCAACAGGAACTATTCAGTTTACTCCTCCATCTGAACCTGTGAATATGACGGCAAATCCTGTTACAAATAATTTTATAAAGTTTATAATTTCTTCTTCAAGCGACACACTTGTTTCAATAGTCTCGAATGGTGATGCTACTTCTGCAATAACCGAACTAAGCCAGGATTTCAATTTCGATTATGAACTTTTCAATAATCCCAACAGCGGTGAAAGAAAACTTACAACCGGATATTCTTCAGATTTTAGTGTAACTGAGCCAATCTTCTGGTCTGTATCTGAAATTCTAAATAATCAAATTGTACTTGAAGATACTGTACCTCGTCAACCTCCCGGTTCAATTAGTTACGCATATCCTAATCCTTTTACTTATGAAAAAAATTATATAACGGGCTCCAGTATTTTCCTTCCTGTCGATTTAAATTTAGGGGAAACAGTTGATTTTAATGTTTACTCAGTTGGAATGCAATTGTTTTACAGTAAAGAAGAAAATATTAAAATCCTTCCGGGTGATCAAAAAGGAGTTGTCTGGAATGGTTTTGATAATGATGTCAACAAGCTTGCATCCGGTGTTTACATATATGTAATAAAAAAAGGAGATGATGTTGTAAAAGGGAAGGTTGTTATTTTTAATGAGTGATTATTCCATTCAAGCCCTATCACTTACCAAATCCTTCGGCAGAAGATTAATATTTAAGGAAATAAATTTTGTGTGGAAAAAGAATGGGATTTTTGGTATTTCAGGGCCCAATGGATCAGGGAAATCTACACTTGTAAAAATTATTGCAGGTTTGCTTTCACCTACAAAGGGAAAAATCATTCATAAAAATTCTGATAAAGAAATAATCCCTGAAAAATTGCATGATCACATTGGATTTGTTTCACCCTATCTTGTTCTTTTTGAAGAATTTTCAGCTTGGGAAAACCTGGAAATATTTGCGCATATTAGAGGAATTGAGCTGGATAAAGAAAAAGTTTCGAAGCTTCTGGAAGATTTTCTTATCTACAACAGGCGAGATGACCTTGTTAAAACTTATTCTTCCGGAATGAAGCAGAGATTAAAATTTGTCTTTGCACTTATGCATTTACCGGAAGTATTAATTTTTGATGAACCGACTTCTAACCTTGATGAAGAAGGTAAGAAAGTTGTTTACGATTTAATTCGTGATGAAGGAAAAAATCGAATAGTAATTATAGCATCAAATGAAAAGAACGATTTAGAATTTTGTGATGATATTCTCTACTTGGAAAAATATAAGATCTAAATGATATCAAAAGCTTATGCACTATTTAAAAAAGATTTTAGCTCAGAGCTAAGAACACGTTACGCAATTAATTCGCTTGCAATGTTCATAATCGTTGCGATCAGCGTAATTCTTTTCTCAATTGGTAACGAACCTATAAACCAAAACCTTACAGGTGGTTTGTTCTGGGTGGTTATCTTTTTTACAGCAATGTCGGGTCTTGCTAGAGCTTTTGTTTCAGAAGAGGAGAGGGGAACTACAACTACCCTACAACTGATAGCTTCTCCCTCAACGGTTTTTTCGGGCAAGCTTCTGTTTAATATTATCCTTGTCTTTTGTATGAATGCTGTTATCGCAATCCTTTACTCTGCTTTCTTTGAAGAATTTGCAATTCAAAATTATCCATCTGTTTTTTCTCACCTTCATCATTGGCAATATCGGGCTTGCTGTGGCATCCACAATAATTGCTGCGATAATTGCAAAAGCTGGTGCAAAAGGAACACTCTACCCGGTACTCTCATTTCCAATTTTATTACCTTTGATTCTAACCTGTGTTCAATTAACTTTGTTTTCTTTCGATGGCACAAGCTTTGAAGAAAGTAAGTTTGAAATAGCAATTATTGTTGGTTATGATGTGATTATGCTCACAGCTTCCTACATGCTATTCGATTTTATCTGGAAAGATTAGCAATTTAGCTTAAAAATTAAGAGTTTTAATTTATGTTATGGAAAATCTTCTTATACCTGCTCCTGGTTTTTGTGTCAGTTGCCGGAATAGCTTTTCCTATTGTTGAGAAGCCAAGTTTTTGGTATGAATTCCCTTTAATACCTGGTTTGGAGGAGAATGCAAAAATTATTTTCTTCCATGTTCCCACTGCCTGGCTTACAGTTATTGCTTTTTTATTGTCAACAATTTTCAGTTTCAAGTATTTAAAAACTAAAAATTTAGATGATGATGCAAAAGCCTATGCTGCAGCACAGCTTGGAATGGTTTTCTGCATACTTGCTACAGTTACAGGTTCGGTTTGGTCTAAATTTGCATGGGGATCATTTTGGAGTTGGGATCCCAGGCAAACAAGCATATTTGCCATCCTCCTAATCTACGGAGCTTTATTTGCACTTCGTTCTTCAATTGAATCGGAGGATAAAAGAGCAACACTATCTGCTGTCTATTCATTAATCGCCTTTGTAACCGTACCGTTTTTTATTTTTGTTATGCCTCGCATTATGAAAGGTTTGCATCCCGGTTCTGCTGAAGATTCGAATGCAGGTCCAATAGTAGATTTCCAGATGAATTCAAATATGCAGCTGATTTTCTTTTTATCATTAATAGGTTTTACAATATTATTTTTTTGGATGTGGAAAGTTGGCTACAAATCGATTATATATCGGGACAAAATTAATAATCAATTAATAATCCCGACGGGATCGGGACAGGGAGGATAACTTGGAAGGTCTTTTTAATTTTCTGTCTGATAATGCTATTTATATAGTGTTAATAATTGTTTTGATTGTTTGGACAGGAATATTCTTCTATATGTGGAGTTTAGATAAAAGAATTAAGTTTGTTGAAAATGAATTAACCGGAGATAAAAATGAAAAATAAATATATATTCGGCGGTGTTATTATTGCCGTGTTTCTAATACTAATGGGTTACCTTTTTACTCAAAGTAATATTGAATATGCAGATAACTTTACCACAGTTAAAGCTTCTACAAAAACAGTTAAAGCAACCGGAAGCTGGGTAAAGGAAAAGCAATACGAAATAAATAAAGAAAATAAAACCTTTTCATTTTATATGACTGATGAAAATGGCAACGAGATGAAAGTGATTTTCGAAGGTACTATACCAAACAATTTTGAAACAGCTACCAGTGTTGTTGTTACAGGTAAATACAGAGACGGATATTTTCACGCTAAAGATATTCTTACCAAGTGCCCCAGCAAGTACGAGGAAGAAAACGTAACGTCATCAAGCTTGTAATTGGGCTAACTAATTTTCAGTAAAGTATTACAGAGGAATTTATGATTGGAAGTATTGTGCTCACCATGGCTCTTGCCTTTAGCATTTTAGCTATGGTAATGTATTACCTTAATTTCAGGGGATATACGAACACACTTAATTTTGGAAGAATTGCTTACCATGCAATGACTATGCTTGTAATTGCTGCATCAGTTCTTTTATTGTATGCAATTTTAACTCATCAATACGAGTATAAATATATTCAGGGATACAGCAATAACGCACTTCCTACCGGATTTTTAATTGCTTCATTCTGGGGCGGGCAGGAAGGCAGCTTTATGTTGTGGCTTCTGCTTACTTCAATTGTAGGCATTGTACTGCAATCTTATGCTTCTAAACGGGGAGACCTTGAACCAAGAGTGATGGCTGTTTTTGCACTTGCAACCACGTTCCTCTTAATAATGGTTTCTCCATGGTTTAAAAATCCATTTGAATTAATCTGGACAACTCCTGTTTTTTTAGAACTTAAGAATTTAAACCAGGAATATTTTAATCTTCCATTTATCCAATCGTTTTTCTTTTCAGATCCCGGTACAAACCAGGGATTTATCAAAATTGATTCTGAACTTGTTAAACTTTTAGCAGGTTCAGGTGTATCTGTAAATGAGTTTATTATTGATGGAAGAGGATTGAATCCGCAGTTACTAAACTTCTGGATGCAGATACACCCACCAATTCTCTTTTTAGGTTTTTCGATGGCAACAGTACCATTTGTATTTGCGATAGCCGCACTTATGAAAAATGATTACACTCAGTGGGTCAAACAATCGTTTCCATGGCTGCTTGCCGGAATGGGTGTTTTAGGATTAGGCATTATGATGGGAGGTTACTGGGCCTACGAAATGCTTGGCTGGGGAGGTTACTGGGCATGGGATCCCGTTGAAAACTCCAGTTTAATACCATGGCTGGTTGGTGTTGGTGCTATTCACACGATGCTTGTGCAAAGAAAAACGCAGGCAAAGGGTGGAATAGGAAAATTTGCAAAAACAAATTTAATTCTGTGTATTCTTACTTATGTACTTGTACTCTATTCTACATTTTTAACTCGCAGCGGTGTACTTGGGGATGCCTCGGTTCACTCTTTTGTTGATCCCGGGATGTTTGTTTACCTCTTTCTTGTCATCTTTATAGGGTCGTTTATTCTACTTGGTTTTGGAATGATAGCATACAGATGGAAAACATTGAATCAAAATATTCCGGACGAAGAAAGCTTAATTTCACGAGAACTTGCTCTATTTACTGCTGCCATAATTTTTATCGCTTCCTCCATAATAGTGCTTGTTGGAACTTCGGCTCCTATCTTCGGTCAGTCTGTCGATACTTTTTTCTATAACGAAATGCATCTTCCGCTCGGTATTATAATAATGTTTCTCAATGGGATTAGCTTACTTATTAAATGGAAACATTCAAATACCTCAGAAGTTTTAAAGAAAGCAACCTATTCAGGTATTGGTGCAGTTTTATTCTCTGTATTGCTTATAATTTTTGGCGGTGTTACCGATATAATGATCTTACTGCTAGCGTTAAGTTCAGCATTTGCCCTTTTTGTTAATTTAGATATTGCCATAAAGATTATTAAAGGCAACAAGAAAATGCTCGGAGCTTACGTTGCCCATATCGGTATTGCACTTTTCATCCTAGGTGTAATTGGTTCAGCCGTTTATACTGATGATGTTGATATTGATCTTATAAAAGATCAGAAGACTGAAGCATTTGGATACGAATTAACTTTTACCGGCTCTGCGCCTATTGAAAATAATACCAAGTTTGCCTTTAATATTGATATCGTTAAAGGTGGAAGTGAATATTCCATTGCGCCTGTAATGTATAGAAGTGATTTTAATAACAGCTTGATGAGGCAGCCCGCAATTTTAACTCTACCCACGCAGGATCTCTACATTTCTCCACTCGGTTATGATCCGGGTACACAGTCATCTCCAAATACAAACGGAGAAGTTATTACTCTTAAAAAAGGAGGCAGTACAAATTTTAACGGTGCTTCAATTACATTTTCTGAATTCGATCTTCCTGCTGAAACAATGCAGGCAATGCAGGAAGGAAAAGATTTCCAGATGGGTGCTGTGCTTCATATCGATAAAGAACGGAAAACATTACGATGCTTCTCTTTACAGGAAATCTATCAGTGGGCAGGTTGAGTATACATCCTATTTTTCAGACGAATTGAATTTGAAGATGACCTTGGTTGACCTTTCTGCAGCGAATGTGAAAATTTCATTTTCAACCCTTGATGGAAGTGATGATCAGGCAAGTGAAAATACAACAATTAGTAACAAGGAAGTTTTGTCAGTTACTGCGAGTGTTAAACCTTTCATCAGCTTAGTCTGGATAGGTGTGCTTGTGGTAACTCTTGGTTTCTTTGTAGCTGTTGCCCGAAGAATACCTGAATCGAAAATTAGTTCTTGAGTTTAAATAATTAAATTGAAAAATTACATGCCCGTTTAGCGGGCATTTTTTTTAACAAAATAAATTAACAAAATGAAAAAGTCAATTAATATCCTTTTAATAATCCTTTCAATCATTTCACTTGCAATGATTCCATCCACTCCTGATGAAGGAATGTATCCGCTTAGTGAAATTAGAAATCTTGATTTGCAAGGAGCAGGTTTAAAAATAAGTATAGATGAAGTTTACAATCCTGATGGCGTTAGCTTAGTTGATGCACTTGTAAAGATAGGCGGTTGTACAGGTTCATTTGTTTCTAATGAAGGTTTAATTATTACAAATCATCATTGTTCTTTCGGTGCCGTGCAAAGAGCCAGCACGACTGAGAATAATTACCTTGAAAATGGTTTTCTTGCAAAAACCATGGAAGAAGAAATTCCGGCAAAAGGTTATACTTGCAGAATAACAGTTTCATACGAAGATGTTTCGGCAGAAGTTTTAACTGCTGCAAACAATGTAGATGATATTTCGGAAAGAACTGATGCAATTGCTGATAAGATTAAGGAGATAGTTGAAAGGGAGGAAGAAGCAGACAGCACAATTTCTGCTGAAGTTTCCGAAATGTTTGTTGGGCAGTCTTATGTTCTCTTTCGTTACAAAGTAATTAAAGATGTAAGATTAGTTTATGTTCCTCCAAGAGCAATTGGCGAGTTTGGCGGCGAATCAGATAACTGGGTTTGGCCGCGCCATACGGGTGATTTTTCTTTTGTAAGAGCTTACGTTGCCCCGGATGGCAGCTCTGCAGAATATTCTGAAGAAAATATTCCTTACCAGCCCAAAGAAATTTATTGAGGTTAATCCCAAAGGTGTTGATGAAAACGATTTTGTTTTTCTTTTAGGTTATCCCGGCAGAACTTACAAACATCAACCATCTTATTTTGTTGAGTACCAACAAAAATATCAGCTGCCGTATATTTCTAAACAATTTAGATGGATGATTGATCTTTACGAAGCGAAGGGAGAAGATGATCCTGAATTTGCCCTGGAAATATCCTCACGGATTAAAGGGCTTGCAAATACTGAAAAAAATTATCGCGGTAAGCTGCAGGGTTTGGAAAGATTAAATCTTGTAGAAAATAAAAGGAATGAAGAAAAAGAGCTTCAGAGTTTTATTGATTCAGATGATGCGCTAAGAGAAAAGTATGGTAATGTACTTTCTGAAATTGAATCGGTTTATGATGAAATATTTCTCTTTGGAAGATACCGCTGGGTAAACTTTATGCTTGGGCGTTATCAGTAACCTCTTCCGGCTTGCAGAAATACAATTGGAATACCACGATAAAGAAACTACGGATGATGAGCGAAAATCACTTTTAAAACGTGTTAGCAGTTTACAAAATGATTATTATCCCAATCTTGAACCGGTTATTTTTAAGAAGATTTTAAGTGATGCGGTTACTTTCCCTGAACTGCAGCAATTCAGTGAATTCTACTAATTTACCAGATGAAGAAGAATTGTATGAATTAATTGATGAATTATATGAAGATACTGATCTGTTTGATGCGGAAGATTTTAAAGAGATGTTAAGTGAAAGTTATGAAGACCTTGATGATCCAGCTATTGAATTTGTGAAGAAATTTCTATGAACTAAATAAAGTTGAAAGTAAAAACAGGGATACGAGAAACGGAAAATTAAACATATTACTTGCACAGTTAATGGAAGTGAAAAAAGAATGGCTGCAAAAATCATTTGTTCCTGATGCTAATCGTACACTAAGGTTAACTTACGGTTACGTTACAGGTTATGAACCATTCGATGCAGTTTATTATTCCCCGGTAACAACATTAAAAGGTGTTGTTGAAAAAGGTAAAGATGAGGGTGATTACAAACTACCGAAAATTGTTAAGGAACTTTACAAAAAGAAGGATTTTGGAAAATTTAAAAATGAAAAATTAAATGATGTTCCCGTAGCAATTTTGTACAACACAGATACAAGCGGAGGAAATTCCGGCAGCCCGATATTAGATGCTTACGGTAAACTCGTTGGCGTTAACTTCGATCGCTCTTTTGAAGCTACAATAAATGATTATGTGTGGAGCAGTAAATACAGCCGATCAATAGGTGTTGATATACGCTATATTCTTTGGGTTACTCAAAAAATTGGTGGTGCTGATTATCTTCTTGAAGAAATGGGTGTTGAACTTTAACAGGTTTTATTATTAGTTCTGTATTTAATAATAATTCAATTACCTCTTACATAAGGAAAGTTTCTTATATCTGATTGATCAAAAGCATATGCGGCTAGTTCGGATCGATAAACATCTTGTTGTAAAATATCTGGTTGCGCCAAACTGTAAAGTTATTGCATCATAACCAAGCAGTTCTAAGGTACGCAGTTATGCAGGCGCTAAGCTGTCCGTTAAAACTATAAATCAAAATTGTTTTGTCTGGTGGGCAGAGTTTGAAGGTAATTAACACTTCTTAAGTCATATAGCGGTGAAGACATATAATGTATTGTTCCAACTTTATGACCAATCCCATGCAATTTGCTGCTATATAGCATGCTGGTTCCATAGCATATTAAAAGATCGTCTCCAAATAAAATAAAACTGTTGCGATACACTTCTGTACTCTTAAATCCAACATTCAATAATAATGTAATTCTTTCTCTAGCCCTTTCTTCAATTGAAGCGTTTGGATTACCGAAATTTAACACCGGTAGATCGGTAAAATCATTTTTAGGAAAGTTATCATCGGTAAAATTCACTGTCTCATCGTCATCCCCTACGCGCATTAAGCCATTCAGCCGCGAAATCGAGGTGCCAGGAAGCCATGCCAAAGTTTAGAGTATATACATTATTAATTCCTGATAAACGGAGCAGGCAAGTATAATAAGCTGATGCATGACCGTTTTTACTTACAAGAATTATCTTTTGGTAATTCTGAGTGATCATACTTTCAATAAAACTATATAAGCTATCGCTTGCAACATTCAGTGCACCTTCAATATGCCCGTTAATAAAATCTATATTTTCTCGCACATCAATAATTAAATAACTATTAAGGTTAGCATTAACTTCTTCAGCATCTACAAGTGCAGGAGCTAAGTTGAGAATTTGCAAAATCTCCAAGTGTTTCAAAATACACAAGCAGCTCGGCTGTTGAGTTAAGTTCCCCCGTAAGAGGTGGAGATATGTTATCATCAATACAGCTATTTAACATTAAAACAATTGATACAATTGTGCTAAGCTTAAATATTTTACTAGTAATCTTTTTCATTTCAAATACTTCTATAATATCTCCTGGAGCTACACCAATAAAAAGCCCAATAACTTTATCACCTTGCACATTCCATTCAACTGCACCGCCTGTACCTTGTATGAATGGATCATTTAGCTGCTGGCTTGAGTTTCTTGTATGAAAATAATCCTTAAATGATTTATCCAAAGCAAAAACCTGTATCATCCGTGGTTCCAGAATAAATTCCCGAAAGATATTCTTCAGGGACAGGCGATGTTCTTACCCTAACAGTAGAATATTGATTGTCAGAAGAAGCGACCGAAAAAAAGTCTTCGGCTCGTATTGCATTGCCCAATGTTACTATCCACAGCGCTGAATAGACTTCATCCATGCTTTACTTTTACATCTGCATATAAATGATAATCATTTCGGTCATAATTTATTGCAGTAACTTCCGGTTTTAAGGGAATTTTTGTAATGCTGTAAATATATTTTTCACCTTGCTCGGCAAACAATTCATACGTATCCCCTTCAGCTATATAGAAATAATAGAATGGCTTGTAAAGACCATCTTCTGTATAAATAAGTGGAATAACCTGGACACCATTTATTCTTATGTAAGCTGTAATATTTTTTATTTCAGCATCTTTTATATTGTAAGGAATACCAAGTGGAAGAGTCTTAGTAAATCTCACTCCCGGAAATCGTTTGTTCGGAATCAGTTCTGCCTGTACAACAGTGTGTTCCTCAAAAGCCAGGTCAACACTAACAATTTCTTCCGATTCACACCCATAAAGGAGTGAAATTAAAACTAACGATATTAAAACGATAATAAATTTCATTATTTAAAATTTTATTGCTATTCCTAAAGAAGGTATAAATGGAAACAACGCTATTTGTTTTACGACCGGTATCTTTTCTCCATCTTCAGATTCTTTAAGCACAACATACTGTGCAAAAGTATTATGCCTGTTATAAACATTATAAAGATTTATATATGCTTCAAAATCGGAGTTGAACCATTTAAAAGAATAATTCACATTCAAATCTAATTTATGATAAGCAGGAAATTGAGCAGTGTTTATTCCAGTAAAATTAAATTGAACTTCCTGGCTGCCTCCTACACCAACCGGATCGAAAGTAAACTGCCCGGGAGGAAGTGTATACCGCTGACCGGTTGCGTAAACCCAGGTAAGACCCACATTAAAATCATTAAACAAACTGTAAGCAAGCACCACGGAAAAATCGTGTCTCCTGTCATACCTTGAATTATAAACTTTTCCGCCATTCAGTTCATCAAACTGGCGCACAGACCAGGAAAGCGTGTAACCGATCCAACCAGTTAAATCGCCCTTCTGTTTGTTCAGGAAGAACTCAATTCCATAAGCTTCTCCTTGCCCCTGTGCAAACTGATCCTCGATTGAATCATCAAGCGGATTTAATTGCGGCGAATTTCTTAACTCGTACAGACTTTGCATGTCTTTATAAAATCCCTCAACTGTAAAAGCATAAGATTGATCGAACCAGTATGTATCGAATCCAAGTACGTATTGTGTTGATTTACCTGGTTGAATCCGTTTCGTTGAAGGATACCACAGATCGGTTGGTAATGTTATATCGTTGCGTACAACCAGGTGGAGGAATTGATGAGCAATGGCAAAAGCTCCTTTTAAGATGATGTTTGGAGTAAAAGAGTATGAAGCAGAAATCCTTGGTTCGAATCGTAAAAATTTCTGGCTACCAAAATAATAAAACCTTCCACCCAGGTTTGTTTTTAATTTAGATGTTAATTGTGATTCACTTTGAAAATACAGAGAAGCTTCCATAGAAGTTATATCTTTTCCAGCATAAGGGTCCTTCTCGAGCGCTTCGTTGTAAGCATCGCTGTACAGCAAATCATAGTTATGAAGAGCCAGATCAAAACCTAATTTTAAAGTGTGATCCTGGTGCCATCTCAATTCCGCATTTTGTCTTATATAAAGATCAGTAAGATCCGGGTTTGAAAAGTAAGTGTAGGAAGTAACTGCTGTTGGGTTAACCCCAATCTTTGATGAAAATTTATACTTTGATAAAACTTATTATTGAATTAAGTAAAAGTGATTTTGAATTTACCTGCAGCCAATTTAAACTAAGGTTTATATTCTGCCACTCAATATCATAATCAGTATCAGTCGATGTTGGAGGATTGTATGCATGATCATGGCTGAACAAGCCCGCTTATTGAAACGATATTACTTTCTGATAAAACGTAATTTATTTTTGCATTCAGATCGAAGAAATTGTAGCGGGGAATTGTACTACTTTTATTTAATTCACTTTGAAGCAAATCGTAGTACATAACTCTTCCGGAAATCATATAGGTTGAATTAGTTCCTAGCGGTCCTTCAAAAGCTGCAAATGAGTTTATCAATCCTACCCCAACATTTCCTTTATCTTTTTCCTTTGTGCCGGAACGAAGTTTTACATCGAGCACACTTGATAACCTTCCACCATACTCAGCAGGGAAAGCTCCTTTGATCAATCTTACATCGCTTAACGCATTGGAGTTGAAGGTGCTGGCAATGTTACCAAGATGAGCAGGATTGTAAACAATAACTCCATCAACCAATGTTAATGTCTGATCGGGTGAACCGCCGCGTACGTACAACCCGCTGGAAATTTCCGAAGCCCTGTTTACACCTGGCAGCATTTCCAGCGATTTGAAAAGATCAACTTCACCGCTTAATGTTGGTAGTTTAGTTAGTAGTTCAGGTGAAATATCAATAGTGCTGGTAATCGGTTTATCTTTTCTCTCTCCTTCAACAACAACTTCCTCAAGCTTCAATATCTTCGGGAGATAGTTCAACAGAATAATTTAAGTTTGGTACAGTCCCCTGTAATTGTAACATCTCTTAAAGAAGTTTTGTAACCAAGGTAGCGAATTATCAATAAATATTTTTCCTGTAAGCTAATTCAGGAATGGCATAGTATCCAAATCGGTTTGTAGCTGCACCGGTTAATCGGAGGTTGTTCAAAATTAAGTGAGTCTTTGTAGATTAGAATATTAGTACCGACAAGAGCTTCCCCTGTAATGGCATCAGTAACAAAGCCGGAAATACTGTAATCTCCGGTTTGTGCTTGGAATTCCATAATTGGAAATACAAGCAGGATACAAATTGCGAAGCCGATCTTATTCAGTTTCACTCAGCAGTAAATGTATTATTACAAAAAATTTACATAGTTGAGTTATTAAAAAAAGAGTTAAGAAACAACAATTTAAATTGTACTTGCTTGTTTCAATGGATAAACGGTTGAATTGATTTCATCGAAATCTTTTCTCCGGCTTGCCCTCCAGTACTTGGCGAAGGAGGAGTATTTAATTTGTTTCAGAAAAATTTCCTTCCATTTTAAAGATGGTAGAAAATCGACAGAATAACTTGTTCAAAATTGTATTTTGGATTTAAAACAAAAACCGGCTGCAGGAGCAGCCGGTTTTCGTGGTGGTTGTGGTTGAGTCGAGATAGGAAAATTTATTGCAATTGATTTTGAAACAAGTGTGCTACTAATTTCTATACTTTATTAAATTTTTCATTACTTTAATTTTCAACTACCATACCAGTAATATTGAGTTGCGATAAATATGGCGAGTGCTAATAGAAAAAAGTGACAAAATCGACATAATCGAAATTAATATGTAAATAAGTTGATAAATATTTTTACACCACGCTTGATACTAAATTATTGTAAAGTTAGAAAAAAGCATTATTTCTAATCATTACTTGCAATATTTACCGATTGGTCGGCGTATTTTGCATTACGAAATTGCTTTGATAAAAAAGACAAGCTGGAAACGACAATAATGGCGCAATCAATTTGTTAAATTAATCTCCTCTGACACTGAACAAATTTCAAAAGAGAAGGAAAAATATTTATTGGGTATTAAAGAGCTAATTAATCTTAATAATCTTGATAGATAAGGAAGTGTTAACTAAATTTGTCCCTCAATTTTTAACTATTCCGCAGTAGCTCAGTTGGTTAGAGCACCTGACTGTTAATCAGGGTGTCGTAGGTTCGAGTCCTACCTGCGGAGCAAAAATTAAAGCCCCGATTATTTCGGGGTTTTGTTATTTTAAACCTGGTAAAACTAAAGTTCTAAATGTAAATAAGATTAAATAATGTCTATTTCTAAAACAGGATTTGTTTACGATCCAATATTTCTCAAACATACTCAACCTGGTCATCCTGAAAATGCTGACCGACTGATAGCTATTTTAAATTATCTTGAATCGGAAAATCTTTTTAACTTATTAGAAAAAGTCCCTTCCCGTTGCGCAACACAGGTTGAACTTTGTTATTGCCATTCTGAAAATTACATTGAAAAAGCAAAGGAAGTTTGCCATAAAGGAGGCGGATATCTTGACGCTGATACGTATACAACTGAATTCACATTTGATGCTGCAACTACTGCAGTAGGCAGCTTAATAGATCTTACAAATGAAGTTTGTAGTGGAAGGTTAAAAAACGGCTTCGCACTAGTTCGTCCCCCGGGACATCATGCATTAGCAGAAAGAGGAATGGGTTTTTGCATTTTTGGCAATGCTGCAATTGCAGCACAAGTTGGGATTAAAAACTTCAATATTGAAAAAGTTGCAATTGTAGATTTTGATGTTCACCACGGGAACGGAACAGAAGCGATGGTAAAAGATGATCCAAACATTTTGTACATATCAACTCATCAATTTCCTTTCTATCCGGGTACCGGCAGTAAAACTGAAATGGGTAGTGGCACAACAGCAGCAACAGTGCTGAACATTCCTCTTGAACCGGGAGTTGGTGATGAAGGTTTTCAAAGTATTTATAATGAACTTATCATTCCAAAACTGTTAAAGTTCAAACCTGGGCTTATAATTGTTTCTGCCGGATACGATGCGCATTGGAAGGATCCGCTGGCAAATTTAAGTTTATCCCTAACAGGTTACTCGTGGATATCAAAAACACTTGTTGATATTTCTGAGAATACTGTGCAATGGCAAAATAGTTTTTACTCTTGAAGGCGGATATAACCTGGAAGTATTGAGTAATGGTGTTGCAAATTCATTTAGAGCGTTGCTTAACCGTACCGATTTTGAAGATCCATTTGGTAACTCTCCGCAACCGGGAACCGGAGATTGGTGAATTGATACAGGAGATTCAGAAAATTCATAACCTATAATTCAATTCTTTAAAAAGCTTATTGCTCAATTTGAACCTTTTTTAAGATTATATCCAGTTTTTCAAAGTGATTAATAAATCATATTTTTTTATGTTTACACAGACAAATTTCTATTTATTCATACGCTTATAAAAAAGGAAAATGATTGGCAGCAATTAAGAAAACAGCAGTTTTATTTGTAACAATCTTCATTCTGTTCGATTGTGGAGAATACCAGGGACAAACTTCTGACTCGCAAAAAATAAGTTTTGAGCAGGTAGAAATATCTGAAAAAGAAGGTTGTGATGATCCAAATTCTGATTATTGTGCGGAAATAATAACTCGGGTATCCTGTTTTTTCTATTCCTGGAAAGAAAAAGATAGAGAGTAAGATAAATAACTTTGTTAAAAATGAAATGCTCATTTCTATTTTTGGCGAAGATATAATTGATTCCTTTGATGAATTGGTTAATAGTTTTTTCGATGAATACCGCCAATTTAAAACTGATGATCCGGAATCTTACCAGGAATGGTTTATTGAAAGAAGCGGAACAGTCAAATTCTATAATGATGATTTTATATCATTAACTATTTTCCGAGAACACTTATCTTGGCGGCGCACATCCTAATAGTTATACTGTGTTTACTGTCTTAGATTTGAATAGTGGGAATAAAGTTACTCTGGAAGATATTTTTATTGCAGGTTACAAACCGATCCTTAACAAAATTGCAGAAGAAGAATTCAGAAAATTGAAAGAGCTTGGAGAACATGAAGATTTAGATGAGGCAGGATTCTGGTTTGATGATAACAGGTTTAGCATTAACGATAATTTTGCAATCAGTGATGAAGGTTTAACTTTTTATTATAATAATTATGAAATTACAGCGTACGCTTATGGTCCTACCGAATTGATAATACCACTTAGCAAAAATAAGTGAGTTAATAAAAGACGGTGGGATTTTAACTGAGTTTATGAAACAGTAACCAGCACAAATTATAAAGCTGGTTAAATCACTTTTCTAATCAATAATCTAACTAATTAAAAAGGAAAAAATATGAAAAAAATTACATTCATTTTACTAGTACTATTTGCTGCCCAAATTGTTTTTGCGCAGGGGGAAAGCGAAGAGAAGAAAGATACACTTTGGACTCCCAAAGGTGTTGCCGGAATAAATTTATCCCAGGTGTCTTTTTCAAATTGGAGCCAGGGTGGTGAAAATACATTGGCATATACTTTTTTCACACTGTTTGGATTGGATTATATTGGTGATCCCTGGAAATGGAAAAATTCATTAAAATTTGCTTATGGTCGAACTAAATTCGGTGACCAGGGTTATCGAACAAATGATAACGAAATATTTTTTGAAAGCACTTTAATTCGTCAGTCTGGGTTGGGCAGTAAGTCCTTATGCGGGAATTACTGCGCGCACTCCTGTAAGCAAAGGATTTAATTACAAAGTTACTCCTGAAGTTCAGATTGTAGATTTTTTAGATCCGTTTAACCTTACAGAAGCAGTTGGTTTTGTTTATGATCAAATCCCAAATTTTTCTACCCGTTTGGGTGTGGGAATGAAACAAACCTGGGCAGATCAATTTGCAGCAACTTATTCCGATGATCCAGATACTCCAAATGAAATAGAAAAATTCAGAAATGAAACAGGTATTGAATCAGTTACAGAATACACGATTGATTTTTTGGAAAACATGAACTTTTATACCTACTTAAGATTATTTGGAAGATTTGAAGATCTGAGTGTTTGGGATGTTAGATGGGATAATCTTATAACAGCAAAAGTTAATGATTATGTTAGCGTAAGCTTAAATGTTTTAGTAATTTATGATGTCAATGAATCATTAAAAACCCAGCTTAAAGAAGCTCTTCAGTTGGGAATTACTTACACACTTTTTTAGCAGAAAATATAAATGGATTTGTCCAGTTTGTAAAGAATCGATGGTAATATTAGAGCTCAGCGAAGTTGAAATTGATTTCTGTGCCGGCTGCAATGGTATTTGGCTGGACAGCGGTGAGCTGGAACTTCTTCTGGAGGATGTTGAAGAAAGAGAAAAACTATTAAATACTTTAACCACCGATCCTGCTCATCCTGAAAAACCGTATCATTGTCCAATTTGCAATAAGAAAATGGAAAAGGTACACGTTGGCGAAAATAAAGATGTACTGATAGACAGATGTGTAAAAGGACATGGTTTGTGGTTTGATAAAGGAGAACTTAAAGCTGTGCTTGAGCTGGGTGCAGATGAAGATAACAAAGTGCTTAATCTTTTAAAAGAAATGTTTGAAAATTCAGCCAGAGGCTGATGAGCCACCGGCTCAAAATTATCATCAAATTAAAATGGAGAAATAAATGACTGCAGTAATAATTGTTCTTGCATTAATAGCAGCGGTTGTTCTGTTTGTAGTTTCTATTTACAACTCGCTAATTAAATTAAGAAACCAGGTTAAAAATGCCTGGTCTCAAATAGATGTTCAGCTTAAACGGCGGCACGATCTTATACCAAATCTTATTGAAACGGTAAAAGGCTATATGGATCACGAAAGAGATACGCTGGAGAACATTACCAAAGCACGCAGCCAGGCAGTTCAGGCAGAGGGCGTTGGCGATAAAGCGAAAGCTGAAGGTGAACTCACCCAGGCTTTGGGCAAGTTTAATCTTGTGGTTGAAAACTATCCTGACCTGAAAGCAAACCAGAATTTTCTTTCACTTCAGGAAGAACTTACATCTACTGAAAATAAAATTTCTTTTTCGCGCCAGAGTTACAACGACCAGGTGCTCTTTTATAATAATAAAATTCAGATGTTTCCTTCCAACATAATTGCTGGAATGTTCAAGTTCATTGAGGAAGAATTCTTCGAAATTGAAGATGAAAAAGAGAGAGAAGTTCCAAAAGTTGGCTTCGGAAAAAACTGATAAAAAATTATTTGAAATTAAGAGCAATTAAAAGATGTGGGAATTAATCCGCGCAAATAAGCGTAAGTCTGTTTCTCTTTTTATAACAATGGGCTTAGTTTTATTACTTCTTGGTTATGTTGTTGGAAGTGTATATTATCCTGATGGGGGAGGTGTGTTTGGAGTTGTAATTGCTCTTATAATTTGGGGAATCCTTTCGCTGGTAAGCTACACAAGCGGCAGTAAAATTTTGCTTAGCTGTAAGTGGTGCAAAAGAAGTTACAAATGATGTTCATCCGCAGTTGTTTAATATTGTTGAAGAGATGAAGATAGCTTCTAACTTTCCGCATATGCCTAAAGTATATATTATTAATAGCGCTGCACCAAATGCTTTTGCTACAGGAGTTAAACCTGAAAAAACAGCAATCGCCGTTACTGCAGGTTTGCTTGCAAGGTTGAACAGGGATGAGTTACAGGGAGTAGTTGCGCACGAAATGTCGCATATTGTAAATCGTGATGTTTTATTTATGACAATTGCAGGAATGATGCTTGGAACTATAGTTCTAATCTCCCAACTATTTTTAAGAAGTTTCTGGATTGGAGGTGGAAGATACGGTTCAAAATCTTCAAAGAGCAGCGGGCAGGCACAATTAATAATTATGATTGTTGCAATTGCTTTTGCCATTTTAGGACCTATTATGGCACAGCTTCTTTACTTTGCAATCTCAAGGAAAAGAGAATACCTGGCAGATGCTTCCGCTGTAAGGTTTACAAGATATCCTGAAGGACTTGCATCAGCTTTGGAAAAAATTTCTAATTCCACGGAAGAGCTTAAATCAGCTAACAAAGTTACAGCGCCAATGTACATTGCCAATCCTTTAAAGAAAAAGGGCAGAAAACTTTCCGATCTATCCAGCACTCATCCACCAATTTCTGAAAGAGTTAGAATATTAAGAGGCATTGGTCATGGAGCAAACTTTATTGATTATCAAAATGCGTTTAATACTGTAAAAGGAAGTAAGCAAAATATTATTCCGGCAACTGCTTTAACAGATTCTTCACCTATAAATTTAAGAGAAGCAGGCGTTATTCCTTTAGTTGGTTTGAATAAAAAACAAACTCAAAGGGATATGGGGGATATTATGATGAAGGTAAATAAGTATTCCTTTATCAATTGCACCTGCGGATTAAAAATTAAGATTCCGCCTGAATTTAAAAAGAACTCTTTATTTTGTCCTCGCTGCGGCAAAGAGCATAGCGTGAAGAAATAGGAAAATGAATGAGTAGTTTAAAACATAAAATTGTTTCTTTCGCAATTCTTTTTTATTTCTTTATAATCTATTCTAATTACTGCTTTGCGCAAATCACTTCAGTAAATGAATTTCAATTCATATCTCCAATTCCCAACTCATCATTAAATCAACCTGGAAGCTACTATCATCATAAGAGATGGAAGATTGATTGATGAATCTACATTGGATAACCAGAAAATTATTGTCGAAGGTACAAAAAGTGGAAATCATAGTGGAGATATTATTCTTGCTCGGGATTCCAAAACATTAATATTTAAACCTGCAATTCCCTTCGAACCTGGTGAAGAAGTCTATGTAAAATTGTTAAGTACAATACAAACAAGAGAAGGAAGGGATGTTACCTTCAATTCAATTTTCATTCAAAATAAGTGATAGAATAATCGATGAGAATTCCTCACATCTTAAAGATAAATTTGAATATAGTAGAAAAATAATAAATGAGATAAATGCTAAGAAATATTCTGAAGTTCTTCCACCCTTCGATAATTTACCGGAAGATTTTCCAGAGATAACAATTACTGGTTTCGATAATCCTTCCCCTGGATTCATTTTTATGGCTCCCTATTCATTATATCCCAGTGTTTCATACAGTTATTTAATAATCATGGATAACAATGGAGTGCCTGTTTATTATTTAAGAGTTCCAGGCTTACAGCTGATTTTAAAGTGCAACACAACGGCTCACTAACATATTATAATCATGCTTCATATAAGTTTATTGAATTAGATTCTGCATACGCTGTAATTGATTCATTTGCTTGTGGAAATGGTTATCCTACTGATGATCACGAATTTCTTCTTTTCCCGGATGGACATTCATTCCTGATGTCCTATGATTGGCAGCCGGTAAGGATGGATACCATTGTTCACGGAGGAGATTCCACTGCAATAGTTATAGGTTTGATTATACAGGAACTTGATGCAGATAAAAATGTAATATTTCAGTGGAGGAGCTGGGATCATTTTCAAATAACCGATGCTACTGAAGATATTGATCTTACGGCACATACAATTGATTATGTCCATGGTAATGCAATTGAGGTTACCGTGGATGGGAATCTTTTAATTTCATCCAGGCATTTAGATGAAATAACCAAAATAAACAGGCAAACTGGTGAAATAATCTGGAGACTGGGAGGTCTTAAAGCAAGGAATAATGATTTTCAGTTTATTAACGATCCAATTACTTTTTCACACCAGCATGATATAAGAGAACTCTCAAATGGTAACCTTACTTTATTTGATAATGGAAATTTGCACAATCCTCAATTTTCAAGAAGCCTGGAGTATCAAATAGATGAAGTGAATATGAGCGTAGAACGTGTTTGGGATTATAAATATACACCACCTTTTTATTCTCTGGCAATGGGAAGTTCACGAAAATTGGAAAACAATAATACACTTATTGGCTGGGGTTTAATAGCCGGCAAAACAATAACAGAGGTAAAACCTGATGGTTCAATTTCTTTAGATATATCAATAGCCGATTCTTTTCTTACTTACCGTGCTTTTAAATTTCCCTGGAGAACGAACCTGTTTGTAACTAATCCGGATTCAGTTTTTTTCAGCCCGGTAACAGTTGGCGATTCTTCATCAATCTTTATTGATTTAATAAGTAATTCTAGTGAGGAGATAACTATTACAGGATTTTATAATACTGAAGAATCTTATGTTATCAATCATCCTGTACCGTTTACAATTTCACCATTTGGTACCGAACAGTTAGAAATAAAATTTAAACCGGTTGAAGAAGGATATTTCAGAGATACTTTGCATATAAGATCAGATACAGACACAAGCAGGATTGCACAGATACTGGAGATAGTGGGAATTACAGATTCGATATATCTGGGAATTGAAGTAGAAAGCTTCTGTTGAAAACTTTTCTGCTTGAACAAAACTATCCAAATCCATTTAATCCAACAACCAACATTAAATACTCAGTTCCTGCTGATGGCTTTGTTAATATTGCCGTTTTCAATGTACTCGGTGAAAAAGTAGCTAATCTGGTAAACAGCCTTCAGAAAGCTGGAAGCTATGAAGTTACTTTTGATGCTACGAACTTTGCAAGCGGAATGTATATCTACAGAATGGAATCAGGAGACTTTGTTTCAGTTAAGAAGATGATGATTCTGAAATAAGAATTCAATTATCGCACTAAGTGCCGGTCACCTTAAAGGTGGCTGGCACATATATTAAACATTTCATTTTTTTATCATAATTGTTACATCTTTTATTTTCATTCCTAAAATTTTTATAGTTAATTATACAGGGCGATCACTTAATCTGAATATGATCGGTACACTTACTTTTACTTTCACTGGTTTACCTCTTTGCTTTCCTGGAGAAAACTTTGTATGCTTAACAGCATATTCAGCAGCTTCATCACAACCTCCACCTATACCCTTTAATATTTCAGTTTTTATAACAGTGCCTTCTTCATTTACATAAGCCAATACATACACTTTGCCTTCAATTCCAGCTCTTCTGGCAATTTCAGGATATATAATTAAATCCTGTATTGCTTGTATTCCCCCGATAGGATAAGGCATTTCCTCTACAGCTACAAAATAGACAGGTTCTTCCTCCATTATTTCTTTTTCTTCTTCTTTAGGAGGAGGCGGTGGTGCACCAAGTTCTTCATAGATATTAAGCTCTGTACTTTCAAATTCTATTTCCTCAATATCTGCATCTGTTATTGCTTCAAGTATCATTGAGGGTCTTTCAGGTGGCGGAGGTGGTGTATAATCCTGTTTTGTTTGCTGAATATCTTCAACAGTAAAAAGTTCTTGTGGTGCTTCGTATTCAATTGTACGTCTCTCTATGTCAGGAAAGTACCTGAATGCGAAAATTGTTAATAGCAGAGATGTGATAATGCTACACTCAAATACTAATTTGTAACGATATCTGATCTCCGGTCTGCCAATGTTTTTTAAAAGTCCCATTTTATTCTCCTGGTTATAACACATTCACAAATCAGAGAGGCAAATAAGAGACCAATTCAAAAAAGTTTATTTATTAAGGATTTTTATATAAAAACAGCCTTAACGATATTTTGTGATGTTGCAATTCTCGCAACTGGACTTTGATTTTATTATATTTGTATTGCAACTTAATTCTTAGGTGATATTATGCAAGAACTGAAAAATACAATCAAAGAACTTTGAAATAACTCATACAGACATAATTCTTAACAGTGTGAATGAAGGTGTTTTTACTGTTGATGAAAATATGGTTATTACTTATTTCAATAAAGCAGCTGAGAAAATAACAGGGATTTCACAAGAAAAAGCTATAGGGCAGTTCTGCTTTGAAGTAATGCGGGCGAACATCTGTGAAAAAAATTGTGCTCTTAAATGCTCACTTCAAACTGGAAAAAACGTTATTGACAAACGCGTTAATGTATTGCGAGACGATGGAAAGGAATTTTTTGTCAGTATAAACACCTCATTGTTAAAGGATGAAAAGGGAAATTTTATTGGGGGTGTAGAAACTTTTAGAGATTTAACACCAATTGAAGAATTAAAAAAAGAGATAAATAAAAGCTATACATTTGAAGATATTGTTTCAAAAAATCATCAGATGCTTCAGATATCTTCGATACACTTCCCATAATAGCTCAAAGTGATAGTACAGTTTAATTCAGGGATCAAGCGGATCCGGTAAAGAATTATTGGCGCGTGCTGTTCATAGTCTTAGCTAATAGAAAAAAGAGACCCTTCGTTGCGGTTAATTGTGGTGCTTTGCCTGATACTTTAATAGAATCGGAATTATTTGGTTATGTTAAAGGTGCTTTTACTGATGCAAAAAAAGATAAACCCGGACGCTTTGCATTAGCAAAAGGAGGTTCAATATTTTTAGATGAAGTAGAAAGTCTTACCTTTATCTACTCAAGTTAAATTATTAAGAGTTTTGCAGGAAAAAGAATTTGAACCGTTAGGTGCAACTGCACCTGTTAAAGCAGATGTTAGAGTTATTGCGGCAACAAAGGAAAATTTAGTTAAGCTTATCAAAAAGGAAACATTTAGGGATGATTTATATTATAGATTAAATGTTGTGAAAATTGAACTTCCGCCATTGGTAAAAAGACGAGATGATATTCCATTATTAATAAACCACTTCATAGATAAATTTAATAAGAAAATGGGTAAATCAATTGAAGATGTTTCAAAAGATGTAATGAATATTTTAATGGAGTATGATTACCCTGGAAACGTACGAGAGCTGGAAAATATTATTGAACATGCATGTGTAATGTGTCAGGGTACAAGAATTAGAACAGCCCACCTACCTCCTGAGTTGTCATCCAAAGTCAGAGAAAGTGATAGTTGATGAAAAAGTTGGTCATCCTCCTCTTCAATCATTTGAAAAGCAGCTAATACAGGAGACCTTAGAGAAACATAATGGAAACAAGTTACTAACTGCAGAAGAATTAGGATTACACCGCTCCACACTTTGGCGAAAAATGAAAAAGTATGATTTAATTTGAAGAAATTAGTTTGTTTCACTTTACGACAATTAACAATTACTAGCGTTTCGTAACTGCAACCCTATTAATTCTGTCAAAAACTCTACTGCCCTTATTACCTCATATTTGCTTGAAAATGAAATGTTATTCACTAATTCTGTTCTGGCAAGTGAATTGAAATAGCTAATACCAAATATTACAACCATCAGGTATATCAATGGCAAAATCAAAACTAAAATTGGAATTATTATCTGTGACAGATATAAAACTTGTGCCGGTGGAAAATGTTTCAGAGCAATGCGAAATAAAGAAGGTGCATTCAGTATTTATAAAGATAATGAAGAGCTTGAATTGGTTGGATATACAACTTGCGGTGGCTGCCCGGGAGGAAATATCGAATACACTCCGGAGGAAATGATAAAGAACGGGGCGGAAGTAATTCACTTTGCAACCGGTTTTGTTGTTGGTTATCCACCATGTCCGTATATAGATCACTTTAAGAAATTTATTGAAGAAAAATACGGTGTTAAAGTAGTAATCGGAACACATCCTATACCGCAAAAATATTATATAACTCACAAAGCTTTGGGTACCTGGGATTCTAAGGAATGGAAAGAATTTATCCAGCCAACATTAGCTGATGAGCAAACCCGGTTAGCGTATGATTAATAATAGTTATTAGAATGGAATTAGAAAAATAATTTATGAATCAATTTCAATAAGGAAATTTTTAGAATGAAGAAATCAGAATTACCAATTCCAATTCATCGATTAGCTTATCTTCAAGCATATCTGTATCAAATTTTTACGTTAGATAATAATTGTAAAAAGAACTTTGACAATACAGAATGGTATCTGAGGGATACACACTCGGATGAAGAAGTGAAATCCGCAATAGACTTTTTTAAACGTAATGGATTAAAATGTGATTGTGATATCATAAACAAATTTGATTTAAGAGAAATTACGAAAGGAAATATTAAACCTCATCACTAAGGATATAATTAATAATACTTTTGGATAAGACAGAACTTTTCTAACAAAAAATTATTCAAGCAAAAATAGTACTGGAGAAATATTAAAATGAAAATATTATTATCAACCGATGGCAAAACTTTGGAAAGTAAAATTGCTAAAAGATTCGGACATGCCAATTACTATTTGATTTATGATCACAAATCAAAGGAAATAGAAGCGAGGATTAATCATGGACATGATGATAATCATTCAAGTTTAATTGATTTAGCCAATGAAGGTGTTGAAAATTTTATTGTTGGTAACATTGGACCGAACGCTTTTAAAGTTTTAAATGATAAAAACACGAAAGTGTATTTAGCAAGAAAATATAATAGCTAAAGAAGCATTGGATAAATTCTTAAATAATGAGTTGGAAGAACTTACTACTCCAACTCTAAAACGAAGTATTGAGGGGCATTAGTGAATCAACATACCAATTCTGGAAAGGTTATTTTGCAGGTGGTAAAAAAATACAATTATATTTAATAAGCTTTTAATTTGAAAAAATCTTTTCAGACAGAAAAAATTATTACAATATCGTCAGCTCATTTTTTTCACGATATTTACACCGCCTTCCTGGCACCGATGCTTCCTTTGTTAATCGCGAAGTTTGGAATCTCCTTATCAGTAGCTGGTTTGCTAGATGTTATTAGAAAAATTCCTTCCTTATTTAATCCTTTTATTGGGTTACTTGCTGATAAAATTTGTATGAAATATCTTGTCATATTTACACCCGGTGATTTCTGCAATAAGTATGAGTTTGCTTGGCGCATCACCATCATTGATTGTTTTGTTTATTTTATTATTTGTTACCGGAATAAGTTCCGCTCTATTTCATATTCCGTCTCCTGTAATGATAAAAAATTATTCGGGTGCTAAAACAGCAACTGGAATGAGTTTTTTTATGTTTGGAGGCGAACTGGCAAGAACATTAGGACCGTTATTAATTACCGGCGCACTTTCTATTTGGGGACTGGAAGGTTCTTACCGTGTTATGCCCATTGGAATAATAGCATCGGTTATTCTTTTCTTACAAATTAAGGGACGTTTCATCACTTAATAGTAAGAACAATAAAAAGAAAGTGAAAGGCGCTAGAGAAACTGTTAAAGAACTTGTGCCATTTTTTTTATTTATTGTTGGTTTTCAGTTATTTAGAGGCGGGATGAAATCGGCTTTAACACTTTATCTGCCAACCTATCTTATAGGAAATGGCGAATCTTTATGGATCGCAGGAATTTCACTATCAGTGTTACAGTTAGCAGGAGTTGCCGGTACTTTTGGAGCAGGATATATTTCTGATAAAATAGGTCATAGAAATTTGCTGCTTATTACAGCAATTACTAGCCCAATAGTGATGTGGGCATTTATTACCGCAAACAATGTTTTGATGATTCCTTTATTAATTATTATGGGATTCCTGCTTTTTGCTTCCGGACCGGTCATATTAGCGCTTGTACAGGAAACAAATACAGAACGACCAGCTTTTATAAATAGTATTTATATGTCAATCAATTTTGGTATCGGTTCTTTAATGGTACTGATTGTTGGAATATCTAGGTGATAAAATAGGGCTTGAACTGACCTATCAAATTTGTGCAGTACTGGCATTTGTATCAATACCTTTTATTTTTATTTTGCCTAAAAAGAAATTATAATAAAATAAATATTCAACAATAATTTTGCTCGTATTACAACTGCAAATTAAAATATTAAAACGTTGCAACACTGCAACCTTTTTTAGTTCTTCCTCATTTCCTCAAAATAAAAAAACTCCTATCTACTTGTAATATAATTAGTTATCTAGCTCTCCTGATTATGGCAAGCTAGTTGTATCAAAGTATACTATAACTCTTATGAATAATTGAAGTAGAAATTGAAACTCAGGTTGATTTCGAGATATATAAAAACAAAGATAATTGAATTATTAAAATAGATAAGCTAATTAGTTCTAACTGTTTGTTCAGTGGAATAAACCTATAAAACTAAAACTAAGGAGGTTGCGATCATGAAAACAAAAAGGAAGAAAAAAAACCGGTATTGGTCATGGCGTATATCATCCAGGTGCTCGCCCAATGCAAGTTTACTTTGACAAGAGATGGCTGCTGGTGGCTATGTGACAAGGGTATAGATCCGAATAAGGATTTGGTGAAACAGGGTTGCTGGCGCTGCAAAGATCTGGCTTTCACCCGGAACGATTAGATACTACTTAAAGCTTGAAAGGTGAAAGGAGTATTGTTTTTAATAGTTACAGAGGATAACTGTATCTGGACAGCAGCCTCAGATTATCAGGGATGGTTGCTGCTGTCAGTATTTAGTCGTTTACTTTTAGAAATAAAGATATAGCTCTGGAATAGTATGCTTGTTGGAGCAACTCTAATAATATTTGGTTTTAGTCATTTACTAAAGAATCTTATTAAACTGAGGATATTGCACATTAGCAAGTAAACAAACATACTTTAAGATTGATCATAACAGATAGGATCAAAGGATAACATAATTGAAACAGAGTTAATCTAAACGTGATATAAATGTTAGGGTTCAATTGAGATGAAAAAGATTGCAATATCAATATTTCATGATAGAATTGCTTCCCGGTTGGATTCTGCAGAAAACTTAATGCTGGTTACGGCTGAAGATGGGAAAGTAAAGTCAAGAGAGTTAGTCCTGCTGAAGAGAAGAAGATCCGCTTAGAAAGATTGATTTAATTTTTCAATTAAAACCGGATGTATTAATCTGCGGTGGATTAACAAAGTTATGTGATTACAAATTGAGTCACAGCAATATAAAGGTCATTCCACTGGGTTCAGGGAAATGTTGAATATATACTATCTCTTTGTTTAAGAAATAAATTTATTGATGGAGATTATGATAGAAGTGATTACAAATCTCTACATCATTCGCATTCATAATAAATATCTTTTTCCAATAATGAATGAAATTTTATTGACTAGCCGAAATACAAACAAGCGGACATTTTATTTGTAGATATGATTTATTCGTTTTAATACCAGTCCCATTTTTGCAACGCACCATCCGTTAAGCTCTTCATATATGCAACATTTCTTAACACGCTAAACTTAGATAAGCCCACTAAAATTTAGAAATCAATCAAAAAACAGAACAATTATTATTCTCCTAAGTGGCAGGCAAATTGAATATCCTATTTAAACTATTTAATAAATGTATAGCCTTATAATGAAAAAGATAGCACTATCCGTATTCAGAGATCGAATCTCATCACGCCTTGATGCTGCTGATAAGATTCTACTTCTAACTTTGGAAAATGAAAAAGTTAAAAAACGTGAACCGGTAAGGATAATTCCAAGTAGCCCACTAGATAAAATACATCAAATTATTCAGCTAAATCCGGATGTGCTTATTTGTGGTGGGCTTACGCAACTATGCGAAAGTAAACTTAAAAATTCTAAAATAACTGTAGTGCCCTGGATTAAAGGTAATACAGAAGAAGTATTAAAAGAGTTTATAGAAGGTAAGCTAGTCGAACCAGTTACAATCAATAATGAACGATAAGTTAATTCAATAAAAAGGAAATATTATAATGGATAAGAGAACTTTTAAATGTTTTGAATGTGCGCATACTTGGGACGTTGAGTTCGGTATTCCTAGACCTTCGAAATGTACAAAGTGCGGAAGCACTAATATCCATCGAGAAGATATGGGGCGTCAAGGATCTCATCAACCGAGAGAAAGACAAAGGAATAGAAGCTATGGAAGGGATCGTAACTAAAAATAAAATTAAAACGGGATTTTTGTATTGTCCTCGTTGTGGTTTGAGAAAACCAAAAAATGAAATCTTTGGCTATTATGGTGGATACTGTCCCTCATGTGGAACCAGAATGGTGGAAGAAGGGCAAATGCCTTATTATTCAAAAGAATATCAATCACGCGCGAATCACATCCTATTTTTTCGGTAAGGAAAGAATATGAGACAAGTTAACTCAAATAACGGATGGATGGACAAACCCAGAGTTAATAAGAATACTCAGGTTGACCATAACTTGTTGGGTATTAATAAAGCTGATAACGAGGAATATGAGGATGCTATTAATGAATTTACAAAGGTACTTAGTCAAAATCCTTACGATGTTAATGCCTATTTCAGCAGAGCAACCTTAAAGGTTCGTATTGGAGATATTGAAGGAGCCAGAAAAGACTTTAAAATGTGCGAGGTTTTTCATGTTTTCCCTAATTCTAAAGCTAAAGATTATCCCCTAGTGTAAAAAAAGAAGTGCTGATATAAGAATTACAGAATTGAAAATAATTTTTTAAGATGAAAGGATAATGAAATGAGAATTGCAATAGCTTGTAATAATAAAAAAAATACGGCATACCAACTCGGCACTTCTACAGGATTTATGATATTTGATGTTGTCAAGGGAAAGATTAGAAACTGGTTCTATCGCCCTCTTTATATTCCACTATATTGGCAGCAATCAAAAAAAAATCGTAAAAGTATTGATATTCGCCAAGCAATTTTAAGGGCACTAAATGGCTGCGATACAATAATTTCATTTGGTGTCGAGCCTAATCTATTTAGGAAATTGTACAAAGCAGGAATCGAAGTATTTCAAACAAATGAAACTGATGTAAAAAATGCAGTTGGGTTATATGTTGAAAGCAAAAAATAGTTTTAATACAAAAAACTCCAAGTTCTATATATAAAGTATTGATCTGAGGATATGAAAAGAGCCTAAAGAAAGGAGAGCGAGATGAAAATTGCAATAGCATCTGATGACGAAATAAAAATTGCTCCACATTTTGGAAGAACAAATGGATTCGTAATTGTTGATCTTGAAAATGGAAGGATAACGAACCGGGAATATAAAGAAAATGATTTCACTGGTCACAGGAGAGGACTTGAGGGCAATAACCATCAACCAGGCAGGCACGATCCAATTCTAACCGCGCTAAAAGATTGTGATATAATAATATCACACGGTATGGGTAGACGATTATTCAGCGATCTAAAAGTATCCGGAATTGAGACATATCTAACTGAAGAAGAATATGTAGCAAGAGCGATCAATTTATATGTTGATGGTTCGTTGGATAATAATCCGGAGTTGGGTTGCGATCAAGAGTAATTAAATATTCCATTGATATAATAAAAGGAATTTGAAATGAAGATAGCAGTAGACTCAAATGATGGTATTAATATAGCATCACCATTTAATTTACTTAAGAACTTTATGGTATTCGAAGTAGGAGGAATAAATGATCCTTTAAATTTTAGTGCTCCTCGTGCTCAATCAAATAATAAAAACAAGTTGAAGCACATAAGAAATATTAGTAAAACTGCTAATATAGAAAGTGAGTTGAGTGACTGCTCAACAGTTATTTCTCATTGTTTGAATAGACCACTTTTAAATAAATTGCGAAAATCTGGAGTGGATGTATTTATCACTTATCAGGATCGTATTGATGATGCGCTTAACCAATATATAAAAGATAAAAGTATCCACGAATTTCATTAAGGGGATTAAGTTATGAAAGTATTTGGACCTATACCGTCACGTCGTTTGGGACAGAGCTTGGGAATTAATAACATCCCTCCAAAAACTTGCAGTTATTCCTGTGTTTATTGCCAGGTTGGAAGAACTTCAAGAATGCTAACAGAGCGGCGGGAATTTTATAAACCGGAAGAAATTCTAAGCGAAGTTGCCGAAAGGATAATTAATATTAGAAAAGCAAATGAAACTATTGACTATATAACTTTTGTCCCGGATGGTGAGCCAACTCTGGATTTAAACCTTGGGGAAATGATAGAGATGTTAAAAGTCTTACGAAATTAAGATTGCTGTAATTACGAATGGTTCTCTTTTGTGGAAAAAAGATGTTCAGGAAGATTTATTTAAAGCAGACCTTGTTTCTATAAAAATTGATTCGGTTCTAGAGAGTGTGTGGCGGAAAATCGATCGACCACAACACACGTTATCTTTAAGTAAAATTATTGAAGGTATAGAACATTTTTCCCAGCATTTTAAGGGGGATATACTTACAGAAACTATGTTGGTGGAAGGCTTTAATGATTTTGACGAGTCGTTAAAAGAAACCGCATCATTAATTAGCTGGCTTGATCCAACTAAAGCTTACTTGTTAATTCCTACAAGACCACCATCTGAAAGTTGGGTTAAACCTCCTTCAAATGAATCAATTAACAATGCTTTTCAAATATTTGATGAACGATTAAACAAGGTTGAGTTAATAACAGGATATGAAGGTAATGATTTTGTTTATACTGGTAATTTTGAAGATGAGTTGTTAAGTACTTTATCAGTTCATCCCATGCGCGAGGAAGCCATTAAATCCTTTATTGCAAAGAGCGTTGCCGGTTGGTCCATTCTGCAAAAGCTCTTAACTGAAAAGAAGCTGGTTGAAGTGGAATATGCAGGAAATAAATTTTACCAAAGAAACTTTAACGAGAGAGCAATAAGAAATTAGATTCCGGGTAATGAAAAATGGAAACAATTTATAACAAAGAAAAAGCATTCCTTGATACGTTAGATACATCAGTATTATTTGGTAAAAGAATATTGGTTTGCGGAAAAGGAGGTAGTGGTAAAAGTACCGTTATAACACTTTTGGCAAACGCTCTAAGCAGGATGAAGTATGAAGTGGTAGTTTTAGACGGGGATGCTTCAAATCCTGGTGGATTGGCTAGATTGTTATTTGGATTGAAAGAAGGGGTGAAACCTTTAATTAATTTTTTCGGTGGAAGGGAGAAGGTGGAATGCCCTGTTGACGATCCTTCTATATTAACAAGATTGAATGATGAAATTCCAATAACGAAAAAACTTATTAATATATCTGAATTACCGAAAGAATATTATGTCCAGAAGAATGGTATTACTCTATTGCAGGTAGGAAAAATTAATCAGCCATTTGAAGGCTGCGATGGTCCGATGTCAAAAGTTACACGAGATTTTATATTGGAAGGAGACGCTGTAACATTGATTGATGTTGAAGCAGGAGTTGAACATTATGGCAGGGGAATTGAAAAAAATGTTGATATTGTTATAGTGGTTGTTGATCCGACCTTTGAATCGATTTTAATTGCTCAAAAGGTGGCAATCTTATGCCAGGGAATGGGAATAAAGAAACAAGGTGTAATTATAAATAAAATATCGACAAATGCTACAAAATTATATGTCGAACAAGAATTATTTGAAAGAGGATTGAACGTTTATGGTTTAGTAAAGTATGATAAAGGATTGTTCGAATCTGGCTTAATGGGATCATCCATTAACATAGATGCAGCTATAAATGGTGTTAAAAAAATTGTCAGCAATATTATTAAAGATGTGAAAGAAGAGAGAGTACGATTTAAATATGAAAACATTATTTAGTTAATTAAAAAAATAAAGAATTAAATTAGGTTTATTAAGGAGGTATTAAAATGGCACTAATGATAACAGAAGATTGCATTGTTTGCGGAGCCTGCGAGCCCGAATGTCCAAATGATGCGATAACTGCTAATGAAGCAGTTTATGAAATAAATCCAAACTTATGTACAGAATGTGTTGGTTACTATGATAATCCACAATGTGTATCGGTTTGTCCCGTAGACTGTGTAGTTCAGAATCCTGATCACATTGAAACAAAAGAGGAACTTCTTGAAAAGAGGGAGCTAATTAATTCAAATAAAATTCTTTAAGAATTAATTAAAGATAAATTAATCAAAATTAGGAGGCACGGTATGAAAAAGTATGAAATTGTGGAAAAAGAAATATTTTCATTGTTGACTTCAAAACAGATTTCGGAGATAAGCGAAGCTGCTGTTATTAAAGATTTTGAGGCAGATCAAATTATCTATGATCGAAGGGAAGTAGCAAAAAATTTATTCATTCTATTAGAAGGTGAAGTATCACTTAGGGTTCCGAGTAGAGATGATACCAGCATCGAATCATTATCCTTAGAAATTGAAAAGATTGTACAGCATGGTGCTTTATTTGGTACCAATTTATTATTTGATGTAAAGAGATATATGACCAGGGCACGAGTTATAAAACCAGCTAAAGTTATGATACTTGATGCAAAAAAGTTTTTAGAAATTATCAGGGAAAACAAGAGTGAATTTATAGTTATGTCATACCTGGCAAAAGTATATTTTCAACGATATATAAATGCGATGAAAGAATTTGAGGAATGTGTGCAACAAAATAAATAGAATTCACGCTTTATAAATCTGTTCTGCAACAAGGGAACTAAATAGATACTAATTTTAAAAAAGGAGAAAGTAAGTGGAGACATTAAGTGAAAAAAAAGGCATACCTTTATTGGGTGATAGCTTTCCTGAGATGAAAGTTCAAACAACTCGTGGAGTGTTTGATTTACCTTCACATTTTAAAGGAAAATGGTTTGTATTATTTAGTCATCCAGCAGATTTTACACCGGTTTGTACTACTGAATTTATTGCCTTTCAGCAACGTTATGAAAAATTTAAGGCACTTAATTGTGAATTAATTGGACTAAGTGTTGACCAGGTGTTTTCGCATATAAAATGGGAGGAATGGATAAAGACTAATATGAATGTGGAAATTCAATTCCCAATAATTGCAGATACAGGGAAGGTAGCAGAAACCCTTGGTATTATACATCCGGGAAAAGGAACAAATACTGTTAGAGCGGTTTTTATTGTTGATGCTGACGCAAAGATTAGAATCATGCTTTACTATCCACAAGAATTGGGTAGAAATATGGATGAAATTTTAAGAGTGGTTGAAGCAATGCAGATATCTGATAAACATAAGGTT
Source organism: uncultured Ignavibacteriales bacterium (assembly GCA_963749485.1). Taxonomy (GTDB): domain Bacteria; phylum Bacteroidota; class Ignavibacteria; order Ignavibacteriales; family Ignavibacteriaceae; genus JAZGGS01. Next base: position 20,581 of record CAVVMV010000013.1, on the reverse strand, counting down.
GCAATGCCTGCTAACTGGCCAAACAACGAAATATTAAAAGACCGTGTAATCATTCCCCCTGCTACTGATGTAAAAACTGCAGAAGAAAGATTACAAAAAGCCAAAGAAGGAGAATTTGAATGTTATGACTGGTGGCTATGTCATAAATCATTAAAGTGAATTTATAATTATGTCACCTGGTAAAGGGATATTTTCAACGATATATAAATGCGATGAAAAAATTTGAGGAATGTGCGCAGCAAAATAAATAGAATATAGTATTTATTAAATCTATTGTTTTACTTTTAAATAAAATTGGTATTTGTTAGACATAATAGTTAATAAACATAATTCTCTATACTGGCAAAAGATGTAAAATTTCCTTATCATTTATAAGAAAAACAAATAGTTCTGATTGCAAATTTGGAAAGGCTATCCCATCCAAAGTTCGAATTCGTTTAATTTTAATACATTTTGAAATGCATTCTATTAAAACCAGAGATGGTATGGTATTTAATCGATGATATTCTAGTAAAATAATTAAAGTACGAATCCCAGTATTTTTTATCTAATGAGGAAAAAATGCCAACTCAAAATCGCCGCGATTTTTTTAAAACAGCTGCATTCATTGGCGCTAGTGCCGCAAGTATTTCATCTGTACCAACCAAAGCTGCAACGTCAGAGAAACTGTCCGAAAATCGAATGGGTGTGCTTGTTGATACAACAGTTTGTATTGGTTGCCGAAATTGTGAATGGGCTTGCAAAGAAGCACATAATTTGAAAACTGATTCCTTAAATACCTACAGCGACCGTTCAGTTCTGGATAAAAAAAGAAGACCAGATGAATATGCATTAACTGTAGTAAATGAATACAGCAATCCCAAAAATCAATTACTTCCAACAGATGTAAAAGTTCAATGTATGCATTGTGATGAACCAGCATGTGAATCTGCTTGTATAGTTGGAGCTTTTACAAAACATGAAAATGGGGCAGTAACCTGGGATAGCGACAAATGTATTGGCTGTAGATATTGCATGATTGCCTGTCCTTTCCAGGTTCCGGCATTTGAATATTCTAAAGCTTTAGAACCTAAAATAATGAAATGTGATTTCTGTTTTGATAGAACAAGTGTGGGTAAACTACCAGCTTGCGTTGAGATATGCCCTGCTGAAGCCCTCACCTACGGCAAAAGGGAAGATCTAATTAAAATTGCTCACGATAGAATAAAAAAACAACCCGATAGATATTTTAATCATGTTCTTGGTGAGCATGAAGTAGGAGGCACATCGTGGCTTTATTTGGCTGGGCAGGATTTTACAAAGCTTGACTTTCCGGTTCTCGGCGAAGCCCCGGCACCAGGTGTGACGGAATCTATTCAGCATGGAATATTTGCTTACTTTATTCCTCCAATAGCCCTGTATGCATTACTTGGTGGTGTTATGTGGCTAAATAAAAATAGGAATAAACCGGAGGAGTTGTTCTGATGGAATTTTTGATGAGACCAACTCCAATTAAGAAAAAGTTTCTAACCACTGGTGTTATTATTTTGATTTTATTGGCAATAAATGGACTGGTGTTTCTTGCAACTCGTTTCATATTTGGTTTGGGAGAAATGACAAATTTGTGTAATCAACATCCCTGGGGAATTTGGATCGCAATTGATGTAGCAACAGGAGTTGCATTGGCTGCCGGTGGCTTCACAAGTGCTGCTTTAGGCCATATTATTCATAAAGAAAGATATCATGTTATACTCCGACCCGCTTTATTAACGGCAATGCTAGGATATACTTTTGTTGCTATCGGAGTGTTCGTTGATTTAGGTAGATATTATTCTATTTGGCATCCACTAATAATGTGGAACGGAACCTCACCACTTTTTGAAGTTGGTATTTGCGTGATGATTTATGCTACCGTACTTTATATAGAATTTCTCCCAATTGTAACTGAAAGATTTATTGGCAAAGTAAAATGGAAAGGAATTTTATCCAAACCTGTCGATTCATTTTTGCGTTTTCTTGATCGTGGATTGGAAAAAACAATGTTCATCTTCATCATTGCAGGAGTTGTGCTATCAACCTTACACCAGTCTTCTCTAGGTACTTTAATGGTTATAGCGGGACCAAAAATGCATCCGTTATGGCAGACGCCTATTCTTCCTTTACTCTTTTTGTTTTCAGCTATTGCAGTAGGTTTTCCTATGATTATTTTTGAATCATTGCTTGCTTCAAAATCTCTTGGTTTAAAAATGGAAATGGACATACTTTCCAGGTTAGCAAAAAGAGTAGCACCACTACTTGGTATTTATCTAGCAGTAAAATTGATCGATATGGTAATTAGGGGAACTTACGTATATTTAACTGAAATAAATGTTCAAAGCGTAATGTTTGTAATTGAGATCGTAATAGGTATTATAATTCCGTTAAGAATGCTTTTTTCTGAAAAAGTTTTGAAATCTCCTCTCTGGTTATTTGTTTCAGCATCTCTAGTAGTGGCAGGTGTGCTTATAAATAGAATAAACTGTTTTCTTGTTGCATATTCAGCTCCGTATGCTTTAGATTCTTATTTCCCTTCAGTTGGAGAAATATCAGTTACTGTAGGATTCATTGCAATATTAGTTTTAATTTACAGGGCATTTGTGATGTTCTTTCCGATTATAAGTTTACCTGACAAAAGGTTAATACCAAAAACAAAATATTCGATAATGGGAGGTGAGAAATGAGAAAGTTATTTCATCTACTATTATTAGTTATTTTTTTAACTTCCATTATTTATTCCCAGGTAAAAGATCATTCACAATTAGATATTAATTGCAAAACCTGTCATGCTTGCGAAGTTCCAAGAAAGGATGATCCATGTCTAATAGCCTGTCCTCGATTTTCTATGATAAAAGAGTATCCTTCTCCGGAAATTGGACCTGATGTTATAGTTATTAATAAATTGGAAAATAAATATACCCCTGTTATTTTTTCTCATAAGCTTCATGCTCAAATGTCTGAGATGACAGGCGGCTGTCTTAGGATGCCATCACTATAATACATTAGGACCAATATTATCCTGCAATGAATGTCATTCGGAAGATAGAAAAAGAGAAGACGTAAGGGTTCCCGATCTTAAAGCTGCTTATCACCAGAAATGTTTAAGTTGCCATCGTCAATGGAGCCGTCAAACAGAATGTATTTCCTGCCATCAGGAAAAGAGTGAAGGTGAAAGTTTGGATTTAACTGAAGTCACCTCTGAATTGATGATGAAATCTCATCCTCCGGTTAAAGAACCAACTAAAATTGTTTATCAAACCAATTATGAAAAAGGTAAACTTGTAACATTTTTTCATAATGATCATGCAATACAATTTGAATTAGAATGTGTTAGCTGCCATAAGAACGAAAATTGTATTCGTTGCCATGACGTTGAGAAAACCAGTAATGGAAAAAACGGATTGTATGATTCTCCTGTAAAAGTTAATCTTCCTGAGGATGAACGACATAATAGATGTTTCAGTTGTCACGAAAATGATAAATGCTCTTTTTGTCATAAGAATAAAGAGATGAAACCATTTAATCATAAAGTTAGAACAGGTTGGGCACTCACTAATTATCATCAGGATCTTTCCTGCAGAAAATGTCATCAGAACAGAACAAATTATTCCGATATTGATAAGGAATGTAATAACTGCCACTTCGATTGGAACTCTGAAAATTTTGATCATAAAGTAACAGGTTTAATTTTGGATGAAGATCACATAGAAAACGATTGTGAGGATTGCCATATTGAAAAGAATTTCGGAATTAATCCCACGTGCAATAATTGCCACGATGATAAAAATTATCCTGAGCATAAACCCGGCAAGTTTATAGAAAATAAATAAAGAGACTTAAATAGAAATTTTTAAGTAAGATATTTGATAAAGATATGTTTACAAGGATAGGATTAAAATTAATAATTGCAGTGGGATTGATAACTATAATAATTATTGGTGTATTCTCTTACTTTAATATTCAATCGCAAAAAGAAACTTTAATGTCTCAGGCAGAGGTTCATGCATATAAATTAAGTGATGCTATAAAAAACAGTTCTCACTCAAGCATGTTACTTAATAAAAGAGATCAGATACACGAAATTATTAATACCATTGGACAAGAACCAGCCATTAGGGAAATACGCATTCTCAACAAAGAAGGTATGACTATGTTCTCTTCTAAAAGCGAATTAATAGGGGAGATGGTTGATAAGAAAGCTGAAAGTTGTTATGCCTGCCACACAGCTGATGAACCATTAGAGAAGCTTCCTATGAAGGAAAGAATGCGCATTTATAGAATTCAACCCGATTCTGCAAGGATATTGGGAATTATCAATCCAATCTATAATGAAAAATCATGTTGGGATGCTGACTGCCATGCGCATCCTGAAACTCAAACCGTGCTTGGAGTTTTAGATGTAAAGATGAGCTTAAAAGATGTTGATGAACAGATTAGTGATAGTGAAATCCAGTCTATACTTTTTGCAGTTATTGCCATGATTACTCTAAGTATCATTATTGGATTCTTTGTAAGGAAATGGGTAGCCCTGCCAGTTAAAGAACTTGTTAAAGCCACTCATCAAGTAAGTTCAGGCAATCTGAACTATACAATTAACCGTCTTGGAAATGATGAACTGGGGATTCTTGGAACTTCATTTAATAATATGACTCAAAAATTAGCCGAAGCAAGGTTACAACTTTTTCAATCGGATAAAATGGCTTCGCTGGGAAGACTTGCTGCAGGTGTGGCTCACGAAATTAATAATCCGCTTACAGGTGTTCTGACTTATAGCAGTTTTTTATTAAAAAGAACTAAAGATAATTCGGAATTGCAGGATGATCTTAAAATAATTGTTAGAGAAACAAAAAGAAGCAGGGAAATAGTAAAAAGCTTACTTGATTTTGCAAGGCAGTCTGTTCCTAAAAAACATAAAGCTGATGTCAATGAAATAATTGAAAGTTCAATTAGCGTTGTTGATAATCAGTTATCAATTAATCATATACAGCTAATTAAAAATTTTGATAAAAACATTCCGCAAATAACTGTTGATACGAACCAGGTACAACAGGTATTTATAAATCTGATTGTAAATGCTTCCGATGCTATTGGAGATAAAGGAGGTACGATAACCATCACATCTACATTGCTTAGTCTCTCTCCTTATGGAATTGTACAGGTTAAAAATGCTTCCTGTTCAAAGAGGCACGATTTGATGGATAACGAAATTAAGATTGATGGTTTGCCCACAATAAGAGTTAAAGCAATATCTTCCGGTATTGAAGGATATATAAATCTTGATCCCGTATATGGAAAACATAGACATCGGTATGGAATTAAAGTAAAGAAAGGAAAAGACGTTCAAATATCTTGTCCTAAATGCAATATATCATTATTAGAAAAAGATGTAACATGCCCTAAATGTGAATCGATTGTGTATTCCTATGAAGTTTCACCACAAGGTTTATTCAATGGTTGCACTAATCCTGAATGCGACTGGGAAAAGTGGGATGCTGTTGATGATGCCGGTTATAAAGATTTTGTGGAAATAAAAGTATCTGATACAGGCAGCGGGATTCCAAATGAAAGCTTACCAAGAATTTTTGAGCCGTTTTACACTACAAAGGGACAAAAAGGAACCGGTTTAGGATTGGCAGTTATCTGGGGAATAATTGATAATCATAACGGGACGATAAACGTCAACAGTAAAGTGGATAGTGGTACAACATTCACAATTCGGCTTCCTGCACAACGGAACAAATGATTTGTATGAATAAGAAAGCAAAAATATTATTGATCGACGATGAGCAGGTAGTACTTGATGCTGTATCTAAAATTGCTTCGTTGGAAAGATGGGAAGTTGATGCAGTATTGAATGTACAGGATGGTCTGAATAAACTAAGCAGCAACAAATACGAGCTGATTCTAAGTGATATAATGATGCCTGATAAAGATGGTTTCCAGTTACTTGAGGAACTATACTCAATGCAAGTTAACGTACCTGTAATTATGATTACCGGCTTTTCCACGGTGGAGAATGCGGTAAAATCACTATACAATGGTGCAATTGATTTTATTCCAAAACCTTTCACCTATGAGGAAATTACCAGCTCAATTTGCCGCGGATTAGAATATTATAAAATTCAAAATAAAGCTATGGAAGCTGAGAAAAGCCGCAAAGATGAGTCAATAATATTTGTTCCTTGTCCTGCAAAGTATAATCGATTGGGTTATATGAGCTGGATGAATCTTGAAAACGAAGGATCTGCAAGAATAGGTGTAACAAATTTATTTATTGTAACTATTGGAGATATTGCCAAAATTGATTTATTAGAAATTGATGATTTGATGATCCAGGGAAATTCATGTGCAAAGTTCGAAACTGATAACAATCTTATTCACACTTGCCTGGCTCCGTTAGGGGGTAGGATTGTTGAAAGAAATGAAAGGGTAATCGCTGATCCATCCCTGTTAGAAAAAGATCCTTTCTTTGAAGGATGGCTCTTCAGGATAATTCCATCGGATATAGAATTTGATATGAAATTCCTGATAGCATGTAGTTCGGATAGAATTTAAAATTTTTATTGAATAAGGAGACTTCATTATGGCTCTATTTATTGCCGCGGTAATCGTTTTCATAATTGCTGATATTATTATTCGCTTAATTGCTAAAAAAGTCCGTGAGAAAAAAATTCAGCAGGAAAGAGAAGAAGCACTTAAAGTAAGTCTTAATCTCGATTTTAGCAGTGAAGCAAAAACACTTAAACGAGCGGAAGTTGAAAATCCAAAAGCCAGGATACTTTGTGTTGATGATGAAGCAGTAATTCTTGACAGCTTTCGTAAAATATTAGTTCTCGATGGATATTGTGTTGATACAGTTGAGACCGGAAGAGAAGCATTAGGATTGATTCAAAATCACGCTTATGATTTTTTGTTTACAGATTTGAAAATGCCTGAATTGGATGGTGTTGAAGTTACAAAATCGGTTAAACATTTACGTCCGGATATTGATGTGGTAATTATAACAGGTTATGCTACAGTTGAAACTGCTGTTGAATGTATGAAGTTTGGTGCAATGGATTATGTGCAAAAACCGTTCACAGAAGATGAACTGCTTGAGTTCACTAAAAAGGCATTCATTAAGCGTGAAGATAGAATAAATAAGATGCTTAAACCAAAAGTGCATATAACTCATCTTAGAGAAACTGCTGAAGCTAAAACCCCCGAATTTTTAATACCAGGTGGCGTTTTTATTTCTGAAGGACATTGCTGGGCAAATGTTGATGACAAAGGCATGGTAAAGGTTGGTCTCGATGATTTTGCGAGAAAGTTAATAGGTAAAATTGATGCAATCGAATTTCCTAACCTGGGATTGAGCATTAGAAAAGGGCAGCGCCTATTTGCAGTAAAACAGGATAACAGGAGAGTCATATTCAATTCGCCGGTTAGCGGAAAAGTAAAAGAAATTAATAAACTGCTTAACACTAATCTTGAATCGATTGAATTTTCTCCTTACGAAAATAACTGGATTTGCCAGATTGATGCAGAAGAACTTGATAGTGAAATTCCGCAGTTAAAGATTGGTAAAGCTGCAGTTACTTTTTACCAGGAAGATATTGAACATTTGCAGACGCTTAAGAAAAAGATTAAAACAGGTAGTGAAGAAGATATTGCTAACGGACATCTGTATATTGGGGAAATGGAAAAGCTGGATGATGTTAGCTGGAAAAGATACTGCGAAGAGTTTTTTGAAAAATAAAAAGGTTATTTCAAAAGTAACCAAAATCATTCTGAGCGAAGCGAAAGAATCTTAATTTTAGATTAGAAGCAGGTTGCTTCGTCGCCAACTTCCCATGGCATAAAGGATTCAAATCACCTCCTTAAATAAGTGATTACACTAAAGGGTTGTTTATTTTCTTGCTTCTGCAGTTATATTAATTTCACCGCTTGCTTAAAGTGAAGTAAAAATTCCACTTCATCACCAATTGAAATATCTTTTATCAATTTCATAACCATAATATGATGTGAGCCTGGTTTTAATTCGAAAGAAGAGTTCGGTTGAATAACAATCATTTCCACCTCACGCATTCCCATCATATCACCTGATTGATATGTTTCGTGAATTTGAACCATCTTTGAAATTTCTGAATCAACTTTGTAAAGCGTGTCGGCTTCTTCGCCGGAATTTTCTATTGTAAAATAAAGTGCAGTTGCCATTCCTTCCGAGCTTGGTCTAACCCAGGGATCATTAATTTTTATTTTCTCTTCTGCCGGTACGATGAAAAATAGTATTGCTAAAATCAGGTTCATTTCTATTCTCCTAAGTATTTTATATCAGTTATTAATTCTTCAATATTAATTGTGCTGCCTTTGTAATTCTTTTTTAAAATGCCCTTATTATTAATTAAAGAAATCCTGTCTGTATGCATAATTGAATAACTATTTGTTCCGTCTTCAAAGAAAGTTGAATCTGTCGGAATTGCCCTTACATCAAATCGTTTTAACAGGTCTTTTGTAGTTGTTTCATCTCCCGTTAAGAAGATCCAGTTATCAAATTTTATATCTCTGATCTCTGCAAATTTCCTGAGAACTTCAGGTGAGTCCCTTTCCGGATCAAAACTGAGTGCAACAAAAAGTACATCATCAATTCCTTCTTCAATTAATCTTTCTTCTGTTAAAACCATGTTGTGTGTAGTCATCGGGCAAATATCCGGGCAGTGTGTATAAATAAAGCCCATAACAGTTATTTTACCTTTTATGATTTCAGGAAAATTTACAGCAGCACTATCCTGATTAAGAAAAGCGTAGTTCCGTTTTGTTAAGTCTTTACTTAAAGGAAGCTTCTCCTGGCAGCTAGTTAAGAGGAAAAACAATACAACAAAAAATAATTGCAGGAAGGTTTTGATTAAGTCCAATTTTTGATCTTAACAATTGAGAAAAATATATTTAATAAAAGTAAAACTATTAAAATTATATTCAGAATAGAAATTGTATTAATTTAAGTTTGATTTTCGAATTAATTGAAATGAATTAATTGCATTCTTTAACTGAAAATTTTTTACTGCCATTTAGCATCTGCAGATATGATGAGAAAGAACCTAAGAGTCATTTTGTAAAACTCAATAAGAATACCAGGTGGTTAATATTTACACGGTTTCCGTACAATTATGACTTAAATAAGTATGTGGAAGAATTATTGGAAGGAGGGAAGAGTGGAATATTGATTGATGGTTGTAATAAAAAATTTGCAAATCATCTCTCCCAATCCGGGTATGAAATATTATCCATAGGGAAGGAAGCAGTCTTAAATATTCAGGGTAATCACTTCAAAAAGAAATCATTAAAAGAATTAATTCGAAGAGGTCGTCGGCAAAAGTTCTTTGAAGAAATTCCTTTTTCAACTAAGATGAAAGAAAGATTAAATAATTTTAAACTCGATTGCTCTCATGGAAATGAACCACAATTAAAATATTTATTTAACAATGAATTCGAACCATTTTTCAGAGTAATACATTTAAATTTATTAAATTTTGGTTTAGTATTAAACTGAATTTAAAATCATCTTAATAAGGGATAAAATGAACACATGTAAAGAATTGCCTTCTATCGGCGATATGCCGGTTGATGAATTTAGAAAATACGGTCATCAATTAGTTGATTGGATTGCAAATTATTTAGAGGGAATTGAAAACTATAAAGTACTTCCCGATATCAAACCCGGAGAGATAAAATCAAACCTTCCATCAGATCCTCCTGAAAGAAGTGAACCTTTAGAAAGTGTAATGAAAGATTTTGAGGATAAAATAATTCCAGGAATTACACACTGGAATCATCCTGATTTTATGGCTTATTTTAATTCAACATCTAGCGGTCCCGGAATTTTAGCTGAACTTCTTATCGGCCGGTTTAAATGTAAACGGAATGGCTTGGCACACCTGCCCGGCTGCAACTGAGCTTGAAGAAGTTACACTTGAGCTGGTTTAAAAAAATGCTTGGATTACCTGATCAATCTCTGGGGAATTATTTATGATACGGCATCAGTAAGTTCTATGCACGCAATTGCCGCTGCAAGAGAACAGTTGAATGGATTAATGTTAAGAGAAAAAGGATTATCTGGAAGAAAAGATGTACCGCGTTTAAGATTATACTTCTCAGAGCAGGCTCATTTTTCAATTGATAAAAGTGCGGTTACTCTTGGTATTGGTTTGGAAGGAATTAGAAAAATTCCTGTTGATAAAGATTTTAAAATGATACCTGCTGAACTTCAAAAAGCAATTGAAGAAGATAGAGAAAAATGGATGGCTTCCGTTTTGTGTAGTTGCAACTGTTGGTACAACTTCTACAACAAGCGTTGATCCTGTTAAAGAAATTTCTAAAATATGTTTAAAAGAAAACCTCTGGCTTCACGTTGATGCAGCTTATGCAGGGACTGCTGCTATTCTGCCCGAAATGCAATGGATATTTGATGGAATTGAAAACGCTGATTCGCTTGTAATAAATCCGCATAAATGGATGTTCACACCAATTGATCTCAGCATCTTCTACACAAAAAAACCTGAAGTGCTAAAACGCGCATTTAGTTTAAGTGCTGAATATCTAAAAGGTGAAGAAAAAGGAGCTACTAATTTTATGGATTACGGAATTCAGTTGGGTAGAAGATTCCGCTGCATTAAAACTCTGGTTTATTATAAGGCATTTTGGTGTGGAAGGAATAAGAAACAGGATTAAGGAACATATCCGTTTAGCAAAAGAGTTTGCTGGTTGGATTGATTCTCATCCTGATTTTGAAAGAATGGCTCCCACAGATTTTGGAGTGGTTTGTTTCCGTGCTCATCCAAAAAATATTAATGATGAGGATGAACTGAATGCTTTGAATGAAAAACTGCTTGATGAAATAAACAAAAGCGGTAAGCTCTTTTTATCTCACACAAAACTTAACGGTAAATATGTAATAAGAATTTCAATTTCCGGATTAAGAACCTTCGAAAATCACGTTAACTCTGCGAAAGATCTAATTCAGGAAAAGTTACAAGAAATAATATGAATTTTAATTCCTGAATTGGCTGACATTTATGCCACGAATTATCACTAATCCTCTAAAGTAAAACCAATTTTAATTGTAACCTGGTGATATGCAACAACATTGTTTTCAATGTAACCTCTTGTTTCGGTTACAACATACCATCTCATATTGCGTACAGTGGTTGCAGCTTTAGTTAGCGCATTCTGGATTGCTTCTTCAATACTGGTTTTTGAGGAACCGATTAATTCGATATGTTTATAAACATGTTCTGGCATTAATTTACCTCTCTTTTTTTTAGTGATTTATTAAAAATCTATAATAATAACTTGATCTATAAATTACAATTAATAATCTATTTTTAGAAACTTAATTTCAATATTAATCATCATATACTAAATTTTTTTATAAATTTTCTGAAAGGAAGAAACATGTCAACTTCAAAAGCATATTTAAAACAAATAAAGGGAATTTCATTTGCTGGTAAAACGGATTCAAATCACTGGATTACAATGGATGGACCGGAAAATTTTGGTGGAGAGCGATGCGGGAATAAGACCAAAAGAATTACTTCTTCTTAGTCTGGCTGGCTGCACAGCAAGTGATGTAATTTCAATTCTTCAAAAGAAGCGAGTAAAATTGGATGACTTTGAAATAAATATTTCTGCAGAGATGACCGAAGAGCATCCAAAAGTATATTCAAAAATTGATTTGGAATATGTGTTTTATGGAGAAGATATAAAGGATAAAGATGTTGAAAGAGCAATCGAACTTTCGCAAACTAAATATTGCGGAGTAACTGCAATGTTTAAAAAAGCAATGGAGATAAATCACACCTACAGAATTGAAAACTGAAGTAATTATTTTTAGTATTGTCATTCTGAACTGAGCGATAGCGAAGTGAAGAATCTTAAAATTGTATTAGAAGATTCTTCGTTACGATAATCTCTATATACAAATGATCGTAACTCAGAATGACAATTCTCTTATTCTAATTTTTCTGGTACAACCCGATTGTATTTCCATCAGGATCGTTAATTAATGCATACCAACCCATTGCGGGGATAACTGTTTTCTCTCTTTTAACTTTACCCCCATTTTCTTTTGCTTTTTTAAGCACCTCATCAATATCGTTTATGTTAACGTGGAAAACTGTTGTATCACCTGCAGTAACACTTTCAACTTTTCGCAAGTCCAACCATTATTCCTTTATGATTATTAAAAAGCAAGTAACCTTTTCCAAATTCTTTAAACTCCCAGCCAAACACGTTTTTAAGAAATAAACTTTCCCTATCTAAATCAGTGGCTGGAATTTCTACATGAGCAATTAAATGACCAGACATACATTTTCCCTTTGTTTTAGTGATACGTTAATAATTATTTTATTTAACTAAAAAATTAAATTTAATTAACGGAACTATCAAGCAGTCCGAAAGGAATTAAATGTTAAACAATCAGGAGTTTTTCGATGAGCTTTCCGCTCAATATGATTCGATGATCCCGTTTGAGAAAGCAATAGAACTTAAGAAGAAAATCATTCAAAAATCTTTTAAAAGGTTCATATACAACAATTGCCGATATCGGCTGCGGTACAGGAAGCGATTCAATTGCTCTTGCGGAGATGGGATACAAGGTAAAATCTTTTGATCCTTCCGCTCAAATGTTGGATAAGGCAAAATTAAATGCGAAAAATAGAGGAATAGATTTAGATTCCTATCAATTTGGTGCTTCACAAATTCCGGATGACTTTAACGGTAAATTTGATATGGTAATTTCGTTTGGAAATACATTTGCAAATATTGAAAAAGAATCATTTCAACCATCAATTAGAAAATGTTACGATTTGCTGAATGAACAGGGAAGTCTTTTCATCCAGGTTCTAAATTATAAATTAATAATTAAAGAAAAGAAACGAATTGTAAACATTACAGAAAGTGAAAAATATTTCTTTATCCGTTTTTATGATTTTGATGAAGATAAAATTAATTTCAACATTCTGAAATTTTCCAAAGCTAATCCCAAAGAAAATAATTTAATAACAACCTCAGTTTTTCCTTACACCGCAATTGATTTTAATAATTCGCTTCTTAAAACGGGATTTAATTCAGTTAAAATATATTCAGATTTTAATAAAAATAATTCAATGAGGAGAAATCAAAAGATCTTGTTTATAAAAGCAGTTAAAAACTGATATTTGCTGCACAACAATTTGTGATTTAGATCAACCCTCAAACCATTCTCAAATAAGTATTGACTTCAGTAATATTATGAATTATGTTTTGAACAAACGTTCAGTCAAAAAATATGTCACCCAGAACAAAACAACAATTTGAAGAGATAAGGAAAATCAAGCAAGGAGAAGATCCTTTCTGTTGCTCTGGAACTGTTTGCAAAAAAAGGATATCACGCAACATCAATCTCTACAAATTGCTCAAAAGGCAAAAATTTCTAAAGGATTGATGTACAACTACTTTGCCAGCAAAGAAAAACTTCTCGATGAAATAATACAGCAAGGTTTTAATTCACTTGCAGAACTTGAATTTAAAGCTCAAAGAGATGTTGATCCTGAAAAGCAGCTAGAAGATTTTGTTGATTCGGTTTTGGATAATCTTTATTCGAACATTACATACTGGCAGCTTTACCTTGCTTTGCTTGTTCATCCTGAAATTCAGAAAAAATTTGAAAAGAAAATGCAGCAATTTAGAGATGAATTTGTTAAAGCATTAGCTTCACTATTCAGAAAATTAAAAATAAAAAATCCTGAATTGGAAGCATTTCTGCTTGGAACTTTTTTCGACGGACTTGTTCTTAATTTTATGGTTGCTGAAGATTTATTCCCGGTAAAAAAAATTAAGGAAGCACTTTTAAGTAAATATATAAAAATTGATCGTTCATCATTTAAAGAAAGTAAAAAATGAAACGAGTATTAGTTGCTGGTGCAACAGGTTATCTTGGCCGTTATGTAGTTAAGGAGTTTAAGAAGCAAGGATTTTGGGTGCGAGCTTTGGCAAGGAATGCAACAAAGCTTGAAAAACTCAACGAATATATCGATGAAAAATTTAGAGGTGAAATAACCGATCCAAATTCTTTATCAGGGATATGCAAAGAAATAGATATTGTGTTTTCCTCTGTTGGAATTACAAAACAAAAAGATGGTTTAACATATATGGATGTTGACTATCAGGGAAACGTGAATCTTCTGAAAGAAGCTGAAAAAGAAGGAGTTAAAAAATTTATTTTTGTATCAGTATTCAACGCTGAAAACATGAAAAATTTGAAAAGTATTCAGGCTAAAGTAAGATTTGAAGAAGAATTGAAAAAATCCGGATTAAATTTTTCTATTGTTTACCCTAACGGATTTTTTTCAGATATGCTTGATTACCAACAGATGGTTAAAAAAGGAAGGGGATATGTTTTCGGTTCCGGCAAGAATAAAATAAATCCTATTCATGGCGAAGATTTAGCAATAATTTGCGTTAACGCCGCTGCTGGTGATGAAAAAGAAATAAAAGTTGGAGGTCCTGATATACTAACACACAATGAAATTTTAAAAATTGCGTTTAAATCTCTAAATAAAAAAATAAAGATCTCACGGATTCCAAATTGGATAAGGAAATTTCTTTTGGCCACACTAAGAATCTTTACATCTGTAAAAATCTATGGTCCCTTAGAATTTTTCATGACTGTTCTTGCAATGGATTTAGTTGCTCCAAGTTATGGAAAACATCATTTAAAGGATTTTTTTTTAGAAAATAAAAACAAATTATAGATGAAGATATAATGTTATAAAAATTCCGAATACCATTTATGTAATAATAAAATTGAAAGAATTATAAGATGACCAAACAAAAAATGAAAAAAATATTTCCAATAATAACTCTTGTAATATTTCTAACATCAATTTTATCGCACAGGATGCAAAAGAAATAATTAAAAAATCAGATGAGCTGATAAAATCAAAAAGCAGTTATGCTGAAGTTACGTATGAAAATTATAAAAACTGACTGGACCCGTACTGTTGGAATGAAATCCTGGGCACTCGAACCGGATTATGCAATAATTTACATAACTGAACCTGCAAGAGATAAAGGCACGTGTAACACTTAAACGGAAAAAAGGAAGTGTGGAACTGGATACCTACAGCACAAAAGGTAATTAAAATTCCGCCTTCAATGATGCTTCAATCATGGATGGGATCTGATTTTACTAACGATGACCTGGTTAAAGAATCATCTGTTAATTAATGATTACGCACATACAATTGTTCGGGAAGAAAACTTTAACGGATTATGATTGTTACGAAATTGAATCAATCCCAAAACCCGATGCAGGAGTTGTTTGGGGAAGCTTTTAACCTGGGTTTCAAAGAAAGAATACTTTCAGCTTAAAGTAGAATTTTATGATGAAGATGACTTTATCGTAAAAACATACCTCGGGATGATATTAAAGAACTGGGCGGAAGGATAATTCCGACTCATTGGGAAATGATTCCGGTAGACAGACCCGGTGAAAAAACCGTCTTTGATTACAATGAGATTGAATTCAATTATGATGTAAATGAATCTTTTTTCTCTGAACAAAATATGAAAAGGGTTAGATAAGATGAAAACTTATTTTCATTTAGCATGGAGAAATCTCTGGCGTAATAAGCGGAGAACATTAATTGCTTCGGCTTCTGTATTTTTTGCTGTTTTCTTTGCGCTTGTTATGCGCTCAATGCAGGAAGGTTCTTACGATTACATGGTTGATGCTTCGGTAAGTATGTACACCGGTTATATCCAGGTTCATGCAAAAGAGTATTGGGATAAACGATCAATAGATAAAAGTATGGAACTATCTTCAGAAAAAATTGAACAAATAGATTCAATAGAACATGTTACGCTTGTAACACCGCGGCTCGAATCGTTCAGTTTAATCTCGTACGGAAATGTAACAAAAGTTGCTTCCATTGTTGGAATTGATCCTGAAAAAGAAAATAGAATGACGGATCTGAAAAGCAAACTTAGTATCCGGAAAATATCTTACAGATGAATTCCAGAGGAGTAATGATTGCTGAAGGTCTTGCAGAAATGATTAAAAGTTGAAATTGGAGACAGTGTTGTTTTGTACGGACAGGGTTATCACGGTGTTACAGCAGCAGCCAGGTTCAGGTTGATGGAATAGTTAAATTCACTCTTCCCGCATCTGAACAAATCAATGGTTTATCTCAGTCTGGACTATTCACAATGGCTCTATTCTGCACCGAACAGAATTACCACTCTTTCGATAATGATTGATGAAGCTAGTGAATTAAGATGAAGTTCATTCTAGAGGTAAGTAATTTATTTAATGAAAAATATGAAGTGATGACATGGCCTGAATTAATGCCTGAACTTGTTCAAAGTATTGAGGTGGATAATGCTGGTGGAATAATTATGCTGGGAATTCTTTATGTAATAATTGGATTTGGAATATTTGGAACAGTAATGATGATGACTGCTGAAAGAACAAAGGAATTTGGTATTTTAATTTCTGTTGGAATGAAAAAATGGAGATTGAGTTTTGTCTCGTTTCTCGAATCTCTCTTCCTTTCGTTTATTGGTGTTTTAGCAGGAATAATTGTAAGCATTCCAATCCTCTATTATTTTTATACAAAATCCAATTCCACTAACCGGTGAGATGGCGGAGTTAATGTTAAAATTTGGATTCGATCCAATCGTACCGTTCAGGTTTGCACGCAAACATTTTTATCGATCAGTTTTTAACTGTGATTGTAATTGCAATGATATCTGCTTTGTACCCGTTATCATATATTAGAAAACTAAATCCAGTTAAAGCTATGAGAAAATAATTTATCCGCTATCGGAAAGGAGTTAAAAAATAATGTTACTTGCTCTTGCCTGGAAAAATATTTGGCGAAATAAAAAAAGAAGCTTAATAATACTAACTGCTATTACATTGGGTTTATGGGCAGGACTATTTTCAGTTGCAGTATATGATCGGTTCTGGGATACAACAGTAAATTCAACAATTGACAGAAACTTAAGCCATATTCAAATTCATACAAAAGAATTTAAAGACGAAAGTCTTAATCTCTTATTTCATTCCTGATGGAAATAATATTGCAGATGAGATAAGTGAACATTGAAAGAAGTAAAAGATGTTTCCGCAAGAGTATTGATTGAAGGAATGGCTTCTTCTCCAAGCTCTTCACGTGGTGTTAATATTATTGGTAGTTGATCCCGATCGTGAAAAAAATGTAACAACCATTGCAAATTACATGATCGAAGGGGAATACTTTAACGGGATAAAAAGAAATCCAATTCTTGTTGGTAAGAAACTCGCTGATAAACTTGGATTGAAGCTGCGTTCAAAAATTGTTTTAAGTTTTCAAAGTGTTGATACAACCCTAACCTATGCGGCGTTCAGGATTGTAGGTATTTTCAAAACCGAATCATCACCTTTTGATGAATCTCATATTTTTGTTAGAAAATCCGATCTCTACAAGACTATGAACAGCGAGCCGATTATTAATGAAATAGCCATAAGGTTAAATTCTTCAGAAGATCTTGATTCAACTTATGCAACTCTTAAAAGAGAATTATTCCTCACTTTATGGTTGAAACGCTGGAAAGACCTTGCTCCGGAACTTGAAATGACTTATGAGTTTCTGATCCTCGAAATGGAAATATTTCTTGGAATAATTTTGGCTGCACTTCTATTCGGAATAACAAACACAATGCTTATGTCTGTTTTGGATCGTGTAAGAGAATTTGGTGTTTTGATGGCAGTTGGTATGAAAAGAATAAGAGTATTTTTGCTAATAATGATAGAAACAATAATTCTATCACTATTTGGGGGAATTATTGGAATGGCACTTGGAACATTTACAATCTGGTATTTTTCTGATAAAGGAATTGATCTTTCAATATTTTCCGAAGGTTTATCTGCCTGGGGAATGCCAACAATATTATACCCAATTTTTCCACTCTACTTTTACGGTGTCCTTGCTGCAATGATAATTATTACTGGAATTCTTGCTGCAATCTATCCTTCAATTAAAACTATTAAACTTCGTCCTGCTGATGCAATAAGAACTTATGGATGATAAAAGAAAGATAAACAGGAGATAAAAATTATGGCGCTTATAGAATTAAAACAAGTTTCAAAAATATATGATGATAACGCTGTTCCGGTTCACGCATTAAATGAAGTTGATCTTAAAAATTGAAAAAGAAGAATTTACTGCAATTGTAGGTCCATCGGGTTCCGGTAAAACTACTCTACTAAATATTATTGGCGGATTTGATAAACCAACATCCGGAACTATTATAATTAATGAAACGGATATTTCAACTTTCAAAACTGATCAGATGATAAACTTTCGGCTTCATAATATTGGTTTTGTTTTTCAGGCATACAATCTAATTCCCGTATTTACAGCAAAGGAAAATGTTGAATTTATTATGCTGCTTCAGGGAGTTCCAAAAGAGGAGAGGGAGAAAAAAGCAATTGAACTTTTAGAATCTGTAGATCTGGAAGATAGATAAATAGCAAACCAACTGAACTATCAGGCGGGCAGCAGCAACGGGTGGCAGTAGCACGTGCGCTCGCTTCAAAACCATCTTTTGTTTTAGCTGATGAACCAACTGCAAATCTCGATTCAGTTACTGCAAATAATCTTCTTGATATTAATGGAAAAATTAAATGAAGAAAATAAAATGACTTTTGTTTTTTCAACTCACGACTCGCGGGTTATTAAAAGAGCACACAGAGTTGTAACCCTTCGAGATGGTGCAATAGAATCGGATGTGGTAACAGAAATGCATATGGCTGATGAACAAATAATAGAATCTTTATATTTCTTCTTATTAATTCTTTATTAGAATTTTGAGGCACAACTCTCATCTTTCGATTACAACGGATATGCAAAATATCTTTTCAGTTCTATCAAAATTCCACGCTTAATGATCGCTTGAATGATCATCTTATCATTCATGATTTAACTCAAAATGGTATGCCACTGACGCAATAACTGCAGCACTTGAATTAAGATTCAGAGCTTTTTATGGAGAATCTGTTGAAAAAATTCCATCCTTTAAAGAATTTATTCAAACTCCGAGCGATTTTGTTAAACTTGATGCTTTTTTGTGGGAATCAAAAAAATCATTAGGATATCTTGAAGTTGACAGATTGTGGTTAGATTGGTACAAACATGATTTGCAGGTAACTGTTGGAAGGCAAAGGGTTGCTTGGGGAACTTCCTGGGTTTGGAATCCAACCGATCTTTTTAATCCTTTAGATGTTCTTGATTTTGATTATGAAGAAAGACCCGCAACTGACGCAATTAGATTGCAGTATTATACAGGTGCAGTTTCAAAAGTGGATATAGCTTATAAACCTGCGAAGGATTTTGAGAATCAAATACTTGCAGGCTTGTAAGTATTAATAACTGGAATTACGATTTTAATTTTATTGCCGGAATGAGATTTAAAAGATGGCTAGCCGGAGTGAGCTGGGTAGGCGATATTTTAGATGCTGGATTCAGGGGAGAAGTTCTAGTAAGCCAGGCACCAAATAAATCGGATACAAATTCAATTTATATTGCGTTAGGTGAATCATCTCTCTCTTCGTTCGATAAGCCATTAATTTCAGTTTCACTTTCCGGTGATTATACTTTTCCTAACACATTTTACATTCATACAGAAATTCTTTATAACAACAATGGTAAAACTGCAAACACATTTCTTTTCGCAAGAAGCGCCTAAATTGGGAATGTTAACTGCAGCAAGGTGGTCTATTTACCAGGAATTTGCTTACGATATAACACCGCTTCTAAGAGGAACACTCTTTGGCATTTTCAATCCGGACCGATAAATCCTTTGTTGTAATTCCCTCATTTAGCTACTCGATTATTACAAACCTGGATGCTTTTCTGCTCGGAATGTTTTTTAGTGGAAATCCACTAACTGAATTTGGAGAGTACGGTACATCAGTATATGTTCGGCTTAAATACTCATTTTACTAAAGTGTAATAATTCTTTTAATATTTAAAACGTTTTTCTTGTAAGAATATCCTATTTTTATTAAGTTATAATCTGTTAATACAACACAAGATTATCACCTGGTAAAAGATCTGATTTTGAAGGATAAAAACGGAAGGTGATAGAAAAATTGTATTTTAGTAAAACTGTTTAATGTGAGGGCATTTCAGTATTTTAACTAATTAAGATTTCAAAGTAATATAAAATAATATACCAAGGAGGCAGTATGTTTAAGAGAATTCTAGCAATAATGTTTCTATCTTTTCTCTTCATTATGTGGGGATGTGACAAACCGGGGGAGAACAATAAATCCGATGAACCCACTGATGAGACTTCTTCACGAGATGTTGATAAAGATAATGATGATAAGGATTCTAAGACCGGTATAAAAGGTTTAGATGATTTTGTAGATAATATGAAAGAGATGCAGGAAAATTTTGAAGAGGGTAAAGAAGTTGAGACGGTTAATTTCAGAGAGTTAAAAGCTTACTTCCCGCAGGAACTTGATGGCTTAAGAAGAACCAGCGCAAGCGGTGAAAAGACA